>NZ_SLYH01000004.1:0-313617 GCF_004343445.1 Rhizobium sp. PP-CC-3G-465
TCAGTCACAATCCCTTCCGCGGGGTGGAGCAGCCCGGTAGCTCGTCAGGCTCATAACCTGAAGGCCGCAGGTTCAAATCCTGCCCCCGCAACCAAATCAAATAACACAGTCACAAACGCACAAAACCCCCGACGCTCTCGCGTGCGGGGGTTTTGTGCGTTTGGGGCGTTGGAAGTTGTTATCAAACTGAGCTGGTAGGGCGAGAGATGACAACCTGGCGCATCCACGTGACCTGAGCCCCTGAACTTCCTCCAGATTTTGGTAGAGTCCGTCACAATGAGGAGACGGACGAATGAAGCGTTCACGGTTCACGGAAGAACAGATCATCGGGATATTGAAGGAGCAGGAGGCGGGCGCGAAGACAGTCGATGTCTGCCGCAAGCACGGCATCTCGGACGCAACCTTCTACAAATATAAGGCAAAGTATGGCGGCATGGACGTGTCGGATGCCCGCAAACTGAAGGCGCTTGAGGACGAGAACGCCAGGCTGAAGAAGCTGCTCGCCGAGGCCGTGCTGGACAATGCGATCCTGAAGGATGTCGCTGCAAAAAAATGGTGACGCCCGATGTGAAGCGGGATGCGGTGGCTCACGTCTGTGCGCAGCACGGGGTGAGCCAGCGTCGGGCGTGCGAGGTTCTGTCGGTGGATCGGTCGAGCATGCGATATCGCAGCGTGCGGCCTGACGATGCATCCATCCGCGAGGCCATGAAGAAGCTGGCGTCCGAACGGCGGCGCTTCGGTTATCGCCGTATCCACGTCATGCTCGACCGGCAGGGGATCGTCATGAACCTGAAGAAGCTTCGGCGTCTCTACCGGGAGGAGAAGCTGACGGTGCGCAAGCGTGGCGGCCGAAAGCGGGCCTTGGGCACGAGACGTCCTCTGGCTTTGCCGTTGCGTCCGGGCGGGCGCTGGAGCCTGGACTTCGTCAGCGATGCCTTCACCGACGGTCGCCGCTTTCGGGTCCTGGCCGTCGTCGACGACTTCACCCGAGAATCCCTATGCCTGGTTGCCGATACATCCCTGTCAGGCGCAAGGCTTGCCCGCGAACTGGACAGTCTCATCGCCAGACGCGGAAAACCGAGGACGATTGTCTCGGACAACGGGGGGATATGACCAGCATGGCCATCCTCAAATGGTGCCAGGAGACCAAGGTGGAATGGCATTACATCGCCCCCGGCAAGCCGATGCAAAACGGCTTCGTCGAAAGCTTCAACGGCAGCTTCCGCGATGAGTGCCTGAACGAGACGCTGTTCTCGTCGCTCGCTCAGGCCCGCGCCGCAATCACTGCATGGAAGGAGGATTACAACAGAAACAGACCGCACTCGTCGCTGGGCAACATCACCCCCAACGAGTTCGCAATGAAAATAGCTATGGAAAAACAGGCCGCATGAGGCCAGATTAAAAACCCAAGACTCTCTGAAAACTGGTGGGAAAGTGGGTCTCAGGTCAGCATCTCGAAAACCGTCTCTCCCCATGACCTTCATCCCGCTTCCCGTTGTCGTTGCCCTCCTGCCGCCGATCAGCCTGTCGTCAACGCTAAGTGGGTTCATCGCATCATGGGCATGCTGCTGGAGAACCATACGGCCGTTCGCAAAGACCGCATCAACGACGGCAAGATCATGGTCATACGCTCGAACCTGCGCTGGTGCTCCGTTGGGCTGGAGTCCACCTGCTGGAATGGCGAGGTCATTCGTCTCGCCTTCATCATCAACGCCTTCGACCACGAGATCATCGCCTGGACGGCGGTCGCCAATGCAGGCATCTCCGGCTCAGACGTGCGCGATATGATGCTGGAGGCAGTCGAGAAACGCTTCCGCGCAACGAGAGCGCTTCATGCTATCGAGCATCTCTCGGACAATAGTTCGGCTTATACAGCGCGCGACACGAGGCTGTTTACCTAGGCGCTCAATCTGACACCCTGCTTCTGCACGGCCTTTTCTTTTATTATACTTAATTAACGCACTGGAGCAATCTAAGGTTGCAATTTCAAGTGCACGGGGTATCGCGCACTGTTGCGATCAGCCTCGGTAACGCAAAGCCTCCAGTAGGACCGCAAAGGCAGGTGAGGGCAGGCGTCGGCTGGGGTAGTAGAGGTGATAGCCCGGAAAGGGGGGACACCAGTCTTCCAGGGCACGGATAAGCCTGCCCTCGCTGATCGCATGCAGGGCCATGTCCGCTGTGACGAAGGCAAGTCCAAGCCCGGCAATGGCGGCTTTCAGCGATTGGCTCCCGGTATTGAAGGTCAGCTGGCCGTCGACCCGCACGTTCAGTGCCTGGCCATCTTTCTCGAACTCCCAGGCATAAAGCCCGCCAAAGGTCGGCAGGCGCAGGTTGATGCAGTTATGTTCGGTCAGGTCGCGCGGGGTCAGCGGCATGTCGCGGTTTTCGAAGTAGCCGGGTGACCCGACCAGCGCCATGCTGACCTCCGGACTGACCCGTACCGCGATCATGTCCTTGTCGACCTGCTCCCCCAGGCGGATGCCGGCGTCATACCGTTCCGCCACGATGTTGGTGAGCCCGTTGTCGAGGATCACCTCCACGCGGATGTCCGGATAGGCTGGCAGGATCTTCTGCAGGGCGGGACGCAGGATGGCGTCGGCGGGATGTTCGCTGCACGTGATACGGATCGTGCCGGCCGGCCGGTCGCGGAAGTCGCTCAGCGCCGCCAGTTCGCCCTCAATGTGATCAAGATCGGGCCCGATCGACTGCAGCAGTCGCTCGCCCGCTTCGGTGGGCGCCACGCTCCGCGTCGTGCGGGTGAGCAGCCGGACCCCGAGCCGGGATTCCAGTTCCCGTATCGTATGACTGAGAGTCGATTGTGAAAAGCCGAGCTTTGCGGCTGCCTTGGTGAAACTCCGCTCCTGTGCCACCGCGCGCAAGGCCAGCAGGTCGTTCAGGTTTTCGCGTAGCATTCATGGCTCTCCTGCATATGTTCATGCGGATCATACCATCTAATCAGAATGATCTGACAAGCGTATCTTGGCACACATCCGACGGAAAGGATGCGCGCCAACGGACATCGAACGTGACGGCTCTCAGGCCTTCGCCAAGGGGTCCGAAGGGCCCTTCGTCACCGGCAGCGACATCCTGATGGATGGCGGTTTCACCGCTTCCTACCGCTAGGGCGAGCGGGTTCGGAAAGTAGACGTTCGGTCAACCAATCTCAAAGGAGACGCATCATGCAAGCACGTAAACTCGGCACAAGTGGTCTGGACGTTTCAGCGATCGGCCTTGGCTGCATGGGGATCAGCCAATCCTACGGAACGCCGCTCGAACCGTCTGACGGCATCAAGCTCATCCGGGGCGCCTTCGAGCGCGGCATTACCTTTTTCGATACCGCCCAGGTCTATGGACCCTATAAGAACGAAGAGGTCGTCGGCGAGGCGCTGCAGCCGATCCGCGACAAGGTGGTGATCGCCACCAAGTTCGGCTTCGACATCCCCGGCGGCGGCGGCATGGACAGCCGGCCGGACCACATCCGCGCCACCGTCGAGGACTCCCTGAAGCGCTTGCGGACGGGGTATATCGATCTCCTTTACCAGCACCGGGTCGATCCGAACGTGCCGATGGAGGACGTCGCCGGCACGGTCAGGGACTTGATTGCGGAAGGCAAGGTCCGCGCTTTCGGACTGTCGGAGGCAGGTGTCGCCAATATCCGCCGCGCGCATGCCGTCCAGCCGGTCGCAGCGTTGCAGAGCGAATATTCGCTGTGGTGGCGGGAGCCGGAGGAGCGGATCTTTCCGGTTCTGGAGGAACTGGGCATCGGGTTCGTCCCCTTCAGCCCGCTTGGCAAAGGCTTCCTCACCGGCACGATCGATGCGGGCACGAGCTTCACCCAGAACGATTTCCGCAATTCCGTCCCGCGTTTCAGCGAGGAAAACCGTGCCGCCAACCAAGGTATCGTCGATACGCTGGCCCGGATTTCGCAGGACAAGGGCGTGACGCCTGCGCAGCTGGCACTGGCATGGGTCCTGACACAGAGCCCGACATTCGTGCCGATTCCGGGAACCACCAAGCTGCATCGTCTGGATGAGAACATCGCGGCGACGGACATCACCCTGTCAGAAGCGGACCTGGCTGCGATTAACGCCGCCGTTGCCGGGATCGCTATTCAGGGCGAACGTTATTCGCCCCAGCAGCAGGCCCGGATCGACCGATGACCGTCACCGGTCCCAAAGGGATGGTGCTCGGGGCCAATGGACAATGAACACACGCGTTACCTCTAACCAGGTCAGCCGTGCCACGTCGTCCGATGTCTTCGAGATCATTCCGTCTGCGGGTTATCTAGAAGATGACGCGCAGACTGTCAGACGGGCCCGACCGGCTCCCTCCTGACGCGATCCACCGATAGGACTATGAAGGATCGCGTTCCCTCCATATTTTCCCGCGACCTTCAGCGTGAGTGATTTCATCCGTCCTTGGTGGGAAATTTAGTATAGTAATCTTATAGACTGCATTGCCCCATAATCGGAAAGGATTACCCTGAAATCATCAAATTCCAGAGGTGTCTGATGAAAAGCCGAGTCTCCTTAACATCCTTTACTCTTGCAGCCGTTCTGGCTGCCACGGCGGTGAGCGCGTCTGGGGCGCACGCTGCGGAGCCGGTCAAAGGGGGAACGCTGATCTATCTGGAGCAGCAGACGCACACCAATCTCTATCCTCCGGCGGGCGGCTTCTACCCGAATGGCGGCATTCTCAACCAGATCACCGACAAGCTGACGTACCAGAACCCCAAGACGCTGGAGGTTGAGCCTTGGATTGCGGAATCCTGGCAGGTGAATGCGGATGCGACGGAATACACGTTCAAGCTTCGTTCCGGCGTGACCTTCTCCGACGGGAGTCCGCTCGACGCGGCAGCCGTTGCCCGGAATTTCGACGTTTTCGGCGTCGGCGACAAGGCGTTGAAATACCCGGTCTCCGAGGTCGTCAACAATTACGATCGCAGCGAGGTCGTCGATCCCCAGACGGTCAAGTTTTACTTCAAGAAGCCTTCGCCCGGCTTTCTGCAGGGCACTTCGGTCATAGGCTCCGGTCTCGTCTCGCTGAAGACGTTGACGCTTCCGTTCGAGACGCTCGGCGACGCGACGAAGATCGTCGGGTCCGGTCCCTTCGTCGTCGAAAGCGAGACGCTCGGCAAGGAACTCAACCTCAAGGCGCGCGAAGACTATGCGTGGGGCCCGGCGAAGCTGGAGCATCAGGGTCGGGCCTACATCGACGGCATCAGCTACATCGTCACCGGCGAGGATAGCGTGCGGATCGGCGCGTTGCTTGCGGGGCAGGCGGATCTTATCCGGCAGATCCAGGCCTATGACGAGCCGCAGGTGGAAAGCCAGGACTTCCGCATCTATGCGGCCAGCACGCGCGGCGTGAACAACAGCATCGTCTTCCGTCCGGATAATCCGCTGGTTGCCGACGTGAAGGTGCGCAAGGCGCTCTCGCTCGCCACCAACACGAAGGAGATCGTGTCCACGCTCTTTTCGGCCAATTACCCGGTCGCCACCTCCATCCTCGCATCCAGCGCCATCGGCTATGCGGATGAGACCGCGAAACTCGGCTTCGATGCCGAGAAGGCAAAGGCGCTTCTGGACGAAGCCGGCTACAAGCCCGGAGCGGACGGCATCCGCGAGAAAGACGGGCGGAAGTTAGTGTTGACCGCCTACGAGTCGCTGCCGCAGCCGCAAAACCGCGCCACGCTTCAGCTCGTCGCTCAGCAATGGGGCAAGGTCGGCGTGACTCTCAACGTGCTTGCTGGCGACGCCGGCAGCCGCACGGTCGACGATCTCGATCCCCTGAAGACGCCGGTTTCACCGGCCATGGTCGGACGGGCGGATCCGGACGTGCTCAAGAGCCAGTACTATCCGAAAAACCGCGATGTCCTGCGCCAGAAGGGCGGGCCGAGCGACAAGGTCCAGTCGTTCGTCGATCCGAAGCTCAATGGTATCTTGGAGACGATCGCAACGGAGCCGAATCGCGAGAAGCGCCTGAAAGCGGCAGCCGAGGCGCAGGCTTACGTGCTCGATCAAGCCTATGCGATCCCGATCTTCGAAGAGCCACAGGTCTATGCGTCAGCGCCTTATGTCAACGGGCTTGCCTTCGAGGCGGTCGGCCGTCCGAGCTTCTATAGCGTCTGGCTGGACAAATGAGCCTCTGACCGGCGGCGGGATCGATCGCCGGTCAAAGTTCAGAATGCGGAGACGTCATGCTGAAATTCGTTATTGCACGCATCGGACAGGCGGTGCTGGTTCTCTGGGCCGCCTTCACCCTCTCCTTCGTGCTGCTGCAGGCCATGCCGGGCGATGCCGTGCTGATCAAGTTCCTCAACCCCGAATACGGGCTGAGCCCCGAGCAGATCGCAGAAATCAGAGCGGATTATGCGGTGGACGGCAGTCTTTTCGCCCAATATGCGGCATCGCTTGGAAATGTGCTCACCGGCGATTTCGGCTATTCTGTTCGGGCCGGCGTTCCCGTCTCGGCGCAACTTGCGGTCAACCTTCCGGCCACGCTGACACTCGCATCGCTCGGCTTTGCCACAGCCGTCATCCTCGCCGCACTTCTCGCCTTCCTGTCCAGTTTTTCGGCCGGCAGCCGCCTGCGGGATCTCATCCAGTCCATCCCGGCGCTGTTCATCTCCATTCCCGTCTTCTGGCTCGGCATCATGCTGATCCAGATCTTCTCTTTTCGGCTCAAGCTGGTCCCGGTCATCCACCCAGGCCCGTGGGAAAGCCTCATCCTCCCTGTTCTCACGCTGGCTGTGCCGATCTCCGCACCGCTGGCGCAGATTCTTATCCGTAACCTCGACGAGATCGAAACCCGGTCTTTCGTCTCCGTCGCCCGCGCCAAGGGCGCCTCGCGCGGCCGCGTCCTGTTCCGCCACGTCGCCCGCAACGCCGTTCTGCCCGTCCTCACCATTGCCGGCGTTCTCTTCGGCGAGCTTCTGGCCGGCGCCGTCGTGACCGAAACCGTCTTCGGCCTCAGCGGCATCGGCAGCCTGACGGAGCGGGCAGTAAGCTATCAGGACCTTGCCGTTCTCCAGGCGGTCGTCATCGTTTCCGCCGCGATCTTCGTGGCGATCAACCTGATCGTCGATCTCGCCTATCCCTTCCTCGATCCGAGGCTGAAGCCCCGAGCAGGTGCCTGATGACCAGTTTCGACATTCTCGACCGGCGGTCTGTGCCGGCCTCGGCTGCGTCGGCTGCAACGCCAAGCACCGCCGCGCGCTTCAGGGTCTGGCGCGGCATATCGCCCAGTCTCGTCCTCGCTTGGCTGGTGCTCGCCACCGTTCTCCTCTGGGCCATGGCACCCGGCCTCTTCACGGTCTACAATCCCGTGGAAGGGGTGCCCGGCGGACAGCTCAAGGCACCGAGCGCGGCACATTTGCTGGGCACGGATTCGCTCGGACGCGACCTGTTTTCCCGCATCGTGCACGGTTCCGTCCATTCGCTCACCGGAGCGCTCGCCGCCGTCGGTGTCGGGCTTCTGGCAGGCACGACGATCGGCATTCTCGCGGGTTCGGTTGGCGGCTGGATCGACGATCTGCTCATGCGCCTCGTGGATGTGTTGCTTTCCATCCCCACATTGCTGCTGTCTCTGAGCATCATCATCCTTCTCGGCTTCGGCACGTTCAACTCGGCTATTGCGGTCGGTGCGACGGCGATTGCAGGCTTTTCCAGGCTGACGCGCTCGGAAGTCGTTCGCGTGCGCCGGTCCGACTATGTCGAAGCCGCCTTTGGCAGCGGCGGCAGCTTCGTAAAGGTTCTTTGGCGGCATATCCTGCCGAATTCGTTGACGTCGGTCTTCGCCTTCACGGCCCTGCAGTTCGGCTGGGCCCTGCTGCAGATCTCGACGCTCGGCTTCCTCGGCTACGGCGCACCGCCGCCGACACCGGAGTGGGGCCTCCTCATTGCCGAAGGCCGCAATTACCTCGCAACGGCGTGGTGGCTGACGGCGGCGCCCGGCCTTATCGTCGTTATCGTCGTTCTCTCGGCCAACCGCATCAGCCAGTCGTTCGGGAGAGCCGGATCATGACCATGCCGATCCTCGACATCCGCAACCTGCGTGTCTCCTATGATGCGAATGTCCCGCATTGCGCCGTCAACGGCGTCAGCCTCCAGGTCTTTCCGGGAGAGGTCGTGGCACTGGTCGGGGAAAGTGGTTCGGGCAAGACCTCCATCGCACAGGCGGTGATCGGCCTTCTCCAGGGAAACGGCCGGGTGGACGGCGGCGCCATCCTTCTCAACGGAACCGACATCACGCGGTGGAGCCAGAAGCGGCTCGATGCCGTGCGCGGCGCTGTCGTCAGCCTCATTCCGCAGGACCCCACCGGCTCGCTCAATCCGGTGATGACGATCGGTGCGCAGGTGCGGGAAATCCTGACCGTGCATGGGAAGGCGAGGGGAAAGGCTGCAGACAGGAGAGTCATCGAACTCCTGACCAAAGTCGGTCTGTCGCAGCCGGAGGTCCGGGCCCGACAATATCCGCACGAGCTTTCCGGCGGCATGAAACAGCGCGTGCTGATCGCTATCGCCATCGCGCTCGAACCGGCGCTGATCATTGCCGACGAGCCGACGTCCGCGCTCGATGTGACCGTGCAGAAGCGCATTCTCGACCTGATCGACGATCTCCGGCGCGAATTCGGCACGGCGGTGCTCTTCGTCACGCACGATCTCGGCGTGGCCGCCGATCGCTCCTCACGGCTGATCGTGCTGAAGGGCGGCGAGATCCAGGAAGAGGGGGCGACCGCGGACGTTCTTACTGCGCCGCAAAACACCTACACGCAACGCCTCCTGGCCGACGCACCGTCATTGTCCGCCCCGGCCCGCATCGTGCGGCGATCGCGCGCCGGAGAGACGCCCCTCGTAACCGTGGAAAATCTCGTCAAGGATTTCGCACTGCCGGACGGCGGCGTGCAGAGGGCGGTGGACGGTGTATCTTTTGGGATCGATCCGGGCACGACGCATGCGATCGTGGGTGAGAGCGGGTCGGGCAAGACGACCACCATTCGCGCGATTGCCGGCTTCGAGCGGCCGACATCTGGCAGCATCCTCATCGACGGCCTCGACGCTCGCACGTTGAAGGGTGAAACGCTGCGGCAGTTCCGCCGCAAGGTGCAGTTGGTCTACCAGAACCCGCTGGCATCGCTCGATCCGCGCCAGTCGGTGTTTTCCATCATTGAGGAACCCCTCCTGAACTTCGCCCCCGTGGCACGCGACGAACGGGCCCGGCGCGTGGCCGCCATCCTCGACCGGGTCGGCTTGACGCAGGCAACGCTTGCCCGCCGCCCGCATGCTTTGTCCGGCGGCCAGCGGCAGCGCATCGCGATTGCCCGGGCCTTGATCCTCGAACCGAAGCTCGTCATTCTCGACGAAGCCGTATCGGCGCTCGACGTGACCGTGCAGGCGCAGATCCTCTCGCTGCTTGCCGAACTGCAGGCGGATCTCGGGCTCACCTATCTCTTCGTCTCGCACGATCTCGCCGTCGTCCGGCAGATCGCCGACAGCGTCTCGGTGATGCACGAGGGCCGTCAGGTCGATCATGGCTCGGTTGAGGCGGTGTTCGAGCGGCCTACGAGCGCCTACACGCGCGACCTCATCGAGGCCATTCCCGGGCGCCGACGTCAGGCAGAAGGCGCGCGGTCCAATCCGTCCGAGACGGCAGAAGGATATCCGGCATGACCCTGGCAAAAAGCGAAACAGCAACGGCCCGCAAGCGCCTCGGCTTCTTCACCCGCCTCCTCGATGATGTCTCCCCCGGCGAACGCTACAGGCTGGCAGCCGAGCAGATCGGCCATGCCGAGGCGTTCGGCTTCGACAGCGCCTGGATCGCCCAGCATCACTTCCATCCGGAGGAGGGTGGGCTTCCTTCGCCGAGCGTGTTCCTTGGCTATGTCGCGGCGCGGACGGAGCGCATCCGGCTTGGCACCGGCGTCATCACCCTGCCCATGGAAAATCCGATCCGGGTTGCCGAAGATGCCGCCGTCCTCGAACTGCTGTCTAACGGCCGCCTTGAGGTGGGCTTCGGCACGGGCGGTACGCGCGAATCCTTTGAGGAATTCGGCATCGACAGCGCGACGCGCGGCGAGGTCTATGCGCGCAACCTCGCGTTGGTCCGAACGGCATGGGCCGGGAAAGCCTTGCCGAGCGGTAACATGCTCTATCCGCCGGCGCCGACACTGATCGACCGCGTCTGGCTGGCCACGTTTTCGGTTGGTGGCGCCGAGCTTGCCGGCCGCTCCGGCGACGGGCTGATGCTGTCGCGCACGCAGCCGCGGCCCGCCGACCGGCTGGACGCGACACTGCCCGACCTGCAGAATCCGCTTATCGACGCCTATCTCGCGGCATTGCCCAAGGGCCGCGCGCCGCGCATCCTCGGCTCGCGCAGCCTGTTCGTGGCGGAGAGCCGCAAGGAGGCGCTGCGGCTCGCGGACATCGGCCTGACCCGCGTTGCCGCACGCTTTGCCGAAGCGGGGCATCGCATCCCCGGCACCTCGGTGCACGACCTCATCCGCGCCCTCGACAGCCACGTCGGCACGCCGGACGACGTCATCGCCTCGCTGAAGGCCGATGATGCACTGGCACGCACCACCGATCTGACCTTCCAGGTCCACTCCATCGATCCGCCGCATACCGACATCCTTCGCTCGATCGAGCTGATCGCAACGCATGTGGCGCCAACCCTCGGCTGGCATCGCAGTGAAGCCGGCCATCTCGCTGCGGCGGAATAGGTTCCGTCTCTTTCTCTCGCTGAACGACCCCAGAGCGAAGAGGCGAAATACGCCAGACATCTGCACCCAGACATCTGCACAAGGAGACCATCATGACCGATATCATCGATACGCTGGCGGGAACCGCGACCGGATCGCCGCTGGAGGCCCTGCGCTTGCGGCGACCCGTGACGCGGGACAACGCGGAAAAGACGTACCGGGCGCTCTTCCAGCCGGTAAACGTCGACGATGTCAGCCTCGCCGAGCGTTTCGCCGTCGCATTGTTCGTGGCCGTCCTGCATGCCGATACCGCAAGTACCGAGCATTATGGTGCACTTCTGACCGGCCAGCCGGACGGGGAGAGGCTGCTTGCCACCGTTCTCGCTGCCGCCGAGGCCGGTGTCACGAAAGGCCCTTATGGCGCTTATCCGGATGGACCGCTCTCGGTCGAAAACAAGGCGGGCCTCCAATACGCCGTCGCTTCCGCGCAGCGTGATGCGATCGGCGCGCGGCTGGCGGCGGCGCTCGATCATGCGCATCTGCTCGTCTTCCGGCCGCGGGAGGCGAGCCCGGAAGCTCTCGCTGCCTTGGCGGCTGCCGGCTGGAGCAGCACCGGCATCGTCACGCTGTCCCAGCTCGTCGCGTTTCTTTCGTTTCAGATCCGCGTTGTCGCCGGTCTGAAAGTCCTGTCCGCCGCCTGAACGGAGATGCCCTCATGAACGCTCCCCTGCAACACCCCGTCATCACGCCCGCCGTCGAGAATGCACCCGTCGCCTTCACCCAGGATCAGATCGGCTGGACGCCATGGCTGGCGCCGCTTGCGGAAGATCAACTGACCGATCGACACTGGGCGGGTCTGGTCGAGGCATCCCGCGCGAAATCGCCCTATTTCATGCTTCTGGTGCGCGACCCCGATGTTCTGGAGGCGAGAACGAAAACGGACAAGGACATCTTCTACAATGTCGAAGACGGCCTGCCGCGCGCCGAGCGGGAACTGGCAGCGACCGCCGCCTCGCGCGAAAATGGCTGCATCTTCTGTGCCTCCGTGCATTCCCGCTTTGCCTCGCATTTCTCAAAGCGCAGCGAGGACGTACAGCGTCTTCTGGATGAAGGCGTGAACGTCGATCTCGGCGAACGCTGGAATGCGATCATCGCGGCGTCCGTTGTCCTGACTCAGACGCCTCCGGCCTTCGACACCACCCATGTCGACCGCCTGAAGGCTGCCGGCCTTTCGACCGAGGAGATCTCCGATGTCATCCATGGCGCTGCGTTCTTCAACTGGGCAAATCGGCTGATGCTCTCGATCGGCGAGCCTCTGCCCGCCGGCTGAAACTTTCACGTTGCGCGCAGGGAAGCCGTCGACGTCACCGTGAAAAATGTTCGGCGCTTGCTGGCGGGCGTCGCATCGTCCGCGCGGAAAACAGGGTGCCGTTCAGAAGCCGCGGGTGCGGCTCATCTCGTTTCATTCCCCATCCGCCGTCTTTGAGGAACAAGTCCATGACGATTCACACCAAGCCCGTGCATATGCCCACGATCGACTTTTCCCGGTTCTACGGCACGCCCGAAGAGCGGGACCTTTTCATTACGGAACTGACGCGCGTCCTCCATGACCACGGCTTCTTCTACCTGACCGGCCACGGCGTTCCGCAAAGCCTGATCGACGATGTGCTCGCGACATCCAAGCGCTTCTTCGCTATTCCGGACGCTGACAAGCTGTCGATCGAGATGGTGAAATCACCGCATTTCCGCGGATACAATCGCGCCGGATACGAGCGGACACGCGGCGAGCAGGACTGGCGCGAACAGCTCGATATCAACACCGAAGGGCAGCCGGTCGAGGCTGGCCCCGAGACCCCATGGAACCGGCTCTATGGACCGAACCAGTGGCCGGAGGCCCTGCCGGAGCTGCGACCGCTGCTCCTGCGTTACCAGGCCGAAGTCACCCGCATCGGCATCGACGTGCTCAAGGCGATCGCGCTATCCCTCGGCCAGCCGGAAAACGCATTCGCCGATATCTACGAGCCATCTCCCTCGCAGCTTCTGAAGATCATCCGCTACCCGGGTCGAAATGAGGCAGGCAGCGACCAAGGCGTCGGCGCCCACAAGGACGGCGGCTTCGTGACCGTGCTTCTGCAGGATACGGTGCCCGGCCTGCGCATCCGCACGGAAGAGGGCGTGTGGATCGACGCGCCTCCGGTGCCGGGAACCTTCATCATCAACAGCGGCGAGCTTCTGGAACTCGCGACGAACGGCTTCGTGCGCGCCGACGTGCACGGCGTGGTGACGCCGCCCGCCGGCAGCGAACGCTATTCCGTCGCCTTCTTCCTCGGCGCCCGTTACGACGCCACCATCCCCGTCATTCCGTTGCCCGAGAGCCTGAAGCGCGGCGAACGCGGCGTTACCGTCGATCCCCTTAACCCGATCTTCCGCGAGGTCGGTATCAACCACCTGAAGAGCCGCCTGCGCTCGCATCCCGATGTCGCAGCCAAGCACCATCCGGACCTGCTCCACCTGCTGGAAACGCCAGCCAAAATCTGAGATTGAGCCGCGAGCAGCGGTATTCTCAAAGATCGAGAGATGGTCTGCCGTCTGCACGGATTGGCTGTCGGCGTTGCGCGAGTTCGACGTCGAAACGGGAGGGCGGATCTGTAGCGGACATGCGGGCGCAGGCCGAATATGCGCTGGCGGCAGCGACGATGGTGACGCCGCTCTCCGGCGCTCAGGAGGTTGCGCTCGGTCGTTTGGTCTCCTCCATTTCAACGCTCTCACTCTCGAACCATCCCAAGATCTTACGGATGTCATTCAGCCCCTTCTTGATGTAGCAAGATCTGTGGAGGACGGCTGCAGGGAGTGAACGCATCTGATGCTCGAATGGCTTCAGCTTCAACTGTCTGCCGCGCTGCCAGGGCGCTCGACGTCCGACGAGCAGTCGCGGCGGCTGCACGATGCGGAACTGACGGGGTTGGCGACCGCGTTCCGCGTGCGGCTCTGCGCCGTGGCCGTCATTGCGCTCTGGCTTCTGGTCAGCACCGCCTGGCCGCGCAACATCTACTATCTCGCTATCAGTCTCGCCTTCCTTGCACTCAGCTACATCCCTTATGCAACCCGCCGCCATCCGGCCGCCTGGACGATCAAGCTCGCTTGCACCATCCTCGACGTCGCCCTCATCACGTCCACCATCCTTCTCCCGCCCTTCGGCGACTTTGCGTCCGACTGGCCGATCCAGACGCGGACACGCGGCCCGGAATTCCTCTATGTGCTTTTGTTGCTTGCAGAATCTGCGCTGACCTATTCGCCGATCCTCGTCGTGTGGACCGGTGGCATCATAATCGCGGTCTGGTCCTTCGGCATCAACAGCATCTACGACAGGGTGGATACCGTCAGGTTCGGCGATGCCGGCGACCTGACGGAGATGCAGGCGCTGGAGCGGTTTCTCAATCCTTACTTCGTCGGCCTCGCCCAGATGTGGGTGCAGGTGGTGACGACCGGGCTATTCACCCTGTTCCTCGCTATTGCTGTGCTGCGCAGCCGCAACACGCTGATCGCCCAGATCAAGGACAATGCCGTGCGGCAGTCGCTCGCGCGCTATGTGTCGCCCGATGTCGCGCATGCCATGGGAGACGATGGCCCAAGCTTCGGCGCGCCCTCCAAGCGCGAGGTTGCGGTGATGTTCGTGGATATCGTCGGCTTCACGCACATGGCGGAAAAGCGCTCGCCCGAGCAGGCGCTGGCGCTTCTGCGCAGCTTTCAGGAACGGGGATGCGCCGTGCTGCTTCCCAGCGGCGGTACGCTCGACAAGTTTCTGGGCGATGGCATCATGGCGACGTTCGGCGGCGTCGAGCCGCAGACCGATGCGGGCCAGCGGGCGCTCTCCTGTGCCTTCGATCTTTTGGACGCCTATGCCGCGTGGAACGCCAAGCGGACGTTACGCGGCGCCGAGCCCATCCGCGTGGCGATCGGCCTGCACTTCGGCGAAGTCATCGTCGGCAACGTGGGAACCAGCGAACGGCGCGAATTCACCGTTATCGGCGACGTTGTCAACGTGGCAAGCCGACTGGAGCGCGCCACGCGGGATCTCGACGGTCGCCTCGTGGTGTCCGATGCCTGCCTGCGGGCTGCGGGAGGGGTTCCGCCCGGCCGCAGCTTCACCCGCACGCTGACGGTCGACATTCGGGGCCGGGATCATCCGGTGCGCGCGCATCTGGCGTGATGGTGCGACGCGTCAGCCGTCCCGTGCAAACCGGTTGGCGTCGAACGGGATCGACGGAACGGATGCGCCACGCCGACGCCCGGGGATCTCGTCCGGTCGTGCAGAGGCGCTGGTGGCTGTAGCGGCGAAAACGCGGCGCAGATTTCTTGGAAGGACGAGGCGCTGGAGCGTGTCCGTGCGCGCCAATGCCCAGCCGAGCAAGGCTCGGTCAGTCACGGTCCACGCAGGCTGCAGGCTTCCGCGGCCCCAGGCAAGCGTGGTTTCCGCGGGTGTCGGCTGCCGCAAGGCGCGTCCGGCGAGCGCAAGGCCCGCCCGCGCCGTGAACCTCGGGGAGGGGAGGAATGTCGACGTACCCTCGCGAAGCGCGTTGTGATCGCTTTCCGTTATGTCTGCGGCAGGAGGTAGCACGGCGGCGCGGAAGGTCGGAACAGGCACGCTCAGGGCTGCGAGTTTTTGGGCTGCGAGATCGGGAGAGGTCTCCGGACGCGTCTCCGGTATCGGCCTCGTCTGGAGGTCGAGCGCTTTCTGCGCACGGCTCGTCTGTGTCGGCAGCAGTGCCGTCACCAGGCTCGCATCGTTCTTTGTCGTTTCGGGCGAGCGGTGTGGAGCCGCGCTTCCTGCCATGATGATCGATTTGCCGCTGGCCCGACGCTTGTGGTCCGCCATGGCGCTGTCATAGCCGGGCAGCGCCCGTCCGTCGGAGGGCAGATGCAGGGTCTTGCCGTTCGGGAAGATGCGCACGAGCTCCTGCCGCGACATCCGCGGCCATGCCCGGACATTGCCGACGTCGAGATGCACGAAGGGCGAGCCGGATGTCGGGTAATAGCCGACGCCGCCTGCCTGCAACTGCATGGCGATGGAACGGAGCTTCGCCAGGCTCACGCCGGGAATGAAGAAGTCCATGGCCTTACCCAGCGTATGTTGGCTGTTCTTGGCGACGCCCGTGCTGCGGGAACGGCCGCGCAGCATGCTGTTGGTCGCGGGCGAGCGATAGGCGGAGACGATGTTGATGTGGCTCTTGGCACCGCTGCGCTCGTAGACGTCCCAGACGAGGTCGAGCAGGCGCGGGTCCATGCGGGCCGGCTCATTCCGGCGCCAGTCGCGCAGCAGCCGGTTGATCTGCGCCAGACCCTTCGCATCGTATTGCCCGTTCCGCTTGAACGTGATCGTCGCCCGCTCGCCCGTGTGGGTGAAAAACAATTTCAGAGCGCGGTCTTCGGCCACGGCCTCGAACGCTCCGAGTGTCAGCGCCGACACCGCGATAGCGGCAATGGCCGATGCGCGGGCGGCGCAGCGCGCCAGCACCTGAAGAGCCCTATGGGCGCCGGGCGGTAGCAGGCCTGCAAGACGTGCGGCCACAGAACGTTCGAACACGGCGTTTCCGATCTCTGCAAGAAACAATGACGGCCGGCAGAAAGCGTCGGCACGTTCGTCTGGCAGAGATTATGGTCAACGAAGACTTAACAAGACGTTTCCTCGACATCAGAGACATGTCGTGTTGCCGCCAAGAGGCTGTTCGGAAACCCGGCGGCGGAGAGCCGGCGAGGGATTTCCGTCCTGCGGGCAAGACCTTAAAGGGCGATACCCAGATGATCGAAGCGGTAGAGGAACTGGTCGTTTGGCTTCACCACGACATCCCGACCGATGGGCAGGACGAGGCCTCCATGGGTGCGGATCTGCAGGCGACCGGCGCCCTCGATATCCACGACAAGAAACGTGTCGCTACCCAGATATTCGGCGGACGCGACACGCCCCTTCCAACCGCCCCTGCCGCTTTCACCACCCGTATCGGTCACGGCGCGGACGTCGAAATGTTCCGGCCGGACTCCAATGGTGATGGCGCGGTAATGGTCGGCCAACGGCCCCGTGATCAGGTTCATCTGGGGTGAACCGATGAAGGTCGCGACGAAAATGTTGGCGGGCTTGTGGTAGAGATCGAGCGGATGCCCGATCTGTTCGACCTTGCCGGCATTCATCACCACGATCTTGTCCGCCATGGTCATCGCCTCGACCTGATCATGGGTGACGTAAACGGTGGTGGTCGCAAGCCTTTGCTGCAAATCGCGAATTTCCCCGCGCATCTGGACGCGCAGCTTGGCGTCGAGGTTGGAGAGCGGTTCGTCGAACAGGAAGACTTTCGGGGCGCGCACGATCGCTCGACCCATGGCGACGCGCTGGCGTTGGCCGCCGGACAGCGCGACAGGCTTGCGATCGAGATAACGCGTGAGATCCAGGATGCCCGCCGCCGAGGCCACCCGCTTGCCGATCTCATCCTTGGCAAGACCAGCAAGCCGCAACGCGAAACCCATATTGGATTCGACCGTCATGTGCGGATAGAGCGCGTAGTTCTGGAAGACCATGGCGATGTCGCGGTCCCGCGGTGCAAGGTCGTTGACCCGCACGCCCTCGATGCGGATGTCGCCGGACGTGATCGCCTCCAAACCGGCGATCGTGCGCAGCAAGGTCGATTTTCCGCAGCCGGACGGACCAACCAGCGCAAGAAACTCGCCGTCCTCCGCCGCCACCGAAATACCGTGCAGCACCTCCAATGCTCCATAGGACTTGCGGATCTCTTCGAGTTCCAAACGCGCCATCATCATCCTCCCGACACAGTGGCTTGACACAAAACAAAAGTGATTTAATCTAATTTCCACGGCCTGTGAAGATCGTTGTTGGAGGCGAGGAAGGTCGATGGGGAGCGGAGGCGGCAGGCGACAAGCCTGCGGCATACGATATCCACGAGACGAGGATGTGAACGCTGCCGCCGGTTCGGGCATCGCCGTGGGCGAGACGAGGTGCGGACGCACGAAAAACTTTTGGGGAGGACATTCGCATGAACGCCAGAATTCTCACGCTCCTTTCGGCCGTCGCCATGACGCTGCCGGTCGCGGCTTTCGCGCAGGACACGATCACCGGCGACACCGTCGGACCGGCGGATGCGCCGAACAAGCTCGTGTTCCGCATGACGTCGGACGGTCCGCGCAACAACGATCCGGTTCTCGCAGAGGGTTATAGCAAGCTCTTCAATGCTTTCGTCGCCAATCATGCCGGATGGCAGGTCGAGTTGCAGATGATGTCCGGCGACATCAGCCAGGAGCAGGCCCGCATGCTCGAACAGGCCAAGTCCGGCAACGCGCCGGATTGCGCGGCCGTCGATAGCTTCGTCCTGCCGCTGTTCAAGAAGTCCGGCGTGCTGCAGTCGTTTTCGCCCTATTTCAAGAAGGAAGAGATCGACCAGCTGTTCCCGTTCATCCGCGAAGGTGTGACCGGCGCCGACGGTCAGATCTATGCCTGGTGGTGGTCGACCGACCTGCGCGTGCTTTACCGCAACACCGAGATTATTCCCGATGCGCCCGAAACCTGGGACGACACGAAGAAGGCCGCACTTGCCTCCGTCGAAAAGGGCATGGAAGGTATTCTTTTCAACGGTGGCCGCTACGAGGGCACGACCTTCGATTGGCTGGCGAACTTCTGGGGCCAGGGCGGCAAGCTCGTGGACGATGCCGGCAAGCCGGTCTTCGGAGAAGGCGAGAACCGCGAGAAATTCGTGAAGGCCGTCAACTACTATCGCGATCTGGTGGAATCCGGTGCCGCACCCAAGCGCGTGGCAACCATCGGCAATTATGACGACTTCAATGCTGCTGCTGCGGCCGGCACATCGGCGCTGTTTGTCGGCGGCAACTGGCAGTACAGCCAGCTGAAGACGGTTCTGGAGCCGGAAGAGCTTGCCAAATGGACCTTTTCGCGGCTTCCCGGCCCGACCAAGGACGAGCGTTCCACCGGCACCGGCGGCTGGACGGTCGCCGCCTTCTCCAAGGATCCGGCCAAGGTCGAGATGTGCGCGAACCTCGCCCGCGAGATCTACATGGGACCGGCGAACGAGCTACAGGAACAGTTGCCGACGCGGGCCGACTTCTACTCGACCTACAAGATCTTCTCGAGCGATGCCAACAAAGCGTTTGGCGAGGCCTTGAAGGTCGGGCAAGCGCGACCAGGTGCGCCCGTCTACCCGGAGATCTCCAACCAGATCCAGATCATGATGGGCAAGGTGCTCACCGGCGCCGAAACCACGGATGCAGCGGTCGATGAAGCCTTCAAGGCGGCGACCGCGGCTTTCGGCCGCCTCTAGGCACCCAGGTTCGGCGCGGGGTCGGTCCCCGCGCCGCGCACGTCTCGCAAAAGGCCGCCTTGATCATGACCTTGCAGAACGCAACCTTCGAACAGCATGTGGCTGCCCGCCTTGCCCGCGGCAGCCGGCACGATGCTCCGCGCGTGGTCCCCTGGGTACTGCCGCTGATCCTGGTGCTGGGGCTGTTCTATCTCTACCCCGTCTTCGACGTGATGCGGCTCGCCTTCATGCGGGCGACGCTTCTGGCGAATGATGGGACCTACACGCTTTCGACGTTGATCGACACCCTGTCACGGCCGGAACTCGGGCAGATCCTCTGGGTCACCTTCGTCTTCACCGGCTCGAGCGTCGTCGCCCAGCAACTGCTCGGCCTCGTCATCGCCCTCGTGGTGGTGCGCGGGGAGGGGCGGGGACTGTTCGGCACGACGATCGTGCGCACCACGGCACTCGTCGCCTGGGTGGTGCCCGGCATCGCCGGCGGCATCATCTGGAAGATGCTCTTCAACGAGGCCCCCTTCGGCGGGCTGAACAGCATCCTGCGCCTGATGGGTGCCGCACCCGTGCAATGGCTGTCGGACCCCGATCTTGTGATGTGGTCGGTCGTGCTCTCCAACGTCTGGCGCGGCACCGCCTTCTCCATGGTCGTCATGTATGCCGCCCTAAAGGCGATCGATCCCGTGCTTTACGAAGCAGCTTCGGTCGATGGCGCGAATGGCCGCCAGCGGCTGTTCTACGTGACGTTGCCGCAGCTTCGCGCCGCCATCCTCGTCAACATGATCCTGATCACCATCCAGACTCTGAACACGTTCGACGCGATCATCTCGCTGACGGGCGGCGGTCCCGGCCGGGCAACCGAGGTCCTCTCGCTCTATACGTTCAACATCGTGTTCCGGAACTACGACCTGTCGGTCGGTGCCGTGCTGTCGATCCTGATGCTGGCCATCAGCCTCGGGCTGGCTCTCGTCTACGCCGTATTCCTGCCGAAAGGAGACGAATGATGTCCGCCGCATCCCGCGAGAGACTGGGCGACGCGCTCAGCTACCTGTTCATGCTGGTGATCTTCGTCTTCTTCGCATGGCCGCTGCTCTGGCTCCTGTCGCTGGCGCTGCGCACCCGCAAGGAGGTTTTTCTCGGCGTCAGCCGGTTCATTCCGAAAGCGCCGACGCTCGACAACTTCGCCATGATCCTCTCCTCCGACAAGTTCCTCGGCTACCTCTGGAACGCTCTGAAGCTGTCTTCGCTCAGCGCCATCGGCTGCCTCGTCGTCGCGCTGCCTGCGGCCTATGCCTTCTCGCGCTTCAAGTTTCGCGGCAAGGGCGGCTGGATGATGGCCATCCTGTCGGTCCAGATGATCTCGCCGCTGGTGATCATGGTGCCGCTCTATCGCTACATGGCGGCCATCGGCCTGACCGACAGCCATTTCGGCGTCGTCATGGTCTATATCGCGCTCGCCGTACCCACGGTGACATGGATCCTCAAGGGCTCCATCGACGGCATCCCCAGAAGCCTCGATGAGGCGGCGCTGATCGACGGCTGCAACCGGTGGGGCGTGTTCGTGCGGGTCATCCTGCCTTTGTCCACGCCCGGCATCGCCTCGGCCTTCATCATCTCGGTCATTGCCGGCTGGTCTCAGTTCCTCGTGCCCTTCCTGCTCATCACCCGCGAAGCCCTTACGCCCATCGGGGTCGGCATCTTCCAGTATGCCGGCACACAGAATGACAGTTCCATCCAGTTGCTCGCCGCTGCCTGCCTCGTTTCCGTGGTGCCGGCGATCATTGCTTTCCTCTCCCTGCAGCGCCTCATTCTGGGCGCGATGACCGCCGGCGCGGTCAAGGGTTGATCCTTTCATGACACAGACCAGGACTTGAAGATCATGACACTCACACTTGCCCAACGTCTCGAGCGCTTCCAGGTGCGCATGGCCGAACTTGAATTCTGGCGCGTCCGCAAGACCGCGCAGATCGATGGCTGGCACGTCAACGACACGCCGATCGCGCTCGGCCATGCCTGGCCGCAGATCCAGGGGACGCAGCGCTTTTCAGGCTCCGCCGAGGTGCCCGCCGGCTGGCCGCTGGAGGATACCCGCCTCTACCTCGACCTCGGCGGGGAAAGCCTGATCACCATCGCCTCGGACGACGGCATCTCCAAGACGGTCGGCCTCGACCCCTATCACCGCGAGTTCGGCGTTCCCTCCACGCGGTTCACGGTGACGTCGGAAACCGTCGCCCGCCTGCCGTTCGGCGAGCCCGTGCGCAAGCCACATCTGGAACGCGCCGAACTCCTCTGGCTGGAGCCGTCCGTGGACAGGCTCTGGCTGCTGGTGCGCCAGATCGCCGAAGCCATCACGGTTCTCGAAGGTCACGACGTCGTGCCGCATCTGCTGGATGCAGGCGAAGACGCGCTGCGCTCGCTGGATTGGCCCTCGGCGACGGCCGACTACGTCTCGCGCACATCCGCAGCGCCGATGCAGCAGAAGATCTGGCAGCTGCCGGACCTGAAGGCCGAGCCCGACGGTTTGGAAGACCATCACCGTGCCAGCGTCATCAAGGCTTATGATGCGCTGATGGTACGGCTTGCCGGCCTTCGCGAACGCTTCCCGCCGCAGGGCAAGATCGCGCTCACGGGCCACGCCCATATCGATCTCGCCTGGCTCTGGCCGTATGACGAAACGCGCCGCAAGATTCGCCGGACCTTCCACACGGCCCTGTCGCTGATGGAGGGATCGGAAGATTTCCGCTTCAACCAATCCACTGCACACTATTACGCACAGATCGCGGAGGATGATCCGGACCTTCTGGAGCGGGTAAAGGCGCAGGTGAAGGCCGGTAAGTGGGAAACCGTCGGCGGCCTCTGGATCGAGCCGGACACGAACATGCCCACCGGCGAAAGCCTGTCGCGGCAGGTGCTTTACGGCCAGCGCTACTTCGAAAAGACCTTCGGCATTCGCCATACCGTCTGCTGGCTGCCCGATTGCTTCGGCTTCACCGGCGCGCTGCCGCAGATCCTGCGACAGGGCGGCATGACCAGCTTCTTCACGATCAAGGTCAACTGGTCGGAGACCAACCGCTTTCCGGCGGATCTCTTCTGGTGGGAAGGCATCGACGGCAGCCGTGTGCTGGCGCATACTTTCGACAACCCGATGCAGGGCTATAACGGCTTCGTGCGTCCCGACTGCTTCGTGCCGACCTGGAAGAATTTTCGCCAGAAGGACAAGCACGAAACGACGCTACTCTGCGTCGGATATGGCGATGGCGGCGGCGGCGTGACGCCGGAAATGGTCATGCGCGAGGAGCAGCTTCGCGTCTTCCCGGCGATCCCGCAGGCGGAATGGACCCGGGTCGAGGACTTCTTCGATGGCGCACACGAGACGGCTGCCGAGAAGGCGCTGCATGTCTGGCAGGGCGAGATCTATCTCGAGCTCCACCGTGCGACGCTGACGAGCCAGAGCGCCGTCAAGCGCCTGCATCGCAAGGCAGAGCGCACGCTGATCACGGCGGAAACGGTGGCAGGCCTTGCCCATCTGATGGGCGCCACGCGTCCGGAATCCATGGAGCCGACATGGCGCGTCGTCCTCAAGAACGAGTTCCACGACATCCTGCCCGGCTCCTCCATCGCCGAGGTCTATGTCGATGCGGTGCGCGAACTCGACGGCGCGATTGCCGAGGGAACGACGGCGCTCGATCAGGCAATAACCGCCCTTGCGGACCGCCTGCCGGCCGCTTCTGGCGGAGAAAGTGGAGCGGTTCTCGTCGTCAACCCGTCGCTGTCCCCGCGCGCGATCCGGCTCGATCTACCCGAGGGGCTTGTCTCGGCAGAAGGCACGTTGCCGCCGCTTGGCATCGCCATCCTCCCGGCCTCGGCTCTCGCTCCGGCTCCGGGCCTCACGGTCACCGAGAACACCCTTGAGAATGCCACCGTCAAGGTGACGCTCGCCGAGGACGGATCGATCGCCAGCATCCTGCACAAACCGACCGGCCGCGAGGCGATCGACGGGCGCGGCAACCGGCTCTATGCCTATACGGCCGACAAGCCGCGCAACTGGGACGCTTGGGATGTCGAGAACGACTACATCGAGAAGGCCGAGGAAATCACCGGTTTCGATGCGATCGAGATCGTCGAGACGGGTCCTCATCGGGTGGCAATCCGGATTACGCGCACCTGGCGCCATTCCCGCATCGTCCAGACATTGAGCCTCGGCGCCAATGCGCGCCGTCTCGACATCCACACGGAGATCGACTGGCACGACCGCCGCGTCATGCTGCGCAGCCTCAGCGAACTCGCCGTGAAGAGCAAGTATGCGACCTGCGAATGCGCCTACGGCGTGCTCGAAAGGCCAACGGGCTCCAACACGTCCTGGGACGAAGCCATGTTCGAAGCGCCCGCGCACCGCTTCGTCGATCTGTCGGAGCCGGACTTCGGCGTGGCCCTTCTCAACGACGCGAAGTACGGCCACAGCATGCGCGGAAGCGTGCTCGGCCTGTCGCTGTTGCGCTCGCCGATCTACCCGGACCCGATGGCGGACGAAGGCTATCAGGCTTTCACCTACGCGCTCATGCCGCATGCCGGCACATGGTACGAAGGTGGGGTGCGCGAGGAGGCAGAGGATCTGAACCAGCCGCTCGTGGTTCTGCCTCTCACGGATCGGGCCGTCGGTTCCTGGCAGCCGCTTGCCCCCAAGGGCATCGACGCGGCAATCTCCGGCCTGAAGCCCAGCGAAGATGGTGACGATCTCATTCTGCGCGTTTTCGAGCCGGCAGGTCGTCGCGGCGACTTCGCCGTTGCGCTGCCGGAGGGCTGGGCAACGAGCGCACCGGTGACAATCCTGGAGGAGCCGATGGACGGCGTTGCCGCTGCCGGACTCCTTCCCTTCGAAGTCAAAAGCTGGCGCCTCACAAGGACCTGATCTCTCAACCCTTCCTCCCCCGGCCACTTTGGCCTACCTTGGCCTGCGCATCGCGAGATGTGCAGGCCTTTTTCATCCGGCTCGGCCGGTCCAACATGACGGGAGACGTTGCGTGACCTTTGCCGGCTCCAACGGCGAACAGGCGGCAGTTCAGAACCGCGCGACGATCCTCAGCGACATCTATCGCGGGGCGCCGATCTCGCGCACGGAGCTGGCGCAGCGATCGCGGCTGACGAAGCAGACCGTGACCCGCATCGTCGATCGCCTGCTCGACGAAGGCCTCGTGATGGAGGCGCGGCGGCGGCAGGGGCTGCGCGGGCAACCGGCCATCGAACTGGAGATCGATCCCGAAGGCGTCTTCTCGATCGGCGCCAACATCGATCGCGACCACCTGACCGTCGTCGCCGTGGATGCGACCGGTGCCGTCCGGGGGCGCATCCATCACGAAATGCGTTTCATGATGCCGGAGACCTTCGTCGCGCTGATGGGCGATGCCCTTTCGTCTTTCCTCCGGCGCAAGGTGATCCAGGAACCGCGTCTTGCCGGCATCGGCCTTGCCATTCCCGACTGGCTGGGCGAGGTGCCCGTGATCGGCCGGCCGGAAACCTACAGCCGCTGGAGCGGCTTCGACGTGCGGGGCGCCCTTGCCGGGATTACCAGCCATCCCGTCTTCATCGACAACGACGCCAATGCCGCCGCGCTTGGCGAGATCGAATACGGCTTCGGAACGGAGATCAGCAGTTTCTTCTACATTTTCGTCAATGCGTGCCTGGGCGGCAGCCTCGTGATCGATGGTATGCGTCACAAGGGCGCAAGCGGCCTTGGCGGCGAAATCGGCTGGCTACCGGTCGTTATCGAGAACGGTCCGGCTGCCGGCAAGACACAGCCTCTCGGTGAGATGTTTTCGCTGTTCATCCTCTACGATCACCTCAAACAACACGGCATTCGCGTCTCGACGCCGGCCGAACTGGCTGCCTTGACGGGGGAGGCACGAGGACTGGTCAGCGCTTGGCTACAGGCGATCAGCATCACGCTCGCCGAAGCCATCATCGATATCGGGATGATCGTTGATCCTGATGGCGTGCTGATCGGCGGCCGACTGCCGGTGCGGATGATCGACGAGCTTCTGGTCTTTACGCGCGAGGAAATCCTTCGCCGCGGCATCACACCGCCTTCCCTGCACCGGGCGGCAGGCTCCGAAGACGCGGCGGCGCTGGGCGCTGCGACCATGCTGCTCGCCCACAGGCTCTGCCTGCCGACGGCCGAGGCGGCCCAACGGGAACGCGTGCCGCTTTCCGCCCGCGACGGCGCCGTCATCCCGTCCGCGGCAGCAGCAACTCCATCAGTGGCGTCATCGCCGCCCCGATGACGATACCGCGACCTCCCAGCGTGGCACGCCGGATCGGCGGAATCCACAGAGCGGCGACGAAGGTGCTTGCCTGATCGTTGCGTTGATCCTGCATGCGCGCGATGAGACTGTCGAGGACCGGCTCGGGCAGCGTGCCACCGAGAAGAAGGGCGCCCGGTGAAACGAAGCCAGCGATCGCGACCACAGCATCGAGCAGCCGGTCAGCCGCAGTCTCGGTCCAGGCGGCAAGGGCCGAAGGTCCGGCCTCGAGAGCGCAGAGATAGGCGCCGCGATTGGCGACTTCCGTGAGGCTCGGATGCAGACGGCCCGGACGCATCTCGCCGATCTGCCCCGCACGTCCGTTCATGCCGCGAAAGGTATTGCCGCCGATGAAGAGCCCGGCGCGTACGGTGTCGTCGATCAGTATCACCACCAGCCCGCCTTCCGGCTCGCCAAGCCCCAGCAGGCGCTCTCCGGTGAGGCACGCCTCCGTATCCGGCATGAGGAAGACGGGTCGGCCCGGCAGCAGATGCTTGATGCTATCCCCTTGAGGCGTGCATCCCGGCGCGAAGGCCATTCCGACGCCAAGCGGTATCCGGGTGCTCACGGCGCCGAGCATGGACGCAAGTGCATCCGGAAGGCGCTTTTCAACATCCATGCCCTGAAGTTCTGCCCGGGCAACGACCGTGCCGAAAAGATCGACAAGCGCCATCTCAAGCGTTTCTGCGGAAAGGCTGATACCCAAACCCAAAGCACCTTCCGCCTGAAGCGCGAATTCTGCGGCATGGTAGCGTCCGGTGCCGGAGCGCTTGCGTTTCAGCACTAGTCCTTGGGCATCGAGCCGGCTCATGATGCCTGTCACCGCCGGCTCGGTCAGGCCGAGGCGATCCGAGAGTTCCTGCCGTGTCAACGGCCCGAATGTCCTGATGAGGCTGAGCGCCACGCGGGAATTATGGTCTGCAATGTCGCCCGGGCTCATGCCGGGACCGGACGCACCCGCCGATGAGGCCTTCGTCTCGCGCCGTGCAAGCCGCTGCCCCGGCCTCATGCCTGTCGCCTTTCGCTGTCATGGAAGAGCGCCGAGCAACAAAGGGATTTCGCCACTAGACCTCTGCCGATAACGTGTTCAGGCATCTCATCCATGTCTCTCTAAGCCGGACAGCGTCTGTTCCCGGGCTCATAGCGCAGAGTTTCCTCGAAACCGGATCGTTTCTTCCGTAACGAACCTGCAACGTTCCGAACCTTCCGGCAAGGGATGACGAGATTTTTCCCGGAGATGAGATGGAAACATGGTGGGACTCTGAGGACGGAAAGTACCAACTGTCTTGCTGTTTCCTGTCTGTCAGACCGGGCGTCGAGAGCCGACAGGTTTGGCTCGCATGGCGACCGGATGAAACCCTTGACTCGCTTGCTGCAGTGCAGCAATATTTCCTTTGCTGCTGTGTAGAGCACGATGGAGGATGGCCGTGGCTTTCTCGGAGGTTCACAAGCGGGAATTCATCGACGAGACATTCCGGCTGCTGTCGGGCACGATGCGTGCGAGCCGGCTGGTCTTCTATTCCGTCGATGAACAGAAGAACCTCCACAATTTCGTCTGCTCGCGCGTGCCGTCGGATTTCCTGAAGATCTATATTCGCGAGATGCACGCCCACGATCCGCTATCCCCGTCATCCTGCTGATCGTGGGACAGGAAAAGTCGATATCGGCGAAAAGCCTGCCGAAGAGCGGCGCCGTCAATGGCCTGATCATCGACGGAGACGCCACCGAGACGCTCGCTGCGCTCGGTTGACGAGAATAAGCGCAATTCCGGTGGCAGGGCTCTGACCCAGCGGATGTCGAAACCCAGGTATACCACCGGGGCCCTGAGCTGATGAGCGAACCGGTTACCCCGCTTCACGTCCGATGCGGTGGTATGCGCGTCTGTAGTAGATCAGCGGGATGTCGCCGTCCGTTTCGTGGATGCCGATGACCGTGCAGAACAGGACCTGATGGGTGCCGATATCGACGCTCTCGTTCACCGAGCAGTCGAAGGAGACGAGGGCGTCTGCGAGGATCGGCGCGCCCGTCTCGCCTTCCTGCCAAGTGGCTGCAGCGAAGCGCTCCTCCACGGGTGTCTTGCCGCCGAAGAGGGCGGACAGCTGTTCGTGATGGCCGGCCAGCGTGTTGACGCAGAGCGTGCGGTTGGCGGTGAAGGTTTCAAAGACCGAGCTTGAGCGCTTGAGGCAGACGAGAAGCGTTGGCGGCGTATCGGTGACGCTGCAGACGGCGGAAGCCGCGAAGCCCGCCTTGCCGGCCGGTCCATCCGTCGTAATGATGTTGACGGCGGCGCCGAGCCTCGACATGGCATTGCGAAAGGCATCGCGGTCGATAGGAGCGGGTTCGCTCAGGGCCTCATCGACGAAGGGCATTGCAGGCATGGTCTTTCCTCTCGCTGTTCTGGTTCGACCTTAGGCAGCCTCGTGGCGGGAGAACCCGGCCGAAAACGGGCCAAGGGCCAGCGCCTGCTCGATATGCAGGGCCAGCGATGCCGCACGCCGCTCCTGCCAGGGCGGCGCGACGATCTGCAGTCCGACGGGCAAACCCGCGCGGCTGCGGGCCACCGGCAGCGTCACGACGGGCAGGCCGAGAAACGAGAACGGGCGCGTGAAGGCCGTCATGGCGCTGATAATGCGGTTCATGGTGGCACCCGCGCCGACGTCCACTTCGCTTGCTAAGGGCGGGAGGAAGGGCATGGTCGGCACGATCAGAAGGTCGCACGCGGAAAAGACCGTGCGCAGCATCTCTTCCAGCATGATGACGCGGATCTGCAGCGCACGCAGATAGACCGGCGCCGGAATGGCAATCGCCTGGGCAAGCCGCATCCGCACCTGCGGACCGAAATCCTCCGGCCGGCGGCGCAAGGCGTCGAAGTGAACGGCGCCGGCCTCGCTCATCGCGACGACATTGGCAAGCTCCGCGACGTGCGAAAGGTCGGGCGGCAGAACCGGTTCGACCGAACGGCAGACGGGACGAAGAAGACGGGCCATGTCCTCCATCGCCGTTGCGACGTCTCCGGAAAGGGCGTCTGCAAAGACGCCGCCGCCGAGGCCGATGCGCATCGTGGCGATCTCGGTTGTCAGTGCTGCAGGCGTCGGAATGTTGCAACAGGTCGGGTCCCGGCCGTCGACACCGCTGATCAGCTGCAACAGGAGATAGGCATCCTCGACGGTGCGGGCGAGCGGGCCGATGCAATCCTGCGAAAAGGACAGCGGCATGGCGCCGTGGCGACTGACGCGACCCTGGGTCGGCTTGATGCCGACGACGCCGCAACAGGCGGCGGGCAGGCGAATGGAACCGCCCGTGTCGGAGCCGAGCGCTGCAAGAACGACACCGCCGCCGACCGCCGCGCCGGAGCCGCTGGACGAACCCGCCGTGATGCGGGCGGGATCGACCGGATTGATCGCGCGGCCATGATGCGCGTTGTGGCCGGTCGGTCCCATGGCGAATTCCGACATGTTGAGACGACCGATCTGCAGGGCGCCGGCGCTCTCCAGACGCTGAATGACCGTGGAGGTCTCCGCCGCCACATGATCCGCGCGGATTTTCGAGCCGCAACCGGTGATCTTCGCCGCGCGGTCAAACATGTCCTTGTGCGCCAGGGGGACGCCGTGCAGCACCCCGAGCGGCAGCCCGCGGGACCGCGCCTCGTCTGCGGCCTGTGCCGCGTCGAGAGCCGCATCGCGCTCGATCTCGATGAAGGCGTTCAGATGCGGCTGCGAACGGTCTGCCCGCTCCAAGGCGTCCGTGGTCATTTCAACGGACGAGATCCGGCCGGTCGCAATGGCGTCGGCCGCCTCCCGCAGGGTTTTGGGATCAGTGCGGCTCATGCTGTGCCTCCCGCAAGGCTTGTTCGAAATGGGCAGGCTCGACGGCAAAGAGCGCACCGGTGCGCCCGGCCGGATGTGCGGCGACATGCGTGGCGGCGCGTTCGGCCTGTCCCGTCATCGCCGTCAGTTCGGCCTCGTTCGCGTCGCGATCGAGGAACTGGCGGGAGAGGGCTGCGAAAAGACCACGATCCATGGAAGGCTCCTCAGCTGAAATCCTGCGGCTGGCGATTGCGCACCAGTTGCGAAAGGGCGACGGCGATGACGAGCGCGCCGCCGTAGAACAGGTTCTGCACGTAGGCGTCTGCGCCTAGCATGGTGAGCCCGGTGATCCCCGTGACGAGGAAGTAGACGGCGATGACGGCCCCGAAGGCGTTGAACCGACCCGGGGAGATGGTGGTGGCGCCGAGAAAGGCGGCGGCAAAGGCCGGCAGCAACAGGCTGAGGCCGGAGAGCGGATCGGCCGAGCCGGTCATTCCGGCATAGAGCACGCCGGCGAAGGCGGAGATCAGGCCGGACACCATGAAGGAAACCGCCCGGACGCGGTCGACCGCGATACCATTCAATCGCGACACCTCGCGGCCGCGGCCAACGAACAGCAGCTTGCGGCCGGGAATGGTGAATTCCAGCACGTACCAGAGGATCCCGGCGAGAATGAGCGCGTAAAAGAAGGCGAGGGGGATGCCGAGAAAGCGGTTGATGATCACCCAGCCGACGAGGTCCATCGAGACGCCGGAAATCGTCTGCGACTGGCTGATCCACAGGATCAGGCCGTTGACGAATGTGCCGATGCCGAGCGTGACGATGAGCGAATGGATGCGGAAATAGAGGACGAAGACGGCATTGACCGCGCCGATGACGGCGCCGCTGGCAAGGGCGACCAGTATGACCGGCGCGATCGGCCAGCCCTCCCGCACATTGAGGACGGCAATGAGCATCGAGCTCATGGTGAGGACCGAGGCGCCGGAGAGATCGAAATCGCCGGAGGTGAGCGGAACCAACAGGGCCAGCGTGAGGACGACGAGAACTGCCTGCGAGCCGAACATCGTGGAGAAATTGCGCCAGCTGAGAAAAGAGTCCGGCATGAGAAAGCCGAAGATGGCGATGAGCAGCATCCAGGCGCCGAGCAGCGCGAAACGCTCGGTCTCCGTCTTCCAGTCGAGCGGGCGGCGCTTCGGTTTGGCCGGGCCGGCTTTGGCGGACGTGTCGGGCGTGGAGAGGTCGATGGTCGTCATTGCGCGGCCTCCGCTGCGGTTGTCTCGCCATGGAAGCAGGCTTCGGCGATGGATTTCCGGGTGATGTCTGCGCCGATAAGCTCTGCGATCGGCCGCCCGCGGGCAAAGACGATGATGCGGTCGCAGATCTGTTCGAGCTGCTCGTTGTCGGTGGAGGCGCAGAGAACGGCCGTGCCCTGTTCGCTCGCGCGGTGCAGCGCCTTGAAGATCTGTTGGCGCGCGCCGAAGTCCACGCCCTGCGTGGGTTCGTCCAGCATCAGCAGCGTCGGCTTTGTCTGCAGCCATTTGGCCAGCAGAACCTTCTGCTGGTTGCCACCGGAAAGCGCGCCGAGATTGAGATCGGGCCTTGCCGGGCGCACGTCGTAGTCCGTCGAAAGCGTGGCCGCATGCTGGCGCATACCGCGCCGATCAAGACCGAGGCCAAGCGCCGAGAGGTGATCGGCCAGCACAGGCAGGGTGATGTTGTCGGTGATGGGCAGCGATCCGATGCCGGCCGCGCCCAGGCGGTCGCCGGGCAGGAAGGCGATGCCGAGGGACTGGGCCCGTTGCGGTGTCATGCGCGCGAGATCGACCTCCTGGCCGCCGATCCGGATGCGGCCTGCGCCACGACGGGCGCCGTAGAGCATGTAGGGAACGGCGGCGAAGCCCGAGCCGATCAGACCGGTGATGCCCAAGGTCTCGCCCGGGCGGATGTCTACATCGAAGCCGGGGCGACGGCCGTCTGTCAGGTCGCGCACGATGACGGCAGGGGCACCGACGCTCGTCTTTCGGGTCTTCTCGAAGGCATCGACCCGCAACCCGACGATCGTGTCGAGGATGGCTTGCCGGCCGGTCGTCTGCGTGTCGAGGATGGCGACCAGCTTGCCGTCGCGCAGGATGGCGACCCGGTCGGTGATATCCCGGACCTCATCAATATCATGGGTGACGATGACGACGGAGGCTCCGGTCCGCACGATCGAGCGGATGAGGGCGAAGAGCCGTTCGACATCCTGCGCCGGCAGGAAGGGCGTGGGTTCGTCGAGCACGAGGATGCCTTCGCCGCCATAGCCGGCATCGGAGGCACGAAGGTCGTCGAAGGCCCGCACGATCGCGACGAAGGCCCGCTCTACCGGTGGCAGGCTGGCGACGGTCGCGAACGGATCGATGGTAAGGCCGAACTCGGTAAAGAGCGCGCCGACGCGGGCGGCTTCCTTCTTCCAGGACACGCGCCACGGCGTTTTCTGGCCAAGCGCCGTCACCCGCATGTTCTCGACCACCGTCAGCGACGGCACGAGGCTGAGATGCTGGTGCACGAAGGCAACGCCGCGCTTCTTGATGGCCATCGGATCGAGCGGCAGGGGCATCGTCTCGCCCCACAACACGATCTCGCTGCCGGCCTCCGGCTGGTGGAAACCGGCGAGCACCTTGATCAACGTCGACTTGCCGGAGCCGTTCTGTCCCAGCAGGCCGAACACCTCTCCGCGGCGGATCGACAGCGTCACGCCATCGAGCGCGTAGTGGCTGCCAAAGCGCATGCGGATGTCCGACATGCGAAGGACGTCTTTACCCGTCGTTGCGTCAGGTGCGGGCATGTCGGATGCGGGCATGGGTGACGTCCTGAGGTTTGCGGTCCGGGCGGGCTTTCTCAGTTCAGCTTCCACAGCTTTCGGAAACCGTCGAGATAGGCGTCGCCATAGCCGTCGTTGAAATTGGCGGGGATGCCGGCGGTTTTTACGTTGTTCTCGTCGAAGACGAGCAGTGGCACGTTGAGTTTGGCGACGGTGGGCAGTCCGCAGGTCATGCGCATGATGTTGTCGATGGCGGCATAGCCGGCCCAGCCGAGGCTTTCGCCGATGTCCATGTCCACCTGGCCCTCGCGCAACATGTCGAGCACGAAGGGCGTGCCGTTGAAGCTCGCAATCTTGACCGCGCCTTCCGACCCGGTGATGCGCAGGGCAGGGAAGACGAACTGCGACATGGAGTCGTAGATCGGCAGGACGAAATTGATGCCGGGATCGGAGATCAGCGCCGATTGCACGCCGGGCTGGATCTTCGTCGCCCATTCGGACACAGGCACATCGAGATGCTTCTGCGTGCAGTCCGGGCAGAGTGCCGTGAGTTCGCTCTGGATCGCCTTGACGAAGGGAATGGAGGGCAGAACGTCGGACGAGCCGACGATCAGCACGTTCGGCTTGCCCTTGGTCTTCACATAGGCCCAGGCGGCCAGCAGCTTGTCCGGCTCGATGTTCACCGGCGACAGGATCGCCTTGGACGACGCTCCGGTGGTCGCAGCACTTCGTGCAGCCGGCGCCATCCCCTTCGTCATGACGGCAACGACCGAATTTGCCACCGGATCCCCTTTCAATCCGCGCTATGGCGCGGTCGCCAATCCCTGGGACGCGACCCGCTGGACAGGTGGCTCCTCGACCGGCTCCGGTGCCGCCCTTGCCGCGCGGCTCCTGCCGCTGGCGCTTGGCACCGATACGGGTGGCTCGATCCGCGTTCCCTCCTGCTGGTGCGGCACGACGGGCCTGAAACCGAGCCGCGAGCGCGTGTCGCGCGCGGGCGTCGCACCACTCTCCTGGACGCTCGATCATGTCGGCCCCATGGCGAGAAGCGCTGCGGACATCGCCGCGAGCTTTCCCGTCATGACCGCACTGTTCGACGCCGGTCTGAGCGCAGAGTGCGAAGGCCTCCGTCATGGCCCAGCCGATGTCGCCGGCCTGCGGATCGGCGTTCCCTGTGGCTGGTTCACGGACCAGGTGTCGTCCGATGTTCTTTCCAACTGGCGGTCGGCGCTGACCGTCTTCGAGACGCTCGGCTGCCAACTGGTGCCGATGCCGCAGATCGACGTCGAGCCTTTGCACAAAGCGGGGTGGACGATCCTGCTGTCGGAGCTTGCGACCTACCACGAGGAGCGGATCGACCGGGCCGCGCTGTTCGATGTGGGCCTCGTGCATCGGCTGCGGCAGGGCATGGAGATCCGCGCTTCGGACTACGGACGCGCGCTGCAGATGAGGCTTCAGGCGCAGGAGACGGTTATGGCGGCGATGGCCGGCATGGACCTCATGATCACGCCGGGTCTGGGCGGCGAGGCCGGACGGCTCGACACGCTGACGGTGGATGTCGATGGCCGGAACGTGCCCTTCCAGGACATCATCTCCCGGAACACCATGCTTTTCGATCTCACCGGCTTTCCGGCGCTGATGCTCCCCTCCGGTCTCGGACAACACGGCCTTCCCACGGGTATCCAGATTGTCGGGCGGCCGATGGATGACGGCCTCTGCCTGCGCGCCGGTGTCGCCTTTCAGGCGACGACCAGCCATCACAGGGCGTTGCCTCCTCGACTGGAAGTGCCCGCATGATGCCCTTTGACGAAGGGATGGCAACGCACGGAGCAACCACGATGTCCGCCGACGATCTGCTCGATAACTACCGGAATGCCTATGACAACAGGATCGGCTTCGGACGGAAGCCGGCCTTGGTCTTGGTCGATTTCGTCCAAGCCTATTTCGAACCGGAAAGCCCGCTTTATGCCGGGGTCGATGCTGCACTGGCAAGCGCGCTACGCATTCGCGAACGCGCCCGGTCGAAAGGCATTCCCGTCATTCTGACCGGTGTCGTTCTTCACCCGAGCGGCGCCGATGGCGGCCGGTTCTTCCAGAAAGCCAAGCCGCTGGCCTGCTTCACCGCCGGAAACCCGCTCGGCCGCTGGCCGAACGGGCTCGTGCCCGAAAGCGACGAATTCATCGTCACCAAGCAGTATCCAAGCGCCTTCTTCGGCACCTCACTGGCACCACTTCTGACGTCTATGGGCGTCGATAACGTTGTGCTCACGGGATTGACAACCAGCGGCTGCGTCCGCGCATCCTGCGTCGATGCCATGTCGCACGGGTTCATCACGACCGTGGTCCGCGACGCCTGCGGCGACCGCCACCCCGCACCCCACGAGGCCAACCTTTTCGACATGAACGCAAAATACGCCGATGTCGTCTCCGAAGCGGACATTCTTGCGCATTTCGACGGTCTTTCGTGAGAAGGGCTTCTACTGGGAGAAACCACCGGTCCTCCGCCAAGCTGACATCGTGATCGCGGTGGGGAAAGTGCGGATTCGAACTTCTGCAGCCGCGACAGAGCGAGGAAAACGCGAACCAGATCCCACGACACTATCTCCGGCACGGCGTACCCCTTTCGAGCAGGGCGATCTTGGAACCGAAGTCATCGGCGGCGACGCCGTATAGCGGTGGCTGTCCGTGATGTCTGATGGTCGCGGTGTCCGGAGGCAAGCAGCGTGACTGGGCGCAGATGCTCCGGTCTTCGGCCCGGTTACGCCGCCATCGTCGTTGTACCGTAGGTGATGCCCTTCTCCTTCAGCCAGCGGCGATAGGCAATGGACGAGGCGTCGGCGCGCGTCGGGATCTCCGCGCGGGGCTCCATCGGCAAAAGGAGAGGACGCTGGTTCTCGAGGATGATCCGGTCCTGCAGGAAGATCAGTTGCTGGAACTGCACAAGCTCGGTGGTGGTCGAGACGTCGTCGATCAGGAACATCACCGGATGGGCGATGCAGCGGTCGGGATCGAGCGGCTGAACGAACAGGCAGATCACGTCCCAGCGGTTGGCGGCATTCGGGCAGGTCTTGTAAAGCAGCGTCGCAAACGGGGTCATGACCCGGTAGATATAGTCGGTCATGATGCCGGATGTCGCAGACAGCGCTGCCTGCGGCTGGAAGAACTGGCAGTTGGTCGCCCAGACCTCGTCCACGTCGCGGCGGATTTCGGCATTGTAATGCAGCACCTCCGTGTGCGGTTCGGCGCCGAGAATATCGGTGTGGACGAAGGGAAAATGCGCCATGTCGAGGAAGTTTTCCACGATGCGCAAGCCGGAGGCGTGCACCGCCACGGTGCCGCAATTGACCACGCGCCGGTCGGCCTCGTCGGCCTCGGGCAGCGAGAACAGCCCGCCGGCCGGGGTGCCGGGCGTAGCCCAAAGCAGGCCGAAGCGGCGGATCGTCGGCAGCGGATCGTTGCGCCCCTCCGCCATGACGGTGATGGTTCCGTCGCGTGCGCGCGTGACCGCGAAGTCCGTGCCGAGAAGCCGGGTGGCAGTCGTGCCGCAGGGCAGTTCCGCCTCAGTCGCCAGCGGATACCATTGATCGAGCGCGGCCTTGTCCGAACAGGTGTTCATGCGACGCCTCCTATTGGTCCTGGATCCGGTTCATCACGGTCTGATGCCCGGCCGTCCGTCTGTTTGCAGGCACTATAGCCCGAACCACCTGCGCGCGAACAGCACCGCTGACGGTCGCGAGATGGGCGATGTGTTTCATGCGCGGCATGGACAGTCTCCGGTCAGCGGACGTCGCGATAATAGGGCAGGCCGATGGCGGCGGGGGCGGCCATGATGCGGCGCATGCGCTGGAAGGCGAGCACCGGCACGATGATGAAGGCCACGGTGCCGAGATAGGGCAGCATGGAGAGAAAAGCGGGCGCGACCGGCCAGCCGCGCGCCTGCCCGACAAAGCCGAGCGCGGTGATGAAGCCGAACAGGAGGCCCGACAGCACGGCCGGGATCGGCCGGTAACCCGCAAAGATCACCAGCGCCACGGCGATCCAGCCGCGACCGGCTACCACGCCGTCCGACCAGGAGGGCACGAAGGTCAGGGTCAGATAAGCTCCGGCGCCCGCCGCGAGCGCCGAGCCGGCGGTGACATAGGCAAAGCGGATCAGCGTTACGGGAATGCCTGCCGCATCGGCCGCCGCCGGGTTCTCGCCGACGGCGCGCAGGTTCAGCCCGTGGCGAGTCCGGAACATCAGGATCGACAGCCCGACCGGCAGGATGATGTAGATCAGGTAGACGAGGATGTTTTGCGAGAAGAACGCCTTGCCGAGAACGGGGAGGGTGCTGAGGATCGGCACCTCGACGCCCGGGAAGACGGCGCGGGCCGGCATGCCGGAATAGGCACGGCCGATGGTGGAGGCAAGACCGCTGCCCATCAGCGTCAGCGCCAGCCCGCACAGCACCTGGTTGGCGCGCAGGATCACGGTCGCAAAAGCAAACACCATGCCGAACAGCGCGCCGACGGCCAGCGCCGCCAGAAAGCCGATGCTGGGCGAGGGCACGGCGGCGACGGTGGCAATCGCGGTCAGCGCGCCCATCGCCATCAGACCCTCGACGCCCAGGTTGACGACGCCGACCCGCTCGGCCAGCACTTCGCCGAGGGCAGCTAGGGCCAGCACGCCGCCTGCAAGGAAGGCTGTGGTAAAGAGGCCGGTGAGAAGATCCATCGTCTGCTCCTTCACGCCTTGTCGCGCGTGATGCGATAATGGGCGAGTTCGTCGCCGATGGCGGTGAGAAACAGAATGAGCCCGGTAATGGCCAGCACCGCCGAGGTCGTCAGCCCCTGCGTCTGCAGGATGATGCCGGAGTTGAGGATGAAGGCCATCAGCGCGGCCGAAAAGATGACACCGATGGCCGAGGAGCGTGCGAGCACCGCGACCATGATGCCGAGATAGCCGTAATTGTTGGAAATGCCGCCCTGCAGCCGGTGAACGGTGCCTGCCACCTCCAGCATGCCGGCCAGGCCGGCGATCGCGCCCGACAGCAGCATGACCGCGATCAGGTGCCGGCGCACCGGGATCCCCGCATATTTTGCCGCCGACGGATTGGAGCCGACGAGGCGCACCTCATAGCCCCAGCGCGAAAAGGCGAGACACAGGCCGACCGCGACGGCGACCAGAACCGCGATCGGCAGGCCCCAGTGAACCGAGCCCCAGAATTCGGGGATTTCAGCGGACATGCGCGGCGTTGCGGAATTGGCGGTGCGGTCGCGCCAGACGCTGGTGGAGACGTAGAAGACGAGGAGGATGGCGACGAAGTTGAGGAGCAGCGTGGTGATCAGCTCGTTGACATTGGCATAGGCGCGGGCAAGCGTCGGGATCAGGATCCACAGCGCGCCGCCCAGCAACCCCGCCGCGAACATGGCGGGAAGGATGAAGGCCGGCGGGCCGGGCACGAACAGGCCGACCACCGCCGCCCCGAAGGCGCCGGCATAGAACTGGCCCTCGGCGCCGATATTCCAGGCGCCGATCTGTTGAGCGACGGCGACCGACAGGCCGGTCAGGATCAGCGGCGTGACCAGCAGCGCCAGATCCTCCAGGCCGAAGCTGGAGCTGAAGCTCGCAGAGATCACCTGCCAGCCGAGGTCGAGCGGATCGGCCCCGGTCGCTGCCAGAATGAGACCGGCGACGGCGAGGGCCAGCAGGATGGCGGCAGCACGCGCCGCAAAGGCGACGCCGGACGAGGCGGAGGGGATGCGCTGGAAGCGGAAGGTGGCCATGTCAGGCGGCTCCGGGGATGCGCATGCGGCCGCCCATCATCAGGCCGATCTCGTCGATATCGGTCCTGTCGTTGTCGAGGATGCCCATGATCTTTCCCTCGTAGAGAACGGCGATGCGGTCCGACAGGTTGAGCAGCTCTTCCAGCTCTTCGGAAATGAGGACGATGCCGGCGCCGGCATCGCGCAGCTCGACGATGTAGCGCAGCATCGTGTTGATCGCGCCGACGTCGAGGCCGCGGCTCGGATAGGCGGCAACGAGCACCTTGCTGGCGATGCGGATCTCGCGCCGCGCCACCAGCCGCTGCTGGTTTCCGCCCGAGAGATTTCGTACCGGCATGCCGAAATCCGGAATGGTGACCTCGGCGGCGGCCGCGATCTCGCGGGCGAGCGCCGTGGCCGAGGTGGGCCGGTAGATGCCGCCCTGCGAGACCGGCGGTCGCCTGTATTCCCGCATCACGGCGTTGACGGTGATGCTGAGCGCGGGCGCAAGGCCGCTGTGCAGCCGGTCTTCGGGAATGTGGCCGATCCCGCTTTCGGCAAAGGCTGCGGGATCGCTCGCGGCAACCTCGCGGCCCTCGATCAGGATGCGCCCGGCGCTGGCAGGACGGATCCCGGTCAGCACCTGGCTCAGCTCGCGCTGCCCGTTGCCCGCGACACCCGCAATGCCGACGATCTCGCCGGCGCGGATCTCGAGCGAAACGCCGCTCAGCGCCATATGGCCGCCATCGCCGAGGGCGGACACGTTTTCGAGGCTCACCACCGGAGTTGCCGACACCGGGCGGGCGCCCGGCGCCCGCTGGCGCATGTCGGCAAGCACGATATCGCGCCCGACCATCCGCCGCGCCAGCAGGCGGGGCGTGCAGTCGGCCGTGTTTTCAGTGGCGATCTTGCGGCCGCCGCGCAGGATCGAGACGCGGTCGGAGATCTCCAGCACTTCGTCCAGCTTGTGGCTGATGAAGATCACGGCATTGCCGGCGGCGGCGAACACCCGCAGCGCCTTGAACAGTTCGCGCGCTTCGGCCGGCGTCAGCACCGCCGTGGGTTCGTCGAGGATCAGCACGCGGGCATCGCGGGCGAGCACCCGCAGGATTTCCACGCGTTGCTGCTCGCCGGTCGAAAGGTCGCTGACCCGTGCGCCGGGGCGGGTCGCCAGGTTGAACCGGGCGGCGAGCGCCTGCGTGCGCGCTTCCAGGACATGGGCGGAGGCGCGGCGCGGCGTGTCCGACCAGCCGAGATGGATGTTTTCGGCCACCGTGAAGGCCTGAACCAGCTTGAAATGCTGGTGGACCATGCCGATGCCGGCCGCGATCGCCTGCACCGGCGTCGAGAACTGCTTCGCATAGCCGTCGATGATGATCTCGCCGGCATCCGGCTGGTAGATGCCGGTGAGGATGTTCATCAGCGTCGATTTGCCGGCGCCGTTCTCCCCGAGCAGCGCATGGATCTCGCCCGGCATGACCTCCAGATGGACATTCTCGTTGGCGACGACGCCCGGAAAATACTTGGCGATCCCCCTTAACTGCACGAGGGGCGGCGTGCCGGGAGTGGGTTGGAAACGGGGTGCGTGAGGGGATGTCGACAGGGCCGGGGACCTTGTGGGCTGTGATGATGGACGCGGGAACGCTTCGGCTCAGGCAAGGCGGGCGAGGCCGGGTTTCGACCCGCCCCTTCCGAACCGCCTGTCGAGAAGCATGGGGGCGGGGTCTTCACATGATGCGGATCTTAAGAGGTCAGCCCCGAAACGCCCTCGACGGACCAGTCCCAATTGTACAGTTCCAGTTCGGTCATCTTCTGCCCGGCGGCGACGCGGACCGTGCCGGTTGCATCCTTGATCTCGCCCTCGAACGGCGACCAGCCCCCGATAATCTTGTCGCGCACGGCGTCGGCGGCCTTGCCGACATCGGCCGGCACCTTCTCCCCCCATGCGTCGCGGTCGACGCCGGCACCCATGGCCAGCAGCGTCTCGCTCGGCGTCCAGGTGCCGGCCAGGCGCTTGCCGACCTGATCGACATAGAATTTCTTGAAGTCGATGATGACCGAGGAGACGTAGGAATTGGGGCCGTAGCGGCGGATGTCGGTGTTCCACATCGCGGCCCAGACGCCGCGTTTTTCGGCGACCTGCAGGTAGCCGGCCTCGTCCATGATGCCGAACAGGAAGTCGCAGCCATTGTCGATCAGCGCCGTGCCGGCCTGGGTCGCGGCCTGCGGATCGAACCAGGAATTGATAACGATGGTTTGCAGCGTCGCCTGGGGATTGACGGTGCGTGCACCCATCAGGAAGGCGTTTGTGGAGGCGTAGACGGAGGCCACCGGGAAGGACGCGACATAGCCGAGCTTGCCGGTCTTCGACAGGTGGCCGGCGGCCACGCCCAGCACATAGGTCGGATACCAGTGGGCAAGGTAGTACCAGCCCAGATTGTCCATGGTGATATGGCCGTTGCATTCCAGGAAAGCGACGTCCGTGGCGCGTTTGACGACCTCGTGCAGGAAGTCGCCGTTTGACGAGGTGTCGAAGATCAGGTTGGCGCCTTCCGAGACGAACTGCCGATAGGTGCGCGTCGCATCGGCGGAATAGGGAATGTTCTCGACTTCCAGGATCTTCTTGAGCTTTGGATAGGCTTCCTTGACAGCCAGCAGGCCCTGATGGTGCGACCAGGTCCAGCCCTCGTCGGAAATGGGACCGACATGACCGAAGCCGATCACGGCGTCTTCTTCGGCAATGGCCGGAAGCGCGGTCGCCGCCAGCGCCTGGCGGGCAAGGCCGGCCGGCAGCATCAGCGAGGCCGCTCCGACCGCGCTCATATTCAAGAAGCCGCGGCGGGAAAGTGTACGCAGGTCGATCATGGCATCCCCTTCAGGTCGTTCTCTTGAGCGACGTCGCGCCCCAGCCTCGTTTTAAAGCAACTCGTGTGCCAGTTGGCGGCGCCTTGCGGATCCCGCACCCGCAAGGCGCCGGCCAACATGGGAAATCCGCGGGAAACGCATGGACCTGACGCAAGTTTTCGCGGTCTCATCATGCCGCAAAGCCTTTCGGTGTCGGGAAACCCGGCCCCAAAAGGCAGTGGTTGTTCGGTATCGGCGAGTTTTTCCCGCAATAGCGATGTGTAAAAGGCAACACTGGATCGGAGCGGGCGACTTGAATACTGCGGCGAAAAATGCCTAGAATGCCCAAAAGAAAGACGTGCAAGTTTTTTATGCAGTCTGGCGAATTTCAGGGCTCTGGGGATTGGTTTTGCAAGGGATGGGACGCCGATGTCGGAGATGAGCACTGCGGCGCGGTTCACGTTTCGCGGGCGGATGGTGTGCGGAAGTTTTACCGAATTCGCGCTGCACCGCGCCCGGCGGCTGGATATTGAGATCGATGTCGGCGCCTGCGATGCGGATGCGGCCACCTTCCGCGTCCGGGGTCAGGACGACCTCATCGATGCTTTCGAAATGGCCTGCAGCCTCGGGCCCGAGGATTGCATCGTCCTCGATGTCGAACGGAGTTGAGCGCATGAACGGGAGCGGGACATGAGACTGGAAGAGGGGTGGGTGCCGGTCGCCCTGTCGTCGTCGATCGAGGCGGGAACCTCGGCGGGCGCCGTGGTCTCCGGCAGCGAGATCGTCGTGTGGCGCGACACCGGCGGCACGGCGCATGTCTGGGAGGATCGCTGCCCGCATCGCGGCATGCGTCTGTCGTTCGGCTTCGTGCGCGGCGATCACATCGCCTGTCTTTATCACGGCTGGCAGTACGACGCGGCCGGCCAGTGTCGCTATATCCCCGCCCATCCGAAGCTCGATGTGCCGCAGACCATCAAGGTGCCGCTCTACCGGGTCGCGGAACGATACGGCATCGTCTGGGCGACCGCCTCTGCGGATGCGCTTCTGCCTGATTTCGGGGCGGATACCGGCTTCGCCCCGGTGCGCAGCGTCTCGATCGACTGTGCGGCCTCCGCCGTCCAGACAGAGCTGGGGCTCGAAGGTCCCGCGGCGGTGATCACAGTGGATGGAGACACGCTGCTGGTGGCTGTGCAGGCGGTCACTTCTGACCGCACGTGCGCGCATCTCGTCCTCCTCGGCGCGGAGCCCCACCCGGTCGCGCGGCAGAAGCATCATGCGCGCTGGGCGGAGGCGTTGCGCTTCCGGCTGGAAACCACGAGCGAGGTGGCCTGATGGCGCAGCCGACACTCTACCATTACGAACTGGACGAGGCGAGCTATCGCGTCCGCCTGCTGCTGTCGCTGCTCCGGTGCAACGTCGATCCGGTCGCAGTCGATATGTTTCCGGGGCAGGAGCAGTTGAAGCCGGCCATGCTGGCGCTCAATCCGCAGGGCACGCTCCCGGTTCTCAAACACGACGGCCTCGTTCTGCACGGTACGGCGGCGATCCTGATGTATCTGGCCAAGGCCTACGACCCGGCGGGCCGTTTTCTGCCGGAGGCGCCGGCCGAATTCGGCGCCGTCGTCACGTGGCTCGGCTTTTCCGAAATCGCACTCGCACCGGCGTTCCAGGCGCGACTGAACGCGATGTTCGCCGCCCCCGGCGATGCGGACGCCTTGCGTAGACGGGCACGCGCGGCGTTCCGCACCATGGACGACCACATGACGCTGCGGCATTTCGACGGGCAGGACTGGTTCTGCGGCGACGGGGCGACCCTCGCCGACCTTGCCCTTTTTCCCTCTTTCGCACTCAGTCGCGATTACGGCGTCGATCACGACGCGTTCCCCGCCTTGCGCCGCTGGATCCGCCGCGTCCGCGCGCTCGACGGCTTCATCACGATGCCGGGCATCCCGGATTATCATTAGGGCTGGACGATCGGGAGGATCGGCCGGTTCTGCGGGAGAAAAGACAGACAGACCAACCCGTCACGCTCATCTCAACCCATCCCCGGAGATCGCCATGCAGCCTCTCACCCGCTTTTCCGTCCAGCCGCTCTCCACAATGACGCGCAGGCTTGCCGATGTCGCGTCCGGGCGCCGCGATCCCGACCTCGTCATCGGGGACGCGCGGGTACTCTCCACCTATTCCGAGCGGATCCTGCCCGAGCGGGAGATCTGGATTTCGGGCGGACGCATCGCCGCCGTCAAACCCGCGGGAAGCCACAAGGGCGGGGCGAAGCGTTACGATGCGCGGGGCGGGATTCTCGCGCCGGGGCTGGTCGATCCGCATATCCATATCGAATCCAGCATGGTGACGGCCTGCGCCTATGCCGAGGCCGCCCTTCTCAACGGCACGACGACGATCTTCTGCGACAGCCACGAGATCGGTAATGTAATGGACGTGGCGGGTGTGGAGGCGATGCTGGAGGATGCGCGCCATGCGCCATTGTCGATCTTCCTTACCGTTCCGAGCACGGTTCCCGCCACCTCGCCCGAACTTGAAACCGCCGGCGGCGATCTGACGCCAGGCAAGATCGCCGCGCTGTTCGATGCGTGGCCGGAAGCCGTGGCTCTCGGCGAGAAGATGGATTTCGTGCCCGTCGCCATGGGCGACGAACGCGCCCATGCCATCCTGGCGGCGGCGCTCGCGCGCGGCCGGCCGGTCTCCGGCCATGTCTACGGCCGCGAATTCGTTGCCGCCTATGCCGCCTCCGGCGTCACCGACACGCATGAAGCCATCGACCGGGAGATCGCCGACGACCTGCTGGAGGCCGGTATCTGGCTGTTCCTGCGCGGCGGCCCGCCGACGACCGCCTGGCATTCCCTGCCGCATGCGATCCGGACGATCACCGAGCTTGGCGCGTCCCACAAACGCGTTGCCGTCTGCACCGACGACCGTGATGCCGACGACCTCCTGTTCTTCGGGCTCGACTGGGTGGTGCGCGAAGCGGTGAAGGCCGGCATGACGCCCGAACAGGCCTGGTCGATGGGCTCGCTGCATGGCGCCACCCGCTTCGGCATGGACGGCGAGATCGGCGGCATGGGCGGCGGGCGCCGCGCCGATCTCGTGCTTCTGAGCGACGATCTCTCCCCGGTCAGCACCTGGTATGGCGGCGAACTGGTGGTCGATCAGCGGAAGATCACCCCCGTGCTGGAGGAGACCCTGTCCCGTCCCTACCGCTATCCGGACGCCGCCTATAGCACCGTGAAACTGCCCAAGGGCCTGAAGCTCACGCCCGATCTGCCGACCGAGACGGTGATCGCCCACACGATCCGCACGGAGCTGCCCGGCATCATGCTCGGTCATGTGCCCGTCGTGCTCGAACCCGCCAACGACTGGCAGACCCACTTCGACCGCCATGGCCTCTGCTTCGTGACCGTGGTGGAGCGGCACGGCAAATCGGACGGCAATGTCGGCCATGGCCTGCTCAGCAATTTCAGCCTCAAGCGCGGCGCGGTTGCCTCCTCGGTCGGCCATGACAGCCACAACATCATCGTTGCCGGTGCCAGCGAGGCCGACATGCAGGTGGCGCTGGACGCGATTGCGGCTGTGCAGGGCGGGGTCTGCGTCGTCATGGGCGGGGTGGTGACCGCAATGGTGGAATTGCCGATCGCGGGGCTTCTCTCCGACAAGCGCGTCCATGCGGTGGCGGAAGAGGTGAAACGTCTGAAGATCGAATGGGAGAAGGCCGGCTGCACCATTCCCTATATGGGTTTCAACCTCATCCCCCTGTCGGTCATTCCGGAAATCCGTATCACCGACAAGGGCAATGTGCTGGTGCCGCAGATGGCGCTGCAGCCCTTGTTCGAGCGGGTCTGATGGACCCCTACCGGCTCGGCCTCGTCGCCATCCGCATCCACTATTTCCAGCTGGTGGCACGGTTGGGCTCGATGCGGCAGGCCGCCCAGATGCTCAATGTCGCGCCCTCCTCGGTCAGCCGCATCATCAAGCAGCTGGAAGAGGAACTCGGCCTGCCGCTGTTCGAGCGGGTGCGCCAGCGGCTGAAGCTGACGAGCGCCGGCGAGCTGATGCTCTACCATGCCCGCCAGAGCTTTTCCGAGCTCGACCGCGCCTGCAACGAGATCAACGAGCTGCATGGCCTGCACCGGGGCACGGTGTCGGTGGCGATCATCGAAAGCGTGTCGCGCGGACTGATGCCGGAAGCGCTTGAGGCCTTCTGGCGATCGCATCCCGGCATCGCCGTCGATGTGCGGGTGATGAGTTCCCAGCAGGTGGCCAATGCCGTAGCCGAAGGCGAATGCGATCTCGGCCTCGTCTTCGACATCCGGGTGCCGCGCAATGTGCGACGCATCGGCATGGTGTCGCTGCCGCTCGGCGTGGTCACCCGGCCCAACCACCGGCTGGCCGGCAAGACCGACCTGCGCATGTCGGACCTCGCCGGCGAGCGCGTCATCCTGTCGGATGCGAGCCTGACGCTCGGCGCCTGGGTGGAGGAGGCCTTCGGGCGCACCTTTGCCGAGTTGAACCAGCGCGCCCGCACCAATTCCATCGCGCTGATGACGGACCTTGCCAAGCGCGACCTCGGGCTCGTGCTCCAGACCCGCGTCGGCATAGAGCAGGATATTGCCGAGGGCACCTTGGGCTTCGTGCCGCTGCGCGATCCGAAGCTCTCGCTGCGCAAGCTCATGCTGCTCTCGCGCACCGAAAAGGAAATGTCGCCGGCCTCCTCCGCGCTTGGCCGCGTGCTCGGGGGACATCTCGACCGCCTGCGCGACGCCACCGGGGAAGCGGGCTGAGGTGTTGCGCTGGGCGCACCGCTTCGTAACGAAATCATGGACTATTCGGAACACTGTGTTCTTGCCACCCTGTTCGCCTCGAAAGGATGCATCATGAAGCAATCGGCCGTCGATGCGGTGATCCGGGGGTTGAAGAAGGCGGGCGTCAGCATCGTCTGCTACCTGCCGGACTCGCTGTTCAAGGAACTCTATCCGGCGCTCGACGCCGACCCCGACATCCGCACCATCCGTGTCACCAACGAGGGCGAGGGCGCGGCCATCTGCGGCGGCGTGTTCCTTTCGGGCAAGCGCGCCGCGCTGGTGATGGAGAATTCCGGCCTGCGCGCCGCCGTCGAGCCGCTCGCCCGCATGGGTCTCGGTGCCGGCATTCCGGTGGTGATGCTCATGAGCTATCGTGGCGAGCTTGGCGAGAACAACTGGTGGGCGATCCCCCACGGCATCACCATGGAGCCGGTGCTCGACGCGCTGCGCATTCCCTACCGCGTGGTACGCGAGGAAGACGGCATCGAGCGGGCGATCGTCGATGCCTACAATTGGTCCTATGCCGGTTACTATCATTCGGCGATCGCGCTTGGCGGGGAGATCGTGCGATGAAGCGTTTCGACTGCATGACGGCGCTCGCCGCACGGCTGAAGGACGAATTGGTGATCCTGTCGCTCGGCGGCAGCGTCGACGAGTGGTACAATGCCGCCCCGCACATGCGCGCGGCAAGCCTCTTCCAGCAGCAGCTCGGCTGCGTCACGCCGCAGGCCTTCGGGCTTGCGGCCGGCCTGCCGCACCGGCGCGTGGTCTCGCTCGATACCGATGGCGGCATGATGTTCAATCTCGGCATTCTGGCGACGCTCGGCAACGAGCAGCCGAAGAACCTGTTCGTCGTCGTTTGGGACAACGAGTGCTACCAGTCGATCGGCGGCCCCCCGACACACACGGCCTTCGGCCGCGTCGACATCGCCGCCATCGCGCGCGGTTGCGGCGTGGACCATGCGTTTACCGCCCGAACGGTGGAGGAATTCGACGCCCATTGCCAGGCCGGCCTGTCAGCCGACGTGCCTTATCTGGTCGTCGCCAAGGTGGCCGGCAGCGTGCAGCCGGACATCCGGCGCAAGCACAGCGACGGGCGTGAGGACAAGTATATCTTCGTGCGCCATGTGGAGGCCAGCGAGAGCGTGGTCATCATGGGGCCGAGCGAGCACAACTAGACCATGGCGCACCCGACCATCCTGCCCGTCCGAACGCTTGCTCCGGCTTACGACTATATCGTCGTCGGCTCGGGTTCGGGCGGCTGTGCCGTGGCGCGCCGGCTGGTCGAGGGGTCGGACGCGACCGTGCTCCTGATCGAGGCCGGCCCGGCCGGTCTCGATGTCGCGGCACTGGACGATCCCGCCGGCTGGGTGCCGCTCGGGCGTGGCGCCTACGACTGGGGCTACGATTATGCACCGACGGAACGGGTGAACGGCCGCACGATCAGCATTCCGCGCGGCAAGGTGCTGGGCGGCTCGTCGGCGATCAATGCCATGATGTGGTATCGCGGCCATCCGATGGACTACGATGCTTGGGCAGAGGCCGGATGCGAGGGCTGGTCATTTGCTGACGTGCTGCCCTTCTTCAAGCGCGCGGAGGACTGGGAGGACGGCGAGACAGAGCTGCGGGGTGCCGGCGGCCCGCTGCGCATCGAGCGCGGTGCGCCTGTTCATCCGGTCGCCGACGCCATGCTGGGCGGCGCGGCGGAGCTTGGAATTCCGGTCATCGACGATCCGAACGGGCCTGATAACGAAGGGGCGGCGATCGCCAATTTCAACATTTCGGGCGGCAAGCGCTGGAGTTCGGCGACAGGCTATCTCCGGCCGATCCTTGCGCACCCGCGCCTGACGGTGCTGACCGGGTCGCTTGCGGTCTGTCTCGGCTTCGAGCACCGCCACTGCGTCAGCGTGAAGCATCTTGTCGAAGGGCGCCTGTGCGAGACGCGTGCCATCACGCAGGTCGTGCTCGCACTCGGCGCTATCGATACGCCGCGCCTCCTCATGCAATCGGGCATCGGCGATCCCGCGGAACTCTCCCGGCTCGGCGTGGATGTCCTCGCCGCGCTGCCCGGCGTCGGGCGCAATTTGCAGGATCATCCGCTGGTACAGTCCTGCGTGTTCCGGGCGAGGCAACCGCTGGGGCCGGTCGTCGGCAATGGCGGCGGGACCATGATCAACTGGAAATCGTCGGCCGCCCTGCCGCAGGCGGACCTCCATGCGTTTCCGATCCAGGGCAACGGCGCGGAGGCGCGCATTCGTGAGCTTCACGACCTCTCCGGCGAGGTCTTCTCCATCGGCTGCGGCCTGATGCGCTCGAAAAGCATCGGTCATCTGCGGTTGCTCGGTGCCGAGCCCGGCGGTCGGATGGAGATTCAGCCGAACTACCTGGCCGAACAAGCCGATCTCGACGCGCTGGTCATTTCCGTGGAAACTGTGTTGGACCTCGTGCAGACCCGCGCCTATGCCGACTGGTTCGGCGGCCATCTCGCGCCAGCGCCCCGGCTCTCGCGTCGCGAGATCGTCGCCTATATCCGCAATGCCTGCTCGACCTTCTTCCACGTCTGCGGCACCTGCGCCATGGGCGCGGGTGAGATGGCGGTGACGGACGCCCGCCTGCGGGTGCGCGGCGTCGAGGGCCTGACCATTGCGGATGCCTCGGTGATCCCGATCATTCCCACCTGCAACACCCATGCACCGGTGACCATGATCGGCGAACGCGCGGCCGACTTTCTGCTGCGAGCGGCGTGAGACCCATGACCGACAGACCCTCAACCCGAACGGGACCCAGAATGGCAACGGACAAGCAGATCATCGCCGGCGATACGCTCCTGACCATGGACGCCGCAAACAGCGTGATTGCGGGTGGCGCCGTTCTGATCGAGGACAGCCGCATCCTGGCCGTCGGGCCGGTGGACATGTTGACGGCCGTCAACGCAGAGGTGCCGGTGAAGCGGATGACGAACTGCCTGCTGATGCCCGGCCTCGTCAATGCGCATGCCCATTCCGGGTTTCTCCGCGGGACCGCCGAGCATCTGCCGGTCTGGGACTGGCTGACCCTGCACATCAACCCCATGCACCGCATGCTGCGCCCGGAGGAAGCCGAGGCCGCCTCCTTTCTCTGCTACGCGGAATCCGTGCTCGGCGGCACGACGACGGTGGTCGACATGTGGCGCTTCATGGACGGCAGCGCGCGCGCGGCGGAGATCATCGGCAACCGGCTGGTGGCGGTTCCCTATGTCGGCGAACACCCGGATTACAACTATTTCGACACGCTCGACATGAACGAGGCCATGTTGCAGACGTGGCACCGCAAGGCCGGTGGCCGCGTCAATGTCTGGGTCGGGCTGGAGCATCTGTTCTATGCGGACGAAGCCGGCCAGCAGCGCGCCATCGACCTTGCAAAACGCTATGATACCGGTTTCCACACCCATTGCAGCGAGGCACAGATCGAGCTTGCCGAATTCGAAAGGCGTTATGGCAAGCGCCCGATGTTCGCCCTGAAGGATCTCGGCTTCTTCGAGGCGCCGCGCACCATGATCGCCCACGGCGTCTGGCTCGATGCGTCGGAAATCGACCTGATCTCGAACCATACCGTCTCCGTCGCCCACAATCCGGTGAGCAATATGAAGCTCGCAAGCGGCATCGCGCTGGTGGCCGATATGCTCGCCGCCGGCGTGCCGGTCGGCATCGGCACGGATGGCGAGAAGGAGAACAACAATTTCGACATGTTCGAGGAGATGAAGGTGACCTCCCTCCTTGGCAAGCTGAAAGACCTCGACGCCGCCGCCATGGACAGCTGGGACGTGCTGCGCATGGCGACGATCACGGGTGCGCGGGCCATTGGGCTCGACCACGAGATCGGATCGCTGGAAGCCGGCAAGCGCGCCGACCTGATCGCGGTGCGCACCGACACGCCGCGCATGACGCCGGTCTTTTCCGATGGTCCCTACTTCAACCTACAGCACAATCTGGTCCACGCCGTGCGTGGCAGCGATGTCCGCCTGACCATGGTGGACGGCAGGATCCTGGCCGAGGATGGTGTGCTGAAAACCGCCGACCTCGACCACATCATCGCCGACATCCACCGCCTCGCTCCACCCCATTTCGCCCGCCGGGCCGCCTGGCTCGCAGAGAACAGCGAAGGCACGGCGCAGTGGACGAAAGCGGGGCAATGAAAGGACCGGCCGCCGGTCGCGGAGCATTCCGAACACCGGCAAGGGACGATGGAGCGAGACAGGTGGCAAAGACGACCGACAGTGCAGCGCTCGATGAATGGTATGCGGTCGAAACAGCGGCCGACATCGGGACCGCGCCCGTTTTCACCCGCCTGCTCGGGCAGGACATCATCGTGTCGCGCGGCGCCGATGGCATCACCGTCCGCGAGGCCCCTGCCGGCCCGCCACTGCCGGTGCGGGAGAAATACGGTTGCGTATGGACGACGCTCGGCGCGCCGCGCCGGGACATCTTCGACATTTCGGAGGCGCTGGAGACCGATCGCCGGTTCGTGCCCTGCGGCTGGGTGACGATGCGTGCCTCCGGCTTGCGGGTGGTGGAGAATTTTCTCGACATGGCGCATTTCCCCTTCGTCCATGCCGATATTCTGGGCGCCGAGCCGAACACGGAGGTGCCGGGCTATCTCAGCGAGATCCGCCGCGACGTGGACGAGGTGTGGGCGACCAACTGCACCTTCTTCCAGCCGCGGATCGCCGCCACCGAAAGCGAGGGTGGCTTCGTGCAGCTGACCTACCGCGTGCCGATGCCCTTCGTGGTGATGCTCTACCGCGTCTGTCCGACGGCCCCCGACCGGCTCGACGCCATCGCGCTGTTCATACAGCCGATCGAGGAGGATCTCTGTCGGGCACAGCCGGTCATGTATCTGGTGGATACCGCCTCCACCCAGACCTCGCTTCTGCATTTCGAGCAGGTTATTTTCCTGCAGGACCGCATCATCGTGGAGAACCAGCGCCCGCTGCTCCTGCCGATGGAGCCCCGGCGGGAAATTCCGACCCGCGCCGATTCCTCCTCCATCGCTTATCGCCGCTGGCTGAAGGAAAAGGGCCTGCGCTTCGGCACCGTTGCCGGGGCGGGGTGACGATGGCCGATCTCCCGCACCCCTTTTCCCTCGAGGTCCTGCACCCGGCCGGCGTCCGGGAGGCGCTCGACCTGCTTCAGGGCGATGCGCGTCTCGTTGCCGGCGGCACGGCGCTGCAACTGGAGTGGGCCCGCGGCCTGTCCAAGCCGACACGACTGATCGACCTCGGCCGCATTCCCGGCCTCAAGGGGATCACGGGGGATGCGGCGGGCCTGCGGATCGGGGCGTTGTCGCCGCTCGGCCTTCTCTGCTCCAGCGAGCGTGTGGCGTATCACCTGCCGATGCTGCAAGCCGCCGCCCGCACGGTGGCCGGGCCTGCGGTGCGCAACCTCGCCACGGTCGGCGGCAACGTCGTCGCCCGCACCGGCTGCCTCCTGCCGGCGCTACTGGCGCTGGACGCGACGCTGGAGGTAACGGGCAGAGACGGGCGCTTCCGCGAGCCCCTTTCCGGCTGGCTCCGCCGCCCGGCCGACCCGGCCGAGGTGCTGGAGGCGGTGCACCTGCCGGTGCCGGCTTCCCAGAGCCGCTGGACCCAGCGCAAGATCGGCCTGCGTGCTGCCTTCACCCCCAGCGTCATCGGCATTGCGGGCCGTCTCGATTGCCACGATGGCACCATCGTCGCGGCTCGCCTCGCGGTCGGCGGCGGCATTGTGGTGCCGCGCAGGCTGTATGAGATCGAGCGGCGGCTCACAGGACAGGATGTCGCCGGGATCGACTGGCCGGCGCTACGCTCCGCGCTGATCGCGGCGATCGACGCGCCCGACGATGCGTTTCGGTCGGGGCGGTACAGGCGGATGGTTGCGGCCAATGCGCTGGTGCAGGGTTTGCGGGATGCCGGACGATCCCGCCTGGCCGAGGGCCCCGTGCCGCAGAGATCGGCAGAACTGGAGATGCCGCGCACGCCAACGGAGATCCGCCTGTCTCGGACGGACCAGCCGCATCGCTGGCATGTCCGGCCCGACATGGAGCCCAAGGTTTCCGGAACCCTGTCCTACCTGACGGATCGGCGGGAGGCGGGCATGCTGGTCGGGCGGATTTTGCGGGCCGGTCGCCCGCATGCGCGCATCCTGTCGATCGATACCCGCGCGGCCGAGGCGCTGCCCGGCGTCGCGGCGGTCGTCACGCACCACGACATTCGCGGCGAGAATGCGTTCGGCATCGTGGTGCAGGATCAGCCGGCTTTCTGCTTTAACACGGTGCGCTATGTCGGCGATCCCGTGGCCGCTGTCGCTGCCGTCGATGCGGCCACGGCGGAGGCGGCGCTCGCGCTGATCCGGGTGGACTACGAAGACTTGCCCATCGTGACAGACCCCGAAGAAGCGCTGTCGGACACAGCCCCGGCGATCCATGCGGGCGGCAACCTGCAGCGGATCCTGCATTTTTCGCGCGGCGACGTTGCGGCCGGGTTCGGGGCGGCGGCGCATGTCGTCGAGCGGCGCTACGAGACCTCGCGGCAGATGCATGGTTTCATGGAAACGGAAGGCGGCTTTGCGCGTGTCGAACCGGACGGATCGCTCGCCGTCTTCGTCGGAGGCCAGCACGGCGCGCGCGACCGGCTGCAGCTGGCGCGCATTCTCGGGCGTCCAGAGGAAACGATCCGCGTCGTCACCAGCCCGACCGGCGGCGCCTTCGGCGGTAAGGACGAGCTGACGGTGCAGCCGGCGCTGGCCTTGCTGGCGATCAAATCCGGCAAGCCGGTGCGCCTCCAGCTATCGCGGGCCGAGTCGGTAATATCCGGCATCAAGCGTCATCCGATGATCATCCGCATGCGCACCGCCTGCGACGCCGCCGGGCGCCTGATCGCGCAGGAGGTGGACCTGCTCGCCGATGCCGGCGCCTATGCCTCGCTCGGTCCCGGCGTGCTGGAAACCGCGCTCGAGCATGTCGCCGGTCCCTACGTCATCCCGCATGTTTCGACGCGCGGGCGGCTTGCCTATACCAATAACGGCGTCTGCGGCGCCTTTCGCGGTTTCGGCGCCAACCAGATGACCTATGCGATCGAATGCCAGATGGATGCGCTGGCGGAGCTCTGCGGCCTGACGCCCGTGGAGATCCGCCGGCGGAACCTACGTGCAAAAGGCTCACCCGGTTTTCTCGGCCAAACTGTCGCCCCGTCGGAGCGCCTCATGGACATGCTGGAGGCCGCCGCCGCGAGCCCGCTCTGGGACGATCCCGGGCCCGGCGACGGCGAGGAGATGATCGGCACGGGCATGGCGCTGAACTATCAGGGCAATGGGCTCGGCTCGCTGGTGCCCGATCCGGCCGGCGGGCGCCTGCGCTTGCGCGCCGACGGGCTGATCGAGGCGGCCTACGGGCTGGACGAGATGGGGCAGGGGCTGCTCACCTCCGTCCAGGCGGCCGTGTCGGCCGAACTCGGGATCAGCCGCGACGATATCCTGCCCGTCACCGGCGACACGGCGCTTGCCCCGGATTCCGGCTCCACCAGTGCCTCGCGCGGCGGCTATGTCGTCTGGCGGGCGGCGCGACTGGCGGGCCCGGAGTTTTCCGCCCGGCTGACGGATGCCGCCGCCCGCCTGCTCGACCGGCCTGCCGACGGCCTGAAACTGGCCCCCGGTGGCATCGCCGACCGGCGCAGCGACAGCGGCCGGCTGCTGATGCGCTTTCGAGATCTGGCCGAGGCGCTCGCTCCCGACGCACGGCCGTCCGTCACGGTCGCCTTCGACTTTCCAAAGACGGAGTACACGGCCAGCAATGCCCGCTACATCTTCGCCTTCGGCGCCTGCATCGTGCGCGTGGCGGTGAGCCGGATCACGGGCGCGGTTCGCGTCCTCGATATCCACCAGCACACAGCGGCAGGCCCGGTTCTCGACGTCGCCGCCTATCTCGGGCAGATGGAGGGCGGGGCGATCCAGGGGCTCGGCTTCACGCTGACCGAGGACGCGCGGATGCTGGACGGTGCCTATGTGACCGCCAATCTCGACACCTATATGCTGCCCGGCATCCGCGATACGGCGCGCAGCCTGTCAGTCTTCGCGCTGGAAGGGCTGGATGACGGCGACGGTCTCGGCCCGCGCGGTGCCGGCGAACTCGGGATCGGCGCGATCACCCCGGCCATCGCCAATGCCGTCGGAACGGCCATCGGCCAGACCGCCGGCCAGAACGCCGGCAAGACCCCGCTGACCGTCCCCTTCTGTCCGGAAGGCCTTCTGGATGCGATCGGAGCACGCGTATGAGCGCCATCGCCTTTCGCCTCAACGGCGAGATGCAGTCCATCGTCACGCCGGCCGAGACGCGGCTCTCGGAGATCCTGCGCGATCAGTACCTCCAGACGGCCACCAAGGTCGCCTGCGGCATCGGGCGCTGCGGCGCCTGCACGGTGATGATGAACGGCCAGGCCGTCAATGCCTGCCTCGTCATGGCCTGGCAGATCGAGGGGGCCGACATCGTCTCGCCGGAAGGGCTGGACGCCTTCGAGACCGCCCGTATCGTCAAGGCGGCGCTCATCGATGAGAATGCCTTCCAGTGCGGCTATTGCGCGCCCGGCTTCCTGATGGCGCTGACTGTGCTGTTCCTCAGCAACCGACAGGCGGGAGAGCCGGAGATCCTGTCGGCGCTGGAGGGCAATCTCTGTCGCTGCACCGGCTATCATTCCATCCTGCGCGGCGCGCTTTCCGCCGCCAACCGCCTGCGCTCCGGCGCAGCAAGCGAGACCGGAGATACCCCATGACCCTCATCCTTCGCCCGTACAAGCCCGAAAGCGAGGGCGCCAAGGCCTTCTTGTCGATACCGCGTAAACGCCTGCTGATCGGCGGTACCTGGGTTGAGGCCTCCGGCGGCGCGACGTTTTCGACCTACGATCCCGCAACCGGCGAGCCTCTGGCGGAACTGAGCGAAGCGAATGCATCGGATGTGGATGCGGCCGTCTCGGCCGCGAGAGCCGCCTTCGAAAGCGACGCCTGGCGCGGCATGACGCCGTCGGCACGCGCAAAACTGCTCTGGCGCATCGCCGATTTTATCGAGGCGAATGCGGATGCGTTGGCGGAGCTTGAAACACTCGACCAGGGCAAGTCGCTGAAGACCGGACGGTTTGGCGAAATCCCGGCCTCGGCCGAACAGTTTCGCTATTTCGCGGGCTTTGCCACGAAAATCCTCGGCACCACCATTCCCACCTCGATTGCCTACCAGCCGCCGGGCAAAAAAATCTTTGCCTATACGACGCGCGAACCGATCGGCGTTGTGGCCGCCATCACACCGTGGAATTCCCCGCTGCTGATGGCCGCAATGAAGCTGGCGCCGGCCCTTGCCGCCGGTTGCACCGTGGTGCTGAAGCCGGCCGAGGAAACCTCGCTCACCGCCCTTCGCCTCGGCGAACTGATGATCGAAGCGGGAATACCGGCCGGCGTCGTCAACATCGTCACCGGCTCCGGGGCAGTCGCGGGCGCAGCGCTCGCCGCCCATCCGGATGTCGACAAGGTGGCCTTCACCGGCTCGACCGAGGTCGGCAAGCTGATCGTGGGGGCCGCGCGCGGCAATCTGAAAAAGCTGACGCTGGAACTGGGCGGCAAATCGCCGGCCATCGTCTTGGCCGACGCAGACATGGACCTCGCTGTTCCCGGCATCGCCCGCGGCATCTTCGCCAATGCCGGGCAGGTCTGTGTCGCCGGCTCGCGCGTCTATGCCCACCGTGCGGTCTACGACCGGCTGGTCGAGGGGTTGGCGCGGGAGGCGGGCCGGCTGCGTCTCGGCCACGGCCTCGACCCTGAGACCGACCTCGGGCCGCTGGTCAACCGGAAACAGGCCGACCGGGTCGCGCGCTATGTTCGCGGCGGTGTGTCCGACGGCGCGGAGATCGTCGCAGGCGGGGTGCAGGACGGCGAGCAGCAGACCTTCTATGCGCCGACCGTCGTTACCGGCGTGCGTCAGGATATGGCCCTGATGCGCGAGGAAATTTTTGGTCCCGTCGTCGCCGTCACACCGTTCGACGAGGCGGGAGAGTCGCTCGCCTTCGCCAACGATTCCCCCTATGGCCTTGCCGCCAGCGTCTGGACCGCCGACCTCAGTGCCGCCCACCGCCTGTCGGCCGCCATCCGTTCCGGCACGGTCTGGATCAACTGCCACTCCTATTTCTCCCCCGAACTGCCCAAGGGTGGCCACAAGCAATCCGGCTGGGGCTATGAAAACGGCGCGCCGGGGCTGGAGAATTATCTCGAGACGAAAACGGTGTGCGCGGTGGTGTGATACCAACGGCCCGGAGCTTTGGCCTTAGGGCAGGTTCGAGTGGCTATCGATTTGACGGCGGGTTGTTTGCGAAGAAGTTCCAATTTTGGCAGTAGATATCGATGATCGGGGTCTGATCCCTTCAGGAGCATCACCTTTCAGATGTCCGCGAGAAGGATGACTGAGGCGAGGATCAAATCTGATGCGGAATGCCAATCTATGCCCCTTTCACTCTACTGCGGCTGCTGGACGTAAAGACGGCGATAGCAAGACAGACGCCGGCGATCTGCAGTCCCGCGCCGGCGGCCTCGGTCACTGTCGGCCATCGCACCTCGAAGACGAAGCCGTAGCCGAGACCGAAAATCGTTTCGGCGACGATCAACTGGGCGGCGAGCGACAGAGGCAAGCGGCGCGCAGCGACCACCCAGAGCACGGTGGCCAGCCAGGATCCTGCAAGGCCCATCAGCAGTGACCAGAGGATGAATGTCTCGACCTGCGGTAGCGTGAACGCTGTCTGCGCGGCGAGCGATGTGAAGGGAAGCAGAAGAATGCTGCCGATCAGCGCGCCGATGCCCTGAAGACCCGTCCAGGCGAGACCGTCGGGCGCGTTTCCGTCGCTGCGCATGATGGCGGAGTTTGCAAGGCCATAGACCACCCAGACGGCAAGTGCTGCAAAGGACAGGGCCGTGCCAGCGAGAAGGTTCCCCCGGTCTTCCAACGCCACATCCGCGAATGTGCCGAGATTGACGAAGGCGATACCGCCGGCGATCAGCAGCAGGGGGCCTGCCAGCCTGCGCCAGGCCACGGCCTTCTCGCTGAGATTGGCGATCAAGGGCAGGATCACCGGCATCAGTCCGGTGACGAGGGGCGGAATGGTCGGTCCCGAAAGGCCGACGGCGAAGGCCGCGCTGACGAAATACCCGACATAGCCGAGCCCGCCGAGCGCAAGGCCAATGCACCAGTGCCGCAGACCGAGCCCGACCGGGCGGAAGCGGGGATGCAGCATCAGCAGGAGCGAGACGAGGCCGAACAGGCCGTAGCGCGAAACCGCGAGATCGATGGGGGTAAAGGGCGCCACCGCGCGTGCGGCGACGAAGGTGAGGCCCCAGAGCGCGCAAGTGGCGAGCCCTGAGAGGATGCCGATGATCATGGGATAAGCCTTGGAGAGAGAGGCGTTCAGCATCGTCGGATCATCCACCGAAATCCATGGCGGATCGGAGGTGAAACCGCTAATTTCGACCTATGACGAAAGCAAAAGACGCCGAACCCCTTCGATCCACAAATTCCCCCCTCGATGCCATCGACGCGCGCCTGCTGACGGTGCTCGACGCGCAAGGCCGGTTGCCGATGAGCGAGCTTGGCCGTTTGGTCGGCCTGTCGGCCCCGAGCACTGCCGATCGGGTTCGGCGTCTGGAAGCGACGGGCATCATCGCCGGCTTCACCGTGGAGACCGATCCGCGGGCGCTCGGCTATGCGATCCGTGCGCTGGTGCGCATCCGGCCGCTGCCGGGCAAGCTGCATCTGGTGGAAAAGCTCATTCAGGAAACGCCGGAGATCGTCGAATGCGACCGGATCACCGGTGAGGACCCGTTTCTGGCACGGCTGGTCGTGCGCTCCGTCGAGGAGATGGATGCGGTGCTGGAAGGCCTGTCCGACCATGCCGTCACCAGCACGGCGGTGATCAAGGGGCAGTCGGTCAAGCGCCGGCTGCCGCCGTTGTAGGACCTGTCCAAACGTCGAACAGACGGGCGAAAACAGCATTTCTAGAGATGGATGAGCCGTGGGCTTGTTGCAGCAGATGGTCCCCCTGCTAAACTCATGGCAGCCGCCCTTTTTCCGGAGGAAAGAACATGTCCGCCTTCGCAACTGCTCTCCCCGGTCTGAACCCTGATATCGCTGATAAACTTGCCGCCGGCGTGGCCTCCGGTCTGCTGCCGCATCTGCATGCTGTTGTCGTCGAGCGAGCCGGAACGCCGGTCCTAGAACGCTATGATCAGGGTATCGACGAGACCTGGGGGCAGCCGCTCGGGGTCGTCTCCTTCGAACCCGACACGCTGCATGATCTCCGGTCAGTGACGAAAAGCGTGGTCGGCCTTCTCTACGGCATCGCGCTCGATCGCGGCCTCGTACCGGCGCCGGCTGCGCCGCTTCTTGCTCAATTTCAGCAATATGCAGACCTCGCCACCGATCCAACGCGGCAAAAGCTGACGGTTGAACACGCGCTGACCATGACGCTCGGAATGGAATGGGACGAGAGCCGCCCTTATACGGACCCGGAGAACAGCGAGATCGGGATGGAAAACGCTGCCGATCGTTACCGTTACGTTCTCGAGCGACCCTTCGTCGCCGAACCGGGAGCGCAGTGGATCTACTCCGGCGGCAGCGTGGCGCTGGTGGGCGCGTTGATCGAACAGGGAACGGGCAAAAGCCTGCCGGATTTCGCGCGCGAGGCCCTGTTCGAACCGCTCGGCATTTCCGTGTTCGAATGGTCGGCAGGACAGGACGGTGTCGCGTCCGCGGCCTCCGGCCTGCGTCTGACCGCTCGCGACCTCTTGAAGATCGGACGCCTCGTGCTTGGCAAGGGTCTGTTCGAGGGGCATCGCGTCGTCTCCGAAGGCTGGATCGATGGCTCCCTGCGCCCGATCGTGCCGACGGGTGACGGGTTGCATTATGGCAGGCTCTGGTTCTGCGGCGAGGCACTGGCCCTCGGCGAGGACCGTCGTTGGTTCGCAGGTTTCGGCAATGGCGGACAGAGACTGTGGCTGATGCCGGAGGCCGATCTCGCGGCCGTCGTCTTCTGCGGGCGCTACAATATCTGGGATGCCTGGATGACACCGACCCGTATCTGGCGCGAGATCGTCCTCGCAAACCTGGAAATGTCGTGATCCGACATCCTTGCGCCCTTACTCTAGCGCCCCCTAAGAATCGAGGAAGGACGGCAGTAACGTTTTCCGAGGACCAGCTAAAGCAGCAACTGACGTCGCTGAATATTTTTGTTGAATTGCACAGGCGCGACAATTCGGAAGAGTGATGGCAGGGGTTGCGCGCTCCAGGAGAGAAATTGGATGCGGTTTATCAATCCGATCCCGTTCGTCATCGACATCCAGCGCTCGAAGGAATTCTACCGATCTATCCTCGGTCTGAAAATCGTTCAGGATTTCGGAAACTTCGTGCTTTTCGAGACGGGCTTTGCGATCCATGAGGGACGTTCATTGGAGCAGACGATCTGGAGGCAGGCGGCTCCCTTGCAAGCATCCTACGGGCATAGAAATATGCTGTTGTATTTCGAACATGAGGATGTCGATGCGGCCTTCGAAACCATCGCACCGCACGTCGTGCTGATCCATCCCGTCGAGAGGCAGGCATGGGGACAACGTGTGTTCCGCTTTTATGATCCGGACGGGCACGCCATAGAGGTCGGTGAGCCACAAACGCCCATGCTTTTGGAGACGCCGTGACGGTCATGATTTGCAAAGACCGTAAGCGGTATCGATTTCATGTCGTTTCGAAGGCTACCCGGTGTTACCGGCATGGGGCGTAAGCGCATCATCGTCTAGCCGCCCGAAAGCGCAAGCTGCGCGGCGAGCGCGCCGAAGGCCAACGCAAAGCTGTGCCGCATCCACATCTGGACGGTCGGGTTCCGGAGGATGTGACAGCACAGTGCATCAGATCGCCATTCCCCTCAGCGAAGCATCACCTGCCACGATCGCGTGGCTGAACGAACGCTAAGAGACGCGAGAAAGAACGAGTTCTGTAACTCGCGCTCTTGTCGCACTCCCCCTGAACGCTTTCCTTCGGCACCCTTTCCTTAAGAACCCGTGAGACGTTACCATTTGTATCCCAGACGCGCGCTGATCTCGCGGCCCGGCGCATCCGTCGTGAAGTAATTGTCGACATAGGCATAGTGACGCTTGTCGAAGAGGTTCGTCACGTTGAGGCTGAGGCTCAGACCCTCGTAGTCCTTTCCGAGCGCGGCGAAGTCGTATTTTACATGCGCATCGAAAAGCGTCGCGGCCGGTGTTTCGCGATAGGGCTTTTCATACTGGCTGGAGACATAGTTGCCGATATGGCGCACGCCCCCGCCGAGCGTCAGGCCGCCGAGCGCATCGTCCGCCTGGAACGTATAGTCCACCCAGAGCGACGCAGTGACATCTGGCGTGTTGAAGGCCTTGTCGCCGACGAGGCTGGAGTCCGCGTCTTCGGTGATCTCGCCGTCGAGATAGGCCGTGCTCGCCGTCAGATCCCAACCGGAATCGAGGCTCGCCTTGATCTCGGCCTCGATGCCGCGCACGCCGATTTCGCCGGTCTGCACGGAGAAAGGCGTGTTCGGCACCGCCGAGACGTTGTTCTGCTGTTTCAGGTCGAAGGCCGAGAGCGTTACCATCGTGTCGGTGCCGGGAATCTCGTAGCGTACGCCGATCTCGTATTGCTGGCCGGTCGTCGGCTTCCATGTACCGCCATCCGCGCGCATGCCTTCCTTCAGCGCGAAGGATTCGGAGTAGCTTGCATAGGGTGCAATGCCGTTATCGAACTGGTAGGTCGCACCGACGCGATAGCTGGTCGCTTCATCTGTCGCATCATAGGCATAGAAGGGATTCTTGACGTCGCTTCTCGCCCAGTCGTGGCGAACGCCCACCATGAGGGTCAGCGCATCCAGGCGAACGACGTCCTGCAGGTAGATCCCCGTCTGCTCGGAAAGATTGTTGTTGCGAATGGCGATCGGAACAGGGTTGATATGACCATAGACCGGATTGAAGACATCGATCGGGTCGATCGCCATTTCGCCGTTCTGGTTTGCACTCTTCAGTCGGTTGTAGTCGAAACCGACAAGCAAAGAATGCGAGGCGGCCCCGGTGTCGAATTCAAAAGCCAGGCGATTGTCGATCGCTAAGGACTGGGCCTGATTGCGATAGACATAGGCGACACGGTCTGCGGTCCTGAGATCGTCGCGCAGCCCGGATATGTACGCGCCCGCATAGTCGTTGTCGTGCTCTCCGTAGCGAACGGTCTGGCTGAACGTGATCGCGTCGTTGATGCGGTGGTCGAACACGGAGCCGATGTTCCAATATTCGCTATCGTAGTGATCGAAAGCCTTGTCGCCGCCGGTGCGATGGCGGGGGATCGAGCCGAACGGGTTCGACAACAGCGTGCCCCGGAGTGGCAACGACTGGTAGACGCCGCCATCGTCCTTGGAATATTGGCCCAAGAGGGTCAGCGACGTGTCCTCGTCCGGCTTCCAGGTGAAACTGGGGGCGAGGAACCGGTGGTCGTCGGGCTGGAAATCGACCTGCGTGTCGGCGTTGCGGTTGACGCCCACCAGGCGGTAAAGCAGCGTGCCGTCGGCGTCGAGCGGCCCCGAAACGTCGAATTGCTCCTGGAGCCTGTCGTAGCTGCCGCCCTCCAGGGTGACTTCGCCACGCGCCTCGTCGGTCGGCCGCTTGCTGACGGCGTTCACCAGACCGCCGGGCGAATTCGCACCGTAAAGCACGGAGGCCGGCCCTTTCAAAATCTCCAGGCGCTCGAAGTTATAGGGTTCGGGCTTGGTGACGGCGGTCAAGGCACCGCCCGACGTGGCGAGGACGCCATCCAGATAGAGCGCCGGCTCGAAGCCGCGCACCGTTATCGGGTCGCGCCGCGTATCGCCCGCGCCTTCCAGGCCGCCGAGCACCCCCGGCGTGTAGCGCAGCGCTTCCGTCATGGTCTGCGCGCTTTGGTCCGCGAGTTGGTCGGCGGTAACGATGTTGACGGCTTGCGGCGTCTCCATGAGGGAGGCGTCGGTCTTAGAGGCGGTCGCCGTGCGCTTGGCGACATACCCCTCAACTGGCCCGAAGGCCGTCTCGCCATTGCCATGGACGGTAATGGGTTCGAGGACCGTCGCGCCGTCGGCGGCCGGCCCCCCAGCATCCGTCGCCGCCGATGTCACAAGGATGGAGGAGGCGTCGGTGAAGGTGTAGTCGACGCCGGTGCCAGACAGCAGACGGGCGATCGCCTCCTCGCGGGTCGCAGATCCGGAAAGCCCCGGTGAGGTCTTGTCGCGGGCAACCGAGGCTTCATAGGCGATCTGGGTACCCGACTGGCGGCCGAAGGCGGCAAGTGCGGCGGAGAGTGGGCCCGCCGGGATCGCGTAGATCTGGGGTTGGGCTTTGGTTTGGGCGAGGGCGGGCGACGCCACCCATGTTCCGGCGGCCATCGCCGGCGTCACCAGAATGGTCGCGACTATCCCCCTGCGGCCGATACCGGCCAGCCACGTCATGGATCCCCGTCTCATGCAAAAACTCCGTCTTCAAGCATCATTGGCATGGCTTTTCCGCCATGCGCCCCGATAGGCTCTACGAACGGGGTTGCGGTTTTTTCCCTTTTCTTGATTAGACGCGTGAGATGACCATCATGAAGGAACCGGCGCGGCGCACCTTCGCACCGAAAGGCCGGACAACGGCTTCGAGGGCCCGCTGGGGATCGCTGAGGTCGAAGATGCCGCTGACGAGGCGCGCGCCGAGGAACGGATCCGCGATCACGACCTTTCCCGGCAACCAGCGGGAGAGCCGGGCGACGAGCGCCGCGACGCTTTCCCGCTCCGCGACCATCATGCCCTTGCGCCAGGCGGCGATCTGCGACAGGTCGCGCGTGCCGCGGCTGGCGATACCACGCATTTGCGGATCGAAGACGATCCAGTCGCCGGCTGCAAGTTCCGCGCCGGCCTGTCCGCCCTGCGTGCTCGCCGCGACCCGTCCGTGCTCGACGGAGACGGACACCATGCCGGCATCGTTGGAAACGTCATAGGCCGTGCCGAGCGCTGTCGCGGTGACGGTGTCCGACAGGACGGAGAAGGGCCGGGCGGCGTCGCTTGCGACCTCAAGATAGGCCATGCCGGCGAGCAGCCTGACGGTGCGCGACGCGGCCGCATAATCGACATCGATCGCGCTTGCCGGCCCGAGCGTCACCACGCTACCGTCTTCCAGATCGATCCGGCGGATTTCTCCTTTTGCGGTGACATGGTCGGCCCGAAGCTCGATGACGAAATCGGGAACCATGAGCGACCCGGCTGTGAGTGCGCCGGTGCCAGCCAAGGCGGCGATCAACAGGGTGCGGCGGCTGACACCGCCTTGCGCGAGGTCCATCGGCTCATAGCGCTCGGTCAGAACCCGGCCGGCCATGCCGTGGATTTCGGCAACGCGTTTCCAGGCTTGCTGATGGGCTGGACTGCTGGCGATCCAGGCATTCACCGTATCGATCGAGATCCGGTTGTCCGGATCCCCCTGCAGGCGTATGGCGAGATCGGCCGCCTCGCGGAAGAGGCGCCTGTCCTCTGGCAACTCGTTCATGATCGTCCTTCGCGCCGATCTCACCGTTCCGCTGCGATCCTCATAGATCCTCTACGAACGAAGCCTCCGGATTTTCCATGAGGATGTCTATTACAGGCCGTTGAGGCGCGCATCGATATGTTCGTAGGCATCGCGCAGAAGCGTCCACGTCCGTGTGGTGGAAAGTCCGATCGTGGCGGCTGTTTCCGCGATGGTCAATTCCCCCAGTCGGTGCAGTTCGAAGGCGCGGCGCGTCCTCTCCGGCAGTTCGGCAAGGGCCATCTTTGTACGCTCCAGACGCTGGCGGTCGTAGACGATCGTTTCGGCGTTCGGCGCGCTATCGGCGATCTGGGCGAATTCATTGTCGCTGAGATCGACCCGGATCAGGACGCGCTCACGGCGCTGATGATCGATACGCAGGTTACGAGCAATGCGGAAGAGATAGGCGACCGGGTTATGCATCCCCAGCGTCTCTTTCGGCGGGCAGGCCAGCACACGCACGAACGTATCCTGCGTCAGATCTGCAGCCGTCTCGGCCGTCAGGCCTCGCCTGCGCAACGTGCGCGCGATATCCTTCGCGTGGTTGCGGAAGAGGCCCGAGAGATCCCAACTCATGACGGTGTTCTCAACCCTTTCGGGCAACAGGCTGTCGGACGTTGCACCGATGATGCGATGGCGCACTGCCATTCCCTTAACCCAAGCTAAAACATGTCTCTAACTATCATGTTATCGAAGGTTGGCAAGCGACGATCGTAGGTGCCGTGATGGGCGGCAGGGGGGTGCGACTTTGCAATTAGAGGCTCCGCGATGAACGAAATCGCCGGTCACGATGTCCGTTTTGGACGAATTGCAGCCATGCTCTCCCCGTATGGGATATGGGCACGTCCCATGATTTTGATACCAGGGTTCTTGGCTTCATGATCCTGAAGCGCAATCATGTGGAATTGCACCTGACCTTGCCCTACGTCTCGCTAGTCCTGTCGGCGGCGGCCGCGCAGGATCGTGTGGTGGCTGACGATGTCGTAGCCCATGCGGCGTGCGATCTCCTGGTGGAGTTGCACGATCTCGTCGTTCGGGATCTCGATCACCTCGCCGGTGTCGACATCGACCAGATGATCGTGCTCGCGCCGCGGTGTCAGCTCGAAACGGGCGGAAGCGTCCTCGATCGCCAGTTTCCGGATGATGCCGGCCGCCTCGAGGGAGGACAGGGTGCGGTAGACGGTCGCCAGCGACACGGTGTCGTCGATCCTGCGCGCGCGCGACAGGATTTCGTCAGCACTCGGATGATCGGCTTCCGCGGCGAGAACGCCGATGATCGCCAGGCGCTGTGGCGTCACGCGCAGATCCGCCGCGCGCAGGAAGCTCGCATAGTCCGTCGAGGGTTGATCGCCGTCCGTCACATTTGTCATGAAGCCCTTTTACGACAAGCCTATCGCGCCATCAATATGAGAATGCGTCGCATTTGCTCTTGATAAATGCGAATGCATCGCATTATCATCTACGGGAAGGCGGTGGCATTTCTCCCGTCCGCAGCTTGCTGGAGATGATCTCATGCGCCGATCCCGTATCCTCGCCCTTGCGACCGCCCTTTTCGCCGCCGCCACGCTTCCGGCCTGGGCCGGAGAACCCGGAGACAGGTTTAAGGTCGTGACGACCTTCACCGTCATCGCCGACATGGCCCGGAACGTCGCCGGCGATGCCGCCGAGATCGTTTCCGTCACCAAGCCCGGCGCGGAAATTCATGGTTACGAGCCGACGCCGCGCGACATTCTCGCCGCTCAGGACGCCGACCTCATCCTTTGGAACGGGATGAATCTGGAGCGCTGGTTCGAGCAGTTCCTCGGCCATCTCGGCGAGGTTCCCTCCGCCACGGTCAGCGAGGGCGTGCAGCCCATCCCGATCTCGGAAGGGGCCTACGAGGGCATGACCAATCCCCATGCCTGGATGGGTCTCGACAACGCGCTGATCTATGTCGACAACATCCGCGACGCGCTGGTGCGCAACGATCCGGCGAACGCAGAGGCCTACCGGGCTAATGCGGACGGCTACAAGCAGAGGATCCGCGCCACGATCGAGCCGCTGCGCGCCCGCATCGCCGCCATTCCACAAGAGCGGCGCTGGCTTGTCACCTGCGAGGGCGCGTTCAGCTATCTGGCGCGCGACTTCGGTATGCAGGAACTCTACCTCTGGCCGATCAATGCCGACCAGACCGGCACGCCCCAGCAGGTGCGCAAGGTCGTGGACGGCGTGCGGGAGCACAAGATCCCCGTCGTATTCTGCGAGAGCACGGTCAGTGCCGCCCCCGCCAAACAGGTCGCGCGCGAGACCGGGGCGGCCTTCGGCGGCGTCCTCTATGTCGATAGTCTGAGCGAGGCTGACGGGCCTGTGCCGACCTATCTCGACCTGCTGCGAGTGACCTCGCAGACCGTCGCGGACGGACTCGGCGCGGTGAGCGAATGATGGCCGCTACGGACAAAATGGCCCGGACCGCAACGGCCGAGGCGCCGAACACGACCGAAGGCATCGTCGCCCGGAACGTGACGGTGACCTATCGCAATGGCCACACCGCGCTCCGCGACGCCAGCTTCGAGGCGCCGCGCGGCACGGTGACGGCGCTCGTCGGCGTCAACGGGGCGGGCAAGTCGACGCTGTTCAAGGCGATCATGGGCTTCGTGCCCGCCTCGCGCGGCGAGATCCGGCTTCTCGGCCGCACGGTGCGCCAGGCCCTGCGTGAGAACCTCGTTTCCTACGTGCCGCAGGCGGAGGAGGTGGACTGGACCTTCCCGGTCCTCGTCGAGGACGTGGTGATGATGGGGCGCTACGGGCATATGGGCTTCCTGCGCCGTCCGTCGCGGCGCGACAGGGAGGCGGTCGATACGGCGCTCGGGCGCGTCGGCATGGCGGACCTGCGGCTTCGCCAGATCGGCGAGCTCTCCGGCGGCCAGCGAAAGCGCGCCTTCCTGGCGCGGGCTTTGGCACAGGACGGGCAGGTGATCCTTCTCGACGAACCCTTCACCGGCGTCGACGTGAAGACGGAAGACCAGATCGTGGCGCTTCTGCGCGAGATGCGCGACGAGGGGCGCGTGATGCTGGTCTCCACCCATAATCTCGGCTCGGTCCCGGAATTCTGCGACCGCACCGTCCTTGTCAAGGGAACGGTCCTCGCCTCGGGCCCGACGGAAACGGTCTTCACGCGGGAAAACCTGGAGCATGCCTTCGGCGGCGTCCTGCGCCACGTCAAGCTCGGCGCCCGCGTCCTCCATGCGGACGAGGACCCGCGCGAGGTCTCGATCATCACCGATGACGAGCGGCCCTTCGTCCAATACGGCGCCCCCTCGCGCCGGAGCGGCGAGGAGGAGCAAACATGATCGCGCTTCTCCTAGAACCCTTCGGATACGGCTATATGACGAACGCCATGTGGGTCAGTGCCCTCGTCGGTGGCGTCTGCGCCTTCCTGTCCGCCTATCTCATGCTGAAGGGCTGGTCGCTGATCGGCGACGCGCTGAGCCATTCCGTCGTTCCCGGCGTCGCCGGCGCCTACATGCTGGGCCTGCCCTTCGCGCTCGGCGCCTTCATCTCGGGCGGCCTCGCTGCCGCGGCCATGCTGTTCCTCTCGGAGCGCTCGGGGCTGAAGGTGGACGTCGTGATCGGCATCATCTTCACCTCCTTCTTCGGCCTCGGCCTGTTCATGATCTCGATGAACCCCGTGGGCGTCAGCGTCCAGACCATCACCTTCGGCAACATCCTCGCCATCACGCCCGAGGACACGCTGCAACTCGCCATTATCGGCTTCGTCTGCCTCGCGGTGCTGCTCGCCAAGTGGAAGGACCTGATGGTCACCTTCTTCGACGAGAACCACGCCCGCTCGATCGGTCTGCGGCCCGGCCTCCTCAAGGCGGTGTTCTTCATGCTTCTGTCCGCCGCGGTGGTCGCGGCCATGCAGACGGTCGGCGCCTTTCTCGTCATCGCCATGGTGGTGACGCCAGGCGCGACGGCCTATCTCCTCTGCGACCGCTTTCCCCGCCTCATCGCGCTCTCCGTGGCGATCGGCACCGCCACGAGCTTCGTCGGCGCCTATGCCAGCTACTTTCTCGACGGGGCGACGGGCGGCATCATCGTGGTGCTCCAGACGCTGATCTTCCTCCTCGCCTTCACCTTTGCGCCGAAGCACGGCATCCTCGCCGCACGGCGGCGCGCCCGACGCGTGGAGCCCCACCCCGGCGAGCCTGCCGGAGGGGAGGGCGCATCATGAGCCTCGAAACCCTTCTCCTGCCGTTCCAGCTGTCCTTCATGCAGAACGCCTTCCTGATCTGCTTGATCGTGTCGGTGCCGACGGCGCTCCTGTCCTGCTTCCTCGTCCTCAAGGGCTGGGCGCTGATGGGCGACGCGGTGAGCCATGCCGTGCTGCCGGGCGTGGTCCTGGCCTGGATCCTCGGCCTGCCTCTCCTGGTCGGAGCCTTCGCCGCCGGCATGGTCTGCTCGGTGGCGACGGGCTATCTCTCGGACAACAGCCGGGTGAAGCGCGACACGGTGATAGGCGTCGTGTTTTCCGGCATGTTCGGGCTCGGCATCGTCCTCTACACCGCGATCACGACGAACGAGCATCTCGACCACGTGCTCTTCGGCAACCTCCTCGGCGTCGGCCTGCCCGATCTCGCGACATCCGGCACCATCGCGCTCGTCGTTTCGCTCGTCCTGATCCTGAAATGGAAGGATTTCCTGCTGCATGCCTTCGATCCCGCGCAGGCGCGGGTCTCGGGCCTGCGCACGGGATGGCTGCACTACGGGCTCCTGACGCTCCTGTCGCTGACCATCGTTGCCACGCTCACCTCGGTCGGGCTGATCCTGGCGGTAGCCCTGCTCGTCACGCCCGGCGCCATCGCTTTCCTCGTCACGCGCTCCTTTGGGCGGATGCTGGCCGCCTCCGTCGCCGTCTGCGCCGTCTCGATGGTGGCGGGAACCTATGCCAGCTTCTTCCTCGACAGCGCCCCGGCCCCGACCATCGTCCTCGTCCTCAGCACCCTGTTCGTCCTCGCGTTTCTCGGTCGCATCGCCGCCGTCCGGTCGGGCGCCCGCGCCGACACCCCGGCCTGATGACACTGGCCCTCCGGCCGTCGCCGGAAGGGCCTATCGACCAAGCCAGATGGGACGATTTTTAAGGATACATTTTAACACTCTTAAATTCATTGCGCTCATACTGATTCGTGTTGATGACGGTGGTTTTGATGCGTCGTGTAATTCAGAAGTCCCTTTTGATGGGCCTGCTTTCGATTGTTGCTTCCTTGGCTCTTTCGTTCGCCATCGTTCCATTGCTCGGAGGTCAGGTGGCGGGCGCAGGTCTGTTCATGACGATCTTCTGCCCCTTGGCGATATCGATCCCAGCCTCGGCATTCCATTTTAGCCAGTCGGAAAAAATTCGACGGGCCGAAGCCACGACGACCGAAGCTTTGCAAAAGCTTGCGGATGCCTATGACGCCCTTCGATTCCAGTCTCGCAGAGATGGCCTTACAGGCATTCTCAACCGGACCGCATTCCTGGAAGACCTGGAGGCAGCCCGTCAACAGGGCGTAGCCGGTGCGTTGCTGTTTCTGGACCTGGATTATTTCAAGTCGATCAATGATCGGTATGGTCACGCAACCGGTGATGAAGCCCTCCGGTGTATTGGCCGGATCCTGACCCGCTATCAGTCACAATCCGATTTCGCGGGACGTCTCGGCGGAGAAGAATTCGGGCTTTTTCAAAGCGATATGACGTTCGAGGACATGCTTGATCGGAGCGAAGAGATCCGGGAGGAGATCACCAGTGTTGTCTTCTTTTCACCCTCGGGCTCCGAAGTGCGGATATCCGCGAGCATAGGCGCGTGTCTTTGCAAGCCGGGTTTTGATCCAGCGGGCTGCCTGAAGGCTGCAGACGAAAACCTCTTTCAGGCTAAGGCCCTCGGCCGGAACCGGGTCATCGCGTGACCGAACGCATGAACAGCTTCTGATCTTTATATACGCCAAGGCTACGGATTTCGCTGCCGGTGTCGCTGGCGCTGTAGATGGTGAACACGCCGTGCGGCGCGTCTCCGCCGCTGTCATCCTCAGGCTTTGAGGCACGAGCCTTTTCATAGATCGGCAGTCTCAACAACGGCTTGCAAGAGCCGCGGATTTCTGCATAAACATGAGTATTGCGTTCACCTTTATAAGGTCACCCGTCGATCTCTCTACGGCAGCTATATCGAAGGTCTGGACATCGCAGTTCGGAGATCCTCTGACCGTGCGGCTTGGAGATGACCAACCTCGCTAACAAGGCTTACTGACAAAATAGCTACTATCTCGGAGCGCCAAGGACAGTGGCATTTTCAATCCAGAAGCAATTCTGATCGTCGCAATCGCGAACGGTCCCTTCTGCAGACTGTGGTGGAAACGTTGGGGTTACAGATTGGTGTTTTCGGAGCCTGAAACCGGGCGGACTTTTCATGCTTAGCCTTTCACGCCAGTTCTGGGTTCTCATTCACCGCTGGGCAGGCCTCACCATTGCCCTCTTCCTCATCGTGGCTGGGGCGACGGGCGTTCTGTTGCCATTTGAAAAAGACCTTCGAACGATGGTCGAGCGCCTCATGTTCGACGTGCAGGCGCCTCTTCCCGGGGCAAGACCGCTGGATGCTATTGTGCTCGCTGATCTTGTCGAACGGCAAACGGGTGGCAAGGTTCTGTTTCTTCCGCTTTCCGTGCCAGCGGACCGTATTATGAGTTTCAGCGTCGGTCCCGTCGATACGAACCATCCGCTTCCTTTCGATATGGTTTGGAGCGATCCCTACACCGGCACTGTGAAATTGAAATTTCGCAGCGGCGTGCTGGCCGACGGGCCTCAGAATATCGTGCCTTTCATCTACCGGCTCCACTACAGCTTGGCCGCAGGCGACTGGGGTATTGCGGCTTTCGGCGTGGCCGCACTGGTCTGGACGGTCGATTGTTTCGTCGGTTTCTATCTGACGCTGCCCATGCGGAAAAAGACGGAACCCAAGCGACGCGCGGGAAAATCCTGGTGGGCGCGGTGGAAGCCTGCATGGAAGATCCGCAAAGGCGTTCGAGGCCACAAGCTGAATTTCGACCTGCATCGCGCCGGAGGGCTTTGGCTCTGGCCGTTCCTGTTCGTCTTTGCCTGGACAAGTGTCGGTTTCAACCTGCCCAGCGTCCATCGTCCCGTCATGAGCGTCCTCGGCGCCTCCGACGACATGCCGCCGACGGGAACCCGGGAGCACCTGCTAGAGCCGCCCATCGGGTTGCCGGCAGCACGGGAGATGGCGCGCAGTCTGATGCAGACGGAAGCCGAGAAGCGACATTTCACGATCGAGGACGAGGGCTACATCTTCTACGATCAGGACCATGGTCTCTATCGCTACAGCGCCCATACCTCCCTCGATCCGGCTGACGACGTTGCGCAGACCGGCCTCTGGCTGAGTGCCGTCGATGGAAAACTTTCACGGTTTGAATCGCCGACCGACGGAACGATGGCCGATAAAACCATGAACTGGATGTACATGCTCCACATGGCGCATGTGTTTGGTCTGCCCTACAAAATCCTTGTCTCGCTGACGGGCGGGATGGTGACCATCCTCAGTCTGACCGGCGTATTGATCTGGATGAAGAAGCGATCCGCAAAACGGCAACGTGGACGAGGGACAGCATCGCCGGCCTGAACCTCTCAACGGCGATCGCCATCTCGTGGAACACCACCCAACGCGGCCGGCCCGTCGCCGACCAGCGAAGATCTCAACGCTGCAAGCGGGCCAGCATAGCGTTTTGATATACTCACATAACGTATGATAATAAGAAGATGTGCTTTCTCGATTGAACCCTCGACGAAGGCCCCACATACTCTGTGTCATAACAATGACAAAGAGGGTAACATGTTTAAATCTAACATCATTCTGGCGCACGCCTATCGCCTCTCCACGTCCGCCATGGCCGGGCTCCTCGTCCTCTGCATGGGCTCGGCCAGCGCTGAAACGCTCCGGCTCGCCCATGCATCGAGCTCGAAGAGCCTGATCCAGGAAGCTGTCGTCATGTTCGCCGATACGCTGGCCAAGGAAACGAAGGACGGACTGACGGTGCAGATTTTTCCTGATGGTCAGTTGGGCGACGAAGGGCCGATTGCGGATGGCGTCGGCTCCGGTTCGATCGACATCGGCCTCGGCGGCGTTGCCGATGCGATCGATCCCAAACTGAACGTCGTCACCTTGCCGTTCCTGTTCTCGGATGCCAAGGCGGCACATGCCTTTCTCGACGGGCCGGTGGGCAAGAAGGTCTTCGACACCGGTGCCGACAACGGCTTCAAGATGCTCGGTGCGCTCGACTCCGGCTTCCGCCAGTTCGCGACCGTCAGCACCTCCATCGCCACGCCCGCGGACATGAAGGGTCTGAAGCTGCGCACCCCGCCGAACCCGGTCATTCTCACGACCATCGAACAGCTGGGCGCCTTGCCGCAGTCGCTGCCGTTCGGCGAAGTCTACACATCGTTGCAGTCGCATGTCGTTGACGGCGTCGAGCCGGAAATCCGCGATTTCGCGGACCAGAAATGGTATGAAAGCGCGAAGTTCCTGTCGGTCTCGAACTACATCTGGACGCCGAACTACTGGTTCATGAACAAGGAACGTTTCGACGGCCTGAGCCCGGAGAACCAGGCTGCCGTCCTCAAGGCTGTCGATGTAACGACTGCCTGGTATCGCGGCAGGCTCGATGACGTCTACGCAAAGGTCATCGAGGACCTCAAGTCCAAGGGCGTGACGGTGACGACGGTGGATGCGGGACCGTTCCGGGCCATGGTCGATCCCGTTTATGCGAAATTCGGAGCCGAATGGGGTGCGGACTTCGTGTCGTCCGTTCGCACGGCCGCCGCCGGCCGATAATCAAAGCCTGCAGAACGCCCGAGCGATCATTCGGGGGTTCTGTGTCGCCTGATTGTGAACTCCTCCCTCCTATCCTGGAAACCCCATGAAACACCTCGCGTCTTCAGCGGTTCTGGTGATGACGGTCATTGGCGTCCTGGTCGTCGTCGGCTTGATCCTGTCCACGGGTCTTGGCGCCGTCGGACGATACCTCGGCCTGTCCGGCATCACATGGTCGTTCGAAATGGTCGGCATCCTGTTCCTGTGGACCACGGCCATCGGTGCCGTTCTCTCTGAGGTCGCCGGTGAGAACGTCTCCATCGACGGCAACACCTCGACAAGCGGCCGCAATCGCTGGTTCCGCATCTATCACAACCTCGTTCTTCTGAGCGTGGCTGCCGCCTTTCTCTGGAGCGGCCGGGCGATGCTGGCCCGCACGGGTTTCGTGCCCACGCCGGTGATGCGCGCACCCAGCTGGACCGTTCAGAGCATCATCGTCTTCATGGGAGCGACGCTGGCCGTCATCGCCCTGGCACGTATCGTTTCAGCCTTCCGGGAGCGCGCTCGATGACTCTTCTCGTTCTTTTCGGCGTCTTCGCCGTAACGCTCTACACCGGTGTACCCGTCGCCTGGTCGATCGCGTTCTCCACGCTCGTCGTCATCTTCTGCGGTCTGGTTCCGTTGCCGCCGTCCTGGTTCGCCCAACAGGTCTACATGGGCGCCGATTCCATATCCCTCGCATCCATTCCCCTGTTCCTCGTCGCCGGCGGCATCATGAACGAGGGTGGCCTGACACGCCGGATCATCGACCTTGCCAATGATATGTTCGGCTGGGTTAGGGGAGGTCTCGGCGTGGTCAACGTCGCGACCTGCATGATCTATGGTGGCATCACGGGATCCGCGACGGCCGATACGGGCGCGGTGGGTGCCATCATGATCCCGGCCATGGCCGAACGCGGCTATCCCCGCGACTTTTCGGCAGCCGTCACCGCTGCGGCCGGTACGCTCGGCATCATTCTGCCGCCCAGCGTGGTGATGATCATGTACGGCGTCATCACCGATACCTCGATTGGCGGCCTGTTTGCCGCGGGCATCATTCCTGGCTTGATGCTGGCAATCACATTCGGGCTCACCGCCTGGTGGATCGGCGTCCGGGAGAACTTCCCGAAGTCGGACACCCGCCCGACGCTTTCGAGCTTCAGCCGGCATCTTGTTCGCGCCCTTCCGGCATTGATGATGCCGATCGCTGTGCTCAGCTCCATGCTGAGCGGACTGGCAACGACGACGGAGGCCGCTTTCGTCGCCGTCGTCTGGGCGCTGCTGGTGGGCGGCCTGCTCTACCGGGAGATCACCTGGGCGGGTCTCTGGAAGATCGGGGTCGAGACGGTGCGTATGACCGGTGCGATCATGATCATCATGGCCGTCTCCGTGCCGTTTTCCTGGATCCTCACCGTCGAGCAGATCCCGCAATGGACGGCAGGACTGCTTCACGCCTGGGGTGCCGGTCCAACCATCACGATCCTTCTGATCCTGGCACTTTTGACCTTCGTCGGAACCTGGGCGGATCTCGGGCCGTCGCTGATCATCCTGGCACCGATCGTTCATCCGATCGGCGTCGAAGCCGGGCTGCAGCCGTATCAGCTCGGGCTGATCTTCACGATGGCACTCGGCATCGGCCTGTTCACGCCGCCGGTGGGCACCAACATCTTCGTCGTCTGCAATGTCGCCAAAGTGGGGGTGAACGCGGTCACGCGCAGGCTCATTCCGTTCTTCATCACCAGCAATATCTGCCTTCTGCTCGTCGCCTTCATTCCCGAGACGACGGAATGGCTGCCGCGCTACTTCGGATTCTAGAGCCCGCAGCGGCACAACACATGGACACCCTACAATGACCAAACATCTGGTTGGAGGTATCTCCAGCGCCGGCCGCGCCTTGCCTTGTCTCAACGGCGAACCCTTCCTCGCATGCCGCTCCGAGGGCGCCTATGTCTGGGACGGTGCGCAGCGCCGTTACATCGATACGGCGCTCGGTTTCGGCGCCACCGTGATCGGCCATGCCCACCCGGCGGTCGTCGAGGCGGTGACGGCCGCCGTGCGCAACGGACCGATGCCGGCTTTCGCCCATGACGGAGAAGAGGAAGCCGCCGCCTTGCTGACCTCGGCCACGAGACATCTCTCAAGCGCCATCTTCACGAACACCGGCAGCGAGGCGGTACATCTCGCCTGCCGGCTCGCGCGCGCAGCCACGGGGCGCACCCAGATCGCCAAGATGGCGGCCGGCTATGACGGGTGGTATGACGATGTTACGCTGGGACAGGCCGGCTCCGTCGATGCGGACATGGTGGCAAATGCCAGACCGACACGCGAGCGCACCACCCTGCTGCGCTTCAACGACTTCGACGACGTCGATCGTCTGTTTGCGGAAAGTAACGACATCGCCGCCGTCATCGTGGAGCCCATGCTGGCCAATGCGGGGTGCATCCCGGCAGCGCCCGGCTATCTCGCTCATCTGGAAGCGACGGCGCGACGCCATGGGGCGCTGGTCATCCTCGATGAAGTGCTGATGGGCTTCCGCACGGGCTTCGGCCTTGCGGGACATGGCCTCGGCATTGAAGGTGACATTGCCACTGTCGGCAAGGCCATCGGCAGCGGCATCGCCGTTGCCGCCGTCGTCGGCCGCCCTGAGCTGATGGCGCTGGCCGAAGCGGGAGCGGTTATTCGTGCAGGCACCTATAGCGGCAATCCCGTTGCCACGGCGGCCGTGACAGCCACGTTCCGGCTTCTCAAGGATCTCGACTACGCCGCGCTTCAGGCGCGGGGCCATCGGTTGCGGCAGGAGATCGGCACTGCGTTTTCTGATCAGGGCCTGACGGTGGCGACATCCGGGGAAGGCTCCGTCTTCACGATCTGGTTTTCCGATAGCGCACCCTCGACCTATGCGGAGGCAAAGGCCAAGGCAAGCGCCGCCCTGACGCTCAGGCTCCATGAGACCTTACGCCGTCGCGGACTGTTGATCATGCCGTTTGCTTTCGGCCGGCTTTACCTGTCCGATGCCCATTCCGATGCCGTCATTGGGGATATGGTCGGCATCTTCAGGGATGCGGCGCGTGACATGGCGGCGTGAAACCGGTCGCATAAGTTTTCGTCCACGCGCCGATGATGGCGGCAGGCGCGTTCGGCTGATCCGGTCAAAGCTGCTGGAAGTGCGAGCGAACGAAACTTGCGACCGTGCGCACCGCAGCGCGGGCGCCGTGTGGCACGAGCAGCGCGATCTCCAGCGGTTTCAGGAGCGGCAGGTCGTCATCCTGCGCGTTCAGACGGCGATGTCTCGATGCGACCACGGAGGCCGGCAAAGCGGTCACGGCTGCGCCCGCATCGAGCGCGGCCTGTATCGACGGCAGATGCGACGACGTCCATGCCGCACGCCACGGAATGCCGGCTTCCGTGAGCGCGTGCACGATATGCGGTCGTGCACGACAATCCTTCTCGGGAAACAGAGCGAGGGGCAAGGGGCGCTGGTGTTGCGTTTCTCCCTCCGCAGGCCCGCACCAAATGAGTTGCTCCCGGCGCAGCAACTCGCCGACAACGGAATCCGGAGCGCGCGTGATGATGGCGAGGTTGATCGTGCCATGCTCGACCATCGATTCCAGCGAGCGAGAAAAATCGCACTGGATCTCGACCTGGATGCGCGGATTGGCCCGAGAAAACTCCTCGATCAAGGGCTTTCCGAACAGCTCGATATAATCGTCCGGCATTCCGAGCCGCACATATCCGCGCATCGAACCGGGATCGAGCGCCGCCAAAGCCTCGTCCTCGATGGCGATGATGCGACGGGCATAGCCGATCAGGATTTCCCCGGTTTCCGTCAGGTGTACACCGCGTCTGGTCCGGTCGAACAGCTTCCTGCCGATCTGACTTTCAAAGCGGGCAATCAGCAGGCTCACCGCGGCCTGAGATTTGCCGATCCGCAAGCCGGCCGCGGTAAAGCCCCCGGCGTCGGCCACGGCCACGAAGGTCGCAAGCGCATCTGTATCGAAGTGCTGCATGGAAGCCCGGATCTCGCTTCAGGAGGGCGCGCTACCCAACCAACCGAAATTTCAGGGCCGAGTAAACGCAACCCTATCGATCCTCGCCGCCGTTATCCTTGTCAATATCGTAATCGCGGAAACCCTAAGCTCTTTGCACGTTTGCTTGGACAGCAGGGGCTCATCGCAGGCCTCAAGAGTCAGCTTACCATGCGCTCCGGATGATGACGTTCGCGGAACTGCACCGCATGCCCGGTTGCGCCAAGGCCGCCGATATGTTTGCCCCCGTTACGCGTCGGCTCACACCCGGCGGGGGAAGGCCTCGGCATCCGGGGCGTTGGCCCAGCTCTGCAGGGTTTGCCCTCCGTCGATCAACCAATCGACCCCGGTGACGTGACGCGCATCGTCGGAGGCGAGGAAGGCAATCGTGGCGGCCACGTCTTCCGGCTGGCCGATGCGACGCAAGGGAATGCGATCGGAAAACCGACGGATGCCGGCCTCATAGGCGGCATCGTCGCCGGCGGGGACGCCGAGCCGCGTCTCGATCACGCCGGGGCAAATCGCGTTGACACGGATCCCATAGGGTGCGGCATCCAGCGCGGCGACGCGGGTGAGGCCGACGATCGCATGCTTGGTCGACGCGTAGCCGGCGCCTCCGGCCAGCACGTCCCAGCCGGCCATGGATGAGCCCATGTTCACCACCGCGCCCTGAATCTTGGCCTCGATCATGACGGCGAGCGTTGCGCGCAGCACGTAGAAAATGCCGTTGAGATTGATGCCGACGATGCGGTGCCAGTCCTCGATCGCAAGCGCGTGGATGGGCGCGACCTTGCCCGAGATGCCTGCATTGTTGAACAGCACGTCGATGCGGCCGAAATGTGCGGCCACATCGCCCACCATCGCTGCTGCCGATGCAGGGTCACCCACATCGACGGCAAATGCCTTTGCTCTCTCACCGAACGCTGCGGCCAGCGCCTGGGCCTTGTCGAGGTCGATGTCGGCAACGGCCACGCGTGCGCCCTCGGCCATGAAACGGCGCACGGCGGCACTCCCGATGGCACCGGCAGCTCCGGTGACCAGCACGACCTTGTCTGCAAACCGCATCATTGCCACTCCTCTTGCGCGTTCAGTTCTCGAATACCGGATAATCCCGCCATGAATGGCGCGGCGCAAAACCAAGCTGCAACTGCGCGGCGGATGTGTCGATCAGCGCGGCAGAGCCATCGATCGGCTTGCGGATCGGCGTGCCCGGATAGGCTCTTTCGATGAGATCCGCGCTGGGGCAATCCATATAGCTGTCGGCGGCGCTGATGAACAAACGCGCGTGCCCGGTCACCGGCCGCTCCACGGCCGCCACGAAGGCCGCGGCGGCATCCCGCGCATCGAGATAGGCCCATAGATCGCGGGCGGCATCGGCGTGTAAACGGCGCGGACCGATGGCCGCGTGGAACGTCTCCGGCGTCTGGATCCACGGCATGCGCAGGCTGACGGCCGAGAAGGCGCCGCGTCGAACCATTGACTCGACCAGCTCCTCGCCGAGCCATTTTGTTGTCGCATAGACGTCCTGCGCACCGATCGGATGTGCTTCGTTGATCGGCAGGTAAACCGGCACGACCGGCGTCTCGAAAAAGGGAAATCCCAGCACGCTGAAGGATGAGGCATAGACGAACCGCCGAACATCACAAAGGCGTGCAGCCTCGACAGCGGCATACATCGCCGCCATGTTGATGCGGAACACGTCGGCCGCCGCCCGGCCTGTCGGGCGGGGAATGGCGGCGATATGGACAAGGGCATCCATGCCCTTGGCCAGTTGCGCCACCACCGCAAGCTCGCCAGCCTCGCCCGTGACATGAGACCAGCATGCACCTTCCGGTGGCGCGCTGACGTCGAGGCCGGTGACGGCATGGCCGCCTTCCATGAGGTTCGACGCGACATGACGACCGAGCAAGCCGCTCGAACCGGTCACCAGAATGCGGCTCATCGGGCAATCCCTCGGTTATCAAAACCGAAGGCAGGCCCAGGCTCACGAGGCTGCGAACAGGATTTCATGGAAACGCCGGCTCCTGGCTAGGGTCAATATCGTTGATGGTCAAACGATTAGGTCTCATCATACTGAGGATGTCAAGGTCGGTTTGTAGCACCGTTCCCTGTAAAAATTCTAGAGATAGCGGAACTCCGGATCGCCCGCCATCCGATGAAATAGCCGAGCAGGCTCTGATAAACCGCTTGACTTCATCGGCCTTCGATTGCTTGTTTGATCATCAATGAGTTTTACCATTGCCGATCCCCCCGCAACCCTGGAGACGCCCATGTCGCTCGACGTCTTTTCTGCACATCTCGAACAGCAGGATATCCGCTTGGATGGCAAGCGTAGTGCGCTGATCGTCATCGACATGATAAACGAGTTCTGCAAGCCGGGCGGCAAGATGGTGCTGCCCGGTTATGAGTCTCTGGTCGGGCCGCAACTGTCGCTGGTAGAGGCTGCCCGCGCGGCCGGAGCGCCGGTCATCTGGGTTCACGATGCGCACCGCCCGGGAATGCGGCATGAACGCGAATGGGCAAAGCGCACGCCGCATGGACTCGAAAACACCTGGGCGACCGAGATCATCGAGGATCTGGGGGCCCGACCTGATGACATCCACGTCACCAAGCGTCGATATTCCGCCTTCTTCCAGACGGATCTCGACCTGACGCTGAAGGATATGCAGCTCGACCAGCTGGTCATCTGCGGGGTCGTTACCAATATCTGCGTCCGGTCGACCGTGCATGACGCTTTCTTCAACGGATACGAGGTGGTCGTGCCGGCGGATGCCTGTGCTGCGACCGGACCGCGTGAACAGGAAAGCTCGCTCTACGACATCGCCACGCATTTCGGCATCGTTTCGGATACGCAGTCCGTCGTTGCTGCCTTCAGCAAGGGCGCCACGCTCACCAATATGATTGCGGCCTGACCACGCAGGAGGCGATGGCGACAGGACAGCGCGATTGCCCCCAAGACCTGCCTATCGAATGGAAGACCTTTTGAAGACGATCGATCCCATCTCTCCTGATCTCTCATCGCCGGACCAGAGCGACCAGCCCGCGGCCATCGAGCTTCCCGAACTGGGCCATGATGAAATCCAGGCCTATTACGCCCGTACGGGATACTCGCTGGAGCATCACGCGGCGCACTTGCTGCGGCGTGCGCACCAGCGGGCGACGGCCTGCTTTCAGGCGGTCATGCCCGGAGACGACCTGACGCCGACGCAGCTCGCTGCTCTGGCAACGCTTCTGAAACACGGCGCACTCTCCCAGAACCATCTTGGCCGCATGACGCAGATGGATCCATCCACGATCAGCCTGGTCGTCAAGGCGCTGATGAAGCGCGGACTGATCGCGCGCAAACGCTCGGATACCGACCAGCGCATGACGATGATTACGCTGACCAATGCCGGCGTACACTACACCTTGCCCCTGCTCGACCGCTCCATGCAGGTGGCGCGCCGGCTGCTGTCACCGCTCTCGCCCGGCGAGCAGGCAACGCTGCTCGATCTCCTGAACAGGGTTGGCGAGCCGGAAGCGGACTGACGACAGCCGATCTGCGCGCCGTGGACGCCGTAATGCCAAATTCTTATTGCCAAGCCCTGAGGAAATCCGACGATGCAGCCATCCTTCGACCGCCTTCTCATCCGGAACCTCGGGCTGGTGCTCACCGGCGATATCGCAGCGCCGATCGCAGATGCCGACGCCATTCTCGTCGAAGGCGGGCGGATTTCGGAGATCGGCCGCGCCTCCTCCATGGCGCTCCCGGACGATATCACGGTGATCGATGCCAAGGGCTCCGCCATCATGCCCGGCATGATCGACAATCATTCGCATCCTGTCATGGGTGACTGGACGCCGCGGCAGAACCAGCTTGGCTGGATCGACTCCACTCTGCATGGCGGTGTGACGACGCTGGTCTCGGCCGGCGAGGTGCATGTGCCCGGCCGTCCGAGGGACGTGGTCGGCGTCAAGGCGCTCGCCATCACGGCCCAGCGCGCCTTCAGCGCGTTTTCCCCGACGGGCATGAAGGTGCTCGCCGGCGCCCTGATTCTCGAGCACGGGCTGACTGAAGCGGACTTCGTCGAACTCGCGGCTGCCGGCGTCACGCTGGTCGGCGAGGTCGGCCTTGGGTCCGTCAAGGATGGCGCCACTGGCCGGCAGATGGTCGCCTGGGCACGGCAGAACGGCATGACCTCCATGACCCATGTGGGCGGCCATTCCATTCCCGGCTCGTCGCGCATCGGGGCGGAGACGGTGCTGGAAGTCGATGCCGATGTCGCCGCGCATCTAAATGGTGGCCCGACGTCTCTGCCGGAAGCCGAGCTGCGTCTCATCTGCGAGACGAGCACCCGCGGGCTCGAGATCGTCCACAACGGCAATATGCGCGCCGGTCTCTTCGTGCTCGATACCGTGCGGGATGTCGGGGCGCTTGACCGCCTGGTGCTCGGCACCGACGGCCCGGCCGGCTCCGGCGTCCAGCCGCTCGGCATGTTGCGGCTCGTGACCATGCTGGCGTCTCTCGGCAATCTCGCGCCGGAAATCGCGATCTGCCTCGCCACGGGCAATGTCGCGCGCCTGCGCGGCTTGACGGACCGTGGACGGATTGCGGTGGGTCTTGCAGCCGATCTCGTCTTCATCGATCAGGCCATGGGCGGTGCGGGCGACGGTGTTCTCGACAGCATGACGCTCGGCAACATGCCGGGTATCGGCATGATCCTGGTCGATGGCGTCCCCCGCATCACCCGCAGCCGCAACACGCCGCCATCCATTCTCGTGCCGGAGCTTCTGGTCGGCTGAAAGTATTGCGACATGCAAAGGCCGCGCTCCTGACGGGGCGCGGCCTTTGCATGTCGGTCATACCGAAGGTTCAGACCATGCCGTCCTTGCCGATGATCTTGTCCACCGTCAGGCCGCCGACGCGCGGGTGCGGCCGGCCGCTGTCGGTGACGGCGATCGCCACGGCGATCTCGTCGGCGCGGGGAGCATCGGGCAAGCGGACCTCCATGCCATCGAAATGGCTGCGCACCCGTGCGGCATCCTTGTGGCCGAGCGGGATATCGAAGGTTGCACCGGGCGCACCACGTTTCTTGGAGGAGGGGATGAGGGCAGCGCCGCCGCCCAGAACGGCGCGGAACGGTGCACCAAGCTCCGGGTGGATCAGGGCCGCTGCATGTTCCAGCTCACCATCCTCCCCGACGAGCACAGCCTTGCCGAAGCTTTCGATCTGCGACCCCTCGATCCCCAAAGCCGCCACAGCCCGCTCCGGCAGAATCTGCCCCAGCACCCGGCCGACGGCTTCGAGGGCTGAGAGATCCTCGACATAGCGACCGGCGAAGGGATTGCGGATGACGGCGACGGAGGCCGCGCGCCTTGTGGGTTTTTCGAGCTTTCGCCCGCCCTCGACCAACGTCTCTTCAACCACGGTGATGATGCGGCGCAGTCCGATGGTGTCGTTCGCGCTCATCGCAGGCCATCCTCGCCCTTGATTTCACTCGCCTTCAGGCCGCCCACGCGCGCATGGACGCGCGGACCGGTGGTCATCGCGAGGGCGAGCACCATCTCGTTTGCGCGCGGTGCGTCGCCGATGCCCACTTCGACCGCATCGAAATGGCTGCGGACGTAGGATGCGTTGATATGGGTGATCGGGACATCGAGGCGTGTGCCAGGCCCGCCGACCTTCTTGGTCGAGGGAACGATGGCCCGGGCATCGCCCAGCAGTTCGCGCATGGAATAGCCGCCCGGATTATGCCAAAGGGCTGCATGTTCCAGCTCTCCGGCCGATCCGACGATCGCGCCCTTGCCGTAGCCTTCGACGACTGCGGGATCGCCGCCGAGCGCATCGATGAGGCGGCGCGCCATCTCCAGGCCCAGCGGCTTCAGGTCATCCATGAAAAACGAGATGTCCTCGACATAGGCGCCGGCAAACGGGTTCTCGATGACCGCGAGAACGGAGGCGCGCCGGAGAGGCGTGCCCACGACTGGGCCTCCCTCATGGAAGATCTCATCCACGGAAACGACGAATTTGCGTACGACCACGTCTGCCATGTACCTCTCCATATTTGTTAGAGTAGTAACAATCCATCACGCCCATGCGTTGTCAAGGGAGGTCGGGTAGAAACCCGATCGCATGCGCCTTGTGATGTTGCGGAGCGATGCAATTCAACGATTCTGACTTGCAATGCAGCAAGATGAAAAAAGCGTCAGAAAGCGATTGACAAGATTTGGAAGTCGACACAGTATTCGTATGACCATCAACTAATGCGGCATCAAGACCGGGTGATGGATCTGCCGAGAAGGCTACCAGAGGGAAAGAACCAAAATGAAGATTTTTGCCCGCTTCTTAGCGGCCGGCGTCGTGCTGGCTGCATCCGCCCTTCCGTCGGTCGCTGCCGAGAAGGTGCATATCGCTGCGATCTCCGGCTATTTCGCGCAAGGGTTCGGCATTTCCATCGTCAACGGCCTGAACAAGGCCAAGGACGATTTCGGCATCGACCTCAAGCTTGTCGATACCGGCAACCGGGCGCTCGATTATGAGGAGCAGTTCGCCAACCTCGCAAAGAGCGGCCAGTACGACCTGATCTTCGTCATGGGCTGGGAACTGGTGGATGCCCTGCAGAAGGTCGGCGCGCAATATCCCAACCAGCGCTTCGTCTTCATCGACGGCGTGCTCGACGCGAAGACGATGGTCTACGCGAATTTTGCCGAAGAGCAGGGCTCGTTCATCGCTGGAGCACTCGCAGGGCTGGTCGAGGACATGGGGCCTGAATTCGACAAGATCGGCGACGGCAAGGCGATCGGCTTCGTCGGCGGCCGCGACATTCCCGTCATCCGCAACTTTCTGGGCGGTTACGAGCAGGGCGCGAAATATGCAGCGCCAGACGTGAAGGTGAACTCGGTCTTCGCCGGTACCTTCGACGATCCGGCAAAGGGCAGCGAACTGGCCATGGCACTCTACGGGCAGGGTGCAGACATCGTCTACAACGTCGCGGGACCGACGGGCGAGGGCGTGATGCAGGCGAGTGCCGCCGCCGACAAATATTCGCTCGGCGTCGATATCGATATGTGCTCCAGTGCACCCGGCAACGTGCTGGCCAGCATGCTGAAGCGCGGCGACGTCGCCGTCTACGCCATCATCAAGGACGAGGTGGAGGGCCGCAAGGTTACGCCGGGAACGCGCACCTTCGATCTCGCCTCCGGCGGCGTCGAGGTGAAGGTCTGCGACGATGTCGCGGCGAAGCTCCCCGCCGCGATCAAGGACAAGCTGGAGACCATCCGCATGGATGTCATCGCCGGCAAGATCCAGATCGCCCGCGCGAAGTAAGACGGTCCGGCGTGGGTGCGGACGAACTCCTCCGTCCACGCTGCCGTTCACGACGGTAAGGGCGACGCAATCTCGCGTCGTCTGCTCGGCGAAGGCGTGTTGACGGCTGTCAACGCTAGCCGTCCGGCTGTCGTTCTTCGATGAAATCCTCGTATCTTCTTCTCCTGCCTCGGTATGCCTCATGGACCTTGCCGTCGATCTTTCCGGAATCACCAAGCGCTTCGGCGCCTTCACCGCCAATGACGGCATCGATCTCGCCGTCCGTCGCGGCGAAATCCATGCGATCATCGGCGAAAACGGCGCCGGTAAGACGACACTGATGAACATCCTGTTCGGCCTGCTGCAGCCGGATGCGGGCAGCATCTCGATCGGCGGCAAGACCATGCTGATCGACAGTCCGGCAGTGGCGATCAACGAGGGGCTCGGCATGGTGCACCAGCACTTCAAGCTGGTGCCGTCGCTGACCGTGGCCGACAATATCTTTCTCGGCATGGAAATCCGCAGGAACGGGCTCATCGACCGTGCAGCCCAGGTGGAGCGCACCCGCGTCCTCTCGGAGAAGTTCGGCCTGCGGGTCGATCCGCAGGAGCGGGTTGCGGGACTTTCGGTCGGCATCGAGCAGCGCATCGAAATCCTGAAGGTGCTGGCGCGCAACGCCCGTACCATCATCCTCGACGAACCCACGGCCGTCCTCACGCCCCAGGAGAGCCGCGACCTGTTCCAGACGCTGCGCAGCTTCGTGGACGACGGCATGACGGTGATCTTCATCTCGCACCATCTCGAGGAGGTGATGGCGGTGTCGGATACGGTTACGGTGCTGCGCGACGGTCGCGTCGTCGCCACCAAACCGAAGAATGCGCTCACCAAGCGGGAGCTTGTGCGTCTCATGGTCGGCCGCGACGTCAGTTTCGACCGGCGTCCCAGGACCCGGAACGAAGGCGCTGTGGCGCTTGAGGTCACCGACCTCTGGGCGCGGGACGACCGGCGGTTGACGGCATTGAAGTCGGTGGATCTCACCGTTCGCGCCGGGGAGATCGTCGGCATTGCCGGGGTCGCCGGCAACGGACAGACGGAACTCGCGGAGGTTCTCTCTGGGCTTCGGCCTGCCAGCCACGGCCGCGCGCAGCTCCACGGCCACGATATCCTCGACCGGACGCCGGCCGAGATCCGCAACCGCGGGCTTGCCCATGTCCCGGGCGACCGCATGGTGCGCGGTGTCGATCGGAATGCGTCGCTGTCGGCCAACATGCTGATGGGGCGCCAGAACAAAGAGCCATTCGCCCGCCTCGGCGTGATTGACTGGACGGCGGTGCATGGCGCGATGCGCGCGCTGATCCAGCGTTTCGACATCCGCGCCCGCGGGCCGAAGGATCCGGCGCGCAGCCTGTCCGGCGGCAACATCCAGAAGGTCGTGCTGGCCCGGGAGTTCACCGCCGGCGGCGATATGCTTCTCATCGACCAGCCGACCGGCGGCGTCGATATCGGCGCACAGGAGGCGATCCACGACGAGATCATGCGCCAGCGGGCCGATGGCCGCGCGATCCTTCTGATCTCCACCCAGCTCGACGAGCTGAAGGCGCTGGCCGACCGGATTCTCGTGATGTTCGACGGCCGGATCATGGGCGCGGTCGATGGTGCCGAAATGGACGAAGACGCAATCGGACTGATGATGGCCGGGATCGACCCGGCAGACCTGACGGAGGCCTCATGACGAACCGCCTGCTCTTCCCTAGGCTCTTCTCAAAAGGGCTGGCGCGAACGCTGGCGGGCCAGGCGCTCGCCTTCGCCATCGCGCTCGCGCTGGGTGCCATCATCATTCTCATGATCGACGAAAGCCCGGTCGCCGTCTTCATGACGCTGATGCGCGGTGCCTTTGGCGATGCGGAGAAGATCGCCAGCACCCTGCTGCAGACGACGCCGATTCTCATCTGCGGCATCGCGGCCTGCATCGCCCTTCGCGGCGGCATGTTTAATGTCGGCATCGAAGGACAGCTCTTTCTCGGCGGGTTCGCCGCCGCCTGGGTGGGGTTCGCCTTCGCACTGCCGCCCGTGCTGCACGTGCTTGCCGCGATGACGCTGGCGGTGGTCGCTGGTGCGCTCTGGATCGCGATTCCCGCCTTCTTCCGCGTGCGCTTCGGCACCAACGAGGTGGTGTCCACGATTTTGGCCAATTACATCGCGACACTGCTCACCTCCTATCTCACCATCTTCCTGTTCAAGCGCCCAGGCGGATGGTCGGAAACGCCGCCGATCCTGACGAGCGCCTACCTGCCGGAACTCTTCTCCTTCTCGCGGCTCAACATCGGCCTTCTCATCGGCCTGGCGCTCGCCGTCGGCGTCGCCGCCTTCTTCCGCTGGACCTCCGCCGGCTATGCCGTGACCATGGTCGGCTCCGCGCCCAAGTTCGCGGAATATGGCGGTGTCAGCGTGCGCCGCGTCGGCTTCGGCGTCCTCCTTGTTTCCGGGGCCGTGGGCGGCCTTGCCGGTGGTGTCGAGACGCTCGGTGTGCATCACCGGTTCATGGAAGGCTTTGCGCCCGGCTTCGGCTTCGACGGGCTCATCGCGGCCCTGCTCGCCAACGGCTCGCCCATCGGTACCATCTTCACGGCGCTGTTCTTCGGCGCGCTGCGTGCTGGTTCCCTGCTGCTCGAGGTGGATACGACAGCCTCGCGCGAAATCATCACGGTCATCCAGGCGCTGATCATCCTGGCGGTTTCCGCCGATCTCATGATGCGCCGACGCGGCGACCGCACGGGAGAGCGCCGATGGAAATTCTGAGCAACCTGTTCAACGTCGCTTTGCTGGTCGCGATGATCCGCACCACGACGCCGATCCTGCTGGTGGCGCTGGGCGGCTCGTTCACCACCAAGGCTGGGATCTTCAACATCGGGCTGGAAGGCCAGATGCTGATCGCCGCTTTCTTCGCCGTCGTCGGCTCGATCTGGACGGGCTCGTCGGTGGGCGGCATGGTTATCGGCGTTGCCGCGGCCCTCGTCTTCGCCCTCATCTATGCCGTCCTCGTCGTAAGCTTCCGGGCAAACGAGGTTGTTGTGGGGTTGGCGCTCAACATCCTTGCCGGCGGTATGACCGTGTCTCTCCTGAAGGCGATCTTCGGGACGCGCGGCTCCGTGGTTGGGCGCGGCATCGTCGGCCTGCCCAAGGTGCAGATCCCCGGCGCGCGCGATCTGCTCGGACCCTCGACCGCGCAGCTGATCTCCGGTTACACGCCACTTGTCTACGTCGCCTTCTTCGCCGTGCCGCTCCTCATCCTCTTCTACAACCGCACCCGGCTCGGCCTTTACATCCGCGTGGTCGGTGAGAAGCCGGAGGCAGCCGAGGCGCTCGGCATCTCGATCGTGCGGATTCGCTACGCGGCATCGCTGCTCTGCGGCCTTTTTGCCGGACTGGCCGGCGCCCACATGTCGCTCGGCTACATCACGATGTTCACCGAGAACATGTCCTCCGGGCGCGGATTCATGGCGGTCGCGATCCTGATCTTCTCGGGCGGCGACCCGCTGAAAGTGCTGGCCGGCTGCCTGCTGTTCGGCTTCGCCGATGCCTTCTCGCTCCGGCTCCAGACCTTCGGCTTCCCGTCCTATCTGGTTCTGGCCGTGCCATATGCCGTGGCGCTCGTCGCCCTGTTCGCGCTCTCCTGGCGCGCACGGCCAAAGCGCATCCGCGAGACGGTCGAGACCATTCGCCGCGCTTTGTCCGTCTATCCCTCGGGGGAAGCTGGCCGCGACGCGCCGCTTCCCCGTTCCTGAAAACCCGAGACCTCGAAGGCTTCCCATGCAGCGCATCATCCTCGACGTGGATTCCGCCGGCGACGACATTCTCGCCGTGCTGTTCGCCGCCGCCCATCCGGACATCAAGCTGGAGGGCGTGACGACCGTCACCGGCGCCGCCGGCCCGATCAAACAGGTCACCGACGTCGTGCTGAACACGCTGTCGCTGGCCGGTCGTGACGATATTCCGGTGCATGCCGGCGCCTGGCGGCCGATCGTCGGCCATGCCAAGGCGGCCATGGAAGCGCCCGTCCATTTCGAAAAACGGCTGACGGCCCGCTTCGGCGATCGGCTGAAGACCTTCAATCCTCCGGCGCCCGAGCCCCGCCGCAAGGCAAACCCCGGCCATGCGGTGGATTTCATCATCGACATGGCAAAGGCCAACCCGGGCGAGATTACGCTGGTGACGACGGGGCCGACGACCAATGCAGCGCTCGCGATCCTGCAGGAACCGGCGTTGCCGTCGCTTCTGAAGAACATGCTGGTGCTCGGCGGCAACTTCACCACGCCCGGCAACATGACGCCGCTGTCGGAGTACAATATCTGGGCGGATCCGGAGGCGTCGCGCATCGTGCTCAACGCCGATGTCGACAAGATCCTCGTGCCGCTCGATATCTGCGAGGACAACCGCGTGGCCGACAGCATGCTGACGCGCGACGACATCGCGGACATGGCCTCGATCGGGGCGGACAATGCCGTTGTGGATATGATCGGAGAGGTGTTTCCGATCTACATCGATATCTGGCGCGAGTTCTTCGGGCTGGTCGGATTTCCCATGGATGATGTCATTACTGTCGCGCTGGCCTTCGCGCCGGATCTCGTGACGACGACGGCGCCGCTCTTTGCCGATGTCGTCATCGATAAGGGCGTGGCGCGGGGGCAGGTGGTGGCCTATCGCGGCCACCAGATCCTGCCCGGCGGTGACGGCCCGAAGACGACCCGCATTGCCACCGGCCTCGATGGCCGCCGTTTCCTTTCGATCTTCAAGACCACCATGGCGCGCTACGCCCGCGCCGGCGATCTTGGCACTGCAGCCTGAAGGACCGTTTCCGATGCCGACACCCATCCTCTACGACTGCGACCCCGGCCACGACGACGCCATCGCCCTCGTCATGGCGCACCGCTCGCCCGATATCGAACTTCTGGGCGTGACCACCACCTGCGGCAATGCCGAACTCGACAAGACCACCTCGAACGCCATTCGCATCCTCGACTTCATCGGTGCGGGTGACGTGCCGGTTGCGGCCGGCTGCATTCGCCCGCTCGCCCGTCCGCTGGTGCTGGGAACGGCAGATGGCCCGAGCGGTCTCGAGGGTTCTCCCTACCTGCCCATGCCGCAACGCGAACCCCTGGCGCAACATGCCGTCGATTTCCTCGCCGAACGGCTTGCGGCGGCGCCAGAGCCGATCATCGTGGTGGCGACCGGGCCGCTGAGCAATATCGGCCTCCTTGTTCTCAAGCATCCGGAGGTGCTGCCGAAGATCAAGGAGCTGATCTGGATGGGCGGCGTGTTCTATCGCAAGAGCGAGATCATCACGCCCACCGAATTCAACGCCTTCTGCGATCCCGAAGCTGTCCGGCTTGTGCTCGACAGCGGCGTGCCCGTCACCATGGTCGGGCTGGATGTGACCATGCAGGTTCTGGTCGAAGCGGAGCAATATGCGGAGCTTGCGACCATCGACACCGAACTCGGCAGGCTCGTCATGGACTGGCTGCGCTTCTACGAGAAGCTGCATCGCAACTCCATGGGCGTCGGCGGCGCGATGCACGATCCCCTGGCGCTGGCGCTGGTGATCGACCCGACGCTGGTGCGCACCAGGCCCGCCCATATCGGCGTCGATCTCGACGGCACCTTTGCCTTCGGCGCGACGGTCGCCGATTTCTGGAAGGAACGCGGTGAGCCCGACAATGCGCGGATCGCCTATGAGGTGGACAGCGACCGCTTCTTCAAGCTGATGTTCGATCTGTTGCGCGATGCACCGCTGGATCCGTGATCTCCGTCGGTGCATCCTCCCGAGGATGCGATAGTGAGGAGCGGGGACAGCATCGGTGTCTTATGATCTTGCCATCATCGGCGGCGGCATCGTCGGGATTTCCACGGCGCTGGAAATATCGACCCGCTGGCCCGGGCTTTCCGTCGTCGTGCTGGAAAAGGAGGTCGAGGTTGCGACCCACCAGACCGGGCGCAACAGCGGCGTCATCCACGCGGGGGTCTATTATCAACCGGGAAGCCTGAAGGCGCGTTTCTGCAAGGAAGGCGTCGAGGCGACGATCGATTTCTGCCGCGAGCATGGCATTCCGTTCGAGCAGTGCGGAAAGATGCTCGTGGCGACCGCCCCTGACGAGATGCCGCGTCTTGCCGCGCTGGAGGACCGATGCCGACAGAACGGCCTGCCGGTGGAACGGCTGGACGCCGCGGAGCTTGTCCGGCGCGAACCGCATATCCGCGGCGTCGGGGCGCTGTTCGTGCCGACCAGCGGCATTGTCGATTACGGTCTGATCGCCCGTACGATGGCCGGAATCCTCATCGACAGAGGCGTCGAAATCCGCACCGGCGCTAGCGTGGAGACCTTGCGCGAGGAGGCAGATGGCGTTCGTATCCAGTTTCCGCAGGAAGAGATTCGCGCCCGGCACGTCATCGCCTGCGCCGGCATCATGGCCGACAGGCTGGCCCGGCTTTGTGGCCTCGAACTCGACTTCCGCATTGTGCCTTTCCGTGGTGAGTATTACCGGTTGGGTGCCGACAAGGACCGCATTGTCAACCATCTGATCTACCCGATCCCGGACCCCGCGCTGCCGTTTCTGGGCGTCCACCTCACGAAGATGATCGGCGGCTATGTGACGGTGGGGCCGAATGCGGTTTTCGCCTTCGCGCGGGAGGGCTACCGGTTTTCCGATGTCAACGTCCGCGACCTCAAAGAGATGATCGCCTATCCCGGTTTTCGTCGCCTGGTGCGCAACAATCTTCGATCCGGCCTGTCGGAAATGGGCAATTCGCTCAGCAAGCGCCGCTACCTCGCGCTTTGCAGGAGATACTGCCCGGAATTGCAGCTCGATGACCTCAAGCCCTACCGGCCCGGCATCCGCGCGCAGGCGGTTCTCGCCGACGGCAGCCTCGTCCATGATTTCCTGATCCGCGAAACCCGCAAAACCATCCATGTCTGCAACGCTCCGTCTCCCGCCGCAACATCGGCGATGCCGATCGCCCGCGATCTCGCGGATCGCGCTGCCGTGCTGTTCGGATGGCGGGCAGGGGGTAAAAGGGTCTAGGCGAACCTCTTCTTTCACGGGGAGCGACATGGCACATTCCACAGCAATGCTGTTCGAGCCGACTGTCCAAGGTGGTGGCGTCGGAACGAATTCTTCCTGTCGATTGAACGCTCGAACGACCACCTTCAGAATTGATCCTGGATCACTCAAGATGTCTTGAACGGGACGTTATGCATTCGCTTGTATCGGGGTTGGTGCCCGCCATGATTTCAAGCACGAGAGCTCTCTTTGAAGCTCCGCTCGATGCGAAGCTTTTATCCCGAATATTATCACCGTCCGAATTCATGCCGAGAAATGCTTGCTTGGTGCTAACGGTATTATTCCGGCATGCAATCTTGCGGCCACCGGTCATCCTTGAATTGGATCCACCTTGAATATTCCCATCTGGACGAAGCCCGCGCTCAACGGCGCGGTCGTCGGTGCTGTCGCCATGGCCGTCATCGGCTTTACGTGGGGTGGCTGGGTCACCGGCGGTACGTCGCGCAAGAACTCTGCGACAGAGACGTCGTTCGGTGTCGCGACAGCCCTGACCCCGTATTGCGTCGAAAAATCCAAGGCTGATCCGCTCTCCGCCGCCGTCATGACCGAACTGAAGGCTGCCGGAAGTTATGCGAGAGATGGTATCGTCGAAAAGGCCGGCTGGGCGACGCCGCTGGGCACTGACCAACCGAACAGGGATCTGGCCAGATCCTGCCAGATCGAGATCAGCAAGACACTGTGATGTACCCGCCGGCCGCCGATAACCCACGGCGGCCGTCATCGACATCTGTTCGATAGCATCGGTGCACCCATTCGCCGAGGTGACGAGGCTTGGCCGTTTCGGTCCGGATCTCTGCAAAACCAACCCATGCCAACATCGATGCGCCAGCGCCCGGACCATCCGCGGCGGTGCAGCCCATCTCCCGTGACCCTTGGTCACTCGTCCAGAAAGGATCTATCATGACGACTATTCGCAATGGCGCGTCTTCCATGACATGCGACAGGCCACAGGCTTCGCGATCGGCGTTTTCCAGCTGCACGCCCGGTGTTCTGCGATGATCGGATATCTGATCCTCGTTCATCGCTTTCCTGACCAGTTCAAACGTCTTTTCAAGGCCATATACGATCCTCGCAACAGTTATGTGGTGCATGTCGATAAAAACTCCGGCGCAGCGCTGGAGACCGAGATCCGCGGCTTTCTGCAGCAGTATCCGAACGCAGAGGTCATGGAGGGACATGCAGCCTTGTGTGGAGGGTACAGTCTTGTCGAAGCCGAACTTCGCGGGATGCAGCACCTCCTGGCGATGGATCGAAACTGGAGCCACTTCATCAATCTGAGCGGCCAGGACTTCCCCCTGAAAACCCAGTCGCACATCATGGCTCACCTGCGCGCGCATCCAGACCGCGAATACATCAAGGTTCTCGATCAGAAGAAAGTGCGTCCCGACACGATGCGTCGCATCGGGGAGTTCGTCATCGAGAGGGGTGGCCAGATCGAACAAACGCTGAAGATGCGGCCCTTCATCGACGGTGCGACGCCGTATATCGGAAACCAGTGGATGATCGTCAGCCGAGCCTTCTGCGACTTCGTCTGCAATGACGGTCGGGCCGATCCCTATAAGGACTTCTACCGCAACACCTTCATTGCCGACGAGGGCTTTTTCCAGACGGTCATGATGAACACCCCTGTGCACGGCGAGATCGTCAACGACGACCTGCGGATGATCGATTGGGTGGCGGACGGCGACATCAAGTTGCGTCCGAGGACCTATGTTCGCAAGGATGCTGCGGCTTTGAAGGCAAGCCATGATTTCTTCGCGCGGAAATTCGAACAGGATGTCGATGGCGATATCCTGTCGATCCTTGAGGCACATCTGCTCACGCAGACGCTCCGCCCCGCCGGCGAGCCCGAGTTCGTATCCGCGAGCGCCGCCTAGATCGTAGTCAAACCGCTAAGGATATGGGCCGCCCGGTTTGACCAACCTGGTTATCCGGGTTCCGTTTCGGACTGCGTATGGCATCCTCAAGAGGGATGCCGTACTTCTTTGTGAACAGGGCGTCACGATCGGTGCTGCGATCAGATCAGGAGTCTGGCATCCTGCGCGGCATCGATGAAAGCGTCTCGGACAGTGTCGTTTGAAGACGCTGTCGCGACGGCCTCGCTGCACAGGGCTTTCGCCACGAAATAGGACTCTCCGTGTTCTGCCGGCCACCGATTGTTCAAGGCCTCGAAGGCGTCTACCGGCCCTCGAATGACATCGGCGATGCCGCTTCCAATCCGAACAGCGACCGGACGGTTCCAATGAATGGACATTTTATGTTTCCAATTGTCTTCTTATGGAAGGCATAGGTGGGGCTGCTTCAGCGAGGTGCAAGTTTATATCTTGGAATTCTGGTCGTTTTCGAAATAAACTGTTTTTCGAATTATCGTATAAACCGCCAAGATACGAATTATACTTATAATTCTCGATTTTTCTTCTGGAGAATTGGGCGCAGACTAGGGCCCGGACCCAATAATTGGGTTTCCTTGCACATTTCGACGTGATTCAATCGCCTGAGCAAGGAGGCGATTTCATGTCTGATTTCTTTTGGTTTTCCGATGCGCAGTGGGAGCGAATAGAGCCGCTTTTACCGACAGATGTGCGAGGCAAGCCACGCGTTGATGACCGCCGGGTCTTGAGCGGGATTGTCCATGCGCTGCGCTGTGGTGGCCGCTGGGCGGATTGCGCAGATGTCTATGGACCGAAGAAGACACTCTACAACCGCTTTGTCCGGTGGTCCGAACGCGGCATCTGGGAGGACATCTTCAGTGCGCTGGCAGGGGCCGATGATGCACCGGACCGGCTGTTCATCGACAGCAGTTGCATCAAGGTCCACCGCTGTGCAGGTGGAGGAAAAGGGGGGCCTTGGCTCATGGTATCGGCCGCACCAAAGGTGGACGGAATACCAAGCTCCATGCAGTCTGCGACACCAAAGGCCGCCCTCACGTCCTGCTCCTGACGCCTGGAAACGTCCACGATTGCAAGGTTGCAAGGCTCTGTATCGAAGCTCTGCCACCCGCCGCCGAACTCGTCGCCGACAAAGGTTATGACAGCCAGGCTCTGCGCGAGTGGCTCAACGAGCGTGGTACCCAGGCCGTCATCCCGCCGCGCAAGAACCGCAAAATCCAGTACGAATACGACAAGGCCACCTACAAGCAGCGCAACGTCATCGAGCGTATGTTCTGTCGCCTTAAGGACTGGCGTCGCATCGCAACTCGCTTCGACCGCAACATCAGAAACTTCATGGGCGCAATCGCACTCGCAGCTACCGTCATCTGGTGGTTGTGAGTCCGGACCCTAGCCGCGCTGGCACGCGCAGCACGAACAGAAAACATGCATCTGCCGCTCTTCCCTGCATGCGCCAGAGCACTCTCCATGACGTAGACTCAGCAATCTTGCCAACTCGAGAAAAATTTCTCGATCTGGATCGTCTCTCTGTCGTGGCAGCCGAATGGATCGGCGCCGAGTTCGAAGAACGATGCAGAGCGTCGTGCGTCAAACGCGTTACAGGGGGCATGGAATGTCAAGAGGTTGGATTGGCTGTGGGTCGCGTTGGTGGGTCAACGCGGCTCTCACAAGTGTATCGCTACTCGCTATCTCCGCCGGGTCGGCGCAAGGGCAGGAAGCGCGAGATGAGCAGGCGAAACGCCAGTCTGAGGTCGCACGTTCTTCCGGTGCATCACAGGCCACGACGCTTGAAACGATTGTCGTCGTCGGTCGCTCGGGGGAGCAGGCGCCAGCGACAGGAATTATCGGTCAGCCTCCGGCACCTTATGCCGGCGGGCAGGTCTCTTCCGGTGCTCGTGTCGGTGTTCTGGGCAATCAGCCTGTTCTGAAAACGCCCTTCAGCGTTACGTCTCTGACGTCGAAGTTGATCCGCGATCAGCAGGCGCGGACCGTTGCCGATCTCACGCTGAACGATCCATCCGTGCGCCAGGACGCCCCTGCGTTCAGCGAACGCGATGCTTTCATGATCCGCGGTTTCTCGGTCACCAATCTCGATACGCTCTATGACGGGCTTCCCTACATTGCCAATCCCCGGCGCAGTTTCCTCGAAGGTATCGAGCGTGTGGAGATCCTCAAGGGGCCGACGGCGTTTGCAAATGGTGGCCTCGGCCGGGTCGGCGGCACGATCAATCTCGTGCCCAAACGTGCCACCGACGAACCGCTGACACGCCTTACGACCGGCTATCGCTCCGACTCGCAACTATGGTCGCATGCCGATGTCGGTCGTCGCTTCGGGCCGGGCGGAGAGTTCGGCGTTCGCGTGAACGGCTCCTACCGTAATGGCGATTCTCGGCTTGATAACAACGACAACGAGGTCGGCGTCGCATCGATCGGCCTGGATTATCGCGGCGACCGCGTCCGCGCCTCGCTCGATCTCAACCATTCCACGCAGAACATCGATGCGCCGACATCCCTGTTCAACGGTGCCGTGCCCGGCATAGAGATACCGCGCGCACCGAACGGCAAGATCAATACGGCCAACCCGTTCGAATATCATGACAGCACATACAACATGATTTCTGGTCGCGTAGAGTTCGATGTGCTTGATAACACGACGCTTTATGCTGCCGGTGGTGCAAGCCGTTACCGCGAAGACTTCTTGACGTCCTCCTACACGATCCTCAACGCAAATGGAGATGCGACATCCAGCCTCGCCATTCAGCCGCAGCAGATTCAGGGATTTTCGGGCGAAATCGGCCTGCGCTCGGAATTCGATACTGGCCCCGTCGGTCATCAGGTCAACGTCGCGGTCGCACGAAATCTCAATGAAAACGATCGCGGCAGCTTCCTGCCGCGTGCATTGGGATTGCCGCCAGCATATCCCACGAACATCTACAACCCGGTCTATCTGCCCGACGGCTCGGTGGATACGAGCGATTTCCCCCGCTCGGACGATCTCGTCCCCTTCGCAGATCTTCTTTCGACAAGCATCGCGCTATCCGACACATTGTCCTTCCTCGACGAACGCTTTCTTTTGACCGTGGGCGGGCGCTATCAGGATATTCGCTCGAGAGGGTTCAATACACGTCCCGGAAATCCGCTTTTTCCGGTTGGAGACAGAAATTACCTTTATGAGGAAGCGAAGTTCAGCCCGGCTGTCGCCGCTGTCGTCAACGTCACTAACAATTTTGCGGTCTATGCCAACTATGTCGAGGCGCTGTCCGAGGGTGCGATTGCACCGGCGACGGTCACCAATGCAAACGAGATCTTCCCGCCCTTCGTCCACGATCAGAAGGAAATTGGGGTAAAGTACGATTTCGGTTCATTCCTGCTGACAGCAGCCTTGTTCGAGATCCGGCAGGAAAGTGCCTTTACCGACGCGACGACGAATACCTTCTCGGTCAATGGCCTGCAGGTCAATCGCGGTCTCGAACTTTCGGTGTTCGGCGAGCCGCTTCAGGGCATCCGCGTCCTTGGTGGCGTGACGTTCATGGATGCCAAGCTTGATAGCACGGCTGCCGGCACGTTCGACGGCAAAAGGGTTCCCGGCGTCCCCACAACGACCGTCAGTCTCTATGGCGAATACGATACCCCGTGGGTCGAGAATCTGACGCTGACAGGTCGCGTGCTCTACAGTGGCAGCACGTATTACGATCGGGCGAATACGCAAAAGGTCGAGGACTGGACGCGTCTCGATCTGGGTGCACGCTATGTCTTCGAGCGGGAGAATGGCAAGCCGATCGAAGTCCGGGCGAATGTCGAGAACGTTCTCGACGAGAAGTACTGGGCGTCGTCGGCACGCGGCTTCCTCTCGGCCGGTGCACCCCGCGCCTTCATGTTATCCGCATCGTTTGATTTCTGACAATATCAGGTTCTTACCGGTTCGAGCGAAGGTAATCCTCGAGAACACCCCTATATCTGGTCGCTCCTTGGCGTGCGGCCAGATACTTTCATCGTGGATAGGATAACCGGCTTCCCACGGTTTCATCAAAGGCGATCGCCAAGCAGTATGGCTGCAAGGGTTGTACAACACCGGAAAATCCAAAATGGTCCTCCGCATCGCACGTGCCCGAAAATGACACGTCATTCTCAAGGCAAAAGCGTTGGTCGTGAGGACGGAATTTGTAAATGCAACTTGACACCCCAGACAGTCGCCCCAATTTGCGCTGCGGGATGTTCGTGCGTTAGCAACAGGCGCGAGATGCCTTCTCGTTGGGACGTCACCTCCGTGGTCTACGAACGGTTTGCAGTTTACTGGGACGCATCTGGCATTATGCCCGGAAGGCGATTGGGAGATCGAGAATGGTGGACCTCTCCTGGCGCGGCCTGCGGAGCACCTATCTGACGACACCGGTTCTGTTGCGGTCGATCCCGGTCGGTATTGTCATTGCTGCGGGCGTGGTCGCAACGAGCTGGACGCATATGTTGCTCAGCGATCACCAGGATCTGGTCGTCCACACCTATAAAGCGATCGACACGACCAAGGATGTGCTGATCGGGCTGGACGATGCAGAAACAGGCCAGCGTGGCTACCTGCTCAGCGGCGATCGTCGCTATCTCGACCCCTACGACAAAGCATTGACGCGACTTTCGGACCTTCGGGGTACGCTGAAGGCGCATATTTCCGACAATGCCGAGCAGATCACGCGGGTGGCAACGCTCAACGGGATGATCGACGACAAGCTCGGCGAGCTCAGGCAGGCAATCGAGGTCCACGATACCAACGGTTTCGAAGCTGCGCGGAAGCAGGAGATCTCGATGATGGAGCGCGCCACGATGGACGGGATCCGGCGCGTGATCGGGTCCATTACCGAAAGCGAGAAGGCACTGCTGTCGGCACGGCAATCGGAGGTCGATCGGGACGAGACGCGAATCCGCATCGTCGCGATCTTCGTCGGTCTCGCCTCGTTCCTCACGCGGGCCGCGATCGAGCTTTACCTTGCGAGGCGTGGCATGGGCGGTGGTGGTGTGCCCCAGCGGCGTAAATATTGAGCGCCCTGCCGGCCGACAAGAGCGCTCAGGGCGTGCCGTTCAGTCGCTGGCGCAGGCCGCTGCCACCTTTTTCATCGACACGAGCCAGATAACCAGCCCGCAGACGGCGAAGCCTGCAAGGGTGAGGTAGGCGGCCGAAAAGCCGAAATGCGAGACGATGACGCCGGCGATCGCGGGGCTGAGCGACGCGCCGATGCCCTGCACCGTCATCACCGCGCCGAGACCGGCATTGATATGGCCAGTGCCCTTGAGCATCCGTGCGACGAGACCAGGCACCGCGACACCGAGAAGGCCGGCACCGACGCCATCCAGCATCTGCACCGGGATAAGGGCATAGGGGCTCGGCCACAGGCCAGCGATCAGCCCGCGAACCGGCAGTGCGACAAGGGCTGCGACGAGAAGCAGGAAGTAGCCGCGCCGTCCGGCGAAACCGGCCGCGAGAAGCGCGATCGGGATCATCGTCAGCTGGGCGATAATGACGGTCGCAGCTGTATAGGAGACGGGATCCGAGAGCAGGCTTTGGAGCGACGAATGCTGACCGACCGGTTGCGCCGCGGGCTGTCCAGGCTTGCTCTGTCCGGGTGGCAGTGTGGTCGTAGTGCCGGCGTCCTGACCGGTGGCTGTGGCTCCCGCCGTGCCGTCATCCGTGGGCACGCCGGAGCTTGCTGCCTGTGTTGCCACCTGCTGTCCGAGCAGGGGAAGCATGGCGCCGTTGCCGAAGTGGAACAGCATGAGCGTGGCTGCGAGGATCAGCAGCGGTGTGGACTTCCACAACACGCTGAAGCCCGAAGGCGCCTCTGCGTCTTTGCCATCCTTCTTCTCGATGCCGCGCGCGGCATCGTGGTCGATATCCTCAGGCTTGATCATCATGACGGCGATGATCGACCCGACGGCCATGGCCGTCATGAGGATGAAGACGGCGGTGAGGCCGAACTCGTAACCGAAGAAACCGGCACCGGCGGCGGCAAAGACGTTGCCGCCGTGGTTCCAGGCCTCGTTTCTCCCGAGCTGCGGGGCTAGTCCCTTCTGCCCCACGAGGCCGAGCGTCAGGCCGGCGACGGCCGGGCCGATGGCGGCACCGGCGATGCCGGTTGCTATCTGCGATGCCGCCACAAACGTCACGGTGGGGACAAACAGGATGGCAAGCGATGCCACGATGACGAGCGCCGCGCAGAAGCCGACCATGAAGCGCTTGGCCTTGGAGGCATCCGCAAGAGCGCCTAGCGGCGTGGTCGCCAACATGCCCGCAATGCCGCCGATCGTCATGACGACGCCGATGGTTGCCGTGCTCCAGCCCTGACCGATCAGGAAGATGCCGAGGAAGGGTCCGAGCCCGTCACGGACGTCGGCAAGGAAGAAGTTAACGGCGCTGAGGGCTTTGACCGACCGCGACCGGGGTTCTACAGGCGCCACGTGTGCGCTTGCCGCCATTGTATTCATCAAGGAGGTCCTATGTTGGACGTGAAGTCGGTTCGGAAAATTCGCTTCGGAACGCGCGGCGTGAACAAAGGTTTCTCATAAAGCGCCCGTTTATCAATTATATGCTTTCATTGGAGCCTTCATGTCGGATTTGCTCCCGGCACGACCGTGATCGCGGCCAGTCCTTGTCGCTTTCAGATCAGGCGTTATGCGGCGCAGGCTCTACAATCACCCGATATCGAAGATACGAGGCAGGCAATGGCAGAGTTTCCAAGCAGAGCAAAGGTCGTCATCATCGGGCTGGGCGGCATCGTCGGCGCCTCCATTGCGCATCACCTGATAGAGCGCGGCTGGGACGATATCGTCGGGATCGACAAGTCCGGCATCCCCACAGATATCGGCTCGACGGCGCATGCCTCGGACTTCTGCTACACGACCAGCCATGATTACCTGTCGGTCTGGACGACACAATATTCGATCGATTTCTATGAGAAGATGGGCCACTACGCCCGCATCGGCGGTCTGGAAGTGGCCCGCACCGGCGATGATGGCTGGATGGAGGAGATCAAGCGCAAGCTGTCTTCCGCCAAGGCCTTCGGCACGCGCGCGCATTATGTCAGCCCCACCGAGATCAAGCAGATGTTCCCGCTGATCGAGGAAGATCAGGTGCAGGGCGGCCTGTTCGATCCGGATGCCGGTCTCGTTATTCCGCGCTCGCAGACCGTTGCCGGCAAGCTGATCGATGCCGCCGAAAAATCCGGCAAGCTGAAGATCTTCGGCAATACGCCGGCGACCTCGCTGATCGTCGAGAAGGGCCGCATCAAGGGCGTCGTCACGCATCGCGGTACGATTCTGGCCGACCACGTCATCGTCTGCGCGGGCATCTGGGGACGCCTGATTGCGGAAATGGTCGGCGAGGATCTGCCTGTCATGCCGGTCGATCATCCGCTGACCTTCTTCGGCCCCTATAACGAATTCGCCGGCACCGGCAAGGAAATCGGCTATCCGCTGCTGCGCGACCAGGGCAACTCGGCCTATATGCGCGACACCGGCGATCCGAACACGACCGAAGGCGGGCAGATCGAGTGGGGCTACTACGAGGCGGAAAACCCGCGCCTCTGCCACCCGCGCGAGATCCTGGAAAAGCACGAGGCGCGCCTGTCGCCCTCGCAGCGTGATCTCGACATGGAGCAGATCCTCGAGCCCCTGGAACGGGCGATGGAGCTGACGCCGATCCTCGGGGAACTCGGCTACAATGAGGGCCACTCGTTCAACGGTCTGCTGCAGGTCTCGGCCGCCGGCGGCCCGTCCTGTGGCGAAAGCCAGAAGGTGCGCGGTCTCTGGTACTGCGTTGCCATATGGGTCAAGGACGGCCCGGGCTACGGCAAGCTGATCGCCGACTGGATGACGGACGGACGGACCGAGATCGACCACAACTCCATCGACTATGCGCGCTTCTACCCGCACCAGCTGACGGAAGCGTTCATCGAAGGCCGCAGCTACGAGGCGGCGCAGAAGATCTACTTCCCGGCGATCCATCCACGCGAACCCTACGCCTCTGGCCGCGGCGCTAAGCGCTCGCCCTTCCATGAGCGCGAAAAGGAACTCGGCGGCTATTTCATGGAACTCGGTGGCTGGGAGCGCGCCCACGGCTACAAGGCCAACGAGCACCTGCTGGAAACTTATGGCGACCGCGTGCCGGTGCGTGAGAACGAGTGGGACAATCGCCATTTCTGGCGCGTCTCGAATGCCGAGCATCTGGCGATGAGCGAGGATTGCGGCATCGTCAACCTCTCGCACTTCCACATGGTGGATATCGAGGGCCCCGACCATGTCGATCTGCTCGAATGGCTCTGTGCCGCCAAGATCGGCGGCGACGGCAATATCGGCAAGGGCATCTATACGCACTTCCTCGATGACGAAGGCATGGTGCGGGCGGACTTTACCGTCATCCGTCTCGCCGATCGCTGCCGCTTGATCAACGGCGCGGATGCGGGCCCCCGCGACTTCCACTACATGAAGCGCGTGGCGGAAGACCGCGGGCTCGACGTCGTTATCACCGACGTCTCGGAAAAATTCACCACCATCGGCATCTGGGGGCCGAACGCGCGCGCGACGCTGAAGAAGGTCGTGGCGGACCCGTCAGCCCTCGACCTGGAAAACTTCGCCTTCGCGGCCATCAAGCCGATCGAGATCGCAGGCGTTACCGTCACGGCCTTCCGCATTTCCTATGTCGGCGAGCAGGGTTGGGAACTGCATATGACATACGAGGACGGCCTTGCCGTCTGGGATGCGCTGCGTGCGACAGGTGTCATGGCATTCGGCGTCGAGACCTATGCCAACTCGCGCCGGATGGAAAAGAGCCTGCGCCTGCAGAACGGCGACCTCTTGACCCAATACAATCTGATCGAGGCGGATCTTGCCCGCCCCAAGGTCAAGGAAGCCGATTTCCGGGGCAAGGCGAAGCACCTCGAATACAAGGCGCGCGCGCATCAGCCGGCCATGCTCTGCACCCTGGTCATGATCGACAACACCGATGCGAGCGGCGTGAAGCGCTACCCCGTGGGCTCGCTGCCGGTCATCGATCCGGAAACGGGCGCGGTGCTGATCGACGACCTCGGCCGGCGGTCCTACACGACCTCGATTGCCTATGGCCCGACCATCGGCAAGAATATCGCGCTGGCCTATATCCCGCAGTCACATTGCGAGGTTGGCCGGACGCTGACGGTTGAATACTTCAACGAGAGCTTCCCGGTCGAGATCGCCGCCGTCGGCTACAAGCCGCTCTACGATCCGGAAAACCTCAAGCCCAGAAGCTGAGGTGTAGGCGCGGCGGTCTGATAAGCTTCAGGCCGCGCGACCTTTCTGCAGGATCACGATGACGACGAAGGCGGCGCCGATCGAGCTCGTGACGATGCCGACCGGGAGTTCCTGCGGCGGCAAGAGCGTGCGGGCGATGAGATCGCTGCCGAGAAGCAGGGCCGCGCCCAGAAGCGCGCAGAGGATCGTCAGCCGCTTGTGCAGCGGGCCGACCAGCGTGCGGGCGACATGCGGGATCATGAGCCCGATGAAGCCGATGACGCCCGTGATCGAGACGAGGAGGGCGGTGGCGAAACTGGCCGCCAGAAACGTTTCGCGCCGCAGCCGCCGTACGGAAATACCAAGGCTTTCGGCCGTCTGCTCTCCACCGAGTAGGGCGTCGAGGTGCCGGTGGCGCGCCATCGCATAGCCGGTTGCGACGGCGGCACCCGTGATCCCGATGCCGATGTTCTGCCAGCTGGCAAGCCCGAGGCCGCCCATGGTCCAGAACAGCACGGAATGGGCCGCACGCTGGTCGCCGGAGAAAACCAGATAATTGGTGAGCGCCGTGAACAGGAACGAGACGGCGAGACCGGCCAGGATCAGCCGCTCGGGGCCGAAACCCTGCGCGCGGCGGATGAGCATCAGCACGATGCCGGTCGCGCACATTCCTCCGACGAAGGCCGCAATCGGCAGCGTGAGGACGCCCAGCCGGTCTCCGAGCCGGGTGATGACGATGACCGCACCGGCCGCCGCACCCGCCGACAGGCCGAACAGGAAGGGATCGGCCAGATCGTTGCGCGTCACCGTCTGCAGGAGAAGCCCGATGACGCCGAGGCCTGCCCCTACTGCTATCGCGAGGATGGCGCGGGGAAGCCGGAGATCGACGATGATCCGGTCCACCACGCCGGCCGGGTCCGTCTGGACGATCCCGGCCGCCCGCGCGAGTGCTGTGAGAACCTGCGGCATCGGGATGACGGTGGAGCCATAGGCGATAGAGATGCAGGCAAGCGCCGCCACAGCCAGGCAGGCTGCCACGACGCCCAAGGGGAATGCGGCTCGCACCGTCAGAAGGCTTCTGGGTGCAGCGCGCGGGCGATCTTGCCGATGGCCGCGATGTTATCCGGGCCGGGCGTCAGCTCCTCGTATCGCAGGGCCACGAAGCGCTCGTTCTTCACGGCGTCCGTTTCCTTCATGGCGGGATGGCTCTTCAGGAAGTCGAGGAGTTTTCGATAGCCGGTGTCGGTCTGGTAATCGAGGAGCACGAGGAACTGCGGATTGCGCATGGCGACGGTTTCCCAGTCCGTCGTGCCCCAGCTCGTTTCCATGTCGGCCATGATGTTCACGCCGCCGGCTGCCGAGATCATGGCGGTGGGAATGGCGAACTTGCCGGCGGTGAACGGCTTGTCATCGCCGCTGTCATAAAGGAACACGCGGGTCCCGTCGTTTGCCGCGACCTTCGCCTCGATACCCGCAAGCTCCGTCTTCCAGCCCTCGATCAGGGCATCGGCTTCCGTCTTCCGGTCGAAGATGACGCCGAGCTTTTCCATGTCGCCATAGAGCAGGTCCATGGAGGCGGCGGGGCGCGCCTTGTCGAGGTGGACGCAGCTTTCCGTCAGCACGAGCGTCTTGATGCCGTGGGGTGCCAGCGTCTCCGGCGTCACGTCGCCGCCGGGCTTCATGCCGTAGTACCAGCCCGCGAAAAAGAAATCGGGCTCGACGGCGACGAGATTTTCCAGCGTCGGGTATTTCGGCGCGAGTTCGGGGATAGCACCCTGTTCCTCGCGGAAGGCATCGTCCAGCTTGTACCAGCCACTGATGCCGGTGACGCCCACCATCTGCGGCTGGAGGCCAAGTGCGAAGGCCATCTTGGCCATGTTGATGTCATGCACGACCGCCCGCTTCGGCGCCGCATCGAATGTCAGCGCCTGCCCGCAGCTGTCGACGGTGACGGGAAAGGCATGGGCGGCAGAGGCTGCGAATGAGACAAGGGCGGCCAGGAGAAGGCGTTTCATGGAAGAGGCTCCGGGGTTCAGAGAGGGGCTGCGATGTCGAAGACCGTGAGTTCGCGGTCTTCATGCGGATGCGGCAGGCGCAGGAGATCGATGCCGAAGACATCGCGGACGACGCCTTTCGACAGGGCGGCGGCAACCGGCCCGCTGGCCACGGGCCGTCCGTCTTTCAGCACCACGACATGGGTCGCAAAATCGGGAACGAGATGCAGGTCGTGAAGGACGGCAACGACCGTGACGTCCAGTTCCGCAACCAGAGACAAGAGCGTGCGGCGTGCCAGAGGATCGAGATGGTTCGTCGGCTCGTCGAGAAACAGGATGCGGGGCGCCTGCGCCAGCGCCCGGGCGATCTGCGCCCTCTGCCGCTCGCCGCCAGAGAGCGACCCCATCGCACGCGCGGCGAGGGCGGCAAGGCCGGTTCGCTCCAGCGCGTCGTCCACCAGCATACGTTCCTGCGCGCGCGTCGCCCGCTGCATGTGGGGAATGCGGCCGAGTTCGACATAGTCGCGCACGCTAATGCGGTGGTCGGGCTGGTCGGACTGTCCGACCACGGCCGTCAGCCGGGCCCGCTCCTGCGGGGTCATGGATGCAAGCGGCCGCCCGACCAGCGAAACTGCGCCCGTGGTCGGCTGCAGCATGCCGGATAGAAGCTGGAGCAGCGTCGTCTTGCCCGCGCCGTTGGGGCCGACGATCGCCAGCCGGTCGCCCTGACCGAGCGTCAGGGAAACATCCTGCAGGATCTGCGAATCCCGGATCGACCATCCGAGACCACTCGCTGACAGGGTCACATCGTGCACGCGGCGTCCTTCTTCTTCGTCAGGCAGCGTATCGTCGTGAGCGAGGAGACGTGCCGGGAGCGATATGCGGATCATCTAGCCGTCTTTTCCCTGAAGGTAAAACCATGTTGCATCACCCCGAAACCCCATCGGCGATCTATATAAATGTAATAACATTACGAGACGCCATCTTGTCAACGGGGTCGGGAGCGAATTGGCCCGATCGCGGTTCGGATATGGTGTGGGGATCATCGATGATCCCGTCCGTCCTTGCAAACGACCTGTGCACAAGATGTCGCGATGACAGACGGCGGGAACTATGGCATTCGACAGTCATGACGTTCTGGCGCCGCATCATCGCAGACAGACAATCGGGGGCCCTCCTGGGCATCCTGCTGGCGCTGTCGTTCGCGATCCAGACGCTGGTGACGGGATGGTCGAGTGCCGCGATGGCGGCGCCGGATCCCCTGTCGGTCCTCTGCGCTGCCGAACATGGAGCGCATCGGCCCGCCGATGGCCATCAGCATCAGGAATGCCCGTGCAGCAAGCTCTGCCATGCCGGCGTGCAGGCGCAGACGGCGCTGGCACCCTCCGACGATACGGGTTTGCCCATCCGCTTCTCCGTCGCTGTGGAGAAACGCGCCGACGATGCCGTCATCCTGTCTGCCTCGACGGATGTCAGGCGGTATGACGCGCAGGGTCCACCGGTCTGAAAAGCACCGAGCGGGCGCTTGTGCCCGCCATCGATGGCAAAGACATTCTGTGCGCTCCCGCCGCCACGGCATGTCGATAAGCCTCAAGCTTTTTCGGCCGTTCCCGAACGTCTCCGACGGCGGCATGCGGTCCAATCCCAGGATTGACGATGACAGACCTTACCGCATTCCGGCAGGCAAGCGTTTCCGCGCTTTCTGTCGATACCTACCGCGCCATCTGGCGATGGCACTTCTATGCCGGCCTCATCGCCGTGCCCTTCATGATCCTGCTCGCCGTCACCGGCTCGCTCTACCTCTTTCGCGACGAGATCGACCGCACGGCCTTTGCGTCGCGGACGGTGGTTGCCGAGGAGACCACGCCACAACAGGCTCCCAGCACCTTGATTGCCAAGGCGCAGACGCTCTATCCCGAGGCGCGGGTGAAGGCCTACCGGCCGCCCGTCAGCCCGACCGGTTCGGCTCGGGTGACATTCGCGACGGATGCGGGCGCTGCCTATGTGTTCCTCAACCCTTATACGGGTGCCGTTCTTGACACGATGCTGAAGACGCAGGAGTTCAACGAGGTGGTGCGCAAGCTGCACAGCCTCGAATATTTCGGCGCCTATGCCAACCGCGTGATTGAGGCGATGGCGGGGTTCGCGATCATCCTCGTGGTCTCCGGCCTCTATCTCTGGTGGCCGCGCCGGCAGACCGGTGGTGTCCTGACCGTGCGGGGAACGCCATCGCGCCGGGTGTTCTGGCGCGATACGCATGCCGTGACCGGGGCGGTCGCCGGCGGGTTCATTGCCTTTCTCGCGCTGTCGGGCCTGCCCTGGTCGTCCTTCTGGGGCGGCAAGCTGACGGAGCTGACGGTGGCGACCAGCACCGGCTATCCCGCCGCACTGTGGGACAACGTGCCGACATCGAGCGAGCATGCCCAGCATGCCATGCAGACGGTCGGCTGGACGATGGAAGCCTCGCCGATGCCGATGTCGCATCATCCGATGGACGCGCCGCTTGGCATCGACAGGATCGTCGAGATCGCGCGGGAGCGCGGCATGGCGCCGGGATACGAGGTGACGCTTCCCGCCGACGCTGCCGGCGTCTTCACCACCGCTGTCTATCCCGACGATCTCTCACAGGTGCGGACGATCCATATCGATCAATATAGCGGCCAGCCGCTGGTCGATATCGGCTATGCCAATTACGGCCCGGTCGCCAAGCTCACCGAGTTCGCGATCAACATCCATATGGGGCAGGAATTCGGCCTCTTGAACCAGTTGCTGATGCTCGCGACCTGTTTCGCCATCATCCTCTCCTCGGTCGCCGCCGTCGTCATGTGGCTGAAGCGCCGGCCGTCCGGCCGCCTTGGCGTTCCCCCCTATCCCACGAGCCGAAGGGTCTATGGCGTGTTGTGGGGCATGGCGATCGTCTTCGGCGTGCTGTTTCCGCTGTCCGGCCTGCTGATCGTCGCGATGATCGCCATCGACGTCCTGCTGATCCGCCGCGTGCCGGTGTTGAAGCGGGTGTTTGCATGACGAAGAAGGGGCCCGCTCTCACGAGCGGGCCCCTTTGCAATGTCCTAACGGTCGCCCGAACCCGTCACAAAGCTGGTCGCGGCGACTGGCGGGCCTGCGTGGTCAGGCGGATCGCGGCATTGGCCGCTCCGAGCCCGCGATAGCCGCTGCGCTCGACGATCTCGAAGAAGAAGCCGCCTTCCAGCGTGCCGAGATAGATCTGGAAATATTCACCGTCCTCATCCCGATCATAGAGGATGTCGCCGGCCCGCATCGCCGCGAGCGTTTCCGGCGAAATGTCGAACTTGGCGTCGAGATCGTCGTAATAATTGCCCGAGATCGGCAGCAGCGAAACGCCGCCGGCGCGCAGGGCCGCGACCGTTGCGAAGATGTCGGCCGTTGCGAAGGCCACATGCTGGACGCCCGGGCCAACGAACTGCGACACGAAACGCGAGGAGAGCGTGCGCATGGATTGGGAACCGTTGAGCACGATGCGCAGGCTGGCGTCGTCGTTCTGCAGGACTTGGCTGAGCACGAGACCGCCGGGATCGGGCACCTCGACCGGCGGCAGCGGTTTCAGGTCGAAGATCGAGCGGTAGAACAGCGTCCAGGAGAGGATATCCTCGTAGCGCACGGTCTGGGCGATATGATCGACCGCCTTCAGGCCGGCACCGGAATGTCTGTTCCAGCCGGGTTCCAGCGCAAAGTCCGTTTCCCATTGCCGATCGAGCGCCGCATCCTCGGGCACGAGATGCAGGAGGCTGCCGCCCATGCCGAACAAGGCAGGCAGCTCCAGTTCGCCGGGCCCGACAGGTTGCTTGTAAGGGGTTGCCAATAGCCCGGCCGCGCGCGCCATGCCCTGCTGCACGTCCGCCATGCGCAGCCCCAGCGCCGAGATGTTTGTGCCGTGGACGACATAGGCGGAGTGCGCCATCCCCTCGGTTTCCGTGTTGATGACGACGCGGAGATCGTTCTGCGTGTAGAGATCCACATCCTTCGAGCGATGACGGCCGGCGTGCCGGAAGCCGATGGACTGGAGCAGCGTGGACAGCGGCACGGCCGACTGCATGTCGGTGGCGAACTCGACGAAGGATATGCCCGCGGTGCGCGCTGGCGGCGGCAGCGGATTGGGTTCCGATGGACCCTTGACCGCGCGCCCTTCGGCCTTCAGCCGGTCCATCATGTAGATCAGCGAGCGCCGCCCATCGACCGCCGTCTGCTGCGCCGAGCCCGCGCGGAACTGGTCGTTGAAGATTTCCAGCGAGTAATAGCCGTCGTACCCCGTCGCCTCGATGGCGGCCATGAAGTCGGCGACGGGAAGGTCGCCCTGGCCCGGCATGTTCCGGTAGTGGCGGCTCCAGGACAGGAGGTCGAGATCGAGCTTCGGCGCGTCCGCCATCTGGACGATGAAGATCTTGTCCTTGGGGATCGAGCGGATCGAGGCACTGTCGATGCCGCGGGCCAGCGAGTGGAAGCTGTCGAGGATCAGGCCCACTTGGCTGTGGTCGGCGCGCCGCACGATTTCCCAAGCATCACGATGGTCGTTGATATAGCGGCCCCAAGCAAGCGCCTCATAGCCGATGCGAACCCCGTGCTCGCGGGCGATGTCGCCGAGTGCGCGTAGATCGTCCGCCGCGCGGTCGATGCCGCCGAGCGCGAGCGGCGAGACGTTGGAGCAGATGAGGATAAGATCGGTGCCGAGCTCGTTCATCGTCTCGAACTTGCGTTTCGCCCGTTCGAAGGCCCGGCTGCGCTGCGGTTCGGGCAGACCCTCGAAGTCGCGGAAGGGCTGGAACAGGCAGATCTCAAGCCCGGCATCGCGAACCATCCGGCCGACGTCCTTCGGCCCGTGATTGGAGGCGAGGAAGTCGTTCTCGAAGATCTCGACGGCGCCGAAGCCAGCGGCGGCGATGGCTGCCAGCTTTTCGGACAGGTCGCCGGAGATGGACACGGTGGCAATCGAGGTTTTCATCGGCGTGTTCCCTGTTCAACGATCGGCATCATGGTTGGGGTATCCTCAGCTGCCGCTGGTGCCCATGGCGGCGAAATGGGCGAGCATGCGCGCGGCGTCGGGCTCGATGCCCGTGAAGAGGCGGAAGGCCCCGACCGCCTGAAAGACCGCCATGCCGCCGCCATCGACCGTGGCGCAGCCTTTGGCGCGGGCAACCCGCAAAAGCTCGGTTTCGAGTGGAAAGTAGACGATCTCGGCGACGAAATGACGGGGGTCGAGGAAATCGGCCGGTAGCGGCAGTCCCGGATGCGCCGCCATGCCCGTCGGCGTCGCATGCACGAGGCCGCTTGCGCGCGCCATGGCCGCGGCCAGGTCGTCACCCATCTGGATGAGGGCCTTTGGAAACAGAGGGGAAAGCCGTTGTGTCAGCGCTTCGGCACGTGCGGCATCATTGTCGAAGATCGTCAGCTGCTTCGTGCCGAGTTGCAGCATGGCGTGAGCGACGGCCGCGCCGGCGCCGCCGGCGCCGAGCTGGACGGCGGAGGACAGGTCGGCCTGCGGCAACGCGCGGCGGAAGCCCCCTGCAAATCCTGAGCAGTCCGTATTATGGCCGATCCGGCGACCATCCTTGAGGACGACCGTATTGACGGCACCGAGCGCTTCGGCTTCCGGCGACAGGGCGTGGAGATGGGGAATGACGGCCTGCTTTGCCGGATGCGTGACGTTGACGCCGGCAAAACCTCGGTTCTCGACATCGCGCAGGATATCGCCGAGCGCCTCGACGCCGACCCCCGCACCGTGCCCGTCCTTCGCGCCGGTGCCCAGCCGATCGAGGTCGATCAGCTCATAGGAGAGCGCCAGCCCGTTCGCCTTGCCTTCCGCCTCGTGCAAAGCGGGGGAGCGTGAGAGCTGAATGCCGCTGCCGATGAGGCCGACCTGTATCGTGCGGGTGGATCGATCGAGCATGTGCCCTCCTTCGGCTAGTGGATGGGGAGCGGCAAGGCGGATCGTCCCGCCTTGCCGCTGGTCGTGTTACTGACCGCGGATCGTCTTCAGCTGCGAGAACACGGCATCGACGGTTTCCGCGCCGATCGTGTCGCGGAACTGTGCGACGACCGGCTCGACGGCCTTGCGGAAAGCGGCGAGCTGTTCGGCCGTGGGTTCGACGACCTCCATGCCGCTCTTCTTGATTTCGGCCAGGAAGCCGGCATTGGCGTCGCGCGAGGCCTTGCGCTGATAGTCGCGCGCCTGCGTGGCGGCATCCTGCAGCAGGGCCTGCTCTTGCGGGTCGAGCTTGTCCCAGAAAACCTTGGAGACGATCACGATCTGCGGATTGTACTGGTGGCCCGTCAGCGTCAGGTACTTCTGCACCTCGGTGAACTTGGCGTTGACGATGTTGGCGAGCGGATTTTCCTGACCATCGACGGTGCCCGTTTCCAGCGCGCTGTAAAGCTCGGGATAGGGTAGGGGAATGGCGTTGGCGCCGAGCGCATTGAAGGTGGCGAGCGGCACGGCCGACTGCACGGTGCGGATCTTCAGGCCCTTCACGTCCTCGACCGTGTTGACCGCATGGCGATTGTTGGTGAGATGGCGGAAGCCGAGCTCCCAGAAGCCGAGACCGACGAGGCGCTGGGCGGGCAGCCGCGCTGAAAGATCGGTCCCGACCGGACCGTCCATGACGGCGTCGGCCTCTTCAGGCGTCCCAAACAGGAACGGCAGGTCGACCACGCCGAACTCCTTGATGGTGCCGGAGAGAATGCCGGCATTCAGCACGCTCATCTCGACGATGCCGCCCTGTACGGAGGCGAGCGTCTGGACGTCGCCGCCGAGCGTGCCGCCCGGGAACAGCTTGACCTCGATCTTGCCGCCGCTCTTTTCCTTCACGATCTCCGCGAAGCGCTCCATGCCCATGACCTGCGGATGGCCCTTGGAGTTCTGTGCGGCGAACTTGATCGTCCGCTCGCTGATCTCGGCATGGGCACCGGCCGCGCCGAAAATGGATGCTGCGGCCAGTAGGGCTGCGATGGATTGGGTCAGTCTCATGGATTTATCCTCCGGGATAACGGCGCCTCCCGACGCCTGGGTTGCTTCTGGTTTCCCCGCCGGCCCCTCCCTTGGACACCGGCGCGGCAATGGGCGAGGTCAGCGACCGGCGAAGAAGGCAGCCGGGCCGGTGACGAGAACGGGGAAGAGGACGAGCAGGATGAGCACGATCAGCTGCGCGATCATGAACGGCCAGACGCCCCGGATAAGCTTTTCCATCGAGATCTTGCCGACGCCGCAGACGACGTTGAGCACGGTGCCGACCGGCGGCGTGATGAGGCCGATGGAATTGTTGATGATGAACAGCACGCCGAAATAGACGGGATCGATGCCGGCCTCCTTGATGACCGGCATGAGGACCGGCGTCAGGATGAGGATGGTCGGCGTCATGTCCATGGCGGTGCCGACGGCAACGATCAGCACCATGATGGCGATCAGCAGCAGCGTCTGGTTGCCCATCAGCGGCTGCAGCAGGGCGACCATGGCGCCCGGCAGGTCGGCAATCGTGATGAGCCAGGCGGAAACCGAGGCGGCGGCGACCAGGAACATGACGATCGCGGTGGTTTTCGCAGCCGAGGTGAAGACGTCGAGCAGCATGCCGGGCGTCAGTTCACGGTAGACGACCATGGCGACGAACAGCGAATAGACGGCGGCGACCACGCCGGCTTCGGTAGGCGTGAACACGCCGAACTTCAAGCCGAAGATGATGATGACCGGCAGCATCAGCGCCCAGAGGCTCGAGACGAGCGCGTGCCGGCGCTCCGCCCAGGAGGATTTCGCCGGCATGGCGAAGGTTTCCTTGCGGATGACCACCAGCCAGGCGACGCAGAGGGCAGCACCGATCATCAGGCCCGGCGCGATGCCGGCGAGGAAGAGCTTGGTGATGGAGACGCCGCCGACCACGCCGTAGAGAATGAAGCCGATGGAGGGCGGGATGATGGGGCCGATGATGGCGGAGGATGCGATGAGGCCGCCCGAGCGGGCCGGATCGTGGCCGGACTTGATCATCATCGGCATCAGCAGGGCAGCGAGCGCCGCCGCATCTGCCACGGCCGAGCCGGAAAGGCTGGAGAGAACGCAGGCTGCGAGAATGCAGACGAAACCGAGACCACCGCGCTTATGCCCGACCAGCGCGATCGCCAGATTGACGATGCGCTTGGAAAGCCCGCCCTGGTTCATGACCTCGCCGGCCAGCATGAAGAAGGGCACGGCGATGAGCGTGAAGCTGTCGGCACCTTGCAGGATCGTCTGGGCGACGATCTGCCCGTCGAAGAGGTCCATGTGAACCATGAGCGCGATCCCGGACAGGATCAGCGCAAAGGCGATCGGCATGCCCAATGCCATGGTGCCGAGAAGCGAGCCGAGGAATACTGCGATAACCATCGTCGTTCCCCTCAGCGACCGAAGCCGGACGCAGCGGGCAGCGGCGGTACGGGCGAGGCGGTCGGCGGCGGCAGATCTTCGGATTCCTGCACGAGCACGATGTTGGAGATATCGAGACTGCCGGTGAGGATCGCGAGCGTCTCGCCGCCCAGATGCAGGAGAGCCGTCACCGAGAAGATGACGGCGGGAATCATGAACCACGCCATGGAGATACCAGCCGCCGGCGTGATTGCGCCCCAGGTCAGAACAGACTGCGCCCAGGCGCCCTGAAGGAGCAACACGCAGGCCAGCAGCATCAGGAGGTAGCCGAGAAGGACGCAGGCCTTGGCCAATTTTGGCGGCAAGGCGCGGATCATCGTATCGATGCCGATATGGGCGTGTTCGCGCAGCGCGACGGCCGCGCCGAGGAAGATCAGCCAGACGAAGGCTAGCCGCGACATCTCTTCCGAGATCGTCAGGCCGCTGTTCAGCGCATAGCGCAGGATGACGTTGGTGAAAACGAGGATGACCATCGCTGCGAGGAGCAGGGCGATGGAGGCGCGCAGAAGCGCAAAATACAGATCGACGATCCGTCTCATGAAAGTCCTCCCGTGCGATCGGCACTCCCTGCCGGATCGTCTGCTCCCGTCCGTCGATGCGGGGATCCCTCCAGATCCTAAAGCATCGCCGTGATGTCCTGTAGCCCGTTACGCCCGGCCCACAGCATTTTATGATCCGGCACCGTCTTGCGTCGATGACGATCGAACTCTCTGCCTCTTTCCGACAGAAGCATCTTGAGGTAAAAATGTACGAACCGGTTCGTTTAGTCAACGCGAAAATCGTGTTGTCCGTGAGATCGGTGAATGACGTGCCGGTTGGAACATGCAGAATGGGCCGCGCCGATGTTTGCGATCGGTCGTGCCCGTCATGGGCATGTGGGAGGATGATGAGGAAATGGCCGACACAGACGGTGTTGACGAACGGGGGCATCTTGACGCCGATGGTCTGCCGGGCAGACGTCGCGTAACGCAGCAGGACCGCACGACGAAAACGCGGGACGACATCCTGCTGGTCGCGCGCGAGGAGTTTGCGGCGAACGGCCTTTCGGGCGCCCGCGTCGATGCCATCGCCGAGCGCACACGGACGTCCAAGCGGATGATCTACTATCATTTCGGCTCGAAAGAGGGCCTCTACCTCGCCGTGCTCGAACATGCCTATACCGGCATCCGCAAGGTGGAGGCGGAACTGCGGCTGGCCGACGTCGATCCGGCGGACGCGATGCGCCGCTTGATCGGCTTCACCTTCGACTATGACGAGGCCAATCCCGATTTCATCCGTCTGGTGACGATCGAGAACATCCATCGCGCCAGCCATATGCGCCAGTCCTCCAGCCTCGGCCGGCTCAACGTGTCGATCATCGACACGATCGCCGCGATCCTCCGGCGGGGACAGGAGACCGGCGCGTTCCGCCGGGAGGTCGATCCGATCGACCTGCATATGCTGATCTCGTCCTTCTGCTTCTTCCGGGTCTCCAATCGTCACACCTTCGGCCACATCTTCGGTCGTGATCTCGGCGAAGCCACGATGCGCAGCCGCCATCGCGTCCTGTTGCAGGACGCCGTGATCGCTCTGTTGCGTGACCCGCAAGCTGTCGAGAATGCGCGCGACGGTGGCTAATCAAGGCTTCGCATCCGCGACGGCATCACAGGGATTTGGTCATGCCGGGTGCTTTCATCGGGCATGATACCCGGTGTAGACAACGATCATGATGCTTCGCTCCATGTCCGCCCTGAACTACCGTTCGCTGCGCTCGATCCGTATGGATCTGGGCGGTGTCAACGTGTTCATCGGCGAGAACGGCGTCGGCAAGTCTAACCTCTATCGTGCCCTGCAACTCGTGCAGGCCGCCGTGAGGGGCTCGCTCGCCTACGAGATCGCGGCGGAAGGAGGCATGGCGTCCGCGCTATGGTCGGGTCCGAGACGCATCGAGAAGAATTTCCGCATCAAGCTCGATGTCGAAGTGCTGGACGAGGAGCGGGCGGTGACGTTCCGCTATCGCGTGGAGGCCGGGTTGCGACCGCCGAAGGCCGCCGCCGGCTTCGCCTTCGAGCCGCAAATCAAGGAAGAGGTGCTTTCGGTCGAAACGGGCGCGTGGCCGGTCACGATGATGAAACGGGTCGGGCCGGGCGTGATGGTGCGCGGCGAGCGTGGGCGGATGGAAGAGTATCCGCAGCCGGCGATGACGTCGGAGACGGCGATCGCCATGCTCGGCGATGCCGGACATTATCCGGAAGTCGGTACATTTCGCCGTCTGGTCGATGGCTGGCGGTTCTTCCATGGCTTTCGCACCGACCGGGATGCGGCGCTGCGCCAGCCCTGCCTTGCCGTCACGGCACCACTTCTGGACGAGGACGGCGGCAACATGGCGGCGGTCTTTGCAACGCTCGTCCATACCCGTGGCGATACCGTCGAACTCGACCGGGCGATCGCGGCGGCCCTCGGCGGCGCGCGGCTCCACGTGCCGGAACCCGGGGAGTTTGCGGAATTCGGCCTGATCTTTCCCGACTTTCCGCAGCGCGTCTTCCAGCCACGCGAACTCTCCGACGGGCAGATCCGCTTCCTTGCCCTCGCGGCCGCGCTGATGTCCTATCGCCAGCCGCCGCTGATCGCGCTCAACGAGCCCGAGGCGAGCCTGCATCCCGACATGCTGCCGCCGCTCGCCGATCTGATCGCGACGGCCGCGGCCACCAGTCAGATCTGGATCGTCACCCATTCGGAAGCGCTTGCCTCTGCCGTTTTCGAGCGCTGCGGAACCCGGCCGAAGCGTGTCATCCGCAAGGACGGCGCGACCTGGATCGAGGGCATGCGACTCACCGGCGTCATTGATGAGGACGACGAGGACGAGACGTAGCCGCCTGCGCTGCTGAGAAACCCACACTGAGCGGCGAACTGTCATCTTTCTGCAACCAGCGTAACGACCATCATCCAACCGTCACACAGGACGGTTAAGCCTGCCGCATACAGTCTCCTCTCTACCCGAACGAGGTTCTCATGCGGACTCTTCTCGCTGCGCTTGTCGCGACCACCATCCTTGCCGGCGCGGCCCAGGCCACGACCGTCTACCCGCTCTCCCGCGCAACGATCCTTGCGGGATCGCCGTTCGACTTCAAGATCGAGCTGCCCGGCGTGGTGAACGCCGAGGACGTGAAGGTCACCGTCAACGGCGAGGATTATGCCGCGGCGCTCGGCTCTGCTGCCGAATTCGTGGCCGAGGAAAAGGGCAAGGAGGACAAGGTTCTCGGTTCCGCCCTGATCCTGCGCGGCGCGCGAATCCTGAAGGCCGGCAGCTACAAGGTCGACGTGACCGCAGGCGGCGAGACGAAATCGGTGACGTGGGAGGTCTACGAGACCACCGCGCAGCCGAAGGCGAAGAACGTGATCTTCCTGCTTGGCGACGGCCTCTCCGTCGCGCACCGCACCGGCGCCCGCATCATGTCCAAGGGCATGACCGAAGGAAAGTCCAATGGCCGTCTCGCCATGGACGATCTCGACCACATGGCCTTCGTCGGGACCTCGGCCACGGACGCGATCGCGACCGACAGCGCCAACACCATGTCGGCCTACATGACCGGCCACAAGACGGCCGTCAACGCGCTCGGCGTCTATGCCGACCGCACCCCGGCAAGCCTTGACGACCCGAAGGTCGAGACCATTGCGGAGGCCCTGCGCCGGACCACGAAAAAGGCGATCGGCGTCGTGTCCACCGCCGAGATCGAGGATGCCACGCCGGCCGCCGTCGTCGCCCACACCCGCAAGCGCGCCGACAAGGCCGACATCGTCGGCATGTTCTATGCCGTGCAGCCGGAGGTCATCCTCGGCGGCGGTTCCGCCTACTTCCTGCCGCAGGCGACGCCCGGTTCCAAGCGCAAGGACGACAAGGATTATATCCAGCTGTTCAAGGACGCCGGCTACGCGTTGGCGACCGACAGGACCGAACTCGAAGCCTCATCCGGCACCAATGCCGCCAAGCTGCTGGGCCTCTTCCACACCGGCAACATGGACTCGATCCTCGACCGCAATTTCTTGAAGAAGGGCACCGTTTCGAAGTTCCCGAACCAGCCGGGCCTCGTCGATATGACCCATGCGGCGTTGACGCAGCTGTCCAAGAACGAGGACGGCTTCTTCCTGATGGTCGAGGGCGCCACGATCGACAAGATGTCCCACCCGATGGACTGGGACCGGGCGCTGTATGAGACGATCGAGTTCGACAAGGCCGTCGGCGTCGCGCGCGACTTTGCCGCCAAGAACCCGGATACGTTGATCGTCGTTACCGGCGACCACACCCACGGCATTTCCGTCATCGGCACCATCGATGACGAGAAGCCGGGCACGGAGATGCGCCAGAAGGTCGGCATCTACGCCGATGCCGGCTTCCCGAACTATGAGGACAAGGACGGCGACGGCTATCCCGACAAGGTCGATCCGACACGCCGCCTCGCCGTGTTCTCCAGCAACTTCCCGGATTACTACGAGACCTTCCGCCCGAAGCTCGATGGCCCGTTCGAGCCGACCGTGCAGAACGAGAACAAGGAATACGTCGCGAACCCGGCCTATAAGGACGTGCCCGGCGCCGTTCTGCGCGAAGGCAACCTGCCGAAGAGCTCCGAAAGCGCCGTCCATGCCGTCGATGACGTCGTGCTTCAGGCAAGCGGGCCCGGTTCGGAAGGCTTCAAGGGCTATATGGAAGAAAGCGACATCTACCGCGTTCTCGCCGACAGTCTCGCCCTCGGCTCGCCGGACAAGATTTCCGCGAAATAAGGGTGACCAGCCCGCCGGGCTATCGCCCGGCGGCGCTCAAGGAAACGACATGACGAAATCTGAGGCCTTGCGCCGTCGCACGCTCCTTGGCTTGCTCGCATCCCTGCCAGCGGCGGTCTTTCCGCCGTTGGCTTTCGCTGCGGACACCGAGATCGGCTTTGACGATCTCTACGGCAGCGTCGGCGTGCTGGGCCTCACCTTCTCCGATACCGTGAAAGCGCTGAACGGCAAGGGCGTGACGATGAGCGGCTTCATGGCGCCGCCCCTGAAGGCCGAGGCGGCATTCTTCGTGCTGACCGAGATTCCCATGTCGATCTGCCCTTTCTGCTCGTCGGATTCCGATTGGCCCGACAATATCGTCGTCGTCTACCTCGACGAGGCGCAGACCTTCGTCCAGCCGGGAACGCGCATTTCCGTGTCGGGGACACTGGAGGTGGGCACGTGGACGGATAGCGAGACCGGCTTCGTCAGTCGCCTGCGTCTCCGCAATGCGCGTTACTGGTCGGTCTGAGCAGATGATGTCGCTGACCCTTAAAGACATCGCCGTCTCCTATGCCGGGCTCGCCGCGCCCGTGCTCTCGGTTCCTGCCTTGCAGTTTGCAGCTGGGGAAAACGTGGCCGTGACAGGCGCCTCGGGCTCGGGCAAGAGCACCTTCGTCAATGTCGTCTCCGGCCTTGAGCATGTCCGCGTGGGTCGGATCGACTGGAGCGGAACCGATCTCGTTCGCCTTGCCGAGCATCGGCGCGACCGCTGGCGGGCCGAGCATGTCGGCCTCGTCATGCAGGATTTCCATCTTTTTCCCGGATTGTCGGCGCTCGACAACGTCCTGTTGCCTGCGCGGCTTGCCTCCGCGGCATCGTCCGCCGTCAAGCGTCGCGCACGCGACCTCCTTGCCGGCACGGGGCTCGAACGGCCCGGCCAGTCGGTCGAGACGATGTCGCGCGGCGAAATGCAGCGCGTTGCCATCGCCCGCGCGCTCGTGCGCGCACCGGGCATCGTCATCGCCGATGAACCGACGGCAAGTCTCGACGAGGAAAGCGGTCAGGTCATTGCCGACCTGCTGATCGGTCTGGCGGGTGCGGCCGGTGCCACACTCATCGTCGTGTCGCACGATCCTGCCCTCATTTCGCGCCTGCCGCGCCGGATCACGCTTGATCGCGGTCGGATCTCCAGTGACAGCAAGGCGGCTGTGATATGATCGGTTTCATCCTCGCGGACATCCGCCGCCACAAGGGCGGGACGATTGCCATCCTGCTGCTGGTCGCCTTCGCCGTGGCGCTCGCCGTCTCGGTGACGCTGCAGGAACGCGCGCTCCGGCTCGGCAGCGCCCGTGCGGCCAACGCGTTCGATCTGGTGATCGGAGCGGCGGGCAGCGAAACGCAGCTGGTCCTGTCCTCCGTCTTTCTTCAAGCAGCCCCCCTCCCGCTGATGGAGGGTGCCGTGCTTCAGCGTCTTGCGGCTGATCCGCGCGTGGCCTTTGCCGCCCCCATCGGCTTCGGCGATTCCTTTGCGGGCTATCCGCTGGTGGGCACATCGACCGCTCTCGTGGCGCATCTTTCGCCGCAACTGCAGGAGGGTGCGGGCTTCCGGCAAGAGGGTGATGCGGTGATCGGCTCGGCGGTCGATCTCTCCATCGGCGCGGTGATCAAGCCCATGCACGGCACCGCGGAAGAGGGCGGCCATACGCATACCGGCCTTGCCTATGCCGTCGTCGGCCGGATGAAGCCGACCGGCACGCCATGGGACCGGGCGATCCTCGTACCCATACAGGCCGTGTGGGAGCTGCACGGGATGGGGCATGACAAGGCCGGGCATGAGGAGGCTGGTCACGAAGAAACGGGCCACGCCGAAGCTGGCCATGCAGGTGGCGAGGATGAGCATAGCGCCAATGCCACGGCGCCGATCGACGAAGACTGGGCGGAACATTCGGCCGGTGTGCCGGCCGTTCTGGTCAAGCCGAAGACGATTGCCGACGCCTACAAGCTTCGCCAGGAATATCGCAGCGGCACGACGCTCGCCGTCTTTCCCGGTGAGGTGCTGACGCGGCTCTACGCGACGCTCGGGGATGCCAAAATTCTGCTGATGGCGGTGGCGATCGGCACGCAGGTTCTCATCGCGGCAGCGCTTTTGCTGGTCACCATCATGCATGTCGGGCAGCGCCGGCGGCAGATCGGCGCGCTGCGCGCCTTCGGTGCATCGCGCACCGTCGTGTTCCGGATCGTCTGGCTGCAGCTTTTCGCCATCAGCCTCGCCGGCATCCTCATCGGTTTCGGCCTCGGCTACCTCGTCTCGGACGTCATCGGTGGCATCGTCTCGCGGCAGAACGGCTTCACGATGCCCGTGACGTTCGCACGCGGAGACCTCGTCTTCGCAGCCTCCGTCACGGCTTTCGCGGCCGTCCTTGCCGTCGTGCCGGCCGTTCTCGCCTATCGCCAGTCGCCGGCCGCAGCCCTCAAGGGCTGAGACCCGCGGATCAGATCATCTCGAGCGCGAGAGCAATCCCCTGTCCGCCGCCGATGCAGAGCGTGACGATCCCCTTGGAAAGCCCGTTCCGCTTCATGCCGTGCAGCAGGCGGGTGACCAGGATGGCGCCCGTTGCGCCGATGGGATGGCCATGGGCGATGGCGCCGCCTTCGACATTGATAATGTCTTCCGGCAGGCCGAGTTCGCGCATCACGGCGATCGGAACGGCGGCGAAGGCCTCGTTGATTTCGATCCGTTCGATATCGCCGAGCTTCCAGCCGGCGCGTTTCAGTGCCAGCTTCACGGCGGGCACCGGCCCGAGACCGAACAGGCCCGGCTCCACTCCGGCCACGCCATAGCCGGCCAGCCGCGCCATCGGCACGAGGCCCTTTTTCTCGGCAAAGCTGCGCTCGGCAACGATGACGGCCGCCGCGGCACTGTTCAGCCCCGGCGCATTGCCGGCCGTGATCGTGCCGTCCGGGCGGAATGCGGGCTTCAGCCGCGCGAGGGTCTCGACCGTCGTTTCCGGTCGCGGTGCTTCGTCGCGACTAAAGCTCTCGGTGCCTTTGCGGCCCTTCACCTCGACCGACACGATCTCTTCTGCGAACACGCCGCTGTCCTGCGCGGCTGCAAAACGCTGCTGCGACCGCGCGGAGAACGCATCCTGGTCCTGACGGGTCATCTGCAGTTTTTCGACGAGGTCCTCCGTGTGCCAACCGGAATGCTGGCCGGAGAAAGCGTCGTTCAGGCCATCGGTCAGCATGCTGTCGAGGATCTGTGCCGGGCCCATGCGGTATCCCCAGCGTCCGCCATCCATCAGGTAGGGTGCGCGGTCCATATTCTCCATTCCGCCGGCGATCGCCGCCTTTGCGCCACCGGCCATGATCTCCATCGCCGTCGACAGGATCGCCTGGGCGCCCGATCCGCAGACGCGATTGACCGTCAATGCCGGCACAGAAACCGGCAAACCCCCGCCGATCGCGGCCTGCCGCGCCGGGTTCATGCGGTTACCCGCCTGGACGACGTTGCCCAAGACGACCGTATCGATGTCTTCGCCCGACAGGCCGGCGCGGCGCAGCGTCTCGGCGATGGCGATCGCGCCAAGTTCGGTTGCGGGCGTGTTCTTCAATGTGCCGTTATAGCCGCCGATGGCGGTTCGCACGGGAAAAGCGAGGATGATGTCGGGCTGGCTCATGGGGGCGTCCCTCCGGTTTGGAATGCATCGGTTGGTGGTCGCTGTCAGGCGGTCGTGGCGGGTCGCTCGAGCGGAAAGACGAGCAAGGTGGATGTCGCGCTGGCACAGAGGCGGCCGTCGCGATCCGTCAGCGTCGCCTCGGCAAAGGCCGCGCGCCGCCCTATGGAGAGAATGCGCCCTTCGGCGCGAACGGGACCACTCGCCTCCGTCAGCGGACGATGATAGGCGACCTTGAGTTCCAGCGTCGTATAGCCCTGGTCTGCCGCCAGCTTGGAATGGACAGCGCAGCCGCACGCGCTGTCGAGGAGCGTCGCGGCATATCCGCCATGCACCGATCCGATCGGGTTATAGACGCTGCGGTCGGGATTGCCCTCGAACACCGCCCGACCTTCTTCGATCTCGATCAGGACGAACCCCATCGTTTCGTTGATCGGCGGCGGGCTGTTGGCCACCATCAGAGCCTGCAACTGAGCAAGACCGGAAAGACCGGCCTGGTTATTCCTGAGGACGTCCATTGTTTCACCTCCTCCTAAAGGTGAGAAGACTTTAATATGACAAACATCATAAAACAAGGCGTCTGGCTGTTTGGCACGTCACGCCGCATTTTCCAACCTCGCGACTCCCCAAGCGAGATCCGTGCCTCGTCATCAAGGATCGTCTTGTCGCGGTGACGATGTTGTAAGAAATCTCGCTATTGTACTCCGTGTTCAAAGAATTTAACGGAGTCGGCCCAGGCTCCGGCAAGAAACGTACAGGTACCGATACAGCAGTATCTCATTTTCAGACAGTTCTTCGGATAAGGCGCCATCTTCGGTTGATCCAGCGGAGCTGGCATCCCGTTTTTAGGGTTAAAATATGGGCTTTGGGACATGGAGAATATCAGGCGCAAGCCATTGTTATAATGGAGTTAAACTACCATGGTAGATTGACTTTAATGATTGCTAACGCTAACGCTTGCGACACCTGACGCTATGTCGTCTCTTTAATTTCTGGACCTGCAGCCATGACGGATATCTACAAGAATTCTGCCCAGTCGATCGAGAACCGCGTTGCCGATCTTCTCGGCCGTATGAGCATCGAGGAGAAGATCGCGCAGATGCACGCCTTCTGGCTGCTGCTGTCGGAAGACGGCCGCCACGAGGTGCGCACCGATGCGTTTACCGGCGCTGATGATGCGGATCGACTGAAGGCGAAGCTGTCGTTCGGTCTCGGGCAGATCACGCGCCCTCTCGGCAGCCGCCCGGTCGATCCCGCTGCCGGTGTACGTGCCTTGAATCGGCTGCAGAAATTCCTCGTGGAAGAAACCCGGCTCGGCATTCCCGTCATTTCGCACGAAGAATGCCTGTCCGGCATCATGGCGCAGGGCGGCACGCTGTTTCCTTCGTCGCTGGCCTTCGGCGCGACGTTCGATCCCGCCCTCATCGAGGAGGTTGGCCGGGTCATCGGCGAGGAGGCCCGCTCCATCGGTTGCCGCCAGGGGCTGGCCCCCGTGCTGGACGTCGCCCGCGACGCGCGTTGGGGACGCACGGAAGAAACGTTCGGCGAGGATCCCTATCTCGTCGGGCTGCTGGCCTCCCGCTATGTCCGCGGCCTGCAGGGGCGCGACCGCGACTTCCTGGCGACGCTGAAGCACTATGCCGGGCACTCTCTGTCAGAGGGCGCGCGCAACCATGCGCCGGTCAATCTCGGCTGGCGGGAGCTGAACGACACATTCCTGCTGCCGTTCGAAATGGCCGTAAGGCTGGCGGACGCGGGATCGGTCATGCCCGCCTATCACGACATCGACGGCGAGCCGTGCCATGCCTCGCATCATCTGCTGACGAAAGTGCTGCGAGACGACTGGGGTTTCGACGGCCTGGTCGTCGCGGACTATATCGGCATAAGCCTGCTCTACAAGCATCACGGCGTGGCAGCCGATCCGGCGGAAGCCGCGGCGCTCGCCTTCAAGGCCGGCCTCGACGTGGAGCTGCCGGGCGACGACTGCGCCGCGCATCTGAAAGAGGCACTGGCGCGGGGGCTGATCGGGATCGATACCATCGATGAGATCGTGCGCCGTATCCTGACCGAGAAGATGCGCCTCGGCCTGTTCGAAAATCCCTATACGGACGAGGCCGGCATCGCGCTGCAGACCCCGGAGGCGATCGATGTCGCCCGTCGGGTTGCCCAGAAATCGGTCGTCATCCTCGCCAATGACGGCATTCTTCCGCTAGCGGAGACCAAGACCATTGCTCTGATCGGCCCGACGGCCGACGATCCGCTGGCGCTGCTCGGCGATTATTCCTTCCCCGTGCATCTGATCGTCAGCGATCTCAAGGACGCCGCGACGTCCGTGATCACGCCGCGGAGTGCCTTCGAGGCGCGGTTCGGAACTGAGCGTATCCGCTACGCCAAGGGCTGCCACATCCTCGAGGCCCGTCAGTCGGGCGCTCCTGTTTTTCCCGGCGACGTCCCCGACATGACGACGCTGTCGCAAACCTCTCCGGTCTCCACGAGCCTCGATCTCATTCCGGCGGCCGTCGAGGCCGCCCGACAGGCCGATGTGGCGATCGTCTGCGTCGGAGATCTCTCGGGCATTTTCCAGACGGGCACCGTCGGCGAGGGGTCAGATACCGATACGCTGGTGCTCCCGGGCGTTCAGCAGGCCTTGCTGGACGCGGTCGTGGAAACGGGAACGCCCGTGATCGTGGTCATCACCTCCGGCCGGCCCTATACGCTCGGCGGCCTGGAAGATCGTGTGGCCGCACAGGTCATGGCCTTCTTCGGCGGGCAGGAAGGCGGGGCGGCGCTTGCCGACGTGCTGACCGGCGTCGTCGAGCCCTCCGGTCGCCTGTCCATTTCCGTGCCGCGCAGCGGCGGCGCATCGCCCTATTTCTACAATCACAAGTTCAAAAGCTCGGGGACTCCGGTGGCCCGTCATTTCGGGAGCCGTTATCCCTTTGGGCACGGGCTCTCCTATACGGACTTCGTCTACGAGGACCTCACGCTCGACCGGGCCTCGGTGCAGAGCGAGGAGGGCAGCGTCGGCGTCTCCTTCACGCTGCGCAATGTGGGCCAGCGCGGGGGAACGGAGATCCCCCAGCTTTATGTCCGCGACCTCGTATGTTCGGTCGTCCGCCCGATCAAGGAGTTGAAGGCGTTCCGGCGCGTTTTCCTCGAGCCCGGCGAAAGCGCCTGCGTCACCTTCCGTGTCCCGACGGATATGTTCTCGTTCACGGGACAGGAGGGTTTCCGGATTGTCGAGCCGGGCATGTTCGAGCTGATGATCGGCTCTTCCAGCGCGGCCATTCATCTGCGCACCCAGATCGAGGTCACGGGTCCCGTGCGCCGCATCGAGGGCGACTGGAAGATGGTCAGCAGGGTCTTCGTCAGCCATCCCTGAGACAGGCAGCATGGTGGCGTGTGGCTAGCTAGTTTGCAATCGGCGGCTTTGAAGTCCAGACGAAAGCCGCGCCGGCAAGGAGCAGAATGCTCGTGCCGATGAAGACGACGGGCATGCCGATATGGCCGCCGATGAAGCCGCCGAGCAGGGGTCCCGCGACCTGGCCGACATATTGTGCGGAGACGGAGAGGCCGAGTGCGGTGCCGGCGGAGCGATCCGGCACGCCATGCCGGATGACGGCGGCGATGCAGGGGAGAAGGCCGCCCAGCGCCACGCCCATAAGAAAGCGCAGCAGGATCAGCTGCCAGGCGCTGGTGACGAAGGCCTGCGGTACGAGCAGGATGCCCGCCGCGACGAGCGCGCCGGCGATGACCGGCCATTGGCCGATGCGATCGGCAAGCCGTCCGAGCCGCGAGGCCGACAGGATACTGCCTAAGGCCGCCGCGGACATAACGAAGCCGGCCCACAGGGTCACCGTGTCGGGCCTATCGACCAGCTGGGCGACATAGACTGTAATGATCGGCTCGATCGACATATTGGCGAGCATCAGCAACATGCCGGTGGCGAGCATCGCGATGACCGGTGCCTTGTCCGGTATCGCCGCCCAACCACCGCCGGCCTTCGCGGCTTGCCTGCGGCCGGGCACGGTCTCCTCCTTGATGAGGAATGTCGTCGCCAGAAAGGCCAGGAAGATGAGCCCGCCGGCCGCAAGGAAGGTGTTGCGAATGCCGATCAGCGGCGGCAGCACGCCTCCGATCAGCGGCCCCACGAGATTGCCGGCCATAATGCCGGAAGAGAGCATGCCCAGTGCCCAGGCTGAACGATCCCGCGGCGTCTGCGTGGCCACGAGAACCATGGAGCCTGAGGAATAGCCGCCGGCGAGCCCGACGAACAGCCGCAGGGCGACGAGTTGCCAGACGTTTTCGGCGACGCCCATCAGAGCGATGGCGACCGTCATGCCGAGGCTCGCCCTGACCAGCATCAGCTTTCGACCGTAGATATCGCCGAGGCGGCCCCAGAGCGGCGCGACCAGAGCCGCCGCAAAGAAGGTGGCGCCATAGGCAATTCCCGACCATTGCACGATGGCCGCGTGATCGCTGACGCCGAGCTCCTCGACGTAGAGCGGCAGGAAGGGCAGAAGCAGCGTCATGGCGACGATGGTGGTGAACGAGCCGGCGAGCGATACCGCAAGGTTTCGCTTCCAGTGGATCGAGCCGCCTGCAGCCGCATCCGGATTTGCGTCGGTCATCGTTCCCGCCTGTTTGAGGTGGGCATCCCCTAAGTCCGGCGCGTTGGTGCGTCAAGCGTGGTGCTTACTGGAAGCCGAGCCATCGCCAGTGCGGGGAAGATCCAATCCTTGAAGAGATACGCCTGCGGTATCAACCGTTCAGTTTCACTGGTTTCGGTCCACCATAGGCCCAGTCGAGCAGTTCCACGGTATGGACGATGGGGATGGCCGTTCCCGAGGCGATCTGGGTGAGGCAGCCAATGTTCCCCGCCGCGATCACGTCCGGCTTGGTCGCCTCGATGTTCTTCACCTTGCGTTGCTTGAGCGTGGCAGAGATTTCGGGCTGCAGGATGTTGTAGGTTCCAGCCGAGCCGCAGCAGAGATGGCCTTCCGCCGGATCGCGCACGGTGAAGCCGGCCGTCTTCAGGAGAAGCTTCGGCAGGGCCGTGATCTTCTGTCCGTGCTGTAGCGAGCAGGCGGAGTGATAGGCGACCACGAGATCGCGTTTCGGCAGGACTTCGAGGTCGAGCGTGGACAGGTATTCCGTGATGTCCTTTGCCAGCGCTGAGATCGTCGCGGCCTTTTCGGCGTAGAGCGGATCGAGGCGCAGCATGTGGCCATAGTCCTTGATGGTGGTGCCGCAGCCCGATGCCGTGATGAGGATGGCATCGAGCCCGCCTGCATCCACCTCGCGCATCCAGACGTCGATGTTGCGGCGGGCAAAATCGAGCGCCTGCAACTCGCGGCCCATGTGATGCACCAGCGCACCGCAGCAGCCTTCGCCCTTTGGCGTGGCCACGGCGATGCCGAGCCGGGTCAGCAGCCGCACCGTGGCTGCGTTGATGCCGGGATCGAGCGTCGGCTGGGCGCAGCCTTCCAGCAGGATGACGCGGCCGCGTGTGGGGGGAAGGGCGGCAGGAACGGTCGCGGCTGGTCGCTTGGCCGCCCGGCGCGGCGCGAGATCGAGCATGGCGGCGAGCGGGGCCAACGGTTTTATACGGCGCAGGAATGGGGCGAGTGGACGGGCGATCCGGGCGAGCGCCAATGCGGCGCGGAAGCGGGCGGGGTACGGCAGGATGGCAGCGAGCAGGCCGCGGATCATCCGGTCTGCGAGCGGGCGTCTGTAGGTCTGCTCGATGTGAACACGGGCATGGTCGATCAGGTGCATGTAATCGACGCCCGACGGACAGGTCGTCGTGCAGGCAAGGCAGGAGAGACAGCGATCGATATGCGTCACGACCTCGCGGTCGGCAGGGCGGTCGTTCTCGAGCATGTCCTTGATGAGGTAGATGCGCCCGCGCGGGCTGTCGAGCTCGTTGCCGAGCGTGACATAGGTCGGACAGGTGGCGGTGCAGAAGCCGCAATGGACGCAGCGTCGCAGGATTTTCTCGGATTCCGCCACATGCGGATCGGACAGCTGTTCGGGTGTGAAAGAGGTCTGCATCCGTCGCTATCCCGTCCTGTCTACTATCCGCATATTCGCCCCCGCGTCGGGTGTCATCCTGCCCGGAGAGAAGATGCCGGCCAGATCGAGCTTGGCCTTGATGCGCGCCGACAACGCCGCGATCGGCACCGGTTGCGGCTCGAACGCGGAGATCCCGGCCCGCTGAACGTCGGATGCGCGCATCAGCGTGGCGTGTCCGCCGCCGACGGCCGCAATGGTCCGGCGCAGGACATCGGCCTGCGGCTCGCCACCGATCTGCAACCAGACGAGCCCGCCCTGCCAGTCGTAGAGCGCATCGACATCGGCGTGCTGCCGGAGCGTCGCGATCAGCCGATGACCCGCGGTCGGTGCGACGGATACCCGCCAGAGGGGCCGATCCTGAAGCGCCTGCAAAGGCGTGACATCACGGATGGCGCGCCAGAGCCGGGTGCTTGCAGCCTGTTCCACCGTCGCGACCGGCGCAAACGCCGACAGCCTTGCGGCCAGCGAGGCGGCCCGCACGGTGACGGAAGCCGAAAGGCCCTCCAGTCGCAGAGCGGTCACGGCTCCCGTCTTCCCGACAGCATCCGGGAGCGTCTGCGCCAGTCCCTGCGGGATATGCGCCGCGCCGGAAACATCGGCCGGTTGCGCCATGGCCGCCGCCATCGCCCTCGTGGCCGTGGCATCGTCGAGGCCACAGAGCACGATGGTCGCCTCGCTCTCCGGCCGCGGCAGCACGCGGAACGTAACCTCCGTGACGAAGCCGAGCGTCCCGTGCGAGCCTGCCAGCAGCTTGACGAGATCGAGCCCCGTCACGTTCTTCATCACTCGTCCGCCGGCCCGGATCGCCTCGCCACGCCCGTTGACGAAGCGGATGCCCAGCAGGCTGTCGCGCGCCGCACCGGCAGACAGGCGGCGTGGGCCCGATGCGTTGGACAGGAACACGCCGCCAATGGTCGGTTCACCCTGCGTGCCCATGATGCCACGATGATCCAACGGCTCGAAGGCAAGCATCTGGTTGTTGGCGGAAAGGGCCGCCTCGATCTCGGAGAGCGTCGTGCCCGAGCGCGCCGTCATCACCATCTCGCCGGGCTCGTACGCCACAATGCCGGCGAGCCCGGTGGAACAGAGCACGACACCGGCTGAAACCCGGTTGCCGAGACCCGCGCGGGTATTACCGCCGATGAGGGAGAGGGCCGTTCCGTTGCTCGCGGCCTGCCGGATCAGGTCGCAGGCCTCTGCTTCACTCTGGGGATGATGGACATCGTTCATGCGTCGGGCCGTCCGTCGAGCGGGAAGACCTTGGACGGGTTCAACAGCCAGTCGGCGTCGAAGGCATAGCGCACGGCCATCTGCTGGGCGAGATCGGTGTCGGAGAACTGGAACCGCATCAGGTCGCGCTTCTCGATGCCCACGCCGTGCTCGCCGGTCAGGCAGCCGCCCACGTCCACGCACACCTTCAGGATCTCGTTGCCCGCCTGCTCGGCTTTGGCGGCTTCTGCCGGGTCGTTGGCGTCGAACAGGATCAGCGGATGCATGTTGCCGTCGCCGGCATGGAAGACGTTGGCGACGCGCAGACCGAGGCCGGTGCAGATCTCCCCCGTCCGCTGGAGCACATAGGAGAGCTTGCCGAGCGGCACCGTGCCGTCCATGCAGATATAGTCCGCGATGCGCCCGGTGGCGCCGAAGGCGGATTTGCGGCCTTTCCAGATCAGGGCGGCCTCGGTCGCGGACTGGCTTTCGCGCACCGTCATCACGCCGTGGCGACGGGCGATCGCGACGATGGCAGCCAGCATCGCCTCCATCTCGGCGTCCGACCCCTCGACTTCGATGATCAGCAGCGCGCCGACATACAAGGGATAGCCGGCCTTGGCGAAGGCCTCGCAGATCTCGATGGCTTGTTTGTCCATGAACTCGATGGCGACGGGGATGATGCCGGCGCCGATGACATCGGCAACGCAGGCGCCCGCCTCGCGCGATGTCGCGAAACCGAAGAGGACCGGCCGGGCACCTTCGGCCTTTGCGAGGATTCTTACCGTCGCCTCCGTCACGACGCCGAGCTGCCCTTCCGAACCGCAGACGAGGCCGAGAAGATCGTAGCCCGCCGCATCGAGATGGCTGCCGCCGAGCGTGATGACCGTGCCGTCCATCAGCACCATGGTCACCCCGAGCAGATTGTTCGTGGTCACGCCATATTTGAGGCAGTGCGCGCCGCCCGAGTTCATGCCGATATTGCCGCCGATGGTGCAGGCAAGCTGGGAGCTCGGATCCGGCGCATAGAAGAAGCCTTCCGGCCCGACGGTCTCCGAGATCGACAGGTTCGTTACGCCGGCCTGCACCCTCGCGACCCGGTTCTCGAGATCGACGTCCAGGATAGCGGACATGCGCGAGAGGCCGAGCACAACAGCATCCGGCTGCGGAATGGCGCCGCCGCAGAGCGAGGTTCCTGCCCCGCGCGGGACGACGGGAATGCCGTGGCGATTGCAATATTCGAGGACGGCGGACACCTCCTGCGTCGTTCGCGGCAGGGCAACGGCCAGCGGCAGCTGCCGGTAGGCGACATAGGCGTCCGTTTCGAACGGCACCAGCTCGCGCGCCTCATGCACCAGCCCACCCTCCGGCAGAAGGTCGGCAAGATCCGCGATAATCCTGGCCCGCTGCGACAGCACGTCGGCCCGCGGCGGCAGGAAGGCAATGGTTTGCGACACGGTCTCTCCTCCCCGTGGGTCATGCTCCTCGCATCAACTGTGCGACTATAAGCATCCCTGCGTCTTGCGCGAGCGGTAATGCGGGAGCCGGGATAAAAGAACCTGCCGCTTCAGCGGTCTTCGCCCGGTGCTTGTCCTTTTCTCTTTCTCGTGCGGCCGATCGTCTGCCGGGCCGACAGTCGCGCGAACAAGCCGTAAGGCGGCATCATGCCGGCGAGTTTGGCGATGTTGAGCTTTGGTTGGGAATAGATCGCCCTGGCATGGCTGAACGTCCTGAACCCGTCCCGCCCGTGATAGGCGCCTGTTCCCGATGGCCCGATGCCGCCGAAGGGCAGGTCGTCCGGCAGGGCGTGGAAGAGGACGTCGTTGATGGTGACGCCGCCGGAGATGGTCCGATCGATGACGTGCCGCTGCTCCTGCGCATCCGCGCCGAAGTAGTAGAGCGCCAACGGATGGCCCCGGCGACGGATCTGGGCGATCGCGTCCGCCATGTCCTCGAAGCGGCGGATGGGCAAGATCGGCCCGAAGATCTCCTCCTGCATCACGCGCATGTCGTCGGTCGCGCCGCGGATGAGGTGGAGCGGCATCTTGCGACCGTTTCCGGTGGAAAAATCCTCATTGGCGGGATTGACGACCTCCACACGTGCGCCTTTTGCACGGGCATCGTCCACAAGACCCGTCAGTCGCGCGACATGCCGGTCGCTGATGACCGAGGTGTAATCCGGATTGTCGAGGAGGGTCGGGTACATCCTGATAACCGCGGTCTTCAGCCCGGCAACGACAGCCTCCTCGTCCGCGTCTCGGACGAACAGGTAATCGGGCGCGAGGCAGACCTGTCCCGCATTGAGCATCTTGCCCAAAGCCACGCGTCCGGTCGCGCGCCCGATGTCGGCACCGCGCCCGACGATCACGGGCGACTTGCCGCCCAACTCCAGCGTGACGGGTACGAGATTGTCCGCGGCGGCGTGCAGGATGTGGCGGGCGATGCCGGTCGCGCCGGTGAAGATCAGGTGGTCGAAGGGGAGGCCGGCAAAGGCTTGACCGACCTCCGGGCCGCCGCTGACGAAGCGGAGTTCGTCTTCTGCGAAATACTGGCCCGCGACCGCTTCGAAGACGGCATTGGTTGCCGGCGTATACTCGCTGGTCTTGACCATGGCACGGTTGCCGGCCGCGAAGACGCCGGCCATGGGGGTCATGATGAGGTTGATCGGGAAGTTCCATGGCGCGATGATCCCGACGACACCCTTCGGCTGATATTCGACATGCGCCCGCGCGCCGAGCAGAGTGAGCGGAAACGGCAGCGGCCGGCGCTCCGGCTTCGACCAGGCGCGCAGATGCCTGGCGGCGTGGTCGAGCGCCCCGATCGAAACGGCGATGTCGGTCAGCATCGACTGCTCGGTGCTCCGATGCCCGAAATCCTCCGAAAGCGCTGCGCAGAAGGCCTTGGCATTGTCGCGGATCATCGATGCGGCGCGCTTCAGGCGGTCGATGCGGATGGCGGGCGGCTCGGGCAGGGCGGCCGTGAAGGCCCGGCGTTGGGCCGAGAGAATGGCGTGAAGATCGGTCATGTCGTTTCCGACCTCCCTGTGCGCAGGATCAGGTCTGCGGCGCGCTCGCCGATCATGGCGCTTGGGGCCTGGGTATTGCCGCTGACGATCGTCGGCATGATCGAGGCGTCGGCGATGCGCAGACCGTTGACCCCGCGCACACGGAGTTCCGGATCGACCACGGATGCCGCATCGCTGCCCATCCGGCAGGTGCCGACGGGATGGTAGATCGTATCGGCATGGGCCCGGATGCTTGCCTCGATGGCCGCATCGTCCTGCGGGTCGAGGGCGCGGAAGGGGCGGCCTTTGTACCGCTCCAGAGCGTGCTGCCGGAGGATCTGCTCGGCGATGCGCACCCCTTTGACCAGCGTCTGCAGGTCGCCGGCATCCGAGAGATAGCGGGGGTCGATGAGAGGCGCGCTTGCCGGATCGGCGTTCGCCAGCCGCACGGTGCCACGGCTCGCAGGGCGCAGGACGCAGACATGGAGGGAGATGCCGGTCTTCAGGATGATGCGGCGCGCGTGGTTTTCGACGAGGCCGATGGTAAAGTGAAACTGGAGATCGGGCCGATCGACGGATGGCGAGGACCGCACGAAGCCGCCGGCCTCGGCGAAGTTGCTGGAGAGGCTTCCGCGCTTGCCCTGAAGATAGGGCAGGACCCCGCGAAGGAGCGGGATCGAGCCGATGGGCGTCGTTCCGATGACGCCGCCGCCGCGCACGAGCCGGCTGCTGATATGGTCGAGGTGGTCCTGCAGATTGGCACCCACCTCGTTTCGGTCCGCAACGATGCCGATGCCGTGCCGGCGCAGATGCTCCGCCGGGCCGATGCCCGAGAGCATGAGGAGTTGGGGGGTGCCGAAGGCACCACCGGCCAGCACGACCTCTCCTCGTGCTGTGAGGGTGCGCGTCCTTCTGTGATGGCGGACCTCCACGCCGGTCGCCCTGTTCTTCTCGAATGTCAGGCGGAGCGCCTGCGTATCGGAAAGAAGCGTGAGGTTCGGGTGCGGCCGTGTGTGGATGTAGGCGGAGCCGGCGTCGAAGCGGCGACCTGCCTTCTGGAAAAGCTGGTAGGTGCCGAACCCTTCCTGCGTCCGTCCGTTGAAATCGCTGTTCAGCGGATAGCCGGCCTGTCTCGCCGCGGTGATGAAATCGCCGGTCAGCGCGACATCCGTCCAGAGGTCGTCCACGTGCAGTGGTCCTCCCGTTCCGTGGAACGTGTCCGCGCCGCGACGATTGTCCTCAGCACGCAGGAACAGCGGCAGCACATCGCCCCAGCCCCAGCCGGTGCATCCGGCCGCCGCCCAGCCATCATAGTCTTCGGCCTGTCCGCGAATGTAGATCATCGCATTGATGAGGCTGCTGCCCCCGACGCCGCGGCCGCGTGGCTGGAAGCCGCAGCGATCGTTCAACTCCCGTTGCGGAACGGTCTCATAGGCGTAGTTGTGGCGATTGCGGCGGCCGACGAGACCGACAATACCGGCCGGAGTCGAGACCAGTGCGTTTCCCTTTGCCGGTCCCGTTTCCACCAGCGCGATACGCCAGTCGGGCCGGGCCTCGGCAATGCGGGCCGCCGTCGCGCAGCCTCCCGGCCCGGCGCCGATGACGATGATATCGAAGACGTCCTCGCTCATGCCGGCACCCGCGCGACAGCGGTTGGGCCATGCGCCTTGCCGCACAAGCCTGCTACAGACGCCACACTCCCGTAAATCCCTCCCATCACGATCTCCCATTCGTGACCGCTTATTTAGCGGTATCGATAAGCTGGACGACCGTCCCATTTTTGTCAAGCGCTGCCTCGACGGCGGGGGAGGGTGGGATTACAGCTGATCGCATGACACGCATAAAGACGGAAAATCCGCATAGCGGACACAAGACGGCGAAGGGGCTGCAACGCAAGACGGAGCTTGCCGATCAGGCCTTGCGGAGCCTTTCGACGCAGAGCTATGCGCGCACGTCGCTGCGCGATATCGCGGCTGCGGCCGATATCAATCTCGGACGTCTCCACTATTATTTCGGCGACAAGAGCGAGTTGATCGTCTTCACGGTCCGGCGTTTCAAGCAGACCTTCATCGCCCGGCTTGCCGATATCATTGTCGACAGGCATTCGGTGGAGGAGGCGATCGAAGCGCTGGTGGAGAGCGCCATGACATCCACCGCCATGCACCGCTTCTGGTACGACCTGCGCAACCAGTCCCTGTTCGAGCCGAAATACCAGGCTGTCGTGACGGAGATCGAGCACGACCTGAAGGGCATGACCGGAACCGTTCTCCGGCTGATTGATCCGACGCGTGACCCCGAGCCGTTTCAGGAGCTGGCCTATGTGACGCTCGACGGCATCTTCTTTCAAGGCATTCAGGCCGTGACGTTCGGCGACGAAGGTGTTCGCGAGCGCATGACGCAGGCGCTCTTCGCCGTGGTCATGGCCTACCGGGCAGCCGGCACTGCCGCGCTGCAGGAGTCATTCACCGATCCGTGAGACTTGCAGGGCTGGAGAGGGCCAGTGCCCTATCCGCAGAAGCCGTTGAGCTTGAGGATCTTGTGCGCCTCGATCGTCGCCTGAAGCTCCGCCTCCGACGCCCGGTTTCCGGCGTTACTATCCGGGTGGTGCAGCTTGATGCGTTCCTTGTAGCGCCGGTTGATCTGGTCCGGCGTGGCATCGTGGGCAAGCCCAAGGGTTTCGAAGGCCTTCGCCTCGAGCACCTTCAGTTTTCGCGCCTGTGCCTCCCGCTTCTGCATCAGGCGTTCGGCCGCACTTTTCCGGGCGTTCAGCGACTTTGCCGAGCCCGAGCGCACGGTGAACGGCATCGGCAGCTCGGTCGCTTCCACGATCGGCTTGCCGAAGCTCGGACGCGCGCCGCTGATCGCTTCGCGCTGGTAGCGCGCAACGGCCGGGTCGGAGAGGTCCGGCGAAAAGTTGTAGCCCTTGTTGTACTCCTTGATGTGGTCGAGACAGAACATCAGGAACAGGCCTTCGCCTCCCATGCCCACCGGCGCGCGATGCGTACCGACCTTTTCGCACCCATGCCATTGACACTGCGGCCCCGTGGGGGCCTCAGCGGCTTTGGACTTCTTCTTGGCAGACTTGAGGCCAACGAAAATACGTGAATCAGACATGCACGGCTTATGCGATCAGATGCGCGATCTCGCAAGACCGCTTTGCATGGTGATGATCATTCTGTGTATGAGGCACGCATCACATTTCAGAAAACAGGCAGCAGACGCTCGCTTTTGCCGCCTACGCCTTGCTTCCGGCGAGAAGCGGCTTGAAGGCCTGAAGGAGCAGGATGACGATACCGCCGAGGATGGCGCCGAAGATCGCCTGCATCAGGGTCGCCACCAGCCAGTGAACGACTTGTGGCAGGACGGGGATGAGCATGACCGCGAAGCCCGCGGCACCTTCGACGATATGTTCCGGCTGGTGCAGCCCGAATTCGGCAAGGCCGTGAATGACGATGCTGCCGCCGACCCAGAGCATGGCGGCGGTTCCCACGATCGCGAGGATCTGCAGGAAGACCGGAACGCCCTTGACGAGAGCATGCCCGATCGTCTTGCCGATGCCCCCGCCCGTCGCCACCAGATGGAGGCCGATATCGTCGGCTTTGACGATGAACGCGACCACGCCATAGACGGCAACCGTGATGAGAATGCCGACGGCGGCGAGGACTGCGACCTGTGTCGCGAAGTTGGAGGTGGACACGCCGGCAAGCGTCAGCGCCATGATTTCGGCAGAGAGGATGAAATCCGTACGAATGGCGCCTGCGACCTTCTGCTCTTCGAGCGTAGCCGGATCGACGGTCGCGGCAGCGGCCGCGTCGGCGTGGCCGTGGCCCGACAGGGCAGAGTGGATTTTCTCGGCGCCCTCGAAGCAGAGATAGGTGCCGCCGATCATCAGCAGCGGCGTGATCAGCCACGGCACGAACGCACCCATGAGCAGGCAGGCCGGCAGCAGGAAGACGAGCTTGTTGCGCAGCGACCCCTTGGCGATCCGCCAGATGATCGGCAGTTCGCGGCTTGGCGATAGCCCGACGACATAGGTCGGCGTCACCGCGGTATCGTCGATGACGACGCCAGCAGCCTTGATGCTGGCCTTTGCCGTTTGCGCGCCGACATCGTCGAGGGACGCGGCCGCGAGCTTCGCAATGGCCGCGATGTCATCCAGTAGCGCTATCAAGCCTGTCGCCAACGCAACATCCTTTCAGGTCCGATGCCGGGCAAGCCGTCGCATCGCAATGGTCGTGTTCTCGAATTCGTCTTGCAGCGTCATCCGTCGCGCACGGCAGACAGGGCCGCAAGACGGCTCCCAAGTCAATGCGTTTGAACGATAATATACAAAGGGGCGGAGGCGTGCCGACGTGCCGTTTGCGATGCGCGACAGGCGTCATTCTGCTGACACGGAAAAGGCGGTAGAATGCGCTTTTGCCAAACCCATTCTGTCCGTCACGGAGCCTCCATGAATATCAACGACCCAGCCCAGCTCGCGCGCATCAAGGCGGAAATTGTCGACAGTTTCGACGAGGAACTGGAAATGCAGATGGAGGAGGATCGTCTGGACGATCTCTTCGAGGAAGGCACGGACCCGACGGCCGAACCGCTTCTCGACCGCAAGGTCTATTTCCAGGAGCTTTTCCGTCTCCAGCACGAACTCGTCCGCTTGCAGGATTGGGTCCAGCACAAGAAGCTCAAGGTCGTCGTGCTGTTCGAGGGTCGCGACTCCGCCGGCAAGGGCGGTGCCATCAAGCGGGTGACCCAGCGGCTCAATCCGCGCGTCTGCCGCGTGGTCGCGCTGCCGGCGCCGTCCGAGCGCGAACGCCACCAGTGGTATTTCCAGCGTTACGTCCAGCACCTGCCCACGGCCGGCGAAATCGTTCTGTTCGACCGCAGCTGGTACAATCGCGCCGGTGTCGAGCGGGTGATGGGGTTCTGCACCCCTGACGAGCTGGAAGAGTTCTTCCAGTCCGTGCCGCAGTTCGAAAACATGCTCGTGCGCTCCGGCATCATCCTGATCAAATACTGGTTCTCGATCACCGATGAAGAGCAGGCTTTCCGTTTCAACATGCGGATCCGGGATCCGTTAAAGCAGTGGAAACTGTCCCCGATGGATCTGGAAAGCCGCATTCACTGGGAATCCTACACCAAGGCCAAGGAGGACATGCTGGAGCGCACGCACCGCCCGGAAACGCCCTGGTGGGTGGTCGATGCCGTGGACAAGCGCAAGGCGCGCCTGAACTGCATCTCGCATCTCCTGCAGCAGATCCCTTACGAGGACGTTCCGAAGCCCTCCGTTCAGCTGCCGGACCGCGCGCGCCACGCCGACTACTACCGCAAGCCTGTCCCGGCGGACATGTACGTGCCGGATGTCTATAACGCCACGCCCGAAGCTGGAGTGCCCCGCCGTGTCGCGAAGAGCGGCCAGTAAGCGTTGCGGAATCTGACAAACGCTCGGCAGGTTGGCGAGAGGAGCACGTCGAATGCTCGTCTCGCCACAGCCGGGTTATTGCACGGCCTCGATAATGGCCGCCCGAGCGTCTACTTGAAAGCCTTTTCCAGGAAGGTGACCAGCGAAGGCCGCCAGACGTCCATCTCGTGCTGGAGGTCCTTGTATTCGTGGTATTCGTGGACGATCTTCTTCTCGTCCAGCGTCTTCTTCAGGCCGGCGATATCCTTGCCCGTGACCGTGTCTTTTGACCCGACCGTCACGGTGAAGTTCCGCAGCGCCTTGTTGATCGTGTCCGGCGCGTTCAGCGCCCCATCGACCGCCTTGTTGGGGACCGTCGTGGTGGAAACGCCGCTGAAGGTCGCGACCCAGCCGAAGGTGCCGAGATGCGAGAGACCGGAGACCAGCGCCTGATACCCCCCTTGCGACAGCCCGACGACGGCGCGGCCGTCGGCATCCGTGCGCACGCGGTAGGTTTTCTCCATGTAGGGAATGAGATCCTCGATCAGCTCGCGGTCGATGGCGTCGGCGTTGATCGGATAGAAGTCCTTGCGGCGCTGGGCCGCCGGAAAGTTCTCGGCGACCGCCTCGGGAATGTCGGCCTCCGTATCGGGGATGACGACGATCATCGGCTTGATTTTGTGTTCGGCCAGCAGATTGTCGAGAATCTGGGGTGTGCGCCCCTGGGTGACCCATGAGTCCACCGTGTCGCCGAACCCGTGATAGAGATAGACGACGGGCAGAGGTTCCGCGGTATCCGTATAGCCGGGCGGTGTGTAGACATGCATCTGGCGCTGGGATTTCAGCGCCGTGGATGACAGCGTCACCAGACGCAGGTCGCCGTGCGGCACATCGCGTGTGTCGAGAATGCTGCCGGGCACGAGAACGAGGCTCGTGTTCACCTGTCGTTGTGGCTTGGGCTGATGGTAGCCGGGATCGATGCTGCGAAAGCCGTCGATGTTGAAGTAATATTCATAGAGGTTCGGCGTGAGAACGTGGCTCTTCGCCGTCCAGACACCGTCCTCGCCACGGGTCATCATCATCGGCTCACGCTGGCCGAGCACGACGGCAACCGATTTGGCGGCCGGGGCAAAGAGCCGGAAGGTGATCGATTTATCCGTTTCGACCGACGTCACGAATGCCTTTAGCGGTTTGTCGGCCGGCGGGGAGGCGGGCGGTTCAAGAGCGAAAGCGGGCACGCTTATCATGATAGCTGCCACGCAGCCTGCCGCGAAGAGCGCGGGCAACAGTTTGAACATGATGAATTCCTCCACATTGCATCAACCTCATCCCGTCAGGAAGCTACACCCGTGCGGCCCGTTTTCAACAGCCATTTCGTAAGTTCTTCATAGCACTTCCGTTTTCCGTCTGCCGGCGCGAAGGTTCTTCTGCAAATGGAGATGGCCGGGCGGCGATCGAGCCCTATCTCCTCTGCTCCGACGGTGTAGGGAATGTGAGAGGCGATGCAGACACTTCTGGTGGAACGGCAGACCTGTTGGCGGGTTGCCCGTGCGGACCGGCTTTCGGTCATCGTCGATGCCGAGGCCTTTTTTCGTCATGCCCGGCAGGCGATGATGAAAGCAAAAAAGTCGATCGTGCTGATCGGCTGGGATTTCGATACGCGTATCGATCTCGTGCCGGGCAAGAGCACGGATGGATCTCCCGACAAGCTCGGACGCTTTCTGAACTGGCTGGCAGAGCGCAACAATGCTCTGAACATTCGCATCCTCAAATGGGACATGGGCCTGTTTGCTTCCCTCGTCCGGGGAGAGACGCCGGTCTACATGCTCGGCTGGTTGTTTTCCGATCGCGTCAGTTTGAAGCTCGACAGTGCCCATCCGCCCTTGTCGGCGCATCATATGAAGCTTCTCGTCATTGACGACGAGGTCGCCTTCTGCGGCGGCATCGACATGACGGTCGGGCGGTGGGATACTTCTGAGCATCTGGAAAAGGACAAGCGCCGCCGCTCGCCGCTGGGGTTTACACAGGAGCCTTGGCACGACGCGACGACGTGCTTCTCCGGCAAGGCTGCCGCAGCTCTTGCCGAACTCGCGCGCGCCCGCTGGCAGGAAGCGACGGGCGATACGCTGGAGCCGATCGAGAGCGGATCGGACGCTTGGCCGGACGATCTCACCGTCGATTTCCGCGATATCGATGTCGGCATCGCCCGCACGCTGCCGCAATATGACGAGCGCCAGCAGGTCGTGGAAATCGAGACCGCAACGCTCGCCATCATCGCCGCCGCGCGCGAGACGCTCTACATCGAAAGCCAGTATTTCGCCTCGCGCCGCATCGCCGAGGCCTTGGCCAAGCGTCTGGAAGAATCGGACGGACCGGAGATTGTAGTCGTCAATCCGGAAGGGGCGAACGGGTGGCTGGAAGCCAAAGCCATGGACTCCGCCCGCATCCGGCTCATGAAGCTGGTTCGCGATGCCGACCGTTTCGACAGGTTCCGCATCCTCTATCCCGTCAACGATGCCGACACGCCGATCTACGTTCACGCCAAGATCATGATCGCCGACGACCGGATCCTGAAGCTCGGTTCAGCCAATCTCAACAACCGGTCGATGGGCTACGATACGGAATGCGACGTGCTGATCGAGGCCCGCCCCGACCAACCGGAGATGGCGCAGAAGATCGCCGCATGCCGAAACGCGCTTATCGGCGAACATCTCGGGCACAGCGAGGACGAGGTGGCTGCCGCGATCGCGGAGCAGGGATCGCTGGTGAAAGCCATCGAGGTGTTGACAGCAGAAACGGGACGTCGATTGGTGCCCGTGGCGATGCGCGACCTCACCGCGGCGGAAGACCTGATGGCGGAATCGGACATGGCCGACCCCGAACGCCCGGCCGGCGTCAAATACCGGACATCCAGCTTTCTGAAGCGGCGGTTTCACAGGTCCTGACGGCTCCCTGCGACGACCGTTCCATCTCGGCGTTCCCCGCCGAGACTTCGTGCCGCCTACATCTCCGACATGTCGTCCAGCAGATTCTGGGCGAGTTCGCTGATGGCGACCTCCGCCTCCTCCAGTCCCCAGCCGACCTTTTCCGCTTCCTTCGCCAGACGCTGGAACGGGGGCGGAAGGCGGCCGGAGGCGGTCTCCACGATGTTATCCGGCGTCAGCCCCTTGGCGATGTCGAGGAACGTCTGCTCGACGGCCTCCTGGCAGGCGATGTCCCGGTCCGGATACGGGCCTGATCCGCGCGGTTTGTTCAGTAGCAGCATGTCGTTTCGCTCCTCGCGTTATTCTTTGCCGGTCTATGCCAGTCGGTAAAGCATCGCAATATAGGCAAGCACGACGATGATCGTCACCCGCGTCCGCAGTCTGGCATACCACCTGTGTTCGACATCGTTTGCCAGGATGATCCGGTCGGCGAGAAGCAGCAGAGCGAAAACGATCAATTGCAGGCCGGCGGAGAAGACGGGTTGGCGGATCAGCAGCGTCGCGAAGGACAGGAGCGCGAACACATTGCTGGCGACGATCGCCGCATGACCCGCCTTGCCCATCTGCGCGACGCCCCAGAGCGTGCCCGCCATGAAGGCCGAGATGACGGCGCCGTAGGCGAGGAACGCCTGGCCCGTGTCGACGCCGAGGAGGGTGGTGGGCGCGGCGAGCAGCAACCAGAACGGCAAGGCGCCGGCATAGGTCAGCAGCGTCGAGGTGGTTTTCGACAGTGTCGTCATGGCGTTGTTTCCCTGAGAGCGGGGAGAAGAGCGTCTGCGAGGAGGCTTGCGCTCTGGAAAGCCGCTTCGACGCGGCCGGCAATGCACCAGTCGCCGCAACTGGCAAGCTGTTGCTCCCGGTCGAGCAGGAACGGCTGGCCGGCAGGTCGCGCGACGTTCGCATAGCGCCAGCGCTTGATAACGGCGCTTTCCGCCTCGGTGTTTTCCAGCGGAATGTACCGTCGCACGGCCTTGAGCATCTGCTCCCGCAGGCTTTCGAGCGGCGTCTCGACATGCCGGTCGGACCATTCCGGGCCGGCATTCACGACAAGGCTTGGCACATTATCGCGGCCGGGCTTCGTGTCGTTGCGAGAGATCCAGTTGATGACCGGATCGTCAAGGCGTGCGGCTGGGAAAGGCGGTGCCGCACCGAGCTTCAAGGTGACCATCAAGGTGAAGCAGGCATTCATGCGGGTCGTCTGCAGGGCCGCATGGTGAGCGAAGGCGGGCGGGAGCAGGGCTGCCGACTGCGGCGCGGGCGCAGTTGCGATGACCCAGTCGAAGGCGCCGTCCTCACCGGCTTCCGTCGTCACGGTCCAGTTTCCGGGCGTACCGGAGATGGAGCATATCTCGGCATTGAAGGTGATGTCGCAGTCTCTCGCCATCCATTTCGGCAGGGCATTCATCCCGGGCTTGCCGACATATCGTGCGTCGTTTGCTCGCTGCTCGTTTTGCAGTGCCGCCGGCAGGGAGACGATGTCCCGGTTCCAGCGCTCCACGGCGCCATCGGCCGCAGCCGCGTTTAGCATGTCACGGAAGCGCGGGTCGCGGACCGTGAAATACTGGGCGCCGTGGTCGAAGGATATGTCCTCGATCCGGCGCGTCGCCATCCGGCCGCCGATGCCCTTGCTCTTCTCGAAGATGTGGACGGTGGCATGGCCGGCAAGGGCGCGGGCGAGCGTCAGTCCCGCCATTCCAGCACCGATAATCGCTACCCGTTTCGGATCGCTCATGCGTCTCCCGCTCGTTCCTGCCACCGACATGCACAATTGCAGCGGCTGACCCACGATCTAACGCCGCCGCGCGCAAGGGCAACGGCCTGACGACGGTTCATCGAAACAGGCGCTGCAGACGCGGACGCACCCGCAGGAAACCACGATAGGCGGTGTCGAAAAGCGGCGTTGCCGGCCCCCATCCGGCAAGGATGCCGAGCGGGCGCAACAAAGGAATGGCGCGCCACATCGCGGCGAAGGCGGCAGCGCCCGAGAGAAGCCGTCCCTTCTCTTCGGCGTGGAAGCGCGTGAGGATATCGCCCCTGTCGATCGGGCAGGAGGACGAGGGGTCGCAGGCATCGATGAACCGGATCGCACCACGTCTGTCGAGACGCCGCATCAGCGCGATTTCGCGCTGGCAAAGCGGGCAGCCGCTATCGAACCAGACGGTGACTTTCTCGACCATGAATCGCACTCCGAAATCCTTTGGCCATTGAGATAGCATGGGTGGGGCCGTTGTTGCAGCGATACGGGAGCGGACCTTTTTCGGTTCAACGGTCCATCCGCTCGACACCACCTCGCCGTGTCGTGCCGTCAATGACTTCAACGAAAATTAACCATGACTGATTTAGGATCGTCGAAAGAGGGCTGCGTACCATGTTGGCACCGTTACGGACATTGGCTGGGATAACGGCGACCCATATGCGCGGCATATTCGTCTATTCCATCATCGCAAACCTTCTGGTCATCGCGCCCTCCATCCACATGCTTCAGGTCTATGATCGCGTGCTCGGCTCGCGGTCGATCGGGACGCTGGTCTACCTCACCTTGATCGTTCTCGTTGCGCTGGTGGTATGGGGGTTGGCCGATGCGGTGCGCGGCCATCTCGCTGTGCGTGCTGCAGCGAAATATACGGTGACGGTGGCGCCGAAGCTTTTCGCGCGGCTGGCGGCAGACCAGAAGGCCGGGCCGAAAGCCGGCAAGATGCTGCGGGATTTCTCCTCCGCCCGTGCCTTCATCGGCGGACGTACCTTCGCCTCCCTGTTCGACGTGCCGTTCATTCCGCTCTACGTGCTGATCATGACGGTGCTGCACTGGAGCCTCGGGCTCCTGACCGTCGTCGGCATCCTTGTGCTTGCCGCCCTTTCCTGGCTCAACATGGCTGCGACCGAAAAGGAGCGGGAGCGCAGCCGGCAAGCGGAGAACGATGCGATCAGCTTTGCCCAGAGCGCTTTCAATCGCATCGAGGACCTGCGCGCGCATGGCATGCTCTCGACCTTCCTCACGATCTGGGGACGCAAAACGGCGCTCGGCCTGAAGGAGAGCGAGGCAGCGGGTGCGACATCCGCGCGCTACCAAGCCATCAGCAAGGCTTTTCGCCAGATGCTGCAGGTGCTGATGATGGGCTGGGGCGCGTTCCTCGTGCTCAGCAATGAAATGTCGGCGGGCATGATCTTCATGTCATCGATGATCTCCGGCAAGGCCTTTGCGCCGATCGATCAGGTCATCGGCGGCTGGGAGCAGATCTCGCGCGGCGCGGCCTCCATCCGCGATATCGAGGAGATGATCGGCCCCGACAAGTCGATCCAGGCGCGCATGACGCTGCCCGCGCCGGAAGGCCGGCTCGCGCTTCACGGCGTGTCCTTCGCGCCCGATCCGAACAAGCCCGACCGGTACCTGCTCAAGGACGTCAACCTGCAGGTCATGCCGGGCGAAGTCGTGCTGATCACCGGTGCGACCGGTGCGGGCAAATCGACGCTGATCCAGATCATGGTCGGTGCCATCGCTCCCACGGGTGGTGCTGTCTCCGTCGACGATATCGCGCAGGACATCTGGCCGTCGGCCCAATGGGGCCGCACGATCGGCTATGTCTCGCAGGATATCGAGTTCTTTCCCGGCACGATCGCAGCCAATATCGCCCGTTTCGATCCGGATGCGACCGAGGACAAGATCATCGCCGCTGCCAAGGGCGCGAGCGTTCATGAATTGATCGTCGGGCTGCCCGAGGGCTACCGGACGATGGTCGGTAACCGATCGTTCCTTTTGTCCACTGGGCAGAAGCAGCGGATTGCGCTGGCGCGCGCGCTCTATGGCGATCCGAAGATTCTCGTGCTGGACGAGCCCAATGCCAGCCTCGACCAGAAGGGCGAACGCGCGCTTCTGGTGGCGGTCGCCGTGGCACGCCACCGCAAGGCGGCCGTCGTCATCGCGGCGCATCGCACCTCCATCCTCCGGGTGGTCGATCGCGCATTCACGATCGCGGACGGCACGCTCCAGCCGCTGACCCTCGTCGCCGAGCAGCCTGCCGCGCAGGCCGCACCGCGACATGACCAGACACAGGTGGCTTGACGCAGGATGACAAACAGCCGCCCGGTGAACATGCCTCCCGCCAGTGGCGGCAACAGCCCCGTCCCGGGACCATCCGACGATGGGCTGTGGTCGGAGATGTTCCGCCCCGAGACACCCGTAGCCATCGCTGCCGCGAAGGTGCCCGACGACATGCAGGGCAGCTGGGCGGATGGCGTGAAGACCGAGACGCGCGACATTCTCTCTCTGTCGAGCCGTGGCCTGCTTGCCGGCGCCGCTGTCTTCGTTTTCTGGTCGCTGCTCTTCCCGATCGGCTCTGCCGTCGTTGCCGAAGGCGTGCTCGTCTCCAACGGTCGCAACAAGGTGCTGCAGCACCGCACCGGCGGCGTGGTCACCGATATCGCGGCCCGTGACGGCGAGGTGGTGCAGGCTGGTGCGTCCGTGCTGCGGCTCGATCCGGTCAACGATCAGGCGGATCTCATCCGCTTTAAAGCTCGTTTCGCCATCCTCGATGCCATGCGGCGCAGGCTGGAGGCGGAGAATGCCGTCGCGGCGAATGCAGGTCGGATGCCAACGGAAGATTTCGGCCTGATGGACATGCGCCGGGGCTTCGACACGATGCCGGCGTCGATCGATGATCTTCAAACCGGGGCGACGGGCGAGGCCGACCCGCTTCTCGCCGAACAGCAGCGCCAGTTCGAGCGCGGTCGCGGTGCGGCGGATGCGGAGATCGACGCGATGCTGGCGCGCAAGGATGCGCTCAACCGTCGCCGTGAGGGCATTAAGGAGCGCCTTGGCGTCATGGAAGCGCAGGTTGCTTCCCTTAAACGTCAGACAGGCGCGCTGCAACCGGCCGTCGACAGGGGCCACATCGCCCGCAAGGTGCTCTGGGACACGGAAGACCAGTTGCTGGCGCGAACCTCGGAACTGGCCAACCTGAAAGCCGAGAACGATGCGCTCGCCGACGATGCCGGCGAGATCGACTCGCGCATCCGGCAGGCGAAGCTGACCGACCAGCGCGAGACCTCCATGAAGCTGACGGAGGTTCTGGCGGAGATGCGGCAGATTTCCGGGCAGATGCAGGCCGCGGAGGCGGCGGTTCGCTCGGCGGACCTGCGCGCGCCTGTCACCGGTACGGTGGTCCATTCCAAGCATACCACGATCGGTGCCGTCATCGCTCCCGGCGAGGTGCTGGCCGAAATCGTGCCCATCGGCAGCGACTTCGCCGTCAAGGCGCGCATCGCACCGCACGACATCACGCATGTGCGCACCGGACAGACCGCCCGCGTCAAGATCGCGGCGCTGAACGCCCGGATCTTCGACGATATCGATGCCCTCGTGACGCGCGTTGCGGCGGATACGACGGCGGATGAAAAGACCGGACAGTATTATTTCGAGGTCGATCTGCTCTTGAAGCAGGCCGCACCCGCTGAACAGGCGCTGCTCGGTCCCGGCATGACGGCGCAGGTCTATATCGAGGGCGAGAGCCGGACCTTTGCCGACTACGTGATGGTGCCGTTTACCGACAGTCTCTCCCGCAGCTTCCGGGAGCCTTGATCATGACGCGTTCGTGGCTCGCTTTCGCCTGTACCTGCCTCATGGCAGGCACCAGCCTTGCCGACGATCTTCGTCCGGCCGAAAAGGGCTTGCGGCTGATGACGATCGACCCGCTTCAGACGGGGGGCACCCCGTCCGGCCTCGATCTGCGCCTGACGATGATGGACCAGATGGGCTCCGCCTTCCTGCCCATTCGCCGTCCTCAGGCGGCACAAGATATCGCGAACGAGCCGTCCCTGCTGCTGCGCGAGGGGATCGGCAGCGTGTCTGCGGATCTCATGGATGCCGTCTCCGTGGCGATCGAGGAAAGCGATCTCGTCCGCAGCCTTTCGGCCGAAAAGCGGGCCGCGCAGGCCGGGGTCAGCCGCGCCAGTGCCGCGTTCCTTCCGACCGTCTCCGGCAATGCCTGGGTCGGCGGGGACCGCGACTCGTCCTTGTCCCTGAACGATCCCGGCATGAATGCCGGCATCTCCATCGCCCTACCGCTGCTGGATGGCGGGCAACGTCTCTATACGAAGCGAAGTGCTGAGAGCAGGGCGCTGGCTGCGGCTGCCGAACTGCGCAGCGTCACGGAAAGCGTGGCACTCGAAACCATCAATGCCGCAATCGACCTGAACCTCGCGACCCGGCAGGCCAAGGTGCTGGAAGACAATCTGCGCGATCTCGGCACCTTGCGGAAGGCCGTGCGCGGTCGCGTCGATGCGGGGCGGGCGAGCGAAGCCGATGTTGCGGAACTGGAAGCGGAGCTGAGCGACGTCGCCCGCACGCTGGTCATCGCCAGCAGTTCGGCGGTGAAGTCCCGCGCCATCCTGTCCTCCCAGCTACGGCAGGCCGCACCCGGCGGCTTCAAGCTTCCCAACCTCGAAGCCGTGCCGCGGCGGGGTCTCGATGTGCTTGTCGATCTGACCCATTCGCGCAATTCAGGCCTTGAGGCCAACTGGCACCGTTTCGATGCCGCGGAAAACGGGCGCAAGGTGGCCAAGGGCCGCTACTTCCCGCGTCTCGACCTGAAGACGGACTACAGGACCTCCAGGACCACGCGCACCAGCCGCAATACGGACGGGTGGAGCGTCGGGCTGCAACTGACCGTGCCTTTGGTCGATCTCACAACCACGGCCGATGTGCGCGAGGCCGACGAACTCGCCAACGCGGCCATGCACCGGGCGCTTTCGGAAGACCGGAAGGCCGAGACGCAGCTGCGCGTCGACTGGATCGAGGTGCAGTCGGCGACCAAACAGGCGGACCTTTCGCGGCGCAAGATCGCGGCGCTGCGCGTATCCTATGCGGCCAAGGTGGACCAGTACCATGCCGGCCTCATTCCCATAGACGACGTTCTCCTCACCCGTCGCCAGCTGACGATGGCAACCAGCGAGGAGCTGGAGGCCGTCGTCACCCGCTTTGCCGCCATCACGCGCCTCGCCGCGACGTCGGGCCTTCTCGCCGAGATCGTCGGCACGGGGGAAAATACGGGCCACCGCAGGCGCGACACCGGGAGCCCCGACACGGGCGAACCGCGTCCGTCGCTACCGGGCGTCGTCGTCGCCCGGTAGGGTTCCCTCAGCCGATCAGTTCGTCAGGTGGTCGATCGCCGTCGGCTGTGCGGCGTCGTGGAACCAGACGGCTTCGACATTGTGCAGGACGTCATGGCCGTCGTGGGCGCTGGTCATGAGAATGCTGCCATCCGCTTCCTTGACGAAGCTGTAGTCGGCGGCATTGCCTGAGAGACGAAGCACGTCGTAGCCCTGTCCGCCATCGACCGTGTCGTTGCCGCCGCGTGGCTCAAGGATATTGTCGCCAGCATTGCCGAGGATGAAGTCGTCTCCGTCGGTTCCGTAGAATGTGGCGGTGTCGAGCGTGACGGCTTTCGCCATGCCTGTCGCCATGGCAGAGGCGGCGACGCCCTGGATATGCCCGTCTCCTGCCGTCGCAACGATCACGGCCACGGCCTCGATGGTGGCCTTCGCCGTCTCGAAGGTCGTGTAGGTCACGCCATGCCATGTGACGGCGCGGCCGAGCGTGTTCCAGCTTCCATCGTCGAGCATCTGCCAGCCCGCGGCCTTGGCAACGGCTGCGAAGGCGGTCTTCTCGGCAGTGTTGGCAAGGACCAGCTCGAGGCTGTCGGTGCCGGCGCCACCGGCGATGGTGCCTGTGCTGTCGCGGTCCGTGCTGCCGATCCGCAGCTTGTCGTTGCCGGCGCCGAGATTGACGGCGCCGTCAATCTGCCAGTTCCGGCCGATCTCGACTGTCTCCGACCCCGAACCCGCGCCGATGAAGGCGCCCTTGAGCGTGAGGTCGTCGCCGATCCTGACCGTCGTGGTGTTGTTGGCACCCTGAAGTGACATGGCACCGTCGATGGTGACGTTGTTTCCAAGCGTCACGGTCTTGGTGGCATTGTTGCCGTTGGCATAGAGAACGCCGCCGATCGATGATCCGCTGCCGATCCGGACGTCGATTTCCATCGCGTCGGCCGCCGTGCCGCTCCCGTCGATCACCATGGCATAGTCGGTGGTGACCTTCTCTCCCAGCGTCAACGTCTGCGATGCCTTGGCGCCGCCGCCGTTCATCAGAACGTAGCTGATCTTCGAGCCATCGCCGACGGTCACCGCATTGGCAGCGCCCGCGTTGCTCATCAGGATATCGCCGCCGTTAAGGTTGGCGTTCTTGCCGAGCGTTAAGTTGGACGCGCCCGAGCTGCCGTCGAAGTTGAGAGTGCCGGCCTTCAGGGTAAAATTGTCGCCAGCCGTCAGGCTGTTGGCGCCGCCTGCGAAATAGGTGCCGTTCTGCAGGGTGACGTCCGAGCCCAGGATGAAGGCGTCGGCGCCGGCCGTTGCCTGCAGACTGTCGATCGCCGTCTTCACGGGGACCGACGACGTGCCGGCCACGATCGTCGTCTTCACGGCTTCGAAGCTCGTATAGCTGTTGCCCTGCCAGCTCAGCGCACGGCCCTGCGGATCCCAGCTGCCGTCCGCCTTGCGCACCCAGTTTGCCGCCGATGCCGCGCTTTCGAACGAGACGCGCAGGTCGGCCGTCATGACGATGTCGAGGCTGTCCGTGCCGGCACCGCCGGAGATGGTGCCGGCGCTGTCGCGGGTCGTCGTGCCGATCCGCAGCGTGTCGTTGCCGGCACCCAGATCGACCTGGCCGTCGATCTGCCAGTTCCGGCCGATCTCGACCGTCTCGGTGCCCGAGCCCGCGCCGTTGAAGGCGCCCTTCAGGGTCAGGTCGTCGCCGATCTTCACTGTCGTCGTGTTGTTGGTGCCCTGCAGGGACAGCGCGCCATCGATCATGACGGCGTCGCCGAGCGTTACCCGCTTCGCCGCATTGTTGCCGTTCGCGGTGAAAGCGCCGCCGACCGACGAGCCGTTGCCGATCGTGACCCCGAGTTCCATCGCGTCCGCGGCGGTGCCGCTCCCGTTCATGACGATGGCGTAGTCTGTCGCCACCTTCTGCCCGAGCGTCAGCATCTGCGACGCATTGGCGCCGCCGCCGTTCATCAGCACGTAGCTGATCTTGGACCCGTCACCCACGGTAACCGTATTGGTGGCGCCGGCATTGCTCATCAGGATATCGCCACCATTCAGGTTGGCGTTCTTTCCGAGCGTCAGGCTCGCCGGTCCGGTGCTGGCATCGAAGTTGAGCGTGCCGGCCTTGAGCACGAAGTTGTCGCCGGCCGTGAGGCTGTTGGCGCCGGCGCCGAAGCCGCCGCCTTGGGTAAGGGTGGTGTCGTCGCCGAAAACAATGGCGTCGGCGCCGGCCCCGACCTTGAGAGCGGAGACGATCGTCGGCCCGGCTTGCGCGTCGGCGGCACCGGTGATCGTGACGACCGCGGTCTGAGTCGTCCGGCCGCCATGCCCGTCATCAACCATGATGTCGTAGGACTGGGTGAGAACCTCTCCCGCCTTGAGCGTGTCGAGCGTGCTATCCTCGGCGGCAAACGTCCAGCCGACCTTGCCATTCTCGCCCTGGGTGAGGGTGAAGGCGCCGAGGTAGCCGGTGCCCTTTGCCGCGAAGGTCGCGGTGTGGCTGTCGCTAAGGTCGGCGTCCGAATAGCGGATCGAACCCGTCGTCGTCAGGGTGGTCCTGTTCTCGCCGGCCGAGCCGTCTACCAGTTCTGTGATCCCGCCTGAAAGCACGGAAGCGCTTGTGAGAATGACCGGCGCATCGTTGGTGCCAGTGATCGTGACGCTGACCGGCTGTGTGACCCTGCCGCCACGGCCGTCGTCGACGGTGACGTCGTAGACCTGAACGCGCGTTTCACCGGCGGCAAGGAAATCGACAGCGGTCGAGGGAACGGAGAAGGTCCAGCCCAACTGATAGCCGGATGCGGTGCCCAGAACGAGCCCGCCGAGATAGTCCGCGCCGCGGGCTGTCGCCGTGACGGCCGGCACGCTGCCGGCCGCGTCCGCATCCGAAAAGATGAGGGAGCCGCTGGCGTTGAGAACGGTTGCCTCCTGTCCCGTCGGCTCCGCAATGGTTCCGGCGAGCGTCGATTCCGCGACATGGATGACCGGCGCGACATTGACGCTGACATCGTCATGGGCACCCCGAATGGTGACGGAGACGGTTTCCGTCGCTTTGCCGCCATGGCCGTCGTCCACGGTCACCTGATAGGACTGCGTCAGCACCTCACCGGCTTCGAGCCTGTCGAGGGCGGCATCGCCCACCTGGAATGTCCAGCCGAGCTTGCCGCCGGAAACGGTGCCGAGGCTGAAGGTGCCGAGATAGTTCGCGCCGCCGGCGACGTAGCTCACCGCGTGCTTGTCGGTGATATCGGCATCGGTAATGCTGAGCGCGCCAGTCGCCGTGTGGGTTGCCTGGTTCTCTTGGGGGGAGCCATCGGCAAGCTCGGTCACCGCTCCCGTGAGGGTGGATGTGGCAGCCGTGATGACGGGGGCGTCGTTGGCGCCGGTGATCGTCACGGTGATGGTCTCGGTCGTGCTCGCACCTTTGCTGTCGGTGATCCGGACATCATAGAACTGCGTGCGTACCTGTCCTTCGGCCAGCCAGTCGAGCGCGCCGCTGTTGACGGAATAGACCCAAGGCAGCAGGCCGAACTGCGCTGATGTCGGCTGCTTGTACTCGACGGTGCCGAGATACCCGCCGTCACGCGGCGTGATCGTCACGCTGTGCGTGTCGCCGAGGTTCTTGTCGGTGAACTCGATCGTGCCGTTGGTCTTCAGGATGGTGCTGTTTTCGCCGATCTTCCCGTCGGCAAGCTCGCTGACGGCGCCGGTCTTGGTGGTGCCGGAGGCCACCACTTCTGGCGCGTCGTTGCGGCCCGCGACTTTCAGTTCCGCGCTTTCGAAATTGGTAAACGTCATGCCGCGCCAGGTCAGGTTGCCGCGGGGCGTCCAGGCGTCGTTGCCGAGCGCGACCCAGCCTGCTGCCTTTGCCGCCGCTTCGAAGCTGGCGAGATCGCCGGCGTCGATGCTGAGGGAAAGTGCGTCCTTGCCGGCGCCGCCGTCGAACGTGGTCGGCGTCGTATCGACGGTGGAGAGGCCAAGGCTCAGCCGGTCGTCGCCGCCGCCCAGATTGATGCGGCCGTCGATGTTCCAGTTCTTGCCGAGTGTGACTGTATCGACGCCGGTCGTGCTGCCGGTCAGCGCACCGCGCAGGGTGAAGTTGTCGCCGGCTTTGATGGTATTGACGTTCTGCGCGCCGTTCAGCGTCATCGCGCCGCCCACGGTCACGCCGTTGCCGAAGTCAAAGGTCTTGGTGGAATAGGCGCCGTCGGCATCGATGCCGCCGCCAATGCTGACGCCGTCGCCAAGCTTGATCTTCATCGTGGCGAAGTTCGCCGCCGTGCCGGCACCATCCATGTCGATGGCGGCGTCCGACTTCGACCGGTCGCCGATCGTCAGCGTGTTGACGGTGCCTGCGCCCGAGCCATCGGCACGGATCAGGCTGAAGGTCGTCTCGTCGCCGAGGACGACCGTATTCTTGATGCCGCCCTTGCCCATGAGGATATCGCCGCCATTGAGGCGGGCACCCAGGCCGGTGGAGAGATTGGCGGAATGCAGGCTGTTGCTGAAGTCCAGATTGCCGGCCTTCAACTCGAAGAAGTTGCCGGCCTCCAGCCGGTTCGAGCCGCCGCCGAAGTCGCCGCCCGTGAGCAGGCGGACGTTGTCGCCGAAGACGACGTTGTCGTCGGCCTTCGTTGTGGCCAGCCGCGAGACCACGGTGACCTGGCTGTCCGTGGGGAAGCCCGGATCGTCCAAGCCGCGCAGCGTGACCGAGATGGTCTGCACGGTGATCCCCCCATGGCCGTCGTCGATGGCGACGTCATAGGTCTGCACGACCTCCTGCCCCTCCGATAGCTTGTCGAGGGCGGTGTCGTTGACCTTGTAGGTCCAGGTGATCGAACCGGTCTTCACGCCGATGCCAGTCGTCGGATTGCCGATCGTCAGCTGGCCGAGATAGTCCGTGCCCTTCGGCGTGATGCTCGCGGTGTGGGCTTCCGCGTCCGCATCCGCAAAGGCGATGATGCCGCTCGTGGTCAGTTCGGTCTTGTTTTCGCCGGGCGTGCCGTTCTTCAGTTCGGTGACATCTCCGGCAACGGTCGAGTATTTCGTAAACACCTTCGGCGCGTCGTTGCCGGCGGTGTCGTCCACATCCGGCACGAGCAGGCCGCAGAGGCAGACGGCTTCGCCCGTCGTGGCGCAGGGGCTGCTCGGCGCGGTCGGATCGAGATCGGCGAAGTTGCCGTAGTTGGCGATCTTCAGGTCGCGGATCAGGCCGACGAAATGTGCGTCGCCGGACACGCTGGATTCGCCGATGAGGTAGTGGGCACGATCGACGTCAGCGGGCACGACGCCCTGGCCTTCTTTCAGGACCTCGGAATTCTTGATGATGCGCATCACGCCGTTCAGATCGACGCCAACGCGCCATGTCGCGGTTTCGCCTTCGATGATCGCGTTGGTCGCAACCACCCGGTAGGTCTCGCCGCCCTGCTTGATCACGAACTCGATGTCGCTGGTATCGCCGACCTGGCCGAGCCAGATGTTCTGCGCATCCGGGCCGTTGCCGAGATCGAAGATCTTCTGGTTCTTGCCACCGGCCAGATCGTCGAAGCGGGCGCTGACAGCCAGCGCGAAGGCGCCGTCGATCTGCTCGTTGTCGATCGCATAGATGGTCGCGCCGCCGCCCTGAAGATTGTCGGTCTGCTGGAGGTCGACCATGTCGACGCCGACCATCTTGGCGACGGACGGCACGCCGTTTTTGTCCACGACGAACATCATCCAGGCGCCGGGGATGGCGATATTGGCCTTGGGGATCGTGATCTCGACCGTATTGCCGTCGATGATCTTGTGTTCGAGCTCCACGAACCGCACGTCGGCATTGCGCGCATGCGTATTGGCGCCCGACTTGATGAAGGTGATCTTGCCGATGTCGGAGGTGTCGTCCACGGTGATGCGGATGACGCTGTCGGTATCGATATTGGTCGGTGCGGAAACGATCGAGGGCCGGTCGGTGGTCGGGTTGCCGTTCGCGTCGAACAGGTAGGAGGGGTTGAGGATCTGGAAGTTGGCGTTCTCTTCCGGGCCCGGTGAGCCGCTGCCGCCGGAGTAGATCGTGCCGTCGGGCAGCAGAAGCGCGCTGGAATGGTACATCCGGGCGAGATCCTGCTTCTCGGAATAGGTGACGGCGCCCGTCGCGGGATCCCAGAAGAGGACGGAGTGCTGTGCCGTGCCGATGCTGTCGGCCAGCAGGCCGGCGCTGGAGGCGCCGCCGACCATGGCAACCTTGCCGTCCGGCATCATGATGAAAGTGCCGTTGGTGCGGGCGACCAGACCGCCGCCGTCTTCGTTGTTGATCGAGAAGGCGAACTCCCACTTGATCGTCGGCTGCGACAGGTCGGCTTTCCAGACCTGACCCGTGCTCGAGGCGACGATGACCTTGTCGGTCTCGTACATCATGGAGCCGGTGAGGTTACGGGTGTCGAAGGGCAGCTTGCCGATCTTCTGCACGGAGCCTTCGCCCTGCACGTCCATGCGGTAGACGTCGTGGCCGGAATTGCTCGTGCCACCGGCTTCGATGATGATGACGGAGCCGTCGGTGACCTGCCAGGCGTGCGGATAGTAATAGGTGCCGGTCAGCGTTCCCTCGCCATCCTTCATGTCGCCCATATAGGTGCCGGAGAGCTGGCGCATGCCCGTTTCGCTGTTGTAGATTTCCGCAAAGGTCGAGCCGTTGGAGTTCTCGTCACGGCCGCCGACCATCAGGATTTCGCCGTTGCTCAGCGTCACCGTGGTTCCGTACCAGCGAGCCTGGTGCAGGGCAAAGCTCGAGTCTTCCTGTGAAATGTTGCGGATCGACTGGGTGGTGTAGTCGAACACCACGACATCGTGCCGCCCGGTCCAGGTGCCGCCGGCTTCGCCCGTATTGTGGTTGTCGCCGCCCATGATGATGACGTTGCCCGTGGTCGGGTCGATCGACATCTGCGAGCAGAAGATGTTGGTGCCCGTGGTATTCGGCAGCACCTTGAGAACGCCGGTGACCGGATCGTAGATGGAGTAGACGAAGCGCGCGTCGTAGTCTCCGGCAACGCCATCCGTGCCGAATGCGAGCACCTTGCCGTCCGGAAGGACGATGGAATGCAGCGGAATGAGGGCGTCCTTGATGACGGCGCCCCATTCGCCGTTGCCATTCGTGTCCTTCGAGGTCAGGTTGGCCATTGGTCATACTCCATGGGATGAACAGACTGCCAAGGCGTCAGCCTGCAGTGTCCCGAAACGATCAGAAATGAAAATGCGGACCACCGGGGTGGTCGAAAGCCCTGCTTTAACGGACCGGTTGAAGCACCAGCGTGCCGACGGGGCGCTGCCGTGCGGCGATGGTCGTTGCCACTATGAGGGCGACGCCAAGAGCGGCGGCCGGGCAGCCCCAGCAATGGACGGCGTCGGCAAACATCGAGCCCGAAACATCGACCGAACTGCCGCAGATCGAGCCGATGAAGGCGTCTGCCGTCTGCAGGTGAGCGGCGATCTTCGCCGTACCCGCGGCCGTCAGCATGGCGCCGAGACCGGCGAAGCCCATAATGAAAGCAGCCTGCTTTTCGGAATAATGGGTCATATGATCCTCGTCAGTATAAATCGCTTTATATCGAGAAACAGTATTCCCGAAACTTCTTAAATAAGAAGTAAAATGCGAGATTGCTAAAATTCGACCGATTTATACGGTTAATTTTAACGCTGACTTCAGGATCTTTCTGCGGCATCACGCGCGGTCGTGATCCCAAAGACGTGTGCAAGGCGCTTGATTTGATCGGTGATGTTTGATCAAACTTGGTCAGCTTCGGATCGTGGATTGCGAAGATCCGGCAGCCGCAGGAGCGTGGGAGATGGCAATAGGGACGGGAGACGACCTGCGAAACGAACCGGCCGCCGCTGGCGTCGAGGCGCGAGCGATCTCGCCGGTCGGGCGTGAGACGCTTCAGGATCGCGTCTATGCCCAGCTGCGGAATTCGCTCATCAACGGCATGTTCGATGCCGGCGACGTGCTGCGCATCGTTGATCTTGCCGAGCGCCTGCAGACCAGCACCATGCCGGTGCGCGAGGCGCTGGGGCGTTTCGTGTCGGAAAAGGCGCTGGAGTCGCTGCCAAACCGCTCCGTCCGCGTACCGCTCATCACCCGTACGCGGCTCGACGATCTCGCCCGGGCACGCATTCTCATCGAAGGGCGGATGGTCTCGCTCGCGCTGCCGCATCTGACGCGCGAGGATATCGCCATCCTGAAGCAGGCCAATGTGGATTGCGATGCTGCGTTCGAGACGCATGGCAAGGATATCGGCCATGTCACCTCCGCGCTGAACCAGCGCTTCCACTTTCATCTCTACAGCGTCGCTCGCTCCCCCGTTCTCCTGTCGATTGTCGAGAGCCTCTGGTTGCAGTCCGGCGCCATCATCCGTCAGGCGGCGCAGATCCACGACGAGCAGGGTGGGCTTGCCGCAACCGATCATCACTGGGCGCTGATCGCAGCGCTGGAAGCGCGCGACGAGGATGCGGCGCTGCGTTCGCTCACCAATGACATCAGCCGCTCGTTCGACCTCATCCGGGGACGGCTCGATGCGCAGGAAGGCGGGGAGGTGCGCTATGGCTGAGGCTGGCGATGACGGCTTCGAGCTGTTCGATCTGCGTGTGGACGTGATCATTCCCGAGGGCGGTACGGTCTATTGCGGCGCGAAGCCGGGCGACCATTTCGAGCTGCGCGGTGAAATGCTGCATCTGCCCGAGGGGCAGGGCCTGTCGATATATTCGCTCGCCTCCGTGCTGCCGCTGCTTGCGGCCAAGCAGCGGCCCACCCACCGCAACGACTGGATGACGACGGATGCGGAGATCGCGTGTCCGGACCCGAACTGCTCCACGCGGTTGCGCATCACGCGCCTGCACCACCGGCGTTTCAGCCACGCCGCGACCACCGCAGTCCCCCTGAACGACGAAACATAGGCCTGAAGATATGCAACGCATCGCCATCGCTCCCGACTACGAGATCTCCCGCGTCATCCGCGGCGGCTGGCAGCTGGCGGGCGGTCACGGCACCGTCGATGGGGACACTGCGGTGGAAGACATGATCGCCTTCGCGGATGCCGGCATCACCACCTTCGACTGTGCCGACATCTACACAGGCGTCGAAGAGCTGATCGGCCGCTTCCGGCTCGCCTATGGCAATCTGCGGGGCGCGGAGGCGTTGTCGCGCATCCGGGTCCATACGAAGTTCGTGCCCGACCTTGCCGTCCTGCCCACCATCGACAAGGCCTATGTCGAGGGCGTGATCGACACCTCGCGCAAGCGACTGAAAATCGAGACGCTCGATCTCGTCCAGTTTCACTGGTGGGCGCTCGACGTGCCCGGCTGGCTGGAGACGGCTGGCTGGTTGAAGGAGCTGTCGGAGGAGGGCAAGATCGGCAAGGTCAGTCTGACCAACTTCGATGCCGACCACGTGGCGGCCATCGTCGATGCCGGCGTTCCCGTCGCCTCCCTTCAGCTGCAATATTCGCTGCTCGACCGGCGTCCGGAAAAGCGCATGGTCGATCTCGCGCGCGCGAAGGGGTTTGCCTTGCTCTGCTACGGCACGGTCGCCGGCGGCTTCCTTAGCGATCGCTGGCTGGGGGAGGTGGAGCCGGAGCACCCGCTCGAAAACCGGTCGCTGACCAAGTACAAGCTGATCATCGACGATTTCGGCGGATGGGACCTTTTCCAGTCCCTCCTGCTGACGCTACGGCGCATTGCCGACCGCCATGAGACCGACATCGCGACGGTCGCGAGCGCCGCCATGCTGACGAAGCCCACCGTTGCCGCCGTCATCGTCGGTGCGCGCAACCGCAGCCATCTGCCTGCCAATCTCGCCATCTCCGATATCGTGCTCGACGACGCCGACCATGCGGCACTGGCAGCAGTCCTCGCTGACGCCCGGCCGCTGGACGGCGATGTCTATGCGCTGGAACGCGACCGCACGGGCCGTCACGGCGCCATCATGAAATACAATCTCAACAAAGGGGAATAAGAATGAGACCGTCATACCTGCTCGCAACGCTCTTCACCACGTTGGCAGCCTCCACGGTGCCCGCTCTCTCGGCCGATTGCGACATCACCGTCGGCCTCGTCATGGAACTGACGGGCCCGGCCGGCGAATATGGCCAGGCGGGTGCGAAATCCGTCGAGATGGCCTTCCGCGACATCAACGACGCCGGTGGCGTGGGTGGCTGCAAGGTCGTGGCCGATACGCGCGACAGCCAGAGCCAGGGCAATGTCGCCGTCGATCAGGCGACGCAGCTCGTCAACATCAAGAAGGTCCCGGTCATCATCGGCGGCATCATCTCCTCGGTGTCCATCCCGATCCTGACCTCGGTCACGGCGCCGGCCGGCGTCGTTCAGGTCTCGCCGGCCTCTTCGTCGCCGACGCTCACCGCGCTCGGCCGCGACGGCAAGACGAACGGCGTGTTCTTCCGCACCATCACCTCGGATGCGCTGCAGGGAACGGCGGCGGCGAAATACGCGATCGACCAGGGCCTGAAGAAGATCGCTATCGTCAACGTCAACAACGACTTCGGCGTCAACATGGTGCGCGAGTTCAAGACGGCGTACGAGAAGCTTGGCGGCACCATCACCACCACGACGCCCTATAACGAGAAGCAGTCGAGCTATGCCTCGGAGGCGAGTGCCGCCATGGCCGGCGAGCCCGATGCGCTTTACCTCGTCAGCACGCCGGTGGACGGTGCGACGATCGCCCGCGCCTGGATTTCCGGCGGCGGCAAGCAGACGTTCCTCCTGAACGACGGTATGAACTCCAAGGACTTCATCGAAAGCGTCGGGGCACAATATCTGGAGAACGCCTACGGCACCTCGTCCGGCACCAGCCCGACCGCCTCGACCGAGTATTTCAACGCCAATTACGAAGCCTTCTCCGGCGGCATCGCGCCGTCGGCGCCGGCCGCCGACCGTTCCTACGATGCCGGTGCGATCGTCGGACTTGCCATTGCCAAGGCCGGAAAGTCGGATGCAGCGGCCATCAAGACCGCCATGCGCGAGGTCGTGGCCGAAGGCGGCACGCCGATCCATGCCGGCAAGCAAGAGTTCGTCAAGGCTCTGGCGCTGATCAAGGAGGGCAAGCCGGTGAAGTATGAGGGCGTCATCGGCCCGGTCAGTTTCGACCAGTATGGCGACATCACCGGTCCCTTCCGCTTGTGGAAAATCACGAACGGCGAGGTGACCACCGTGGGTGAACTGAGTGCCGAGGATGTCGGCAAGCTGAAAGACGGGAAGTAAGTCCGAGGAGGGCCGGCGGGGCATTCCCTGCCGGCCTCTCGGCCGATCACGCGAAGCGGATGCACATCGGCGTGCCCACGGCGATCGTCTTTCCGCTCGGTGTCAGGCTGCCCGCGTCGGCATCGCGCGTAAAGATGGTGATGACGTCGGCGTTCTGGTTGGCGCATAGCAGGTGCCGGCCTGACGGCGAGATGCCGAGGTTTCGCGGGGTCGAGCCGCCGCAGGGCGTGTGCGCGACATGTGTCAATTGGCCGGTGGCTTCGTTGACGGCAAAGGTGACGATGCTGTCGTGCCCGCGGTTCGAGCCATAGACGAAACGACCATCCGGTGAGATCTGGATATCGGCGCAGTGATTGTCCGCGCTGAAATCCTCGGGTACGGCGGGTTTCGCATCGACGGGTGTCAGCCGGCCGTCGGTGCTGACGGCGTAGCTTGCAATGGTCGAGTCCAGCTCGTTCATCACGAAGATCCAGCCTCCGCCGGGATGAAGTGCTGCATGCCGGGGACCGGCCCCGGGCGCGGTCGGGCAAACATGGCGGCACGTCAGGCTGCCCTCTTCATCGATGGCATAGGTGGTCAGCGTATCCGTACCGAGATCCGCGACCAGCAGCAGGTTTGGCCCGATGCGGGTGACGCTATGGGCGTGGCTGCGCTCCTGCCGGTCGGCATCCGGTCCCGTCCCTGTCTGCTGCACGCTGGAGACAGGCGGCGTCAGGCTTCCATCCTCTTGAATGCCATAGACCACCAGCGATTGATCCGGTCCGCCGGCACCCATGCCGTAATTGACGACGAACAACCATCTGCCGTCGTCCGAAAGCGTATTGTGCGCCGTGATACTGCCGAGGGTCGGCTGCATGCCAATCGGCGCGAGGCTTGCCCTCGTCCGGTCGAAGGACAGGGCCGAGACCAGACCTTCCGCCCAGCCGAAGATCTCGGAATTGGCATAGACCCGGCGCCCATCCGGCGTCACCGAGAGGAAGGTCGGGTTGTCGATGCCGGTGAAGCCGGCAAGGGTCTCCACCGCCAGCCTATCCTCGTCGAAGCTGTAGACCGTCAGGCCCGTACCGCGTGCGCCCTGAAAATACAGCGCCTCGCGATTGAGCGATCCGACAAACACCAGGCAAGGCTCCGCCATGTCTCTTCCTCCCATTTCCACCGTCTTCCAACGGTTCCTTTTCCCATGGCGAGAATGGTCGATGCCTCTTGCAAAAGCAATCCATATGTGAACACTATCTTCACATAAGAAAATACGGAGGAGGAGCTTCGTGGAGACGTTTCAGCCTACGGTGGGTGTGGAGAGCACCTTTCCCTCGGATATGCCGGCAGATCATGCGGGCCTTCCGGTTTGGAATGCGGAGAACTGGTTCTACGAGGATTGGCCGGTCGGTCAGAAGATCCGTTCGCTGCGCCGTACCCTTGGGGAATCCGACAGCCATCTCTTCAACACGCTCGTGACCGACATCCATCCGTACGTTCAGGACGAGATGTTCGCTCGGCGGGAGGGCGTCTTCGGCCGTCGGCTCGTTGCCGGTGCCTTCGTCTTTTCCGCCGGCCTCGGCCTCGTCGCCACCAATTGCGTCAACGCCTTTTCCTACGGCTATGACAGGCTGCGCTTCATCAAGCCGGTTTTTATCGGCGACACGATCTACACGATCCGGACCAATATGGAGAAGAAGCCGCGCACGGCGGATCTCGGCCTGATCAGGGCCAGCTATGAGATCTTCAAGGGCGGAGGCGAGTTGGTGCTCTATTGCGAGCATCTCCAGACCGTCCGCTACAAGAACCCCGGCGCCATCGCCGCCATCGAAAAGTAAGTCGTCATGCCGTTGTCCGATATCCCAGCCTTCACGACCCCAGCCGCAACGGATGAAGCCGAACTCCCTCTGAGCGGGCTTCTCGTCGTGGATATGAGCCAGTTCCTGTCCGGCCCCTATTGTTCGCTCCGTCTGATGGATCTCGGCGCGCGCGTTATCAAGATCGAGCGGCCCGATGGCGGCGACCTGTCGCGGCGGCTCTACTTGAGTGATACGGAGATCGGCGGCGACTCCACGATCTTCCACGCGATCAATCGCGCCAAGGAGAGCCTCGCGATCGACCTGAAGAACGCGGACGACCTTGCAGCGCTTCGCAAGCTCCTGCAAAGCGCCGACGTCGTGATCCAGAATTTCCGTCCTGGTGTCATTGAGCGGCTGGGGCTCGACTATGCCAAAGTGAAGGCGATCAATCCGCGGATCGTCTTCTGCTCGATCAGCGGTTACGGCAACGAAGGTCCTTGGGTCTCGCGCCCGGGCCAGGATCTTCTGGCGCAGTCACGCTCCGGCGTTATGTGGCTGAACGGCGATGAGGGGCAGGGGCCGGTGCCCTTCGGGCTCGCCATCGGCGACATGCTGGCCGGTGCGGCTGCGGCGCAGGGTATCCTTGCAGCGCTCGTGCGCCGCGGCGTCACGAGCAAGGGCAGCCATGTGGAGACGAGCCTGCTCGAAGCTCTGGTCGATCTGCAATTCGAGGTGCTGACCACGCATCTGAACGATGGTCGCCGTTTGCCGAAGCGCTCGGATTTCCGTAGTGCTCACGCCTATCTCTCGGCCCCTTACGGCGTTTATCCCGCAGCCGACGGCTACCTCGCCATCGCGATGACCCCGATCCCGAAACTGGCGGACCTTCTGGAGATGGACGAACTCGCCATGTTCCGGGACGATCCGTCGAGCTGGTTTACCGCGCGCGACGCGATCAAGGCGCTGATCGCCAAACGCATTTCCGAAAAGACCATCGAGGAATGGCTCGCCATTCTGGAGCCGGCCGATATCTGGTGCGCGAAGGTGATGGACTGGAAGGAACTGATGGAAAGCGACGGCTTCCAGCATCTCGACATGCTGCAGACCGTCTCACGCGACGATGGCGTCTCCATCCACACCACGCGGTCGCCGCTCAGGATCGACGGCGTGCGTCCCACGTTCGATCGTGCTGCGCCCCGGATCGGCGAGCAGAGCGCGGCCATCCGTGAGGAGTTCGGCCTGTGAGCGCGCCACGCACCACCCTCAAGGGCATGACCTGGAACCACCCGCGCGGCTACGATCCGATGGTCGCCTGCTCGCGTCTCTGGGAGGAGCAGACCGGCGTCACCGTCACCTGGGACAAACGCTCTTTGCAGGATTTCGAGACCTATCCCGTCGAGGAACTGGCGCGCGCCTACGACCTCATCGTCATCGATCATCCGCATGTCGGCCAGATCACGCGCGAGACCTGTCTCGCGCCGCTCGACGTGCCGGAGAAGGCGGCGGAGGCAGAGGCTCTTCGCGCCGGCAGCGTCGGGGCGTCCTTTCCGAGCTATCACTGGCAGGGCCGGCAATGGGGTCTGCCCATCGATGCGGCAACGCAGGTGCAGGCCTTCCGGCCGGATCTCCTGTCCTCTCCCCCGCAGCGGTGGGAAGACATGCTGGATCTCGCACGCGAAGGCCGCGTGCTGCTGCCGCTTCGCCCGCCGCACAGCCTCATGAGCTTTTACACGCTGGCGGCCAATATGGGCACGCCCTGCGCCGTCGAGGGCGAGGAGCTCATCGCGCCGGAGGCCGGTGCGGCTGCGTTCGAGGCGCTGCGGGAACTTGCCGCCCTCGTCCCCTCAATGTGCTTCGAGATGGACCCCATCGCCGTCTTCGAAGCCATGGCGGATACCGGCTCGGCCTATGCCGTGACACCGTTGATCTACGGCTATGTCAGCTATGCCATGGATGGTTTTCGAGAGAAGCCCATCCACTTCTGCGACATACCCTCCGCGGGCCGGAACGGCCCTGTCGGGTCTGCGTTGGGTGGCACCGGCATCGCGGTCTCTGCCTTTTCGGCCTCACCCCGGGAAGCGATCGACTTTGCCTATTGGATCGCCAGCGGCGATGTCCAGAAGGGCCTCTATGCCGCTTCCGGCGGGCAGCCGGGACATGCGGCGGCCTGGGAAGACGGGACGGTAAACGACGCGACCGCCGATTTCTACCGCGCCACGCGGGCAACGCTGGAGGCCGCCTGGGTTCGCCCGCGGCACGATGGCTACATGCCGTTCCAGCAAGCGGCATCCGACCGGATCAATCGCGGCCTTCTGGAAAAGCGGCCGCCGGCAGAGGTCGTCGCCGACCTCAACCGCCTGTTCCGCGAGAGTTTCAAGACGATTTAGCATCCCGGCGGAGGAGCCGGACATTCGGGAGGAGATAAGTATGAAAATGAGGATCAACGGCCTTCTGGCCGCAACGGCGCTCGTGCTGTCCGCGCATGCGACGCAGGCACAGGATGCCGTCGCCACCGTCGTCGCCGGTCTGCCGGAACCTTTGAAGGCGCAGTACGAAGGCGCGCCACAAGCGGTTCTGCCGTCGGCTTGGGAGGGCTTCACGGCCCCTGCAAAGCCTTGGAAATGGTGCCATTCGGAATCCTATCAGGGTAACCCGTGGCGGGTGACCGTGACGAAGGAGTTGCAGCGGCTGGTGGAAGGGCTGATCGCGAACGGCACCGTCGCAAGCTTCGAAGTGTCCGACAGCAACAACGACGTCAGCCAGCAGATCAACCAGATCCGCGCTTTCGTCGACAAGGGCTGCTCGATCATCACGTCCATTCCCGGCTCCGCAACGGCGCTGGACGACGCGATCGACGCCGCCGCGAAGGCCGGCATTCCCTTCGTGACGGCTGCCGGTTCCGTTACCAGCCCGACCGCGATCAATGTCGATTCCAACTATGCGCGCTGGGGCTACGACATGATGAGTGCGGTCGGCAAGGCTCTGCCAGACGGCGGCAGCGTTCTCCTCGTCGAGGGCATCGCCGGTCACCCGATCGTGGTGCAGGAACGCCAGGGCGGCGACAAGGCGCTTGCCGAAAACACCAAGCTCAAGGTTGCCCGCAACGTCAACGGCAACTGGACGGCCAACGTCACGAAGACGGTCGTCTTCCAGGCGATCGCCACCAATCCAGCGCCGATCGATGCGGTCTGGACCACGGGCAGCGAGAGCCGCGTCGTGGCCGAAGCCTTTGCCGAAGCCGGCCGCCCGGCGCCGCTGATCACCGGCTCGCTGACCGGCGATGCACTTGGCTACTGGAAGGCCAATCCGGACAAGTTCCGCTTCGAGGGCCACGCGCTTCTGCCGCATTGGACGGCGCAGACGCTGTTTCGCGTCGGTGCGCGCATGCTCGACGGGCAGAAGCCGAAGCTCAATACGCTGATGATCCCGATCCCGGCCATCCACAATGCCGATCTGCCGAACTGGTACAAGGACTGCATGATGCCGGACTCCGTGTCCGTCTTCCCGGTTCCGCCGCAGGATCCGATGCCGGAACCGCTGCTCGACGCCTACTTCACCGGCGCCAAGCCCACACCCGGCTGGGACTATGCGTCCACGCCCGATGCGTGCGCGAAGTAGCAATCACATGAGGGAGAGGCGGGCGCGTTCCAGGTGGGCGGCCCGCCGCCACAGGCGGACGGCACGATGCTCGAAATCAATACCCTGTCGAAACGCTACGGCGAGACGGTGGCCCTTGCCAGCGCCAGTATCGCGTTCCGCGCCGGCACGATCCACACGATTCTCGGCGAGAACGGCTCTGGCAAGAGCACGCTGGTGAAATTGCTGTCCGGCATCGTCCAGCCGGATGGCGGCACGATGCTGCTGGACGGGAAGCCGTTTTCGGGGCGGAGGCCTGCGGATTTCCAGGCCGCGGGCTTTGCCACCGTGTTCCAGGAGGTGCTGATCGCGCCGGACAGGAGCGTGGAGGACAATATCCTGCTTGGGCTCGACGGGCTCGTGCATCGCAAGATCCCGCGCGACCGGCGGCGGCAGACGGCGGCAGATGCGCTGGCCCGCTTTGCCGTCACGCCGGTACCGCTCGATGTCAAAGCCGGCGCTCTGCCGCTTGCGGCACAACAGTTGATCGTGCTGGCGCGCGCGGTCGTCCGCCGTCCGCGTGTTCTCATTCTCGACGAAGTGACGGCTGCGCTCGATTATGCCGACCGCGAGTCCGTCTTTTCCCTGATGCGCCAGCTGGCAGCGGAAGGCTCGCTGCTTCTCTTCATCACCCACCGCATGGATGAGGTGATGAGCCTTTCCGACAGGATCTCCATCCTGCGCAGCGGCAAGGTCGTGACGACCGAGGAGCGCGGGCTCTCGACGCCTGCGGAGCTGCTGAAAGGCATGGCGCCACAAACGGCTGCGGAGTTGCTGCATGTCTGATCCCGCACGCCTTCATGCCCGTGACCTCGTCATCCGGCGCGGCGCGACCCCGATTGTCGAAGAGATCCGCTCCGGCGAGATCGTCGGGCTTGCCGGCCTCGACGGACATGGGCAGGAGCGCTTTCTCGAAACGCTTGCCGGCCTGCAGAAACCGCTCGCCGGAGCCGTGTCTCTGGAACGGGGCGGCTCCGAGACGCGGATCACGGATTTCCGTAAGGCCGTCGCCGCCCATGTCGCTTATCTCCCGCGCGACCGGCGGGCGACAGGCATCTTCCCCACCCAGTCCGTCCTCGACAACTTCGCCATTTCCACGGTGTCGGAGGATGCCCGCTTCGGCTTCATCAGCGCCGGCCAGCGCGCGCGGCGCTACGAGGTCTATCGCGACCGGCTGTCCATCGCCGCACCGCGGCCGGATGCGGCGATCACCACGCTGTCGGGCGGCAACCAGCAGAAGGTGCTGCTGGCGCGTGCCCTGGCGTTGAAGCCGGATGTGCTGCTGCTCAACGACCCCACCCGCGGCGTCGATGTCGCCACCCGCCATGTGCTCTACGACGTCTTTCGCGATCTCGCGCGGGACGGCATGGCGCTGGTCGTTCTCTCCAGCGAGATCGAGGAGATCCTGCTCTTGTGCCACCGCGTTCTCGTTTTCCGCGATCATGATATCGTCGCCAACCTGCAGGGTCCTGCCATGACCACCGATGCCGTCATTGCCGCCATGTTCGGACGTGCGGCATGATGAAGGCGCTTCTGCGAACACTGCACGGACTTTGGCGCGATACGGGCTTTGCGCTCGTGCTCCTCGTCATACTGCTCCTCGTCAACCTCATCCTCAACCCGGCACGCTTTCACCCGGCAGCCTGGGGCTCGCTCATCGGGCTTGCAGCACCGCTCATCGGCGCGGCGGTGGCCTCTGCGCCTGTCATTCTCGGGGGACGCGGCGGTATCGATATCTCGGTCGGGCCGCTGATGGGCTTCGTCAATGCGATCGTCATCCAGCTTCTGTTTCTGAAAGCCGGCATCTCGTCGCCGTTTGTCATCATTCCCGCAGCCCTGCTGATCGGCGCTGCCATCGGCGCCATCAACGGGGCGCTGACGACACTGGTGCGAATCCAGCCGATCGTGGCGACGCTCGGGACCTATCTCGTCCTCACCGGTGTGACGCTGACCATCCTGCCCGCGCCGATCGGGCCGGCGCCGGGCTGGCTGAAGGCGCTGGCAGGCCCCTGGTCGGCCCTACCGCTGATCGCGCTCTTCGCCGCCTGGTGGACCATCCGCCGGCTGCCCTATTACGACCAGTTGATGGCGATCGGCAGCGACGACCGCGCGGCCTATACAGCCGGCGTCGATGTCACCCGCGTCCGCTTCATCGCCTATGTCATCACGGGCGTGTTCGCCGCCGTCGCGGGACTGATGTTGACGGCCCTGATCGGCTCGGCCGACCCGAATATCGGGCAGGCCTATACGCTGATCTCGATTGCGGCCGTCGCGCTTGGCGGCGTTAGCCTTGCCGGCGGTCGAGGCGGGCTCATCGGCGCCTCTATCGGCGCGATCGATATCTTCCTGCTGCAAAGCGTGCTCACCGCCTTCAACGTTTCCACCTACGTTCTGCAAATCGCCTATGGCGCCATTCTCGTTGCCGCCGTCATTCTGACGGCCGTGCAGGAGCGGGCGGCCCGCGGCCGGGAGGTCTGACATGGCTGCCATCGAAACAGGTCGCACCGAACAGGCAAGGCCCGGCCTCGCCCTGCGCATCCGCTCGGGCCTCGCCGGCACGAACGGCCGAATCCTTATGGCGTTCCTCATCGCGGGCGTGCTGCATCTGGTCGGCACGCTCGTCATTCCGGGCTATTCCTCGCCGTTCGCCATCCGCGCTCTGCTGGTCATCGCAGCTCTCCTTGCCGTTGCCTCCATCGGGCAGACGCTCGTCGTCATCCTCGGCGGGATCGATCTGTCCATCCCCTTCATCATCGGCTTTGCCAATGTGGTTGCCGCGCAACTCTATGGCGACAAGTGGAATTTCGCGCTCGTCTGCCTGTTCGTCATCGTGGTCGCGATGCTCATCGGCGCGCTGAACGGCTACATCTCGCGGCGGCTCGACATCCATCCGCTGATCGTCACCCTGGGGATCGGCATGATCGTGCAGGGGTCCGTCCTGCTCTGGACGAAGGGGTTCCCGTCCGGGTCAGCGCCGCCCTACGTTTCCGCCTTCGTTTCCATCGGCGGCTCCGCGGGCCCGCTGCCCTTTCCCTGGGTGGTGCCGGCACTCGCGGTGCTTGCAACGCTCATCGTGCTCGTTCTCGCCCGCACACCCTATGGCCGGCGGCTTTATGCGCTCGGCAGCAATCCCGGCGCTGCCACCCTCGCGCTGATCGACCCCGTGCGCATGTGGATGCTGACCTTCTCGCTCAGCGCCATGTTTGCCGCCGTCACGGGCATCCTGCTTCTCGGTTTCACCGGTTCGGCCTATGGCGATGTCGGCCAGCCCTACCTGTTCCAGACGATTGCCGCGGTCGTGGTCGGTGGCGCGGCGCTGGTCGGCGGACGCGGCAGCTATCTCGGCACGATCGCCGGCGTGCTGGTTCTCACCGAGATCAACACGCTGCTGATCGGCCTTGGCTTCCAGCCCGCCGCCGTTCAGGCGTCGCTCGGCGCCGTCATTATCCTGCTCGTCTCGATCTATGGCCGGGAGCGGCATGTCAGCATGACGATCTGAGGCGATCCCTCAGGTTCCAATGGGAAGATCGAGGCTCCAGAGCTTCAGCGCATTACCGGCCAGCAGCGCATGGCGCTCGGTGTCGCTGCTGCCTGCGAGCAGCGCATGCGTGGCCGCGACCCAGGTCGAGAGGCTGCCGGCGAGCGTGCAGACGGGCCAGTCGCTGCCCCACACCACCCTGTCCCATCCAAATTGCAGGATGGCGGTTTCCGCATAGGGGCGGATCGTGTCCACGCTCCAGCTGTCGGGATCGGTATAGGCGACGAGCCCGGACATCTTGCAGACGACATTCGGCCGGCGTGCGACATCCTTCAGTTCGTCCCGCCAGAGCGAGATGTCGCCCGCCTTGATATCGGGAACGCCGCAATGGTCGAGGATGAAGGTCACATCGGGTGCGAGGTCGGCAAGTGCCGCCGCGTGGCCCAGCTGGCGCGGCAGCACGCAGAGATCGAAGGTGAGGCCGGTGCCCCCGATACGCTTGATGTTGTCGCGAAAGACCGCGCTTTCCGACAGCGCGTCCGGCATGACGTGGAGGACACGACGAAAACCCTTGACCAGTGGGTTCTCGCGCTGACGCTCCAGCATGGCGGGGAAGCTCTCGTCTTCCGGCCGGCAGGCGGAAATGGCACCGACGACAAGGCTCTCGGGGAGCGCTGCTAGCTGCCCCACATGCTGCGTTTCTGCCTCGATCTCCTCGGCCGCGACATCGACCTCCATATGCAGGCTTGCGGCAATGCCGCAGCGCAGGGCCTCCTGGCGATAGGTCTCGTAGAGGTAATCCCGGTCGAGCGCCGGAACCGTGGACAGCCATGGGTAGGTGAGGGCTGTCCTGTCGATCAGGTGAAGATGGGTGTCGATAATCATAGAGGCTCCTCCCGCGTCATGCGCCGGCCGGAACACTCTCACAGGGGAGCAGAGGTTTCAAATAAGAATGTGTCTGCTTGGGGCCGTAAGGCACCTCACGTCTCCACTGGCACCTCGTGCTGGACGTCCGAGCCGGCGAGAAGCGAAAGCTGCTCGGCGGTCTTCTGCAGAAGAGAGATCGTCGTTGAGATATCGGGCGCCGACGGTGCGTTGACGAGGCTGATATACGGCACGGTGAGCGCCGCAATGCCGCGACGGTCCGGGCCGAGAATGGGGGCCGAGAGGTTGAACACGCCGGCCGTCTGGGCGCTCGCCATCATCTCGTAGCCGCGCGCGCGGATCTCGTCGAGGCGCGCGTAGAACTCCGGCGTCAGCTCGATGTCCTTCCGGCTCTTGACGTGTTCCGAGATCATCATCTCCCGCTCCTCGGGCGGGCGGAAGGCGAGGAGGACGTGGCCGGAGCCGGTGTCGAACAGGCTGATATGCGAGCCGACGCGGATGGAAATGCCCCAGTAATCCGGTGCTTCCTGCTGCGCGATGACGACGGCGGAGCCGCGGTCGAACACGGCAAGCTGGTTGGCCTGCCGCGTCCGCTGCGCAAGGTCGCGCATCAGCGGCGTCGCATAGGCCGCCAGACGGCGTGTCGGCGCGTGCAGCTGCGCGAGGCCGAAGAGCTTGAGCGTCAGCGAATAACGGTCGCCATCGATGCGGGTGATGTAGCCGCGCCGCACGAGGCGGTCGAGCATCCGGTAGAACTCGTTCGGGCTGCGATTGAGCTTCTTAGAAATCTCCGCCTGCGTCAGCCCGCCATCCACACCGGCCAAAAGCTCCAGAATATCGAGCCCCTTGTCCAGCGCCGGTGCGCGGTAGCGATCGTCTTCTCCGTCCGACATGCGGAATCCCCTGTGAATACGCATTTCCATATACGAAGAACGATGGACCGACAAAGCAAAGTTGTCGCTTGACGATGCCTGAAAATGTTGTTTGTATATGAATGAGTTTCTCGCAGATGAGAGACCGTGCTCCCGAGGAGGAGTGCACTCGGAGGAGGGAATCTGATGAACAAGCTGCTGTGTGGCGCCGTATCCGGCGTCGTGGCATTCGTTCTGGCGCACGGCACAGCCGGTGCGGCCGAACTGATGGGCAAATTCGATGGCGTCACGATCGACGCCAAGCTGATCGGTGGTCAGCAATACGAGCCGCTCTATGCGCGGATCGCGGAATGGGAGAAGGCGACGGGGGCCAAGGTCAACGTGCTCTCCAAGAAGAACCATTTCGAGCTCGACAAGGAGATCAAGTCCGACATCGCCTCGGGATCGATTTCCTGGTGCGTCGGCTCGAACCATTCGTCCTTCGCCCCGCAATATCCTGATCTCTATGTCGATCTGAACACGCTGGTGCCGAAGGAGATCGTCGGCGAATATGTCGACACCGTCATCAAGGCGTCCACCATCGACAACAAGCTGGTGATGCTGCCGCGCGCGCAGTTCGACGTGTCGGCGCTTTATTACCAGAAGAGCCTCTATACGGATGACGCCAAGAAGGCGGCGTTCAAGGAGAAGTATGGCTACGATCTCGCGCCGCCGGATACGTGGAGCCAAGTATCGGACCAGGCAAAGTTCTTCGCCGCGCCCCCGAATTTCTACGGCACGCAGTTTGCCGGCAAGGAAGAGGCGATCAACGGCCGCTTCTACGAAATGCTGATCGCCGAAGGCGGCGCCTATCTGGATGAAGAGGGCAAGCCTGCCTTCAATTCCGACGCCGGTGTCCGGGCGCTTGATTGGTTCGTCGATCTCTACAAGTCGAAGGCCGTTCCCGCCGGCACGACCAACTATCTCTGGGACGAACTCGGTGCGGGCTTTGCCTCGGGCACCGTCGCACTCAACTTGGACTGGCCGGGATGGGCGACCTATTTCAACGACCCGAAGTCTTCCAAGGTCGCCGGCAATGTCGGCGTCACCGTGGCCCCCAAGGGCTCCTCCGGCAAGCGCACGGGCTGGTCTGGCCATCATGGCTTCTCCATCACGGAAGCCTGCGCCAGCAAGGAAGCTGCGGCGTCGCTCGTCTGGTTCCTGACCAACGAGGACTCGCAGAAGCTTGAGGCCGCAAACGGCACCCTGCCGACCCGCACCGCCGTGTGGGAATGGGACATCGAGCAGGCCGCTTCCGACCCCTACAAAAAAGAGGTGCTGAGCACCTTCCAGGAAACGGCGAAGGGCGCCTTCGCCGTACCGCAGACGCCGGAATGGATCGAAATTTCGAACACGGTCTATCCCGAGCTTCAGGCCGCCATCCTCGGCGACAAGACGTCGAAGGAAGCGCTGGACGCCGCCGCCGAAAAGGCGACGACCATCCTCAAGGATGCCGGCGCGCTCTGACGCCATCTCCGTTTTCGCCCGCAGCTCAGGCTGCGGGCGAAGCCCGGCGGCGCCGTTCGTCGCCATTTCATACCGTCTTCGGGCTCATACGGCCTTCGGGGGCCCCCGTTCTCGATCGGCCAAGCGCATCTGTCGCCGGCCGTCAGGTGCCACAGCATGTTTCGAAAAATCTCAACACCGGTTCTCCTGCTGCTGCCGGCCTTCGTCGTGCTCGCGGCCGTCGTGCTGCTGCCGCTGCTTCTGTCGCTTTATTCGAGCTTCACGCCGTTTCGACTGACACGCCCGGCCACGCTCTGGGTCTGGGCCGGCTTTCGCAATTATGAGCGCATCCTGTCGGACGGGGTGTTCTGGGCGGCATTCGTGCGCACGATCGTCCTGCTCACCATCGCGCTCAATCTGGAAATGCTGCTTGGCCTCGGCCTGGCGCTGCTCGTCAACAAGGCGACGCGGGGCAAGCGCATACTGCGCACGATCATGATGTTTCCGATGATGTTTTCCCCGGTGCTGGTCGGCTTCCAATTCAAGTTCATGTTCAACGACAATGTCGGCCTCGTAAACAATGCGTTGCAGTCGCTCGGCCTGACGGATCAGGCGATCCCGTGGCTGATCGATGGCAACCTCGCGCTGTTCGCCATCGTCGTTGCCGAAGTCTGGTCCTCCACCTCCGTCTTCGCCATCCTCATTCTCGCAGGGCTTCTCGCCATGCCGCAGGAGCCGGTGGAAGCGGCGAAGGTCGATGGCTGCACGGCCTGGCAGACCTTCCGTTACGTCACGCTGCCCTTCGTCATGCCGTTCGCCTACATCGCCATGACCATTCGCTCGCTCGACATTGCGCGCGCCTACGACATCGTCAAGATCATGACGGATGGCGGACCGGCGCGACGCACCGAGCTGATCTGGACGCTTGTCGGCCGCACCGCTTATTCGGATGCGCAGATGGGCCTTGCCAACGCCATGGCCTACGTCTCGATCCTCCTGTCGATCCTGTTCACCGTCTATTTCTTCCGGAAGCTTGCTGCGGCCCGGACCCAGATCGGAGCGGAGTGGTAAGATGGACCGTAACTCCAAACAGCGCCTCAAGCGCCGCGTTCTGCACGTCGCCTATCTGATCGGGCTCTTCCTCGCGATGCTCGTCATCTGCCTGCCGGGTCTCTGGATCGTGCTCAGTTCGCTGCGGCCGACGGTCGAGATCATGGCGAAACCGCCGGTGTGGATCCCGCAGGAAATCACGCTCGATGCCTATCGTGCCATGTTCGGTGGCGTGGGGCAGGGCGGCATTCCGATCTGGGACTATTTCCGCAACTCGCTCATCGTGTCGATCACCTCCACCGTCATCGCGCTCGCCATCGGCATGTCCGGCGGCTACGCCTTCGCGCGCTTCCGCTTTCGCGGCAAGTCCGGCACGTTTCTCGGCCTGATGCTGACCCGCTCGGTCCCCGGCATCGCCCTGTCGCTGCCGCTCTTCATCGTCTATTCCCGCGTCGGCATCATCGACACACACTTCGGGCTCATCCTCACCTATGTCGCGCTGAATGTACCGTTCACGATCTGGCTGATCGACGGGTTCTTCCGGCAGGTGCCGCGCGATCTGGCGGAAGCGGCCCAGATCGACGGCTGCACGCGGTGGCAGGCCTTCTGGCAGGTGGAGTTTCCGCTCGCCGGCCCCGGCATCGCCTCCGCCGGCATCTTCTCGTTTCTCACCTGCTGGAACGAATACGCGCTCGCCTCGCAGCTGACGCGGTCGGTCAATTCCAAGACGCTTCCCGTGGGATTGCTCGATTACACCTCCGAATTCACCATCGACTGGCGCGGCATGTGTGCGCTGGCGGTGATCATGATCCTCCCGGCGCTGGCTCTGACCTTCGCCATTCAAAAGCACCTTGTGTCAGGTCTGACATTCGGCGCTGTCAAAGGCTGATTGCATGGCTCAGGTCTCTCTCAAGAAACTGGTCAAATCCTACGGCGCCCTGCAGGTCGTCCACGGCATCGATCTCGATGTTGCGGACGGCGAGTTCGTCGCGCTCGTCGGCCCCTCCGGCTGCGGCAAGTCGACGACGCTGCGCATGATCGCGGGCCTCGAAAGCGTGTCGGACGGTGCTGTCGAGATCGGGGGCATCGTCGTCAACGACCTGCCGCCGCGCGACCGCAACATCTCGATGGTGTTCCAGTCCTATGCGCTCTACCCGCATATGACGGTGCGCGAGAACATGGGCTTTTCGCTCAAGATCGCCAAGCAGCCGCAGAGCGAGATCGACCGGCAGGTCAACGAGGCCGCTGCGATTCTCGGTCTGGACGCGCTGATGGAGCGGCGGCCGGCACAGCTTTCCGGTGGCCAGCGTCAGCGCGTCGCCATGGGTCGCGCCATCGTCCGGCATCCCGAAGTCTTCCTGTTCGACGAGCCGCTTTCCAACCTCGACGCCAAGCTGCGCACGCAGATGCGCACCGAAATCAAGAAGCTGCATGCCAAGGTACAGTCCACCGTCATCTATGTGACGCACGATCAGGTGGAGGCGATGACGCTCGCCGACCGGATCGTCATCATGCGCGACGGCTACATCGAGCAGGTCGGGACGCCCGACGAAGTGTTCAAGCGACCGGCCAGCCGCTTCGTCGCCGGCTTCATCGGCTCGCCGCCGATGAACATGGAGGAGGCGCGTGTCGCGTCCGGCCAGCTCGTCTTCGCAAACGGTGATAGCCTTCCGCTTCCGCGCCAGTTTGCGGACCGGGTGACGGAGGGCGAAAAGGTGGTCTTCGGCCTGCGCCCGGACGATATTTTCCCGAGCGGTCATGGCCTGAGTTCCGGAAGCGACGGCACTGTCCATGAGGTGACCCTGCCGGTCTCGATCACCGAGCCGCTCGGCAACGAAACGCTCGTCTTCGTGGAGTTCGCGGGACGCGAATGGGTGTCGCGCATGCTCAATCCCCGGACGCTCAAATCCGGCGAACGGATCGCCATGAGCTTCGATTTCTCGCAGGCGCATCTGTTCTCGGCCGAGACCGGGCGCAGCCTGGCCGCAGCCCGGGAGATCTGACATGGCCCGGATCGAGCGGATCGAACTGCGCATGGTGGACCTGAAGCCGAAGGTGAAGCGGACGGATGCGATCCAGAGCTTTGTCAGCCAGGAAACACCCATCGTCACCATCACCGACAGCGATGGCGCGACCGGCACCGGCTATTCCTACACGATCGGCACCGGTGGCTCCTCCGTCATGCGGCTGCTGGCCGATCATCTTGCACCGGTTCTCATCGGCGAGGACGCGGACCGGATCGAGGCGATCTGGCACAAACTCGAATTCCACACCCACGCCACCACCATCGGCGCCATCAGCGCGCTGGCGCTGGCAGCGATCGATACCGCGCTTTGGGATCTGCGCGCGCGCAAGCAGAACCTGCCCCTCTGGAAGCTTGCCGGCGGCGCACGCGAAAGCTGCCCACTCTACACCACCGAAGGCGGCTGGCTGCATATCGAGGCTGGCGCGCTCGTGGACGATGCGCTGCAGGCGAAGGAAAAGGGCTTTGCCGGCTCGAAGGTGAAGATCGGCAAGCCGCATGGTTCCGAGGACGTCGCCCGCCTTTCGGCAATGCGCAAGGCACTTGGCGATGGCTTCGAGATCATGACGGACTGCAATCAGGGCTTTACGGTAGATGAAGCCATACGGCGTGCCGAGCGGCTCAGGGAGCTCGACCTTGCCTGGATCGAGGAACCGCTGCCGGCCGACGATCTCGACGGGCATATCCGCCTGACGCGCTCGACGGCGACGCCGATCGCGGTCGGCGAATCCATCTATTCCATCCGCCATTTCCGCGAATATATGCAGAAGGGCGCCTGCTCGATCGTGCAGGTGGATGTCGCCCGCATCGGTGGCATCACGCCGTGGCTGAAGGTCGCGCATGCCGCCGAGGCCTTCGACATCCCGGTCTGCCCGCACTTCCTGATGGAGCTGCATGTCAGCCTCGTCTGCGCCGTGCCGAACGGGCGCTATGTCGAGTACATCCCGCAGCTCGACGACCTGACGACCAAGGGCATGGAGATCCGTGACGGCCGAGCGATGGCGCCAAGCGAGCCGGGCCTCGGCATCGCCTGGGACTGGGAGGCGGTCAAGGCGCAGAGCGTTTCCGAGTTCACGCGCGATATCACGGCGCAATAGGAGGTCGCGATGCAACGGATGGGAATGGTCATCGGCCTGCAGCCGGACAAGGTCGCGGAATACAAGGCGCTGCATGCGGCGGTGTGGCCGGAGATCCTGGCGTTGATCTCGGCGTGCAATATTACTGAGTATACGATCTTCCTCAAGGAGCCGGAGAACCTGCTGTTCGGGACCTGGACCTATATCGGCAACGATTTCGCGGCGGATATGGCGAAGATGGCGGCCGACCCGCGCAATGGGGAATGGTGGGCCGTGTGCATGCCCTGCCAGAAGCCGCTCGAGACGCGGAAAGAAGGTGAGTGGTGGGCCATGATGGAGGAGGTTTTCCATCATGACTGAAACCCGCTTGACTGGCACTCGCGAAGGCAACGCGCATTTCGATCCCGCGAGCCTGCAACAATGGTGGCCGAAGCCGAGCCGCCCGCGTCCGATCGTCATCTTCGGTGCCGGCAGCATCGTCAGCGACGCGCATTTTCCCGCCTATAGGAAGGCCGGTTTTCCGGTTGCCGGGCTTTACGATCCGGACTTGGAAAAGGCGCGTGAGACGGCCGCCCGCTGGGGTGTGGAAGCCTACGCCTCCGTTGAAGACGCCGCTGCGGTCGAAGGCGCAATCTTCGATCTGGCGACGCCGCCCGCGGCGCATGCGCGCATTCTTTCGGCAATTCCGGAAGGTTCTTACGCCCTGATCCAGAAGCCGATGGGTGCGGATCTCGATGCGGCGACCGAGATCCTCGACCTTTGCCGGAAGCGCAAGCTTCATGCTGCCGTGAACTTCCAGCTTCGCTTCGCGCCGATGATGCTGGCGCTCAAGGATGCCATCCGGCGCGGGCTGCTCGGCGATGTCGTCGATTTCGATGCCCATCTGGCGCTGGCGACGCCCTGGGGACTATGGCCCTTCCTCAAAGGGCTGCCGCGCATCGAGATCGCGATGCACTCGATCCACTATCTCGATCTGGTCCGCAGTCTGCTGGGCGATCCCCAAGGCGTCCATGCGAAGACCATTGGACACCCCAACCACGATGTCGCGCAGACACGAACGAGCGCGATCCTCGACTATGGCGACAGCGTGCGTTGCGCGCTGTCGATCAATCACGACCATGATTTCGGGCGAAAATTCCAGGCCTGCGAATTTCGCATCTGCGGCACCAAAGGGGCGGCCACCGTGAAGCTCGGGGTCAATCTCGACTATCCCGAGGGTGAGCCGGACGAGCTCTGGATCCACCCCGAAGGCGGCGATGGCTGGGTCGAGATCCCGCTCGAAGGCACATGGTTTCCCGACGCCTTCATCGGCCGGATGGCAAACCTCCAACGCTTCGCGAGTGGCGAGGACGAGACGCTCGTCGGTGCCGTGGACGACGCCTGGCGGACCATGGCCCTGGTCGAAGCTGCCTATCAATCCAGCGCGCAGCCCGCGACGCCTGTGCGCGCGCTGCCGGAGACATGATGAGATGATCGAGCAGACGCTCTATTTCGAAGACTACGACCTCGGTCACCAGCGGCTGACGACGGGGCGAACGATGACGGAGACGGATTTCGTCGTCCATTCAGGTCATACGGGCGATTTCTTTCCGCACCACATGGACAGCGAATTTGCAAAGACCTTGCCCGGCGGGCAGCGGATTGCGCACGGCACCATGATCTTCTCGATCGGCATCGGAATGACCGCATCGCTCATCAATCCTGTCGCCTTTTCCTACGGTTACGATAGGTTGAGATTCGTGCGCCCGGTTCATATCGGCGATACGATCAGGACGCGGGTGACGATCTCCGCCAAGGAGGATGATCCCAAGCGCGCGGACAGGGGCCGGGTGATCGAGCGGTGCGAGGTGCTGAACCAGCGTGACGAGGTCGTGCTGGCGGCAGACCACATTCTGCTCGTCGAACGAAAACAGAAGTGAGGACGGAACCATGACGACGACAATGACGGGCAAGACGGTGCTGATCACCGCGGCGGCCCAGGGGATCGGGCGCGCAACGGCGCTCGCCTTCGCCAAGGCGGGTGCCACCGTGCACGCAACCGACATCAACCTCGACATTCTCTCCGAGATCGCAGGCGAACCCGGTATCCTGACGCACAAGCTCGATGTTCTCGACGCCGCCGCCGTGACGGCGCTGGTCGAGGAGGTCGGCGCGGTGGATGTCCTCTTCAATTGCGCCGGCGTCGTCCACTCCGGCTCGATCCTTGAGATGGCCGACAAGGACCTGGAATTCGCCTTCGACCTCAACGTCAAGGCGATGATCCGCACCATTCGCGCGGTGCTGCCCGGTATGATCGCGCGCAAGGACGGCGCCATCATCAACATGGCCTCCGTCGCTTCCAGCATCAAGGGCGTGCCGAACCGCTTCGCCTATGGCACGACCAAGGCTGCCGTCATCGGCCTCACCAAGGCGGTCGCGGCCGATTACGTTGCTGCCGGCATCCGATGCAACGCGATTTGCCCCGGCACGGTCGAGAGCCCCTCGCTCGAAGGGCGCATGCGCGCCCAGGGCGACTACGAGACGGCGCGCGCCGCCTTCATCGCCCGCCAGCCGATGGGCCGGCTTGGAACGGCGGAAGAAATCGCCGATCTCGCCGTCCATCTCGCCGGCGCCACCTACACCACGGGCCAAGCCTATGCCATCGACGGTGGCTGGTCGATCTGATCGGCTGCTCGCCTCTTCACTGAAACCGCAAGGATACTGCCATGAAATTCGTTCGTTACGGTGCGCAGGGCGCCGAGAAGCCCGGTCTTGTCGACGCGACCGGTGCTATTCGCGACCTTTCCGGTCACATCTCCGATCTCTCCGGCGCGTCCATCGATCCCGATGCGCTGGCAAAGCTTGCCTCCGTCGATCCGGCCTCGCTGCCGCTGGTATCCTCAGACGAGCGCCTCGGCGCCTGCGTCGCCGGCACGGGCAAGTTCATCTGCATCGGCCTCAACTATTCCGACCACGCCGCCGAAACGGGCGCGACCGTGCCGCCGGAGCCGATCATCTTCATGAAGGCGACATCGGCTATTTCGGGCCCGAACGACGACCTCCTCATCCCGCGCGGCTCCGAGAAGACCGACTGGGAAGTCGAACTCGGCATCGTCATCGGCCGCAAGGCGAAATATGTGAGCGAGGCCGAAGCGCTTGACTATGTCGCCGGCTATTGCACGATCCACGACGTCAGCGAACGTGCCTTCCAGACGGAACGCTCGGGCCAGTGGACCAAGGGCAAGTCCTGCGACACGTTCGGGCCGACCGGTCCATGGCTGGTGACGAAGGACGAGGTTCCCGATCCGCAGGACCTGCGCCTCTGGCTAAAGGTCAATGGCGAAACCATGCAGGACGGCACCACCAAGACCATGGTCTACGGCGTGGCCTATCTCGTTTCCTACCTCTCGCAGTTCATGTCGCTCCAGCCGGGCGACATCATTTCCACGGGCACGCCTCCGGGTGTCGGCATGGGCATGAAGCCGCCGCGCTACCTCAAACCCGGCGACGTCATCGAACTGGGGATCGATGGTCTCGGTTCGCAGCGCCAGACCGCCCGCGCCGACGCCTGATCCTTGATCTTACCTCTCTCCGGAGCCCCCATGACCCGCATTACAGACCTGCGCGTGTTCGACCTGCGCTTTCCGACGTCCCAGAGCCTCGATGGTTCGGATGCCATGAATCCCGATCCGGATTACTCGGCAGCCTATGTCATTCTCGACACGGACACGCCCGGTCTTGCGGGTCATGGCCTGACGTTCACCATCGGTCGCGGCAACGAGATCTGCTGCATGGCCATCAAGGCGATGCGGCATCTCGTTGTCGGAACCGAGCTTTCCACGGTGCTCGAAAATCCCGGCCGCTACTGGCGGCACCTGACGAGCGATAGCCAGCTGCGCTGGATCGGGCCGGAAAAGGGCGCGATGCATCTGGCGACCGGCGCGGTCGTCAACGCGGTGTGGGACCTGCTCGCCAAGCAGGCGGGCAAGCCGGTCTGGCAGATGGTCAGCGAGATGTCGCCCGAGCAGATCGCAGATATCGTCGATTATCGCTACCTGACCGACGTGCTGACCCGCGACGAGGCGATCGACATTCTGAAGCGCGCCGAGCCCGGCAAGGCCGAGCGCATGGCGGTGCTGCGGGCGGAGGGCTACACCTGCTACACCACGTCCGCGGGCTGGCTCGGCTATGACGATGAGAAACTGCGCCGGCTCTGCCAGGAAGCGATCGACGAGGGGTTCAACCACGTCAAGATGAAGGTCGGGCGCGATCTCGAAGACGACATCCGTCGCCTGACGATCGCCCGTGAGGTCATCGGCCCCGATCGCTATCTGATGATCGACGCCAACCAGGTCTGGGAAGTCGGCGAAGCTATCGACTGGGTGAAGCAGCTTGCCTTCTGCAAGCCGTTCTTCATCGAAGAGCCGACGAGCCCTGACGATGTTGCCGGCCACCGCAAGATCCGGCAGGCGATTTCGCCGGTCAAGGTCGCGACCGGCGAGATGTGCCAGAACCGCATCATGTTCAAGCAGTTCATCGCCGAAGGCGCGATCGATATCGTGCAGATCGACAGCTGCCGCATGGGCGGGCTGAACGAGGTTCTCGCGGTGCTTCTCGTCGCCGCGAAATACCAGCTGCCGGTCTGGCCGCATGCCGGCGGCGTCGGGCTTTGCGAATATGTGCAGCATCTCTCGATGATCGACTACATCGCCGTTTCCGGCACGAAGACGGATCGCGTCATCGAATATGTCGATCATTTGCACGAGCATTTCCTCGAACCCTGCATCATCGAGAACGCGGCCTACATGCCGCCGACCCGCCCGGGATTCTCGATCGAGATGAAGGCGCAGTCGATCGCGGATTATACCTTCAAGGGCTGATACCAGCCCAATGGATTGCTGAGTTTCACGGAAGCCGGGCTGTTCGCAGTCCGGCTTTTTCGTGTCCAGAGATAAGGCCGGCACTTACATCTTGACCAAGCATGGCTATTCTTTCATAATAGATGTATTCGTATATGAATGATGCCAGGGGAGGAGCCCGGGCAGTGGAGGGTCTCATGAAGAGCATACTCGTAGCGTCCGCACTGGCGGCGCTATCCTTTTGTGGTGTCGCGCAGGCGCAGGATTACAGCCTGCGATTCTCCACATCGCAGGTCAATCCGAACGAACCGATCGTCAAGGCGATGAAGCTCTATGCCGAACGCGTCGGCGAACGCTCGGGTGGCCGCATTGCCATCACCGTGATGACGGGCGACCAGCTCGGCGCGCAGAAGAAGGTCAACGAGATGGTTATGAGCGGTGCGAGCCTGCTCAGCGCCACCGATTACGGCCAGCTCGGTCAGTTCGAGCCGGATATGTCGATCCTCGCCGGCCCCTACGTTTACCCGAGCATTGAGGCGAGCGACAAGCTGTTTGCCTCCGACGTCTTCAAGGAGCTCTCGGCGAAGCTCGAGGCCAAGGGCCTCAAGATCATCATGCCGAATGGCCTGTTCGGCTACCGGCATATCATTGCCAACAAGGCGGTCCGCACGCCCGCCGATCTCGCCGGCGTCACTGTGCGCGTTCCCTCTTCGCCGATCATGATGGCGACCTTCGCCACCTATGGTGCCCGCCCGACGGAGCTTCCCTGGGGCGATGTCTACAATGCGCTGCAGACGGGCGTGGTCGATGCCGCCGAAGGGCCGTTCGGCTCCATTGCCGGCTCGAAGCTGAACGAGACGCGCAAGGTCATCTCCAAGACCGGCCATCAGGTGATGTTCACGGCCTGGGTCGCCTCGGCCAGCTTCTACAACAGCCTGCCGGAAGACCTGCAGAAGGTGCTGACGGAAGAAGGCCAGAAGATCGCTGTCGACCTGACGAAAATGACGATCGAGACCGACGACGGCTATGCCAAGCAACTGGCCGACAGCGGTGTCGAGATCGTTTCGGACGTGGACGTTCCCGCGTTCGTCGCGGCCTCGAAATCCGCCTATGGCAAGGTGCCGAACCTGACGCCGGGCATGTTCGAGCGCATTCAGGCCGTCATGCAATAAAAGGTGAAGGCCCGGCCGGGTACGAGGCCGGGCTTTCCCTTGCCGGGAGCATTCATGGACATTTCAGCCGAAACCTCGACCGAGCCGCCGCTCTGGAGCCTTCGCCGTCTCGATGAGGCCGTGGGCGTCCTTGCCCTGCTGGTCATCGTCGTCTCCATCCTCTGGGGCATCGTCAGCCGCTACATCTTTCCGCAGCCGGCAGCCTGGACCTACGAACTCGCGATCCTCGCCTTCTCCTACCTCGTCTTCTTCGGAGCGATTGCCGGCGTGCGTCTCGGCACGCATGCCGCCATCGACGTCCTGGTCGGGGCCCTGCCGGAACGCTGGCAGGACGGGGTTCGCTGGTTCAACTATGTGCTCCTGACCGTCTTCTTCGTCCTGATGACCGGCCTCTTCTTCTGGCAGGCCTGGACCTCGCGCAATGTGCACACCATCGCGCTCGACCTGTCCCGCAGCATTGCCTATGCGCCGCTGGCGATCGCTTCCGCCGGCATGCTGGTGCAGCACCTCATCGTCGAGCGGCCCTGGCGCCCGCGCACGCATCGCATCGTGGATTCGATCATATGACATTCTTCCACTTGGCCGGCCCCTCGCTCGTCGTCGTTCTCCTGTTCCTTTTGTCGACGCCGATCACCTGGGCTCTGGCCATCGGTGCGCTCACCTTCTTCTTCCTGAACATGGACATGATTCCCCTGTCCAATTTCGCGCAGGAAATGGCGGAAGGCAGTCAGTCCGTGTCCCTGCTGGCGCTGCCGCTTTTCGTGCTTGCCGGCTGCATCATGAACGCGTCCGGCATCACGCGGCGGCTTCTGACGCTCGCCGACGTGCTGGTCGGGCACATGACCGGCGCGCTCGCACAGATGTGCACCGTGCTCGCCACGCTGCTCGGCGGCCTCACCGCGTCGGCCAATGCGGATGCGGCGATGCTGGCGAAGACGCTCGGCATCCAGATGGCCGAACGTGGCTACAGCCGGGCGTTCGCCGCTGTCATCACCTCGTCCGCTGCCATCATCACCAGCCTCATCCCGCCGTCGATCGGCCTCATCGTCTATGGCTTTTTGGCAGAAACATCGATCGGCCGGCTGTTTGCGGCCGGCGTCGTGCCCGGTCTCGTGCTGGCGCTTGGCCTCATGATCACAACGCACTTCATCGCCCGCAAGCGCGGCTATCGCTCGCTTCGCGACAGGCGTGCAACCGGCGCGGAAATGCGCACCGCCCTCGTCGACGGGCTGTGGGCACTCTCCATTCCCGTCGTCATCTTCGTGGGGACGCGTTACGGCCTGTTCACGACGACGGAAGCCGGCGCCGTAGTGGTCGTCTACGTCCTCTTCGTCGCGATCTTCGGCTACCGCGAATTCACCGTGCGCCAGATCCCCGAAGTGCTGGCAGAAGCCGTGCGCGACTCCGCGGTCGTCATGGTGATGATCTGCGCGGCCGCCGCCTTCGGCTTCTATCTCGCCTGGGAGCAGGTGCCGCAGGCCATGTCGGGTTGGCTGGGCGGTGCGACCAGCAACCCGCTCGTCATGCTGCTGCTCATCAACGTCATGCTGCTCGTCATCGGCACGGCGATTGAGGGCTCGGCGGCGCTCATCATTCTGACACCGATGCTGATCCCGATCATCGACGGCGTCCATATCGACCGCGTCCATTTCGGCATCATCTTCATCACCAACCTCACCATCGCCGGCATTACCCCGCCGGTCGGCGGGCTGATGTATATCTCGTCCATGGTGATGAAGGTGCCGATGATGGCCTATGCGCGGGAAGTTCTGCCGTACCTCGCCATGATGATGGTGCTGCTCAGCATCCTCAGTATCTTCCCGCAACTATCGCTGTGGCTGCCGAACCTGATCTATGGAACTGCGGCCGTACAGTAGCGTCTCATCCCGGCATCTTGCGTCAGGCGACGATGCGCAATCGTGTCTCGCGATAGGTGAAGGCGGAGAGGAGCTGCCGCAGGGCGGTCGTCTGCCCGGCCAGTTCCACGCTCGCAGCCGTGCTCTCCTCGGCCATCGCCGCATTCTGCTGGGTTGCCTGATCCATGGCGTTGACTGCGATGTTGATCTCACGAAGACCGACGGCCTGCTCGCGTCCGGCCTGAACGATCGCCGCGATGTTGACGTCGATCCGGGTGACCTTGCCGACGATGTCCTCCAATGCGCGCCCGGTTTCGCCCACGAGGTCCACGCCGTTGCGCACAATCCCGTTCGAGGCGGCGATCAGGGCGCCGATCTCCTTGGCGGCCTGCGCCGAACGCTGTGCCAGCTCCCGGACCTCCTGCGCGACGACCGCAAAGCCGCGGCCCGCGTCTCCGGCGCGTGCGGCTTCAATGCCGGCATTGAGCGCAAGCAGGTTCGTCTGAAACGCGATCTCGTCGATGACGCCGATGATGCCGGTGATCGATTGCGACGATGCCGCGATCTCGGCCATGGCGGATACGGCACGCTCGACCACGGCTCCCGACCGCTCGGCGCCGCTGCGAGTCTCATTCACGAGGCTCCCGGCCTCCTGCGCGCGGGCACTGGTATCGTTGACGGTGGTGGTGATCTCCTCGAGCGCTGCTGCGGTCTCTTCCAGGCTCGCCGCATTCTGCTCCGTGCGGCGCGACAGGCTCCCGGCGTTCTGGCTGATTTCGCGGGAGCCGTCGGCGATGGCCGCCACGCTGATGCCGATATTCTCCATCGTACTGCGCAGCTGCGCCAGCGTCGCGTTGAAGTGGTGCCGCAGCTCTTCCATCGAGGGGACGAAAGGCCGGTCGAGGGTCGCGGTAAGATCGCCGTTCGACATTGCCTTCATGACCGTGCCGATCTCGGCGATGGCGCTCATGCGCTCGGTCACGTCGGTTGCGAACTTCACCACCTTGCAAACCTTGCCGCTGGAATCGAGGATCGGGTTGTAGGCGGCCTGGATCCAGACCTCCTTGCCCCCTTTGCCGACGCGCACGAACTCGTTGGCGATGAACTCGCCGCCCGCCAGCCGTGCCCAGAAAGCCTTGTATTCCGGCGTTGCGGCATAGTCTTTGCGGCAGAACAGGCTGTGATGCCGCCCGGTGATTTCGCTCAGCGCATATCCCAGCGTCTTGCAGAAATTATCGTTCGCCGTGATGATTTCGCCGGTCGGGTAAAATTCGATGACCGCCTGCGAGCGGGAAATGGCCTCCAGTTTTCCGGCATCCTCGATCGCCTTCTCCCTCGCAGCCGTGATATCGGCCGCGAGTTTCACCACCTTGTAAGGCTTGCCGCCCTTCATCACCGGATTGTAGGTCGCCTGGATCCAGATTTCGCGCCCACCCTTGCCGATTCGCTTGTAGGCGCCGGCATCGAACGTGCCTGCCGCCAGCCGCTTCCAGAACGCGGTATAGTCCGCAGATGCGACCGTCTGGGGGTCGCAAAAGAGACTGTGATGCTTCCCGACGATCTCTTCGATCGTGTAGCCGAGAGCCTGGCAGAAATTCTCGTTCGCGCTCAGGATGTTGCCTTCGAGGTCGAATTCGATGATCGCCTGCGATTTGGAAAGCGCATCCGAAATGTCGGATCCCCGTCCCGCGCCTTTGTTCAATCCAAACATGTGTCCCGCTCTTTTCTTGGCTTCGTTTTCTTCAGTTCGACGCGATGCTCCCGCACGCCGATGAATGTTTCCGGCCCCGTGTCCGGCTTGCCGAACAGATAGCCCTGTGCATGTGCGCAACCTTCGTCGACGATCATACGGTACTGAGCTTGCGTCTCGATGCCCTCCGCGGTGACCGGAAGATTGAGACTGCGGCCGAGGCTGACAACCGCGCGGACGATGGCGCGCGCATTGGCGTCGTGATCCATCCCGGCGATGAAGCTGCGGTCGATCTTCAGCCCGTCGAAGGGGAAGGACTGGAGGTTGCTCAGCGACGAGTAGCCCGTGCCGAAGTCGTCCATGACGACCTTCACGCCGAGTGCCTTGATCTGCCGCAGGATATCGAGCGTTACGACACGATCCTTCAGCAGCGCCGTTTCGGTGATTTCGAGTTCCAACCGCGCGGGCGGAAGACCCGTCGCATCGAGGACGCTGGCGATGGCGCCTGCAAGGTTGGGAAGGCGGAACTGGACGGCCGACATGTTGACCGCGACTTTCAGTGCTGGATCCCAGCCGGCAGCCTGCCGGCAGGCCTCGCGCAGCACCCATTCGCCAATCGACAGGATGATGCCGCTTTCCTCCGCAATCGGAATGAAAACGTCCGGCGGCACATTGCCGCGCACCGGATGGGTCCAGCGAAGCAGCGCCTCATATCCGAGAATGGCGGCTTCATCGATCGACTGTATCGGCTGGAACAGGAGGTGCAGTTCGTTGCGCGAAATCGCCTGACGCAGATCGCTTTCGAGCTGTCGCCTGTCGCGCCGTTCCTGGTCCATGGCGAGATCGTAGAAGGCGTGCATGCCGCGGCCGCTTGCTTTCGCCCGGTAGAGTGCAACGTCGGCAGCCTGCGTCAGCGCGTCAGCGTCGGCGCCATCCTTCGGAAAAACGGCGATACCGATGCTGACGCCGACCGCGGTCGGATCGAGCGAGATGTTCATGCGCTCGCGGAAGGTGGTGCGAATACGTGCGGCCAGGGCCCCGGCGCCGTCCGTATCGACGCCCTCCGCCGTCAGGATGACGAACTCGTCGCCGCCGATCCGCGCCACCGTGTCGCCGCCGCGGCAGCTGGCGCGCAGGATTCCGGCAACGTCGCGCAACACTCGGTCGCCCTCCGCATGTCCGAAGAGATCGTTCACCGCCTTGAACCGATCAAGATCAAGCGCGAGCAGCGCGAAGGGCTTGCCCGTCAGCGCGCCACGCTCCAGCTGCAGCTGGAGGCTTTCCTGGAAGATCGAGCGGTTCGTGAGGCCGGTCAGCATGTCGTGGCGCGCGAGGTATTCCACCTTCTTCTGCACGGCGCGCCGCTCGGTCAGGTCGCGAACCGCGATGACCTCCGAAGGGCGGCCACCATATTCGATGGTGTGCACGGCGACTTCGAAGATGCGGGCATGATCGCCCGTGCGTGGCGATGCCTCGACGGCCGACCGGCGCGGCTGGTCGATCGACTGACCATCGATCGCGACCAGAAACTGATCCGCGCGCCGGCCGATGAGCTCGCCGTCTTCGCGATCGAGCAGCGCCGAGAACTTGGCGTTGACCTCAAGGATGACGCCGTCGCGCACGACAGCGAGGCCATCGAGCGTGGAGTTGGCAAAGCCTTTGAGGTCGACGAGATGCCGGTCGATGATGACGCCGATGGCGGAGGAGACGAGGATCAGCAGCGTGACGCCCGTGATGGCGCTCGTCAGCCAGACATTGTCCGCCATGTCGATGACGACGGCCGGCAGGGATGGGTCGGGCGTGATGATCGTTGCCGACATCGTGACGAAATGCAGCGTGCAAACGCCGAGGACTGCGCAGATCGCAGGGGCCGCGATCCGGAAAAGACCGCGCAGACGGGAGAAGAGCACAAGCGACAGGATAAACAGCGCGAACGCAACGACGGCGCCAACGACAATCGGCCCCCAGTCGAAGTCGAGATTCGCTTCTGCGCGAAGTCCTGCCATGCCGACGAAATGCATGGCGGCAACGGTGAGGGTGATAAGCCCGGCGGAGGCGACCATGGAGCCGGCGCCGAGAAAGCCTTGCCGGATGGCCAGCCAGAAGCCGACGACGGCAATGGCGGCGGAGAGCGTCGTGAACATCAGGTCGAATCGCAGCGCGACCGTTCCCTCATAGGCCAGCATGGCAACGAAATGCGTGGCCCAGACGCTGAGGCCGGCCGAAAAGGCCGCAACCAGTCGCCAGTTTCGGCGTCGGCTGGCGGTGCTCTCTTCCGCGCGCAGGAGCAGGTGGTGGAAGGCGAGCATGCCAAGAAGCGCGATCAGACCGGAGATGACGGTGATCGACCGGTCGTGCCGATCCGTGACGCATTCGAGGACAGTGAACATGTGCACCGGTTTCCTTGGTCGAACTCAGAACGTCTTGGGTCTTGCCCCGGGTTATTGAACGAGCACGGGGTTTGCGCAGTCGACTTGGGTGACACGGACATCCGCTTCGCCGATGCGGACGCCGGCAACGGCGAGAATCCGTTCGAGAAGCGCATCGATGCTGGGCGTAACGGCGCCCAGCGTCTTTGCCAGCGCGGCCTGCACCACCTTGTCCGTCATCAGGGAGAGCAATGGTAGACGGATCTCCGCTTCGAGATTGGCCAGAAGGGACTGGGTCAGCGACGTCAGGAGACCGCTCGACGAGACGTTCTTCGTCGTTCCCACCGCGATGTCTCCCGGCGTGAACGTCAGCTTCCTGACCTGCGCGCTACCGACATCGACGGACGCCAGCCCCTCGACCGTGAGGAGGCCGGACTCGACCAGCTTTGCCTTCGTCACCCGCGGTGACGATCCGAAATTCTTCAACGCTGCCGCATCGACCTGGCCGATCGACACCTCCGCCACGCCCGGAACCGTGTCGATCGTGACGGTCGCATTGCTTGGCTTGCCGCCATGACACTGGATGCCTGCAAGCTTCGCTTCAGCATGCGCGACCTCAATATAAAGCGGAAGACTGATCTTGATGCCGAGCAGGTCCGCCAGGCCGTCGATCTTGATGGCGAGGGCGACGCGGACCTGCGCGGTGCGAACGGCCTGCCCAGGTTCGCCGACGCGGTGGAGCGGTGTACCGACCGGTGGCTCACCGATGGCCAGTGCGAGATCGACCGAGCCAAGCCCGGGGAGATCGAGTTTCGTATCGACCTTGACGAGCTCAGCGCCGTTGGCAAGGGCCGCGCTCGACTGCAGCAGATCAAGAACGCCGACCTTCACGCCGAGCCCCGCAGGCGCATCAATGCGCAGATGTCCCTTGTTGCCGAGATCGATGAGCCGGGCGAGCGACAGGCGTTTGCCACTTGCCGGCAGGGATTGCCGGATCTTCGAAACGAGCGTCGTCGTGCTGGACGGTAGACCGCCGTGACGCAGAATCGCGGTCAGAAGCTGTGGCACGGTGATATCGGTCGCGAGGATCTCGTCATAGGTCACAGCTGTCAGGTTGAGGTCGGACGCAAGACCGCGCGTGAGTTGGAAGAGGTCGAGGTCCGCCGTGGCCAGAGCGCGGTAATCGACAGCTTTGAGATCGAGCGTGGTGCCGAGCATCTTGCCGAGAATCGCGTTCAGCAGTCCGCCTTCAAGGCTTGCGAGGCGCGATCCGATGGAGAAGGCGGCAGTCTTGGTCATGGCGGCCGTGCCGACGGCCGACATGAGGGGTGGGGTGGTGAACATCGAGGCGAAGAACAGCGTTCCCGGCTGCTCGACGGTGACGCGCACGGCATCGCTCGGTGCCACACCCGGTTGGAACCGCTGATCAGCGTCCAGAGCGGCATTGGCGACGTAGCGGCCTTTTTCGAGGGTCACGCGACCTGTCGTGCCCGCTATGGCTGCTTCCGGAACGACAACACCACTCGGCGTCTTCAACCCCTGTGGCGTTTTCAGCAGGAGGTTCAGACGGTTGTTCTCGATATGCGACAAGGCCGCCGCTTCCGCATGGGCCATATCGGAGGCGACCGCGATGGCGGTCAGATCCGCTGCAACCTGCATCTCCCGGCGCTCCAGCGTCAGGTGGCCGTAATCGACGCCGATGGCGAGCACGCTGATGCAGGCGGGCAGGACGAGGGCCGTCATGATGGCGACGTTGCCGTCTCGACGGGACCGGAAAGCCTGCATCTTTCGGTTGAGAGGGGCCGGCATTACGCACCCCCGATCCGGATCGTTGCGGAGCGCGCAATGATGCTATCCGGCAGGGCGAATGTCATCAGGTTCCAGATCGGCAGATCGCTGGCATCATAGGTGAGCTTGACAGTGAACTGATTGGGGCGAACCTTGTCGTCCTCAACCAAGACGTTCAGCTTCTTCTGATTGATAAGAGCGAACTCGCCCGGCTTCATCGCGCCGATATAAGCGGACGCCAAGGCATTGCGCTCGCTTGCCGAGAGGCCGGCAATGGCAGCGCGTGCCGTGTCGGCTGCGATCTGCTGGACGGAATGGGTCGCCCCGAGATAAAGGCCCCAAGCAACCATCGTGAACATAACGGCCAGAAAAAACGGCGCTATGATAGCGAACTCGATCGCGGCGACGCCAGAGGCGTCACGCGTAAAACGTGACATGATCGACATCACGAGACCTCTAGTTTTTCTGTAAAGCCAAACCCCTTGGTTCTCCGTAAGGTTGCACTTAAAAACTTAACGAGAGGTTAATATACGCCTCCCAAGGTCCTTACACGCTTGGTGCCTTTCTATCTGGGGTAATCCTCCTCTCGCGGCACTTGCAACCCTTTATTTGGGGCGACATGCAACGGTCCTTACGTCAAAGGCATTTGCGCGTCGTCTTCAATTGACGGCGCTAATGCGCGTGTGTTTGCAAAGTGGTAAAGGGTTGCAACGCGCCGCAGTATCCGTTCTGCAATTTCAGCGCGAATGCATATAGTTGCCGCAGTGCGGCCAATCTCCGACGGCATGCAGTGCTCGGACATCATTGCATGAGGTATTGGTGGCGAAAAAAAATTTACGAGGACACATAAAATCTACGACCGAAGGCCAGCGGCGGTCGAGCGAGGCCAGAGGCCCATAGCCTGCGTAAAATCTTTCATCATATCCAGAAATTTTATTGTATGATGATTGGAAATCTAGTTTATTGCGCCCAGTGTTGGTGATTTGCCAGACCATATCACGCGCGCAACATCCGCCGGATTGGAATGTGAAGCCCGATGAGCAGACAAGAGGAGGCGTTTATGAGAAGACCGCGTGAACGCATCGCTCTGTTGCCTGCAACGGCTGGCAACGACGTTTCGGTCAAGCGTCCGCGCGTACAGAAAAACGTGACGCGCTCGCTCGCCTCCGATATCTGCGCCGATATCTTCCCGCCGAACGGCATGCTGCCGACCGAGAACGAGCTTTGCATCCGCTATGGTGTCAGCCGGACCGTGATCCGGGAAACGCTGAAGATCCTGGAATCGAAGGGCATGGTGCGGGGGCGCTCGCGGATTGGCACCCAGATCTGCCCGCGCGAGGCGTGGAACCTGCTCGATCGGCAGGTGCTGGAATGGATCGGCCCGCGCATCTTCGATCTCGACCTTCTGCAGAGCATTCTGGATGCGCGTCGTGCGACCGAGCCCTTTGCGGCGGAGCTTGCCGCCGAACGCGCGACCGTGCAGGAGATCGCGGAGATCGAAAGCGCCTGGCAGCGCATGCAGGACGCCGAGGGAGATGTGGAAGCCTTCACGGCGGCCGATGTCGCCTTTCACACCAATCTCATGAAGGCGAGCCACAATCAGGTCTTCATGCAGCTGTCGAGCATCATCCAGGCAGCACTCGAATTTGCCTTGCATGCCTCCAACGAGGCTGTTGACGCCCGGGGCGAAGCCGTGGATATCCACCGCGCGCTGATCGAGGCCCTGAGGGTGCGGGACAAGGCCGCCGCCCGGGACTGTTCGATGCGCATGCTGGACCTCGCGGCCCGCGATCTGGCAACCGCGCTGCGAAAGCATCCGCGAACGCCGTCGTCCTGACCACCTTCTTTCCTTCCGAACCACCCGTCACTCCCGAGACAGATCCTATGAAAATCACGAAACTGACCACCTACATCGTGCCTCCGCGCTGGATGTTCCTGAAGATCGAGACCGACGAGGGCATTACCGGCTGGGGCGAGCCCGTGGTCGAAGGCCGGGCGCTGACCGTGCAGGCGGCCGTCCACGAGCTCGAGGACTACCTGATCGGCAAGGACCCCTTCCTGATCGAGGATCATTGGAACGTGATGTATCGCGGCGGTTTTTACCGTGGCGGTGCCATCCACATGAGCGCCATCGCCGGCATCGACCAGGCGCTGTGGGACATCAAGGGCAAGGCCCTCGGCCAGCCGATCCACTCGCTTCTGGGCGGGCAGGTTCGCGACAAGATCAAGGTCTATTCCTGGATCGGCGGCGACCGTCCGAGCGACGTCGCCAACAATGCGCGCGAGGTCGTCGCCCGCGGCTTCAAGGCCATCAAGCTTAACGGCTGCGAGGAAATGCAGATCGTCGATAGCTGGGACAAGGTGGAGCGTGCCGTCGAGACGATCGCCGTCATCCGCGAGGCGATCGGCCCGCATATCGGCATCGGCGTCGATTTCCATGGCCGCGTGCACAGGCCGATGGCCAAGGTGCTGGCGAAGGAGCTGCAGCCCTACAATCTGATGTTCATCGAAGAGCCGGTGCTGTCGGAAAACCGCGAGGCGCTGAAGGAAATCGCCAATCATTGCTCGACGCCCATCGCGCTCGGCGAGCGGCTGTATTCACGCTGGGACTTCAAGCAGGTGCTGACCGACGGCTACGTCGATATCCTCCAGCCGGACCTTTCGCATGCCGGCGGGATTACCGAGTGCCGTAAGATCGCGGCGATGGCCGAAGCCTACGACGTGGCGCTGGCGCCGCATTGCCCGCTCGGCCCCATCGCGCTCGCGGCCTGCCTGCAGGTGGACGCCGTCAGCTATAACGCCTTCATCCAGGAGCAGAGCCTCGGCATCCACTACAATACGGGCAACGATATCCTCGACTACATCTCCAACAAGGAGGTCTTCCACTACGAGGACGGCTTCGTTTCCATCCCGCAGGGCCCAGGCCTCGGCATCGAGGTGGACGAGGAATACGTGATCGCCCGTGCTGCGGAAGGCCATCGCTGGCGCAACCCGCTGTGGCGTCATTCCGACGGCAGCGTTGCCGAATGGTAGGAGTCTAATAAGGTTTCCGGTCGATCAGATCGGAAACCCTATCCCGTCGTTTGAAAATCTGGTCTTCCGGCCAGAGATTTTCGACGGTTCTGGTTTCCGGCTCGCGCAGCGATCAGCCGGAAACCGCATGATACGCCCGGTCGAAATAAAACAGTGCCTGTCCCTCCGTGCGGGTGGCGGTGGACACGACGCGGCAGAAGAGCACGTCATGCGTCCCCTGCGAGACCGTGTTTTCGATCACGCAATCGAATGACACCAGCGCATCGTCGAGTGCGGGAGCACCTGTCGTCAGAACCGACCAGTCTGCGGTGGCGAAGCGCTCGGCCGCCGGCGTCTTGCCGCCGAAGAGATGCGAGAGCGGTTGATGACCGGCATTCAGTGTGTTGACGCACAGAACCTTGTTGGTCGTGACCGCGTCATACACCGAAGCCGAGCGGTTCAGACAGACGAGCAGAGTCGGCGGATCGTCGGTCACGCTGCAGACGGCCGTTGCTGCAAAACCGGTTCGCCCGCCCGGCCCATCCGTCGTGATGATGTTGACGGCGGCCCCGAGCTTCGCCATTGCACCGCGAAAGAGCGCACGCCGGGTGTCGTTGTCCGTGATCTCGGAGAAATCGGTGCGGCTGGAAGCGGCGAGGGTCATGAGATGCTAGCTTTCGTGTCGTTCCGGCCTGTGAGAAACTGCAGCAGACGATAATTGAACGGACCGGGATCGACCACGTTGATGGCGTGCCCGCCATGATCCACGAGATCCAGTACGGCATTGGGGAGACCCTCGACCAGCCGTTGCGAGCGAGTCCAGGGAACGAGAAGATCGTCCTTCGTCGCCATCACCAGCGTTTCGTGACCGATCTCGGCAAGCCTGTCGTCGATGTCGAACGCACGAAGTGCTGCGATGCGGCGCAGGATGTTCGCCTTGCCCTGAAAATGCGTGATGCCATGGGCTTCGTCGGCGGCCATGCGCTCGGGGTTTTCCGCCATCCACACGGCAGGATAGAGAAACAGCGGTTGCGCCTTGATAAAGGCGGGAATACCGGATTTCTCCAGAAGCTCGATGCGGATGTCGAAGCAGCGGCCCGAATGCGGATCCGCCTTGCTCCAGGCATTGACCAGCACGAGACGACCGATGCGGCGTGGCTGGCGGAGCGTGATATCGAGCCCGATGAGGCCGCCGAGCGCGTGACCGACGAAGTCGACCTGATCGATATCCAGCGCGTCCAGTATCTCAAGGACGTCATCCGCCATCGCGCTGATGCCGCCGGTCTCCGGCACGTCGCCGCCCGTTCGGCCCGTGCCGCGATGGTCGTAGGTCACGACGCGGAAATCGGGTGCGAGCGCCGATATCTGCTCTGCCCAGTAAGCGCCCGAGCCGCCGAGGCCGGAGGACAGCAGAACGGTGCGGGCATCTGCATCGGTGCGGCCGTGAAGATCGAAATGCATGGGTCCGCCTTTGTCGGTATCCGGCCCTACGGTCGTGGGTGCGACCGATTTCAGCCGATATGGGCGATGGTCGCGATTTCGATCAGCGCGTCCGGCTTCACGAGACCGCACTGGATGCAGAACCGGGCCGGCTTGTCGCCGGGAAAATACTCGGCATAGACGGCGTTGACGGCCTGATAGTTTGCCCAGTCGGTGATGAAGATGTGGTTCATCGTCACGTCGTCCATCGTGCCACCGGCCGTCTCGATCACCGACTTGATGGTTTCGAGCACGTGGCGGGTCTGTGCGCCGGCGTCGCCGACGTGAACCACGTCATTGTTCTTGTCGAAGGGCAATGTGCCGGAGACATAGACGACGCCATCGGCGGTCGTGCCGGGAGAAAACGGGGCGATCGGCTTGTGCGTGCCTTCAGGGACGATGATGGACTTGGGCATGATATCTCCTTGATCGAAGTGGGGCGTTGCGCGTTACCGGGTTCAGGCCTGATCGGGTGCGACCTGCGAGATCGCGCCGCAGAAATCGTTGACGGTGGAAACCCAGCCGAAGAACTTCTCGACATTGTAGACCGTCGCCTGCTGAATGAATTCCGGTCCGAGATGATGCGTCGCATCTTCCAGCATGACGCCGAAATATTCGAGATGGAAGGCGTCGCGCAGCGAGCTTTCCACGCAGACATTGGTGGCGATGCCGACGAAGACCAGATTGCGGATGCCGCGGGCGCGCAACACGCTGTCCATGTTTGTGTTGAAGAACCCGCTATAGCGCGTCTTCGGTACGAGAATATCGCCCGGCTGCGGCTGTAGTTCATCGACGATCGCGTAGTCCCAGGTGCCCTTAGCGAGAAGCTGGCCCTGTAGTTCCGGCCGCGCGCGCATGGTCTTCAACGCATTGGACTTGTGCCAGTTCGGCGATCCCGGGCCGCCGGCCTCCACATAGTCCTTGTCCCAGCCGTTCTGGAAGTAGACGACGAGCACGCCGGCTGCGCGAGCGGCATCCAGCGTCTTCTTGATGTTGGCGATCGTGCCCTTGGCGCCGGCGATGTCGAAGCCGGCGAGATCGACATAACCACCTTCGGTGGAATAGGCGTTCTGCATGTCCACGACGACCACGGCCGTTTCGTTTGGCTTGAGGCTGATGGGTTCCGGCCGCGCGGGAACGGTCACGCTCTGGATATGGCGGCGGGGCAACTGGTAGCCAGCGGTCACGGTCTCGCTCATTGTGCAGCCTCCAGGGTCATCGTCTTCACGTGCTGACGGCAGGCCATCAGCGGTTGGATGCGCGTTCCAAAATCCTCGACGCCCTTGAGGAAATCGTCGAACGTCAGCAGGACGCCGCCCGTGCCGGGCACCGTCGGCACTTCGTCGAGCAGCCGGGCGACCGTCTCATAGGAGCCGACCAGCGTTCCCATGTTGATGTTTACGGCAGAGACCGGATCGGCCATCTGGCGGACATTGGTGTCCGTGCCGGAGCGCGTGTCCGCCGCGCCCTGGATGCCGAGCCACTGGATCGCCTCCTGGTCGGCCCCGGCCTTATAGTGCTCCCACTTTGCGCGGGCCGCTTCGTCGGTTTCGTCCGCGATGATCATGAAGAGCACGAAGGAGGAGACATCACGGCCGGTCTTCTCCGTCGCCGCGATCAGCCGTTCGGCGGCCGGTGCAAAGGCTTTCGGCGTGTTGACGCCGACGCCGAAGCAGAAATTATAGTCGGCATATTCGGCCGAGAAATCCATGCCGGCGGTGGAGGACCCAGCGCAGATGATCTTCATGTCGGCCTGCGGGCGAGGGGAGAGGCGGCAGTCGTCCATCTGGAAGAACTCGCCCTTCAGGTCGCTGCTTCCGGTCTCCCAAAGATCGCGTAGAACGGTCGCATATTCCGCGAGATATTCGTAGCGCTTGGAGAAATACGCGTCGCCCGGCCACAGGCCCATCTGCGAATATTCCGGACGTTGCCAGCCGGTCACGAGGTTCAGACCGAAGCGGCCGTTGGAAATGCTGTCGATGGTGGACGCCATACGCGCCACGATGGCGGGCGGCATGACGAGGCTGGCGGCCGTCGCGAATAGCTTGATGCGGGTGGTGACGGCGGCAAGGCCGGCCATCAGCGTGAAGGATTCGAGGTTGTGATCCCAGAATTCCGTCTTGCCGCCGAAGCCGCGCAGCTTGATCATGGACAGCACGAAATCGAGGCCGTACTTTTCGGCCTTCAAGGTGATTTCCTTGTTCAGCTCGAAAGTCGGCTTGTACTGCGGAGCGTTCTCCGAGAGCAGCCAGCCATTGTTGCCGATCGGGATGAAGATGCCAATTTCCACGGTGCGATCCCCTCTTGCCTGCCTGAACCCCGCCTTTCGGGCTCTGCTTGACGGCAAACCTGCACCGAAAAATGAAAATGCACCAGCGATAAATTTATCAAAAGGTCAAAAATTTACCGTCCGGTAAAAACCTGCTGAACATCTCAGCGGCGTGCCAAAACTTTCATCCGCGAACGCATACTTCGTGGGCAATCCGGTAGATCTTGGGGAGGGGGAGTGCTCTTGCGGCGGGTGCGATTCGACAAGGGGTGCCGGGAGATGGCGACCTATCGCACCTGGCCGCGCGTCATGTCTGACGCAATCAGCTTCGCTGCGGCGCTTTATATCTGCTGCGTCATCTCAATCTGAAATGGATTGTCATTGCAGGAATGATGCGGGTGTTTCCACGCATGTTAATCCGTCGTTCACGAAGCTCGGAACGCGAACAGCCGTGCCGCTGCGCGTTGGCGCAGCCGGCACGAGCGGGAGCGGTTCAGCCCTTCTTGCCAGCAGCTGCGGCCTTGACCTGCGAACCGAGCGCGGGAGCGGGGGTTGCGGCTGCCTTTTCCTTCTTGGGCTTGCGGGTTTCCTTGTTACCGCGAACTTGACCTTTGGCCATGATGTCCTCCGAGTGTGTTTGTGGGCTCGACTGGTCTACCAGACGAAGCCCATGAGCGTGCAGTAGGTGATGAAGACCAGCGATATAATGGGCGTCGCCTTTACGAGGAAGAGCGCCGTCTGGGAAGCGAAAGTCGGAACAAATGCGGTGGATTTGGAAGACATGATGTCCTCCTTTGCTTGGGGCCAGGGCTTCATCACCCCGAACGGCAGCGCCCGCATCATCTGCTGCCGATGGCAACACTTTGCGCCCATATCGCAGACTTGGCAATGGGTTGCGCACCTGTGCCGGCTTGCCAAACAGGCTTTGGCTGCACGGTCTGGCGCCGTGCTAGTATTTCTTCTTCCGAAAGATCTTGTTGCCTTTCGGACCGCTCGAAACCGGCGTCTTCTCCCGGTTTTCGGCCAGCAACCCGCGCCAGCGCTCAAGGCGCGCGGCGTCAAGCGTGCCGCCCGCAATCGCCGCCTGGACGGCGCATCCCGGTTCGTGCTGGTGGGTGCAGTCGCGGAAGCGACAAAGGGGAGCGAGTTCGATGATTTCGGCAAACAGGGTGTCGATGCCATCGGTGACATCGCTCACATAGAGCGTCCGGATGCCCGGCGTGTCGATGACCCAGCCGCCGCCGGCGATGGAATGGAGCGAGCGGGCGGTGGTCGTGTGGCGACCCTTTGCATCATGCTGACGGATTTCGCCGGTCTTCTGCTGCGCTTCTGCGCCAGACCCGGCAAGTGTGTTCACCAACGTCGATTTGCCGACTCCCGAGGACCCCACAAGCGCCACCGTTTCGCCCGGGCCGCACCAGGGTGCGATTTTCGAAAGAGCATCGGGCGAGCGGGCATTGAGAACCACGACGGGCAAGTCGCGCTGGAGCGCGCGCGCCTGCGTTTCATAGGTCTCTGCGTCCTCGACGGTATCGGCCTTCGTCAGCACGATGACCGGTCGCGTTCCCGCCTGGTTCGCCATGATGAGGTAGCGTTCGAGCCGTGCCGGATTGAAGTCCGCATTGCAGGATGTGACGATGAAAAGCGTATCGACATTGGCGGCCGCCAGCTGCTGCCCGTGGCTGCCTTCGGTTCGCCTCTGGAGGACCGTCTTGCGGTCGAGACGCCGCACGAAGTCACGGGTGAACGGCGATGCCAGCACCCAGTCGCCGACGGCGAAATCGGCGGTATTCGTATTGGGCGCCAGAACCACGTCCGCAGCGCCGTCCACATCGATCACGTCGATGCGCGAGCGGTGAACGGAGGAAACGCGGAGAATGTGCAGATCGCTCTCATCAGGCGCGAGCTGTTCGGCGAACACGTCCGACCAGCCGAGCTGCCGGAGGCGGCCCGTCTCTGCTGAATCCGTCAAAGCCGTGTCCGAAGATGCGTGAGCGAGATCATGTCCGGGCCTTCGGTGCTGGTTTTCGTGTTCGATATCGGATGGACGCGCGGTGTCAGCCGCATGTCCTACCTATATGAACGAACGACGCCCGTCGGCAAGGCCGGAACGGTCTGCGAAGAGCTTTAAGGCGACGATACCGCAAATGACGCCAGAAACGTCATGTCTGCAGACGCACGCGAACCATCGATGCCGAGAAGACGCCGATGGGATCGCAAATGCCGAGCGTTGCCGAACGGCTGATTATTTGTTCTGGAGCAGCCAGATCTTGCCCGCCATCGTGATTTCGTGCGGCGTTTCCAGCGGTGCGCTGTCAGCCTCGACGGTGCGCAGCAGGCCCATGCCACGCAGTTCGTCGAGGGTCGTGGTGGTCACGAACTTGATCTTCTGCGGGCGTTCCTTGAAGCGGTCGGTCTTCGCATAGGTGATGGTGGCGTTTTCGTGCGTCCACTTCTTGGCCTCCTGCGGGAAGAGATTGCCGTCCTTGGCAAGCTTCAATCCGCGGATCTGCGTCGGCGTCAGTGTGAGAGCGGTCATTTCGGGTCCTTCAAGTGGGATAAGCGCCCTCCCACATTCATATGGGCCACGATCTCACGATCTCACGGGCACGGCAGGCTGCAAGCGGTTGCCCGCCAAAGAGAATGCTACGGCAGGCGGGCCTTGCGAAACGCCGTCCGATCTGTCGCTTGTCAGCGCCGATCATTGGACTTCGGCGGTCGAGGTTGCTGCAGACATCCTTCAATCGATGTCGATTTCAGGAAAAAATGATGCAGCAGCTAGAGAGCACTACAGTGCGCTGTCGCTAGATCGTCGGTCGGGCGCTGTATGAGGCTCCAACAACCGCGAGCGATCAGGGGAGAAGAGGCGCGTCGGCACGGCGTATGAAAGCTGGCAACTGCGGGATGGCGGCGCAGTGCACCGCCATCGTCCGATTGCCAGAAGACGTCAGCCCTGACGGGCTTTGCGTGCCGCATAGCGACGGTCGCGTTCGGCCTTGCGCGCTGCCTCGTCGGCCACGACGCGGGCGACACGATCGTTGACTTCCGCCTGGCGGGCTTCGGCTTCGGCGCGTTCACTGGCTTCGGCAGCAGCGGCGGCTTCGGCGGCCTCGGCCATCTGACGTTCGTTCTCGGCCCTCTTCAGGGCTTCGCGTTCTGCGCGGCGCTCTTCACGGGCCTTGGCGGTCGCTTCGCGAGCCGCAAGCTGGGCCTGCATTTCAGGATCGGTCGGCTTGGGGGCTGCAGCAAATTTTGCGAGGAGCTGCTTCTTGGCTTCGATTGCCGTCTTGCGGCGTTCGTTGAAGCCATTGTCGTTCGGGTGTCTCAACGTGTCTTCCTTGTTCTACTTTCTCGATGGCAGCGAAGCTGCCGCGTCTTTCTGCACTGGCTGGATCCGCGACAGCCCACCAGGGGTGGGTCGGCGAGTTTGCAGGCCCGTTCGGATCTGCCGCCGCATTATGCCTCAAATCCGCGCCGCGCGAAAGAACGTGCGCCGCCGGCAAAACCTGCAAACTCTGCCGATCGTGATTGTCAGCCGACGCAAAAAGGCCAGGCATCCGCCTGACCTTTCACCATCTCATGCTTCCCATGCCGGTACATCCGCGGTCAAGAGGAGCGAAAGACTTAAGCCGCCTGGAGCGAACCGGCAGACATCTTGCCCGACTTGCGGTCCTTCTCGAGCTCGAAGCCGAGCTTCTGGCCTTCGACGATTTCACGCATTCCGGCGCGTTCGACGGCCGAGATGTGAACGAAAACGTCGGCCGAGCCGTCGTCCGGCTGAATGAAGCCGAAGCCCTTGGTAGCGTTAAACCATTTTACGGTGCCTGTGGTCATGACAAACCCTTTCAGTGCAATATTCGTTGCCCGCCATACGACGCATGGCGAGATTTTTGTCGACTTTTGAGAGGGGATTTTATCACGTGGCGCAGAGCGCAGCAAAAAAACGATCGGCAAACAAAGTATCGATGAGCATGTTGTACGGCACGGAATGTGGTTTGTCAAACGCTTGCGGCCTGCTACCTGCGCCAAGGTAGCGGATAATGGGGGATAATGCGTCGAAATACTGTCGTAAATCTGGAGAATGCACCGTCGAAAGCCCCCTTGGAGACCTCTCTCCGTCCGCATTGGATGTCCGGCATGGCTTGCCTGAAAATTCGCTTGTGGACGCTGCGAAAACCACGCGGATTCCGTCACGTGCGATCGTAATTGCTGATAGAGTCGGATTTTCCACTCGACATGAGGATACGATCGATGGCGATCACCCCCCGCCGGCCTATGAGCGCCAAGGATGCAGCCGAAGCGCTGTTCAAACCCGTCAAGAAACCCGTTGCTCCTGCGGTAGAGCGTCAGGCCGTTCCCAAGACCCGCGAGATGGTGACGCTGAAGATTGACAGCGATGTGCTGGCGCATTTTCAGTCCGGCGGTCCCGGCTGGCAGGAGCGGGTCAACGCGACGCTGCGTGCCGCGATGAACGATAAGGGATAAGACGCGCTGCAGCCCATGACAGGCTGTGGGCTTGCGAGGCGATAAGCGGGTGATCGGGAGGAGAAGCCGGTCGAGAGGAGAAGACACGTGAAGAACGGCGTATCGATTCTTGGGATTTTCGTGGCCGATACGGCCTATCTTGCGGCGCGCATGCCGGTGGTCGGCGAGACGATTCGTGGCAGCGGATTTGCGGTCGGGCCGGGCGGCAAGGGTTCCAACCAGGCGGTCGCCGCGGCCCGCGCCGGTGCTACCGTCTCCTTCATATCGAAGATCGGTCGGGACACGTTCGGCGATCTCGCGCAGAAAACCTACGCGGATGCCGGCGTCACGCCGGTTTTGACCGTCATGGATACGGAGCCGACAGGCGCGGCGTTCATCTATGTCAACGAGAACAATGGTTACAACGCCATCATCGTCTATCCCGGCGCAGCCGGTACGATCGGCGTGGAGGATGTCGAGGCGGCCCGCGTAACCATCGAGCAGTCCGCCATCTTCGTTACCCAGCTGGAGCAGCCGGTGGCGGCCGCGCAGCGAGCGCTTGAAATCGCACGAAATGCCGGCGTCGTCACCGTGTTCAATCCCGCCCCGGCCGAGATCTTCCCGGATGTACTCTACGGTTTGAGCGACTACATCATTCCCAACGAAACCGAGGCGGCGGCCCTCGTCGGCTTCGGTATCGAAACGCTCGATGATGCGCGCCGGGCCGGGGACGCACTATTGAAGCGCGGCGCCGGCGCGGCCGTCATCACGCTGGGCGGTCGTGGCGTCCTTCTGCACACATCGGGGCAGTCCGATCATCTGCCGGTTTTCAGTGTCGGGCCGGTGATCGACACGACGGGGGCGGGCGATGCTTTCGTCGGCGGCTTCTCCGCGGCCCTTTCCGCCGGGCGGGATCCGTTGGAGGCCGTCCGATTCGGCTGCGCGACGGCCGGCATCTCCGTGACACGGCGCGGAACGGCGCCTGCCATGCCCTCGGTGGCGGAGATCGAGGCCGTTCTCGCAACAACGCACTAAGGTCGATTGTGCTCCTTTCGTTTTCTGCCTAGATTGAAGAAAACGAAAGGGAGGTCGTCGTGCTGCTATCATCGCGTCAGAGCGAGATCATATCGATCGCGCGCGAACAAGGCCGTGTGCTGGTCGAGGACCTCGCGCTCCGTTTCTCTGTTTCCCCGCAGACGATCCGCAAGGACCTGAACGACCTTTGCGATGCGCGTGCGCTCAACCGCATTCATGGCGGAGCCGTCATTCCGCGCGGCAACGAGAATGTCGAATATGAAGAGCGCCGCTCCATGGCCGCCCTGGAAAAGCAGGCGATCGGCCGTGCCGCCGCTGCGCTCATTCCGGACAATGCCTCTCTCTTCATCAATATCGGCACCACAACGGAAACGGTGGGCGACGCGCTTGTCGATCATAAGTCGCTGATGGTGATCACCAACAATATTAATGTTGCCAATCGCTTACGGGTCTATCCGCAGATCGAAGTCGTCATTGCCGGCGGCGTCGTGCGCGGGTCCGATGGCGGCATCGTGGGGGAGGCGGCGGTCGATTTCATCCGCCAGTTCAAGGTCGATTTCGCCATCATCGGTGTCTCCGCCATCGATGAGGACGGGGCCTTGCTCGACTATGATTTTCGCGAGGTCAAGGTCGCTCAGGCCATTATCGCCAATGCGCGCCACGTCATTCTCGTCTCTGATTCGTCGAAGTTCGATCGCACGGCGCCGGTTCGTATCGGCCACATCTCCCAGGTCGATTCGTTCATCACCGATCGCTGTCCGTCCGAGAGCATTCGCGCCATCTGCCGCGAGCATAATGTGGAGCTGATGGAGACCGCTTGATCCTTTTTCGGTTATCAAGCGATATTTTATATACGCTTTCATTTGACATTCGTTTTCATTTCGCTTTAGATGTCCATGTTTCGCAGATGCGCATTTATGCTGCATTGCGAAAGGGGTGGGGAACATGACTGGGCAGGAACCTTTCGATATCTTCGTCATAGGTGGCGGGATCAACGGCTGCGGCATCGCACGCGATGCCATCGGCCGCGGATACTCGGTCGGCCTTGCCGAGATGAACGATTTTGCATCGGGCACATCATCCGGCGCGACCAAGCTCATTCATGGCGGCCTGCGCTACCTCGAACATTACGAGTTCCGGCTGGTTCGGGAATCGCTGATGGAGCGCGAAGTGCTCTGGGCCATGGCGCCGCACATCATCTGGCCGATGCGCTTCGTCCTGCCGTTTCACAAGGGCGGCATTCGTCCTGCATGGCTCATTCGCCTCGGCCTCTTCCTCTATGACCATATTGGCGGCCGCAAGCTTCTGCCGGCAACGAAGACGCTCGACATGCGGCGCGACCCCGCCGGCAAGCCGCTGAAGCCGCTCTTCACCAAGGCCTTCGAATATTCGGATGGCTGGGTGGACGATGCGCGCCTCGTGGTGCTGAACGCCCGCGACGCTGCCAATCGCGGCGCGGAGATCCTTTCGCGTAGCCGCGTTGTTTCTGCCCGGCGCGAGGGCAAGCTGTGGGCAGTCGATATTCAGGAAGGCAAGGGCGGCCCGGTCCGGCGCGTCACGGCGCGGATGCTGGTCAATGCGGCGGGTCCCTGGGTGGACCGCGTGCTCTCCAACGCGGTCGGCAAGAACGAGGTCCACAATGTCCGGCTCGTGCAGGGCAGCCACATCGTCATCCGCCAGAAGTTCAACGATCCCAGGGCCTATTTCTTCCAGAACCCGGATGGCCGCATCATCTTCGCCATTCCCTACGAGCGCGATTTTACGTTGATCGGCACGACGGATCAGGATTTTACCGGCGACCCCAAGGACATTCGCATCACGGATGCGGAAACGGATTATCTCTGCAAGGCGGCCAGCGAATATTTCGCTGAACCCGTGCGCCGCGAGGACATCGTCTGGAGCTATTCGGGTGTCCGGCCGCTGTTCGACGACGGTGCATCGAAGGCGCAGGAAGCGACCCGCGACTACGTGCTGAAGGTCGAGGCGGATGATGGCGCGGCGCCGCTGCTCAACGTCTTCGGCGGCAAGCTCACGACCTATCGCCGTCTTGCGGAGCATGCGCTGGAAAAGATCGGCGAAGCGATCGGCGACAAGGGCGTGCCTTGGACGGCCAAGAGCACATTGCCGGGCGGCGACTTTGCGCCGACGGGCTACGAGGCCGAGGTGGCGGCACTGAAAAACCGCTACGGGTTTCTCAGCGATCGCCACGCACGGCGGCTGGTCCGGCTCTACGGAACGCTCGCCGGGAAGATCGTCGGCGATGCGCAGACGATCGAGGCGCTCGGGCGGCATTACGGGGCAGATCTCTACGAAGCCGAGGTTCGATATCTGATCGAACAGGAGTGGGCGCGCACGGCGGAGGATATCCTCTGGCGCCGCACGAAGCTCGGACTGAACCTTTCGGGAACCGAGGCGAGCGCGCTCGCGGATGACATGCAGAATTTGACGGCGCGCTGCGTCGCCTGAGGCTGCTCCAAGGAGGGAGCGCCGCGGGCTGGGAGGAAAGACATGCTGGAACTGACGAACATCACAAAGGTCGTAGGAGCGGATACGCACATCCATCCGACGAACCTCGTCCTGCAGCGCGGTTCGCTGAACGTGCTGCTCGGACCGACCTTGTCGGGCAAGACCTCGCTGATGCGGCTGATGGCCGGCCTCGACAAGCCGACCTCCGGCACGATCCGTTTCGACGGCAAGGACGTGACCGGCGTTCGCGTGCAGGATCGCTCGGTCGCCATGGTCTACCAGCAGTTCATCAACTATCCCGCCATGACGGTCTATGAGAACATCGCCTCGCCGATGCGGATCGCCGGCAAGGATGCCGCCACCATCGACCGCGAGGTGAAGCAAGCGGCCGAGTTGATGAAGCTGACGCCTTATCTCGCACGTACGCCGCTCAATCTCTCGGGCGGCCAGCAGCAGCGCACGGCGCTGGCGCGTGCGATCGTCAAGAATGCAAGCCTCGTGCTGCTCGACGAGCCGCTCGCCAACCTCGACTACAAGCTGCGCGAGGAACTGCGCGAGGAACTGCCGAAGATCTTCGCGGCCTCCGGCGCGATCTTCGTCTATGCGACCACCGAGCCGGGCGAGGCCCTGCTGCTCGGCGGCCATACCGCGACCATGCATCACGGCAGCATCAGCCAGTTCGGCCCGACCATCGACGTCTACCGCCGGCCAGTCGATCTGGTCACAGCCAAAACCTTTGCCGATCCGCCGCTCAACACACTGGCTGTGGTGAAGTCCGGTGGCAGCTTCCTGCAGGATGGTGCGCCGCTTCTGCCGGTTCCCGCCCATCTCGCCGATATCGCCGACGGTCCCTGCACCATCGGATTTCACCCCTACCATCTGTCGCTCGACGGCACCTCGGATGCGGCAGCCGTGCTTCCGGCGCGGATCATCATCAGCGAGATCGCCGGTTCGGAGAGCTTCGTACATGTGGAGAGCGCCGGCGCACGTTGGGTCATGCTGGAGCCCGGCATCCGCAATATCGAGCCGGACACGCGCGTGAACCTGGCGCTCGATACCCGCCATCTCATGGCCTTTTCCACCGACGGACGCGCCATCACCGGCCGTCTCGACAGAGCGGCGTGAGGAGACAGACATGGCCCGCATCAGCCTCGACCATATCCGCCACGCCTACGGCCCGAACCCGAAATCGCCGTCCGATTACTCGCTGAAGGAAGTCCATCACGATTGGGACGATGGCGGCGCCTATGCGCTGCTCGGGCCCTCCGGCTGCGGCAAGACCACCCTGCTCAACATCATCTCCGGCCTGGTTACGCCGTCTGAAGGCCGCATCCTGTTCGACGGGCGGGACGTCACCAATCTGCCGACGCAGGACCGTAACATTGCGCAGGTGTTCCAGTTTCCGGTGATCTACGACACGATGACCGTCTACGACAACATCGCCTTCCCCTTGCGCAATCGCCGCGTTCCGGAAGCCGAGGTCGATCGTCGCGTCAAGGAAATCCTTGAGATAATCGATCTGTCCTCGTGGGCCAAGAAGACCGCGCGCGGTCTGACGGCCGACCAGAAGCAGAAGATCTCGCTCGGCCGCGGCCTCGTGCGCAACGATGTCAGCGCCATCCTGTTCGACGAGCCGCTGACCGTCATCGATCCGCACATGAAGTGGGTGCTGCGCTCGCAGCTGAAGCGGCTGCACAAGCAGTTCGGTTTCACCATGGTCTATGTCACGCACGACCAGACCGAAGCGCTGACCTTCGCCGACAAGGTGGTGGTGATGTATGACGGCGAGATCGTGCAGATCGGCACGCCTGCCGAGCTGTTCGAAAAGCCGAAGCACACCTTTGTCGGCTATTTCATCGGCTCGCCGGGCATGAACGTCATCCCCGCCCGCATCGACGGGACGACCGCCGATCTCGGTGGCGGACAAGTGGCACTCGGCTTCAAGCCCGAGATCGCCAGCGGCGCCAAGGTCGAGCTCGGCATCCGTCCGGAGTTCGTGCGGCTCGGCCGCGAGGGCATGCCGGTGACGATCTCCAAGGTCGAGGATATCGGTCGCCACAAGATCGTGCGTGCGCTGTTCGCCGACCGGCCGATGGCGATCGTGCTTGGCGAAAATGGCGAGATCCCGTCCGAGCCGCGCATCACCTTCGATCCCGCAGCCGTCAACATCTATGCCGACAGCTGGCGGGTCTCCGATCCGTCCACCGCCAATGTGAGGGCTTGAGCCATGGAAAAGACTTGGAATAACAAGGCCTGGTTCATGGTGTTGCCGGTGCTGGTGCTGGTCGCCTTCTCCGCTGTCATCCCCTTGATGACCGTCGTCAATTATTCCGTGCAGGATACGTTCGGAAACAACGAGTTCTTCTGGGCCGGCACCGACTGGTTCATCCAGGTACTGCATTCGTCGCGCTTCTGGGATGCGCTGCAGCGCAATCTGCTGTTCTCGGTCATCATTCTCTCGATCGAGATTCCGCTCGGCATCCTGATCGCGCTGAACATGCCGAAGAAAGGTTTCGGTGTGCCGGTCTGCCTCATCCTGATGTCGCTGCCGCTGCTCATTCCGTGGAACGTCGTCGGCACGATCTGGCAGGTCTTCGGACGCGTCGATATCGGCCTGCTGGGCTATACGCTCGCAGCGCTCGGCATTCCCTACAACTACGTCAACAACGTCTTCGATGCCTGGATCACGCTGATCGTCATGGACGTCTGGCACTGGACGAGCCTCGTCGTGCTGCTCTGCTATGCCGGTCTCGTCTCCATTCCAGACGCTTACTATCAGGCTGCGAAGATCGACGGCGCATCGCGCTGGTCCGTGTTCCGCTACATCCAGTTGCCGAAAATGAAGCGCGTGCTGCTGATCGCCTTTCTGCTGCGCTTCATGGACAGCTTCATGATCTATACGGAGCCTTTCGTCATCACCGGCGGCGGCCCCGGCAACTCCACGACCTTCCTGTCGATCGACCTCGTCAAGACCGCCATTGGCCAGTTCGACCTCGGTCCGGCCGCCGCCCTTTCGCTCATCTACTTCCTCATCATCCTGCTGCTCTCATGGATCTTCTACACCGTGATGACCACCAGCGACGCTCAGAACTGATCCGGGGAGGGAGGAGAAACCATGACCACAACAATGACCAATCCGGCCATCAACACGCCGACATCGACGACGGTCAGTCGCGCATCGGCCCCATCGACAGGTATTAGCCTGTCCTGGCTGGTGCCCACGCTTTACATCGTCTTCCTGCTCCTGCCGATCTACTGGCTCGTCAATATGAGCTTCAAGACGAACATGGAGATCACCAGCACCTTCTCGCTCTATCCGCATGAACCGACATTGCGGAACTATGCGGTAATTTTCACAGATCCGTCCTGGTACAAGGGCTACATCAACTCGATCATCTATGTGGTGATGAACACGGTGATCTCGGTGCTGGCGGCGCTTCCCGCAGCCTACGCCTTCTCGCGCTACCGGTTTCTCGGCGACAAGCACCTGTTCTTCTGGTTGCTTACCAACCGCATGGCCCCGCCTGCCGTCTTCGCGTTGCCGTTCTTCCAGCTCTATTCGGCCTTTGGCCTGATCGACACGCACATCGCCGTGGCGCTTGCACACTGCCTGTTCAACGTGCCGCTGGCCGTCTGGATCCTCGAAGGCTTCATGTCCGGCGTGCCGAAGGAGATCGACGAGACCGCCTATATCGACGGCTATTCCTTCCCGCGCTTCTTCGTGAAGATCTACATTCCCCTGATCGCATCCGGCATCGGCGTCGCCGCCTTCTTCTGCTTCATGTTCTCCTGGGTCGAGCTTCTGATCGCCCGGACGCTGACCACGACGGATGCGAAGCCGATTGCCGCGATCATGACGCGCACCGTCTCGGCATCGGGCATGGACTGGGGTGTGCTGGCTGCGGCCGGCGTGCTCACCATCATCCCCGGCGCCATCGTCATCTATTTCGTCCGCAACTACATCGCCAAGGGCTTTGCCCTCGGCCGCGTGTAAGGAGACCGACATGAACTTCTCCTGGATGGCGTGGACGCTGCCGACGGTCCTGTTCTTCGTGACGATCCTGACGCTGCTGGTCGGCATGGGGATCTGGGAATTCCTTTCGCCCGGCGGCAATCCGCGCGTCGGCATCCTGCGCTTCGAGACGACACGGGGAGACCGCCTCTTCGTGTCGCTGCTCGGCAGCGCCTTCATTCACCTTGCATGGCTGGGGCTTGTCGGTCCCAACGTGTGGTGGGCTCTTGCCCTGTCCGTTGTCTACGCCATCGGCGTCTTCAAGCTGGTCTGAGGCATCTGAACGACACGGGTTTTGCTGGGGGAGGGTCCTGGCGCCCGTGACAGCAATCGCAGAAACCTTAAGAGGAGGACTACTCATGCGACGGCATCTTCTAACATCGACGGCAGCCATGCTGCTCGCCTTTACCGGGTCGGCATTTGCCGGCATGGACGAGGCAAAGACATTCCTGGACAAGGAAATCGGCGACCTTTCGACGCTGACCCGCGCCGACCAGGAAAAGGAAATGCAGTGGTATATCGATGCGGCAAAGCCTTTTGCCGGCATGGAGATCAAGGTCGTTTCCGAGACGCTCACCACGCACGAATATGAGTCCAAGGTTCTGGCCAAAGCCTTTACCGACATCACCGGCATCAAGGTCACGCACGACCTCATCGGCGAAGGCGATGTCGTTGAGAAGCTGCAGACGCAGATGCAGTCCGGCGAGAACATCTATGACGCCTATGTCAACGACTCGGACCTCATCGGCACACATTGGCGCTATCAGCAGGTGCGCAACCTGACCGACTGGATGGCCGGCGAAGGCAAGGACGTGACGTCCCCGACGCTCGACATCAAGGACTTCATCGGCACGTCCTTCACCACCGCGCCGGACAAGAAGCTCTACCAGCTTCCGACCCAGCAGTTCGCCAACCTCTACTGGTTCCGGTACGACTGGTTCAACGACGAGAAGAACAAGGCCGACTTCAAGGCGAAGTACGGCTACGACCTCGGCGTTCCCGTCAACTGGTCTGCCTACGAGGATATCGCCGAGTTCTTCACCGGCCGCGAGATCGACGGCAAGAAGGTCTATGGTCACATGGACTACGGCAAGAAGGACCCGTCGCTCGGCTGGCGCTTCACCGATGCCTGGCTGTCGATGGCCGGCAACGGCGACAAGGGCCTGCCCAACGGTCTGCCCGTCGATGAATGGGGCATCAAGGTCAACGAGAAGTCCCAGCCGGTCGGCTCCTGCGTTGCACGCGGCGGCGACACCAACGGCCCGGCTGCCGTCTACTCGATCGCCAAGTACCTCGATTGGTTGAAGGCCTATGCTCCGCCGGAAGCGCAGGGCATGACCTTCGGCGAAGCTGGCCCGGTTCCCGCACAGGGCAACGTCGCCCAGCAGATCTTCTGGTACACGGCCTTCACCGCCGATGCCGTCAAGAAGGGCCTGCCGGTTGTCAACGAGGACGGCACCCCGAAATGGCGCATGGCACCGTCGCCGCATGGCGTCTACTGGAAGGACGGCATGAAGCTCGGCTATCAGGACGTCGGTTCCTGGACGCTGATGAAGTCCACGCCTGAAAAGAACGCGCAGGCCGCCTGGCTCTATGCACAGTTCGTGACCTCGAAGACCGTGGACGTGAAGAAGAGCCATGTCGGCCTGACCTTCATCCGCGAATCGACCATCCAGGACAAGAGCTTCACCAAGCGTGCGCCCGAACTCGGCGGTCTCGTCGAATTCTACCGTTCGCCGGCTCGCGTGCAATGGTCGCCGACCGGTACCAACGTTCCCGACTACCCGAAGCTGGCACAGCTTTGGTGGCAGGCGATCGGCGATGCCGCCGCCGGCAGCAAGACGCCACAGGAAGCGATGGACTCGCTCTGCGCCGAGCAGGAAAAGGTTCTCCAGCGCCTGCAGCGTGCCGGCGTCCAGGGCGATATCGGTCCGAACCTCGCTGAGGAACACGATATCGAATACTGGAGCAAGGATGCAGCCGAAAAGGGCAACATCGCGCCGCAGCTGAAGATCGAGAACGAGAAAGAAAAGCCTCTGACGGTCAACTACGACGAACTCGTCAAGAGCTGGCAGAAGTAAGCCTGACCCGCTAGACAACGGCCGGGGCGCGACACGTGCCCCGGCCTTTTATTGACGCCGCATGCCCCCGACGTGACAGTGCCGGGACCGCGAGCGGAATGACGAGGCATCGCGTGCGCCGGGGTGGCGTGGGCTGGGTCGATGGGAGACGAGGACGAATGAGCGGTTACATTCTGGCGATCGATCAGGGAACGACATCCACCCGAACGATGATCTTCGACGCGAACATGGCCATTGCCGGCGTTGCGGGCCAGGAATTCCAGCAATTCTTCCCCGATTCCGGCTGGGTCGAGCATGATGCCGAGGAGATCTGGGAGAGTGTGCTCTCCACCAGCCGCAAGGCGATCGAGAAGGCCGGCATCGCGGCCACCGATATCGCGGCGATCGGCATCACCAACCAGCGTGAGACGATCGTCGTTTGGGATCGTGAGACAGGCGAGCCCGTTCACCGTGCCATCGTCTGGCAGGACCGGCGCACGGCGCGGTTTTGCGACGAGCTGAAGGCGCGCGGGCTGGAGCCGTTGTTCACCGAGAAGACCGGCCTCCTGATCGATCCCTACTTTTCCGGCACGAAGCTCGCCTGGCTGCTCGACACGGTGGACGGCCTGCGCGCGCGCGCCGAGAAGGGCGAGGTCTGCTTCGGGACCATCGACAGCTGGCTCATCTACAAGCTGACCGGCGGGCGCGTACATGTGACCGACGCAACCAACGCCTCGCGCACGCTGCTCTACGATATTTCCGAGAACCGTTTCGACGACGAGCTTCTCGACATCCTGTCCGTTCCCCGCGCGATGCTGCCGGAGGTGAAGGATTGCGCGGCCGATTTCGGCGTGACCGATCCCGCCATCTTCGGTGCGGAAATCCCGATCCTCGGCGTGGCCGGCGATCAGCAGGCTGCCGTCATCGGCAATGCCTGCTTTGCGCCCGGCATGCTGAAATCGACCTATGGAACGGGCTGCTTTGCGCTTCTCAACACGGGCGAGGACCGCGTCGTCTCCTCCAACCGCCTGCTGACCACGATCGCCTACCGTCTCGACGGCAAGACGACCTATGCGCTGGAAGGCTCGATCTTCATCGCCGGCGCCGCCGTGCAATGGCTGCGCGACGAAATGGGCTTCATCTCCAAGTCGTCCGAAGCCGAGGAACTGGCAAAGACGGCGGACCCGAACCAGCATGTTTACCTCGTACCGGCCTTCACCGGCCTCGGCGCGCCGCACTGGGACCCCGATGCGCGCGGCGCCGTCTTCGGTCTGACGCGAGCCACCGGCCCTGCCGAATTCGCGCGTGCGGCGTTGGAAAGCGTGGCCTACCAGACGCACGACCTTCTGGAAGCGATGAAGAAGGACTGGGGCGACAAGCGCGAGCGGACGGTCTTGCGGGTCGATGGCGGCATGGTCGCCTCCGACTGGACGATGCAGCGCCTCGCCGACATCCTCGCAGCACCCGTCGATCGTCCCGTTGTCTTGGAAACCACCGTTCTCGGTGCGGCATGGCTCGCCGGCTCGCGCGCCGGCCTCTGGCCCGATCAGGCCGGTTTTGCCGAAGCCTGGCAATGCGACCGCCGGTTCGAGCCGGAAGAGAGCGATGGTGCGCGCCAGGCCGGCATCGACGGCTGGAAGGACTGCGTTGCCCGCTGCTTGACGAATCGCCCCGCTGCGTGACGCTCGCTTTCCTTGTCAGGTGACAGGTTCGGACAGAACCTGCGCGCAGACTGATTCGCGGCTAAGCGGTGATTCTTCGGAAGTCTCGAAGCCTTAAGAATCTGACAGTGTCGGGAGAAGCTGACATTCGCTGGAAAACAACCTCTTGCTGATGAAATCGACGATGACCCGCACTTTCGGGGAAAGATGCCGGCTCGAAGGCCAGATCAGGTTGAACTGGCCGGGAGCATCGAGGTGATCCAGCAGCAGCGGCGTAAGCTCTCCGTTCCTGAGTGAGGCGGCGGCGAGAAAATCCGGCATGCAGCCGATGCCGAGTCCGCGCAGCACGGCGCCGCGCAATGCCTCCATATTGTTGCATGTCAGGACGTGACGGATCCTGACATCGGGCTCGCCCGCCGGACGCATCAAGGGCCAGTCCTGAATCTTGCCGCTATTGGGATAGCGGAAGCCGATCCCGACATGGGTGGACAGGTCGCGCGGGCAGGCCGGCGTTCCGCATTTCTCCAGATAGGCGGGTGACGCGCAGAGGAGCATCCGGAACGGCCGAAGCATGCGGACCATGATGCGGCTGTCGGGCAATTGCCCACTTCGGATAGCGACATCAACGCCTTCGTCGATGAGATCCACGATGCGGTCGGTGAAGTCCAGATCGAGTTCGATCTCCGGATAGAGCGACAGAAACTCGGAAAGCACCGGCAGGAGCAGGTGGTAGGCGACGATGGGCGCGCTGACCTTGACCCGCCCACGTGGAGTTTCCCGGGTTCGCAGCAGCGTTTCCTGCGCGTCGTCGAGATCGTCGAGGATGTGGCGGCATCGTTCGTGAAACGCGCGCCCTTCTTCCGTCAGCCGCAGGCTGCGGGTCGAACGCTGAAAGAGCCGGACGCCCAACTGACTTTCCAGCCGTGTAACAGCCTTTCCGACAGCAGACGGGGATAGACCGAGAACACGTCCGGCGGCAACGAAGCTGCCGAGATCGGCGGTGCGGACGAAGGCCCCGAGGCCGGTCAAACGGTCCATGTCTTCTGCTCCTTTATAGTGCCATTCGAGCGTTTTGATCCGTTATATCCGGAAGAATGACGCCATTTTCGAATACTCAATCATAAATATACTGAAGCGCAAAGAGGGCGCGTGTTGGCGCACCATTCTCCAGCTTCAGGGAAACACGCATGTCATCCTCATCCCGCGCGTCTGACGGACCTCGAACATGGCTGGCTTTGCTGGCCGTCTGCCTTGCCGCTGCTGCCATGCCCCTCACGTTCACGGGCACGGCGGTGGCGTTGCCCTCCATCGGGCGGGCGCTGGGCGGCAGTCCGGTCGCCATCGCCTGGGTGACGAACGCCTTCATGCTCACCTTCGGATCGACCCTGATGGCAGCGGGCGCCTTGGCGGACAGCTATGGCCGCAAGCGGATCTTCCTGGCGGGTGTCGGATCCTTCGCAGTGGTCTCGTTCGCGCTCGTTTTTGCCACAGATATTCTGGTGTTCGATCTCTTGCGCGCGGCCCAAGGGTTTGCAGCGGCTGCAGCGTTTTCGGGCGGCATGGCCGCCCTGGCGCAGGCGTTCGAGGGGCCGGCGCGGCTTCGCGCCTTCAGCATCGTCGGCACCAGCTTCGGCGTCGGCCTGTCGCTCGGCCCGGTGGCCTCGGGCCTGATGATCGAGGCACTCGGCTGGCGCAGTATCTTCCTGGCGGTGGTCGTCTTTGCCGTTCTCGCCTTCATCTTCGGCTGGTACGCATTGAAGGAGAGCCGGGATCCGGCGTCTCGCGGGCTCGACTGGGGCGGAGCGCTGACCTTCACCGCGGCGCTCGGCCTCTTCACCTACGGCATTTTGCTGGCGCCCGAGCGTGGCTGGAGCGACGGCATGGTCTTGGGATTGCTGGCAGGCGCACTCGTCTTCCTCCTCGCGTTCGTGGTCACTGAACGCGCGGTCTCCCGGCCTATGCTGGACCTCTCCTTGTTCGCCTATCCCCGTTTCGTTGGCGTTCAGCTGCTTGCGGCGGCTCCGGCCTATGGCTTCGTCGTCTTGCTGGTCTTGCTTCCCGGGCGCTTCATCGGCGTAGAGGGTATGGGCGAGGCGGCGGCGGGGACCTTGATGATCGCGCTTTCGGCGCCGCTGCTGATCCTGCCGATCGTGGCCGGACTTCTGACGCGCTGGCTCCGCCCTGCCACGATTTGCGGGGCGGGTTTGCTGATCTCGGCCGCCGGTCTGCTCTGGCTGTCGCAGATCCCGGTCGGTGCTCCGGTTCTTGCACTCGCTTTGCCCATGCTGGTGATCGGTACGGGCATCAGCTTTCCCTGGGGGCTGATGGATGGCCTTGCGGTCAGCGTTGTGCCCAAGGAGCGCGCAGGAATGGCGACAGGCATTTTCAGCACCACGAGGGTCGCCGGCGAAGGCGTTGCGCTCGCGGTCGTCAGCGCGATCCTGTCGATGCTGGTTGCCGACGGATTGAAGGGAAGCGCCATACCTTCGACCATTGCGACGAGCGCCCAAAGGCTTGCCGCCGGAGATCTCGGCGCGGCCGGGAATGCCTTGCAGGGAATCGATCGGGCAGTGCTGACGTCGCTCTACTCGAATGCCTTCAGCAACCTCCTCCTCCTGCTGACCGCCATCACCCTTCTGACCGCCCTCGTGGTCTTCGTCTTCCTCAGGACGAACGCTCACGATGTGAGCGAGGCTAGGGTCGAAAGCGCGGCCTGAAGAATTCGATCAGGCTGCAGTACGCCTGCAAGCGATCGCCGAAGTCGGCAAGCCAGGGCGCCGCACGACCTCGCTCTTCGTGAAGGACGCGTGGAAATCGCAGGCCGGCCAGGAACCGGTCTTGCTATTCCCGAGGTCGTCGCCCATGCTCAGCCAGGCACAGGACCGATCAGCGGAACGGGTTGTTTCGCTGCGAAGCGCTCCCTCCATGTCCGACTGTGCGATGGACCATGTCATTGCCGACGGGCGCAGCAATACGCTCGGTTCCTGACACGGCCTGTCGCGACGACGTCTTCCCTTATCCCCCTCCGCGAGACCCTTCATGACGCCTCTCTCAAATTCCCTTGCCGACGCCGATATCGCCAATGTGCTGCACCCCAATACGAACATGCGCCAGCATGAACGCACCGGGCCGCTGGTGATCGATCGCGGCGAGGGCATCCGGGTCTACGACAATACCGGCAAGGAATATATCGAGGGGCTGGCTGGTCTGTGGTCCGTCGCCGTCGGCTTTTCCGAGCCCCGGCTCGCCGAGGCTGCTCACCGGCAGATGCTGAAGCTGCCCTATTATCATACGTTCTCGTCGAAATCGCACGAGCCTTCGATCCGGCTTGCCGAAAAGCTGGTCGAGATGACGCCGCCGAACATCTCCCGCGCTTTCTTCACCTCGTCGGGTTCGGAAGCCAACGACACGATCGTCAAGATGGTGTGGTACATGAACAATGCGCTCGGCCGCCCGAACAAGAAGAAGTTTCTGTCCCGTATCAAGGGCTATCACGGCATCACGGTTGCGTCCGGCAGCCTGACCGGCCTGCCCACCAACCACCGCGATTTCGACCTGCCGGCCATCCCCGTGCATCATCTGACGTGCCCGCATTTCTACCGCTTCGGGGCGCCCGGCGAAGACGAGGCGGCCTTCACGGCACGGCTGCTCGCCGAACTCGAGACGGTCATCGCAACCGAAGGCGCCGACACAATCGCCGCCTTTATCGGTGAGCCGCTGATGGCGGCAGGCGGCGTGATGCCGCCGCCGGTCGGATACTGGGAAGGTGTGGAGCGGATCTGCCGCGCCCATGACATCCTGATTGTTTCCGACGAAGTCATCTGCGGCTTCGGGCGTCTGGGGACGCCGTTCGGTTGCCAGAAATATGGCTTCACGCCCGACATCATGACGCTGTCGAAGCAGATCACGTCGTCCTACATGCCGCTGGCCGCGGTCTTGTTTTCGGACCCGATCTACCAGGCGATCGCCGACAACTCGGAGAAGATCGGCATGTTCGGCCACGGCTACACCGCCTCCGGTCACCCGGTGGCAACCGCCGTCGCGCTCGAAAACCTCGCGATCATCGAGGAGCGTGACCTGATGGGCAATGCCGCCCGTCTTGAGGCACAGTTCCAGGCGGGACTCCAGGCCTTTGCGGATCATCCGCTGGTGGGCGAAGCGCGAGGTGCCGGCCTTATCGGCGCCGTCGAACTGGTCGCCGACAAGGCGACGCGCAAGCCGTTCGACAAGCTCGGCCGTGCCGGCGCCCTGGCCTCCACCATCGGCCATGAAGAGGGATTGATCTTCCGGGCGATCGGCGATCAGCTGGCACTTTGCCCGCCCTTGATCGTGACGCCCGAGGATATCACCGAGATCATGACCCGCATGGGGCGCACACTCGACCGCCTGACGGGCGCCGTCGCCGCAGAAGGGCTGGCGTAACTCTGAGCAGGATATCTCCGCCGGACCTGCCACACTTTCCGGAGCGACCATAACTCGCGGGTTATCAATCCGCGAGAAAAACTCATTTTACCGAACCGGAGGATCCCTGCAGTATCGGAGCCGGAGGGCGGACGTGTGAATTTTCCGCAGATGGGAAAGGCCACGGTCCGTTGTCAGGACGAGAGAGTAAGCCGCAATGCTTGACGCTCCCTGTTTCTGCCCGCGGGGGAAACGGCAGAGCGACGTGCTTCTCTCCCGTCGATATAGGCTTGGGAAGGAGAGAAAATGACAATCGGAAAGAGCGGCGTCGCGGTCGGATGGGTCGCGACACTCTGTTGGGCCGCTGTGGTGCTGGACGGTTTCGATCTCGTGGTACTGGGAGCTTTGATCCCGACGTTGACGGGCGGTGAAACGCCGTGGATGACGGCGCCGGAAGCGACCTTCGTATCGACCATCAGCCTTGTCGGCATGACGCTCGGGGCGTTGTCGATCGGTATCGCGACAGACAGCCTCGGCCGCCGCAAGGTGATGATCTGGGCGGTTGCCGCCTTCTCGCTGCTGACGCTCGCCTGTGGCCTGGCGCAGAACTGGTGGCAGCTCGGTATCTTCCGTTTCCTTGCTGGCTTCGGGCTGGGCGGCTGCTTACCGACAGCCATTGCCATGGTCACCGAGTTTTCACGCGGCAAGGCCGGCAAGGCCTCGACCACGGTCATGACCGGCTATCACGTCGGGGCCGTTTCGACGGCCCTTCTCGGTCTATTGCTTCTGCCATCGCTCGGCTGGCGCGCCATGTTCTTCGCAGGCGCCGTTCCCGGTTTCGTGCTCGTCCCGCTGATGATCCGTTACCTGCCGGAATCTCCGGCTTTCCTGCTCGCCAAGGGTCGAACCGAAGAGGCCCGCCAGATTGGCGATGCCTTCGGTCTCAATATCGACGCGCCGGTGGCCGGTCAGCCGAAGGAGCGGCCGTCGATCGCCACCCTTCTTCGCCCGCCGATCCTGCGCAACAGCATCGCCATCTGGGTGACGTCCTTCATGGGACTTCTTCTGGTCTACGCGCTGAACACCTGGCTTCCGGCGATGATGGTCGCCGCCGACTACGGGCTTGAGCGCGGGCTTTGGCTGCTTCTACTTCTCAATGCGGGTGCCGTCGTCGGTCTGATCGTCGCCGGGCGCGTCGGCGACGCAATCGGCCTGAAGCGGGCCGCGGTGTTGTGGTTCGTCTGCGGCGGCGTCCTGCTGGCCATCCTCTCGGTGAAAACCCCGGTCGGGTTGCTGTATCCTCTGGTGTTCATGACCGGTTGCTTCGTCTTTTCGGCCCAGGTCCTCGTCTATGCCTTCACCGCCGCAAACCACCCGCCTGCCATCCGCGCCACCGCGCTCGGCATGTCGGCGGGCGTCGGCCGCCTTGGTGCTATCGCCGGTCCGCTGGTCGGGGGAACGCTCGTGTCGCTCGGCATGGGCCACCCGTGGGGCTTCTACGCGTTCGCAGCCGTTGGCTTTGTCGGCGCCCTTGCCATGCTGGGGACGCATACGCTGCGGTCGGCACGGGACGCGTGACGAGAAGGGACATGGTCCGCGGGCCGCATAATTCTGCGTGCTGCCCGCGGCTGAGACGGTGCTAGACCCCGGCAATGCGCCGCAGATCGTCCACGGCGCCGGGAGCCGCGGCCAATACCGCGGCGCCGCGGGTTAGCTGCTCGCCTTCGACGGGGAAGGGATGGTGCCAGCCGCCGGCCTCCGTCACCAGGCAATAGCCTGCAAGGCAATCCCAGGCATGCATGTAGGGTTCGTAATAGCCGACCAGCCGGCCCGCCGCGACATAGGCGAGCATCAGTGCGCCCGACCCATTGCGGATGAAATTGCCGCCGGCTTCCATCAGCGTTTCCACCATCTTTCCGACGAAGGCCGGTGTGACGTAATTGTTGGCGCCGATGCCGGTGACGGCGTTGCGGATGGTGCGTGATGGGTCGAGGGTCAGCACCCGGCCGTTGAGCACGGCGCCTTTGCCCGTGGCTGCGGCGTAGAGCTCATCGAAGCAGGGCGCGTAGATCACGCCGATCACCGGCTTGCTGTTGAAGAGGACCGCGATGGAAACGCACCAGCTCGGCATGCCGTTGACGAAGGGGCTGGTGCCGTCGATCGGATCGACCACCCAGGTATAGCCTGAGGCGCCCGTGGCAAGGCCGTACTCTTCGCCGAGAAATCCGTCATCCGGGTGGGCGTCGGCCACCGCGGCGCGAATCAGGTTTTCCACCTCGCGGTCGGCGATCGAGACGACGTCCTGCGCGTCGCGCTTGGTTTCGATGACCAGTGTTTCGCGGCGGTTGAAATAGTCGAGAGCGACAGCGCCGGCGTTGCGGGCGATCGTCTGCGCGAGAGCGAAGCGGGCGTCGAGATCATGCGTCATGTGAAGTCCTTGTGTACGAAGCGGCTCAGTCGTTGATAATGGCAATGCCGCGTCCTTTGAAGCCGACAGCGACATCTGTTGCAGGCGGCAGCGCCCGTTCCACCGCGGGATCGACCACGAACAGCCGCCCGGTGCCGGTCTCCACCTCATATTCCACATGGTCGCCGAGGTAAGCGGCATGGGTAATCCGCCCCGGGAAGGCGGCGGTTGACGCCGGCTCCAGCGTAATCGAGTTCGGTCGCACGGCAAGCTTGGCAGGCCCTGGCCGTGCGTTGCGGCTGGGCACGCGATGTTCGAGCGCCCCGATGCGAATGGTCGCGTCCGCCCCTTCGACGCGGATGACGTCGCAGGCGACGACGTTGGCCTCGCCCATGAAATCGGCGATGAAGGCCGAAGCGGGGGCCTCGTAGAGATCGCGCGGCGAGCCCTCCTGTGCGATCACGCCATCCTTCATGATGATGATGCGGTCGGAGACGGCCAGCGCTTCGTCCTGATCATGCGTCACGTAGACGGCGGTGAAGCCGAGACGCTGCTGCAGCTCGCGGATTTCGGTGCGCACCTGCCGGCGCAGGCGCGCGTCGAGGTTGGAGAGCGGCTCGTCGAGCAGAAGCACCTGCGGCTCCAGCACCAGCGCCCGGGCGACGGCCACGCGTTGCTGCTGGCCGCCGGAGAGTTCGGCGGGAAGCCGCGCGCCCATGCCGGCAAGGCCGACGAGCTTCAGGCCCTCTTCCGCCCGCTCGCGCGCGTCCTTTCGCTTCATGCCGGAGGACTCGAGGCCGTAGGCCACGTTGTCGAGCGAGCTCATATGCGGAAACAGCGCGTAGGACTGGAACACCATCGACACGTCGCGCTCATTGGCCGGCAGCATCGTCACGTCCTTGCCGCCGATGAGGATCTGCCCGGAGGTGGGATGTTCGAGGCCCGCGAGCATGCGCAGCGTCGTGGTCTTGCCGCAGCCCGAGGGGCCGAGCAGGGTCACGAGCTGGCCGGGCTCGATGGTGATGGACAGGTCGTGAATGGCGGTGAAGGCACCGAACTGCTTCTTGACGTGCTGGAAGACGACGGAACCGGCGCGGGAATGGATCATGCTGTTTTCTCCTGACCGAGAAGGGATGAAGGCGCGGAGCGAAGGCCGGCGACCCGGTTTTCACGGCGCAGCCGGCGTTCGCCGACGAGAAGCTGGAAGCCGGCGATGATGACGATCATCACGACGATCAGCATGGAGGAATAAGCAATCGCCACGCCATACTCGCCGTTCTCGACAAGGCCGACGATGTAGGAGGTCGCCATGTTGTATTCGGCGCTGACGAGGAAGATGACCGCGCTGATGGAGGTGATCGCCCGCACGAAGGAGTAGACCAGTGCTGCCGTGATCGCCGGGCGCAGCAGCGGCAGGATGACCTTGCGCATCGTGCGGAAGCTCGTGGCGCGCAGCGTCAACGACGCCTCGTCGAGGCTCTTGTCGAGCTGGCTCATGGCCGCCACCCCGCCACGTACGCCGACCGGCATGTTGCGGAAGACGAAGCAGGCGATGAGGATCAGCGCGGTGCCGGTCATCTCAAGCGGCGGCAGGTTGAACGCCATGATGTAGCTGATGCCGATGACCGTGCCGGGAATGGCAAAGCTCATCATCAGCGCGAACTCGAACACGTTGCGACCGACGAATTTCTGACGGACGATGATGTAGGCCGTGAGCAGCCCGACAGCGGCCGTCAGCGGTGCCGAGATCAGCGCGATCTCCATGGTCGTCCAGAAGGAATTCCACGCGACGCCGGTCCAGGCGAGCACGCCGTCGCGCATCTCGACCGAAAAGGCTCTGGCGTAGTGATCGAGCGTCAGCGAATTGTCGAGCCCCCAGGTTTTGACGAAGCCGCCGAAGAGGATCATGCCGTAGATGACGATGGTGAAGAGCATCCACGGAACGACGAGGGCATGCACGCCGATGGAGAGCGAGCGCGGTAGGGCGATGTGCGATCCGCTGTCGCCTTTGCCGGTGACGGTCGCGAAGTTCTTGCCGGCCAGCCAATAGCGCTGGGCGAGAAATGCGGTGAGCGTGAAGCAGAGCAGGATGATGGCGAGCACCGCGGCGCGCGAGGGATCGTTCTGCGAGCCGACGACGGCAAAGAAGATCTCGGTCGAGAGCACCCCGTGGCTGCCGCCGAGCACCAGCGGATTGCCGAAATCGGCCATGCTTTCGATGAAGCCGATGAGGAACGCATTGGCGATGCCCGGCTTCATTAAAGGCAGCGAGACCCGCCAGAAGGTGCGCCAGCGATCGGCGCGCAGCGTCTGTGATGCCTCTTCCATCGATGGGCTGACGCCTTCGACAACGCCGATGAGCACGAGGAAGGAGATGGGCGTAAACGACAGGACCTGCGCAATCCAGATGCCGGTCATCCCGTAGAGCCAGCGGCCGGGCTCGATGCCGAACAGGCTGGAGAGCGCTTCGGTAACGACGCCGGCGCGGCCGAAGAGCAGCGTCAGCGCAAGGCCGATGACGAAGGGCGGCGTGATGATCGGCAGGACGGTGAGGAGGCGCAGTCCCTTCTTGAAGGGAAAGCGCGTGCGGGTGGCGACCAGCGCAAAGGCCAGCCCCATGATGGTGGAGCCGCCGGCCGTCATGATCGCCAGCCACAGCGTGCGCCACGCAACGCCGCACCGCTCCCCGCCGACGACGCAGCCGAGGCTCCAGATGGCGGGGTCCTGAATGTTGCGGGTGAAGCCGTCCGGATTGAGCGAGCCGTCGAAATCCTGAAACGCGCCGACCAGCATGCTGCCGACCGGGTAGAATACGAAGATCGCAACGAGAAAGACGAGAAGCGCGATGGAAGCGACGACGAAGGCATCGCCCTTCATGGCGCCGCGCTCGGCAAGGCCGAAGGAGAAGAGGAGCACGAAGACCAGCGCCGAGAGCATGGCGCCGGCGCCCATCGACGGTTGCCCGTCGGACAGCGCCCCGAACAGAGTCTCACTGATCGTCCAGGACCAGCCGGAATAACCGATAGCCAGCCCCTGCAGCGTTAGGAACACCACGCCGATGGCACCGGATAGGACAAGGAGCGCGCCGCGTCGTTTCGGATCTCGCGTGAAGCGGGCAATGCCGGCGACCACCAGCATCAGCGCAGCGATGGCGAGCCACCAGCGGCCGTGCAGAAGGATCTGCAACAGGCCGGGCGAGACCGAGGCTTCGCCGGGGAAGCCCGACAACCAGCCGAGCCCCAGAAACCCGCCCTCGATCCTGTACCAGGGGACGAGTAGGAAGGCCAGAATGCCAAGACCGAGCGTGATATCCAGTCTGCGGTTACGATTGTCTTTGCCGGTATCCATCCCGATCCCCTCTTCAAGCCATGCCATGTTTCAAAGCCTTGCGCCGGCCAACACCTCCGCCAGCCGGCACGAGGCGCGTATCAGTTCGCGTTGGCGCTAATCTCGCGGTCCCAGCGCTCCAGCAGTTCCTTGCGCTTGGCCGGGTCGCCATAGGTCTTGAAGTCGTAGTCGATCAGCTTGATGTCCTCGAAGCGCGGCGCCTCCTTGGGGATCTCGGCCGACTTGTTGGACGGCAGCTGGAAGGACTTGGCGTCCTTCATGCGCGACTGGACGGCGGGCGAGAGTGCCCAGTCGTACCAGATCTTCGCATTGTCGAGGTTCTTCGCGCCCTTGACGATCGACATGGAGCCGATCTCGTAGCCGGTGCCTTCGCAAGGTGCGACCGACTTAACCGGGAAGCCTTCCGCCGTCTGGGCTACCGCGTCATGCATGAAGACGATGCCGATGGCCGTTTCGCCACGGGCCGCCGCCTTCACCGGAGCGGAGCCGGACTTGGTATATTGCGAGATGTTGGCGTTGAGCTTCTTCAGGTAGTCGTAGGCCTGGTCCTCGCCCATGATCTGGACCAGCGAGGCGAGCGCGGTATAGGCGGTGCCCGACGAGTTCGGATTGGCGATCTGGATCTCGCCCTTGAAGGCGGGATTGAGAAGATCGGCCCAGCATTTCGGCTCGGTAAAGCCCTTCGCCTTGAAGATCTCGGTGTTGTAGCCCCAGCCGAGCGCGCCGGCATAGACGCCGACGGTCTTGAAGCCGGAGCCTTCGGCCTGCTTCTGCGCCCAATCCTGCAGCTGGTCGAGCAGCGGCGACTTGTATTCCTGCGTCAGTCCGTCGGACGCCGCCTGCATATGGGGATCGCCGGTGCCGGCCCACCAGATATCCGTCTTCGGATTGCGCGCCTCCGCGCGGATCTTGGCGTAAGTTTCGCCCGACGACAGGCGCACCATATTGACCTTGATGTCGTGGTCCTTCTCGAAGTCGCCCTTCATCTGCTCGCAGATGACAACGTCTGCCGAGCAGATCAGGTTGAGCGTACCGGCCGCCTGCGCCGACGTGGCGGTCAGCGCGGTCCCTGCCATCCATAGAATGGCGGCTGTGGTGGTTTTCATGGTCTTTCCTCCTTGGTTGAACGTATTTTCGGACGACACGGGGACGCCTTGCCCATTTGCATCTGCAATCGGGCTGACGTGTTCCGTCCTGTGTGTGATGCCTCGGCGCCGGCGGAAACGCGCAGGCGACGGTCTTGCCGGAGAGGGCAGCTTCCTCTCCCTCGTATTTGGTCAGGGGATCCCGCGGATCTCGCTGTCGAAACGTTTCAGAAGCCGGCGGCGCTCGTCCGCCGAGCCGAAGGTCGCGAAGTCGTAATCGACCATCCGGATCATCGAAATGTCAGGTGCACCGGGCGGCAGGGACGCGCCGGCATTGGACGGCACCTGGTTCTGCCCGGCGGCAGCCCCTGTCGCCTGTCCCTCGGCACTCAGCGCAAAATCGACGAAGGCGCGGGCCGCCTCCAGGTTTTTCGCACCTTTGACGATGCTGACGGCGCCGATCTCGTAGCCCGTGCCTTCGCAGGGCGCGACGATTTCGAGTGGGTAGCCCGCCTGCCGCAGCGTCACCGCGTCGTGGATGAAGGAAATACCGATCAGCGTCTCGCCATGGGCGGCATCCTTGACCGGGGCCGAACCCGACTGCGGATAGGCACGGATATTGGCGCCGAGCCGGCCGAGATATTTGAACGCCTCATCTTCCCCGAAGAGCTGAACCAGCGTCGCCAGCGCGGTATAGGCCGTCCCCGACGAATTCGGATCGGCAAGCTCGATGGCGCCGGCATAGGTTCCATCGAGCAGGTCCTTCCAGCAGGCCGGGGCTTTAAGGCCCTTCTGCTTCAAAAGGTCGGTATTGTAGGCAAAGCCGAGCGCTCCGGCATAGATGCCTGCGGAATGCCCGCCCGAGAGATCGAAGAAATTGTCGGCCCAAGGCAGCATCGCGGTGGTCGTTTGCGGCTGGTAGGATTGCAGCAAGCCTTCGTCGGCCGCCTGCAACTGCGCATCGCCCGTGCCGCCCCACCAGACATCCGTTTGCGGATCGGCCTTCTCATTGCGCACCTGATCGAGGATCTCGCCGGTGCTCTTGCGCGTGACGGTCGCGTCGATCCGCAACCGTGTCATCACCGCGTATTTCATGGCCGCGCACCAGGCCTCGTCCACACCGCACAGCACGTTGAGCCGCGCTATGGGCTCTGCACGTGCGGTCACGCCGAACGACAGACACGCCGCCGCTGCCAGACAGATGAACGTCCTCACCAAAAGCCTCCACTCGGGAACAATGATGTCCCGACCTCCGCAGCCAGAATGGCAGATACAGCGAACGCTTCAAGGACGGAGTGGTTACCGTTGTTACAGCCGATATTTCCGACGGTTGCGAACCTTTCAAATGTTACATTTGTGACAGATCGCGTCATCGGCAAGCATTTGAACATTCCGTCCCGAAGCCTATGCTGCTGCAGGAGGAATTTCGATATGCAGGTGAAGATTCTGATCGTGGAGGACGATCCGGATATGGCGGAGATGTTGTTCGATCTCGTGGAGGCGGAGGGCTGGACGCCGTTCGTGGCGGGTTCGGCCGAGGAGGCGACGGCCTTCCTGTCGCGCGAGATCGTGCATCTCATCCTGCTGGATCACAATCTCCCCGGTGCGTCGGGGCGAACATTCGCGCAGCGCATTCGCAGCAGCATGGATGTGGGCATCATCATGGTGACGGCGGCCGGCAGCTCGGCCGAGCGCGTGCTGGGCCTGGAGACAGCCGCTGACGACTATATCGTCAAACCGTTCGAGCCGATCGAGCTTGCCGCCCGTATGAAGGCAGTGCTGCGCCGCTCGGTCCTGATGTCGAAGCCCGAGCGCATGCCGGAGCTGGCGGCCGACCTCGCGCCCGCTGCATCGGCGCTCAAGCTCGGAGATTGGACGGTCGACCTGAAGCGCAGGCTGGCCGTCTGCGATGGGCAGCCGGGCAAGACGCTGACGGGTGCCGAGTTCGCACTTCTGGAACTGCTTGCCGAAACGCCCAACCTTCCGGTCACCCGATCCCAGATTCTCGAGCGGCTGGGCAGTGGCACGGACCGCTACGTGGATCGCAATGTCGACGTGCTGGTTCTGAGGCTGCGCCGCAAGATCGAGCAGAACCCGGAACTGCCGCGATACATCAAGACGCGCCGGGGCCGCGGCTACGTGCTGGAAGTTCTGCGCCGCGAGACGGAGCAATGACTCGTCGCGCCTTCTTTTCCTCGATTGCATTCCGTCTTCCCGCTGCCATCCTGCTCATCGGCGCGCTGGTGCTTGGCATTTCCACGGTCGCCATCGTCGGTCTCCTGAAGGCGCGAAACGAGATGGCCACCTATGGCACGCAGGCCTTCGTCAGCCTCGGCAAATCCGCCATCGTTTCCAAACAGGTATCCGACCTCGTTTCCAGCGCGCCCTTCCTGATGAACGCGACCTCGCCCTATCGCATTTCCAGCGAGAGCCGTGCCGTGCTGACCCAGGTCGAGGCGCTGATGATCATGATGCAGCCCCGGCCGGAGCGGACGGCAGCGCCCACCGATGGAAGGGTACTGGCGCTGCTGGGCACGATCCAGCAGCAGACGATTACCATGTTGCAAAATGCCGAGGCGGCGCAGGCGCACAAATCGGATGCCGCGATGGCGCTCAGCCAGATCGCGACGCGGGACATGACGACGGTTCGCAACCTGCAGCCAGGCCTCAACGCCATCGCGCAATCCGCCTCGACATCCGACAGCCTGTTTCAGCTAGGCGAACTCCAGAGGCGCTATGTCCGGGAGCTGTCGATTGCCGAGGCCGCGCCTGTGCGCATGGATCAGGCCGCGCTCGATGCCCATCGCCGCATCTTTGCGGCACAGACGCGGTATTTGCGGGAGATGTTTTCCATTCGCGCCGCGATCACGCGCCTCCACACGGTTTCGCGCGAACTGTCGCTCGCCGTCGAGTTGCAGAACGATAGCGTGGTGGGGAAGCTCGGCGACGATGTGCAGGCGATCTCGCAGATGCTGCAAAGGCTGCTCAGTATCGTCTTCGTCACAGCGCTCCTGATGCTGCTCATCGCAGCGCTCGCCATCCGGTCCGTCATGCGGGTCTCCCGCGGAATCGTTGATCTCTCGGCCGGCATGAACGCGCTCGCCGGCGGGCAGAAGCAGATCGCCGTGCCGCGTTATCGAGGCGACGAGACGGAACTGATCCGGCTGGTGCAGGCTTTCAGCGCCTTCCGCGAGAGCGTCGATCGCGTTAGCCGGATGCGCCGAAAGGCGGAGACGGCGGCCAAGACGATCCGCGCGATCTTTCGCAGCATGAACGAGGGCATCGCCCTGTTCGACGCCGCCGGCAAGCCTATCGCCATGAACCGTCGGGTGATCGAGCTTGTCGGGCGCGGCGGTGCCTCGCGAAAGCTGCCTTTGCAGCGTTTCCTTGATGGTCTGCCCGATATCGATGCCATGGGTTTGCAGGATGCGCTCGACGACACGGAGCGGCCGGGCAAACCCTTCGTCTTCCGCCTGCGCCAGGAAGACGGGCAGGTGGTGGAGGTGTCGCTTTCGCGCCAGATGGATGGCGGTTTCGTTCTCCTTGCGCGCGACGTGACCGAGGCCGACCGGCAGGAGGCCGAGGCCGCCAAGTCCCTGAGGCTCGACGGCATTATGCGCATGACGCACCAGCTCGCCCATGAGGTCGGCAATATGATCGGCATCGTCACCGGCAGTCTCGGCCTTCTGGAGCGCGAGGACGGCGTGACCGATCGCCAGAGGCGGCATCTGAACCGCATCCGCAAGGCGGCCGACCGGGGCCGCGCGCTGTCCTCCAGCATGCTGTCGGTCGCAAGCCAGCAGCAGATCTTTCCCGTGTCGATTGATCTCGGATCCGTGCTGACCGGCATGATCGACGTTCTCGAAATCGCCGTCGGCGAGACCTGCCGGGTCACGCTGTCGACGGCCGGGGATCTGCCGCCGGTCTATCTCGACCCCTCGCTCTTCGAGCAATCCGTGCTCAACCTCTGCCTGAACGCGGCCGCAGCCATGCCGAAGGGCGGAGAGATCGCCATCTCGGCCACCCATGACGGTACATCCGTCGTGGTTTCCGTTTCCGACGCGGGCGTCGGAATGACATCGGAGGCGATCGACAAGGCTTTCGAGCCCTATTTCACGACGCGCATGAAAAACGGCAGTGCCGGCCTCGGTCTTGCAACCGTCTACGGCTTCGTTCGCCAGTCCGGCGGAGATGCGACCATCGAGTCGCGGCTGGGCGAGGGCACCCGGGTAACGCTCACCTTCCCCGATCGGCGGTTTGAAAGCCTTTCAGGCTCTACGACGGCGTGAGCGCCCGACCGATCATGTCTGCAAAGCCGCGATGACCGGCGGGGGTGATCTTCAGCGTCCTGCTGTTCGGCGTCCGCATCACCCATCCGAGCTCGATCGTTCGCGTCAGCAGTGCCGTGCCGAGCCGTCCCGCCATATGCGGCCGGCGCTCGCTCCAGTCGAGGCACATGCGGCAGACCGGACGCTTCGGGCGGTGGGTCGTTGCGAGGTCGATTCCGAAATCGCAGAAGAAGCGATGTCCTTCGTCCGAGAGAACACCGACGCCCTCCGACCGGTGAAGGAGCCCCCGCTGCTCCAGCGTGGCGGTGATCTCGACAGCGAGGCGGCCGGCCATATGGTCGTAGCACGTCCGTGCCCAGCGCATCGCTTCGTCGCGTGGGCCGTGGCGCTTCACCGGCGCGGCCAGCGGCATCTGCGAGAGCGCCATCAGGCCTTCCAGCGCTTGTGCGACGGAGGGCGAGGCGAGCCGGAAATAGCGATGGCGTCCCTGCCGCTCGGCCGTAACGAGCCGTCCATCGAGAAGCTTTGCGAGGTGCCCGCTCGCCGTCTGCGGCGTGATGCCAGCATGAGATGCCAGTTCCCCTGCCGTCAACGCTTCGCCGCCGATCAGGGCGGCCAGCATATTGGCGCGTGCGGGGTCGCCCATGAGATGGGCCGCCTGGGCGATCATGTTGCCGGTGGGAAGGTCGATCATGGCCGCAGACTATCGGTTTGCCGCCCGCGTGTCAGGCGCGAATGCTTCGGCGATGACCGAAGCGTCGGCGGCCGGAAACCTGTAAGGCTCTGCCCTATCGACATCAACGACCTGGACCGGACATGCCCGAACAACAGCCCCGCCTTGCCATAAGCCTTTTGATGCTCCTGGCGCTCGCCACCCTCTGGGGCGCGTCCTATACCTTCATCAAGATTGGTGTCGCCACGATCCCGCCCATCACGCTGATCGCCGCAAGGACGATCATTGCCGGCAGCCTGCTTCTGATCGTTCTTCGTCTGCGCGGGCTGAAGCTGCCGAGGGATCGCCGCAATACGCGCCGTTTCGTCATCCAGGCCGTCCTGAACTCCGTTCTGCCCTTCACGCTGATTGCGTGGGGAGAGCAGCATGTCGATGCAGGACTGGCCGTCATCCTGAATTCGTTGACGCCCGTCTTTGCTTTCCTGATCAATGCCCTCATAACGCGTCATGAAGCGGTCACGACCCCGAAGCTGTTCGGCGTCGCTTTCGGGCTTCTCGGCATCTGCCTCGTGGTCGGCCCGTCCGTTCTTGCGGGATTTGGCACCGGCGTCATCGCGCAGCTCGCCATCATCCTCGCGGCTGTCGCCTATGGCGGAGCCGTGACTTTTGGCCGGACCTTCCGGGATCTCGACCCGATGATGCCGGCGGCGGGCTCCCTCATCTGGGGCGGCGTGATCCTGCTGCCCGTCAGTCTTCTCGTCGATCAGCCCTGGACGCTTGCGCCTGCCATGTCATCGCTCGCAGCACTTCTCGCCTTGTCCATTTTCTCGACGGCGCTTGCCTTCGTTCTCTATTTCACACTGCTGCAGAGGCTGGGCTCCGTCGGCACCACGGCGCAGGCCTATCTGCGCGTCCCGATCGGCGTCGGCATCGGGGTTCTGTTTCTCGGCGAAACGCCCAACCCGAACGCCTTGCTGGGCCTCGTCTTCGTGGTGGCGAGCGTCATCGCGATGACAATGCCGGCCCGTCGGAGGTCCGGACGATGAGAGAGCGTCCATTCCTTGTCGATGGCGCAATGTTCGCGATGCCTATTCCCAGTAGCCGTCATCGGCGAGCGTCGAAACACGGTTCAGCACCTTAGCCCCGTCAGCCAGGGACGAGATATTGGTATAGTCCTCGCAAAGCGTCATCACCCATTTATGCTGTTCGCCTGTGCCGGGATTGCTGATGATCCGGCTGTAGATCTCCGCTCCGTCATCCGTTCCGCCGATCTGCATGGCCGGCGTGAACGTGACCGGTGAATGAACAGGCGGACTGCATCTGCCGGCCGCGACGAGCTGTGCTGCGAGATCCAACGCGGATTTGTCGGAACGGGGGTGGACCCAGTCCTCCCGGGCCCATTTTTCCCAGCGCGACAGTCCGAATTCCCGCGTCCAGAACGTCTGCTCCATCTGCATCGCCTCGCCTGGGCTCTGTCCATCCGGAGCGCCGCGGGAGTAATGACTGGATACCACCGAGATGAGATCGCGACCGGATGTGTAGGTGATCTTATCGACAGTCCATGTGGTCAGAGCGCGGGAATAGCGGAGCGCGCATGCGCCCATATTCGCAGAGGCCGCGCCTTTCTGGAGCTTCGTCTGGAATACACCGTATCCTGTAGCACCGAGCGCGGGGACCTCCGCCGGGCCGATGACCCAGCCGCGAAAGAAGCGCTGGGAGCTGTCCTTGTTTGCCGCACAAAGATCACTTTCGAAAGAGGACAGAGAAACCGGGCTGTAACTGCCCATGATGAACCCATACCCGTCGTCATGCCACTGGATCGAGGCGCCGTTCCGCTCAAGGTCGTCATCGTCATCAGGGGCCGCTTTGCCGCAGGGGACCTGGCGAAGGGTGGAGCTGATGATGCGCGTTTCGGTGAAGCGGGATACGGGAACGTTGATTTTCGACACCGGCCCCGCCGCACAGCCGGAGGTGGGTGCAGGGAAGTTCTGAAGGGTGTAGTGCGGTGTTTCTCCCGGTGCGATATCCCGGTGCCGCTGACAGCCTTTGTCTCCGGGGACGCCGGAGACCGCTTTTCCATCGGGTCCCGTGCACACATCCATGACCATGAAGTCCGCAATGGGACCGAAACCCTGGGGCTGTGCGGACGTCATGGACGCCGCCATGGCAGCAGTAACCGAGGCAAGCAGGAACGTCTTCATGGCAATTCTCATATCCTTACCGATCCCGCTTCGTTGCGGCCGGACGGAGGCTATATCGCATTGCCGGACGTATTATGGCCGACGCCGCAGTATGATGTTCCGCAGGTGATTGCTGCCGTGCGCCTTACCGCGCGCTACTGACGCACTATGTCCAATCCATAACCAATGGAAAAGGCATGATGAAAAAACTCGCAATTATCCTGATTTCCCTCGTCACCGCACTGACCAGCTTTGTGCCGGCGCAGGCGTTCCCGGCACGGCCTGTCACGACATCGGCAGGCTCCACATCCACAGGCACGACAGACGTTCAGCAGGTTCAGTATCGGGAAGACAGGCGGATTATTCGCCGGCACAACCAGCGCAACGGCGATCGTTACAACGGCCGCTACGATCGTCGTGACCGCTACAGCGACCATCGCCGCTATGACCGGCGCGATCGCAACCGTGATGGCCGGCGTTATGACCGTCGTCACCGTAACAATGGCGCGATTATCGGTGGTCTTGCCGCCGGCGCCATCATCGGCGGCGCGATCGCCTCGCAGAACCGCAGCAGCTGTGCAGCGCGCTACCGTTCCTACCGTGCGTCGGATAACACGTACCAGCCCAACTCGGGCCCGCGTCGTGTTTGCCGTTAAGGTTTGAAACGGCGCCGTATGCGTTCCAAGGCTAGAGATGGCGCAGCCCGAGAGGTCTGCGCCATTTTTCTGTTACTTCGCTGCGCTTGCCTCGACGGAAATGCGAACGACGACGTCATCGGAGACCGCCGGGGCGAACATTCCAAGATTGAAGTCGGTGCGCTTGACCGTAGCGGTCGCATTGAAGCCGATCCACGGCTTGTTTTCCATCGGATGCTGGCCCTGCTGATTGAGGACGGTATCGAGGACGACCGGCTTGGTGACGCCGTTCAGCGTGAGATCGCCGGTGATCAGCGCGGTCTTCTCGCCGGTGACCTTGATCGAGGTCGACTTGAAGCTGACATTCGGTGCCTTGCCTTCGCCACCGAAGAAGTCGGCCGACTGGAAGTGCTTGTCGCGGCCGGCATCGCCGGTCTGGAGCGACGAGATCGGGAATTCGACCGTGACGGTCGAGGTCTCGGGCTTGGCTTCATCAAAGTTGATCGTGCCCGTGATGCCGCTGAACATTCCGCTCGTGGTCGAGAAGCCCAGGTGCTGGTAGGAAAAGACGACTTGGCTGTGGCCGGAATCGAACGTGTAGGCCTTGGGCTCTGCATGAGCAGCACCTGCAAGAAGCATTGCCGACGCGAAGACAGCATACTTGGTTCTGGAGATCATGATCTTGTCCTTCGTTCATGCCGCCTGCGGAATGCAGGCGGAAATGGAATTACGAGGCGGTGCCTCAGCGCTTTGCCTGCAGGGAGATATCGACCTCGACCGGAAAGCCGACTGTCTTCTCGTCGGCGTAACCTTCGCCGACTTTGAAGTCCCGTCGGTCCAGCACCGTCTGGCCTGCCATGTCAGCGACGCCATCCTTGATGGTCATCGTGAACGGCAGCCGCACCGGCAGCTCGATGCCCTTGAGATTTAAGGTTCCAACCGCAAGGAAGTCCTTGCCCTCCGGCTGAATCTTGGCGGTGAATTGCGCCTGCGGATGCTGTGCCGCATCCAGAAATCCGGCACCCTTCACCTGATCGCTCACGCTGCCCAGCGTGACGCTTGAAAGATTGATGACGGCTTTGACATCGCCCGTTCCCGTGGCCTTGTCAAAGGCGATGGAGGCCGTCCAGTCCGAGAACGAGCCGGAAACCGGCGTCCCCATCTGCTTGACCTTGAAGCCGAGCGTGCCCTCGGTCACCTGCCATTCGGATGTCGCGGCCTGAAGGGAAGCTGCGGGGGCCGATGCGGCGCGAAGGCCTATCTGCGAGGCGAACACCACACCCGCGAAAGCCACCGCGGCTAGTCCGAAGGCCATGGCGGACCTCCAGCCGGCACGTCCGGAATCCGTTCCTGCGCTCTTCCCGCGCGTCATCCGCTGGAGAACGCCGTCACGATCGATCAGGGCGTGTTTCAACGCGCCTGCCACGTGCAGCCCGATGGCCAGACAGAGCGTCCAGGCCAGAAGCTGATGCGTCGCCGCCATGCGCTGCGCCAGTTCATCCGACTTCTGCACCAGCGGCAGATCCTGGCCGAACGGCCAGAGGATCGGCGCGTATCCAGAGGTCGCGGCATGCTCGATCCAGCCCGTCAGCGGAACCAGCAGCATCGAACCGTAGAGCATCCAGTGAACCACGCCGGCCACGAAAGTCTCAAGGCGCCGCTGCGGGTGGACGGGATCCGGATGCGGCTGGAAAAGCGTCCAACAGATACGGGCGAGCGCCAGCGTGAAAGCGAGAACGCCGAGGGTCTTGTGGATCGAGAAGTAGAGAACCTTCGCATCGACCGCCTCCATCGACGATCGATGCGCGATAAAGCCCATTGCGATGTTGAGACTGATGACGACGGCTGTCGCCCAATGGAAAAAGCGGGACACGCTTCCGTAAGCCGTCGAACTGTTATGCTTCACGCGGGCTTCTCCGATGTCGTGGCTTGTCAAAGCATATCGTCGCTTACAAAAGAACCCGGGCAAATGCAGACATACTGTTCACTATTTGCGAACAATCACGATAGATTGATCATTTTTTATATTCAAAGACGTCGGCCGCCCTAATTCGACTCTGCGGTCGCAAATGAAGGCAAAGACTCGTGTGAATGCGCCCAATCGGTATCGCGTGTACCGGCGATTGGCAGTATTTACGGATGCTATACGCGTTGACGATCATTTCGTGACGCAGCTTCGCTGAGGAGACGATGCACATGACGACGATCTACGACGAACCGGAAGACTTCGCGGCAAGCGCGCTGAAAGGCTACGCCGCCGTCTATGGTCGCTTCGTACGCGCGGTGAAGGGTGGCGTCATCAGATCCACGCCGAGGGTCGAGGGAAAGGTTGCGGTCGTCGTCGGTGGTGGGTCCGGGCATTATCCGGCCTTTGCCGGATATGTCGGAACCGGTCTGGCGGATGCCGCTGTGGCAGGCGATGTCTTCGCGTCGCCCTCGACGGCCGCCGTTGCGCGGGTCTGCCGGTTGGCGGATCGGGGCGGCGGCGTGCTGCTCGGCTATGGCAACTATGCCGGCGACGTGTTGAATTTCGGCGCTGCCGCCGAGCGGCTGCGGGCGGAAGGTCTCGATGTTCGCGTGCTTCCGGTCACGGATGACGTGGCCAGCGGACCGGCCGACGATCACCTGAGCCGCCGCGGTATCGCAGGCGACCTCATCGTCTTCAAGATCGCCGGTGCGGCCGCAGAGGAGGGCCGGTCGCTGGATGCAGTCGAGACGGTGGCAAAGCATGCCAATGCCCGCACGGTCTCCTTCGGCGTCGCGTTCGGCGGCTGTACCCTGCCGGGGTCGGCAGAGCCGTTGTTCACGGTACCCAAGGGCCAGATGGCGCTCGGCCTCGGCATTCATGGCGAGCCGGGGATCAGCGAAACCGCGATCCTTCCGGCAGCGGCACTTGCCGATCTCCTGACGCACCGTCTGCTGGCGGAGCGCCCTGCCGATTGCACGCGCGTTGCCGTGATCCTGAACGGCCTCGGCGCCACCAAATACGAAGAACTCTTCGTCCTCTGGCCGCAGGTCGCGGCGCGGTTGTCCGCAGCGGGCTTGGAGGTCGTGCGTCCCGAGGTCGGCGAGTTCGTGACGAGCCTCGATATGCGCGGCTGCTCGCTCAGCCTGCTTTGGCTGGATGCGGATCTCGAACGCCTCTGGTGCGCGCCTTGCGAAACGGCTGTTCTGGTCCGGCGCGAAGAACCTGCCCTTGCAGAGCCGATCTCTGAGGAAGCAGAGGAAACACTGAGCTTTCCCGAGGCGTCCGATGCCTCACGCGAGACCGGCCGCTGCATCGCCGGCATCATCACCAAGCTCGCCGAGGTGCTCCACGAGGCGGAGGCCGAACTTGGGCGGATCGACGCGCAGGCGGGCGATGGTGATCACGGACAGGGCATGACCCGCGGCGCGACGGCCGCCCGTGTGGCGGCAGATGCCGCCGTTGCAGCAGGTGCCGGTGCTCGAAGCGTTCTCGCGGCGGCAGCCGATGCCTGGGCGGATCGCGCAGGCGGCACCTCGGGCGTGATCTGGGGCGTGCTGCTCCGGGCTTGGAGCACGGCGCTTTCGGACATCGAGATGCGGGATGACGCCGCCATCGTGGCCGGCGCGCGCCTGGCTCTCGACGGCGTCACGCGGCTCGGAGGCGCGGAGGTCGGCGACAAGACGCTGGTCGATGCACTCGTGCCCTTCGTGGAGACGCTGGAGACGGCGTTTGCGGAAACGCGATCGTTGAAGACGGCCTGGACCCGTGCCGCCACCGCTGCGAACACGGCCGCCGAAGAGACGCGCGCCCTCACGCCCCGCCTTGGGCGCGCGCGCCCGCTCGCCGAACGCAGCATCGGCCACCGCGATGCCGGTGCGGTTTCGCTGGCGCTTTGCGCGGAGACCGTGGTTGCGCTGTTGGGCGATTGACGGAATGCGTGCGCGCCGTATCCCCACGGCGCTCACGCCCCTTGCGGAACTCCGAGCATATCCGTTGCGGGCGCCCGCGGCTGGCGTTTTGCAACATCCCGCACGTGGCTTGGCGGGCTGCCGGTGATGCGCTTGAAAGCGCGGCTGAAGGATGCCTCCGACTCGTAGCCGAGCCGCTCCGCCACCGCTGCGACCCGTTGGCCTTCGCCGAGCCACTGGTGGGCCTGATGCATGCGCATGCGGGCGACGTAGCGGGCGGGCGTTTCGCCTACCACCTCCGCAAAGCGCTGGGCGAAGCCCGAGCGCGAGGCGCCCATGTGTCGGGCGAGTTCGTCGACGCTCCAGTCGTGGGCGGGATCGAGATGGATCGCCGCCAGCACGCGGCCGATCTCAGGGTTGCGCAAGGCAGCCAGCCAGCCGGTCGAATCGCCGCAGCCATGCTCCACCCAGGTGCGGATCAGCGTGGCCGTCAGCACGTCGGCGAGACGCGAGAGGATGCCGCCGGCACCGACGCGGTTCATCTCGACCTCACGCTGCATGGCATCGAGCAGCGGGCGGATGGAGGGCTCGCTGGCGGCGAGGTCGCTGGCCCGCATCACGTCCGGCATCAGTTGCAGCAGCGGATGGAGCGAATCGACATTGAAGCGCATCAGGGCATAGAACAGCACGTTGCCGCTTTTGGCGCCCCGGCATTCCAGCTCGACGATTCCGTCGCAGAGCGGCTTGCGGGGCAGGGCGGCGAGCGGAGTGGCCGGCACGTCGGGCGCGCTGGCGATGATATGGGCATCGCCGCGCGGCAGAAGCAGGGCGTCACCGGGATGAAGCTCGCTCCACGCGCCGGAGGGCCCCTGGAAGAAGGCGGAGCCCGCTGCGAGGAAGTGGAACTGCGCGGCATCCTGTTTCGGGAAGGCCGTCGCCCATGGGGCCGTCGGCTGGCAGCGGCTGTAATCCACGCCGTCGAGGCGCAGCCCTTTGAGCATTTCCGTCAGCGGATCGTTCACGGCACGGGCTCCCAATTTTGGACGAATGGTCATGTGATATGGATTTTATAGCATAGATTCTCCAGTCTGTCGCGCCTAACCATAGGGACATATCCTATTGGAGAACATTCTAATGAACACGCTTATCGATGATGACGTACAACAAGTGCCGGGAACCGACGACGTTAAAACGGCGGCCTGGGCCGGCGTCGCCTCGCTGTCTCTCGGTGTCTTCGCGCTGGTGACGGCCGAATTCCTGCCGGCGAGCCTGCTGACGCCCATGTCGCAGGATCTGGGCGTCAGCATCGGCGCGGCCGGACAATCCGTCACGATGACGGCCATCGTCGGTGCGGTTGCCGGCCCGGCCGTCGTGATCGGAACCAGCCGGTGGGACCGTCGCGCGACGCTTCTGGTGCTGACCGCGCTTCTCATCGTGTCGAGCCTCATGGCGGCCTTTGCCAGCGGTCTTCCGATGCTGCTTCTGTCCCGCGCCCTGCTCGGCATCGGTCTCGGCGGCTTCTGGGCCATGTCGCTGGCGCTCGCCATGCGTCTCGTTCCCGGTCGTCTCATGCCGCGCGCCATGGCGATCATCATGACGGGCGTCTCGCTCGCCACCGTGTGCGCCGCACCCCTCGGCGCCTGGATCGGAGAGGCCTATGGCTGGCGCACGGCCTTCGGCATCTCCGCCGCACTCGGCATCGTCGCCTTCATCATGCAGGCCGCAAGCCTTCCCGTCATGCCGTCGAAGGGTGCGGCCGGGCTTTCGACGCTGCTGGGCGTCCTGCGCCGGCCGGCCATTCGCGTCGGTTTGCTGACGGTGCTTCTCGTCGTCGCCGGGCACTTCGCCGGGTTCACCTTCATTCGCTATTATCTCGAGACCGTTCCCGGTTTCGGCGTGGAAGGCCTCTCGGCGATCCTGCTCGCCTATGGCATCGGCGGCTTTCTTGGCAATATCTTCGGTGGCTTCGTCTCAGAACGGAATACCTCGCTCTCGATCGCACTTGCCGCCGGTGGCGTCGCCGCGACGGCGCTGGTTCTGGCGCTCCTCGGAGCCTCTCCGGCGATCGCCGCCGTGACCACCGCCCTCTGGGGCTTCGCCTTCGGCGCCCTGCCGGTCAGCGTCCAGAGCTATGTGACGCGTGCTGCCGGCGACGAGGCCGAAAGTGCCGGTGCGTTGATGCTCAGCACGTTCCAGATCGCGATTTCGAGCGGCGCCGTGCTCGGCGGGCTGCTTGTCGATACCCACGGCGCGGCGGCGGTCTTCGGGTTCACCAGCATCTCCGCCCTCCTCGGCGTGGTCGTCATCGTCTTTGCCGGACGGGCCCGCCTGCAGACAGCCTAATTCGCTCGTCACGAAACGAGCGGCGGCAGCAATGCCGCCGTTCGCATGTCGGCACGACGCCCATCACCCGCAAAAACCGCTTCGCCCGGACGATGTCCAGTGGCATACATTCTGAAACCATCCAGCACGCGAAAGGCAGACGCCATGACCGACAAGATCGCCATCATCACCGCAGGCGGAAGCGGCATGGGTGCGGACGCTGCCCGAAGGCTGGCCGCCGATGGCTTCAAGGTCGCGATCGTCTCGTCTTCCGGCAAGGGTGAGGCGCTGGCCGAAGAGCTCGGCGGTCTGGGCGTGACCGGCTCCAACCAATCGAACGAGGATCTCAAGACACTGGTCGATCGCACCATGGAGCGCTGGGGCCGCATCGATGTTCTCGTCAACAGCGCCGGCCACGGTCCGCGCGCGCCCGTTGCCGATATCACCGACGAGGACTGGGTGCGGGGCATGGACGTCTATTTCATGAACGTGGTGCGCCCGGTTCGGCTGGTCGCGCCGATCATGCGCGCACAGAAATCCGGCGTCATCATCAACATTTCGAGCTTCAGCGCCGTCGAGCCCGACCCGGTCTTCCCGACCTCGTCGGTCTTCCGCGCAGGGCTTGCCGCCTATACCAAGCTTTTCGCCGACCAGTTCGCCGCCGACAACGTGCGGATGAACAACGTCCTCCCCGGCTTCATCGACAGCCTGCCGGAGAAGGAGGCGTTTCGCAACCGCGTTCCCATGGGCCGCTATGGCAAAAGCGAGGAGATCGCTGCCACTGTATCGTTTCTCGCCTCGCAGGGCGCGGGCTACATCACGGGACAGAGCATCCGCGTGGATGGCGGCATCACGCGCTCGCTCTGAGACGTGCTACCACATCGTCCGGGCAGCGCGTGCCGCCCATTCGCGATCGTAGGTTTCCTGGTCGAAGCTCGCCTTTGCTTCCTTCAGCAATTGCCCGGCGGTCGGCAGGGTGGCCGGGTCGTGGAAGCGGGCGGGGTTCCAGAGTTCGGAGCGGATGAGCGCGCGGGCACACTGGAAATACACCTCGTGGATCTCGACCATGATGACGCTGCGCGGGTGCTTGCCGTCCATCTCGAAGCTTTCGAGAAGGTCGAGATCGATCGAGACGGTGGCCGCGCCGTTGATCCGCATCGTCGTATTGGAGCCGGGGACGAGCAGCATGAGGGCGACGCGGGGGTCGCGAACGATGTTCTTCAGCGAATCGATGCGGTTGTTGCCGCGCCAATCCGGCAGGAGCACGGTCTTTTCGTCGCGCACCCGGACGACGCTTTCCGCATCGCCGCGCGGCGAGCAGTCCATGCCATCCGGCCCAACAGTGGCGAGGGCCAGAAACGGTGATGCCTCGATCATCGCGCGGTAGCCCGGCGTCAGGGACAAGGTCACCTTGGCGGTAGATGCTTCCGAAACGCCGTCATAGATCTCGGCAAGCTGGTCGATCGTGCGGATGGTCGTCATGGTCTCTCCCTTTCCCGTCGCGGATCGTCTATCACCGTTTTATGACAGTTTTCGGCGGGTCCGAAACGGCTTTCATCCCTCTGCCGTATCCTCGATCTGCGGCCAACGCTCCAGCGCCTTGGTGCCACTTTCGGTCAGCCGGTAGATCCCACGCTCGACACGCTCGAACCAGCCATAGACATTGTCCTGCAAGATCGCGGCCGCCTTGGGTGCCTTTGGCCGCATCTCGACCGGCCGCACCCGCCCGGCCCGGATCGCGGCAGCGCAGAGAAGGGCCTGCTGGCGGTAGGCGGTCATGATCGGTGCCCGCGCGCCGCCACCGGCGGTCGGGTCGCCGTGGCGAGCGCGATGTTCCTTGACGAGGCGCGCCCGACGCTTCGGGTTGGTGCGCGGCATGGGCGAGACGGCGCTGACGATGACGCTGACGGCCCCGGTATCCGCAACGCCGAGCATGCCGATGCCGAGCCTGCGGCAGAGATCGCGATAGCGCTTGTCCGCCTCCCGCCCGCGCCCCTTCGCCGATACCCGCGCGGCAATCCAGACCTCGTCGCAAAGGGTCGCCCGGTCCACGGCCTGCAGGATCAGCTCCAGATTGAAGGTCAGCTTGAGCTCGCAGACGACGACGATGTCCGGCTCGCCCGCGCGAACGCCGACGAGATCGCAACTCGCAACCTCGCCTTTCACCACGAAGCCGAAGCCTTCCAGAAATGTCTTTACGGGCAGATAGAGAGTGGTTTCCACGATCGGTTCCGGTGCAACGGCCGGCTTCTACCGCAGTTCGCCCGCCGGAGCGACCCTCGGAATATGTGCGCTACGACTGCGTCAGCGTCAGCGGATATCGCTCGGGGTGATGGATCAGCGTCGTCATGTTGATCGGTCGGTTGCGGCGATCGAACACGATCTGGTCGACGGTGAGCACGGCGGCCGGGTTGGCAAGTTCCAGACGTTCGGCCTCCCACGGCGTGGCGATGCGGGCGCTGAGCGTCGTGTGGCCCCGGCCGGGCTGGATATGATAGCGGTCGCGCAGTTCGGCATAGAGCGAGCGGTTGGCCCCGGTCCAGTCGAGATCGGCCAATCCCGGCACCTGGGCTGCCGGCAGCCAGTCCGTCTGGATGGCGACCGGCACGCCATCGATCGTCCGGATCCGCTTCAGAATCACCACTTCCGCACCCTCGGGCAGAAACAGAGGTCGCGTGATGTCGGCGGCCGGCTTATAGGCCTGCACCTCCACCAGCATGCTGCCGGGCTGCCGGTTGGTGGAGAGGGCGGTCGCCGTAAAACTCTCCAGCACCTGCAGCTCGTAGCCGAGCGGGCGCAGCGTCACGTACAGGCCCTTGCCCGGCTGGCTTTTCACCATGCCCTGGCGGATCAGATCCTGGATCGCGTGGCGCACCGTGATCCGGCTGACGCCGAAGGATTCGACGAGCTTGCGCTCGGAGGGCAGTTTGCCGTTGTGCGGCAGGCGTCCGTCCTCGATAGCACGCAGCAGCGCCTCCTTCACCTGCTGGTGAAGCGGCCGCGGATCGTCATGGCGCACCATGGCGGCAAGCGGCGCATCGACTGGCGCGCTGCGGTTCCCGTCCACCAAGATGTCTGCTGCCGCACCGTCGCCCAACCGGATTCCTTTCCTGCTCGCACCATCATTACAGATCTTGTCATAAGCCTGAAATATAAAATTGGAGAGCGATTGACATAACTGGTCATATCCAGTCCAATCGTCATCAGCGGCCGACAAAAACAAAACGAAGACGCCGTCAGAGGAAAAAATCGAACAGGGGAACGACCGTCATGTTCAATCGAAAGCTTGCCTTCAGCCTACCACTTCTCGCGCTTTTGGGCGCCGGTGCGGCACACGCTGAAACCGTGTCGGTCTTCTGCGCATCGACCGAGTTCGAGCTCTGCACCAAGGCCGCCGCCGCCTGGAAGGAGAAGACCGGGAACGAGGCGAAGATCAACAAGATGCCGGCGCTGCTGGATGATGCGATCCCGCTCTACCAGCAGCTGCTCGCCGCGAAATCCACCGATGTCGATGTTCTCTTCCTCGACGTCATCTGGCTCGGCATGTTCAAGAACAACCTGCTCGACATCTCCACCCTCGTGCCCAAGGCCGATCAGGACCAGCATTTCGCCTCCACGCTGAACGCCGCCAAGCTCGACGGCAAGCTGGTGGCCATGCCCGCCTATATGGACGTCGGCCTGATGTTCTACCGGAAGGATCTTCTGGAGAAATACGGCAAGCCCGCGCCCAAGACCTGGGAAGAGCTGACGGCGACCGCCAAGGAGATCCAGGACAAGGAGCGCGCCGACGGCAAGACCGACATGTGGGGCTATGCCTGGCAAGCCAAGAGCTTCGAAGGCCTGACCTGCGACGCGATCGAGCTGATCGGCTCCAGCGGCGGCGGCAACATCATTTCCGACGACGGAAAGGTGACGATCGACAATCCCGCTGCTGTCGGCGCGCTGACGCTTGCGAAAAGCTGGATCGGCACGATCAGCCCCGAAGGCGTGCTCAACTACGACGAGGAAGCCTCGCGCGCCGTCTTCGAGTCCGGCAACGCTGTCTTCCACCGCAACTGGCCCTACGTCTGGGGCACGTCGCAGACCAAGGGCAGCGCCGTCATCGACAAGGTCGGCATGATGCCGCTTCCGGTCGGCAAGGCCGGCGAAAAGTCGTCCGGTTGCCTCGGTCCGATGTATTACGGCGTCTCGAAATTCTCGACGAAGCCGGATGTCGCGGCGAACTTCGTCGATTTCATCACGGGCCCGGAAATGCAGAAGATGCGCGCCGTCGATGCCGCCTTCAACCCGTCCATCACCGCGCTCTATACCGATCCCGACGTCCTCAAGAAGATCCCCTTCCTCAAGGACAACCAGCAGGCCTTTGCCGACAGCGCCAGCCGCCCGTCCGGCTATACCGGCACCAGCTACAACCGCGTGTCGCAGGCCTTCTATCGCAGCGTCCACGACATGCTGTCCGGCAGTAAAGAGGTCGAGAGCGGCCTCAAGGACCTGGCCGCCCGGCTGGAGAAGCTGAAAGAAAGTCGCTGAGCCCTCCCAAGGCTGTCCTCCGTTTCCGTCCCTTAAGGGGTCGGAAACGGAGGCGCGATGTGGCTTCGAACTCTCCCTTGTCTCGTCTCTAATCTTCCGCACGACCACGAGCCTGCCGCGGCGCAGGCGCGGCCACGTTCATTTGTCTTCCTGATCGGATCTGCCATGGCATCCATCGCCCTTTCTTCCGTCACCAAAGCGTACGGCACGCACACCGTCATCCGCGGCGTCGATCTCGAGATCGCGGACGGCGAGTTCGTGGTTTTCGTCGGCCCCTCGGGCTGCGGGAAATCCACGCTGCTGCGCATCGTCGCCGGTCTCGTTCCCGCCTCCAGCGGGCAAGTGCTTATCGATGGTGAAGAGGTCACGGACGTGCCCGCATCCAAGCGCGGGGTCGCCTTCGTTTTCCAGTCCTATGCGCTCTATCCTCATATGAGCGTGGAGCGGAACATCGGCTTTGCGCTGGAAACCATGCGCCTCGGCAAGGACGCCATCCGCCGCAAGGTCGAGACCGTCGCCCGGATGCTGAAGGTCGATCACCTGCTCGCCCGGCGGCCGCGCGAGCTGTCCGGCGGCCAGCGCCAGCGCGTGGCGATCGGCCGGGCGCTCGTGCGCGAGCCGGAAATCTTCCTCTTCGACGAGCCGCTGTCCAACCTCGATTCCGACCTGCGCATGGAAATGCGCATCGAAATCGCGCGCCTGCACGAGGACATCAAGACCACCATGGTCTACGTGACCCACGATCAGGCCGAGGCGATGACGCTGGCCGACCGGATCGTCGTGCTCAACCAAGGCTCCATCGAGCAGGTCGGTACACCGCTGGAACTCTACCAATCACCGGTCAACCGCTTCGTCGCGGGCTTCATCGGCAGTCCCCGAATGAATTTCGCCAACCTGGCAGCAGGCTCCGGGACAAACGGGTTCGCCTTGCCGCCCGGCCTTCTGGCCGATGGCAGCCAGCCCGCTTCCATCGGTGTTCGGCCCGAAGCGCTGTCGATCGTCGCTGCCGATGCTGGCCGGATGGACGGCATTCTGGAGCGCGTCGAAGACCTCGGTCACGAGCATTTCGCCTATATCCGCCTGTCCGACGAGACGATCTGGGTCGTGCGCGTCGCCGGCCGTCCCCCCGCCGAGCGGCGCAATCAGCCGGTCGGGCTTTCCTTTGCGGATGCCGACATCTTCGTCTTCGATGCAGAGGGCAAGCGGATCGCCCACCGGTCTTCGAGCGTGGTGCCCGAAGGTAATCCAGCCGAGGGGAGGCTGCTCCATGAGCGCTAAGCTCGCCCGCCGGGAGCACAGGACGGCGTGGCTGTTCCTGACGCCGCTGGTTGTCGTCATGCTGATGGTTGCGGTATGGCCGCTCGGCCGCACGTTCTTCTTCAGCTTCACGGATGCCTATCTTGATGATCCCACCGTGTACGGTATGGTCGGCATCTCGAATTTTCTCGAGGTCATCAACGATCCCGCCTGGTGGTCGGCGGTGCGCAATACGCTGACCTTCGCCGTCATCTCCGTGGCGATCGAGACGCTGCTTGGTCTCGGCATCGCCCTGCTGCTGAACGAGGCGATCCCCGGTCGCGGGCTGCTGCGCGCGGCGATCCTCGTTCCCTGGGCGATCCCCGTCGTCGTCGCCACCAAGATCTGGGAGTGGATGCTGAACGACCAGTTCGGCGTCTTCAACCGCATCCTGATCTCTCTCGGGCTCATCGACCATGGCATTGCCTGGACGGCCAGCAGTTCGTTGATCATGGGCGTGGTGATCTTCATCGACGTCTGGATGACGACGCCCTTCATGGTGCTCCTGATCCTCGCCGGCCTCCAGACCATTCCCGGCGAGATGATGGAAGCGGCCGAAGTCGACGGCATCCCCGCATGGAAGCGGTTCTGGTCGATCACGCTACCCTTGCTGAAACCGGCAATCGGCGTTGCCGTGCTCTTCCGGTCGCTTGATGCGATCCGCATGTTCGACCTGGCCTATGTGCTCGCCGCCAGCAACCAGAACGTCATGACGGTGTCGATCTATGCGCGAGACCGGTTGATCAGCTTTCAGGAACTGGGCGTCGGCTCGGCTGCCTCCACCTGGGTGTTCCTGCTGGTCGCACTGGTCGCCATCATCCTCATCGGCGCGTTGCGTCTCGATCGTTCGGCGGGAGAGTGATCATGGCTATAGCGGCTTCCACATCCTCACCCGTTCGCATGAAGCGTCGGTCATCGGCGCATTACCGGCTGCGTCGCCGGGTCCGCAAGGGTGCTCTCGGCGTGCTTATCCTCCTCGTGCTCGCCTACACGCTGTTTCCCTATTACTGGGCGATCGTTTCCTCGACCAAGCAAGGGGCGGAACTCTATACGACGGCCTTTCTGCCGGCGCTGAACTTCAGCTACTACCGGCAACTGTTCGACAATCCGGTGTTCATGGGCTCGCTGCTCAATTCGGTTTTCGTGGCAACGGGCACGACGGTCGTATCGCTCGCGCTCGGCATCGTCTCGGCCTACGCGCTTGGACGTTTGGATTTTCCCCAGAAGCGGGTCGTGCTGATGGCGATCCTGATGATCTCGATCTTCCCGCAAGTCGCGGTCCTCTCCGGCATGTTCGAGCTTATCAACGCGCTCGGCCTCTACAATCGCCCGAGCGCGCTCATCGTCACCTACCTTCTGTCCACCGTTCCCTTCACCACGTGGATTCTTACGACCTTCATTCGCGAGTTTCCTCGGGAATTGGAGGAGGCGGCGCTGATCGACGGGTGCTCGCATTTCCGGATTCTCACCCGGATCCTGCTGCCGCTCATGGGTCCCTCGCTTGCCAGCACAGGTATTCTTGCCTTCATTCTCGCCTGGAACGAATTCCTCTTCGCGCTCACCTTCATGTTGACGGACGAGAACAAGACCGTTCCGGTCGCGATCGGCCTCATCGGGGGCACGACGCGCTATGAATATCCGTTCGGCCAGATCATGGCCGCTTCGGTCACTGTTACACTGCCGCTGATCATCGTCGTTCTGATCTTCCAGCGGCGCATCGTGGCCGGTCTCACCGCCGGCGCGGTCAAGGGATAGGGAATTCTGCCATGGATATGCTCGTCAACCTTTACGACCTCAAGTCGGATGCAGCACTGGATGAAAAGGTGGCCGCCGAGGGCGTCGTCATCCGCCGCGCCCTGCCGCCGGAGCTGCATACGATTGCGGCCTGGATCGGCCCGCGCTTCGGGCAGGGCTGGGTCAGCGAGGCGACCGTGGCGATGATGCGTCAGCCGGTCTCGCTGCTCGTCGCCGTCAGACGAGGCGAGGTCGTCGGCTTTGCCTGCTACGACGCGACCGCGCGCGGCTTCTTCGGCCCGACTGGCGTGGACGAGGCCATGCGCGGCAAGGGCATCGGTCATGCGCTGCTTCTGAAGACGCTGCTGGCCATGTACGACCAAGGTTATGGATATGGCGTCATCGGCGGCGCGGGACCGACCGGTTTCTACAAGCGTGCCGTCGGCGCCGTCGTCATCGCTGGCTCGGAAGAGGGCATCTACAAGGGCATGCTCACAGCGGCCCACGCGACAGGCATCGACTATAGCTAAATAGGTGCATTTCCTGCGCGCACCGATCGAATATCCCTTAAATCGATTAGCGTAAGGATAAGTTTACCTTACTTCTGGACCCGGCGTTAATCGCCCTCGGCCATCATGCGCTCCGAAACCGGAGATCGACCATGATATCCCGACGCATGCTTGCAGCGCTCCTTCTGACGCTTGTTTCCGCCAGCCCGACGCTGGCGGATGATCCGGTTCTGCGGATCGGTACCGAAGGGGCATACCCGCCCTTCAACTTCGTTAATGAGAAGGGTGAACTGACCGGCTTCGACGTCGATATCGCCAAGGCCCTCTGCAAGGAGATGCAGCGGACCTGCACCTTCGTCGTCACGCCCTGGGCGGAGATCATCGAGGGGCTGGAGCAGAACAAATACGACCTCATGGTCTCAAGCATGGCTTTCACCGAGGAGCGGGCAAAGCGCATCGCCTATTCCGACCCCTACTACCGGTCGCATGCCGTGTTTATCGGCGATGCGAAGAAGTATCAGGACATCAGCCCCGAGGGCCTCGCCGGAGCGCGCATCACGGCCGGCAATGGCACGATGCAATCGCAATATCTTTCCAAGGTCTACGCAAAGAGCACGCTCGTCTTCGGCAAGGACCAGCCTGAAGCGCAATCGTTTCTCGAGCAGGGCAAGGCAGATCTGATGCTCGGCGACGCGATCGAGCTGATGAGCTTCCTCGAAAGCGCCGAGGGGTCGGCCTTCGAGTTCATCGGGGATCCCGTCACCAACGACTTTCTCCAGAGTACGGCGCATGTCACGGCGCGCAAGAGCGATACGGCATTGCTGGAGCAGGTAAACGCGGCCATCAAGAAGACCCGCCTCGACGGCAGCTACGAGCGGATCAACGACGTCTATTTTCCCTTCAGCATCTATTGATCCATGACCTTTCTGCGCAAACCCCGGCATGGCATATCGATGCGGATCGTCGGCAGGGTCGCCCTGCTGCTGGTCTGCCTCTATGCGGGGATTGCGGCAACCTACTCCGTGCGGTTCCTGAATGGCATCGAGCGGGACGCGCAGACGGCTCGCGAAGAGCAGATCCCACTCATCCTGTCCCAGAACCGGAACGCGCTGAAGATCGAGCGGGCAGCCTCGCTCATCCGCTCGGTCTACCTTGCTCACGACCGCAAGATCGAGCGGCAGATCCAGTTGCAGTTGCAGACGCTCTGCCAGAGCTTCACGCTCGACGAAAACCAGACGCTGATCGACGGCGCGCGCGACATTGCGGCCTCCGTGAAGGTGATCGTGTCGACGCGCGAGGCCTCCCGCAAGCTGCGCGATCCCGATGGTGCCGAGATGACGGCGGAGATCGAGACGCAGATCAAAAATACGGATACGGCCAGTGCGGAAGCCTACCAGCGTGCCATCCTCACCGCCGACCGCCTGAGCGAGACGCTGGCGACCGATGCGGTGGCGCTGGCCGACAGCATGGCCTCGACCATCGGCAGTGCCGCGCGCGAGGTCAAGCTCGGCTGGACCCTGATCCTCACGCTGCCGGTGCTGTTCCTCGTCGTGACGCTATGGGTCGTCAGCCGCCATGTCATGGCGCCGATCGGCGCGGCCGTGGCGCGGCTCGAAGCTATCAGCAGCGGCAATCCCGAGGGCGCGGCCCCGCGAACGCCGATTTTCCATGAACTCGCAACCATCGCCGACGCGGTGGAAGCCTACGGCGCGCTGTCGAGCGATCTCTCGCGCACCAACACCCTTCTCAAGATTCTCTCCGACCGCGATGGCCTGACAGGACTCGCCAACCGGCGCTCGTTGCAAGGCGTTCTGGATGCCACGTTCCAAGCGGCGAAATCCGGCGGACCGGATCTCGGCGTCATGATGATCGACCTCGACCACTTCAAGGCGATCAACGACACCTACGGCCACAATGCCGGCGATGCCTGCCTCGTGGCGGTTGCCGCCGCTTTGCAGCGATTCGAAGAAAAGGACGGGGTCCATGTCGGCCGCTACGGCGGAGAAGAGTTCGTGGCCGTCGTGTCCGGGCGGGACCGTGAGGCTCTGGCCGCTCTTGCCGAGCGTGTGCGTGGGGAGATCATGGCCCTTGAGGTGCTGAGCGAGAATGGAAGGCGTATTTCGTTGACCACGAGTATCGGTGTATCCCACCTGGCCGAGCGGCCGCTCGATGGCGTTCATCGCCTGGTTTCGGAAGCGGATGCCGCGCTCTATCAAGCAAAGAGAGAGGGTCGAAACCGTGTCGGCTTTGCCGAACCTGCGGGACCTTACGATATTCCGAAACGAAACAGGCAGGCCTGAGCCTGCCTGTCCGATGAATGTTACGTAGAAGAATTCAGCGCGTGCGACCGTAGAGCCAGGCGAGCCCCGCGACGATGGCGGCTGCGGCAAGCGGCTTTTCGCGGATTCGGCCTTCGATGTCGGCCAGATACCCGTCGAGCGAGCCCTTCACATCGGACGAGGCGGACGGTCGGCGGTAAGAACGGCTGCTGTGGTTGTCGCCGGTGGTCGAGGAAACGGCAACCGGATCCGAGGCCGGGAACGTATCTTCCAGCGCCTTGTCGAGATCGCTGTCCGTGCCGCGGCGCTCGCGGTCGCCCTGCTCGTTCTGCAAAGACCGTACAGCCGGGGAAATATCGTTCTGGTTTGCCATGGTCACTCCTTGGGTTCGATATGCCCTTTAACGAGCGGTTGCGAGCGAAGTTCCACACGCGCCCGCGTCAGCCATCGGCATGGCCTGCGCGCACCGTCAAAGCACTGGCCTGGACATGGCGCGGGGCAGACTGAGGCTGACCTTCAGGCCGCCCTCGGGGCGGTTCGCGAGGATAATGCCGCCGCCGTAGAGTTCGGCGACCTCACGCGCGATCGTCAGCCCGAACCCGTCGCCCTGAACTGTCTCGTCCATGCGGATGCCGGGCAGAAACGCGTTGGCAATCCTGTCCTCGACGATCCCGGGCCCGTCGTCCTCGATGCCGATGACAACCATACGGCCCTCGATAGCAGCCGTAATGACGACGGTCGTGCGCGCCCACTTGCAGGCGTTGTCGATCAGGTTGCCGAGGATTTCATCGAGATCGTCGGCGGCGCATGCGACTGAGATATTGTCAGGGACGGCGCAGGTGACGGTTAGTCCGCGTTCGGCATGGATGCGGGAGAGGATCTGCACGAGATCGGCAAGGCTGGCGTCGAGGGCCGTCGAGGCACCCATGCCCGCGCCGGACATCGTTTTGCGGGCCCGCGCGAGGTGATGGCGAATGCGCTCGTCGATCCGCTCCACCAGCAGGCGCATTTCTCCGTCCGGATCGTTGCGATCGTCGAGCGCAAGCAAAAGGCTGGCCACGGGGGTCTTCAGGCCATGGGCGAGGTTGGCGAAGTGCAGGCGGGTGTCGGCAAGGCGCTGGAGGTTCGCCGCAACGAGCCGGTTGATCTCGTTTGCCACCGGCCGCAATTCCTCGGCGTCCACGTCCGGCAGCGTCTCGCGCGAGCCTTCCGTAACGCCGGCAATATCCTGTGTGAGCGTCTTCAACGGGCGCAGACCGTAACGCACCTGCAGCAGGGTGCCCAGAACGAGGCTGATTCCCAGAACCACCATGGCCGGCACGAGCCAGAATAGCGCCCGCCGGGCAGGGTCGTTCAGCGCCGCTTGCGGCGCCGTCGCCGAGATTTCGAGCGTCCGGTCGCCGATGCGGGCTTCGACCGTGCGGATGTGCAGATCCATGCCCCGGTCATCGGCAGCCTCCACGCGCTTCTGCGGATCGTCGGGTCCGGGGCGATGCCGGCCGGGCATGGGGCGCGGGGGGCTGTCGATCGCGCGGCCAGCGAGAGACAGCGAGGTGATCGGCGCACCGTCTCCCGTCACCTGCCAGTACCACCCGGAACCGATGCGGTCGAAAGGCGGCCCATCGAGGGAGGCGCCGAGCGCCAGCGAGCCATCCCGATTGACGACCAGCGTGCCGCGCAACGCGTCGATCTGGGTGTCGAGCCGCTGGTCGATCTGTTCGCGCACGACGCCGGCGACGATCAGCCAGAGAATGACGGCGGCGACGATCAGGGTGGCCGTGACGAACAGCGTCGAGAAGATCAGCAGTCGGGCGGAGATGGTCGATCGCGACGGGAGAGACGGGAGCTTCATGGAGCGGCCGTCAGCATGTAGCCGCGACCGCGAACGGTCTCAATCCGCTCCGCACCGATCTTGCGGCGCAGCCTAGCGATAATGACCTCGATCGAATTGGAATCGACCTCCGCGTCCCCTTCATAGACCCGCTCGATCAACTCCCGCCGATCGACGATCACTTCCCTGCGCAGGATGAGGCACGAGAGCACGCGCCATTCGAGCGCTGTCAGCTTCAGCGGCAGGCCTTCCAGCTGGAAGGTACCGAGCTGCGCGTCGAACACGAGCGGTCCGCAGGTGACCAGCGACGACGCATGGCCCGTGGCGCGGCGGACGAGCGCGCGCAGGCGCAGCACGAGTTCTTCGACTTTGAACGGCTTGGTCATGAAGTCGTCGGCACCCGCCTTGAAGCCGGAGACCTTGTCCGGCCATCCGTCGCGCGCGGTCAAGATCATCACCGGGAATCCCCGCTCCGCCTCCCGCCAGGCCTTGAGCACGGAGATGCCGTCCTTGCGGGGAAGGCCGAGATCGAGCACGGCGACATCGAAGATCTCTGTGAGGCCGGCATGTTCCGCGTCCTCGCCATTGGTGGCGATATCGACCACGAAGCTCTCCGTTCGCAGGCTGGCGGCAATACGCCGGGAGAGATCGGCGTCGTCCTCGACAAGAAGAACTCTCATGGCATCCCGTTTCTCGCTGATCCTGGAGGAGGACATAGGGCGCTGCGGCTTAACGCAAGCTGAACCGCGGGGTTCAGGCTGCCGGTGGCAGGGTCTTGCTAGAAGGGTCTCGTCAACACGACAGGAGAACACGATGTCGAACGAAGAAATCAAAGCCACCGCCGATCAGGCTGCCCCCCATGTTGCAACCGACCGCACCGTACCGCCGCACCGCAGGCGTTCGTCGCGGCTGGCCTTTACCGGCGTCGCAGCCGTCGCCCTTCTGGCCCTGGGCATTGCCGGCGGTGCAGGTGCCATGAAGCTTGCCAAGCCGAGCGTCGAGATGGCACCGATGGCGCCGGTCGCTATTTCCACCCTGCCGGATGGCGACCTCGTCACCATCAAGGGCAAGGTTGCCGAGATCTTCGGCAACAAGTTCGTCCTTCAGGATGCCAGCGGCCGCGCACTGGTCGAGACCGGCCCGTCCGGCGAGGACGGCAAGCTCGTGACGGTCAACGAGGAGATCAGTGTGCAGGGGCGCTTCGATGACGGCTTCCTGCATGCAAGCTTCCTCGTCCATCCGGACGGCAAGATCGAGGCGCTCGGCCCGGCCGGCAAGCCGCCGCATCACGGCCATGGACCGCGCCCTGGTGCCGATGGCCCGAAGGGTCCGAAAGGCGGCCCGAAGGGCGGGCCTGATGCGCGGTCCGACGCCGGTCCCGGCCCGGCCGCAGGCCCTGTCGCCGATGCGGGTCCCCGCGTTGAAGATGGCCCCGCACCCGAGGTGGGCCCTGCGCCTGATATGGGCGCCGGTGCCCCTGCCGCCGGCGAAGACGTATCGCGGCCGCCGCAGCCGTAAGAGATCGCCGCGGCCGTGATCGCTGACGAAAGACAGTACGGCGTCCCGGGGTATCCGCCCCGGGACGCCGTACGTGTGATTTTTCCCCGACGACTTGGCTGGTAACGCGCCGAGCCTCTTGAATCTGCACGAAATCTTCGCCAACTGGTCGTTCGACATTCGACCATGACGGAGAAGATGACAGATGACGAACCTTGATGCAGATCGCCCCACCGAGAACCATGTTTTCGAAGCCGACGTGTCGCGCCTTCTGCATATGATGGTGCACTCGGTCTATTCGGATAAGGACGTGTTTCTTCGCGAGCTGATCTCGAATGCGGCCGACGCCTGCGAGAAGCTGCGTTTCGAGGCGATCGCCGCGCCGAACCTTCTGGGCAGCGATGCCGACAACCGGATCACGCTGACGCTGGACGAGGAGAACCTTCGCCTCGTCGTTGACGACAACGGCATCGGCATGAACCGCGAGGAATTGATCGAAGCGCTGGGCACGATTGCACGCTCCGGCACGCGCGCCTTCATGGAGCGCATCGAGGCCAATAAGGCGGGCGAGGGCGCACAACTGATCGGCCAATTCGGCGTCGGTTTCTATTCCTGCTTCATGGTCGCGGACCGGGTGGATGTGGTCTCGCGGCGTGCCGGTTCGGAAGAGGCCTGGCTCTGGTCGTCGGACGGGCAGGGCGCCTATACCGTTAGCCCGGTCGATCTCACGGACGCCCCGGCGCGCGGCACGCGTATCACGCTCAACCTGATGGAAGACGCCAAGACCTATGCCTCGCGCTGGTCCGTCGAGCGGATCGTCAAGGAGCAGTCCGGCCATGTGCCCGTGCCGATCTCGATCATCGAGAAGCCCGGCGCCGAGCCTGTGCCGCTGACGGACGGCACGGCGCTCTGGACGCGCGCGAAGAACGAGGTCTCCAAGGAGGACCACGCCGACTTCTACCGCAGCCTGTCCGGCCAGTACGACGAGCCTGCCGTGACCGTGCATTTCCGCGCCGAGGGCCGGCACGAATACACGACGCTGGCCTATATTCCCGGTGCGCAGCCGTTCGATATGTTCGATCCGGACCGCAAGGGCTGTATGAAGCTCTACGTCAAGCGCATCTTCATCACCGACGAAGCTGACGTGCTGCCGCGCTACCTGCGCTTCGTCCGCGGTCTGGTCGATACCGCCGATCTGCCGCTGAACGTCTCGCGCGAGATGATTCAGGAAAGCCCGATCCTGTCGGCCATCCGCAAGGGCGTGACGAGCCGCATCATCACCGCCATCGAAAAGCTGGCGGAGAGCGACGCCGAGGCTTTCGCGAAGGTGTGGGAAAATTTTGGCGCGGTGCTCAAGGAAGGCATTTACGAGGATGGCGAACGGCGCACGCAGCTCCTGTCGCTGGCCCGCTTCAAGACGACGGCAGCCGGCGAGGGGAGCCGTTCGCTCAAGCAATATGTCGAAGACGCCAAGCCGGAGCAGTCGGCGATCTACTACCTCACCGGCAACAGCGTCGAGCAGCTCAAGGCCTCGCCGCAGCTGGAAGGTTTCCGCGCCCGTGGGATCGAGGTTCTGCTTCTGACGGATCAGATCGACAGCTTCTGGGTCATGACGGCCGGCGAGTTCGAGGGCAAGGCCTTCAAGTCGATCACGCAGGGTGCAGCCGATCTCGCACAGTTCGCCAAGCCGGAGGGCGAGGCCGAAGCAGACAGCGCGCCGTCCGCCGATGTCGCGACCTTCATCGCCTATGCCAAGGAGAAGCTTGCCGGAGAAGTCTCCGACGTTCGCGCCTCCGACCGCCTGACGGAAAGCGCGGTCTGCCTGGTCGCATCCGAAGGCGGCTATGACCGGCAGATGGAGAAGATCCTGCAGGGGGCCGGCCGCCTCGAGCTTTCGGCGAAGCCGATCCTCGAGATCAACCCGGCGCATCCGCTGGTGAAGGCGATTGCCGCCAAGGCGGACGGTACCGCGCTGAAGGAGGATGCCGCACTGCTTCTTCTCGATCAGGCACGCGTGCTCGATGGCGACAAGCCGTCCGACCCCCGCGCTTTCGCGGAGCGCCTGACGCGGGTGTTCGAGCGCGCCTTGCAGGCGTGACGCTCTTTCCGCCAGCCCGCGGCTTTGCTGCGGGCTGGCGAACGGAACGGGTAGAAAAATCATGCCTACATCAGGGTATGGTACATGAACAAAGATGCGAATGAGGCGTTGTCGGGGGCCACTCAACAATAGGATTTCCTATGAAGCGCCTTCTTCTTCTCGCCGGCCTTTCCCTGTCACTCGCTGCAGGCGCAGCGGTCGCCCAGGATACGCCCCCGCCGCCGCCGGCCCCTCCCGCCGCTGCCGACGCCATGACCCCGCCGCCGCCCCCGCCGGGTGGCCCGGAAGAGGCCAGGAAGGGCGATAAGGGGCCGCGCGGCCCCGAGGGTCATCGCCCGCCGCCACCGCCGTCGAAGGCTGCGCATTACCGCGTCGAGACGGACGACGTAAAGATCGATCTGAAATGCGCCGACGATGAGCCCGCAAAGGCCTGCGCTGATCTCTTGATGTCGACCATCGACAAGCTCGGAATCGCACGCAACTAATTGCTGCGTTAAAATATCGACCTGACACGAAGACCGACACCGGCTGGGAGCAATCCCCGCCGGTGTTTCTACGTTCGGAGAGAGGGACGTTCGTCCACGGCCGGCGTCATCAAGATTATCGCGAGCCCGGCAAAGGCGCCTTCCGCACATCCTTCAGAAGCGTGACCAGACCTTGAGCCTGATGCGCGGCCAGAGCCTCACCCTTCTCCTTCGTCGCCTGTGCCGCCTCGCCGACCGCGCCAGTGGGGTTGAGGTCGCTGGCGATCCAGGCATAAGCATGCGTGCCGGTGGCGCGCAGCAGCGCGAAATTCTCCTCGTCCTCGGCGACGACCGAGGGAAAATCCTCGGCCTTTTCCATATCGACGGCTTCCGGCCGGAAGTGCAGGATCAGGGACGTCTCGGCATCGCCGCCATGAATGCCGAAGCGATTTTCTACATCCGAGAACAGACCGTCCGGCTTGCCGAAGCGCGACCAGGAGGTCTTTGCGACCAGCATGTTTGCGGTCACGCGGAGCTCGCGCGCGACGATGCCCATGACCTCCTCGTTGCCGCCATGGGAATTGACGATGACTAGCTTGCGGATGCCCGCACGGGCAACCGACTGCCCGAGGGCAAGCCAATGATCGATCAGCACCGTCGCCGGGATGGTCAGCGTGCCCGGCGCATGCAGATGTTCGTTCGATTTTCCAACCGACTGGATCGGCAGAATGCGCAGGTCGAGATCTCCGGGCAGGAGAGGGATCAGCGTCTTCAACATGCCGCGCGCGATCGTTGCATCCGTACCGCAGCCGAGATGGGGCCCGTGCTGCTCCGTTGCCGCGATCGGCAGGAGCGCGATCGTCTCCATCGGGTCGATATCCTGAAAATCCATGGTCGCGAAATCGCCCCACCATACCTTGCGCTGCCCGCTCATGGTCTCGGTTCCTCTTCTGCCAATGGGGTCTCGACCGCAGCGGCAACGACCTCGATCTCCACCACGAATTCCGGACGTGTGAAGCCGCTGACGATCATCAGGGTCGAGGCGGGGGGATGCTCTGCAAACAGCCGGTCGCGCACGCGCATGTAGGGCGCCAGGTGTTCGCGGCCGGTCACATAGGCGTTGATCCGCACGACATGGGCAAGGCTCATGCCGGCACCTGCCAGGATCGCCTTTATATTGGCAAAGCAGATCTCCGCCTGCCCTTCGCAGTCCGGCGGTACGATGTCGTCGGCCCCAAGACCCAACTGCCCGGAGCAGAAGACGAGCCGGGCGCCGGGAGTGACGTCGACCCCATGGCTGTAGGCCGCCAAAGGCGGCGCGATGCCCGAGACGGAGATGGGACGATGCGCTGGTTTCAGCGCGGATGAAGATGTGGAGATTTCCGAAAAAATGCCTTGCAATTGTGCATGCCTCTTTTAGTATCATCGCATTCCGCTGATACAGTACACATTAGAAAGCCGATTACCACACCTTTCATCAGCTCAACTTATTCCGCCGCTCCCGGCCCAAGAAGGACCCTGTCGCCATGCCGAACTTGCCCGTCTCTGCATTCCTTCTTTCCCTGGCCCTTTCCGCCGCCGCGCCGGCGCTCGCGGCCGATAAGGTGACATTCGGCACGAACTGGCTCGCCCAGGCCGAGCACGGCGGCTACTATCAAGCCATCGCCGACGGTACTTATGCGAAATACGGGTTGGATGTGTCCATCCGGCAGGGCGGACCGCAGGCGGCCAATCGCAATCTGCTGATCGCCGGCCAGATCGATTTCTACATGGGCGGCACGCTCGGGTCGTTCGATGCCGTGGCGCAGGGCATTCCGCTCGTGACGGTCGCCGCCATCTTCCAGAAGGATCCGCAGGGCATCCTCGCGCACCCCGATGCCGGTATCGAGACCTTCGAGGATCTGGCCAAGGCCAAGACGATCTTCATGGGCAAGGAGGGCTTCACCACCTACTTCACGTGGATGAAGGCCAACTTCAAGGGTTTCTCGGACGAGCAGTTCAAGCCCTACCAGTTCAACCCCGGCCCGTTCCTCGCCGACAAAGCCTCAGCCCAGCAGGGCTACATCACGTCGGAACCCTTCGAGATCGAGCGTCAGGCCGGCTTCAAGCCGAAGGTCTTCCTGCTCGCAGATGCCGGCTACGATCCCTATTCCACGACGATCGAGACCCAGACGGCGCTGGTGGAAAAGAACCCGGACCTCGTACAGCGTTTCGTCGATGCCACGGCCATCGGCTGGTATAACTACATGCATGCCGACAACAAGGCCGCAAACGCCCTGATCAAGACCGACAATCCCGAGATGACCGACGAGCAACTGGCCTTCTCGCTCGCCAAGATGAAGGAATTCGACGTTCTGGAATCCGGCGACGCCAAGGAGGGCGGGATCGGCTGTATGACGGATGCGCACTACAAGGACTTCTACGACAAGATGGCGGCGATCGACGTCGTGAAGAAGGATCTCGACATCAAGAAATCCTACACGCTGCAGTTCACATGCAAGAAGGTGGGCATGGACCTCAAGAAGTCCTGATCCGATGAAGCAGGCCGTTTCCTCCGGCAATCCGGACGGCGCCGAACCGGCACCGGTCGCCGCATCGCCCCGCAGCGTGGTGTCGCTTCGCGACGTCACCAAGCGCTTCTCCAACGGCACACTCGCGCTTTCGCGCATGACGATGGACATCCGCAAGGGCGAGTTCGTCAGTCTTCTCGGACCGTCCGGCTGCGGCAAGTCGACCGCGCTGCGGATCATCGCGGGTCTCGGACGCCCGTCGCAGGGCATGGTCGACTGGCCGGCCTCGCGGATCGGGCGGGACGGGCGGCCGGATGCCGATATCGGCTTCGTCTTCCAGGAGCCGACGCTGATGCCGTGGAAGCCTGTGTTCGACAATGCGTTTCTGCCCCTTCGCCTCAAGGGCATGGGCAAGGGCGAGGCCCGCGACCGGGTGATGGCGGCGCTCGAAACCGTGGGCCTCAAGGATTTCGCCAAGGCTTACCCAAGGGAACTCTCCGGCGGCATGCGCATGCGGGTGTCGATCGCCCGGGCCCTCGTGACGGATCCGAAGCTCCTCCTGATGGACGAGCCCTTCGGCGCGCTCGACGAGATCACCCGGCAGAAACTGAACGATGATGTGCTGCGTCTCTGGAGCGAGAAGGATCTGACCGTGGTGTTCGTCACGCATTCCGTTTTCGAAGCCGCCTATCTCTCCAGCCGCATCGCCGTCATGGGCGCGCGGCCCGGGCGTGTCGTTGCGGATATGATGCTGCCGCGCCCGGAAGGTCGCGAGAAGGACGAGGGTTTTCGCGTGTCCGAAACCTATGGCGATCTCTGCCGATCGGTGTCGCAGGCGCTGGTCAGCGCGATGTATGCGCCAGCCGGCGAGGGAGCCTGATATGGAAGCGGTTCTGGATTCCGCATCTTCCGATGAAACACCCGGCCTCGGCCGAAGCCGGCTGCTTAAGGTGGCGGTCCCCGCCATCATGCTGGGACTGACCCTGCTCGCCTGGGAGGTCTATGTCCGCGTCAACGCTGTGCCGCCTTACATTCTGCCAGCGCCAAGCCTCGTCGCGCAGACGCTGGTCAAGGACTGGGGCACGCTCTATCCGGCCCTGCTCGTCACGCTGCGCATCACATTTTCCGCGCTGATCCTCGCACTCATCGGCGGCACGGTGCTAGCCGTTCTGCTCGTCCAGTCGAAATGGGTTGAGCTCGCGCTTTACCCCTATGCCGTCATCCTGCAGGTCACGCCGATCGTCGCCATCGCGCCGCTGATACTGGTCTATGTCTCCTCGACGCAGGCGGCGATCATGATCTGCGCCTTCCTCGTCGCCTTCTTCCCGATCCTGTCCAATATGGTGCAGGGCCTGAAGAGCGTCGATCACAACCTTCTCAATCTTTACGATCTCTACGGCGCTAGCCGCTGGCAGCAACTGCGCCTCCTGAAACTGCCGGCCGCCCTGCCGTATTTCATGACCGGGCTGAAGATCGGCGGTGGCCTGTCGCTGATCGCGGCTGTCGTCGCGGAGTTCGCGGCGGGCTCTGCCGGGGCCGGTTCGGGCCTCGCCTTCCGGCTGCTGGAAGCGCAGTACCGCCTCAATATTCCCCGACTGTTCGCGGCGCTGGTCCTCCTCTCGGCAACCGGCGTCGCCATCTTCGCCCTGACATCGGTCGTCGCCTGGCTGTCGCTGCGCCGCTGGCACGAAAGCGCGCTCGCGCGGGAGAATTGACGAACATGACGGATGACACAGCTTCCACCAAACATCTGATCCGGAAGGGCCGCGTGCCCGGAAAAACCGGATTTTCTGCCGTCGATATTCGCCTCTTGGATGGCGTGATCGACACCATCGCCCCATCCGGCACGCTCGTGCCTGCGGACGGCGAGACAGTGCTGGAGGCCGACGACGGCATCGTCCTTCCCGCCTTCGTCGATCTGCATACCCATCTCGACAAGGGCCACATCACGCCGCGCAGGCCCAATCCGGACGGTTCCTTCATGGGCGCGCTCAACGCGGTATCAGCCGATCGCGTGGCGAACTGGAACGCTGGCGACGTCGAGGCGCGCATGGAGTTCGCCCTGCGCTGCGCCTATGCGCACGGCACCGCGGCTATCCGGACGCATCTCGATTCCGCGCCGCCGCAAAACGGGATTTCCTGGCCGGTCTTCGCGCGGAAGCGGGAGGAGTGGGCCGGACGCATCGAGCTCCAGGCAACCGCGCTCTGCGGGCCGGATCATGCGCTCGACAAGGCGTTGGTCGAAGAGCTGGCCCGCACGGTCAAGACAACTGGCGGATCTCTAGGCGGTGCGATTTCCGTCTTCGACCGGGCCGGGGAAGCGATCGCCAACCTCGTGGACGCTGCCGGCCGCCATGGTCTCGACCTCGACCTCCATATCGACGAAAGCGGCGATACCGCTTCGCGCAGCCTGTCGCTGCTGGCTGATCGCGTGATCGAGACCGGTTTCTCCGGCCGCGTGCTGGCGGGACATTGCTGCTCGCTTGCGATCCTCGCCCACGAGGATGCAAAGGCGACCATCGACCGCGTGGCGGAGGCCGGCATCGCGGTGGTATCGCTGCCCATGTGCAATCTCTACCTTCAGGACCGTCGACCGGAGGAGACGCCGCGCTGGCGCGGGGTGACGCTGCTGCGCGAACTGAAGGCGGCCGGCGTCGCGGTGTCGCTCGCCTCCGACAATACGCGCGATCCATTCTACGCTTATGGCGACCTCGACATGCTGGAAGTGCTGCGCGAAAGCGTGCGCATCGGCCATCTGGACCACCCGGAGGAGAAGCTTGCCGACTGGTTCTCCGCGGTCGCCGCTGTCCCGGCGGCAACCGGCGGCTTTGCCTATGGCGCGACGCTGGAGGCGGGCGCGCCGGCCGACCTCGTCGTGGTGCGGGCCCGCACGCCCGGCGAACTCTTCTCGCGGCCCCAGTCCGACCGCACGGTCATCCGCGCTGGCAAGGTCATTTCGGCCAAACTTCCCGACTATCGCGACCTCGACACCCTTCTCGGAGTGACATCATGACGCTCGACGCTTTCCGCAACGACATCGGCTCCATCGCGGTCGAAGACAATCCGAAGCTGGTGCAGAAGAAGAGCCGCGATTTCTACTGGTATTCGCCGGTCCTCAAGCGCCAGCTCGATCACGTCACGGCCGATCTCATCGTCAGCCCGAAATCCGAAGGCGAGGTCGTCGAGGTTCTCGCCGCAGCCCACCGCCACGGCATCGCCATCACCCCGCGCGGCGCGGGCACCGGAAATTACGGACAGGCCATGCCGTTGGCCGGCGGCGTCGTGCTCAACCTTGCCGAGATGAACCGCATCATCGAGACGAGCCCCGTCCATGTGAAAGCGGAAACCGGGGTCATCCTCGAGAAGATCGACCAGCAGACGCGCGTGGCGCATGGCAGCGAGATCCGGTTCTTTCCCTCCACCTACCGCACCGCCACCGTTGGCGGCTTCGTTGCCGGCGGGTCCGGCGGTGTCGGGTCCATCCGCTGGGGCGGTCTGCGGGCGCTTGGCAACATTCTCGGCCTGACGGTCGTCACCTGCGAGGCAGTGCCGCGCGTGCTGAAGATCGAGGGCGCCGACATCCTCAAGGTCGCGCATGCCTACGGCACCAACGGCATCATCACCGATGTCACCCTGCCGCTGACGGCCGCCTATGACTGGATCGACAGCCTCGTCGGCTTCCCCGACGTGATGGCCGCCACCCGGTTTGCCGAGGCGCTGGCGCGTCAGGACGGCATTCTCACCAAGGAGATCGCGGTGGTCGCCTCACCCGTGGCGCACGATTACTTCCCGCACTACCGCCGCTTCTTTGAACGCGATACTTCGCTCGTCGTCGTTATCGCCGCACCCCACGCCATGGACGCATTGGCGCTGCTCACCGCGCACCACAAGGGCGACCTTGTCTTCCGGTCGGATACGGTGCCGCCCGAGGAAAAACGCCAGTTTCCGCCGGTCTACGAGCTTTGCTGGAACCATACGACGATGCGGGGCCTGAAGGTCGATCCGTCGATCACCTATCTGCAGACGCAGTATCCGGATTTCGAGCATGTCCGCCGCATCCACGAGTTGCTTGGCGACGAGATGCCGCTACATCTGGAAATGATCCGCTTCGACGGGCGCATCGTCTTTTCCGGCCTGCCGATCGTCCGCTTCACCAGCGAAGAGCGGCTGGAGGAGATCATCGCCATTCACGAGAACAATGGCTGCCTCGTCTTCAATCCGCATCGCTACACGCTGGAGGAGGGCGGCATGAAGCAGACCGACGCTGGCCAGCTCGCCTTCAAGGGCGAGGCCGATCCGAAGGGATTGCTGAACCCAGGCAAGATGGTCGCCTGGGAAAACCCGGATTACGACTTCAACCAGAAGCGCAGTTGGGTCTTTGCCGGGCTGCAAAGCGTGGATGCGGCCTGAGCCATGGCGCGCGTCCTTCTCATCCACGCCCATCCGGTCGAAACCAGCTACAGCGCGCAATTGCGGGATGTCGCCCGGCAGGCGCTGGAGGCGCGGGGGCACGAGGTCGATCTGCTCTCGCTCTATGATGACGGCTTCGACGCGGTTCTCTCACGCGAGGAGCGGCTGAACTACCATGACGAAGCCGTCAACATCACCACTGACATCGCGCCCTATGTGGCGCGCATCCGGGCGGCGGATGCCGTGGTGCTCGTGCACCCGGTGTGGAATTTCGGCCTGCCGGCGATCCTGAAAGGCTTCTTCGACCGCGTGTTCGTTCCCGGCGTGGCGTTCACCATGTCGGCCGGCGACAAGGGCAAGCTCGTCCGCATCCTCCACAACGTCAAATCGGTCGCCGTCATCACCACCTATGGCGGCCCGCGCTTTCGCGCCATGCTCGTCGGCGATCCGCCGCGCAAAATTGCCCGCCGCGTGTTGTGGGCGATCTTCCGCCCGAAAAGGCCGGTGCGCTATCTCGCGCTCTATAATATGAACGGCAACGGTCCGGCCGAACTTGAAGCTTTCAAGGCGAAGGTGGCAAAGGCGATGGCATCGTTCTAGATTTTTCGAGGCAGGACGTGCCGGAGGAGGAGACAGCTTGGCAGGCGGCATCAAAACGGCGACCGACGCGCTGGAGGTCGGCGAGCGCACCCGCGGCGAACTCGACATCCGTCAGCTTCGCGTGCTGAAGACCCTGCTGTCGGAAAGCAGCGTTTCGCGCACGGCGGCGATCCATGGTTTGAGCCAGCCGGCCGTCAGCCTGACCTTGCGCCGGTTTCGGGCCATGACCGGCGATCCGCTTCTGGTGCGCAGTGGCACCGGCCTTGCGCCAACGCCGCGGGCGCAGGACCTCGTCACGCTGGTCGATCGGATCCTCGACGACATCGACCATCTTGCCGGACGCGAGGCGGATTTCGATCCGGCGACGTCGCAGAGGCGGGTGCGGATCGTCGCGGCGACGAGTTTCGGCCCCTTCCTCGTTCCCCGGCTTATCCGGCATCTGCGGCAGGTCGCGCCGCATATGATGCTGGAAATGCTGCCCATGCCGAGCATGGCGGCGCTTCAGCAACTGCTGGAGGCCGGCGAGGTCGATCTGGTGCTCGCCCATCGCCAGCCCGCCTCGCGCAACCTGCGCGGAGAGACCATCACCGAGTGCCGGACCGTCTGCATGCTCGACCGACGTCATCCGCTCGCCGGTGCGTCCGCGATATCCATGGACGATTACCTCGATCTCGAGCACCTGTCGCCGAACCCACCGCACGGCGCGTCCGTCAGCCCCATCGACGGACACCTTGCCGAACTTGGCCTGCAGCGTCGCATCCGCGCCAGCCTCTCGGAATATGCGCTGGTACCCATGGTGCTCGCCGGCAGCGATCTCGTCTTCACGACGTCAAAGCCGTTCGCGGATCATTTTGCCGCGCTGTCGGATATCGCCGTGGTGGATGCGCCCGAGGAATTCGGCGCCATGCCCGTCTTCCTGTTCTGGCACGAGCGGGCGCATCACTCGACCTTCAACGCCTGGCTCCGCCGCCTCGTCCGCGACATGCTCGTTTAGAAGTACGAGGCTCATGTCGCGGAATCTGGGGACAGGGGAATATGTTTACCCCCTGTTAAAGCGCGGAATTTAATGTTCGCCTCGACGCACGGGCGCGCGTCCGTCCGAGGCCCGGGGTGGGTGGGTGGGTGCCCTGCCGCGAGGCGAGCGGGTCACGCGGCGTGCAAGGCAATCCGGCGCCTGAGAAGCATCAGCAACGGGGCTGGCATGGATCATTTTGCATTTCTTCTGCCGGTCATTCTGTGCGCGTTTGGACTGACGTTCCTGTTCGTCGGGCGCCACGAGCCCCGCTCCGCGCCCTGGTGGGGCGTCGGCTACCTCTCTGCCGCTCTCGGCTTCATCATGCCGATCCTGCCGGAGACCATTCCCGGCCTGTTTCGCTCCGTGGTGGCGGATACGCTGTTCCTGCTGGCGCTGAGCTTCTACGGGCAGGGCCTTCTAGCCCAGTTCCGCCGGCACTTGCCTGTCTGGCCAAGGGCCTTGCTCGTCGTTACCGGCATGCTCGCTTCCGTCGTGTCGACATTCATCCTTGAAAACCCGACGCTGGCGCTGGCGGCCAACGATCTCGTGACCTCGCTTTGTTTCGTCGTGCCTGCCTTTGCCGTCATGCGGCATGCGCGGGGTGCGGCGGAGCGTCTGCTGGTCGCCATCGTCTTTCTGCTCGTCGCGGATTCGCTCGTCCGCAACATCGTGATGACCGTGCTCAACCGCAATCCGAGCGACTTCGAGACCTTCCTGCTGTCGCCCTATGCATTCCTGATGCAGACGACGAGCACCGTGATCGGGATTTTGCTGGCGCTTGCGGCGCTCGGCTGCGTGACGCTGGAGGTCATCGATCGCTACAAGGACGTGGCCGAGCGCGATCCGCTGACGGGGCTCCTCAACCGCCGCGGCTTCGACAGGCTGTCCGGCCAGAAGACGATCGCGGGCGCCGTGATCGTCTGCGACATCGACCACTTCAAGCGGGTCAACGACCGGTACGGTCATGCCGCCGGCGATGCGGTCATCGCCGAGCTTGCGCGCATTCTCGCTCTGGAGCAGGCGCAAGGTGCCGTGCTCGCCCGGTTCGGTGGCGAGGAATTCGTGCTCTTCCTGCCCGGCATCGCACTCCATACCGCTCTTCCGGTGGCCCATGCGATGCATGCGCGGATCGGATCGGCCGACTGGTCGCGGATTGGCGTCGGCGCCGTGACCGCAAGCTTCGGCGTTGCGGCGTCGCGCGGCGGTGATCTCGGCATCTATGACGTCATGGCCCGTGCGGATCGCGCGCTTTATGCCGCAAAGACGGCCGGCAGAAATCGCGTCTTTACCGAGGGCGAAAGGCCGGCTGAGCTACGCGCGGCGGCGGCACGTGCGGTCGCCTGATCACGATGCCTAGCCTGAAGCGTTCCCGCGCTCGCTAACGGCCTCTGCGGCCGCCTTCCGGATGGCAAGCCATCGCGTGTGCTCCAGCGTCGCATCCGCCAGCGCCCTGTGCGCGGGTTGGGTCGGCTCGGTGCTCTCGATCATGCCCTTCACGAAATCGGCGATCTCGCGGCGGGTGAACGTGCCATCCATGATCTCCCTCGCATGCTCTAGAAAGACATCGTCGGATTTTCCGAGCCTCAGCGCATGGCGCGGCAGGCCCCCTGCGCGCAGCAGCACGCTCAGCCATTTCCCATCCCAGGAAAGGGCGCTGGCGTAGAGTGCATGCCCCTCCAGCGTTTCCAGCATATCGCGCGCGACGTCCGCGACAGGCGTGCCCTCCAGGTGGAGACGACGGCGGGAGAGGCCGTGAATGCGCTCGGCCTTCATCGACCAGTCCGTCCAATCGGGCGTCGGGCGGATCAGGTGAGCGCGCGACGTTCCGTCCTCGAAGACCCAGGCAACCTCGACCGGATAGCTCTTCTTGCCGAGGGAGGACGCTTCGAAATCGAGAAACACAAGCATGGCATTCGTCCAGAATGATGTGCGGCACGAAACGCGAGACGCTGATCACCGCAACATCCGGTCTCTTCAAGGCATCTGCCGGCCTGTTACGATCTAGCCGGATCGGACCGCCTGCGTAAAGGACAAGGGAATGCACATTCCGTCGAACACCGTTCTTCGACATCATGTGAAATGATCATTGACTCATTATACCAGTTTCCTTTAGATGGTCTGATAAAACGGGATCAAGACACATGACATCGATCGCACTTTTCGGCGCTGGCGGAAAAATGGGCACGCGGCTCGCGCGCAACCTCATCGGCTCGCGCTTCGACATTCGCCCTGTGGAGGTCAGCGACGCCGGACGCGCGCGGCTGCTGGCAGATCTCGGCCTGACCTGTTTGCCCGTGGAGGAGGCGCTCGACGGCGCCGAAGTCGTGGTTCTCGCCGTGCCGGATACGGCCATCGGCAAGGTCGCCTCCGGTATCATCGATAAGCTCGCGCCGGGCACCATGGTCGTCGTGCTCGATGCCGCGGCACCCTTTGCGGGCCATCTGCCGGAGCGCGCCGACATCACCTATTTCGTGACCCATCCCTGCCACCCCCCGATCTTCAACGACGAGACCGAGATGGCCGCGAAGAAGGACCATTTCGGCGGCATCGCCGCCAAGCAGCACATCGTCTCGGCGCTGATGCAGGGGCCGGAAGAGCATTATGCGCTGGGCGAAGAGGTGGCGAAGACCATCTGGGCGCCGGTGATGCGCTCGCACCGCGTGACGGTCGAGCAGATGGCGATCCTTGAGCCCGGCCTGTCGGAAACGGTCTGCGCCTCGCTGCTCGTCGTTATGAGCCAGGCGCTGGACGAATGCGTGAAGCGCGGCGTGCCGGAACAGGCGGCGCGCGACTTCCTGCTCGGCCACATGAACGTGCTGGGCGCCGTCATCTTCAAGGAAGTCGACGGCGTGTTCTCGGATGCCTGCAACAAGGCGATCGAGTTCGGCATTCCCGCGCTGATGCGCGACGACTGGAAGAATGTCTTTGAACCGCAGGAAATCGCCGAGAGCATTCGCCGGATCACCTGATCACGAGATCACGACGGTTCTGCTTCAAGGCGGGCCCGTCCGACGAGGAACACGGACCCGCAGGGAGGCGGGTTTGTTGAACACACACCTGGGAGGAACTATATGAAACTCGCACGCAGACTGACCCTTGCCGCCTTTGCCGGCGTTCTCGCCCTCGGCACGGCCATGCCGTCCTACGCGGCCGATCTCATCGCGATCATCACGCCGAGCCATGACAATCCGTTCTTCAAGGCGGAAGCTGTCGGGGCGGAAGCCAAGGCCAAGGAACTCGGCTACGAAACGCTGGTTCTCGTGCACGACGACGACGCCAACAAGCAGTCGCAGCTGATCGACACGGCCATCGGCCGCGGCGCCAAGGCCATCATTCTCGACAATGCCGGTTCGGAAGCCTCGATCGCCGCCGTGCAGAAAGCGAAGGACGCTAAGATCCCGTCCTTCCTGATCGACCGCGAAATCAACGCGACGGGCGTCGCCGTCTCCCAGATCGTCTCCAACAACTACCAGGGTGCCCAGCTCGGCGCCGAAGAGTTCGTCAAGCTGATGGGCGAGAAGGGCAATTATGTCGAGCTGCTCGGTCGCGAGGCCGACCTGAACGCCGGCATCCGCTCCAAGGGCTACCACGATATCATCGACGAATATCCCGACCTGAAGATGGTGGCACAGCAGTCGGCGAACTGGAGCCAGACGGAAGGCTACTCCAAGATGGAGACCATCCTGCAGGCCAATCCGGACATCAAGGGCGTGATCGCCGGCAACGACACGATGGCGATGGGAGCGATCGCAGCGCTTCAGGCTGCCGGCCGCAAGGACGTTATCGTCGTCGGCTTCGACGGCTCCAACGATGTCCGCGACAGCATCAAGGCGGGCGGTATCAAGGCGACCGTGATGCAGCCGGCCTATGCGCAGGCCCAGATGGCCGTCGAGCAGGCGGACGCCTACATCAAGACAGGCAAGGCGCCGGCGGAAGAAAAGCAGCTGATGGACTGCGTGCTGATCAACGCCGACAATGCCGACAAGCTCGAGACCTTCGCGCTTAAGGATTGATCGCACTCTCCTGAGGCGGGCGGCTCGTTCACACGCGCCGCCCGCGCCTTTTCCCATCCGGAGTTGACGGAATGCCGCGTTTCACCGCCGCTGCCGCGCTTTGCCTCGCCTCGGCCACGCTTATGGTCCTGGCCGGCTGCAAGATCATCAAGACGCCGACGGCCGAAGAAGCCGCGGAGGCCGCAAGCGACGGCTTCAACCCCGAACGGCAGGCGACCGAGCTCTGGACGCCGAAGGTGGTGCCCTATCTCACCTCGAAAGCCGGCCCCTATGCCGAGGTCGCCGCGCTGATCGCGTCCGATCCCGATGCGGCGGCTGCCAAATACGGCCACAAGGAAAAGGAGGGCAACGCTCCCTGGACCTATGCTGCCAATATTTCGGGCACCGTGATCAAGGCCGAGACCACGTCGCGCGCCGGCTATCTCGACACGGATATAGACGGCGACGGCAAGGCTGATGTGCGGGTCCAGATCGGGCCGGTCATCAAGGGCACCGCGATCCGTGACAGCCTCGATTTCGTCAGCTTCAATCAGTTCAAAAACCAGATCCAGTGGGCCGAATTCGGCAAGGCCTTCAACGCTGACCTGAATTCTCAGGTATTGCAGGCTCTGCCGCGCGAGGGGCTGGAGGGGAAGACGATCGAGGCTGTCGGCGCCTATCCGCTGCCTGCGAAGGGGCAGCTGCCCTTGTTGACTCCCGTCAATGTGGCAATCGGCGGCTGATCATGGCAGACGAAGACGACATCATCCTTCAGCTCGAGGACGTAACGAAGGTCTATTCCGGCATCGTTGCGGTCAGAAATGCCAACCTGTCGCTGCGCCGCGGTGCGGTGAACGTGCTCGTCGGCGAGAACGGTGCGGGAAAATCGACGTTGATGCGGATGATCGCCGGCGTCGAGCGTCCGTCCCTCGGGCGTATTCTCCTCGACGGCAAGCCGGTCGAGTTCCACTCGCCGGCCGACGCCCAGAAACACGGCATCGGCATGGTGTTTCAGGAACTCAATCTCTTCGGAAACCTGTCCGTCGCCGAGAACATCTTCGCCACCCGCGAAATCCTCCGCGGTTTCACCGGCATCGATCACAAGGCGCAGGTCGAGAAGGCCAACATCTTCCTCGACCGGCTGGATGCGGGCATCAATGCCGAGACGATGGTGGAGGACCTGCCGATCGGCCAGCAGCAGCTGGTCGAGATCGCCAAGGCGCTTTCGCTCGACACGCGTATTCTCATCCTCGACGAACCGACCTCGGCCCTGTCGGCCGCCGAAGTCGACATTCTGTTCAAGGTGATCGCCGAACTGAAAGCGCAGGGCGTGGCCATCGTCTATATCTCGCACCGGCTGGAAGAGCTGATGCGCATCGGCGACCACATCACCGTGCTGCGGGACGGGCAGATTACCGGCCAGGCGCTGGTCAAGGACATCGACACCCGCTGGATCGTCCGCTCGATGATCGGCTCGGATGCCAAGGATTTTGCAAAGTCCGTCGATCACAAACTGGGTCGCGAAGCGTTTCGTGCCGAGGATATCTCGCTCGCGCGGCGAACCGGAGGCCTTGCGGTCGATCATCTCTCCATTTCGGTGCGGGCCGGCGAGGTGCTCGGCATCTATGGCCTGATGGGCGCTGGGCGCAGTGAATTCTTCGAATGCGTCATGGGGCAGCACCCTCACGCGACCGGCCGCATCTTCATTGATGGCGAGGAGATCGTCGCGCGCGACACCCCGACGCGCATCAAGCGCGGGCTGGCGTTGATCCCGGAGGACCGGCAGCGCGAAGGCTTGGTGCAGGTGCTGTCGATCGCCGCGAACCTGACGCTGGCCAGCCTCGACCGGTTCGTGCGCTTCAAGTTCCACATCGCCGGCGAGCGCGAGCGCTCCGCCGTTGCCACGGCCATCAAGGATCTCGCCATCAAGGCGCCGAACCCGGATTTCGATGTGACGTCCATGTCGGGCGGCAACCAGCAGAAGGTGGTGATCGGCAAGGCGCTGATGACAAAACCGAAGGTTCTGCTGATGGACGAGCCGAGCCGCGGCATCGACGTCGGCGCGAAGGCCGACGTCTTCCGCACCATGCGCCGGCTGGCGGGGGAGGGGCTCGCCATCCTGTTCTCCACCTCCGATCTCGAAGAGGTGATGGCGCTGTCCGACCGGATCGCCGTGATGAGCAATGGCCGCATCACCACCATTCTCGACCGGGCGGAGGCGAGCGAGGAAGCGATCGTGCGGGCGGCATCGATCGGGCACAAATCGACACAGACCAGCGGGGATATCGCGCCATGACGACGGCCACCACGACCACATCGGCAGCCGCGACGGACGGCGGATCGCTTCTGCTGACGCTGATGAAGCTGCGGACGTTCATCGCACTTTTCGCCGTCATCGCCTTCTTCTCGGCCTTCGCGCCGAACTTCCTCTCGACGGCCAACATCATCCTGATGTCGAAGCATGTGGCGCTGAACGCGTTTCTCGCCATGGGCATGACCTTCGTCATCATCACCGGCGGCATCGACCTGTCGGTCGGCTCCATCGTCGGGCTCTGCGGCATGGTGGCCGGCGGGCTGATCCTCAACGGCATCGATCTGCAGATCGGCTACACGATCTATTTCAACATCGTCGAGGTCTGCCTGATCACGCTCGCTGTCGGCATCCTGATCGGCGCGGTCAACGGATTGCTGATCACCCGGCTGAACGTCGCGCCCTTCATCGCCACGCTCGGCACGCTCTATGTCGCCCGCGGCCTCGCGCTGCTGTCGTCGGACGGGCAGACCTTCCCGAATCTCGTCGGCAAGCCGGAACTGGCCACCACGGGCTTCGGCTTCCTGGGCTCGGGCCGTATCATCGGCCTGCCGGTGTCGATCTGGATCCTGATCGTCGTTGCGCTCGCCGCTGCATATTTCGCGCGGAACGTACCGCTCGGCCGCCAGATCTTCGCCGTCGGCGGCAACGAGCGGGCGGCGCGCATGTCGGGCATCCGGGTCAACCGGGTAAAGATGTTCGTTTATATGTTCTCCGGCTTCTGCGCCGCCATCGTCGGCATCGTCATCTCCTCCGAACTCATGGCCGCGCATCCGGCCACCGGCAACTCGTTCGAACTGAACGCCATCGCGGCAGCGGTTCTCGGCGGCACCTCCATGTCCGGCGGGCGGGGCACGATCGGGGGTACCATCATCGGCGCCTTCGTCATCGGCATCCTGTCGGACGGGCTCGTGATGATGGGCGTCTCCTCCTTCTGGCAGATGGTCATCAAGGGCATCGTCATCATCGTCGCCGTGGTGGTCGACCAGGCCCAGCGCCGTCTGCAGCAGCAGGTCGCGCTGATGCAGCTGGCCAAGAAGGGTTAGGCCGGCGAGCCTTTGCGGCGGGGGCCTTGTCCCCGTCGCTCCCAGAAGACGAGCACGATGCTGGACGCAACGATCAGCAGGGCGCCGATGAAGACGTTCACGGCCGGCACCTCTGTCCAGATCAGGTATCCGTAGAGGAAAGCCCACATCAGGCCGGTATATTCGATCGGTGCGATGGCCGAGGCCGGGGCGTAGCGGAAGCCGTCATAGAGCAGGTATTGCCCGATCGTGGAGATGAGGCCGAGCGCCAGCAGCAAGCCCCAGCCCGTCGCATCCGGCGTGGTCCAGACCCAGGGCAGCGACAGGGCGCAGGCAAGGCCGAAGAGGAGGCTCGTCGCATACATCTGCGTCAGCGTGGATTCGCTGCGGCTCACGAGGCGCACGAGAATGGTGCTCCAGGCCCAGCAGAAACCCGCAACGACGCACATGGCCGCCGGCAGCAGGTTCGGCGAGTGGGTGGGGTTTGCGGCCACGACCACGCCGATGAAACCACCGATACAGGCGATCCAGCGTCCTATGCCGATCGTTTCCTTCAATATCAGGATCGACAGGAACATGACCATGATCGGCGCCGAGAAATAGAGCGTCGTTAGTTCCGCAAGGCCCAGCGTGCGGGCCGCATTGTAGAACAGCAGCCAGGCGACCAGCATCAGCGCGGCGCGCAGCACCAGCGTCTTCCGGTAGGGGCTCTGCCAGGCAGAAGGGTGCTTGCGAACGCGGACGAGCACGCCGGTGATGGCGACGATCACGAGGCTGCGGAAGAACAGGATCTGCGGCACCGCGTAATCCGTCACCAGCCATTTGACGATCGCATCCTGCAGGGCAAAGCAGGCATAGCCCGCCGAAGCCAGCGCGATACCCGTCAGCGGGCCCTTGTCCTTGATCTCCAAAACCATGTGGCCCTCCAGCCGCGCACCCCCAGCTCGAACCACGAACGAGGACACGCCATCGACAGCGCCGCAATGGCAGGAACCGGCCTGCGCCGCAATGTCAAATTCTCTCGCACCGGACGGAGCAGTTGCCGATGCCGGGGTCATAAGGACTGTAAGTATTTTATTCTATTTTAATCCGCATTTGACAGAATGCCGCACGCGCTGTGCCGGATCACTCCGGTGCGACCTTAAGCGGGCGGGGGAGCCTTTTCATGATCGATCGTTTGATGTCTCGGATACGGATCCAGACCAAGGTGCTGGTTCTCGTCACGCCGTTCGTGCTCAGCATCACGGCCGTCGGCATCACCGGTCTCTACACATCCGGCCTGCTTCAGGGCCGCATGGAAATCTCCAACAGCGTTCTCCAGTCGCTGAGCGGCTTCAAGGAGGTCTTCTCCGCCATGTCGCGCTTCCTGATGCAGCCGTCGACCGAGACGCATGATGCCGCGCGCAGGGAACTGAGCGACGAGATTGCCAACCTGAAGACGATGGCCGATGGCCTGCGTGCGGAGACGGATGTCACAAGCCTGGACGAGGCACTGGCCCAATCCGCCAGCATCGCTGCGAACATCGAGACGCTCTGGGCGCTGCAGACCGACCGCGAGCGGATCGCCACCGCGGTCGGCGCGAGCACCGAGGAGCTTCTCGCCGTGCAGGCCGCAGCGGGAAAACAGGCCTTCGTCCTCCTCGCCTCTGCCAAGACTCTCGAGAAATCCGCAAAATCCGACCTGAAGACGGCGCTGCAAGTCGGTGCGCTCGGTACCGTCGCGCAGACGCTCGCATCACAGGCGACCGCAGCGGCAAGCGATGCGGACCGGATCAAGGCAATCAAAACGGGCCTGCCTGCCGTGTCCACCGCGCTCGACGCGACGATCAAGGCACTCGGCAAGGTCTCTCTTCCTGCCGTCGATGCGCTGAAGCCTCAGATGGCGGCCGTTAGCGATGCTGCTGTCAAGGCCGGCACCGACCCGTTCGCCGCCGGCAATCTCGTCACCCTACTCGCTTCGCTCGACCGCGCAGCGGCGGCGATCAAGACCGCGTCCGACGACGCCCTGCGCAATGCCGTATCCGCGCTCGCCGCCGCCGAAGGCGAAATCGCCAAGGCCGATCGCGTCGGCAACAAGCTGCGCGCCATCGTCGGCAATGCCAACCAGATCCGCGTCGTCTTCGCCGAACTCGCGGCCGTTCCAGATGAGGGCGGCGTGAAGACGGTGCAGCAGGCGCTGTATGCCTATGGCAAGGAGATGGAGGGCCTCGCGACCGCCGTTCCCGGCGATACGGTTCTGGCCGCGCTGCCGGCAAAGGCAAAGCCGGCGATGGCGTCCCTGGAGGCGAACGCCCTTGCGCTCGTCGCCTTGTCAGAGAAACAGCGTTCGGAGTTCGACGCCGCGGCGGCCCAGATCGACGGGACGTGGACGCTGCTGACGGAATTCGCGGAAAGCCAGAAGCAGAGTGCGGGTACGGAGCGCGAGCAGGCCAACACCATTTCGCTCGGCGCGACGCTCGCCGGCATCCTCATTGCCCTTCTCGCCGGAACCGCGCTTGTCATGACGCTAAAGGGCCCGATCGGGCAGATCACCGCCGCCATGCGTCGCCTTGCCGACGGTGCGCTGGATACGTCGATCACCGGCGAAAACCGTTCCGACGAAATCGGCGACATGGCGCGCGCGCTTTCCGTCTTCAAAGGCAATGCTCTCACCAAGGTCTCGATGGAAGAGCAGGCGGAGGCGACCCGCCGCGAGACGGAGACCCAGCGACTGCGCAACGATGCGGACCGCCAGGAGGCAGCACAGCAGGTTCAGTTCGCCGTGGACACCCTGGCGCAGGGTCTGTCGCGCCTCGCACGGGGTGACATGAGCTTCACTATCGAAACGCCCTTTGCCGCGCATCTCGATCGTCTGCGCAGCGACTTCAACGCCTCGGTCGGTGGCCTGCGCGAGACGCTTTCGGAAATCCGCAATATCTCCAGCGCCATCCACCATAACGGCCAGCAGATGGCCGATGCCGTTGGCGACCTTGCCAAGCGGACGGAACAGCAGGCGGCAGCGCTTGAGGAAACCTCGGCTGCGGTTGACGAAGTTTCCTCCACGGTGCGCACGGCGGCCGGTCGCGCCAACGACGTGCAGGGCATCGTCCAGCGCGCCAAGCGCAATGCCGACAATTCCTCCGGCATCGTACAGAACGCAATCTCGGCCATGCTGCGGATTCGCGAGGCCTCCGACAAGATCGGGCAGATCGTCGGCGCCATCGACGCGATCGCCTTCCAGACCAACCTTCTTGCGCTCAACGCCGGCGTCGAAGCGGCCCGTGCGGGCGAGGCCGGGAAGGGCTTTGCGGTCGTGGCGCAGGAGGTGCGCGACCTCGCGCAGCGTTCGGCGCAGGCGGCCAAGGAGATCGGCGGCCTGATCGCAAAATCGTCGGCGGAGGTTGCAACGGGTTCGCAATATGTCGAGCAGACCGGCAGTGCCCTGATGGAGATCGCACACCAGATCGTGGATATCGCTGGCCATGTCGATCATCTCGCAATCTCCAGCCGCGACCAGTCGACCTCGCTCGAATCCGTCAACGGTTCCGTCAACCAGATCGACCACATGACCCAGCAGAACGCCGCGATGGTGGAAGAGACCAATGCCGCGACCCTGCAGCTTGCCGAGGATATCGACATGCTCGCAGGCCTCGTCGGCCGCTTCCGCCTGCTGGAGGAGGACGATGTTCGGCACGCGCGGGCTGCCTGATCGGTGCTTTAGGCACGCTCTTGCCGATTTCGGTTGAATTGCGGGGAGACCGCGATAGCGTCAGGCTCTGATATCACGGGAGCATCCGATGACGTTGACCGACCAGAGACTGCTGGAACTACGGGAAAAATATGCGAGTGGGCACGGGGGCGAGATCAGCGATCCCGGCTTTCGCCGCGTGGCTGCGCATATCTTCTCCGAGACGGGCACGCGGGCTGCACCCTATTCCGGCATACCAACGCTCCTGTCCGCGCCCCTGGTCGAACTGAGCGATAGCGAAGCGTTCGACGCGCTGCAGGTCGCGCTGCTCGGAATTCCCATGGATCTTGGCGTGACGAACCGCACCGGATCCCGTTTCGGCCCGCGGGCGCTGCGGACGATCGAGCGGATCGGGCCCTACAACCATGTGCTGGAGGTCGCGCCGGTGCACGAGTTGCGCGTGGCGGATATCGGCGACGTTCCCTTTCGCAGCCGGTATCGGCTGGAGATGAGCCACGAGGACATCGAGCAGCATGTGGACAGGATCGTCGCAAAGGGCATCCTGCCGCTGTCGGTCGGCGGCGACCATTCCGTGACGCATCCCATCCTGCGCTCGGTCGGGCAGGAGCGGCCTGTCGGCATGATCCATATCGATGCGCATTGCGACACGGGCGGCGCGTATGATCTCACCAAGTTCCACCATGGCGGCCCGTTCCGCAACGCGGTTCTCGATGGCGCTCTCGATCCGACACGGGTGATCCAGATCGGCATTCGCGGCTCGTCCGAATATCTCTGGGAGTTCTCCTACGATGCCGGAATGACGGTCATCCACGCAGAAGAGGTGACCGGAATGGGCATTCCGGCGATCATCGAGAAGGCGCGCACGATCGTCGGAGACGGGCCGACCTACCTTTCCTTCGACATCGACAGTCTCGATCCGGCCTTTGCGCCCGGCACGGGAACGCCGGAGATCGGCGGTCTGACCACGCGCGAGGCGCTGGAACTGCTCCGCGGGCTGAAGGGTCTCAATTTCGTCGGTGGAGACGTCGTCGAGGTCGCACCGCAATATGACAGCACGACCAACACCGCCCAGGCCGGCGCCCAGATGCTGTTCGAGATCCTGAGCCTGCTCGCCTTCAGCCCGTCGCTGAAGGCGTGATCCGGATCCGCTTCTCGGTTGTCAGCAGCTTGGGCCCGCCGCGTCTATCGTCTGCGAAGCGGCCAGCGCAGGATGCCAGTGGCGTAGAGCGGCAGCGAGACGAGCACCGGCTGAAGCGCCAGACGCGGGACGTGATAGAGCCAGGGCAGAACGCCCGCATCGATCGCCGTCAGGCCGTCGATGGCATGTTTGATGTTGGCGGGGTAGACGCAGACCGCATATAGCGCGAGGCCCAGCGCCGCTGGCCGCTCGACGGCGCGGAACCAGAGACCGATCGCGCCCAGAAGCTCGCAAACCCCCGTCAGCGCGATGACCGTTGTCGGATAGGGCACCCAACCGGGTGTGATCGTCAGAAAAGGCGATGGCCAGGCGAGATGCAGGATGCCGGCGGCCGCGTAGAACAGAGAGAGCCCGATGCGCAGGCCGGTATGCCGTTCGTCGCTGCGCGTTGCTTCAAACATGGTGTGTTCATCGTCCAGTGGATGTCTGCAGCTTTATGCCCGTTTTTTAGAGTACGTAACACCGCGATACGAACGACCCGCCGCTTCAGGGAAAACGGCGGGCCTTGACCTCGAAGGCAGGGAGTAGCGCCCCGAGGTCGAGGGAGATGAGCCGAGATTCAGCCGGCTCTACAGGTTGGCCAGAAGATCGTTGATACGGTTCTCCATGTCGGACAGCGCGGCATCGACCTCTTTCTGGCCGGTCATCGCGGCGTTCATTTCCTGACCGATGATGTCCTGGATCGCGAACTGGCGCTGGACGGTCGACGGCAGGGCCGTGCCGAGCGTGGCAATCGGCGCCACGGTGTCGCGGTACGGCAGGGCCTTGAACGCCGGCGTTTCGAACACGGCCTTCACGGACGGCAGGTGGCCGGTGCGCGACCATTCGAAGTCGTTGTCCTTGAAGAACTTGAGGAACTTGCCGACGGCCGCCGTTTCTTCGGCTGAGCGGTCCTTCTGCGAAATACCCCAGGCGTGGCCGTCGGCGTATTGGCTTTTCTTGCCCGGAAACAGCTGCGGATAGGGATAGACGGCATAGCCGCCTCTGTTCAGCGCGGTCCCCGGCGTTTTCGAGGAGGCGTTGTAGTCGCCGATGACCCAGGTGCCGTTGAGGTGCACGCCACCTTCGCCAGCGAGGAAGGCGTTGATGCTGGCGGCGTAGTCCATGTCCTTCGTGGTGTCGCCCTGGTCGAAGATCGCCTTGTACATCTCCAAGACTTTTTTGGCCTCCGGCGTGTTCAGCTTGACCTTCAGCGGATCGGCGAAGAAGTCGGAATCCTGCTGGAACAGGTAGGTATAGAAATTGCGGGTGTAGAGCGCCGTCTCGTTGGCGAGGTTCTGGACGAAGTAGGGCTTGCCGGTTTTCTCGCGGAACTGCTTGGCCTGTGCCAGAAGTTCGTCGACGCTGGTCGGCAGCTTCGGCGTGCCATCGGCATTCACGAGGTCCGCCTGCTTAAACAGGTCCATGTTGATGTGGTAGAGCATCGTCCAGTTATCGATCGGCAGGCCGTAGATCTTGCCGTCCTTGGTCACGCCGTTGCGGGCCGCATCGGTAAAGTCGTCCGGCTTCACGCCGACGGAGGCGAGAACCTCGTCGAGCGGCATCAGCAGGCCCTTGGATTGGTAGTCCGATAGGGCCGAGTGGTGAATCGAGACGATGTCGGGCGGATCGCCGGCCGCAAACTGGGCGGTCAGCTGGTCGTAGCCCGGCCACTCCACCGTCGTCACCGAGATATGGATATCGGGATTGTCGGCGTTGAACTTGTTGATCATCGAGGTGATGATCCCGCACTCGCCGACAGCCTTGGCCACATCGGTATTGCTGCCAAAATCCGCGTCGCAGGCGCCGAAAAAGCGCTGCAGGCTGAGTTCAGTGGCCGCGAACGACGGCGTCGCCGCCATCACGGCAAGGGCCGAAGCCGCCGCCAGAATAGACGTCCTCCATACATGCATCATGCGTGTCTCCTCCATGTCATGATTGCGTTTCACCGGCCTTGTCTGCGCAGGCCGGGCAGTCTTCTCACCGCACGGCAGCGCCGGATACGGCGGTAACGATGTATTTCTGGAAAAACAGATACAGGATCAGGATCGGCGCGCTGGCAAAGACCGCCTGCGACATGAGGAAGCCGAGCCCCTCGGACTGTGCGAAGTTCGTCTGCGTCGATGCGATACCGACGGTCAGCGTGTACATTTCTTTCTTCGTGCCGGAGATCAGCGGCCAGAAGTAGTCGTTCCAGACGCTGAGGAAGGTGAAGATGCCGAGCGTCGCCTGCGCCGGCACCGTCAGCGGCAGAAGCACCTTCCAGAAGATCTTGAAGCGGCTCGCATTGTCGAGCAGCGCCGCCTCGTCCAGCTCCTTGGGAATGGCGCGAAAATACTGCGTCATCAGGAACACGCCGAACGGTGCCGAAAGCCAGGGCAGGATCAGACCCGGATAGGTGTTGTGCAGCTTCAACCAGGAAAAGAGCTGGTGGCGGGCGATCAGCACGGCCTGCTCGGGAATGGCAAGGCCGATGAGCACGATCACAAAGAGGACGTTGCGGAAGGGGAAATTGAGACGGGCAAAGCCGTAGCCGGCGAGCGAGCAGAGCACCAGCGTGCCGAGGGTCACGCCGCCGGACACGATGAGGCTGTTGAGAATCCACCGGAAGACCGACGAGGTCGTGAGGATGTTGAGATAGTTCTGGAGCGTGTAGGGCGCATGGAACACGGCGTTCATGCTCGCCATCAGCTCCTTGTTGTCCTTCAGCGACAGAGCGACGACCCAGACCAGCGGCGCCATCATGACGACGGCCATCGCGATCGTGAGGGCCAGAATGACGCGGTCGCCCGTGCTGCGTCCGACCATGCCCGAGGGGCCCGCGCCCGTCTGTGCGGATGGTGATGTCATCGTGCTCATGCGTCCTCTCCCTTCCGGCGGGAAACGAGATACTGGATCATCGCGGCAACAAGAATCAGCGCGAACAGGACTTCGGAAGCCGCAGCGCCGAGGCCGAGATCCCACCGCTTGAAGGCGGCGTCGTAGATGTAGAGGACGAGCGGGGTGGACACGTTGTTGGGCCCGCCATTCGTCATCAGTCGCGCCTGTCCGAAAAGCTGGAACTGCAGCACGATCTGGATGACGACCACCAGCACGAAGGTGCGCTTGATGGACGGGAAGGTGATGGACCGGAACGTGCGCCAACGCCCCGCATTGTCGAGCGCGGCTGCCTCGTAGATATCGCCGGGTATCTGTTGGAGCGCGGAGAGAAACAGCATCATCGGAAGGCCGACGCACCACCAGATCGTCGCGATGGCGATGGCGATCATGACCAGCTTCGGGTCGGACAGGAAGGCCGGGGCCGTGGCGCCGAACCAGCCGTAGACGGTGGACAGGAGGCCGAAGCCGGGCACGAAGACGATGCGCCAGATCAGCGTGACGATGGTGACGGACAGAACGGACGAGGCAAAGAAGACGGTGCGTAGCACCGCTGCCGTGCGCGTCTGCCGGTTGAGCGCCAGCGCGAGGAGGAGACCGATTAGCGCCAGGGCGGGAACGGTGAGCAGCACGAAGTAGAACGTGTTGCCAATGGCCTGCAGGAAGATCCGGTCGTTGAAAAGCCTGGTGTAATTGGCAAGCCCGACGAAGCGGCCGGTGGAAAACGCATCCGCCTTGTGCAGGCTCATCCACATGCCCCAGAACAGAGGCACGATGAGCAGCAGAACGAAGAAAACGAGGTAGGGCGCGACGAAGATCGCATTGCGCCAGAGCGGCGCATTGACGTTCTGGACCCGTCGCCGGGACGGTGCGGGCCGTTCCGCCGGGGATGTGCTGCCGAGCGTCAGGTCAGCCATGGCCGATCTCCTCCGCATGGCGGGCCCGGCCCTCGGCATCGAACAAATGCGTCCGCGTGCCGTCGAGGACAAGTGCGATCTCATCGCCGATGGCGACGCGGCTCATGCCGATATCCTCGGCGACGATCATGCCGCCGTCCTTCAGCCGGACATAAAGCAGCGTGCGGTCGCCGAGCCTTTCCAGCACCTCGACCCGGCCGGGCATCGTGTTGACGGCGCCAGCATCCGCGCGACGAACGGCCTCGGCGCGGATGCCGAGCGTCTGTTCGCCCGCCGTTACGCCATCGGCCCGAATGGTGGTGGTCAGCTGCGCGCCGTTCGGCAGTGTCGCGACGAGGAAGCTGCCGCTTTCCGACAGGGTGACCGGCAGGAAGTTCATGGTGGGTGACCCGACGAAGGTCGCGACGAACCGGCTGACCGGCCGCAGATAGATGTCCATCGGCGTGCCGATCTGCTCGATCTGCCGGTTGTTCATGACGACGACACGGTCGGCCAGCGTCATCGCCTCGATCTGGTCATGCGTGACGAAAATCATGGTGGACTTCACGCGGTTGCGCAGCTGCGCGAGTTCCACGCGGGTTCGAACCCGAAGAGCTGCATCGAGGTTGGAAAGCGGCTCGTCGAACAGGAAGGCTTTGGGTTCCTTGACGATGGCGCGACCGATTGCGACGCGCTGGCGCTGCCCGCCGGAGAGCTGGCCAGGCTTGCGCTCCATGAGATGCCCGATCTCCAGCATCCGGGCGGCCTCCGCCAGACGCGCATCGATCACGCCCTTGGGCACGTCGATATTCTTTAGGCCGAAGGCCATATTGTCGGCGACCGTCATATGCGGATAGAGCGCGTAGGACTGGAACACCATGGCGATGCCGCGCTGGCCGGGCGGCAGGGTGTCGATCCGTTCGCCATTGATGGAGATCGTGCCCTCGTCCACGCTTTCGAGCCCGGCGATCATGCGCAGCAGCGTCGATTTTCCGCAGCCGGAGGGGCCGAGGAACACCATGAACTCATTGGCTTTGACGGATAGCGAGAGGTTTTCAAGCACCGTCATCGCGCCATAGCGCTTCGTTACGCTGTCGATCTCGATCTGCGCGGTCATGCAAGCCTCCTGCCGGTGTCGTTCAAAACACAGGTCTGCATCATATCCTCCCGGCGGTGGCGCGGGCTCCCGCCCGTCCATCCGCCATCCTTGCCGCCATTCCGTGTCACCGAACCGGGTATCCTCCTCCGGTTCGCAATGCCGCTTTTTGACCCGTGTCAGGCCTTGAGGCGGATCATCCGATAGCTCAGCGGCGCGATGGGCGCTGTGAGACGACCATCCGCAAACAGAGCGCCTTCGCCCTTCACCGGCACGACGTTGTCGGGCGTCTCCGCGGTGTTGGTGATGCCGAGGTCGGAATGAGCGATGACCTGATCCTCGACGATCGACAGCGCGCCGAATTCGAGCAGGCCGACATCAAGATCGAGCGCTTCGCTCAGATGCCGGTTGACGAGGAAGAAGGTGACATGGCCCGATGTCGCGTCGTGCACGGCGGAGACATCGAGATAGGGGACCGTCCCGATATCCTCGACCGTGTAGCTGGGGCTGTCCACCATCAGCTTCAGTGCCGTGCCGCGACCGTAGACCGATGCGTAATAGTAGGGATAGAAAATCGTCTGGCGCCAGGCAGGGCCGCCGGGCACGGTCATGATCGGCGCGATGACGTTGACCAGCTGCGCAAGGCAGGCGATCTTCACCACGTCGGCCCGGTTGATGAACGTATTGAGAATGCAGCCGACCTGCAGCACATCCTCGAAATTGTAGTCGTCCTCCAGCAACGGCGGCGCTTCCGGCCAGCCATTGTGCCCTTCGAGGATCGCCTTATCCCGCTCCTTGGAGTGGTACCAGACGTTCCACTCGTCGAAGGAGATATAGACGTCCTTCTTGGAGCGCTTCTTCGACTTCACATAGGCGATGACGCCAGCGACCGTGCCGATATAGGTGTCGAGTTCCAGGCTGCGGGCGAGATAGCTCGCCGTGTCCTTGGCCCGGTTCTCGAAGTACATATGCAGCGAGATATGGTCGACTTCGTTGTAGGTATGCTCCAGCACCGTCGCCTCCCATTGCGGGTAGGTCGGCATGTGCGCGTTGGAGGAGCCGCAGACGACGAGTTCGAGCCGGCTGTCGAAGGCGCGCATGGCCTTTGCCGTCTCATGAGCCAGCCGCCCATATTCGTCGGCCGTCTTGTGGCCGATCTGCCAGGGGCCATCCATCTCGTTGCCGAGGCACCAGAGGCGCACGTCGAACGGCGCTTCGCGGCCGTTGGCACGGCGCTTGTCGCTCCAGGTGCTGCCGCCTTCGTGATTGACGTATTCGAGGAAGTTGCGGGCCTCGTCGAGCCCGCGTGAGCCGAGGTTGACCGCGAGCATCATCTCCGTGCCCACCGTCTCGCACCAGTCGGCGAACTCGTGGATGCCGACCTGATTGCTCTCCGAGGTGTGCCAGGCGAGATCGAGGCGAACGGGGCGCTCTTCGCGCGGGCCAATGCCGTCTTCCCAATTGTAGGCGGACACGAAATTGCCGCCGGGATAGCGGACGATCGGGACCTGCAGCTCCTTCACGAGGTCGATAACATCCTGGCGCATGCCATCGCAATCGGCCGTCGGGTGGTCCGGCTCGTAGATCCCGGTGTAGACGGCGCGGCCCAGATGCTCGATGAACGAGCCGTAGAGCCGCGGGTCGATCTCCGAGATCGTGAATTTGCTGTGGGCGATAACTGTCGCCTTCATGCCGTCCTCCCAAATAAATCATATTTCATGATTTGTATCATGATTTAAGATTAATAGAGCGGAGGCGGCGGGAAGCGTCAAGCGGAAAATGTTGTGCAGTGCGAAAGCGAGGTCTTACTTGCGGGTGCGCAGCCGCAGCAGGATATCCTGATCGTAGTTGCCGAAACCGCGCCCGAAAATGTTGATGCCGCCCGGGTGCTTAGCATCGTCGCGCACACCGATCCGCAGGCGGATGGAATGGTGGACGTCCAGTTTCAGGTCGTCGAGACGAATGTCGGACATCCGCAGGCCATCGACATAGGAGCCCTCGTCATTCACCCGAAAGCTCTTCAGTTTCCCATATTGCGAGCCCTTCAGTTTCCACCAGTCCGGCGTGTAAACCCCTCTTTTATCACCGAAATCCCCAGGAGAGGTCCATGTTCCCACCTCCACGCCGTTGACGCCAAGCGTGATGTCGGAAGGCCAGTCGGCACTGGTGCCGGGAACTTCGGAGGAGAGCTCCAGCACGAATTCCAGCTCGCGGATCTGCGCATTGGCAAGGCGGGCATTGTTGGGAAACTGGTACTCGACATGACCGCGGGTGAACCATATCAGCCCGGTCTTCATGCGGTCGGGATCGAGAAACGTGCTGGGTACGTCCAGCAGCCCAATGATGCCATCGACCGAACAGAGCCCGCAGGGTGCCGACACCTCGAAACTCGTGTAAAGGCCGAGAGGCATGGACACGTCGATGGCATCCGGTTCCGTTTCCTTGATATCGTTCTTCAAAACGATCAGGATTTCATCGTAAAGTGCGTGACAAACCTTCTGGTTTCCCTTCCGCGCCTTGATGGTTTCTGTGCGGATCAGCCCGGCTTCCTGCAGCATCTGGACGTTGATCGACACGCTGGATTGCGGTGATCGCAGGACGTCAGCGATGTCATTGACATTCATCGGCCCCTTGCTTTGCAGCAGCTTCAGGATTGAAATGCGGGCTGGCGACGCCAGTCCCTTCAAAACGGCCTGGTTTTCTTCAGGATCGACGACGAGAAAATTTCGGCTCACGATCTGGCACTCCAAGCTAAGCCTTCGAGGTTTTCATTCATATCGATAAAACTGATCCAGTCAACAAACGCATTTGCGTGCGTTCGACATGTGAACCCGGTTCCACCCGCCCTATCTCTTGGGGCGACCGCGCGTGCCGCCGAGAGGATGCCGGTGCGATTGTTATCAGTGAAGGAGACCCGTGTGACGACACCGACAGCCCGCGTGCAGCAGACCGCTGACGCCACTTCAGGCGCAGCCCTCGGCAATCTCGATCCCGCGCCGCCCGCCACGCTGGTGATTTTCGGCGCGACCGGGGATCTCACCCGCCGCCTGCTCGTTCCCGCGCTCATCAACATGGAGCGGGAAGGGCTGATCAACCCGTCCTCGACCGTGCTCGGCATCGGCAAGGACGCGGGCGATGACGAGATGCTCAGGACGAGCCTCGAGACCTTCGGTGCCGGGCATTTCGGTGAGGGCGACGCGCAGCGTATCGAGGCCTGGAAGAGTCTGCGTCCAAAACTGCGCTACCGCGCCGGAGACTTCACGGCAGATCAGATCTACACCGAGATCGCCGCCGAACTTACCGGCAACGCGGTCTTCTACCTCGCCGTACCGCCGCGCTTCTTCGGCGATATCGTGGAGAAGCTCGCCGATCATGGGCTGACGACGGAAGCCGACGGCGCGTTTCGCCGTATCGCGATCGAAAAGCCGTTCGGGCATGATGCGGCGTCGGCAAAGGCGCTGAACGCACGTATTCTGGCCCGCGTGGCGGAAACGCAGGTCTACCGGATCGACCATTTCCTCGGCAAGGAAACGGTCCAGAACATCATGACACTGCGGTTCGCCAATATGATGATCGAGAAGCTGTGGAACAGCGACAGCATCGACCATATCCAGATCACGGCGGCGGAAACCGTGGATGTCGGTACGCGCGGCAGTTTCTACGACGGCACCGGGGCGCTTCGCGACATGGTGCCCAACCACCTGTTCCAGCTTTTGTCCATGGTGGCTATGGAGCCGCCGATCAGCTTCGACGCGGAAGCCGTGCGGGACGAGAAGGCCAAGGTCCTGCGCGCTATCCGGATCTACGAGCCCGAGGAGGCGGCCGAAAACAGCGTGCGCGGCGCCTACACCGCCGGGACCATCGGCGACCGGACCATTCCGGCCTATACCGAAACATCTGACGTCAAACCCGACAGCACGACGGAGACCTATGTCGCGCTGAAGCTGATGATCGACACTTGGCGCTGGGCCGGCGTGCCGTTCTACCTGCGCACCGGCAAGGCGCTCACCGTGCGGGATACGGAGGTCATCGTCACGTTCAAGCCCGTGCCGTTCGCGCAATTCCCGCGCCTCAAGAACGCGCACCTGCCGCCGAACCGCATCGTCATCCAGATCCAGCCGGACGAGGGAATCAGCCTTGATATGCTCATCAAGCGGCCCGGCATCGGCGTGGCGGTGGAGCCGGCGGTGATGGATTTCCGCTATGCCGGCCTGTTCGATATCGGCCGGCTGAACGGCTACGAGACCCTGATTTACGATATCCTGACCGGCGACCAGACCCTGTTCCAGCGGGCGGATGCGGTGGAAGCAGGCTGGCGGGCCGTGCAACCGTTTCTTGACCGCTGGGCCGAAGGCGGCGCACCTGAACCCTACGCTCCCGGCTCGCTCGGGCCGGACATGGCAGCGGATCTCCTCGCCCGCGATGGTCTCGCCTGGCACGATCTCGTCACCCGTTGACGCGCGGGATGGAACTGCGAGCGCAGGCTGCTTTCTGCCGGGACGAGGAAGGAACGTCCCGGCTGCGCGGCCGCACGGTCTTTCCCGCCCTTCGTGTTGCGTTCTTCGGCGTATGTCTCTTACCCATGCAGGCATTGGAGGCAGTTGCCCAGACCAAGGAAGAGCGGGACGCCGGCTGTCTGTACGAGGGCGGTGCGGCATCACCCGCGCTCTGTATCCGCAAAGAGAGTTTCACCGGCGATCTTTGCCGGGCGATCGAGCACTTCGCAAAACGGTCGGATCTGCCGCCCGACTATTTCGCACGATTGCTCTGGCGCGAAAGCCTGTTCCGGCCGGAGGCCGTCAGCCCCAAGGGGGCAGAAGGCATAGCGCAGTTCATGCCGGGCACGGCGCGCGCGAGAGGCCTTGGCAACACCTTCGACGTCATCCAGTCGCTCGATGCCGCCTCGGCTTACTTGCAGGAGCTTCGCACGCGGTTCAGCAATCTCGGCCTTGCCGCCGCGGCCTATAACGCCGGGGAGGGTGGGCTTTCGCGGTTTCTCTCGACGGGGAGGCTGCCGCTGGAAACGCAGGATTACGTCTTCGCCATCACCGGACATCCCGCCGAGACCTGGAAAACCAGCCCGCCCGAAAGTGCCGCCCCGGTGCTCGATCCGGCAAAGCCGTTTCTCGATGCCTGCATCGCGCTTGCGACCAGTCGCATTATCCGTGATCCCGTCCTCGCCGGCTCGGCCGACTGGGCGCCTTGGGGCGTGCAGCTTGCCGGGCACTACAATCCTGCCACCGCAATGAAGCTCTTCACATTGGCCGTCGCTCGGTTACCCGCGCCTTATAATGCCGAGCGCGCGCTTCTGATCCGCCAGCGCGGCGGCAATTTCGGCTACCGGCCGCGCTACGCCGCGCGCATCGGGCGCGAGAACCGGCAGGAGGCGGACGCCCTTTGCGCCATCGTGCGGAAAACCGGCGGCGCCTGCATCGTCTTTCGCAACAGGCCCCGTCGGTGACCCTTCATCTGCGTCAAAGAAAAAAGGCCCGACAATGCCGGGCCTTCAGGAGTGCATATTCTGGCCTCTATTCGGCGGCCTGCGATACCGGTGTCATGTTGCGATAGGGCTCGCAGAGCGCTTCCATCATCCGCACCTCTTCCGCCGTCAGGTCGGTTAGCGGCGCGCGGACCGGACCCGCGTCGAAGCCCATCAGCCGCACGCCGGCCTTGATGGCGGAGACCGCATACCCCTTCTGGCGATTGCGGATATCCATGAACGGGTAGAAGAAGTCGATCAAGATGCGGTTGGTGGTCGCGGTGTCGCCGGCGCGAAGCGCCGTATAGAACTGATGGGCCAGCGCCGGCACGAAGTTGAAGACGGCCGAGGAATAGGTCGTCACGCCGGCGCCGAGATAGGCATCGGCAAAGAGTTCCGCCGTCGGCATGCCGCCGAGATAGGTGAGGCGGTCGCCCATCGTCGCCGTAATGCGGCGCACCAGCGCGATGTCGCCGGAGCCGTCCTTGAAGCCGACGAGGTTGGGGCAGGCGTCGCAAAGGCGCGACAGCGTGTCCGCTGTCAGGATCGAATTATCACGGTTATAGACCATAACCCCGATCGAGACCGACTGGCAGACGGTCTTGATATGCTGGTAGAGGCCTTCCTGGCTCGCATCCATCAGGTAGTGCGGCAAGAGCAGGATGCCGTCGGCACCGGCCTTTTCCGCGGATCTCGCGATGGAGACCGCGATGCGCGTGCCGTAGCCGCAGCCCGCAACGATCGGCGTGGCTCCGGCCGAAGCCTTGGCCGCCGCGACGATCTCGGGGATTTCCGCAGGCTCCAGCGAGAAGAACTCCCCCGTTCCGCCGGCGGCAAACAGAACCGTCGCATCGAAACCGGCCAGCCAGCCGACATGCGCCTCATAGGCCTTGCGATTGAACAGCCCGTCGGCGCCAAAGGGCGTGACAGGGAAGGACAGGAGGCCGGCGCCGAGCGCGTGCTTCAGTTCGATGGGATCCATGGACAAGGGGATGTTCTCCAGACGTTGCATTCCGGAGGATGATAGCTAGAGATATTATCTCTGTCAATAGTTGTATGATCTATGCCGTCGTATTGCTGCGCGTGCTGCGCATCAGAGCCCGGTAACGCTGCTGACTGCCCTTCAGATGGTTGCGCATCGCATCCCGCGCAGCCGTCTCGTCTCGGTCGGCGATCGCGCGGGCGATGGTCTCGTGTTCCTGCTGGATTTGCGAGAGGTAGTCGGCGGGCGTGGCCTCCGGCCTGTCGTCACCCAGAAGAGAGCGCGGTATCATCTGCTCGCCGATCGCCTGCAGCAGTTCCCGGAAGCGGGGATTGTTGGTGCTGTCGGCAATGGCGAGGTGGAAGGCGCGGTCGCTCTCCACCGTGGCGGTGCCCGATGCGATCTGGTTGTTCATCACGTGCAGCGCCTCGAAAACAAGCTCCTGCTGTGCGGGGGAACAGCGCCCGGCAGCAAGGCCCGCGGCCTCGATTTCGATTGCAGCGCGAACCTCCAGCATCTCGATGATGGACGAGACGCGGTTGGGATCGACGCTCTGCAGGCCGCCTTGCGGCTTGGGTTGCGTGGCCAGAACGAACACGCCGACGCCATGCCGCACCTCCACCAGTCCGTCGGCCCGCAGGGACGCGATGGCCTCGCGGATAACGGTCCGGCTGACCTGGTGCTCTTCGGTCAACCCGCTCTCGCTTGCCAGTTTGTCGCCCGGCTTCAGTGTGCCGTCCGCAATGGCGGCACGCAGCCTGTGGCTGACGGTGGCCACAAGGTTTCGTCCTTTGCGCGCCGGCGTACCCTGCATGTCGTGGTCCGATCTCTTCACGTATCCCCGCTCTGCGAACGCTTTGTTTCGTCTGCTTTTATCGCAAAGATAGACCATGTGACGCATATGCGGGAAGAAATTAATTGACGTGGAAGTGAAGTCTTATAGGATGACATACGTCAGTTATATGATAACAAGTGCTCCTGCTGGAGGCGGGCGCCTGGGCTCGAGGCGATCGATGGCCGGCGGAAATGCGCCTGACCCGGGCGGATGTGTGGAGGAGACGAATATGACCATTTACCAGAACCTCATTGCCGGCGAGTGGGTCGGTGCGCAGGCCTCACCAAACCTGAGCCCGTCGGATACCAACGACGTCGTCGGTCTCTACGCCCAGGCGAGTGCCGACGATGCGCGGGACGCCATCGCTGCGGCCAAGGCTGCGTTTCCGGCATGGTCGCGTTCCGGCATTCTGGAGCGCCACGCCATCCTGCGAAAGGCGTCCGACGAAATTCTCGCGCGCAAGGAAGTACTCGGCGCGCTTCTGGCGCGTGAGGAGGGCAAGGTGCTTCCCGAGGCGATTGGCGAGGTGACGCGTGCCGCACAGATCTTCGATTTCTTCGCAGGCGAAGCGCTGCGGCTGGCAGGCGAGACCCTGCCATCGGCCCGGCCGGGGATCGGCGTCGAGGTGACACGGGAGCCGCTTGGCGTCGTCGGGATCATCACGCCCTGGAATTTTCCGATCGCCATTCCCGCGTGGAAGATCGCGCCGGCGCTTTGCTATGGCAATACGGTCGTCTTCAAGCCGGCGGACCTCGTGCCCGGCTGTGCCTGGGCGATCGTGGATATTCTTCACCGCGCCGGTCTTCCCAAGGGTGTGCTGAACCTCGTCATGGGGCGCGGCTCCGTCGTTGGGCAGGCGCTGCTCGACAGCCCGGATCTTGGCGGTCTCACCTTCACGGGCTCGACCGGCACCGGCAAGCGGGTCGCTCTCGCCTCGATCGAGCATAACCACAAGTTCCAGCTGGAAATGGGTGGCAAGAACCCGATGGTGGTTCTCGACGATGCCGACCTTCCGGTCGCGGTCGAGGCGGCTGCCAATTCCGGCTTCTTCTCTACCGGCCAGCGCTGCACCGCATCCTCAAGGCTGATCGTCACCGAAGGCATCCACGACCGCTTCGTTGTGGCGCTGACCGAACGGCTGAAAACGCTGACGGTGGACAATGCGATGAAGCCCGGCACGCATATCGGCCCTGTGGTCGATGAGCGGCAGCTGCGCCAAGACACCGACTATATCGATATCGGCAAGGCCGAAGGGGCAAAGCTGGCATTCGGCGGCGAGGTGCTGACGCGCGAGACGCCCGGCTTCTACCTGCAGCCGACGCTTTTCACCGAGGCGACCAACCAGATGCGCATCTCGCGCGAGGAGATTTTTGGGCCTGTGGTCAGCGTCATCCGGGCTCGGGATTATGAAGAGGCACTCTCCATCTCCAACGACACGCCGTTCGGGCTGTCAGCCGGCATCGCCACCACCAGCCTGAAGCACGCGACACACTTCAAGCGCAATGCGGAGGCCGGCATGGTCATGGTCAACCTGCCCACGGCCGGCGTTGATTTCCATGTGCCGTTCGGCGGCCGCAAGGCCTCGTCGTTCGGCCCGCGTGAGCAGGGCCGCTATGCCGCCGAGTTCTTCACCGTGGTGAAGACCGCCTACACGCTGGCGTGAGGCTTCGGCCCCTCTCTTTTTCGCAATGACCGGCAGCGGCGTTCGCCGCGCCCATCCCAGGAGGAATTTCCGTGAAAATCGTCGACGTCCACGTGCGTGTCTTTGCCCACACCACCTATCGCCATCAGGACACGGCCGGCCATGCCCATCCGGGGCCGGCGCACAAGGTGAACCTCGCGCTCCTGACCATTGTCGATGACGAGGGCGGAGAAGGCTATTGTTTCGCGGCGCCCGAAGTCGTGCGGCCGCATGTCATCGAAAAGTTCGTGAAGAAGGTGCTGATCGGCGCCGATCCCTTCGCGCGAGAGCGGCTCTGGCAGGAACTGGCCCACTGGCAGCGCGGCAGCGCGGCGCAGCTGACCGACAGGACGCTGGCGATCATCGATTGCGCGCTGTGGGATCTCGCCGGGCGCAAGCTGAACATGCCGGTGCACAAGCTGATCGGCACCTACCGCGAGAAGATGCTCGCCTATGGCTCGATCATGTGCGGCGACGAGCTGGAGAACGGTCTGGCGACCCCGGAGGATTACGGCCGGTTTGCCGAAAAGCTCGTCGCGCGCGGCTACAAGGGTATCAAGCTGCACACCTGGATGCCGCCGGTATCCTGGGCGCCGGATGTCGGCATGGACCTCAAGGCGTGCGCGGCGGTGCGCGAAGCCGTCGGTCCGGATATCCACCTGATGATCGACGCCTTCCACTGGTATACCCGGACGGACGCGCTGAAGCTCGGCCGCGGGCTTGAGGCACTCGGTTTCGACTGGATCGAGGAGCCGATGGACGAGCAGAGCTCGATGTCCTACGCGTGGCTGTCCGAAAACCTCGATATCCCCGTTCTCGGGCCCGAAAGCGCCGGCGGCAAGCACTTCAGCCGTGCGGAATGGATTGCGACGAAGGCCTGCGACATCCTACGCACGGGCGTTCACGATGTCGGCGGTATCAGCCCGGCCATGAAGTGCATGCATCTAGCCGAATCCTTCGGCATGAACTGCGAGATCCACGGAAATGGCGCGCCGAACCTGATCATCGCCGCCTGCTCGAAGAACGCCAACTGGTACGAGCGCGGACTGCTGCACCCCTTCCTCGAATATGACGATGGCTTCGAATATCTGAACGGCCTGGTCGATCCGATGGACGCGGATGGCTACGTTCACATCTCCGACAAGCCCGGGCTCGGCGAAGACATCAACTTCGACTTCATCGACGCCAATCTCGTCGCCTGAGGTTCAGAGGACGCGGTCGAGCCAGTCGATCGCGTCGTCCTGCTGCTGCACCGCAAAGACATGTCCGCCCGGCACCATCCGCGTGTGGAGCGCGTTCGGTGCATCCGTGGTATCCCAGATCATGCGCATCTGGCGAAAGGCGTCCGTAGCGATGGCTTCCGGGAAATGCCGGTCGTCGCGGCCGCTGAAGAAGAGGGCGGGCTTGGGCGCGGCAAGCGCCGCGAGATGGGGATAATCGATCCGGCCGGCGATGCCGGGATGCAGCATGTAGAAGGCGGACTGGCCGCGCAGCTGGTTGCTGCCGGACTGCATCAGCCCCGACAGGGTGCCCATCCACCCGCCGGACACGCAGGCCTTCGCATCCGGCGAAAGGGCCGCCACCTGCCAGGCCCGCGCGCCGCCCATCGAAAAGCCGAAGCTTGCCAAGCGCTCCGGGTCGACCCCGTCGAGCTGTTTCAGGAAAGCCAGCGCTTCCAGATCTTCTTGCAGCACCACGCCCGCGAGCGACTGGCCGAACTGCAGGAGGTTCGCCGCCAGCGCCTGCTGGCCCTCGTATCCCGTTCCCGAGCGCCCGCCCCATCCCAGCGTATCGACGCAGAGAACGCTGTATCCGCGTCGGGCCAGAACATTGCCGACGTGCTGGCCGCCGTAGAGACGGGTGGCCCATTCGTTCGACTGCGCCGCCGTTTCAAGCGGCTCGTCAGGCCGCCGGATCAGCTTCTGCCGGCCGATGGAAAAGAAGGAGCCGTGATCGTGGAAGAGCAGGATGCCGGGCGTCGGATGCTTGGTGGAAGGGCGGAGCAGATAGGCGTCGGCTGTCTCTCCATTCGAGAAGCCAAGCTGCAGGTGTTGGCCGAAAGACCCATCATCCTCCCATTCGGCAAGGGGTGTCGCTGAGGGCGTAGCGATCGTCCCGATCCCGATCCCGATCCCGAGCGCGTTGCGCACCGCAGCAAGCGTCGTTCTCTGCCATGTCGCGACATCGGACACGGCCGGGTCGAAGTTCCAGGCGAAGGCTTTCTTATCCCGCAGGCGCTTGGCGAGATCCGACATGTTTTCGCCGTCGATCATCCGCCGCGGCGCATGCGTTCGATCATCCGGTCGCGGCTGACCGTCAGATGCTGTCGCATCGCCAGCCGGGCGCCGTCGATGTTGCGCTCGGCGATGGCGGCAAGGACCAGACGGTGCTCGGCGTTGACCCGCGCAAGATTCGCCTGAAACACCGCGTCTTCCACGTCCTTGGTCTGCAGCCGCATGCGCGGCATCAGCGTTTCGCCCAGATAGTTGAAGATGCCGAAGAAATGTTCGTTCTGGCTGGCCTTGGCCACCGCACAGTGAAACTCGAAATCCGTCTGGCTGTCGCGGACGACGTCCCGGATGGCGTCGTCCATCGCGTCGCAGACGGCGGCCATGGCATCAAGATCGACTTGCGTACGACGCTCGGCCGCCAGAGCCGCAGCTTCGGACTCGATGCCGATGCGCAGTTCGAGGCCTTTCAACTGGTTCTCCACCATGGTCAGCCTTTCCGGGGCAAGCCGGAAGGGTGGAATACCCGCATCATCACGGACGAAAGCGCCGACCCCATGCTGGATCGAGACGAGGCCGCTCGCGCGCAGATTGGCGATCGCCTCGCGTACGACCGTGCGGCTGACGCCAAGCTCGTCGATCAGCACTTTCTCCGTCGGCAATTGCGAGCCGCGGGAATATTCGCCCTGCCGGATGCGGTCCGCAAGCGTGCGGATGACCTGCGAACTCAGGGTCTCGCGTCTCCGGCCGCCTGCGGGAACTGGGGCGGGGTTGTCGGCATCTATCGTCATGGCGTAGAGCCCCTCCAGCGGGCGGTGGACCGTTAAACGGCTTGGTCGTAGGCAAGGCTCGCTTCGATCAGCTCCCGGGCATAGGGGTCGTTGGCCTTGCCGGTGGAGAGAACCGAGCGATCCATGATCTCCACCACGCGCCCATGTTGCATCACTGCCAGTCGTTCGCACATATGGTCGATCACCGCCAGATCGTGGCTGACAAAGAGATAGGTGAGGTTGCGCCGGACCCGCAGATCCGCCAGCAGGTTCAGAACCTCGGCCTGCACGGAGACGTCGAGCGCGGAGGTTGGCTCGTCAAGCAGAAGGATGCGCGGCTCCAGGATCAGCGCGCGAGCAATCGCCACGCGCTGGCGCTGTCCGCCGGAAAGCTCGTGCGGATAGCGGGCGAGGAAAGCGGGGTCGAGCCCGACATCGGTCAGTGCCCGCTCCATCCGCTCCAGCTGCCGGTCCATGCGGTGGATGCGCAGGGGCTCCTGTAGGGCGGTGCGGATCGACTGGCGCGGGTGGAGGGAACCGTAGGGGTCCTGGAACACCATCTGCACCATGCGGCAGTAATCGGCGAAGGGCATGTCATTGATCGATTTGCCCTCCATCTCGATGGCGCCGTCCCAGAGCGTGAGCAGACGGGCGATGCAGCGCAGGATGGTCGATTTGCCGGAGCCGGATTCGCCGACGAGCCCGAAGGATTCGCCCGGCTTGACGGAGAACGTGACGTCCCCGAGGATCCGTCGCTTGGCGGCGCCGGAGCCGAGGTCGATCGAGACATTGCGAACATCGATGGCGTTCATGGCTGGGCCTCCAATGTGCTGCGCATTGCCGGCTCGCGGTTGAGCACCGGCAGCGGGCGACGGCTTCCGCCGATATGCGGCTGCGCGGCAAGAAGGCCGCGGGTGTAGGGGTGAACGCAGTTCTGCATGTCGCGCGCGGCGCGCTCCTCCACCACTTCGCCGTGGCGCATGACGAGCACCCGGTCGCAGAAATTGCGCACGAGGTTGAGGTCATGGCTGATCATGATGAGGCCGATGCCCTTGTTGGTCACCAGTTCGTTGAGGATGTTGAGCACCTGCATGCGCACCGTCACATCAAGCGCCGAGGTCGGCTCGTCGGCGATGATGATCTGCGGCTCGGGGATCAGCATCATGGCGATCATGATGCGCTGGCCCATGCCGCCGGAGACCTCATGGGGATAAAGTCCGTAGACCCGCTCGGGATCTCGGATCTTCACCGCCTCGAGCATGGCGAGCGTCTTGTCGCGCGCTACTTGGGCAGAGGCCTTGTTATGGACGCGATAGGCCTCGGCGATCTGGTCGCCGACGCGGTGCACCGGGTTCAGCGAAAACTTCGGGTCCTGCAGGATCATCGAGATCCGCCGGCCCCGGATCGAGAGCATCTGGCGCTCGCTTGCGGCCAGAAGATCGGTGCCCTCGAAATCCATCCGGTCTGCTTCGATCCGCGCGGTTGGCAGCAGCTTGAGGAGCGCGCGGCCGATGGTCGATTTGCCCGAACCGGACTCGCCGACGATGCCGAGCCGCTCGCGGCCGAGGTCGAACGACACGCCCTTGACGACGGGCGTGAAGGCTTTGCCGTTGCGGTAGCTGACGCGCAGGCCTTCGACGCGGAGAAGAGGCGTGGGGTTGTCCATCTGCGTTTCCATCATCGCCTCCTAGTGGCCCTGTTTCGGATCGAGCGCATCGCGCAGGCCATCGCCGAGCAGGTTGAAGGCGAGGCTGACCAGAAGGATGGCGCCGCCGGGGAAGGCGACCAGCCACCAGTTGTCGAGCATGTAGCGCCGCCCGGTGGCGATCATCGCGCCCCATTCCGGCAGCGGCGGCTGCGCGCCGAGGCCGAGAAAGCCGAGGCCTGCCGCCGTCAGGATCACCGTTGCCATGCTGAGCGTGACGCGGACGAGCACGGAGGGCAGGCACATGGGCATGATCGACTTGATGATGATGCGCAGCTTGGAGGCGCCCTGCATGCGGGACGCGGAGATGTAGTCGGCATTGCGAAAGGTCAGCGTTTCCGCGCGCGCCAGCCGCGCGATCGGCGGCCAGGCGGTGAGGCCGATGGCGATGATCGCGTTTTCTAGGCTGGCGCCCAGCGCCGCCACGAAGGCAAGCGACAGGATGAGGCTCGGGAAGGACAGGAAGATATCGGTGATGCGCATCATGACCGTATCGTACCAGCCACCGAAATAGCCGGCGGTCGTGCCGACCAGAAGCCCGAGCGGGCCGACGATGACGGAGACGATGGTGATGATCGTCAGGCTGATGCGCGAGCCGTGAATGATGCGGCTGAGCACGTCGCGGCCCAGCTCGTCCGTGCCGAACAGATGGGTGGCGGACGGCGGCTGCAGGGCTTTGGCGAGGTTGATCATGTTCGGCTCATAGGGCGCGATCCAGGGTGCCACGAGCGCCGTGACGAGGAGGATCGCGATGACCACGAGGCCGAAGCCGGAGGAGGGATTGGCGAGCAGGTCCTTGAGAACACGGAGCAGGCGGCTCCAGGCCGTATAGGTCTTCTCACTGGAAGCGGTCATGGCTGCGGTCCCGATGTCGATGGTTTTCGTCGTCATGTCAGCGCGTCCTCGGGTCGAAGATCTTGTAGAGCGCATCGGACAGGAGATTGAGCCCGATGAAGATGACGCCCACGAGCAGGACGCAGGTCATCACCGCGTTCATGTCGCCGACCAGCATGTTGTTGGTGATGTACTGGCCAAAGCCCGGCCATGAGAACACGGTCTCGATCAGCACGGCGCCTTCGAGCAGGCTGCCATAGGCGAGCGCGACGATGGTGACGAGCTGGACACGGATATTGGCGAAGGCATGGTGCCAGATCGTCCGGCTTTTCGAGAGACCCTTCACGCGGGCGGTGGTCACATATTCCTGGTTCAGCTGGTCCAGCATGAAGCTGCGGGTCATGCGGGTGATGTAGGCCATCGAGGAATAGCCGAGAATGCTTGCCGGCAGCAGCAGGTGGTTGACCGCGTCCCAGAAGACTTCCCAGTCGCCGGCCAGCATCGAGTCGATCAGCAGGAAGCCGGTCGTCTCCGGCATGAGGCCAATATAGTAATCCGACACGCGGCCGCCGCCGCCGACAAGATCAAGCGCCGCGTAGAAGACGATGAGGCCGATCATGCCGGTCCAGAAGATCGGCATGGAATGGCCAATGAGCGTCAAAAACCGGATGACGTGATCAACGGGCTTGTTGCGGCGCACGGCCGCGAGAATGCCCAAGGGAATGCCGAGGCCCGCTCCGACGATGATGGCGAAGGTCGCAAGCTCGATCGTTGCCGGCATCACGTGCAGAATATCGTTGATGACGGGCTGTCCGGTGCGGATCGAGACGCCGAAATCGCCGTGCAGCAGGTCGCTCACATATTTGAAGAACTGCTGGTAGAGCGGCAGGTTGGCCCCGATCCGCTCGGCGACCATCTCGTAGGTCGCCCGGTCGGCCTCTTCCCCCACGATCGCGCGCACGGGATCGACCGGCATCAGGCGGCCGATGCAGAAGGTGAGGATCAGAAGGCCGATGAGGGTGACCAGAATGGTCCCTGCCTGCCTGCCGAAAGCAGAAAAGCGCGCATTGTTCATGACGGCGTCCTTGAAATGCGAAGAGGTCGAGGGGCGGCAGCCGGCGTGCGGGCACGCCGGCCAAAGCGCGCTAGCGCTCTTTCGTCACCGTGCGCAGCCGCGTGGACCAAGACGGATTGAGCGCCAGTCCCTTGATGTCGGCGCGATAGCCGACACTGTCGACCACTTCGGCGAAGGGCTGGATGGCCGGGAGGACATCGGCATAATAGGTCTGGATCGCTTCGTAATCCTTGACCTGCTTCGCCTTGTCCGTCTCCACGAGCGCCGCATCGACCATGCTGTTGATCTTTTCGTCGTAGAAGGCCGTGCGCCAGCCCTGGAAGTTGGTCAGCTTAGCTTCGTCGGCATTGTCGGGATTGTAGACGATGGCGCGCAGGTTGCTGTCCGGGTGCGGCAACTGCCCGCCGCCGCCGCGGCCGACGAGGAGTTCATACTTCCGTTCGCGCATCGCGCCATAGATCTGGTCGCCGCTGCCGGTGATGATCTCGGCCTTGATGCCGCCCTGCGCCAGCGTCGCCTGGATGGCGGTCGCCGCATTCATGAAGGGCGCATCGGAGATCGCGCGGAGCGTCGTCGAAAAGCCGTCGGGGTAGCCTGCTTCCGCCAGCAGCGCCTTCGCCTTCTCCACGTCCAGTTTGTAGCCCGCATTCGGCAGGGCGCCGAAAAGGCCGGTCTGGATCGGCCGATCCCGCAAGCGTCCGAAATAGGGCAGGACGGTGTCGTTCAGGCCCTGATAGTCGATCAGGTAGCGGAGCGCCTCGCGCACCTTCGGCTTCTGGAACTTCTCGTCCTTCATGGAGACGGCGAGGTAGTAGAACCCGCTGCCGCCATTGGTCTGCACCTCGACCTTGTCGCTCTTCTCCAGCGCCTTCAGGTCGGCGGCCGACATCGAATAGGCGATGTCGATATCGCCCTTTTCGAGCATCAGCCGCTGGCTCTGGGATTCCGCCAGATGCCGCATCATGATGCGCTTCATGCCGGGCGCCTCACCCCAGTAGCTCTCGTTGCGGTCGAGAATGACCCGCTCGTTGGAGCGCCACTGACCGAGCGTGTAGGGGCCGGATCCTGCGGAATTGTTGGTGAGCCAGGCAGAGCCGAGATCGCCGGCCTTATCGTGTTCCATCACGACCTTACTGTCGAGCACCGAGCCGGGGCCGACGATGCCGAGCGTCTGGACGATGATCTCCGGATCGACCTTTTTCGGCAGGGTGATGACGACCGTCGTCTCGTCGGGGGCGGTGAAGCTCTGTTCGGCATTGGCGGCGGTGAAGCCGTGCGTCTTGAGGAAGGAGGCCTGCGCGAGGTTCAGCGTCAGGAGACGCTTCAGTGACCAGACGACATCGGCCGACGTCACGGGGTTGCCGGAGGCGAAGGTCGCGCCGGACCTCAGCTTGAAGGTGATTGCCGTATTGTCGGGGCTGACGCTCCAGCTCTCGGCGAGCTGCGGATTGACCTGCGCGCGGTTGACAGCGTCGAGCCCAACAAGGTTATCATATATGTTGGCAAGAACTTGTACCGTCTCTTTGCCGGTGATGGCGGCGGGATCCAGCGTCAGGATATTGCTCATGGAAAAGCCGACAACCAGCATATTCGGCGGCGTTTCAGCCCATGCCGGACTGGTCAGCAAGGTGGAACCAACCAAAATCGTCGACAGTGCTTTGATCATGCGATGCATCATTTCCTCCACACGCTGCTCCCCAGCAGCATTCCGTTCCTCAACTCCGAGACAAGAGATATGATGTCTTACCTTGGCTGTCAATCGGATTTGGATGGATGGGTAAGAGGGCTGCGCCCACGGGAGGTCAGACGCGGCCAAAGGCAGCGATGATTGCTTGATGGGTCGGCATAGGATTCGGCAGTCCGACCCGTCTTGAACGAGCGGTTGGATGGTATCGGTACAGGAGCGCGGCTTTCAGACGGCGCTCCTGTCCGCCTGCTACACGCTCAGCATCGACATGATCAGCGAGGCACTGCTCTCGCTCGGCTGTTCGGATGTGGCGGACGACGCGCTTTGCGCGCTGGAGGTCTCCGAAGCCGAGGCGGCACGGGCACTGGAGGTGCTCGGGGTCGTCTGGGCGTTGATCGCCACGTCCGTCAGAGCCTGCAGCTGCGCGGAGGTCATGCCGTTGATCTGGGCGGGTGTGAAGGCTTCCGCCTGTGCAACGGTGAGGCCGGAAATGGCGCGCGTGCTCAAACCGGAGATCGCGCCGGTGCCGAGCGCGATGATATGTTCCGGCGTCAGCCGAACCAGATCGTCCGAGCCGAGGGCCGCCGCCTGCATGAGGCCGAAAGCGCCGACCTGCGATGTCGTGAGCATTTCGATCTGCGCCGGGGTCAGGGCGCTCACCTGGCTGTAGCCGAGGGCGGCGACCTGGCCCGTCGTCAAAGCCGCGATACTGGTCGATGTCAGGCCGGAAACGATGGTCGTGCTCAATCCCTTGATGGCGCCCAGCGAAATCGCGGCGATATCCTGCGTGGAGAAGGTCGCGAGGTGCGTCGTGGTCAGGCCGGCGAGACCGCTCTGGCTGAGGGCGGTGATCTGGCTGGTCGTGAGCGTATCCATCTGCTCGGCACTCAGCGCGCCAAGCTGCCCGCTCGTCAGCCCGGAAACGGTGCCCGTGCCGAGGCCTGCGATTTCGGTGAGAGACAGCGCGGCGATGAACGCGGTCGGGAGACCCTTTACGGCTGTCGAGCCGAGGGCGCCGATCTTGGCGGGCTTCAGCGTTGCGAGGCTGTCCGTCGTCAGGCCCGAAATGGCCTCCGAACTCAGAGCCGCGATCTGACCGGTCGACAGGACCTGCATCTGTGCAGCGCTGAGCGCTGCCGCCTGACCGCTGCTGATGCCGGCAATGCCCTTGATGCTCAAGGCGGCAAGCTGGCTATCCGAAAGACCGGCGATGCCGCTCGTTTTCAGGGCGCCGATCTGGCTGGAGGTCAGCGCGCCGACCTGTGCAAGGCTCAGGGCTTCGATCTGGCTGGAGGTGAGGGCGGCGATCTGCGTCGAGGCGAGCCCCGAAATGCCGCCCGGGCTCAGGGCCGCGATCTGCTGCTGCGTCAATGAGGAGAGCATGGCCGACGAGAGACCGGCGATGGCGGTCGAGCTGATGGCGGCGATCTCGTTTGTGGTGAAGCGGTCGATATCATCCGCGCCAAGGGCCGCCAGCTGGCGGGAATCGAGCACCGCGATCTGCGACGCCGTCAGCGCTTCGGCCTGATCGACGCTGAGAGTTGCGATCTGTGCCGTGCCGAGGCCTGCGACTGCGGATGTGCCGAGTGCGGCGATCTGGTTCATGGACAGCGATGCGATCGCCGTCGTGGAGAGGCCGGGAATGGCGAGAGAGCTGATCGCCGCAAGCTGCGCCGTCCCCAGGTTGTCCAAGGCGTCGGTACTGAGCAGGGCCAGCTGTTGCGACGAAAGCGTTCCCATCTGAACGCTCGTCAGGGCCTTGACCTGATCGATCGTGAGGATGGAGATCGCGGCCGTGGAGAGACCGGCAATCCCGCTCGTTCCCAACGCACCGATCTGGGCGGGAGACAAGAGGGTGATATCCTCGGTTCCCAGAACTGACGCCTGCCGTGAGGAGAGCGCACCAAGCTGCGCGGTCGTCAGCACTTCGATCTGGTTGCTGTTCAGCGCGGCGATCTGGTCGGTGCTGAGCCCCGCCACGCCGGAGGCGCTGAGAGCTGCGACCTGTTCTGCAGACAGCGATGCGATCGCCGTCGTTGACAGGCCGGGGATCGCCGCAGAGCCGAAGGCGGCGATATCCGCCGTCGAGAAGCCGTCGAGATCCTCATTGGCCAGCGCTGCGACCTGGGCGGAGCTGAGGGCTGCGACCTGCGTCGGCGTGAAGGCGGCCGTCTGGTCCGAGGTCAGGGCGGCGATCTGCGTGGCTGTGAAGCCCGCGACGCCGTCGGCGCTCAGAGCGGCCATCTGGCGGAGCGACAGTGCTGCGACGGCTGCTGTCCCGAGTGCGGCGACCTGCTTGGAGGTGAGTGCTGCGACCTGCGCGGTCGTCAGACCATCGACCTGGTCGCTCGAAAGGGCTGCGACCTGCGTGCTGCTCAGGCCGGCAATGCTGCCTGTGCTGAGCGCAGCGACGCCCTCGGCCGAAAGCGTTGCGATCGTCGCCGTGGACAGGCCTGCGATGGCCGAGGCGGAAATGGCAGCGATATCGGTGAGGCTGAAGCGGGCAAGCGCGCCGGTGCCGAGCGCTGCCAGCTGCCGCGAGCCAAGGGCTGCGATCTGGACGCCGTTGAGAGCTTCCGCCTGATCGGCACTCAGTGCGCCGATCTGCTGGGTGGTCAGGCCGGCAACGCCTGCGGCGCTCAGCGCGGCGATCTGCGTCGCCGTCATCGCGGCGACGTCGCTGGCGGCGAGAACGGCCACCTGCCGTGAACTCAGGGCAGCGATCTGGGTGGTGCCGAGAGCCTGCACCTGCGTGCTGCTCAGATGCGCGATCAACGAGGTGCTGAGCCCGCTGATGCCGCTGGCGCTGATGGCGGCAATCTGATCGTTCGTCAGGGCCGTGACCGCCTCGGAGGTCAGCCCGGCCATCGCGTCGGACGACAGGGCGCTGATGTTCTTGGGCAGAATGGCCTGGATGTCGGTGGAGGTCAGCACGGCCGTCTGCCGGGAGGTGAGGGCGCCCAGCTGAGCACGGGTCAGCGCTGCGATCTGGTCTGCGCTGAGGGCGTCGATCTGGCGGGAGCCGAGGGCTGCGACGGCCGCAGTGCTCAATGCTGCAATTTTGCTTGGATCGAGCGACGCGATGGTGGCGGAGGAGAGACCGACGATGGCAACCGCATCGATTGCGGCGATCTCGCGTGTCGTGAAGGTGGCGATGGCGTTGGAGGACAGGGCGGACAGCTGGGACGAGCTGAGGGCTGCGATCTGGACGCCGGTCAGGGCTTCCACCTGCCCTGTCTGCAGCGCTGCCAGCTGGCGCGTGGTCAAGCCGTGCACGCTGGATGCGCTAAGAGCGGCTATCTGGCTCGTGGAGAGCGTGGCGATCGTGGCGGTGGTGAGGCCGGCAATCGCAGCGGATGTAATGGCCGCGATATCCCTCGTCGAGAAGGTGGCCATGTCGTCCGACTGGAGCCCCGACATCTGACCCGACGTCAGGTTCCCCACCTGGGCGCTGGTCAGCGCTTCCGCCTGGTCCGTCGTCAACACGGCGATGTGCTGCGAGGTGAAGCCGGAAATCGCCGCGCTCGAAAGCGCTGCGATCTGCGCCGTCGAGAGCACGGCGACATTGGAAGTTGCGAGGGCACCGATCTGGGCCGAGCTCAAGGCTGCGACCTGCCGGGTGGAGAGGTTGACGATCTGGTCTGCGCCAAGCGCCGTGATCTGGGCGGTCGAGAGACCACTGACCGCGCTGCTGCTCAGCGACCCGATGCGCTGCGAGGAGAACGCAACGATATCCGCGGTGCTAAACCCGGCCATCTGCTGCGACGTCATCCCGCCCAGTTGCGCGGAGGTCAGCGCCGCCAGTTGCAAATCGCTGAGGGCTGCGATCTGGTCGGTCCCGAGCGCGCCGATCGCAAGCGGTGTCATGGCAGCCACTTGCTCGGTGGAGAAGACCGAAATGTTCTCGGCGAGAGCGGCCATCTGCGCCGAGGTCAGCTGTTTGACCTGCGAAGCGGAAAGGGCGGCGAGTTGCCCGGTGGAGAAAGCCGACGCCTGCAGGGTCGAGAGACCGGCGAGCGCAGCCGTCCCCAGCGCTGCGACCTGCGCGGTGGAAAGGGCCGCGACGAGATCCGTGCCGATGCCCGAGAGTGCCTGACTGCCGAGTGCGGCGATGTTTGCCCTCGGGAAGGCGGCGATATCCGCGACGTCGAGTGCGGCCATCTGCGTGACGCTCAGGGCCTTGACCTGCGCGACCGAAAGGGACGCGATCTGGCTTGCGGCCATCGCCGAGATCTGCGTGGTCGTCAGCCGCGCGATCGCAGCCGTGCTCAGGGCACCGATCTTGTCCGCGGTCAGACTTTCCATCACATCGCTACTGAGGCCGGTTATGGCTGTGGTGCTGATGGCAGCGAACTCCTCCTTGGAGAAGGTCGCGATATCATCGGCGCCGAGCGCGGCGAGCTGTGCTGCGGTCAGCACGCGAATCTGGACCGAAGACAGCGCCTCGGCCTGCGCCGTCCCGAGGGCCTCGATCTGCGCCGTCGTCAGGTTTGCGATGGCCGATGTTCCCAAGGCTGCGATCTTGGCGGTCCCAAGCGTCGCCACGACATCGGCGCTGAGGCCGGGCAGGGCGCGGCTGTTGATCGCGGCGACATTGGATACGGAAAATGCTGCGAGATCGCTCGCGTTGAGCACGGTGAAATGCTGCGCGGTCAGCCGTGCGACCTGGGTGGTGCTGAGAGACGCAAGATGGGCCGTGCTGAGGGCAGCCATTTGCGCCGTCGAGAGCACCGCCACCGAAGTCGCGCTCAGAGCAGCCACTTGTGCCGTCGAGAGTGACCCGATTTGATCGGTCGACAGTGCCGCAATCTGCGTTGTCCGCAAAGCTGCGACCTGCGCGGTCGTCAGGGCGGCCAGCTGGCTTCCTGAAAGAGCTGCAATGTTGAGGCCCGGCACCGCCGCCGTGGTCATCGCCGCGATATCGTCCGTGGAGAGGGTGGCGATAGCCTCGTCGCTCAAGCCGGAGATTTGCACGGAGGTCAGGGCGGCCATCTGCGTTGGCGACAGGACTTCGATCTGCGCCGTGCCCATCGCGGCCAGCTGTCCCTTCGTCAGCCCGGCAACCTGTGTTGTCGTCAAGGCGGCAATCTGCGCTGTCGACAGTGTTGCGGCCACGTCCGTCGTCAGTCCGGACAGGGCCAATTTGGAGATTGCCCCGATATTGTCGGTCGATAGAGAGGCGAGATCATCCGCACCGAGGGCAGAAAGCTGAGAAGCGCTCAGGGCCTTGATCTGATCGGAAGACAGCGCGGCAACCTGGCCCGTCTGCAGGGCCGCGATCTGGGCCAACGTCAGGCTGACGATGGCGCTCGTGCTCAGAGCCGCGATCTTGTCGCTCGACAGCGCGGCGAGAGTGTCCGTCTGCAAGCCTGAGATCGCCCTGTTGGTGATGGCGGTCATGTCCTCGCTGGAGAAGGTACCGATAGCCGCTGTATCGAGCGCGGCAAGCTGCGTCGCGGAGAGGGCTCGGATCTGTCCGGGTAACAGGGCCTCGACCTGCAGACTGCTCATGGCCGATAGCTGTAGGGTCGTCAGAGCGCCCGTCTGGCTGGAGGTGAACGCCGCGATCTGGCCTGTGGACAGATGACCGATGCCGTCGGTGCCCAGGCCCTTGATGGCGATCGTCGAAATGGCCGCTATGGCCGTAGACGAGAAGGAGGCCAGTGCGCTTTGCCCGAGGGCTGCAACCTGCGTCGAGTTCAGTGCCCGAACTTGCTGGGAGGTCAGCGCTCCCGTCTGTTCTGCGCTCAAGGTGCTGATTTGCAGCGTGCTGAGGCCTGCAATCGTCTGCGTTCCGAGCTTCGCGATCTGCGCCGTGGAGAGCGCCTCAAACTGCTCGGAGCCCCAACCGCTGATCTGCAATGCACTGAGAGCGGCGATCTGCGACGGGAGCAGGGCCGGGAGGTGCGCGGTCGTCAAGGCGTTGACCTGGGTGCTCGTCAGCGCGGCGACGGTGGCGGTGCTGAGCGCAGCGAGCTGTGCGTTTGAAAGTGCTGCAACGACGTCGGTCTTCAGACCTCGCACGGCCTGGCCGCTGATGGCGGCGATATCGGTGGGGGAGAAATTGGCGATATCGTCAGCATCGAGGGCGGCCAGCTGGGTCGAGCTGAAGGCTTTGACCTGCACGGGTGTAAGGGCTTCCAGCTGCGCGCCGTTCAGCGCCTCGATCTGTCGGCTGCTCAGACTGGCGATGACGCTGGTCGCGAGCGCCGCAACGTGACCGGCCGTCAGCCCGGGGATGGCGTCCGGCTGAATTCCGGAAAATGTCTGCCCCGTAACGGCCGACATCGCAGACGTCGACAATGCGGCGATCTGGCTGGACGACAGGGCGGAGACCTGCGTAGAGGTGAGGCTCTTTACCTGCGTGAAGGACAAACCGCCGATCTGGTCCGAGGTCAGGGCGGCCATCTGGTCCGTCGTCAAGGCTGCGACGGATCTCGGTGCCAGCGCTGCGATCTGAACGCTGTTGAAGGCCGCCAGCTGCCCTGTGCTCAACGTAGAAATCTGCGATGCGCCCAGAGCGGCGATCTGCGCAGGCGAGAGCGCGGAAAGCTTGTCGTTCGACAGGCCGGCAATACGCAAACCGGCGATCGACCGGATGGAGATCGCCGCGACGTCTTCGATGGAAAGAACGTCGACATCTTCCGTCTCGAGCGCCGCAAGCTGGAGCGAGCTGAGGGCGGAAACCTGTGACGAGGTGAACGATTCGACCTGATCCTTGCTCAGGGCGACGACCTGGTCGCTCGACAGGTTCGAGACGGCGCCGGTGTTCAGCGCTGAAATCTGGTCGTTCGTCAGCGAAGACAGCACCTCTGTCCGAAGCCCGCGAATGGCAGTGCCCGCGATCGCGTTCATGTCCTCCGTCGAAAAGGTCGCGAGGTCTTCCGCGCTCAGGGCGGCAATCTGGGCGCTGGTCAGCCCTCTGATCTGGGCCGGCGTCAGGGCTTCCGCCTGATCGGCCGTCAATGCACCGATCTGCGTCGTCGTCATTCCGCCGACCTGCGACGAGGACAGCGCCTCGATGCCGGTCTTGTGCAGGGCGCTGAGCTGATCGAGTGTCAGACCGACAATGGCCGCGCGGGAGATGGCGCTGAGCTGGTCGGTGCTGAGAATCTCCACGTCCTCGACGTCGAGGGCAGCGATCTGGGAGGAGGAGAGGGCCTTGATCTGCAGCGTGGAGAGGGAGCTGACATCTTCGGTCGTCCAGGCCGCAACGGCGGGTGTGGACAGGGACCGGATTTGCGTGACGCTCAGGCCGGAAGCAATTGTCGTCATGCTATCAATCCCCACACTTAACCGGCCCACTCGCGACGGGCGCCGAGCCCTGCCAACGGACAAAGCTCTCCCTCCGAACGAGCATGGGCGAACACCCCATCGATACGGCTGGTTACCGTCTTGAGTATTGCCTCTGGCTTGCATGAGCCTGAAGCGAGCAACCTGAAAGGATTGCATGCGCCTCGATATTCGCGGCGTGGTCGCGCGAAATCGACATGTCGGTAGCCGCGGAGATGGTGCCTTTCGCCATCCCGTCCGCCGCTGGCATGTTTCAGAGTAGGGAATGTAAGTTTTGCAAACTATCGGGCTTGACCGATAAGATCGACGGGTCCAGTTCAGGGAAGCGAGATCCGATCTCGACCGACGCAGAGTCGGCGCCTGCAAAGGTGCGCTGGCGCATGCCGTCGTCTACTGACGGCCGTCCGACCGCCGATGTCCCTCCCTCTCCGCCGGCAAGGCGCTCCGGAACCGATTCATGACGGAAAAACGTGTTCACCGCGGCCTCGTCGTTGCCGCGATCATGGCAAGCATGGCGATGATCGCGATCGAGGCAACCATCGTCTCGACCGCCATGCCGCAAATCGCGGCACAACTGGGCCAGCTCAACCTCTACAGCTGGGTGTTCTCCGCCTTCCTGCTGACGCAGACGGCGACGACCGTCGTGTTCGGCAAGCTTTCGGATATCTACGGTCGCAAGCCGATCGTACTCTTCGGCATCGCCGTCTTTCTCGCATCCTCGCTGCTTGCGGGCTTTGCCTGGTCCATGCCGTCGATGATCGCTTTCCGCCTGCTGCAGGGCGTTGGCGCCGGTGCGATCCAGCCGGTCGCGATGACGATCATCGGGGACCTGTTTCCCGGACGCGAACGCGGCAAGGTGCAGGGCTATCTCGCGAGTGTCTGGGCACTGTCCGCCGTCGTCGGGCCGCTGCTCGGCAGCTTCATCATTCACAGCCTGCCATGGGCCTGGGTCTTCTGGATCAACATTCCCGTCGGCATCCTCGCGGCCTTCGGCTTCATCCGCTTTCTGCACGAGGAGAAGCGGACGCGCACCGCGTCGATCGACATTCTCGGCGCAGCGCTCTTCGCCGTTTCCATCTCTGCGCTCATGGTGGCGCTGACCGAGGTGGAGGCTGCGACGCCGGTCTACACGATCGTGGCCGTGCTGGTCTTCGTCGTCAGTCTCGGTCTGTTCCTCTGGCAGGAGCGTCGTGCAGAAGCACCGATGGTCGCGCCCGATCTCTGGCTGCGCCGGCCGATCGCGGCATCGAACATCGCCATCTTCTTTGCCAGCATGGCCATCATGGGGCTGACGACGTTTCTGCCGATGTATGTGCAGACGGTGCTCGACCGTTCGCCTCTGGTGGCCGGCTTCGCGCTGACCATGCTGCTCCTCGGCTGGCCGGCCGGCGCCACGTTCGCCTCACGCATGTTCCCGCGTTTCGGGCTGCGACCGATCATGCTCGTCGCAAGCCTCCTCATCCCCATCGGGGCCTTCCTGCTCGTGCTGCTGACGCCGGAAAGCTCGCCGGCCCAGGCCGGCGCGGGGTCGCTGATCATGGGGGTTGGCATGGGCCTGCTGAACATCTGCGCGCTGGTCATCACCCAGGAGAGCGTCGGCTGGTCGCAGCGCGGCAGCGCCACGGCGTCGAACGTGTTCTCCCGCAACCTCGGCAGCACGCTGGGTGCATCCATTCTGGGTGCGGTGCTCAGCTACGGCCTTGCGCATGCCGGCGGCATCGGCGCGATTTCCCCCGAACAGCTGCGCGGACTGCTCGACGGGACAGGTGCAGCGGCGATCGATGCAGTTCCCGTCCGCATGGCTCTGCAGGCGGCGCTCCACGTCACCTTCCTGGTGATGTTCGTCATGACGGTCCTCATCGTCCCCGTCTGCCTCTGGGTGCCGAAGCGTCTCGATCAGGACCAGCCTGCGGAAGCGGTCGAAGCCAAGGCCTGACGAGGCTCGTCAGAACGCTCAGAGCGGCGAATGCAGAAAGGCCGGAACGGGAGCGTTGTCAGCTGTTTTCTTCCTGTAAAGTGCCGCCGTATCCAGCGCCTCGCGGATGGTCACGTCCATATCGAGATAGCGGTAGGTGCCGAGACGACCGACGAAGGTGACGGAGGTTTCCGCCTCCGCCCGCTCGACGTAAGACGCCAGAAGCTGCTTTTCCTCGACCAGCCGGATGGGATAGAACGGCACGTCGTCTTCACCGCAGAGGCGGGAGAATTCGCGATAGCAGACCGATCCGGCAACGCTTTCCCATGGCGAGAAGTGCTTGTGCTCGGTGATGCGGGTATAGGGAACATCCGGATCGCCGTAGTTCATCACCGCGCAGCCCTGATAGTCTCCCTCGTAGGTGAAGCGCTCGAAATCGAGCGTGCGATATCCCAGCCGGCCGAATTCATAGTTGAAGTAGCCATCGAGCGGGCCGGAATAGAAGACGTGATCATAGGCATCGTTCTGCGACTTGTCGAAGCGCGTACCGAGGTGGACCGTGATGCCGGGATGATCGAGAATGCCCGCCACCATGTCCGTGTAGCCATTCTCGGGCATGCCCTGGAAACGGTGGAAGAAGTAGTTGTCGTCGTAGTTGAAGCGCACCGGCAGGCGCTTGAGGATGGACGCCGGCAGCTGCGTCGGCGAGCAGCCCCACTGCTTTTCGGTGTAGCCCTTGAAGAACGCCTCGTAGAGTTCGCGGCCGACGAAACGCAGTGCCTGCTCCTCGAACGTCTGCGGATCTGCGATGGTCTTGTCGGCCTTCTCCTCGATGAAGGCCCGGGCCTCGTCGGGCCGGAAGGTCTTGCCGAAGAACTGATTGATCGTGTGCAGGTTCACCGGCAGCGAGAAGACCTGCTCGTCCACCGTCGTCTTCACGCGGTTCTTATAGGGCATGAAGGTCTGGAAGCGGTTGACGTAGTTCCAGACCTCTTCGTCATCCGTATGGAAGATGTGCGGTCCGTAGATGTGGACCATCACGCCGGTATCGGCATCCCGCTCGCTGTAGCAATTGCCGGCGATGTGGTCGCGGACGTCGAAGATTTCGACGCTATAGCCTGCAAGCGCTAGTTCACGCCCGATGACGGCACCCGAAAGGCCGGCGCCGACCACCGCAATTTTCCCGTTCCCGCCCATGTCGCTTCCTCGTCTTTTATCGTACTTGACCCATGCCGGTCCGACACGGATATGTCGTTACGTCAGGGCATTTGAACCCCTGTCCAACGGAATTGCTCTAGGCCGCCGCAAGGTTGGTGCGCATCAGCGCGTCGTAGCCGTCGATCAGTCGCTCGAGCGCCAGGCCGTTTTCCTGCGGCCCGAAGCTCAAGTGGCTCACCGTGAAGTCGGAATAGATGGCCGTCGGGCGGTTCAGGTAGTTGGGCAGATCGACCGTCAGCGCATATTCGTCGTCGCACTTCGGCAGAGCCATATGGACGAGGTCCTTGCCGAGCCAGGCGATGAAATTGATCGACTGGCGCTCGTGCCAGTCGATGACGGGGCTCGGCAGGGGTAGCGACTTCTCGGTCTTGCCGAGGAAGTAGTCGTGCAGCCGCGTGGCGCGTTCTGCGCTCTGCCACAGGCTGCCGCCGAAGCCGCCAGGCGGGCGCTCGAACTGGCCGAGCGTGGCAGGCAGGGAGCCCGCTTCCTGCTGCCAGTAGGCGCAGACGCCATTGTTGACCACATTCGCCGACACGATGAAGTAATGCGGATTGTCGCGACGAAACGCGATGAACTTACTGAGATTATCGAGATCGAGATAGACGACGTCGTCGTCGCACTTCAGGAAGACGGCGTCCGTGAACGCGCTGAGGCGCTTGGTGTAATAGCTGTAGGCCTGCCAGTAGGGCGTGCTCTCGTTCTCGTTGCCGACATAGCGGCGAACCGGGCTCTGGACGTCGCAGAGCTCGAGGTCGGAGCCCCAGCCGCCGCGAACCATGATCGACGCCCCACCCGGCAGCTGAATGTCGGGCCAGGTGCCGACCATCACGCCGTTGACGTGGAGGGTCGGAACGCCTGTTTCATCCAGGTTCAGAACGACGTGATTGGCCAGACCCGGCGACAGAACGCCGGGTGTCGAGCGGGTCCAGATCAGCGGATGCGTGTCGCGCGAGAAGCTGGTGAGATCGGCCTCGGTGATGCGGCGAAGGGCGGAGTGGGTGTTGTTCCAGCCGCCGATGACGAGTTCGTAGGCATCGCTCGTCTTGTCGTTCGGAACGATCGCGATGTGCAGGTCGCTCTGGATCTTTGCCGTAGTGCGGAACGACGAGAGACGGCTGACCGAGCCCTTATGCTGGTAGGAGGCGTTCGGGCCCATGAAGCGTACCGGACCGAATTCCTTCGTGACCCAGGCGCGATCCTCGGCCGAACGGGTGAAATCCCAGATATGCCATTCGTCGATGATCCCGGCTTCCAGCGCTTTCCTTATATACTGGGTCAGGATCTCCATCCGCTGCTGGCGGCCGGCAAAAGTGACCAAAATCACGGGGTTCATGTCGTCCTGCCCTCTCGTCGATGTCGTCGTTCGTCTGGTTGCGGCGAAGTGCCGGAAGGTCTCGCTTACCGTCGCCTGCGTCTGCCCCCCGGCAGCACGCTGGATCAGTCGGTATCGGTCCAGAAGCGGGTGTCCCGGGCGATCGGCGCATAAGCGTGCCGCTGCGCGAGTTCCTGGCGGTAACGCTCCCGGTAGCTCGCGTCAGTCTCGAATTCGACCGGGTCGGACAGGAAATCGACGCCGACCTCGTAGTAGATGTCGAGATTGTCGAGGCGCGGCACGGGGATCTCGCCGCGCTCGCCTTCGCCCTGCATCTGCCAGTACAGTTCCTCGAGACGGCGCACCAGCGCCGGGATGTCGCGCAGCGCGCAGGTCTCCCGCTGCGCCTGCAGCGAACGGCGCACGGCCAGCAGGCTCTCCGGGTCGCGGGCATAGGCAATCGCCTTGGCGACATAGGCATCCGGCGTTTCGCAGATCATTTCGGGAATGCCGGCTGCGGACAGGATGCTGCTGCAGAAGCGGGACGCGAAGCCCTTGCCGCGAAGCGTCAGGACCGGCAGGCCCATGGTCACGGCGTCGGCCGCCGTGGAATGCGCACCGTAGGGGAACGTGTCGAGGAAGAGATCGGCTACGCCGATGCGGGCGAGGTGGAAGGCGTTGGGAGCCTTGGGCGCGAAGATGAGGCGATCCGGCTCGACGCCATGGTCGATCGCCAGCTGCCGAAGCCGCTGGTTGACGGGCTCCGAGGCACCGAGCAGCCAGAGCACGCTGCCGGGAACGGCGGCAAGGATGGCCATCCAGCGCGTGAAGCAGGCAGCGGTCGTCTTCTGCGAGCCATTGAAACAGGCAAACACGAAGGCATCTTCCGGCAGGCCGGCCTCTTCGCGTGTCGGCTTGGCCGCAATCTTGCGCTTCCGGTCGACCGGCTGGTTGCAGGGAATGCGCAGGACCTTTTCGGTGTAGTAAAGTTCGTTTTCCGGCGGGATGATCTGTTCGTCGGCGATGATATATTGATGAACCGGGCTCGCCATCGTTCCGGGATAGCCACAGAAGTTCACGATCACAGGCGCCGGGCGATAGGCGAAGATCTTGGTGCGCGCGTGTTTGGTGTAGCCGTTGACGTCCACGAGGATGTCGATCTCGTCGGCGAGAATCTGCTTGGCGGCATCGAGATCGCTGAGCGCGGCGATGTCATGCCAGTGATCGACGGCCGTCTGAATACGGGTCTGGGTGGCGTCGTTGGTACGCGGCTCGCCGCAATAGTAGGCGAAGACCTCGACGCGCGTCTTGTCGTGCAGCTCCAGCACTTCGCTGAGCGCGAAGCCGACGGCATGGTCGCGGAGGTCCGAGGAGACGTAGCCGATCCGCAGGCGTTCCGTCGTGCCGGCCTTTTTGGCAGGCGCCGGGCGCAGCATGTCGCGGGCATTGATACGGCCGACGAGATGCTTGTTGTAGCGATAGGCCTTTGCCATCTGGAAGATGGGGTCGTCTGTGTAGCAGGCGAGGGGCAGCGGCGAAAAGGCTTCAAGCAGCTGCCGGTTCGTCACATATTCCGACGTGGTGACGATCGGCCACTTGCACTGGTGCTGGCGCGTCGACAGCCAATGCTGCGCCGCCTCGGTGCGGTCCGGACGAAGCTCGATCGCCTGCCACAGGATGGCTTCGGCATCCTCAAGCAGGCCGACACCTTCCATGACGCGGCCGATATGCTGGAGCGCCATCAGGCGATAGCCGATCTTTTCCGGCGTGATATCCTGCGTCGCGGCGACATATTGCTGCCACTGCTGCACGGCCTGGGCGTTCAGACCGCTGTCCTCGAAGGTGCGGCCGAGATTGATGCGCGCCTGGCCCATCAGCGGCGAAATCTTGAGGCTGGCCTGGAGCGCGTTGATGGCGCCGGGCATATCGTCCAGACCCCGCAACGTGACCGAGTAGTTGAAGTAGGCGAGATGCAGGACCGGGCTGTTGTCGTTGAATGCGATCCAGGTACTGTAGAGCTTTGCGGCCGCGGCCTTCTGGTTGCTCGCGTTCAGCTCCTCGGCGATCTGGAAGAGCTCCAGAAGGGAGAGTTGCTGTTGGCGTGCACGTTCCAGGGCGGCGGCAAGCATCGATTGGTGTGCTGAGGCAAAGGTATTATGAATAACCATGGACATCACATTGATCGTGGGCCTGACGGCCGCATTGCGGAGACGGTACTGCCTCGACCCTTAGCGGCGTTGCCTTGCCTTGAGCTTGCGGCCGCAGCGCACAACGACGCGGAAGCAGCTTAACCGGCCGAATGTTCTTGCTTGTCGGGCACGTGTCGGAAGACGTACCTGTATCGGCTTGAAAGGCGCCACCTCCGCGCAAGTTACCCGATGTAACGAGGGAACGGACGTTTAAACTATTTCTTTAGGTTGCGTTTTAACCGAAAATTAGAAGGTGACGCGATACAAATTGGGACGTGGACAGATCGGTATCCCCTTTCGTGGGATACGGGGGCGTCCGCAGGGGAATTCACAGACTTCGAATTTATTGATACTTCCAGGTGTGGGAAGCAGAGTCTCTAACTCTGCATGCATGATGCCGCCCCCACGTCAGGCTCTTATGAGCCATGTTCCAGATATTCTTTCCGCTCGAATGAGCGCCACCCTGTGCCTTGCCCGATGGAGCAGGCAGCAGCCATGGCGATCGTTTGAAGATGCCCGGCGCATCATAGGCTCTGTGACGCGAGGCTACGCCTTCCGCCGCAGGCATCGGAGAGGAAAGAATATTAATCCTTGAACGATGAAGGCGCGCACCCATGACCTCGATTGTATCTTCTCTCAGCGTTAAACAGATTCAGTCTCTCAATACCTCCACGATCGCGTCGTTCACGACCAGCGATGTCGGTGCTCTGACTTCGCTGCAGATTGCTGCATTTTCCTCTAATCAGATTGCGGCTTTCGCTACGGAAGACCTGGCAGCGTTCAACTCGACACAGCTTCGCGCGGTTTCCGCTGCAGCTGTAACGGGTCTGACGGCCGGGCAGCTCGCCGTTCTCGACAGCAGCAAGCTTGCAACGCTGGTGTCCAGCCAGGTCGCGGCATTGTCATCCGCTCAGGTTGCCTCTCTTTCCTCCGGCCAGCTCGACGGTCTGACGACGGCTCAGCTCGGCGCACTGAGCGCCGGCGCACTTGCCGGCTTTGCAACCGAGGACATGGCGACCATCTCGTCGACGGAAATCTCCGCCCTCAGCGCACGGTCGATTGCAACGCTCTCCACCTCGAACTTCGCGGCTCTGACCTCCACGCAGCTGAGCGGCCTGACGACGGCACAGGCCGGCGCACTCGGCACAGCCCAGATCAAGGTGCTCTCGACGGCCCAGATCGACGGTCTCACGACAGCACAGGTCAAGGTTCTGACGGCGACCCAGGTCGGCGCTCTCTCCACGGACGGTCTGGCTTCGCTCTCGACCGATCAGGTCGCAGCCCTGAGCACGATCGTGATCGCCTCCCTGTCCTCCACGCAGATCGGCGCTCTGAGCAGCGTGCAGCTCGGTGCCTTCGACACCAAGCAGCTGGCTGCCCTGCAGCCTGCAGCCGCTGCCGGCCTTGAAACGGCCGACATGGCGGCGATCTCGTCGACGGCAATCTCCGCCCTCAGCGGCAGGGTTCTTTCGAACCTCTCGACGGCGAACATCGCGGCCCTGACCTCCACGCAGCTCGGGGGTCTGACGACCGCACAGGCCGGCGCTCTCGGCACGGCCCAGATCAAGGTGCTTTCGACGGCCCAGATCGACGGCTTGACGACGGCGCAGGTCAAGGTCCTGACAGCGGTACAGGTCGGCGCTCTCTCGACCGATGGCCTGGCCTCGCTCTCGACCGATCAGGTCGCGGTGCTGAGCACGGCGGCGGTCGCCGCACTGTCCTCCACGCAGCTCGGTGCTCTGAGCAGCGTGCAGCTCGGTGCTTTCGATACCAAGCAGCTTGCGGCCCTGTCGGCTGCAGCCGTGGCCGGCCTCGAAACAGCCGACATGGCAACGATCTCGTCGACGGAAATCTCGGCTCTCAGCGCCAATGTTTTGTCGAAGCTCTCGACGGACAACATCGCAGCCCTGACGTCCACGCAGCTCGGCGGTCTCACGACCGCACAGGCCGGTGCGCTCAGCACGGCGCAGATCAAGGTGCTCTCGACGGCCCAGATCGACGGTCTGACGACGGCGCAGGTCAAGGTTCTGACGGCGGCCCAGGTCGGCGCGCTCACCACGGATGGTGTCGCCTCGCTCTCGACCGATCAGGTCGCAGCGCTGGACGTCAAGACGATCGCTGCTCTTTCGACCGCCCAGCTGAGCGCCATGAGCTCCGCCCAGATCGGCGCGCTCAATGCTGCACAGATCGCGGAACTCGGTTCGGAAGATCTGGCGGTCCTCGCATCCGAAGATCTCGCGGCCTTCTCGACCAGCGAGATCGCCGTGCTCAGCGCAAAGGCCATCACCGGCCTGTCGTCGAGCGTGATTGCAACGCTTGCCACCGACAAGGTCGCAGCACTCAGCTCGGCCGCCGTTGGCGCGCTGAACTCCACCCAGATCGCTGCGCTGACGACGGCCCAGATCGGTGCCCTTGATACCAAGCAGCTGGCAGCCCTGACGTCCACGGCCGTTGCCGGCCTGGAAACCGCCGACATCGCGGCTATCTCCTCGACCGAGATTTCCGCCCTCAACACCAAGACGCTCGCCAGCCTTTCCACGGCGAACTTCGCTGCCCTGGCATCCACCCAGCTGGCCGGCCTGACGACGGCACAGGCCGGCGCCTTGACCGCTGCCCAGATGCGCACCCTGAGCACCGCCCAGATCGACGGCCTGACAACGGCGCAGGTCAAGGTCCTGACGGTGGCCCAGGTTGGCGCTCTGACAACGGACGGCCTGGCTTCGCTCTCGACCGATCAGGTCGCAGTGCTGAGCACGGCCGTGGTCGCCGCGCTGTCCTCGACACAGATCGGCGCTCTGACCAGCGTGCAGATCGGTGCCTTCGACACCAAGCAGCTGGCGGCGCTTTCGCCGGCAGCCGTCGCCGGCCTTGAAACGGCCGACATGGCAACGATCTCGTCGACGGAAATCTCGGCCCTCAACGCTAATGTGTTGTCGAAGCTCTCGACGGACAACATCGCGGCCCTGACGTCCACGCAGCTCGGTGGTCTGACGACCGCACAGGCTGGCGCTCTCGGTACGGCCCAGATCAAGGTGCTCTCGACGGCACAGATCGACGGCCTCACGACGGCACAGGTCAAGGTCCTGACGGCGGTACAGGTGGGTGCTTTCTCCACGGATGGTCTGGCCTCTCTCTCGACCGATCAGGTCGCAGTGCTGAGCACCGCGGCAATCGCCTCCCTGTCCTCCACGCAGATCGGTGCACTGAGCAGCGTGCAGCTCGATGCCTTCGACACCAAGCAGCTGGCGGCCCTGTCGGCCGCAGCCGTCGCCGGCCTTGAAACCGCCGACATGGCAACGATCTCTTCGACGGAAATCTCGGCCCTCAGCGCCAAGGTTCTGTCGAGCCTCTCCACGACCACCTTCGCGGCTCTGACCTCCACACAGCTCGGCGGTCTGACGACGGCACAGGCCGGTGCGCTCGGCACGGCTCAGATCAAGGTGCTTTCGACGGCCCAGATCGACGGCCTGACGACGGCGCAGGTCAAGGTTTTGACGGCGGTACAGGTCGGTGCTCTGACGACCGATGGCTTGGCCTCGCTCTCGACCGATCAGGTCGCAGCCCTGAACACGGCGGCCATTGCCTCCCTGACCTCGACGCAGATCGGCGCTCTGAGCAGCGTGCAGATCGGTGCTTTCGATACCAAGCAGCTTGCGGCCCTGTCGCCTGCGGCCATCGCCGGCCTCGAAACGGCCGACATGGCGACGATCTCGTCGACGGAAATTTCGGCTCTCAACGCCAGAGTTCTGTCGAACCTCTCGACGGCGAACATCGCAGCCCTGACCTCCACCCAGCTCGGCGGTCTGACGACGGCACAGGCTGGTGCGCTCGGCACAGCCCAGATCAAGGTGCTTTCGACGGCACAGATCGACGGCCTCACGACGGCGCAGGTCAAGGTTCTGACGGCAGCACAGGTCGGCGCTCTCTCCACGGACGGTCTGGCTTCGCTCTCGACCGATCAGGTCGCAGCCCTGAGCACGACCGCGATCGCCGCCCTGTCCTCGACCCAGATCGGCGCTCTGAGCAGCGTGCAGCTCGATGCCTTCGACACCAAGCAGCTGGCTGCCCTGCAGCCCGCAGCCGTCGCCGGCCTTGAAACGGCCGACATGGCGGCGATCTCGTCGACGGAAATCTCGGCTCTCAACGTCAGGGTTCTGTCGAACCTCTCGACGGCAAACATCGCGGCCCTGACCTCCACGCAGCTCGGCGGTCTGACGACGGTTCAGGCCGGCGCTCTCGGCACAGCCCAGATCAAGGTGCTCTCGACGGCTCAGATCGACGGTCTGACGACGGCGCAGGTCAAGGTTCTTACAGCGGCTCAGGTCGGTGCTCTCACCACGGACGGTCTGGCCTCGCTCTCGACCGATCAGGTCGCAGCCCTGAACACGGCCGTAATCGCCTCGCTGACTTCGACGCAGCTCGGTGCTCTGAGCAGCGTGCAGCTCGGTGCTTTCGATACCAAGCAGCTTGCGGCCCTGTCGGCTGCAGCCGTGGCCGGCCTCGAAACAGCCGACATGGCAACGATCTCGTCGACGGAAATCTCGGCTCTCAGCGCCAATGTTTTGTCGAAGCTCTCGACGGACAACATCGCAGCCCTGACGTCCACGCAGCTCGGCGGTCTCACGACCGCACAGGCCGGTGCGCTCAGCACGGCGCAGATCAAGGTGCTCTCGACGGCCCAGATCGACGGTCTGACGACGGCGCAGGTCAAGGTTCTGACGGCGGCCCAGGTCGGCGCGCTCACCACGGATGGTGTCGCCTCGCTCTCGACCGATCAGGTCGCAGCGCTGGACGTCAAGACGATCGCTGCTCTTTCGACCGCCCAGCTGAGCGCCATGAGCTCCGCCCAGATCGGCGCGCTCAATGCTGCACAGATCGCGGAACTCGGTTCGGAAGATCTGGCGGTCCTCGCATCCGAAGATCTCGCGGCCTTCTCGACCAGCGAGATCGCCGTGCTCAGCGCAAAGGCCATCACCGGCCTGTCGTCGAGCGTGATTGCAACGCTTGCCACCGACAAGGTCGCAGCACTCAGCTCGGCCGCCGTTGGCGCGCTGAACTCCACCCAGATCGCTGCGCTGACGACGGCCCAGATCGGTGCCCTTGATACCAAGCAGCTGGCAGCCCTGACGTCCACGGCCGTTGCCGGCCTGGAAACCGCCGACATCGCGGCTATCTCCTCGACCGAGATTTCCGCCCTCAACACCAAGACGCTCGCCAGCCTTTCCACGGCGAACTTCGCTGCCCTGGCATCCACCCAGCTGGCCGGCCTGACGACGGCACAGGCCGGCGCCTTGACCGCTGCCCAGATGCGCACCCTGAGCACCGCCCAGATCGACGGCCTGACAACGGCACAGGTCAAGGTCCTGACGGTGGCACAGGTTGGCGCTCTGACAACGGATGGTCTTGCTTCGCTCTCGACCGATCAGGTCGCAGTGCTGAGCACGGCCGTGGTCGCCGCGCTGTCCTCGACACAGATCGGCGCTCTGACCAGCGTGCAGATCGGTGCCTTCGACACCAAGCAGCTGGCGGCGCTTTCGCCGGCAGCCGTCGCCGGCCTTGAAACGGCCGACATGGCAACGATCTCGTCGACGGAAATCTCGGCCCTCAACGCTAATGTGTTGTCGAAGCTCTCGACGGACAACATCGCGGCCCTGACGTCCACGCAGCTCGGTGGTCTGACGACCGCACAGGCTGGC
>NZ_SLYH01000004.1:313713-394086 GCF_004343445.1 Rhizobium sp. PP-CC-3G-465
TCGGCCCTCAACGCTAATGTGTTGTCGAAGCTCTCGACGGACAACATCGCGGCCCTGACGTCCACGCAGCTCGGTGGTCTGACGACCGCACAGGCTGGCGCTCTCGGTACGGCCCAGATCAAGGTGCTCTCGACGGCCCAGATCGACGGCTTGACGACGGCGCAGGTCAAGGTCCTGACGGCGGTACAGGTCGGTGCCCTGACAACGGATGGTCTGGCTTCGCTCTCGACCGATCAGGTCGCAGTGTTGAGCACGGCCGTGGTCGCCGCGCTGTCCTCCACGCAGATCGGCGCTCTGACCAGCGTGCAGCTCGATGCCTTCGATACCAAGCAGCTGGCGGCCCTGTCGCCGGCAGCCGCAGCCGGCCTCGAAACGGCAGACATGGCAACGATCTCGTCGACGGAAATCTCGGCTCTCAACGCGAAGGTGTTGTCGAACCTCTCGACGGCGAACATCGCGGCCCTGACCTCCACCCAGCTCGGCGGTCTGACGACGGCACAGGCCGGTGCCCTCGGTACGGCCCAGATCAAGGTGCTTTCGACGGCCCAGATCGACGGCCTGACGACGGCGGCGGTCAAGGTCCTGACGGCGGCTCAGGTCGGCGCCCTGACAACGGATGGTCTGGCTTCACTCTCCACCGATCAGGTCGCAGCCCTGAACACGGCGGCGATCGCCTCCCTCTCCTCCACGCAGATCGGCGCTCTGAGCAGCGTGCAGCTCGATGCCTTCGATACCAAGCAGCTGGCGGCGCTTTCGTCGGCAGCGGCTGCAGGCCTTGAAACCGTCGACATGGCAACGATCTCATCGACGGAAATCTCGGCTCTCAGCGCCAGGGTGTTGTCGAGCCTCTCGACGGCGAACATCGCGGCCCTGACGTCTACCCAGTTGAGCGGTCTGACGACGGCACAGGCCAGCGCTCTCGGCACGGCTCAGATCAAGGTGCTTTCGACGGCCCAGATCGACGGCCTCACGACGGCGCAGGTCAAGGTTCTGACGGCGGCACAGGTCGGCGCTCTGACGACCGACGGTCTGGCCTCGCTCTCGACCGATCAGGTCGCAGCCCTGGGTACCGGCGCTGTTGCCGCGCTCTCGACCGCGCAGCTGGATGCCATGTCGTCCGACCAGATCGGTGCGCTGACAGCTACCCAGGTGTCTGTGCTTGGCTCGGCAGCGATCGCTGCTCTGTCCTCGCAGGACCTCCTGGCCTTCTCGACGAGCGATATCGCTGCCATCAACCTCCGGGCACTGGCAGGGCTCTCGACGGCGGATATCGGCAACCTGTCGACCACGCAGGTACGGGCCTTCACGACGACCCAGGTCGCCGCGTTCGACACGGAGCAGATGAACGCTATCGTCATCGCCTACCAGCAGATCTAAAACACATACCGCCATTCGGGCTTGTCCCGGATGGCGGTGATCCTTCCAATATCAAGATCCCGCCGGCTGATGCACATGCGTCAGCCGGCGAACGTCGTCTGAAAAACGGTGGCCTACAGCCGGTTCCGCGCAACCCCGTAGGTCAGCGCCAGCGCTCCCACGAGGACGGCACCTTTGATGAAGTCCTGCGTGTAGTAGGGGGCATTCAGCATGGTCAGCCCATTCAGAAGCACGCCGACGAAAACTGCGCCGATGATGGTGCCAAAGACATTGGGACGCCGCAGGCCGAGCACCGCAAAGCCGATCAGCGCGGCGGCGACCGAATCCATGAGGAGGGACGCGCCGGAGGAGACATCGCCGCGACCGACGCGTGCCGCGACGATGATGCCACCGACAGAGGCCAAGGCACCCGAAAGCACATAGGCGATGGTCTTGATACGCGCGGTGTTCGCGCCTGCGAGCCGCGCAGCGATCTCGTTGCCGCCGGTGGCGAAGAGGACGCGGCCGAAGCGGGTCTTTTCGGTGAGGACGAAGAGGACAACGGCGAGCGCCGCCATGATGACGACCGGAATGGGGACGGTTCCCCAAAGACTGGATCGGCCGATCAGGAGGAAAGAAGGATCGACCCGCCCGGTGGCCGTCGTGCCGTCCGGCAGGATGAGGCCGGCCGAAATCGAGCGGCCTGCGGTCGGGATCAGTTGCAAGCCGGTGAGAAGGAACATCGTCGATAGCGTTGCCAGGAGATCGGGCACCCCGAGGCGGACGATGAGCAACGCGTTGAACAGGCCGACGAGAGCCCCGAAAGCGATCACGAGGACCACCGTTTCCGTCGCGTTCAAGCCGAGCACGATCATCGCGTAGCTTGCGGCCATGACGCTGGAAGCGGCGACCGCGCCGACGGACAGGTCGAACCCGCCGATGGCCAGCGTCACGGTGACGCCGGCGCCGATAATGGCGACGACGGAGACGCCCTGCAAAATGCTCATCAGATTGCCGACCGTGAGGAAGGCAGGCTGCGCGACCGCGAAGACTATCAGGAGAACGGCCAACAGCAGGAATACGGCACTGCTGCGAACCGCTTCGCGGATCGCGTCCAGACCGGGTAGACGCAATGAGGTGGTGCTGTTCGGGTCAAGGGGAGAGGCGGCGTGTGCCGGGTCCTGCGGGATCATGCGTCTTCCTTTTGTTCGCGAAGTGCCTGCGGCTCGGTGATCTCACCGTGCGCAGCGGTCTCGATCGTGTGGCGGGAGAGGGTGAGGACGCGGTCGGCGACGGCGTGCGCTTCGTCCGGATCCGATGTGGCTATCAGGGTGGCCCGCCCGCGCTGGCTGCGCAGCGCGTCGATGATATCCTGGCGTGCGCCGATATCGACGCCCTGGAAGGGTTCGTCCAGAAGCAGGATGCGGCTGACAGCAGCATCCCAACGGGCGAGAACCACCTTCTGCTGGTTGCCGCCGGACAGCGACCAGACCGAGGCATCGGGACTGCGCGCCTTGATCCCCAGCCGTTCGATGGCCCTCGCGGCCTCGCGGTTTTCCCGTCGTGTGTCGATCAGGCCGGAGGGATACCAGCGGGCCAGATGCGGGAGGCTGATCGTTTCGGCGATGCTCTCGCCCGGCCAGCCAGCCGGCATCAGAGACGAGCGATGGCGATCCTCGGCGGCCATCACGACGCCGGCGGCGATGGCCTCGGCCGGTCCTTTCGGACGGTAGGGCATGCCGGCAAGCGTCATGTTACCGGACGCCAGGGGATAAACGCCGAACAGGGTCGAAAGAAGCCGGCTCTTGCCCGCCCCAAGGACGCCTGTGATGGCGACGATCTCGCCCTCGTGAACCGTCAGGTCGAACGGTAGGCTGTCGGGCAGGAGGGCGGCGCCGTGAAGGTGGAGGAGAGGTTTACCGGGCGCTGCAGCCTCTCGTGTTTCGGCCGCGGGTAGTGGTCGCCCGATCATCGCCTCGATGGCGGCGTCGAAATCGATCGGCCGCGCGAAGCGCCCGACATCGCGTCCGTTACGAAGGACGACGACGCGATCGGCCAGCGCCTGAAGATCGGCCGTGCGGTGGGAGATGTAGAGAATGGCTAGGCCTTGGGCCTTCAATGCCCGCAAGAGCGCGTAAAGCCTCTGGCTTTCCAGCGACGAGAGGCTTGCGGTGGGTTCGTCGAGGATCAGCAGTTCGGCTTTGTTGGAGAGCGCGCGGGCAATGGCTACCATCTGCCGATCTGCTGTGCCGAGATCGCCGAAACGACGGTCGAGAGGTAGGTCGATGCCCGTTCCCTTCAGAAGACGGGCGGCCGATCTGCGGACCGAGGCCGTGGAGAGAAAGAAGGGTTGGCGGCCGTCGATGAAGCAGTCGAGCATCAGCGCGTCGGCAACGGTGAGATCGGGAATGCCAACGACATCCGTCGATTGGTGCACGGTGACCACCCCGGCGCGACCGGCCGCCGCAGGGCTTGCCGGAGCAAAGGGCAGGCCCTTCCAGAGAACGGCGCCGCTATCGGCTCTCTGGACGCCGGAGAGGATCTTGACGAGCGTCGATTTGCCCGCGCCGTTCGCGCCCATCAAAGCAACGATTTCGCCGGCTTCGATGCTGAGCGAGGCAGCGTCCAGGGCGCGTGTGGAGCCGAAAGAGAGGGAAAGCGAACGGATATCGAGAAGCGGCATGACGAGGGTCTCCGGATGTTCGGCAAGGCGTGCCGCATCCATGGACCTCCGACAAGGCGTGCCCCTGTTATAGTCGAGTGAGTTTGTAGAATATTATTGCGTTGGAGCCGGTGTGGCCGCTTTTCGTGCACATTCACGGGGGAGAGCGTCGGTGTTCCGCGTTCTACGTCGGGCACAGCATTTGCAAAATGCATCCGCAAACGCGGAGAATGACGCTATTTATTATCTACCATTATACTAGACTAAATGGCCTGATAGGACAACGCTCGATCCGGCGTCGTTCAACGGGAACCCACGACCATGAAGCCCTTCCTCCGTCTCGCCCTTACAACCGCCACGCTCCCTCTTTTTCTCGTGTTGCCTGCGCAGGCAGCAGGACTTCCCGGCGCGCCCGCACCGTTCGACAAGGGAGGCGCAAAGATCGCCCTGATCAGCTACATCTCCGCCGGAGACTTCTTCCAGGCCTATCAGGCGGGAGCGGAAGCGCAGGCCAAGGCGCTCGGCGTCGATCTCAGGGTGTTCCCCGGCCGCCAGAACGCGAGCGAACAGCGCGAACAGATTCTTCAGGCGATCAACCTCGGTGTCGATGGCATCGTGATCGATCACGGCCTGCCGGAATCGCTGGGCGATGTGGTCGAGCAGGCCTTGAGCAAGAATATCAAGGTGGTCGCTTTCGACGTCAATCTGAACAATCCGAAGATCCCGCAGGTGGAGCAATCCGACCACCGCCTCGCCGAACTCGCTCTCGACAAGGCCATCAAGGACAATGGGACGGCCTTCAAGGCGGGCTACGTTTATGTCGCAGGCTTCGCGCCGCTCGACCGCCGCAACGAGGTCTGGGAAAAGGTGAAGGCGGCAAATCCCGGTATCGAACAGAAGGCGCATTTCGGCAGTGTCAGCGATACCACGGCCGCGACAACCGCAGACCAGGCCAAGGCCGCGCTGCAGGCAAACCCCGATATTACCGTCGTCTTTGCGCCCTATGACGAGTTCGCGCGCGGGGTAAAGCTGGCGCTTGCCGATCTCGGGCGGTCCGACGCGGTGAAGATCTACTCGGCGGATGTCTCCACCGCCGATATCCAGGAGATCACCGAGGCCGGTAGCCCCTGGGTCGCGACGGCTGCGACCAATCCGGCCGTCGTCGGCGCGGTTTCGATCCGCGCGGTGGCGCTGCAGATCGCCGGACAGCCCGTACCGCCCCGGATCGTCGTGGAGCCCTTGCTGATCACGCAGGACGAGCTTCGGGCAGCCGGTGTCCAGACGGTCGAGGACCTCGCCCGGAAGATCCCCGCCTTCTCGACCAGTGCAGCCGTGACGGCCGACTGGATCCCCGCCGCGGCATTCTGAGCCGCCGTCGGAGACTCCTAAAAAGCAACCTCGCAGGAGGAAACGATATGGCAGGAGTAGGACATGTCCTGCGGCTGGAAAGCCTGCGCGATGATCTGGAGACCCGCCTGTTTCTCCACGAGGAGCGGCGTTGCTTCGGCGATGACGACGTGGATGACGGTACGTGGCAGGACTTGAAGGTCCGGATCCGCGATCTCTCGCGGGAGATCAGCGCCTTGCGCCATTGCGCGAGCTGCTAAATCCCCGTGCGAGCTTCAGCCCCTGCCGGAGGTCGGCAGGGGCTTGAGGTCAGAAGCCTTCGAGCACGATCTTGCCGCGCGCCTTGCCGCTTTCGATCACGGCATGCGCTTGTTTCAGGTTCTTGGCATTGATCGGTCGCAGCACCTCCGTCACCGTCGTGCGGATCTTGCCGGCGTCGATCAGGGCAGTGACCTCGGTAAGCAGCTTGCCCTGCTCGTCCATGTCGGGCGTTTCGAAGATCGAGCGGGTGAACATCAGCTCCCAGTGAATGGACACGGCCTTGCGCTTGAAGCCGGTGACATCGAGGCTTTCCGGATCATCGATCAGGCCGAAGCGGCCCTGCGGGGCGATGAGGCTGATGATCTCGGCGAGATGACGGTGCGTTTCCGTGGTGGAGAACACGAAGGCCGGGGCGCCGATGCCGAGCGCGGTTATCTGGTCTGCGAGCGGTTTGCTGTGATCTATGACGTGATGCGCGCCGAGCTCGCGGACCCAATCCCGCGTCTCCGGCCGTGACGCCGTCGCAATGACGGTCAGGCCTGTGAGGGCACGCACGAGCTGGATGGCGATCGATCCGACACCGCCGGCGCCGCCGATGATGAGAATGGCGTCTGCCGCGCCCGCGACCGGCTTGCGCACGTCGAGACGATCGAACAGCATTTCCCACGCCGTGATGGCCGTAAGCGGCAAAGCGGCGGCTTCGGCATTCGATAGAGAGGACGGCTTCCTGCCCACAAGCCGCTCATCGACCAGATGGAATTCGCTGTTTGCGCCCGGCCGCAGCAGGGAGCCGGCATAGTAGACGGCATCGCCAGGCTTGAACCCTGCGACGGCGGCGCCCACCTCCACGACTCGACCGACAGCATCCCAGCCGAGCACTTTATGCGCGCCGGCTTCGGGCGAGACGTTTTTCCGGATCTTCGTATCCACCGGGTTCACCGAGATCGCATCCACGGCGACCAGAAGATCGCGGGGCCCGGGCGTCGGCTTGGAGATTTCGACATCGATGAGCGCGTCGTCGCGCTCGATGGTGCCGGCCTTGGTGTAGGCGACTGCTTTCATGATCAGGTTCCTCGTCTTCTTGCTGCCGGCCCATCCGGTTGCTTCCTGCTTGATATGCGCATACGCTCGACAGAATGGAATACGCACAAAGAGAGTACATAGTGTCGAAAAGGATACCGTCATGGCGAAGGTCCGGCATTCCCGGTTCGACTGCAGCCCCGGCTGCTCGGTGGAAGCAGCGATCGGGTTGATCGACGGCAAGTGGAAATCCGTCATTCTGTTCCATCTCCTGTCGGGCACGCTCCGGTTCAACGAGATCCGCAAGATCATCCCCAACATGACGCAGCGCATGCTGACCAACCAGCTGCGCGAGATGGAGGATGACGGCCTGATCTCGCGCAAGGTCTATGCGCAGGTTCCGCCGAAGGTCGAATACAGCCTGTCGCCGCTCGGCCGGTCGATGGAGCCGGTGCTGCTGGCGCTGAAGCAGTGGGGAGACGCCAATCTCGGCCTCTACGGCAAGCCGAAGATCGCCAACCCCGATGAGGCGGCATCCGCCGACAGCGTTGCGGCCTGAAGAAGGCGCTTTCGAAACCGGTTGAGATCAGGGGACGGAGCGTCTATCTGATGGGCACGCGCAGGCGCGAACGTCCCGACAGAACAAGGCATCCGGCATGACCCTTACCTATCTCGTCACCCATTCCGGTGGCTTCCATGCCGATGAGCTTCTCTCGAGCGTCATCCTGACACGGCTTTATCCCGAGGCGCGGATCGTTCGCAGCCGGGCGCCGGAATGGATCACGGCCGGCGCGGACAGGATCGTCTACGATGTCGGCGGCGCCTATGACGCGGAGACACGCATCTTCGACCATCACCAGCGCGGCGCACCGGTGCGGGACGATGGTCAGCCCTACAGCTCCTTCGGCCTGATCTGGCGGCATTTCGGACAGGACTACCTCCGTGCGTCCAGTGTTCCCGAGGCGCATGTCGCGACGATCCATGCCGCCTTCGACGGCAGCTTCGTCCTGCCGGTCGATCTGGTCGATAACGGCGCGCTCAGCCCCTCGACGGCAGGCCTTCTCGCCGGCCTGACGCTTCCGGCCCTGCTCGAAACGCTGAAGCCTGTCTTCGACGAAGCCGACCCGGACGCGGAAAACCGAAGCTTTCATGCCGCGCTCGCCATTGCGCGCAGCTTCGTAGAGGCCAGCATCGGCAAGTCTGCGGCCAAGCTGCGCGCGGAGGCGCTGGTCATGAGCGCGATCGAGGCGGCAGGGCAGGGGAACATTCTGGAGCTTCCGCTCGGCATGCCCTTCCGTTCGGCGGTGGTGAAGGCCGGCGCCGATCAGCTGCTCTTCGTTGTGCACCCGCGTGACAAGGACTGGTGCGTCACGGGTATTCGCCGCGCGGACGAGGGCTTCGAGCTTCGCGCAGACCTGCCTGCCGCCTGGGCCGGGCTGACGAATGCCGACCTCGAGGCAGCCAGCGGCGTGGCCGGCGCGAGCTTCTGCCACAAGGGCCGCTTCATCGCAGCCGCCCGCACGCGCGAGGCAGCTATGGCTCTGGCGGAGATCGCCGTCGCCGAAGCGCTGGCCGAGAAAGCAAGCGTCGCCGCCGTCGCCTGATCGCGGCGCGATGCAGGGAGGTCCGGAATGAGCGTCGCCTTTACCAAGGAAGAAAGCTTCGAGACGGCATCGGAAACGCTCGTTCCCGACCGTCCGATCTCGGCGCATCCGAACCTCGTGACGCAGGAGGGTTTTGCGGCGCTGGAGGCGCAGTTGGAGCAGGCACGGACCGCCTATACAGCGGCGAACCTGATCGAAGACGTCAACGAGAAGCGCCGGCAGACGGCAACGCCACTGCGGGACCTGCGCTATCTCTCGGCCCGCATCCGCTCCGCGCAGGTCATGCCGGAACCGACGTCCTCGGCCAGCGTCGCCTTTGGCAGCACCGTAACGTTTTCCCGCGATGACGGCCGCGTTCAGACCTACCGGATCGTCGGCGAGGACGAGGCGGATCCGAAGGGCGGGACGATCTCGCATGTCTCGCCGGTGGCGGCCCTTTTGATCGGCAAGGCCGTGGGCGATGTCGTCAGCGTCAATGGTCAGGAGCTGGAGATCGTCGCCATTGCGTGATGTGGCGCGATAATCCTCTTCAAGGATGAGCAGCGTGGCGCAGTGGACCTACGGTAAAAATCTCCGACCCTGGCTCGAAAGCCGGTAAATATTTACTGACAGCGAGTGGACAATGGGGCAAGTTGCTTCGTCCCGTCACCGGCTTTCAGCATCGAGCTTCAGCATCTCATGGTCACCATCAAGGAAATCGCGAAAGCTGTCGGCGTGTCCTCCGCGACGGTGTCCCGCGTCCTGAACTACGATCCCGCTCTTTCGATTTCCGCCGCCAAGCGGCAGGCGATCATCGAGACGGCGGAGGCGCTGAATTACGCCACCCCCCGCAACCGCGCCCGCCAGAGCGAGGCTTTGCAGCAGGAGGCGGCGCAGAACGGAGCCGGTCACCACGGTGGCGCCGAGCCAAGCATCCTTCCTCGGCTCGCCATCGTCCATTTCCTGGAACCGTCCGACGAGGTGGCCGACCCCTATTATGTCGGCGTTCGCCTCGGCATCGAGAACCGGTGTCGCGAGTTGCGCACCGATATCGTCAAGGTCTTCCATTCCGATACCCTGCCGGACGCAGCGCTTCTGGCGGACGTCGCCGGTGTCATCGTCATCGGCAAGCACTCGGACAATGAGATCGCCTGGCTCGACGAGCATTGTCGCCATGTCGTCTTCGCCGATTTCGTGCCATCGTCCGACCGCTTCGACTGTGTGCATAGCGATCTCGTTGCCGCGACACACAAGGTATTAGATACGCTTCATCATCTCGACTATGAGCGGATCGCCTTCATCGGCAGCTACGAGCATCTGAACGGGGAAACCCAGCATTTTGGCGAGCGGCGCTGCAAGGCCTATATCGATTGGCAGACGGCGCGCGGCACCTTCGACACAGAACTTCTGGTGCTCGGCGAGAGTTGCGATTCCGGGCAGAACCTGCGGCTCGAAACCGGCTACGAACTCGCGCGCCAACTCCTGTCCCGGCGCCCGCTACCCGATATCATCCTGACCGCGAACGACAATATGGCGATCGGCACCTACCGCGCCGCGCGCGAGGCTGGCCTGTCGATCCCCGACGACGTGGCGATCGTTTCCTTCAACGATATCCCCGTGGCACAATTCCTGACGCCACCGCTGTCGACCGTGAAGATCCACGGGGAGCATATCGGCGAGACCGCGGTCAACCTGCTGCTCGAGCGGCTAGGCGGTCGCAGCTATGCCAAGATGGTGACGATCCCGACCGAGACGATCTGGCGCGGCAGCTGCCGGGCTCCCGGGGCCCTGTGACCGCAGTCGCAGCAGACCTCTTTTGCAGCGCGATAAATATTTACTAAATTTCTGTTGCCCTTGCGCAAAGTTTAGGAAATACTCTCTCCCAAGACAGGTGGAGCTGTCTCAGCCATCGGGACTTCAGGGAGGAAGACCATGCATTTTCAGCGTATTTCCAAGACCTTCGCAGCCGTTGCTCTGGCGGGCACGAGCTTCTTCGCCACCACCGCGGCCTTTGCCGGCGAGATCACCGTGTGGTGCTGGGACCCCAATTTCAACGTCGCGATCATGAAGGAAGCGGGTGAGCTCTATACCGCGAAACACCCGGAAACCACCTTCAACATCGTCGACTTCGCCAAGGCCGATGTCGAGCAGAAGCTGCAGACGGCGCTGACATCCGGCACCACGGATGCGCTTCCCGATATCGTCCTGATCGAGGACTACGGCGCGCAGAAATACCTACAGTCCTTCCCCGGTGCTTTCGCGCCCATGTCCGATACGGTCGATTATTCCGGCTTCGCGCCCTACAAGGTCAAGCTGATGACGGTGGACGACAAGGTCTACGGTATGCCGTTCGACAGCGGCGTGACGGGCCTCTACTACCGCAAGGATTATCTGGAACAGGCCGGCTTCAAGCCCGCCGACATGCAGGACATCACCTGGGATCGCTTCATCGAGATCGGCAAGGTCGTCGAGGAGAAGACCGGCAAGAAGATGCTTGGTCTCGATATCACCGATGCCGGCTTCACCCGCATCCTCATGCAGTCGGCGGGCCAGTGGTATTTCGATGCCGAAGGCAATCTGAGTATCGAGAACAACACGGCGCTGAAGGCGGCGCTGGAAACGCAGCAGAAGATCCTCAAGGCCAACATCCACAAGCCGGCCGCTGGCTGGACGGACTGGGTCGGCACCTTCACGTCCGGCGATGTCGCAACGGTCACGACCGGCGTCTGGATTACCGGAACGATCAAAGCCCAGGCCGACCAGTCCGGCAAGTGGGGCGTCGCGCCTCTGCCGAGCCTCGGTATCGAGGGGGCGACGCATGCTTCCAACCTCGGCGGCTCCAGCTGGTACGTGGTCGAAAGCTCGTCCGAGAAGAAGGAAGCCATCGACTTCCTCAACGAGGTCTATGCCAAGGATATCTCGTTCTATCAGGACATCCTGACGACGCGTGGCGCCGTGGGCTCGCTGACAGCCGCCCGCACAGGCGATGCCTACATGCTGGCCGATCCGTTCTTCGGCGGCGAAAAGGTGTGGCAAAATTTCGCCGACTGGCTCTCCAAGGTGCCGCCGGTCAATTACGGCATCTTCACCAACGAGGTCGACACCGCCGTGACGGCGCATCTGCCGTCGCTGGCCCAAGGCGCCGACATTCCCACGGTGCTGAAGGAAATTCAGTCGCAGGCCGAAGGCCAGATTCAGTAAGCGGTTCCTCCCAGCCGCGCTGCGGTGTCGCGCCTCCCTCCGGGCGCGGCACCGGCTTATCCCCAGGCCCAGTAGGCCGGGGCTGAAGCGCATTCTTCATCCAACAGGTCCCGGCGGAAACATGGCTCACGCGAAAACAGGTGGCGCCCGAACAAGCGGGCTGAAGCGATATTACGACGTCAACGGCTGGCTGTTCATCGCGCCCGCCATCGGCCTGATCGGCCTGTTCCTCATCTACCCCATCTTCCGCTCGCTCTACCTCTCGTTCTTCTCGGGCAGGGGTATGATGATGAAATTCGCGGGCTTCGGGAACATCACGCGGCTGAGCGGCGATCCGGTGTTTCTAAAGGCGCTGACCAACACGACGATCTTCTTCGTCGTGCAGGTGCCGATCATGATCGTGCTCGCGCTGATGCTCGCCTCGCTGCTGAACACGGACCGCCTGAAGTTCGCCGGCGTCTTCCGCACCGCCATCTTCCTGCCCTGCGTCGCCTCGCTGGTCGCCTATTCCATCCTGTTCAAGAGCATGTTCTCGATCGACGGCGTCATCAATCAGGCGCTTCTTGCGGTCGGCATCATCGGCTCGCCGATCGGCTGGCTGACCGAGCCCTTCTGGGCGAAAGTCCTCGTCATCCTCGCCATCACCTGGCGGTGGACCGGCTACAACATGATCTTCTACCTCGCCGCCCTGCAGAACATCGACCGCTCGATCTACGAGGCCGCCCGCATCGACGGTGTGCCGGCCTGGGCGCGCTTCGTTCACCTCACCATCCCCATGCTGAAGCCGGTGATCCTGTTCACCACCATCATTTCCACCATCGGCACGATCCAGCTGTTCGATGAGGTCTATAATCTGACCGAGGGCAAGGGCGGGCCGGCGGATGCGACGATCACGCTGTCGCTCTACATCTACAATCTCACCTTCCGCTACATGCCGAGCTTCGGCTACGCCGCCACGATCTCCTACGTGATCGTCGTCATGGTAGCGGTGCTGTCCTTCCTGCAATTCTACGCCGCTAGGGAGCGTTCATGACCGCCGTCTCCGCTTCCCGGGCAAGCCGTGCCCTGCCGCGCGCCGCCACGTATGTCGCCCTCTCGGTCGCCGCCTTCGTTTCGGTCTTTCCCTTCATCTGGATGATGATCTCCTCGACCAACACGTCGATCGACATCATCAAGGGCAAGGCGACGTTCGGTAGCGCCTTTTCCACCAATGTCGCGAATTTCTTCGCGCAGGTCGATGTGCCCCTGGTGTTCTGGAACTCGGCCAAGGTGGCGATCCTCGCGACGCTGTTGACCATCGCCGTGTCGTCGCTTGCCGGCTACGGCTTCGAGATGTTCCGCTCCAAGATGCGCGATCGCATCTATTCGCTGGTGCTGCTGACGCTGATGGTGCCGTTTGCAGCGCTCATGATCCCCCTGTTCATGATGATGGGCAAGGCGGGGCTCATCAACACGCACATCGCCATCCTGCTCCCGACAGTCGCTTCCGCCTTCATCATCTTCTACTTCCGCCAGGCAACGAAGGCCTTTCCGACGGAACTTCGGGACGCTGCCAAGGTGGACGGGCTGAAGGAGTGGCATATCTTTCTCTACATCTACGTTCCCGTGATGCGCTCCACCTATGCCGCCGCCTTCGTCATCGTCTTCATGATGAACTGGAACAACTATCTCTGGCCGCTGATCGTTCTCCAGTCGAACGACACGAAGACGATCACCCTCGTCGTCTCGTCGCTGGCCTCCGCCTATTACCCCGACTTCGGCGTGGTCATGATCGGCACGATCCTCGCCACACTTCCAACCCTTCTCGTCTTCTTCGTCATGCAGCGCCAGTTCGTGGCCGGCATGCTCGGTTCTGTGAAATAGGATGTCGACAATGCGTAAGTATGAAAGCTTCAACGGCAACTGGACCTTCAGCGAAGGCTTCGACGCTGCGAAAGCCGGACAGCCGCTGAATGGGGAAACCGTGCGCCTGCCGCACACCGCCGTGGAGCTGCCCTACAACTACTTCGACGAAACCAGCTATCAGAAGGCCTTCACCTACCAGAAGGTGATCGCCTGGGAGGCCGGCTTCGAAGGCCGTGAGGTTTCGCTCGTTTTCGACGGTGCCATGGCCGACAGCGAGGTCTATCTGAACGGCGAGAAAATCGCCTTCCACCGCGACGGTTACACACCCTTCGAGGCGCGGCTGACCGCCGGGCTGAAGCCGGGCGACAACATCGTCACCGTCAAGATCGACGGGTCCGAGAACCCCGAGATCCCGCCCTTCGGCGGCATGATCGACTATCTCTGCTATGCCGGCATCTATCGCGATGTCTGGCTGAAGGTCGCAAGCCCGGTCTCGATCCGCAACATGAAAATCGAAACGCCCGAGGCGTTGTCGGCGAGCACGGTCACGGTTCGCGTCGACCTCGCCAACCCGCAGACCCTGCCGACGACGGGCACGCTCCGCGTCTCGATCGCCGACAAGGCGGGCACTGTGGTCGGCACGGTCACGGCGGATGTCGCAGGCGACAGCACGACGCTCACGATCGACGGCCTCACCGGTCTCGCCCTCTGGGATATCGACAATCCCGTGCTCTACACGCTGACGGCGGAGCTGGAGACCGCATCCGGCACGGATGCCCTGTCGAGCAGATTCGGCTTCCGGACCGCCGAATTCACGGCGGACGGCTTCCTGCTCAACGGCAAGCCGCTCAAGCTGCGCGGGCTCAACCGGCACCAGGCCTGGCCTTATTCCGGCTATGCGATGGGACGGCGGGCGCAGGAGAAGGATGCGGATATCCTGAAATTCGACCTGCGCTGCAACATCGTGCGCACCTCGCATTATCCGCAGGCGAAGAGCTTCATCGAGCGCTGCGACGATATCGGCCTTCTCGTGTTCGAGGAGATCCCAGGCTGGCAGCATATCGGCGACGAGGCCTGGAAGACGGAATCGATCGAGAACGTCCGCCGCATGATCGAGCGCGACTGGAACCACCCCTCCATCATCATCTGGGGCGTGCGCATCAACGAGAGCCAGGACGACCACGACTTCTACGCCGAGACGAACCGTCTGGCGCGTGAACTCGACACCACCCGCCAGACCGGCGGCGTGCGCTTCATCACCAATTCCGAGCTGCTCGAAGACGTTTACACCATGAACGACTTCATCTTGGGCCTGGAGGAGACGCCCGGCAACAATCGCGGTCGCGTGGTGCTGCGCGACCGGGTGGAGACGACGGGGATCACAAAGCCGATCCCCTACATGATCACCGAATATAACGGCCACATGTACCCGACCAAACGCTTCGATCAGGAGCAGCGGCAGGCCGAGCATGTGACGCGGCATCTGTTGATCCTCGACGCGGTCGCCGGTCGCGACGATATCTCCGGCTCCACCGGCTGGTGCATGTTCGACTACAACACGCACAAGGATTTCGGCTCGGGCGACCGCGTCTGCTATCACGGCGTGCTCGACACGTTCCGCGAGCCGAAACTCGCGGCCTATGCCTATTCGTCTCAGGGCGATCCGGAAGGCGGCGTCGTGCTGCAGCCGGTGACATACTGGGCGCGCGGCGAGCGTAACATCGGCGGCGTCCTGCCGCTGATCATCCTGACGAACTGCGACTACCTGGAGATCAAATTCGGCGACTTCGAACCGAAGCGCATCGAGCCGGACCGGGAAACTTATCCGCACCTCGCGCATCCGCCCGTCATTCTCGACATGCGCAATGTCACGCCTTCGGAGTTCGGCACCTGGGGCCGGATCTGGCGTGACGGCGTGATCACCGGTTATGTGGGTGGCAAGGCGGTGAAGACCGTGGTTCTGCCGGCCGATCCGCTGCCGACGACGCTGCAGATCGCGCCGGATGACACGCAACTGCGGGCCGGCGAGAAGGACGCCGTCCGCGTCATCGTCCGCGTGCTCGATCAGGGCGGCAATATCCTGCCCTATTATGAAGAGCCAGTCCGCTTCGCCGTGGACGGTCCCGGCCGCATCATCGGCCCGTCGCTGCAGAGCTTCAAGGGCGGGGTGACCGGCTTCTGGCTGGAGGCTGGCGACACCGCCGGAACGATCACGCTATCGGCGGAGTGCGGCCTGTTCGCAGCCCAGACCGTCACCTTCACCGTCAGCGCATAGGAGCCGGAATGGCCGACGTCACCCTCAAGGACATCCGCAAGACGTTCGGCGTGCTCGACGTCATCAAGGGTGTCGATCTCGACATCAAATCGGGCGAGTTCGTCGTCTTCGTCGGCCCGTCCGGCTGCGGCAAGTCCACGCTGCTACGCATGATCGCCGGGCTGGAGGATATCACCTCCGGCACGCTGGAAATCGGCGGGCAGGTGATGAACGACGTCGATCCCTCCAAGCGTGGGATCGCCATGGTCTTCCAGTCTTACGCACTTTATCCGCATATGACCGTGCGTGAGAACATGGGCTTTGCACTGCGCTTTGCCGGGCAGGACAAGGCGGAGATCGCGCGCCGGGTCGATGCGGCCGCAAAGATCCTCGAGCTCGGGCCGCTGATGGACCGCAAGCCGAAGGCGTTGTCCGGCGGGCAGCGGCAACGCGTCGCCATTGGCCGTGCCATCGTGCGCGAGCCGGACGTGTTCCTCTTCGACGAGCCGTTGTCGAACCTCGATGCGGAGCTTCGTGTCCACATGCGCGTCGAGATCGCCCGGCTGCACAAGGAACTGAACGCCACCATCGTCTACGTCACGCACGATCAGGTGGAGGCGATGACGCTCGCCGACAAGATCGTGGTCTTGCGCGCTGGCATCGTGGAGCAGGTCGGCGCGCCGCTCGATCTCTATGACGATCCCGCAAACCTCTTCGTCGCCGGCTTCATCGGCTCACCGCGCATGAACGTCTTTGCCGGGCGGGTGATCGGCGCCAGCGGCACCACCGCCCTCGTCACGCTCGACGGCTTCGCCGATAAGGAGATTGCAGTGCCCCTGCAGGGTCCGGTGCCCTCGGCCGGCACGCCGATCCGCCTCGGCATTCGCCCGGAGCATTTCACCGATGCGGGCGAAGATAGCCTGTCGATCACCATCGACATGTTCGAGCATCTGGGCGGCGAGACCTTCGCCTATGGCCGCTCGACCTCCGGCGAAACCATCGTCGTCACCACCCGCAACGGCCGCAGCCTGTCGGCCGGCCATGTGCTGAAGGCGGGCTTCGACCCGACGCGAGCCTTGCTGTTTGCGGAAGATGGGAAGCGTATCCGCTAGCGATCACGGACGTCGAATGTTGAAGCGCCGGACCTCTCGCGGGGTTCCAGCGCTTTTCTTTGGGCACGAGGCGGTTTTCAGCGACCTCTCTATGATTCAACGGACCGGATGGCCAGGGGTGCCATCCGGTCCGTCAGCGCGGCGGGGACGGTGTCGTCTCGACCCGGGAGGGAGGTCGCGCGCTATCTCTGTCCGGTCAGGCGGCGCGAACCTTCTTTTCGATGCGCGCCCATTGCGGGATCCACTCGTCATGCGCGATCAGCAGATCGTCCACGAGAGACCAGATCTGGTCGAGATCGAGCTCGGCCGCCGTGTGAGGGTCCATCATTGCGGCATGGTAGAGGTGTTCGCGGTTCTCCGTCATCAGGGCCTGAACCGTGAGTTCCTGCACGTTGATGTTGGTGCGCATCAGGGCGGTCAGCTGCGGCGGCAGGGCGCCGACGAAGGTCGGCTGGATGCCGTTTTCATCAACCAGGCACGGCACTTCGGCGGCGCAATTGTCGGGCAGCGAGGTGATGCAGCCATTGTTGCGCTGGTTGCCGTAGATGACCGAGGGCTCGCCGGTCCAGACCGAATTGACGATCGAGGACGCGTATTCCTTGGATTGCTTCACTTCGATCTTGTCGGCGGAGATGTAGGCTGCGGCCTGACCCTTCCAGCGTTCGATCTGCTCGACGCAGCGCTTGGGATATTCGTCGAGCGGAATGCCGAACTTTTCGATCAGGTCCTCGCGGCCTTCCTTGATGAAGTAGGGCGTGTATTCGGCAAAGTGCTCCGAGCTTTCGGTGACGAAGTAGCCGAGACGCGTCAGCATTTCGTAGCGCACCTTGTTCGGGCAGCGCGGGTTCCAGGTCGCCTTCGGCGCACGGCCTTCGCGATAGCCGCGCAGGAGATCCGGGTAGAGATCCTTGTAGGAACCGTCGGGCTGGCGGTGCTCGAACTTCAGGTAGAAGGCCATGTGGTTGATGCCGGCCGACTTGTAGCGGATTTCCTCGTAGGGGATATCCAGATCCTCGGCGAGTTCCATCGCGGTGCCCTGCACGGAGTGGCAGAGACCGACCTGCTTGATCTTCGGATACTTCTCCGCGATCGCCCAGGTGTTGATGGCCATCGGGTTGACATATTGCAGCAGGATCGCCTCTGGGCAGACCTGCATCATATCCTCGCAGATCGACCAGAGATGCGGCACGGTGCGTAAGCCCCGCATGATGCCACCGACGCCGAGCGTATCGGCAATCGTCTGGCGCAGGCCGTATTTCTTCGGCACTTCGAAGTCGGTGACCGTGCAGGGCTCGAAGCCGCCAATCTGAAAGGCGACGACGACGAAGTTGGCACCATCGAGTGCGCGCTTCTGGCTGGAATGCATCTCGATGGTGGCTTTCGCGCCAAGGGACGAGATCAGCTTGCGGACGATGACTTCGCTTTCCGCCAAGCGTTCGGCATTGATGTCCATCAGTGCGATCTTGGCACCGGAGAGAGCCGGGCGCTGGAGGATGTCGCCGATGATGTTCTTCATGAACGTCGTCGATCCCGCTCCGATGAAGGTGATTTTGGGTTGTCTGGTCATGGGGGCCTCTTTCTGCTCAGGCTGCAACGTTGAAGGCGGCTCGGACGAGCCGTTCGGTGTATTCGGTCTTGGGGTTGGACAGGACCTCGGCGACGGGGCCTTCCTCGACGATCTTTCCTCGCTGCATCACCGCGACCCGGTGGCAGAGCGCGCGCACCACCTTCAGATCGTGGGAGATGAAGAGGTAGGAGAGGCCCCGCTCTTCCTGCAGCTTGCGCAGCAGGTCGATGATCTGGGCCTGGACCGAAAGATCGAGCGCCGAGGTCGGCTCGTCGAGAAGAATGAATTCCGGCTCGAGAGCGATGGCACGGGCAATCGCGATGCGCTGGCGCTGGCCGCCGGAGAACTCGTGCGGAAACCGCCCGAGGATGTTGCCCGGCATACCGGCGCTGGCAAGCGCGTCGTAGATCCGTCCCAGCCGCTCGTCGCGCGTCGCGCCGAGCTTGTTGACGATCAGGCCCTCCTCGATGATCTGGCCGACCGACATGCGCGGGTTGAGCGAGGAGAACGGGTCTTGGAAGACGATCTGCATGCGGGCGCGCAGCGGGCGCATCTCGGTCCGGCCGTAGGACTGGATCGCCTCGCCGTCGAACGTGATCTCGCCGCTGCCGGGGTTCAGCAGCCGGATGAGCGCCTGCCCGAAGGTCGTCTTGCCGGAGCCGCTTTCGCCGACGATGCCCAGAGTCTCGCCGCGCCTCAGCGTGAGGCTCAAATCGTTGACGGCGAGAAGCTCGCTGAAGACCGGTTTGAAGAAACCGCCCGATTTCAGCGTGAAGGCAACGCGAACATTGCGGCCTTCGAGGATCACGGGCGCCTTTTCGGAGATAGGCTTCACCGTGCCGCGCGGCTCGGACGCGAGGAGCTTTGCGGTATAAGGATGGCGCGGATTGGCAAACAGCGCCTCGGTGGTGTTGTGCTCGCGCACCTGGCCGGTGCTCATGACATAGACGTAGTCCGAGAACTGCCGCACGACGGTGAGGTCGTGGGTGATCAGGATCACGGCCATATTCATTTCTCGCTGCAGGGAGCGGATGAGATTGAGGATCTGCGCCTGCACCGTCACGTCGAGCGCCGTCGTCGGCTCGTCGGCGATTAGCACGTCCGGCTTGTTGGAAAGGGCCATGGCAATCATGACGCGCTGGCGCTGGCCGCCTGAAAGCTGGTGCGGATACTGGTTGAGCCGCGCCTCCGGCTCGGGGATCTGGACGTGGCGCAGGAGGTCGAGCGCTTCCGCCATGGCCGCCTTCCGGCTCATGCGGCGGTGGACGAGGATGGCTTCGGCGATCTGCGCGCCGATCGTATAGACCGGATTGAGCGAACTCATCGGCTCCTGAAAGATCATGGAGATCCGGTCGCCGCGCAGCTTCCGCCGGCGGTTTTCCGAGAATTTCAGCACGTCCTCGCCCTTGTAGGCGATGGTGGAGCGGGGGCTTGTCACGGCGCGCTTTGAGAGCAGCCCCATGATGGTACGGGCGGTCACGGACTTGCCGGACCCGCTCTCCCCGACGATGGCGATCGTCTCGCCGCGGTAGAGCTGGAAGGACACGTCCTTCACGGCGCTGACCATGCCGTGCTCCACCTTGAAATCGACCGCAACGTTGCGGGCATCGATGATCGGCGCGTCCGTGTGCTGTGCAAGGTCGCAGCGCTCATCTGGGGCCGTGACGGAGATGTCTGATGTCGTCATGGTCTCGCTCCTCTCAATAGGGGTCGATGGCATCGCGCAAGCCATCGCCGAGTGCGTTGAACGCGAAGACGGTGATCAGCACGATGCCGACGGGCGACAGAATCCAGGGATAGGACCCGATGACGGAATAGGTCGAGGTGTCCTGCAGCATCAGCCCCCAGGAGATCAGCGGCGGCTTGACCGCGAAGCCGAGGAACCCGAGGAAGGATTCAAGGAGCACCACGCTCGGAATGGCCAGCGTCACCGCGACGATCACGTGGCTCATGACATTGGGGAAGATGTGCTGGAGGATGATGCGCCGGTCGCTGGCGCCGACCGCGATGGCGGCACGGACATAGTCGATCCGGGCGAGCGCCAGCGTCTTGCCGCGCACCTCCCGCGACATCTGCGCCCAGCCGAGCGCCGACATGACACCGACCACGAAGACGAGGAACACATGCGTAGGCGCCGTGACCGGGATCAGCGAGGTCAGTGCGAGGTAGAGCGGCAGCTGCGGAAAGGCGAGAACGAGCTCCACGAAACGCTGCATCCAGGCATCGAAGCGGCCGCCGAAATACCCCGAGACCATGCCGACCGTGGTGCCGACGACGGTAACGATGAACACCACGGTCAGGGCAATCGATAACGAGATCCGCGAGCCGTAGAGCATGCGGGAGAGGACATCCCGCCCGAACTTGTCGGTTCCGAGGAAATGGATCGGCGAACCGTCCTGCGTGCCGATCAGGTGGCGATCGAGCGGAATGAGGCCGAGCAGCCGATAGGGCGCGCCCTTGACGAAGAGCCCGATGATCTGCGGGTTGTCGTAATCCGGGCCGATGATCGGCTGGAACGTAACCGGATCGAGTTCGTCCGTTTCCCGCACCGGGTAAACCCGTGGAGGGAAGACGAAGTTGCCGTCCTTGTCGGTGAAGCTCGGCAGTTGCGGCGGCGAGAAGCCCACATTCGTCGCTTTGGGATCGACCGGCGACAGGAAATCCGCAAAAACAGCCGAGAAGAGAAGCAGGCAGACAAGGATCAGGCCGAGCATGCCGGTCCAGGATTTCCTCAGCCGCCGCCAGACGAGCGACATGTAGCTCTCGTTGCGGTGGCGCTCGCCCGTCTGGGGTGCGGCCTCGTGCTGCTCCGCCTCGGATGTCGCGATCGGCAGTGTGGCCTGGGTTTCGAAGCTCATGCGGTGGCCCCTCCCATCTGGCGGACGCGGGGGTCGAGGGCTGCGAGCAGCAGATCGGCGATGATGTTGCCGACGATCAGGGTGGCCGAGAGCACCAGCATGAAGGTGGCGGTGACATAGACATCGCCCACGGCCATGGAGCCGACGATGGCGGGGCCGACGGTCGGCAGGGCGAAGATGATGGCCGTCTCGATCTCACCGGTCAGCATGTAGGGGAGGACGACGCCTTGGTACATGACCAGCGGATGCAGCGCATTGGGCACCGCATGGCGCATGATGACCTTGCGCTCGGAGAGACCCTTGGCGCGGGCGGTTTCGACATATTGCGCGTTCAGCGTGTCGAGCAGATTGCCGCGCATGACCCGCATATTGTAGGCGAGGCCGCCGAAGGTGGCGATGGCGATGACCGGCCAGACGTGTTTCAGGAGGTCCACGAACTTGCCCCAGGACCAGGGGGCGCCGCCGTAGCGGGCCGACTGGAACGAGCCGATCTCGCTGACATTGAAGTGGAACACCATGATGTAGACGATAATCAGCGCCATCAGGAAGCGCGGCACCGTCATGCCGAGGAACGAGATGCCCGAAAGCAGCGTATCCACCCAAGTATATTGTCGCGTGGCCGCGAGGATACCGAAGGTGATGCCGATGACGGAGGCAAGGATGTGGCAGACGAGTGCCAGCGCCAAGGTCCGGGGCAGGCGTTCGCCGACCACTTCCGAGACCGGCTTGTTGTAGAACAGGCTGTGGCCGAAATCGCCGCGCGTGACGATGCCCCTGATCCAGTTGACGTATTGGAGGGGCAGCGGCTTATCGAGGCCGTTTGCGATCTTGTAGGCCTGCGCTTGGGCGTCGGCTTCCTCGAAGGACGCGCCGCCCTGGTTGATCGCCTGCGAGCGGATATAATCGCTATAGTCGCCGGGTGGCGCCTGGATGATGGTGAAGGTGACGACGCTCAGGACAAAGAGCACCGGCAGCGCGGAGGCGATCCGCACAAGCAAAAACCTGAGCATGTCGTATCCTTTGGGGAACGGGCCGCCGGACGCGACGCTGCCATGCGCCCGTGCGGTCATTTTTCTCTGCCGCCGGAACGCCCGGCGGCGGTGATGTCAAAGGGCCGTGCTCCGATCAGTTGATCGGACCGGACCACGATCAGTTGATCGGGCCGGGATCTCCGGGCTTGCCGGGAAGCTGCTGCTTGAACAGTTCGTAATCGCCCTGCTTGTCGGCGCTGACGAAGACGCGTTCGCGCAGGATCGTATCTTCAGCCCAGTTGAACATGTAGATCGGTGCGCCCGGGGGAATGTTGGAGAAGCGCTTGTTGATGATAAGCGCCCCCGGATACTCCGTCAGGCCGACCGTATCGACGTTCTCGGTCGCGATCTTCTGATACTTCTTCATCAGGTCCTGCCGTTCGGCATTGTCATTGGACGCGATGAAGCTGTTGACGGCCGCGACCATTTCCTTTTCGAACGGCATCAGATCAACCGTTCCGTCCGGTCCGGCACGGTGATGCCAGCTGGTGCGCGGGCCGACCGGGGCCAGCTGCGGCGTGTTCTGGACCACGGAGGAGATCTCCGAGGTATGGCGCATCAGCGTCCAGTCGAACCGGCCGGCATCGCGCGCCGCATCGCGTTTGACGCCGTCGAGCGAGTTGAGCGTGACCTTGATGCCCAGCTGCTCCATCTGCCCGATTATGCCTTCAGCCAGATTGCGATCCGTACCGTAGTCGGAGGTCGAGAGAAGCACGATCTGCACGTCATCACCGCCCGCGGTGCCCGCGGGGAAGTTGACGAAGCCGTTGCCTTCCGTGTCCTTCAGACCGATTTTCTCCAGGAGCGCCTTGGCGCCCTCCAGATCGAAGGGATAGTAGACGGTCGACTGTCGGTCGTAGAAGCTGGTGCCGGACGAGATGCCGCCGGGATAAATCGAGGTGAATGGCCCCTTCACGAGGCTGTCGCCGATCTTCTTGCGATCGACCGCCATGGTGATCGCCTTGCGGAAATCGGGATTGCGGTTGAGCTCGCGCACGGCCTTGGTCCGCTCGTCCGGGTCGCCCCAGCCATTGGCCGAGAAGTTCATGTGCAGGTTATAGCCGATAAGGCGCGCGCCGAAGGCGAGACGGGCAGGGGCACTTTCCTGTGCCGCACGCTTCAGGCTCTCGACAAAATTTTCCGGCTGCTCGAGGTTCGAGAAATCGCCGGAGCCGGCAATCGCCTGCACGTCGCGGTCGGCCCAAGTCGAGAGCTTGTAATGCAGCTCGTTGACGTAAGGCAGCTGGTGGCCGGCTTCGTCAACCTTCCAGTAATAGGGATTGCGACGCAGCACGATCATGTCGTCCGGCCTGTAGGAGACGGGGACCCAGGCACCCATGACCGGGATGTTCATGTACTGGGCGGGGAAGCCGTTCTTGTACTGGTCGTAGGTGAAGTCCTTGTTGTACTTCGGATGCTTGGTTTTCAGGATATGCGCCGGGCCCGGGCAGAAGGTGCCATAGGCCATGGCGAAAAGGTGCTGGCGAGGGAAGGCTTCCTTGAAGGTCCACTCGACCGTGTAGGCATCGATGGCTTTCAGTGTCGTGCCTTCGCCGAACGTCTCAGGCGAAGCGCCGTTGAGCGGCGTTACATTGGGATCGACCACATTGTCGTTCCAGTAGAACATGACGTCGTCGGAGGTGAACTCGACGCCGTCGGACCATTTCGCGCCTTCGACGAGATGCATGGTCAGCTTGTGGCCGTCCTGCGACCACTCCCAGCTTCGCGCGAGGTTCGGCAGCGGCTCGACGTCGGTCGCTTCGACCTGAAACAGCGGTGCGGTGCGCGTCAGGCACTCCGACATGGCGATGTCGATGCCGCCCCAGCCCTGTGTCTGGCCCGCCGAATAGTTCCAGCCTTCCGGCCGTCCGCCGATGACATGGCGCAGGGTATCGCCATAGACGCCGATGCCGTCCGGCATATTGCCGGTCTTGTAGACCAGCGGCTCCTTCGGCAGGCGCTGTTCGACCGGCGGAAGCTTGCCGGTCGCGACGAACTTTTCCGTCACCCAGTCCGGCTCGCTGTATTTCGGCAGCGCCTTGAACTCGAGAATCGAGTCGCGCGGCACATAGGTGATCTTGCCTTGCCCCGGAAAGGGCGGCGCTTCCGGCGCGACGGTCGGCTCGGAGGCCGAGGCGGTCATTGCGAAGGCGGATACGCCGAGCATCAGCGCGGCGACGGCTCTCAAATGGCGGTTCGATGTCATGGTCCTGTCTCTCCCTCAATCTCTGCCGGTCCGGTTTCCCCGGCTGCGGCACTCCTCCGGAACAAGCCGGTCCGCCTCTCCTCCAGAAGCGGGCCGTCTCATGGTCAAGCCGTTGTTAGCTCGCAGCCCGCAGTTCGGCCTTCTCGGCCCTCAACTCCTCGATGGAGCGGACTTCGCGGCGGGCGACGCCCTTCCAGTCGCGGGTCTTCACCGTAGCATGCTTCAGGCGTTCGCGGGCTTCCGGAACGGCGTGCGCATATTGCGGCAGCCATTCGGCCTGGGCGACGACCATCTCGTCCACCATCTGCCAGACCTCGTCCGGCGTGCAGATCGCGCCGACCAGCGGGTCGTGCAGCACGGCAAGCTTCAGGAGATCGATATCGCCGGATATGGCGGCATGGACGGACATGCGCTGCACGTTGATCGAGGCTATGCAGGTTGCCGCGCAGGCTTCCGGCAGCGTGATGCCGGCGACCATGTTGATGCCGAAGCGATCGACGAAGCCGGGCGACTCGATGATGGCATCGGCCGGAAGATTGGTGATGACGCCATTGTTCTTGACGTTGAAGTGCCCACGATAGACACGGCCCGTTTCCAGCGCCTCAAGAATATGGCTGGCATGTTCGTTGGAACGCTTGGCCGGATCGAGCGGCTTGCCGGCGCTTTCCAGAAACTGCGGAAATTCGGTTTCGAACCAGTTGCGCGTTTCCGTGGAGTAGCGCAGATAGCCGCCGGTCTCGCCGTGGATCCAGTCGGACATGTCGATCCAGCGGGTGATTTCCTCCGGCCGCTTGCGATACCATGGCAGGTACTCGGACAGATGACCGTTGCTCTCTGTGGAGTAGACGCCGAAGCGCTTGAGGACGTCGATGCGCAGCTTTTCCTGCTGCGAGAACACGGGATGCGCTTCGAAGGCGGCGACCAGCTCGTCCTTGCCGATCTTGCGGCCCTTCAGGCGAATATCCGTGAACCAGGTCTGGTGGTTGATGCCCGAGCAGATGAAGTCAAGTTCGCCGTCCTCGGCACCGAGGATTTCGGCGATCTGCTCGCCGCCATGCTGGACGCCGTGGCAGAGGCCGATCGTGTCCACCTTGCCGTATTCGATCGCAGCCCAGGTGTTCATGGCCATGGGGTTGGCATAGTTCAGGAACTTCGCGCCGGGTTCGGCAAGCTCGCGGATGTCCTTGCAGAAGTCGAGAATGACGGGAATGTTGCGCTGGCCGTAGAGAATGCCGCCGGCGCAGATCGTGTCGCCGACGCACTGATCGACGCCGTATTTCAGGGGAATGCGGATATCGTCCGCATAAGCGCCGAGACCGCCGACGCGGACGCAGCTGATCACATAGCGCGCACCTTCGATGGCCTTTCGGCGATCCGTCGTTGCTGTCACCTTGGTTGGCAGGCGGTTGGCTTCGACGATGCGGTCGAGGATCGTCTTGATCATCGAGAGGTTCTGCTCGCTGATGTCGGTCAGTGCGACCTCGATCTCGGCGAATTCCGGTACGGACAGGATGTCCGTGAAAAGCTTCTTTGTGAAGCCGACGCTGCCTGCGCCGATGATGGCGATCTTGAAGCTGCTCATGGCGGTCTCTATCCTCCGAATGGGTCTTGTCGTTCAGCCGGGTAAAATCGCGCGGTGCAGGCCAGGCGTGAAGCCATTCAGGCTTCCCGTTCGGCTGTCATTTGGCGCTCTGTACTCTCCCGGTATTGCTCCCTTGGGCGGCATTATGCGTATAATATCGAAGCGTGATAGAGAGGGATTGTGCTTTCATGGGTAATTCTATGCTGCAAAGATTGATGGCCAGCGGGCCTTGCATGAGGACCGTTTCCCTGCCACGCGGTCGGCATCGGCTGCACACCATGCCGACGAGCACCGGTTACGAGATCCGCGAAAAACCCAACTACGACTGGGACGGGCGCAAGCGCGGACAGACGCCGTTCACGGTTTTGCAACACACGATCTCCGGCGCCGGCAACCTGCGTTATGACGGGCGCGCCTACCGCGTGATACCCGGCGAAACCCTGCTGGTCACCGTGCCGGACAATCATCGCTATTGGCTGGAACCCGGCGGGCGGTGGGAGTTCTTCTGGATTTCCATGAATGGCGAGGAGGCGATGCGCCTGCACCAGGCCATTCTCTCCGCCAACGGACCTATCCTGTTGCTCCAGCCGGAAACGATCGAGCACCTTGCCGATTGCAGCTACCGGCTGATCCATGACGGCGGGGAAATGCCAGGACGGGCCTCGGCCATCGCCTATGAGGCGGCGATGGCGCTTTACGACGATGTCTTCGGGGCGCATCCGGTGTTCGGGCAGGAATATCGCACGATGCAGCATGTCCTGAACCATATCGCCGACAATCTGGAGAAGCCGCTGCCGGTGGAGGAGCTCGCGCGCGTATCCGGGCTCAGCCGCGCGCATTTCTCCCGCGTCTTCAGCGCCACAGAGGGCATGCCGCCGGCAGAATTCGTGATGCGCAAGCGGCTGCAACGCGCTGCCAAGCTGTTGACGCAAGCTGCCAACCTTTCGGTCAAAGAGATCTCGCTGATGTCGGGCTTCGAGGAGCCCAATTACTTCGCCAAGGTCTTCCGCCGGCATTTCGGTGCAAGCCCGACGGAATTTCGCACGACAGGCATGTATGCAAGCGTTGTCGAGCCGCGGGGCGTGTCGGAGGAGGGCGCCTGACCCATCAGGGCGAACGCCGAGATCATATAAGTCTTACAGATTTCCTAACCTCTGCAAATCCGAGGCATGCGGCTCTTGCATACGTCACCTGAGGCTTTCGCGCTGGTCGATGTTGCGGTGCACGCGTATAAAGGTCTCAACACAGCGAAAGAGACGAAACAAGGGTTTCGCCAACGCTGGAGACCTTGGAAAGGGGATCATCATGAACGTAGCACGCTCCTTCAATAACTGGCGCAAGTATCGTCAGACGGTGACCGAACTCGGCCGCATGTCGACGCGCGAACTCAACGACCTCGGCATCTCCCGCTCCGAGATCACCAGCGTCGCCCGCGCTGCCATCCGCTAAGTCCGGGACTGGGGTTTCCGCTTAAGTGGAAGCTGCACGGATCATCTTGCTTCACGCCCGCGATTGCCGCGGGCGTTTTGCGTTTTGGGCATCGTCAGGGGTCAAAAATGAATTCTGGCCTTACGCATGGTGTGGCGCGATCTGCGCAACGATGAGGTTCGACAATGCATCGACCAGCGCTGCGTCGGCGCCACGTCTCTGCACCAACACGAATTCCACATCCGCAAGCGGCGGAAGACGATCTGCCGAGACCTCGCGCAGGCCGCTTGGCGCCATGCTGCGGGGCTGGACCAGAAACCCCATGCCCGCCCGCGCTGCGGCCGTCAGCCCGCTCAGACTGCCGCAGGTGCAGACGATCCGCCAAGGCATGCGTGCCGCGTCAAGCGCCTCCTGCGCGATGCGCCGCGTGATCGAGGGTGGGGGGAAGGCGATGAGCGGCAAGGCGTTTCCGCGGGACAGCAGGAGATCAGGGTCCTGTGCAAGCCAGACGAGCGGCTCGCGATAGAGTAGCCGCCCATGCGTTTCGCCGATGTGACGCTTGGCGAGCACCAGATCGAGATCGCCGGCATACTGCATCTGATTGAGCACGGCACTGAGGGCAACTGTCATTTCGAGATCCACCAGCGGATAGAGGCGGATGAAGTCCGCAAGGATCGCCGTCAGGCGGCTGGCCACGACATCCTCCGAAACGCCGAGCCGCAACCGCCCGCGCAACCGGTTCTCACCAAAGAGCGCCGCGACCTTGCCATTCAGATCGAGCATGCCGCGGGCGTGGCCGAGAAGCGCTTCTCCCTCCGCCGTCAGCCGCACCTGGTGCGTATCGCGGAACACCAGTTGTCGCCCAAGCGCTTTTTCCAGTCTCTGGATATGCTGTGTGACCGTAGACTGACCGATGCCGAGACGCAGAGCCGTCTCCGTGAAGCTCCCGGTTTGCTCAAGCATGACGAAGCTGGCGAGATGGGTGAGGTTGAGCACGGTTATCGGACTTTATAATGACTGTTAGTGTTTGCATCTTGAAACATGATAAGCGATGACGCGACGCAACTTCAAGGCAAGACCTGTCCCCAGAGCCATCAAGGGATCACCACCATGCGCCGCTACCTGCCCGATACCTTCACCGTCCTCCTCGTCTGCACCGTCATTCTTGCGTCGCTCCTGCCGATCCATGGCCGATATGCTGACGTGTTCGATATCGCGACGGACATTGCGATCGGGCTCCTGTTCTTCCTCCATGGCGCGCGCCTGTCGCGCGATACCGTGGTGGCGGGCGCGCTGCACTGGCGGCTGCACCTGACGATCCTTCTGACGACGTTCTGCATATTCCCGCTTCTGGGCCTTGCCATCGGCCTCATCCCCACGTCGGTTCTCGCCGCCCCGCTCTATATCGGCATTCTCTTCCTCTGCGTCCTGCCCTCGACGGTCCAGTCCTCGATCGCATTCACTTCGATGGCCGGCGGCAATGTGCCCGCAGCCATCGTCGCGGCCTCCGGCTCCAATATCTTCGGCATGTTCCTGACGCCGCTGCTGACGGGCCTCGTCCTGTCCACCACGGGCGGCGGCGGGTTTTCCTGGGAGGCGCTGCAGAGCATTCTTCTGCAGCTGATGCTGCCCTTCGTCGTCGGGCAGATCCTGCAGCCCTGGATCGGCAACTGGATCCGCTCGCGCAAGAAACTCCTGATGCCCGTCGATCGCGGCTCCATCCTGATGGTCGTCTACCTCGCGTTCTCCGAGGCTGTCATGGAAGGGCTGTGGCACACGTTCTCGCTCGGCGATATCGCCGCCGTCATTCTCGTTGATATGGCGCTCCTGGCCACTGTCCTCTGCATCACCATGTTCGGCAGCCGCCTTCTCGGCTTCTCAAAGGAAGACGAGATCACCATCACCTTCTGTGGATCGAAGAAGTCGCTGGCCAGCGGCGTGCCCATGGCCAATGCCATCTTCGGCAACGCTTCTTCCTCCGTCGGTGCCATCGTGCTGCCGCTGATGCTGTTCCATCAGATCCAGCTCATGGCTTGCGCCGTGATCGCCCAGAAATATGCAGCGCGACTGAAGGACAAGGCGGAGGTAAAGCCGCTCGCCGCCTGAAGTGGTTTTGAGGAGGCTATCTGTAAGCGGGTATGCACGATGAGGCGAAGAAACTGTTCGCATGTGCGAATGCTGGTGCGCACGTAAACCATCGTTTAAAATTCACGCCGTATGGTGCCGTCATTCGTTGTTCGTATGGCTTGAGGCATTTTGTGAAACACATTCCGATCATTGGCAAATTTTTGAGCCTGATGGGCGTCTTCGCGCTCTTCTCCCTGGGGGTTGCGTTCTACTCGGGCGATCGGATCATGAGAACCGATGACGCCTATTCCGCGCTGCTGGCCCAACAGTCGAAGGCCGCCACGGAACTCGCTCTTGCCAACCAGGCATTCCAGACCGCACGGGCTGCGGCCGGCACGCTGATGATCGTCACCACCGAGGCGGCGAAGGCAGCGGCAACGGCCGAGCTTCAGGCTGCCAAAACGCAGTTCGGCACAGAAATGGACGCGGCACTGGCTGCAACGCCCGAGAACGCACGAATCTCCGAACTGAAGACCAAAGGCCTGTCCATCCTCAATGAGGCCTGCGGCAATGCCTTTACGCGCGCGGCGGGTGCACGGGGCTCGCAGGATCGCCTGAGCGCGCAGGGCGCCTTCCTGCGGGAATGCGAGACGCAGTTCGCCCCCATGAGCCAAGCCATGGCGGAGGAAACCAACGAGCTCCTCGTCATTGCCAATACGGAGAGCGACGTGCTGACGACCGGATCGATCCACACCTACTGGGTGACGATCGCCTTGGTTGTCGTGGGAACGCTGACCGTCATCCTCGCGGCATTCTTCGCTATCCGGGCCTGGCTTGTGCAGCCAATCGATGCGCTGGGTAGCGTCATGCAGCGGCTGGCAACAGGCGACCTCGACGCCGATGTCATCGGAACCGATCGCCGCGACGAAGTGGGCGGCATGGCGCGCGCCGTGGAAGTGTTCAAGGAAAACGGCTTGAAGGCGCGTGCGCTGGAAACGGAAGCCGTGCAGCAGCGATCGCTGAGCGAAGGCGAGCGGCGGCGCCAGGTCGAACTGGAGCGGGAGCGTGCCGAAGCCATGGCGCAGGCAACCAGCGGGCTCGCCAAGGGTCTGACGCATCTTGCTTCCGGCGATCTCAGTTTCCAGCTCACCGAGCGCTTCGCCGACGACTTCGAGACGTTGCGTACGGACTTCAACCGGGCCGTCGAGCAGCTTCGCGACACGCTGAGCGCGGTTGCGGACGCCACCGGCTCGATCGACAGCGGTTCGCGTGAGATCAGTCAGAGCGCCGACGACCTGTCGCGCCGGACCGAACAGCAGGCAGCCTCGCTCGAGGAAACCGCAGCGGCTCTCGATGAAATCACCGCCAACGTCGCCAACTCCTCCAAGCGCGCGGACGAAGCCCGGACGATTGCCGTGCAGGCCAACGACAGCGCTCGCCAGTCCGGCGCCGTGGTCACCAGCGCGGTCGATGCGATGAGCAAGATCGAACAGTCTTCCAACCAGATTTCCTCGATCATCGGCGTCATCGACGAAATCGCCTTCCAGACGAACCTGCTGGCCCTGAACGCCGGTGTGGAAGCCGCCCGTGCCGGGGAAGCCGGCAAGGGCTTCGCGGTGGTCGCGCAGGAAGTGCGTGAACTCGCCCAACGCTCGGCCAAAGCTGCCAAGGAAATCAAGGACCTGATCCGCAATTCTTCAGGCGAAGTGCAAAGCGGCGTCCAGCTGGTCAGCCAGACAGGCGAAGCGTTGAAGACGATCGAGACCTACATCGTCACGATCAACCAGCACATGGATGCGATCGCGACCTCATCGCGCGAACAGTCGGTCGGCCTCGCCGAGGTCAACACGGCCGTCAACCAGATGGATCAGGTGACGCAGCAGAACGCGGCGATGGTGGAAGAGGCCAATGCGGCCGGTGCCACGCTCGCCACCGAAGCTGCACGGCTGAAGGATCTGGTCGCGCGCTTCCAGTTCGGCGGCGCATCGGCATCCTATGCGTCGGCAGCGCCGTCGCAGCCGGCACCCCGCGTCAAGACACCGAGCCGGCCCGCGCTCGCGACAGCCACACGCGCCGTTCCCGTCGCGTCTCCGGCCCGCAAGATGGCGAACACGCTCGCACGTGCGTTCTCCGGCGGTTCCGCCAGTGCCGCACCGGCCGCAGCCGCGGCACAGGACAATTGGGAAGAGTTCTGATTAACGCGGCTATCCTGCCCCGTCATGAAGAGAGGCCCTCGGCGAAACCGGGGGCCTTTTTCTATGGGGAGGCATCCACCGGCTTCATGCCGAGAACGAGGGTCGGCCAGAATTCCGATATGGTGGGATGGATCGGTACGGCCCAGCGCAGGTCGTCGTAGTGTGCGCCGACATTCATCATGTCGAGTACGCCATGAATGGCCTCGTCGCCACCCGTGCCGAGAATGGCAGCGCCCAGGATCTCGCGCGTGTCCGCATCGGCGATGATCTTCATCAGCCCTTGCGTCTCCCCTTTCTCGACGGCCCGTCCGACGCGCGCCATCGGCAGACGTCCGACGAGGATCCGCCTGCCGGAGGCGCTGGCCTCCCGTTCGCTCATTCCGACACGGCCGAGTGGCGGGTCGATGTAAAGCGCATAGCCTGGCAGGCGGTCGGAAACCTTGCGGGTCTCGCCATCCAGCAGGTTCGCCGCGATGATTTCAAAATCATTGTACGCCGTATGGGTGAAGGCGCCGCGGCCGTTGCAGTCGCCCATTGCCCAGATGCCGGGCGCGCTGGTGGCGAGCGCGTCATCGACGATGATGTAGCCGCGTTCATCCAGAGCAACACCGGCGGCGTCGAGCCCGAGATCATCCGTGTTGGGTTTACGCCCCGTGGCGAGCAAGATGTCGGAGCCGCGAATGTCTGGCTCGCCCTTCGTGCAGTTCACACCAACGATGACGTCTTCGCCGTCGCGGGAAAAGCGGATGCACTCTGCTGCGGTTCGAACCGCGATGCCTTCGCCCTCCAGCACCGCTTGGATCGCGTCCGATATTTCCTCGTCTTCTCGCGCGACGAGTCGAGGCCCTTTTTCGACAATGGTCACCTCGGCTCCAAAGCGATGGTACATCTGGGCGAATTCCAGACCGATATAGCTGCCACCGACGATAATGAGGTGTTTCGGCACACGCTCTAGCATGACGATGTCGCTGTTGGTCATAAAGGGAACGTCATGGATTCCGGGGAAATCCGGGATGGCGGCCCGGCCGCCGACATTGATGAAGATCTGCGGCGCGAACAGGCGCTCGTCGCCGACACGTACCGTCGTGCGATCCTCGAACCGCGCATGGCCGCGGATCAGGGTGCAGTTTTCAAGCCCCTCCAGCCATCGCTCGTTGCTCATGCGGCTGTCGAGCGTGATCTTGTGCGACCGGCGGAATACGGAGGGCATGTCGATCGTCACGTCTCCGCCGATGACGACGCCAAAATCCGCGGCGCGCCGGGCGATATGGGCGGCGTGAGCACTGGCGACGAGCGCCTTGGTCGGCTTGCACCCGGTGTTGACGCAGGTTCCGCCGACATGCTTGCGCTCGATGATGGCGACGGAGCGCCCGGCGGCGGACAGGCGAGCGGCGAGCGACGGGCCGGCCTGTCCGGCACCGATGATGATCGCGTCGAACGTTCTCATGCAGGGATCGGCATGGACGCCGAGACGGGCAGGGCGCTCATGATGAGAAACGCTCCGATGATGGCGATAGCGTCCTCGACAAAGGCTGCCGGCCGATCGCGGCCGAAACTTGCTGCGAGGCGGGCCCGCAGAGCGGCTCCACCGAGGGTGCCGGCGATGGCGCCGAGGAGACCGGCAACGAGGCAGATCAACCAGCCGCCGGAGGGCGTTCCGATGATCGCACCGCAGAGCGCGCCGACCACGACGCGGGTGGCGAACTGTACCGGCACCTTGCGGCTTGGCGTTGTCGGCAACTGGTCGGTGACGTATTCGCCGATTGCCAGGACGGTGAGGAGTCCGGCCGCCCAGATCGAGCTCATGAAGGATGCCCAGGAGCCGGAGAGATCGATCCATCCGAGCGTAGCGGCCCAGGCAATGGCTGCCGGCGCGGTCATGGCGCGCAGGCCGGCGATGACGCCGATCAGGAATGCAAGAAACAAGAGCATGAAACCTCCAAGGCCGGATCGGCATTCGCAATGCAATCACAGACTGACATTGTGGACAAGGGCCATGCGTAGCTGCGCTGTTCTACTGATGAAGCGCCACACGGTCGTGCCCTTCGATTTCTGCATAGCTGCACTGCAACATTGCCTCTCGTAAGGGCAGGCGTCTCGGCGTAAATATTATCTCAACGAAGCGATGCACCTCCTCCCGCGTCCCTTCGTAGTTCGAACGCTCCCCTCCTCCTCCCAGGATCGTTCGAAGGAATGGCGACATCCTCCTCCCAGTCGCTGTTCGGTTCTTATCGAAAAGCCTGCCGCACCTCCTCCCGCGGCAGGCTTTTTCGTTTTGAGCCTATTGCTTGCTGCTCCCCAAGTGCCGAGAGACCTACAGACCGAGATCGAGCTGCGGTTCCTCGCTCGTGTCGGGACTCGCGCCGTTCGTCGTCAGCGATGACAGCGTTACGCCGAGAAGCCGCACAGGCCGGCGAAAGGGATGGACCGTCGCCAGCAACTGGTCGGCGACCTCAAGAACATCATCGATACGAGCAAAGTTCGCCGCCAGCGTTCGCGCGCGCGTCGCCTGCGTGAAATCCGCGTATTTGATCTTCACCGTCACCGTTTTGCCGGTGATGTCATGCGCCTCGCAGTACCGCCAGACCTTCTCCGCCAGCGGGCGCAGTTCGGCCTCGGCGAGGACGAGGTCGGATATGTCCTCGCTAAAGGTGTCCTCGGCGCCGACCGACTTGCGAATACGGTCCGGCCGCACGCGCCGCTCGTCGATGCCGCGCGCGATCCCGTGGAAATACGCGCCGGATTTGCCGAAATGCTGCTGGAGATAGGCGAGCGGCTTCGTTTTGAGATCAAGGCCCGTCTCGATGCCGTGCTTCTTCATCCGCTCGGCCGTGGCCGGGCCCACGCCGTGGAATTTCTTGACCGGCAGGGCCTCCACGAAGGCCGGGCCGTTCTTCGGCGTGATGACGAATTGACCATTGGGCTTGCGCTGGTCCGACGCCATCTTGGCGAGGAACTTGTTATAGCTGATGCCCGCCGAGGCCGTGAGACCGGTGGCGGCGAAGATCCGGGCGCGGATCTCGGCGGCGATCTCGGTTGCGATCTCCATGCCTTTCAGGTTTTCCGTTACATCGAGATAGGCCTCGTCCAGCGATAGAGGCTCGATCAGAGGCGTGTATTCCGCAAAGATCTCCCGGATCTGCTGCGACACGGCGCGGTAGACCTCGAAACGCGGTTTGACGAAGATCAAGTCCGGGCATTTGCGCTTGGCGGTGACGGACGCCATGGCGGAATGCACGCCGAACACTCGGGCTTCGTAGCTCGCTGCCGCCACCACGCCCCGTGCAGCCGATCCGCCGACGGCAAGGGGCTTGCCGCGAAGCTCCGGGTTGTCCCGCTGCTCGACCGAGGCATAGAAGGCGTCCATATCGACATGGATGATTTTGCGCACCGGGGCATCCCGTGGCTCCACGCTTTCCCCCGGTACAGCATCGGGAACGGGTGCGGCCAGCGCTTCTGCCAGATCCTGAGCCTCGCGGGCCGCCGCTCTTGCTGCCGTTTCCGGCCTATCGGAAGCGCCCGTCTGCACGGCCTAGCTCCACATGCCGCGCATGCGGGCGGCGACGTCGATGCGGATTTCCCGCGCGCTGCGTTCCGAGGCGGAGGCTGATACCAGCGGCCAGGTCGCGCTCTCGAAGAACTGGAGCAGCGTCGCTGGAATGAAGCGGGTTCGCGCGGCATAGACATGCCGATCGCCCTGCGGGTTCTGCCCGTGGGTGAAAAAGCGCTGCGGCGTGATCAGCGCCAGACTGTCTTTCGCGCGCGTCATGCCGACATAGAGAAGGCGGCGCTCCTCCTCGATTTCCTGCGTCGTCCCGGTTCCCAAATCGGACGGGATGCAGCCATCGACCACGTTCAGCATGAAGACGGACCGCCATTCCTGCCCCTTGGCGGAGTGGATGGTCGAGAGGATGAGATAATCCTCGTCCAACAGCGGCACGCCGGCCTGGTCGCTTGTGGCATCCGGAGGATCGAGCGTCAGTTCGGTCAGGAAGCGCTCACGCGAGGCATAGCCGGTGGCGATCTGCTCCAGTTGCAGGAGGTCCGCCTTGCGCGTTTCGGCGTCCTCGTGGATGCGGTCGAGATGCGGCTCGTACCACATCCGTGCGAGACCGATCTCCGCCGGCCAGCCCGGGCCGGACTTTCGCAGGCTTTCTAGCATGGTGACGAAGCGGCTCCAGTCGTCACCGGCACGGGGCGGAGCGGGGATTTCGGCCAGGGCTGCGAGCGGCTCGGGATCGGCCGCGATCGCATCGAGGATCTTGCCCACCGTCTGCGGGCCGACGCCCGGCAGCATCTGCAGCAGCCGGAAGCCCGCCACCCGGTCGCGCGGGTTCTGCGCGAACCGCAGCACGGCCAGCATGTCCTTCACATGCGCGCTATCGAGAAATTTCAAACCGCCGAACTTCACGAAGGGAATATTGCGCCGCGTCAGTTCGACTTCAAGCGGCCCGCTGTGGTTCGACGAGCGGAACAGCACGGCCTGCTGCTTCAGCGTCATGCCGGTTTCGCGGTTCGCCAAAACCTGTTCGACGATGAAGGCGGCCTGATCCGTCTCATCTTTCACCGTCACCAGCTTCGGCCGCTCGGCCGACTGGCGCTCCGTCCAGAGATTCTTGGTGAACCGTTCCCGCGCGAGATCGATGACGCCATTGGCGGCGGCGAGAATGGTCTGGGTCGAACGATAATTGCGGTCGAGCGTGATCACATCCGCCGCCGGGCTGAAGGAGGCGGGGAAATCGAGGATGTTGCGAACGGTGGCGGCGCGAAAGGCGTAGATGGATTGTGCGTCGTCGCCGACCACGGTCAGGCCGCGACCGCCGGGCTTCAGCGCCATCAGCACCGAGGCCTGCAGCCGGTTCGTATCCTGATACTCGTCCACCATCACATGGTCGAAACGATCCCCGATATCCTGCGCAAGGCCGGGATCGGACACCATCTGCGCCCAGTAGAGCAGGAGATCGTCGTAATCGAGCACGTTCTGGGCCTGCTTGGCGGCGACATAGGCAGCAAACAGTGTCTTCAGCTGCGCTTCCCACCCGGCGACCCAGGAAAAATGCAGGCGCAGCACGTCGGTCAGCGGTGTCTGCGAATTCACCACCCGGGAATAGATGGACAGGCAGGTGCCCTTGGTGGGAAACCGGCTTTCCATCTTGGAGAAGCCGAGTTCGTGACGCACGAGGTTCATCAGGTCGGCACTATCTTCACGGTCGTGGATGGTGAAATCGATATCGAGGCCGATCTGCTCGGCGTACATCCGCAGCAGGCGCGCGCCGATGCCATGAAACGTGCCGGACCAGGAAAGGGCGTCGGTCAGAACGCCCGCGTTAGCGCCGAGCACCTTCCGGCAGATCCGCTCGACCCGCCGCGCCATCTCGGACGCGGCGCGGCGCGAAAAGGTCAGCAGAAGGATACGCCGGGGATCGGCACCGTGAACGATGAGATGGGCGACGCGGTGCGCGAGCGTATTGGTCTTGCCCGATCCGGCGCCCGCGATGATCAGCAGCGGACCTGCGACCGTGTCGGATGTTGTCCCGTTGGAGACGATGCCGTGCTCGACGGCTTGGCGCTGCCGCTCGTTCAACGTCTCCAGATAGGCTACTGCCGCCATGCCGTCTTCCCCGTCCTGCCTGCATGTTCCGGAACAAGACGCAGAATCGTCGCGCCGAGGACTTGGGAACAAATAACGAACATATCAGCCAGGGAAAAGCTTGAACAGGGCTGTCGCGAGCCAAACGGGATCGCAGCGCGTTAACGGGTGGTCGATGACCGCTATCATGCCTTTGGTGCTGGCCGGAATCTTCCTGGAGCGTTACATCGTCAAAGGCCTCACGGCGGGAGCCGTGACGTGGGCATTCAGAGATCGCGGCGGGAGCCGCGACGAAGACGTAATGGGAGGTTTTCTTGCTGAAGAATATTCATCCGGCGCTCGGCGCCGACGTGCTGCATGCACTCCGCTCCATGGGGCATGGCGATACGCTCGTCATATCGGACACCAATTTTCCGACCGATAGCGTCGGGCGACAGACGGTCATCGGGCGGCCGCTGACGATGGCCAATCTGAGCGCACCCCAGGCGATCGCCGCGATCCTCTCGGTGCTGCCGCTGGATACGCCGCTGCAGAATTCGGCGGGCCGCATGGAAGTGATGGGCGCACCGGACGAGGTGCCGGATGTGCAGCGCGAGGTTCAGGCGGAGATCGACCGTGCCGAGGGCAAGCCTTGCCCCATGTACGGGATCGAGCGCTTCGCCTTCTACGATCTGGCGAAGAAGGCCTATTGCGTCATCTCGACGGGGGAAACGCGGTTCTACGGCTGCTTCCTGTTCACCAAGGGCGTCATTCCCCCGGCCGGCGCGTAAATCCCTCTCCTTTCTGATCGCGATGACGCCAGCAGGCAGGCAACAGCATGGCCGCCCGGGTATTGCCGAGCCCGTCCTCGGCAATACCCGGAAGCTCGACGCGATTGCGGCGGCGGCTATCGGTGGGCCTCGCTGATGGGTTACACAACAGTCAGCCTACGGCGGGCATCCATGGGGCATGAGATGTCCATGAGCAAAAAAGCATAAAGCTTCCGACTGCAGCGTCTTGACAAACCATCACAGCCATCCTCAATTGGCAGGATGTCAGACCAATTCTCTTTAAACGAGTCCTTGTCGTGAGTGCGTCGCCCCGTGCACCGACGCGCATCGAGCCGTTGCCGCCGATGAACCGGGCGCAGCAAGTCGAGACGGCGCTGGCGCAGTATGTGGAGCATGCCGGCCTCAAGGCTGGGGACAGATTGCCGGCCGAGCGCGAATTGATGCTGGCGCTCAGCGTCGGCCGATCGACCATCCGTGAGGCGATCGGCAAGTTTCAGGCTCTGGGAGTGGTCGAAAGCCGCAAGGGTAGCGGCAATTACCTGCTGAAGCCGATTTCCGCCGGCACGGTCCATATGCCGCTCTCGTTCGAATCCGTCGGCCTTCGCGACGCCCTGTTGATGACGCTCGAGGTTCGCCGCGGTATCGAGGTCGAGGCCTCCATGGCCGCCGCCCGCCGCCGGACGGAAACGGACCTCAAGACCATCGAAGCCCGCCTCGATGAAATGGAGACCGTGCATCTTGCCGAGGGCACATCAGGCAAGGCCGATCTCGCGTTCCACCTCTCGATCTACGACGCCACCCACAACCCGCTGTTTCGGCAACTGCTGGAGCAGATGCGTGGCGGTTTCGAGCGCTTCTGGTCGAAGCCCTTCGATCGGCCGGATTTTGCGGCGCGCTCCTTTCCCTTCCACCGGACGCTCTTCGATGCGATCGCCGCAGGCAACGCTGAAGCTGCGCGAACGGAAACGCTGAAGATCCTCGCCATCGTCGAGGAAGATATCAAGGACATGTCGAAATGACCCCAGGCCACGATCTCTTCGATCCCGCCTCGCTGATCGTCGCCCATGACGAGACCCATGCCTTCGAGGCCGTCGTGCCGCCGATCGTGCAGACCTCGCTCTTCACCTTTTCGAGCTATGACGAGATGGTCGCGACCTATCGCGGCGAACGCAACCGGCCGGTCTATACGCGCGGCCTGAACCCGACCGTCCGTCTGTTCGAGGAAATGCTGGCAAAGCTCGAAGGCGCGGAGGATGCGCTCGCCTTTGCGAGCGGCATGGCGGCGATTTCCTCGACGGTCCTGTCCTTTGTCGAGCCCGGCGATCGGATCGTCGCTGTCCGCCATCTCTATCCCGACGCTTTTCGTCTGTTCGGCACCTTCTTCAAGCGCATGAACATCGCGGTCACCTATGTCGACGGTCGCGACGAGGCGGCGGTCGAAGCGGCCATGCCGGGCGCCAAGCTCTTCTACATGGAAAGCCCGACGAGCTGGGTGATGGAGGCGCATGATGTCGGCGCGCTCGGCGCCATCGCGCGCCGTCACGGCGCGATTTCGGTCATCGACAATTCCTGGGCAAGCCCGATCTTCCAGCAGCCATTGTCGCTCGGCTGCGATCTCGTGCTGCATTCCGCCTCCAAATATCTTGGCGGCCATAGCGATGTCGTCGCCGGCGTCGTGGCTGGCCCGAAGGCGCTGATCGACCGCATCCGGGGCGAGGCCTATCCCTATCTCGGCGGCAAGCTCTCGCCGTTCGACGCCTGGCTCATTGTGCGGGGCCTGCGCACCCTGCCGATCCGCATGAAGCAGCATCAGGCGTCCGCGCTGGAGATCGCGACGCGTCTTCAGGCGATGGATGTGGTGGAGACCGTGTGCCATCCAGGGCTTGCCAACCGCCTGCCGCCAGGGCTGAACGGCACGTCCGGCCTCTTCTCTTTCATCTTCCGCGAGGGTGTCGATGTCAGGGCCTTTGCCGATCGGCTTCGGCTCTTCAAGCTCGGCGTATCCTGGGGCGGGCATGAAAGCCTGATCGTTCCCGGCGAGGTCGTTCTGGAGCAGAAGGCGCAGCCGAACTCCGCACACACCTTCGGCATCAGCGCTCGCTCCGTCCGCCTGCACGTGGGGCTGGAGGGAACCGAAGCGCTCTGGGCCGATCTGGAGCCCGCCATCCACGCCGCGACATCCGCCGCCGCGTCCTAAAACTGACATTCAAATCAAAAAAAGGGAGAACAGCATGAAACGTCTGATCGCAGCCACACTCTTCACCGCCCTGATGGCTGGAACGGCTTTTGCCGATACCACCCTGAAGCTCGTCGAAGTCATCACCAGCCCGGAGCGTACCGAGACGCTGAAAAGCATCGTCTCCAAATTCGAAAGCGCCAATCCGGGCACGAAGGTCGAGATCGTTTCTCTGCCCTGGAGCGATGCCTTCCAGAAGTTCGCGACCATGGTCTCGGCCGGCGATGTGCCGGACGTCATCGAAATGCCGGACACCTGGCTCTCGCTCTACGCCAATAACGGCATGCTGGAGAGCCTGGAGCCCTATCTGAAAGAGTGGGAATACACCAAGGACCTCAGCGCCCGCACGCTGGAGCTCGGCCGCGACGTCAAGGACACGGCCTATATGCTGCCCTACGGTTTCTATCTCCGGGCGATGTTCTACAACAAGAAGCTGCTCGAACAGGCCGGCGTCACCGAACCGCCGAAGACGCTGGAAGCGTTCGCCGAGGCCTCCAAGAAGGTTTCCGCCATCCCCGGCAAGTATGGCTACTGCCTGCGCGGCGGCCCGGGAGGTTTGAATGGCTGGGTCATGTTCGGCGCCAGCATGGCCGGGTCCAACAGCTTCTTCAACGAAGACGGCACCTCGACCTTCGACAGCCCCGGTTGGATCAAGGGCCTGACCTATGTGGTCGATCTCTACAAGAATGGCTATGCTCCGAAGGACAGCGTCAACTGGGGCTTCAACGAGATCGTCGCCGGCTTCTACTCCGGCACCTGCGCCTTCCTCGATCAGGACCCGGACGCCCTGATCGCGATTGCGCAGCGTATGAAGGCCGAGGACTTCGGCGTCATGACCATGCCGAAGGGCCCGGACGGCAAGACCTTCCCGACCATCGGCTTTGCCGGCTGGTCGATGATGGCCTCGTCTGCCAACAAGGATCTCTCCTGGAAGCTCATCTCCACGCTCGAAGGGCCGGAAGGCAATATCGAGTGGAACAAGAAGACCGGCGCCCTGCCGGCTCTGACGACCGCCGAGAAGGACCCGTTCTATCAGAGCGAACAGTTCAAGGGCTGGTTTGCGGAGCTTGCCGACACGAACGCCGTGCCGACGACCATGCCGACCTATCTTGAGGAATTCGCTTTCTTCAAGGACTCGCTGGTCATCAAGACCTCGCAGGAAGCGCTGCTCGGCGACATCACGCCGGAAGAGCTTGGCAAGCAGTGGGCGGACTACATGACGAAGGCGCAGAAGAAGTTCCTCGCGTCGAAATAATCCCTCGTCGAGAGCCCGGCGCGCGGTCCTTCCGCTGCGCGCCGGGCTTCGCCTTCACGCTACAGTCTTTCAGGCTCAATCTGAGCCAGCCAGACTCTCGCTTTTATTGTTTTCGTTTGTCTTTTCAGGATAACCGGCTTCCACTTATCCCTGACAAACATGAGCGCCGGACCTTCAGGTGACGACTCCATGACCCTTTCCACGACCGGCAGCCGCCCGCGCCCGCGCAAGCCTTTCGCACGCCGGCTTGCCGATGCCGCCGAGCCATGGCTCTACACGGCACCCGTGCTCGTGCTTATCATCGCCGTCATGCTGGTGCCGCTTATACTCGGCCTGTCCTACGCGTTCCGCGATATCCAGCTGCTCAATCCGTTCTCCGGGGGATTCGTCGGGCTCGATCATTTTCGCGAGCTTTCGCAGGATACGGCCTTCTATCGCGCACTGCGCAATACGCTCTGGTGGACCGGAGCCTCCGTCTTTCTCCAGTTCTTCTTTGGCCTCATTCTGGCGCTTCTCCTCGACAAGCCGTTTGCCGGACGCGGCCTCGCACAGGCGCTGGTCTTTCTGCCCTGGGCCGTGCCCACTTTCCTTGCTGGGCTCAACTGGGCGTGGATGTTCAATCCGGTCATCGGCCCGCTGCCGCACTGGATGGTCTCGCTCGGCATCATGTCGGCGCCGAACAACATCCTTGCCGATCCGCATCTCGCCATGTGGGGGCCGATCATTGCCAATGTCTGGTGGGGCATTCCGTTCTTCGCGATCACCTTGCTCGCCGCCCTTCAAGCCATCCCGCGCGATCTCTATGAAGCCGCCGCGATCGACGGCGCCAATCCGTTGCAGCGCTTCACCTCGATCACGCTGCCCTTCCTCGCGCCGACCATCGCCATCACGGTCCTCCTGCGCACGGTCTGGATCGCCAACTTCGCCGATCTCATCATCGTCATGACCAATGGCGGCCCGGCCGACCGCACCCAGATCGTCGCGAGCTACATCTTCACGCAGGCGTTCAAGCGGCTCGATTTCGGCTATGCCTCGGCCATCGCGCTTGTCCTCCTCGTCCTGCTTCTCGCCTACTCCATGGTGATCGTCGTCATTCGCCAGCGCCTGATCGAGAAGGATTGACCATGAGCATCCTCCTCACCATCGCGCATCGCCTGGCCATTCTCGCCTATGTCGTCTTCGCGCTGTTCCCGCTCTACTGGCTGCTCAAGGTCTCGGTGACGCCGAACGACCTGCTCTATAGCGAAGGCGTGCGCATGTGGCCGTCGCATGCGACGCTCGAGCATTACCGCTACGTCCTCGAAAACAGCGCTTTCCCGATCTTCTTCCGCAACAGCCTGATCGTCGCCGGTTCGACGGCGCTGGCCGTCACGCTGATCTCGTCGCTCTCGGGCTATGCGCTCTCCCGCTTCGTCTTCCGGGGCAAATATGCCGTCGTGGCGCTGATGCTGATTACACAGATGTTTCCGCTGGTCATGCTGGTCGCGCCGATCTTCAAGATGCTCTCGCCGCTTGGGCTTACCAACAGCCTCACGGGCCTCATCATCGTCTACACCGCCTTTAACGTGCCGTTTGCGACCTTCCTCATGCAATCCTTCTTCGATGGCATTCCGAGGGATCTGGAGGATGCGGCGATGATCGACGGGGCAAGCCGGTTCACCGCCTTCCGCCAGATCATCCTGCCGCTGACACTGCCCGGCATTGCCGCCACACTCGGCTTCGTCTTCACGGCCGCATGGAGCGAGCTGCTGTTCGCGCTCATGCTGATCTCGGGCAACGACAGCGCGACATTCCCGGTCGGGCTTCTCACCTTCGTGTCGAAATTCTCCGTCGATTTCGGGCAGATGATGGCCGCGGGCGTCATGGCGCTGGTGCCGGCCTGCCTCTTCTTCCTCCTGATCCAGCGGTATCTCGTGCAGGGCCTGACGGCCGGCGCGGTGAAAGGGTAATCCATGGCCTCTATCGAAATGCGCGATATCGTCAAGACCTATGGAGACCACCCGGTGCTCCACGGCGTCGATCTGTCGATACAGGATGGCGAGTTCATCGTTCTCGTCGGCCCTTCCGGCTGCGGCAAGTCCACTCTGCTGCGGATGATCGCGGGGCTGGAATCGATCTCGTCCGGAACGATGTCGATCGACGGGCGCGAGGTCAACGATCTCAAACCCAAGGACCGCGACATCGCCATGGTGTTTCAGTCCTATGCGCTCTATCCGCACATGACGGTCGCCGACAATATGAGCTACAGCCTGCGCCTGCGCCGCACGCCGAAGGAGAAGATCGCCGCCGCCGTTGCCGCCGCGTCGGCCAAGCTCGGCCTCGATCCCTTCCTCGGCCGGCGCCCCAAGGCCCTCTCCGGTGGACAGCGGCAGCGCGTCGCCATGGGCCGCGCCATCGTCCGCCAGCCGAAGGCCTTCCTGTTCGACGAGCCGCTCTCCAATCTCGATGCACGCCTGCGCGAGCAGATGCGGGCCGAGATCAAGCGCATGCACGCCGAATTCGGCGCGACCTCCGTCTACGTTACCCACGACCAGATCGAGGCAATGACGCTCGCATCGCGCATCGTCGCGATGAATGCCGGTTCGGTGCAGCAGATCGGGGCGCCGCTCGAGCTCTACGACCGGCCTGCCAATCTCTTCGTCGCCGGCTTCATCGGCTCGCCGGGCATGAACATGCTGGAAGGCACGATGATTTCCGACAACGGGACGAGCCTTGTACAGCTCACCAACGGAACGACGATCTTGCTGGGGCAGGCGGTGGATCTGGCCGAGGGAACATCCGTCACGCTCGGCATCCGTCCCGAGCATGTCGCCATTCGTCCAGTGACCGGTGGCGTTGCGGCGTCCGTCGAACTGATCGAGCCGACCGGGCTCGGTATCATTCTGCACCTTACGGTGCATGGGCTGCCGTTCAAAATCTTCACCAGCGACCGGGCGCTTCTGGCACCGGGCACCGACCTGACGGTCGGCTTTCCCGCGGAGCGCTTGCATCTGTTCGGCCCGGATGGTCAGCGGATTGCGCTCGGCACGCTGGAAGGCAGCGGGGTCTCGTCGCTGACAGCGTCGTGATCGTCGAGCGACATCTTTAGGGGAACCTATCGAGTGGTTTGCGCCTTCTCCGGGCTGCAGGCTGCGCCGATCGTGGTCTGCGTCATCATCCTATAAGACGGAGTCACCATGACAAAGCGCAATACCCGCATCGCAACCATGACCCTTGTTCTTCTCGCTGGCGCTGGAGCGTCCTTCGCGCAGGCCCCGGCCACGGCATTGGTCGACGTGTCGGGAAAGACGATGGTTCCGGGCTTCAACGTTACGGCAGACGATCTGGAAAGCATGAACGTCTACAATGCGGCCGGCCAGAAGATTGGCGAGATCGAGGACGTCGTGGGCAGCGACAAGATGACCCCGACCGGCGTGGCCATCGATTTCGAACGCAGCGCCAATCTTGGCCGCGAGCATCGTGTGGTCGCGCTCGACAAGGTCAAGCAGAATGGTCTGCGTCTGGTCGTCGATATCGATTCCGCCGCTGCGGCACAGCTGCCAGTATACAACGATTGATCCGAACGAACGCCGGCGACCGTCGGCTTGCGCTTTGGAGATCGGAAACCGGCCCCTTCTCAGGGCCGGTTTTGCTTTGAGCAGGGCTCGACATCGTCGTGCACTCCCTATCGTCCAAGGCGCCGCACGTAACACGATGTCTTTCAGCTACGCTCGATGGCTTTCGCGGCCGCATCGAGCGCCGAGGCGATCGCCTCGATGGTCTCGGCATCGACCGTTTCCTGCTTCAGTCGGAGGCGCAGCGCGAATTTGACATTCTCCATGGCGCGCAGAACAGGCGGTGGAATGTGTCCACGGGCCGAGGGCGAGAGCCGGGCGAGCAGAATATCCGCCATCTCACGGTTTTCCATCAGGAACGTCTGTCCTTCCGCAGTGATGCGATAGAGCTTCCGGCCTTTTTCTTCCGGCTCGATCACCGCATAGCCCATGTCGTCGAGCCAGGCGAGGGTGGGGTAAGCGACGCCCGGGCTGGGGACGTAGTTGCCGCCCGACCTCTCCTCGACGGCCTTGATCAGCTCGTAGCCATGGCTCGGACGGTCCGCGATCATTGCAAGAAGAAGCAGGCGAAATTCACCGTAGTCAAACAGGCGATGCCGCCCGCCGCGCCGCTCTCCCTCATGTCCACCATGCCGGCCGTGCCGTTCGCCGTGGTCACCATGCTCCCCGCGGGGTCCGCCACGGTGTCCATGGCCGTGTCGCTCGTGCTTTCCGTGATGGGCATGCTTTCCCTCATGGGAATGCTCGGCGGGAGATTCGGCTGCGGGGTCGCGAATTTCCGTCCGAGGCTCCGGGGAAAGTATGCCGGCTGTTTCAGGTGAGGATGTCTGTTGATTATTTGTCATATCGTGGATATATCACGATATATCGGAATGTCAAACAGGTGCCCAACGGGTGGGTGCTCCGACAGACCGAACCCTCGTCTCCGTGTCTTCTGAAAGGACGCCCGACCATGACATATTCAACGGTCACATCTGCCGAGCCGCCGCCGCACATCGAGGGCGTCCGCCACGTGCTCACCCGCCGAAAGCTCACGGTTTCCGCCATCGAATACGTGACGCCCGCCATGTTGCGGATCACCCTTGGTGGTGAAGACCTTGCCGGCTTCACGAGCCTGTCTCCCGACGACCATGTGAAGATCCTGCTGCCATCGACCGTCGGCGAGGAGGAGCGTCGCGACTACACGCCGCGTCATTATGATGCCGAAACCGGCAGCCTCGTCATCGACTTCGCTGTCCATGACGCAGGCCCGGCAACGCAGTGGGCTGTGAACGCGAAGATCGGTGACGAACTGCAGATTGGCGGCCCCCGCGGTTCGGCCGTTGTCTCTCCGGAGGTGAAGCGGTGGTTGCTTATCGGCGACGAGACGGCCCTGCCGGCGATCGGCCGCCGGATCGAGGAAGCTGGGTCTGAGCATGTCATGACGAGTCTCGTGGCGGTTGCCGGTCCTGAGGAAAGGCAGCTGTTCGAAACGAAAGCATCGCTGAATGCGCTCTGGGCCTATCGCTCCCTGGCGTCGGCGAACGACGCAACTCCACTTCTCGACCTTCTGAAGACCGTCACGATCGAACCGGGAACCTTCGTCTGGATCGCGGCGGAAGCCTCCGTCACCCGCGCCCTGCGCGCCGAGGTCGAACGGCGCGGCCTGCCGCAGGGCTGGCTGAAAGCGGCCGGCTACTGGGTCATGGGGAAGGCGGATGCCCATGAGAAGTTCGAATAAAAAAGCTTGAGTAACATAAATGAAAACAGGCCCGACGGAAGGCCGGACCTGTTTAGTCTCATCGATCACACGTCGCCTAGAAAACGGCGAGATACTTCAGCAGCGAGATAATGCCGATGATGATAACGATGATCTGGACGATCTGCTTCGCACGGCCATCGATCGGCAGACGTGCGACAAGATAGAGAACCAGAACAACGACGAGAAACGTGATCAGGATGCTGATCAGTGCAGAACTTCCCATAACCCCAACTCCTTACATTAAAGGCCTCCGGAAATGCCTCCAGGACGCTAGAAAGTGAGATATGGCGGTTCCCTGTGAAGGGAAGGGCGTATCCGTCTGAAATTGATGGAAACTTGACGATGGCCATCGACAGGCTTGCTCAGTCGCCGATCAGCCCGTCGAAGACTTCGAGCATCGCCTCGGAAATCGCAGTGCCCAGCGCTGCGGCGGTGGCGGCCAGAGCATCGTCGTTCATGTCGCGCGCGGCGATCGCGAAGGCGGCGCCCTCGCTGGTGACGATCTCCTGTGCGCGCTGGATCGCCCAGAGCGCAAAGTCGCTGCGGCTGCCGATTTCAGTGGTTTCCACGGGCTTGCTCCTGACGTTGACCTGTCATCGAGTTATACTGATCTGAGCGAGTCCCGATAGACTCAAAGGACGAGACGGGCATAAGAGGCGGCCAATGGCAGTGCAGTTCGATATGTTTGCGCATGAGGCGCGCGAGATGGCACGACCGGCGACACGACGCGCGCGGCCGGCGCTATTGCCGTCCGGCCCGGCAGCGGAAGCGAGCCTTGTCGAGCAATTGACCCGTACCGGACGCTACCGAATCCTGCGCAAGCTGGAGCCACGCGCGGTCACCACGAAGCCGCGGCCGGGCTTCCCGCTGCGCGGCGTCATTCTGGATACGGAAACGACCGGCCTTGATCATCGCCGCAACGAGATCATCGAGATCGGCGCCATTGCGTTCACGTATAATGCGAGCGGCGACATCGGGGACATCACCGGCGTCTTCGGTGGCTTGCGGCAGCCTCTGGCGCCTATTCCCTTGGAGATTACGCGTCTGACGGGGATCACGGACGAGATGGTCGAGGGGCAGCAGATCGACGTGGCGGCTCTGGAAGCCATGATGGCGCCCGCCGACCTTATCATCGCCCATAACGCAGCCTTCGACCGGCCTTTCTGCGAGACCTTCCACCCTGTTTTTGAACGCAAGGCATGGGCCTGCTCGAATGCGGAGATCGACTGGTCGGCACGCGGCTATGAGGGCACCAAGCTCGGTTATCTCATCGGTCAGGCCGGGTTCTTTCATGAGGGGCACCGGGCGGTGGACGATTGCTTCGCGCTTCTCGAAGTGCTGAACCGTGCAGTCGATGGCGTTCCCACGGCCTTTGCCGAACTGCATGAGGCAAGCCAGGCCAGCCGCGTGCGCATCTATGCCGAGCACAGCCCTTTCGATATGAAGGACCACCTGAAGGCACGGGGCTATCGCTGGGCGGACGGCAGTGACGGTCGACCGAAATCCTGGTGGATCGAGATCGCCGAGGAGGCCGTGGACGAGGAACTGCGGTTCCTGCGCAGCGAGATCTACCGCTATCCCGAAGCCGATCCGCCCATGCGGCGGCTGACGGCCTTCGACCGTTTTCGCACCTGATCTTGAGGATCCTCTTTGCGAGTCCTGCTTCTACCGCATGGCTGCACTGCAAAGACGTCTCTGGGAGATGTCGCCAAAATCCGTATACTCAGATCCGACGAAGCGATGCACCTCCTCCCGCAAAGCTTCGTTCCGCAGACGCTCCACTCCTCCTCCCAGGGACGTCTGTTCGAACATCGGCACTCCTCCTCCCAGCCCATGTTCGGTTTTTTCGGAAAGCCTGCCGCACCTCCTCCCGCGGCAGGCTTTTCCGTTTCTGGAGGTTTTCGCCTTTGTTGCTTGAGTATGGTCGTTTCGGTCACCGGTTCTGGCGTCCATCACCTTTCCGCGCGTTCGGCGCATGCGAAAATGCCCTGCATCGCGAAATGCAGGGCGCGGGAATAGGTGGCGATACGTGCGCCCCTATCGGAACACAGCCGGGAGCCAGAGGGAGAGCGCGGGAATGTAAGTGACAAGCAACAACACCGCGATGCTTGCACCGAAGAATGGCCAGATCGTCTTCATGGCCTCCCGGATGGAAATGCCGCCCACCGCGCAACCGACGAAGAGGACCGTGCCCACCGGCGGCGTGTTCAGCCCGATGCCGGCATTGAGGATCATCACCACGCCGAAATGGACGGGATCGACGCCGAATGCCTTGACGACGGGCAGGAGAACCGGTGTCGCGATGATCACCATCGGCGCCATGTCCATGAAGGTACCGAGCAGCAGCAGGATGATGTTGATGACCAGGAGAACGATAATCGGATTGTCGGAGATGGCGCTGATCGCCGCGATCATCAGGGTCTGGACCTGCAGGAAGGCCATCAGCCAGCCGAACGCGGCCGCCGTGCCGATGACGAGCAGCACCATGGATGTGGTGCGGGCCGCCCCGAGCACCGCCTCGACGAAACCGGACCAGTCGAGTTCGCGATAGACGAGGGTGGCGACGAGGAAGGCATAGAGCACGGCGATGCAGGAGCTTTCCGTAGCCGTGAAGATACCCGAGCGCACGCCGCCGAAGATGATGCCGATCAGGAGCAGGCCGGGGAACGACGCCAGCAGGTAATAGCCGACCTTTGCGAAACCGGGGAAGGGTTCCGCGGGGTAGCCGCGCCTGCGGGCGACGATATAGGCCGTGATCATCAGGGCGCCGGCCAGCATGAAGCCGGGAACGATGCCGGCTGTGAAGAGATCGGCGACCGAGACGTTGCCGCCCGCAGCGATCGAATAGAGGATCATGTTGTGCGATGGCGGGATCAGCAGCGCGATGATCGCGGCATTGACCGTGACGTTGACCGCATAGCCGCGATCATAGCCGCGTGCCGCCATCTGCGGGATCATCAGTCCGCCGACGGCGGAGGCATCGGCAACGGCCGAGCCGGAAATGCCGCCGAAGAGGGTCGAGGCTACGATGTTGACCTGTCCGAGCCCGCCTTTGAGGTGACCGACGAGGCCCGCGGCAAAGCGGATCAGACGCGTAGCAATGCCGCCGCGCACCATGAGGTCTCCCGCGAAAATGAAGAACGGGATCGCCATCATCGCAAAGACGTTCATGCCGGAATTCATCTGCTGGAACACGACGATCGGCGGCAGGCCCATATAGAGCACGGTGGCGACCGACGCGATGCCGAGGCAGAAGGCGATGGGCATGCCGATGAACATCAGCGTGGTGAACGTGCCGAAAAGGATGGTGTAAGCCATTACGCAATCTCCGTCAGCACGACGACGTCGGTGACTTCCTGGCCGAGGGACACATCGACGAAGCGTTCTGCTGCAAACAGCGAGATCAGCACGCCACCGACGATCATGGGAATGAAATCCACCCCGCCCGGCCATCCGAGAACCGGAATGCGGGCGCTCCACGTGCCGGCAGCCAAGAGGACCGCATAATAGGCCATGGCGATGCCGAAGAGGGTGATGAGGCCAAGGCTGATCTGGTCCATCAGCTTCTGGACGGCGGGCGAGACCATGTGGTGCACCAGATCGAGGCCGAGATGCACGCTCTCGCGAACGCCGACGGCGGCGCCCAAAAGAATGAACCAGGACATGAGATGCAGCGATAGCGGCTCCGACCAGCTGGGCGTGTCGTTCAGCACATAGCGGCCGAACACCTGCCAGCCGATGATCAGCGTCATCGCGACGATCCCAAGGCCGGCGAGGTAGAGCGCCGTCCGGTTGAGCGCGGCCAGAATCGGCCGCACAGACGACATGAAATGCCGCATTGCAGAGTCCTCCCAAAGAGCCGGTGGAATGCCCGCGCCGGCATATGCAAAAACAGGCCCCATCACGGGGCCTGTCGACGCTGATATTATTGAACGGCCTGGACGCGCTCGAGCAGGTCCTTCATGGCGGGATCGGTGACGAAGCGGTCGTAGACGGGCTTCATCGCGTCGGCGAAGGGCTTCTTGTCGACCTTGATGACGTTGTTGCCGGCCGCGCGAACCTTTTCCTCGGAGGCCTTTTCGCGCGCCGTCCACAGCTCCCGCATCTTGCCAACCGAATCCTTGGCGGCCTGGCGCAGCAGAGTCTGGTCTTCGGGCGTCAGTTTGTCCCAGGAGATCTTGGAAATGACGAGGATCTCAGGGTTCAGGGAATGTTCGGTCAGCGTGTAGTTCTTCGCGACCTCGAAGTGGCGGGCGGACTCGTAGGAAGGCCAGTTGTTCTCGGCACCATCCACGACGCCGGTCTCCAACGACGAGTAGACCTCGCCCATCGGCATGGGCGTCGGGTTGGCGCCGAAGGCCTGCATCATGGCGATCCAGAGGTCGGACTGCTGGACGCGGATCTTCATACCCTTGAGATCGTCCAGCTTCTCGATCGGCTTTTTGGTGGTGTAGAAGGACCGGGCGCCGCTGTCGTAGAAGGCAAGACCGACGAGGCCATGCGGCTCGAATGCCTTCAGCACCTCATCGCCGATCGGTCCATCCACCGTATGGTGCATATGATCGGTGGAGCGGAACAGGAAAGGCAGTCCGAGAACCGTGGTTTCCGGCACGAGATTATTGAACGGCGCAGCGTTGACGCGGTTCATGTCGATGACGCCGAAGCGCGTCTGCTCGATCGTGTCCTTCTCGTTGCCGAGAACGGCATTGTTGGACACGTCGATCTTGATCCGGCCGTTCGACCGTTCCGAGAGCAACTGCCCCATATATTTGACCGCCTCGACGGTCGGATAGCCATCGGGATGGATGTCCGCGGAACGCAGGGTGATCTCCTGCGCCTGTGCGGTCGATGCGGCGAGGGCGATGCCCAGCGCCATGATCAGTTTGCCTGCGATGTTCATGTGTTTCCTCCACCGTTTCAAAAAATCCGGCTCTCCTCTGCCGGACCGCGTCAAATTCTCTTTTCGACCGCCTGCCATGCGGGAAGGCCGAACAGTTCTACCGGATTATCGACCAGCGCCTGACGAATGGCCGCTTCGTCGCCGATCCAGCCGAGAACCGTATCGGCCAGAGCGATGTCGTCGGGATAGGCGTCCTGCGTCTTCGCCAGATTGTGCGGCCAGTTGCTGCCCCAGACGATGCGCTCCGGCGCATGCACTGCCAGAACCCGCGAGAAGGCTGCGACATCGGGATAGTCAGGTCCGCCGGAACGGGAGGACTCGTAGACGCCGGCGAATTTGAACCAGCACCGACCGCCATCCATCAGCCCTCGCAGCGCCGTGATCTCGGCGCCATCCGGTGCGGCGCCTGCAAAGAACTTGCCGTGATGATCGAACACCCAGCGCGATTTCAGCGCCTTCAGCCGATCGACATGGTCGAGAATTCGGTTGCCGTCGAACTGGACGGCGACCATCCAGCCACGGCTTGCAGCCTTGGCATCGACCGCTTCCAGAGCATCGAGGCCGACGGCACCGCCCGGGAGATCCATGATGCGCACACCGACGACGCCGGCGGCCGAGAGACGATCGAGTTCGCCTTCGCTCGTCTCGGCATCGATGACGGCAACGCCGCGGGCGACGTCGCCCATCTCCGTCAGGCAGGCGATGAGGTTGCCGTTGTCGCGCTGATGGGCATTGCCCTGTGTGATCATGACACGGTCGATACCGAGCCATTTCATGAAGGCGCGGTATTGATCGGCGTCGGGCAGGCTGCCCGCCGGAAGGTCAGGACCGCCCGGCTGCGCCGGATATCCCGGCAGATACATATGCATTTGCGAATCGACGGAGCCTGCGGGGAAGGCGATCCTCGGTGCTGGTCCGGAAAGAGGTCTGACGAGCATTAGATGTCCTTTCCTGCGTCGGGCATGCGGTATTCGGCCAGCGCATCGCGATCGATCTCGATGCCGAGACCGGGGCCATTCGGGATCGTGACGACACCATCGACATGGTCGATCGGCGTCTTCACCACCGCCTGCCGGAACGGGTTTTCCGTGCGGTCGAATTCGAGGATTGGCTCCACCGGATTGACGCGCATCGGGCTCGGCACCATCGCTGCCATGAACTGGAGGGCGGCGGCGATATGCACTGCCGTTCCCCAGACATGCGGCACGACGCGCACGCCGTGAAGGGCTGCAAAATCCGTGATCCGTCGCGCCTCCGTGAAACCACCGGTGCCCGCAAGATCGGGCTGGAGGATATCGACGGCGCGGGTCTCGATGGGTTCGCGCATTCCCCAGCGGCTGTGCCACGTCTCGCCGCCTGCAACCGGGATCGGCTGGCGATCGCGAACCTCACGATAGGCGGCAAGCTGCTCGGGCACGACAGGTTCCTCGAACCAGTCGATATCGAGTTCGGCCGCGGCGTTGCCGAAGCGGATGGCGTCCAGTGCATCGTAGCCATGATTGGCATCGACCATGATGCGGAATTCCGGGCCGACGGCATCGCGCACAGCCCGCACGATCGCAAGGTCCTCGGCAACGCCGAAGCCGATCTTGATCTTGCTCGCGTGAAAACCTTCGCGCTGATAGCGGGTAATGTCGGCGACATTGTCATCCAGCCGATTGACGCCGTCCCGCTTAAAACTGCCGGTGGCATAGGCCTTGACGCTCTCGCGGAAGCGGCCGCCGAGGAGGGTCGAGACGGGCACACCGAAATGCTTGCCCTTGATGTCCCAGAGCGCAATGTCGATGCCGGACAGCGCCGTGATGGCAAGGCCGCGCTGGCCCTGGTCGCGCAGAGCATTGTAGAGCACGGCCCAGATCTTTTCGGTTTCCAGCGGGTCGGCGCCGATCAGCCACTGGGTATAGGCCTTGACCACGGCGGCATTCGGCCGGGCAGGGCCGAGGCATTCGCCCCAGCCGACGAGACCGTTGTCGCAGACCACCTCGACCAGGATATGCGCCCGCCGGTCGAACCGCATGGACGCACTCTCGAACGGCGTCGGCAGCCGGTATTCCAGCAGATGGGTGTGGACCGCCGCGATCTTCATCTCAACGCCTCCAGGGGTCGATCAGCTTGTCGAGGATGCCTTCTTCCTCTGGCGTCAGGTCGGAAAGCGGCGGCCTAACCGGGCCGGCATCGAAACCTTGCAGCCGCACGCCAGCCTTGACGGCAGCAACGGCATAGCCCTTGCGGCGGCTGCGAAGTGCCATGAAGGGATAGAAGAAATCCTTCAGGATCGTCTCGCAACGCGCACGGTCGCCGCCGCGCAGGGCGTCGTAGAATTCGACCGCGAGCTTCGGCACGAAGTTGAAGACGGCCGAGGAATAAGTGGTGAAGCCCGCTGCCAGATAGGCTTCCGCGAACAATTCCGCCGTCGGCATGCCGCCGAGATAGGTCAGCCGGTCGCCCATGGTGGCGGAGATCTGGCGGATGAGGCCGATATCGCCGGTGCCATCCTTGAAACCGATGAGGTTGGGGCAGGCGTCGCAGAGCTTCTGCAGCGTATCGACCTGTATGACCGAATTGTCGCGGTTGTAGACCATGACGCCGACGCCGACCGACTGGCAGACGCGCCGGACATGCTCGAAGATGCCGTCCTGCGGCGCATCGATCAGGTAGTGGGGCAAAAGCAGGATGCCATCGGCGCCTGCCTTCTCCGCGCTGCGGGCGATTTCGATCGCGATCTCCGTGCCATAGCCGCAGCCGGACACGATGGCGGTCTTGCCGGCCGCTTCCTTTGCGGCGCGGATGATGTCGGGAATTTCACGCGGGGCAAGCGAGAAGAATTCGCCCGTGCCGCCGGCCGCAAACAGAACGGGCGCCGGGAAACCGGCCAGCCATTCGACATGCCGGCGATAGCTCTCGGCCTGGAAAATTCCGTTTCCATCAAAATGGGTCACGGGAAATGACAACAGGCCAGCGCCAAGCGCGACCTTTACGTCTTGCGGGTTCATCGGGATGTCCTCTTTGCCTCCTCCGGCATCCCGAGATCTACAAGTTCGTCAGACGGGTGTCAATAACCTGTCATACAGCTTTTCTGTTCTCGCGCAGGAGCGAACGATAGCGCGTCTGGCTGCCGCGCAGGTGGCGGCGCATGGCCTCGCGCGCGCCGTCGTCGTCGCCGTTGGAGATGGCGAACACGATGGCGCGATGCTCCTCGTCGATCAGCTTGAGATAGGCCGTCTGGTCGGTCTCCTCGTCACCGGTGCGCAAGGCCGCCCGCGGGATGACGTTGGAGCCAATCATCGAGAGGAAATCGCGAAAACGCGGATTGTTCGTGGCCTCTGCAATGGCGAGATGGAGCGCAAAATCTGCTTCTGAACTTGAGGTGCCCGCTTCGAGGCAGGCGCGAACGGCATAGTGCCGCTCCAGAATCACTTCCTCCTGCAGCGGAGAGCGCCGAAGGGCTGCCAGACCTGCGGATTCGACCTCGACGGCCGTCCGCAGCTCCAGAACCTCGATCATGGAGGAGACGCGCGCCGGGTCGATCGTCTGCAGAGAAAGGGCAGCCGGCACCAAGAGCTGCGGCGGCTCCAGAACGAAGACGCCGGCGCCCTGGCGCGTATCGACCAGCCGGTCGGCGCGCAGGCTGGCGATCGCCTCGCGCACCACTGTACGGCTGACGCCATGCGATTTGCCCAGTTGCGCCTCACTCGGAAGCTTGGTGCCGGGCGGAAAGCGACCGTCCACGATTGCGGTGCGCAGGCTTTCTCCGAGCCTTGCCGTCAGGGTGCCTCCCGTGGCGCGGGCCTTGTTCATTCTTCGCGTCTCCGACTGATATTCGATGCAGTATACGTGCATCCGCTGCCACTGATATAGCCGATCTGTTGACGCGATTCCAGCAGCCTGTATGATAAGTTCGATAACACAGGAGGAATGACCGTTGAAACGAATGCTGGTAACCGGCGCTGCGGGCGGGCTGGGCCGCGCGATGCGCGAGCGACTAGGCAAGATGGCCGACATCGTCAGACTGTCCGATATCGCTGACCTTGGAGACGCCGCGCCGAACGAAGAGCTGATGCCGTGCGACCTGGGCGATGCCGACGCGGTGATGGCGCTGGTCGAAGGGTGCGATGGCATTCTGCACCTTGGCGGCATCTCGGTCGAGGACACGTTCTCGAAAATTCTCAACGCCAACATCGCCGGCCTCTACAACCTATACGAGGCGGCACAGGCACACGGCCAGCCACGCATTCTCTTTGCAAGCTCCAATCATACGATCGGCTTCTACCGCCAGGATGAGCATATCGACACGACATCGCCGATGCGTCCTGATGGTCTTTATGGCGTCTCAAAATGCTTCGGCGAGGCGCTGGCGCGGATGTACTACGAGAAATTCGGGCAGGAGACGGCACTGGTCCGCATCGGCAGCTGCTTCGAAAAGCCGCGGAACCACCGCATGCTCGCAACCTGGATGTCGTTCGACGATTTCGAAGCGCTGATCGGGCGGGTCTTTCACGCGCCCTTGCTCGGCTGCCCGATCATCTGGGGCGTCTCGGATAATGACTGCTCGTGGTGGGACAACAGCGCGGCCGCCTATCTCGGATGGCGCCCGAAAGATAATGCGGAGATATTCCGGGCCGAACTCGACGCCGCCATACCCACGCCGCCGAAAGACGATCCTGCTTCGCTTTACCAGGGCGGGCCTTTCGTGGCAGAGCCGATCCACAGGGACCGATAGGTCGGTCGGACGCGGGCAAGCGAGAGGGAGATGAGCATGAATTTGGCGGATATCCTGGCAGAGGCCATTCGAAACGGCGGAAGCGTTGACATCGACGCCGTGCCGCAACCGGATCTGGCTGAGGCCTATGCGATCCAGTCGGCGATACTTGGTCGGCTGAGCATCGACCCCAAGGGGTACAAGCTTTCCCTGCGAAGCGACGGTGTGCTGAGCGCGCCGTTGCTATCCGTAACCGAGGCGGCAAGCTTTCCGTATCAGCCCGGGCTGAAGCTGGAGGTCGAAATCGCGCTCGTTCTCGGTCGAGATCTTCCGGTCCGCGCCGAGCCCTACGCCCGGCAGGAGATCCGGGACACCATCGCTGCCGTCCATATCGGAATCGAGTTGGTTCGCAGTCGCTATGCCGGCGGCCCTCAGGGGCGCACGGCACTTCTGGTTGCAGACCTCATGAGCAATGCAGGCTATCGTCTCGGGCCTGCGCTCGACGCCGATGTCCTTGATGAAGGCCGGGCGGACGACCTTCGCATCATCGCAGGCGACCAACCTCTCTTCGACGCCCCGGGCGCGCACCCGGACAGCGATCCCCTGGCAGCGCTCGTCGCCTATGCCAACGAGGCCGGGCGCGCCACCAGGACATTGCGGCAGGGCATGGTCGTCACCACGGGCTCCCTTTGCGGAGGCCTTACCCTTCCATCACCGGCGACCGTTTCCATCTCGCTCGGGCGGACAACGTGGCGCATGGATATCGTCGAATAGGTCTTCCGGAATCTGACGAATCCGACGTCAACGCACTCTTCCAGCAGTTGTTTTTTCTGCAAGTATTCGATACCCCTTCCATAAGTCGAGGGTTGTTGAGATATGATGTATATTGTTTTGCAGATAAAGCGCGCCTGTTTCGTTCTGGGGCTTCTTCTGACGTTCGGAAGCGCTCAGGCTGCGGCCGCTGGTTGCCAGCGCGCCGATGTCGTCGTTTACGGGGGAACACCGGGGGGCATCACCGCGGCGATACAGGCCGCGCGCCTGAAGAAATCTGTCATTCTGCTCGAGCCGACGGCCCATATCGGCGGCTTGATGTCCAATGGCCTGACCAAGACCGACGCGTCGCCGCGCAAGAACGTCTATGGCGGCATTACCGCCGAGTTTCTGGCCAAAGCGAAGGCCTATTATGGTACGCCGGACCCGATCCGTATCTATTTCGAGTCAAAATGGGCGGAATCCACGTTTAATGACATGCTCGCCACGGCGAAGGTCAATGTCGAGTTCGGCCAACGGATTCTGAAGGTCACGAAGGTCAAAGCGGCTCTCACCGAGATTGCGATGGTGTCGGGCAACGCCTATTGCGCGACGGTGTTCATCGACGCCAGCTACGAAGGCGACCTGATGTTCAAGGCCGCAGTCGATACGGTGATCGGGCGTGAAAGTCGCAAAAAATATGGTGAGACGGCTGCAGGCGTGCAGAAGCTTGCACGTCCGCTGGTTGCCAACAAGCAGATCCTCGTCGACCCCTACGTCATCCCCGGCAACTCTCAGAGTGGACTTCTGCCCGGTGTCATCGGCGTTGGGCAAAAGCCGCTCGGCTCGGCTGACACTAGCATGATGGCGTTCAATTATCGTCTTTGCGTCACCGACACCGCCGACAATCGCATCCCGTTCTCCAAGCCTGACGGCTACGATCCGGTCCAGTATGAAACGACAGCGCGTTTTTTCGCCGCCATGCAAAAGGCCGGGTTGGGTATCGACGAGGCTTACTTCGTTGGTCGAACTCTGACAGTTCGCAACAAGCTGGATGTCAACTCGTTGCGCTATTTCTCCACCAATGTCTGGCATATCGGTTACGACTACACGGTGGGGACGGAGGCCGTGCGCGAGCAAATCCGCGCCAAGGTTCGCAACCATATCGCAGGGTTGATGTGGTTCGGCCAAACAGATCCTCGCGTCCCGGAAAGTGTCAGACAGTACATGACGAAGTTTGGGTACTGCGCCGACGAGTTTACCGATAATGGCGGTTTGCCTTACCAGATGTACGTTCGGCAGGCGCGACGTCTGATCGGACAATTCGTTCTGACACAAAAGGAACTCGTCAAGAAGACGAAGTATAAGGACACGATCGGTCTCGGCTTCTATCCGATGGATGAGCATGGTATGATCCGCACCGTGCTGAACGATTACGTTGCGGATGAATCGCGCGAAAGCATCGGCGTCGGCCCCTACGAAATCCCGTATCGCGCCATGCTGCCGAAGGCCGCGCAGGTGACGAACCTCATCGTCCCCGTCGCCATTTCCTCGAGCCATGCCGCCTTCACCTCCGTACGCGTGGAACCGACATTCATGGTGCTGGGACAGGCGGCCGGAGCTGCGGCGGCGTTGGCGCCGTCGGGCAATGTGAACAAGGTCAATGTCAACGATCTGCGCAAGAAGTTGTCGGCTGCCGGGCAGATCCTGAAGTTCTGATCGTCTCACGCAGAAACCGGCTCCGTGCGCGGAGCCGGTTTATCGGCGGTCAAACCAAGCTGCGGAGGCCCCCATGTGTGCCGCGCTGGGCACACAGGCTGATTTTCTGACCGCATTTCTGCCATCGACACGGCAGCGAGCTTGTTTCCGTCAGAGCCTGCTTGAAATACCGGCGTTCGGTCGTATGTCTGAGCCGAACATCGCAGCCACCGGATTGTCCCTTTGGCGCGGGTCCGGGAAGATTGGCCGTATCAAGGTCGACAAGGTCACGATGAACGCCGAAGAACTTGCCGCCCAGCGCATCGCCGCGATTCGTCGCAGTGGTCTTCTCGACAAGGCCGGAAACGAACAGTTCGGGCACCTGACGGAGCATGTCCGCGCGGCCCTCGATGTCCCCGTGGCGATCATCTCCATCGTAGATGAGAACCGGCAGGTTTTTGCCGGTCATTGCGGCCTGCCGGAACCATGGGCCGCACGCGGCGAAACCCCCATCACCCATTCGTTCTGCCAGCATGTCGTGGCCACGGACGACGTCCTCACGATCGAGGACGCCCGCCTGCACGACTTGGTACGCGACAACATGGCCATCGACGATATAGGCGTCGTTGCCTATCTCGGCGTGCCCATTCGCCTGCCGGACGGGCAACTCATCGGTGCGCTCGCCGCCATTGATACGAAGCCTCGAATTTGGATAGCGCGCGACCGGCTTACGTTGGAAACGCTCGCGAAGGTCGTCGAGAAGCAGATCGAGGTCGGTGTCTCCGAACTCATGTATCGTTCGCTCTTCCATGACATGCAGGAAGGTTACTATGTTGCGAGCGCTGTGCGTGATGCGACAGGTGACATCGTCGATATCCGCTTCGAGGATATCAATCCGGCTTTCCAGCGTTTGACGGGCATGAAACCCGACACGGTGGTGGGCGCCACCTTGTCGCAGATCGCGCCTGGCGTGCTCGGTGACATGATGCCTGCTTACCGGTCGGTCTTCGATCTCGGCGAGCCGATCGTGCATCTGAACCAGGCAAATGAAATCGGCGGAAAGTGGTTCGAGAACCGCATTCGCCGGATCGGGGCGGATCGCATCGCGTCCGTCTTCTCCGACGTGACGGCGCGCAAGCTGGCGGAGGAGCGCCTGCAGAAGAGCGAGGCGCACTGGCGTGGCTTGTTCGAGCAACTCGAGGAGGGTTTCATCCTCGGAGAGCTCATCCGCGATGCGGACGGTCAGGTGATCGACTGGCGCTACATCGAGGTCAACCGGGCTTGGGGAGAGCTGGTCGGCATTGCCCCTTCCTCCGCCGTCGGGCGAACGGTTCACGAGGTTTTCGGTGGCAGCGAAGACGCGTGGATCCCCGCATTTGCGGCTGTCGTCAGCTCCAACGAACCGCTCGTCTTCGTGCGGGAGGTCGGGACGACAGGCCGCTGGTACGAAGGCCATGCCCAGCCGCTCGACGCGGAGCGTTTCGTCGTTCTGTTCGTGGAGGTCACCGCGCGCCTGAAGCTGGAAGCGGAACTGCGCGACCAGCAGCGGCAACTCTCGACCATCATCGACACCATGCCGGTCGGCGTGCTTCTTGCGGAAGCGCCGACGGGTCGGATCATCCTCCAGAACGAGCGATCGCAGCAGTTGCTGGGCCGTGACGCGACGGCCGCACAGTCGGTGGATGAATATGATATCTTCGTCGCGACCCATCACGATGGCTCGCCGTTCGATCCGCATCATTATCCTTTGGCCCGCATCATGGCCCGCGAATGCGACAGCGCAACGGTCGAGGTGCTCTATCACCGGCCGGACGGCAGCAAGACCTGGATCTCGATCGTAGGCGAGGCCATCAAGGACCTTTCCGGAGATCTCTCGGGCGCGGTCGTCGCGGTCACCGACATCTCCGACCGCAAGATGGTCGAGGCGGAAAAGGAACTCATCAACCGGGAAATAGCGCACCGGCTGAAGAATATGCTGGCGATGGTCCAGGCCATCGCCACCCAGACGCTGCGTCCGGTAACCGAGCAGGCCCATGTGCGCACTTTCGAGAAGAGGCTCCATGCGCTCAGCCGGGCCCACGACGTCCTGCTGCACGACAATCACGATTCCGCACCGATCCAGGCGATCATGGCAACGACGCTCGAGAGTCTGGCACCTGCGGATCGCGTCGATCTGCGCGGCCCCCGGACGATCGTCGGCCCGAAGGGCGCCCTGTCGCTTGCCTTGTTGCTGCACGAGCTTGGCACCAACGCGGTGAAGTACGGCGCCCTGTCGAACGAGCATGGTCGCGTTGCGATCGACTGGTTCATCGAGGGGAAGGGCGTGGAGCGTGCGCTGCACATGACGTGGCAGGAGACCAATGGTCCGATCGTTACGCCGCCGGAGCGCAAGGGTTTCGGCACGAAGCTGCTGCGCATGGGTCTGGCCGGCGCAGGCGGCGTCGATGTCGATTACGCGCCAACCGGTCTCGTTGTGAAGATGGTGGCTTTGCTGACACAGCTTCAGCAGACGGAGTGAGGCACCGCACCTGCTGCGGCGGTCCATGTCGCGGGAAAAAACGCTAACGGCGGAGATCGGGAGCGGTCAGCTGGTTGCAGCTACATATTATGAATGCGCTCAGGCATGTTGCTGATTTGAACGTCTGCGATCGCGTCCGCTACGCTTTTACAAAATCGCTGAAGATTCACTTGGAATACAGGTCAACAACGTCGCCTCGACCCACCAAGCCCGACCCATCACCTATCGATCCATCTGCGACCGCACCGACCAGATTTCGCGAACCGCGGGCGCAGCCACGAAGCTGGAGGGCTGGCTCGATGCTGGAGGCGGGTCTGCAATGCCTTCGCCGAGATAGTTCAGCGCCGATAGAAAGCCGCTCCGCGAGAAGGGCTTGGCGATGACGCCGTGGGCGCCGGAGAAGTCGTCGGGAATCTTCTTCGGGTTTGCAGTGACGAAGACGATGACAGCGGAAGGCCACCTGTCCTGGATCAGCTTCGACACGTCTAGGCCGTTCGTGCCCCGAGCAAGCTGCATATCGACCAGCGCGAGATCCGGCGCCGGCTCGGTTTCCATGGCCTCGACCTCGTAGAGGGAAGCAGCTTCGCCGACGACGCTGTGCCCGGCTTCTTCAACCATCATTTCCACATCCATGGCCAGCAGAGGTTCGTCCTCCACGATGAGAACCTGCAGGGCCTTGAAGGCCGGGGGGGAGGGGGTCATGATGTCTGCTCCATTTCCGGTATGCGCAACGTCACGCGGGTGCCCGTCGGCAAACGGTCCCACGCGACAGTCGTGCCGCTTTGCGGCGACAGGCGTTTGATCAGGGCGTGACCGAGGCCACTGGACGCGGGGTCCATGATCAGCCCGACCCCGTCGTCTTCGATCGAGAGTGTTGCTTCCTCGCCATCGCGGGTCGCGATGATCGAGACGGATCCCGCACGGTTTTCGCGCAGCCCATGCTTGATGGCGTTGGTCAGGACCTCGTTCAGGATCAGTCCGAGCGCCGATGCATGCTCGGAGCGCACCTCGATCGGCTCGATATCGCATTTCAGCCGGATATTGCTGCGTCCGCTGGCGCCGATCACATCCGAGGCAAGGTTCGCGGCGAAGGCCGCAACGTCGAAGCGCGTCACGTCGTCGGCCTGATAGAGCCGGCGGTGAACCGTCGCGAGCGCGTCGATCCGCTCCATCATCGTTTCGAGCTTTACCCGGATATCGGCATCGTCGATCGCGCGGACTTGCAGCCGCAAGAGGGCACCGATCATGGTGAGGTTGTTCTTGACCCGATGATCGACCTCGTGAAGCAGCAGTGTCTTGGCTTCCAGCGCTTTTTCCAGGTCTGCCGTGCGGCGCTTGACCTCGCTGTCGACGGCGGCCTTCTGTGCGGCAATCGTCTCCTGCGCCATCACGCGATCCGTCACGTCGAGCTGCGACGCGAAGAAGAATTGAACGTCTCCGCTCTCGCCGCGAACCGGGCTGAGGAACAGAGCGTTCCAGAAGGTCGAGCCATCCTTGCGGTAGTTCAGCAGGTCGATGTGAATGCTTTCTTCGGCCCGGATGGCAGCACGGATTTTCGCAATGCTGGCTTCATCCGTGTCAACGCCTTGCAGAAACCTGCAGTTACGGCCGACGATGTCTTCGCGATCGTAGCCGGTAAGGTGCTGGAATGCTTCGTTGCAGAACACGATCGGGTTGTCTGGCTGTGCAGGATCCGTGATGACCATCGCCATGCGAGTGGCACGCACGGCAGCAGCAAAGGGATCACCCCGGCCATGCTCGTAATCGAGAATTTCCGTCAGGTGCCAATCATCTTTCTGGCTCATGCGTACTCCAGGCGCCGAAAAGGATGCAATTACAACGGCCACTCATAATGCCACATAGCGCCGTTTGTTCCGGCCACCTGAGACTCTGCGGAAATCCGAGCGAACGTGACCGACTATGACAGACGATACGCGGCAGGCACCCGGCTGGATGTGGTGGGTCTCGGACGATAGCCTCTCTGCCGCTTCTGCCGTGCGACCTCCAGGAAGAGCATGACGGCCGCCGCCTCGTCCTCGAACAGATGTATCTTCTCGCGCCCCGTCGTCCCGATCCGCCCCCAGCGGCGGACGAGGGAGGTCTTGCCGAACAAGGAGGGCTCGATCGACAGGGCGTAGAACCGGGCCATGTTTTTCGCCGGCTGGGTGCGCTCGATGTAGAGGTAATAAGGGTGCTGGTTCATGGGGCGAGAATCGCCCGTGGCTGAGAAAGCGTCCAACCAAACTTATGAATCGATCAGCGCCGTCCGATTCACGCGGGTGATGCATCCGGAGCCGAAGGTACCTTCATGCGCAGTTCGATCGAGCGCAACAGGTTGGAACGTGCCGTCTTCAGGTGCTGGCGGCAGGCGCGGTCGATGGCCTTGAGGTCGCGGCGCAGCAGCGCCTCGATATAAGCAAGGTGCTCGGTCAACGCGGTGAAGGTGCGCTGTTTCTCGTCTTCCGCATCCCACTGGGCATTGTAGTGGAAGAGCATCGAGATGATGTCGTAGAAATCCTTGATGAACCGGTTATCGGCGGTCTCGTGGACGGTGCGGTGCAGGCGTTCGTCCAGATCCGGAAACAGACCGTAATCCGTGTCGATGCTTGCCAGCAGGGACCGGTGCTCCGCCTCGATCGTCCGCATGCGCCGCCACGATCCGGAATCGTCTGGCAGATCGATGAAGCTGCGCGCGGCACGCAGCTCGAACATTTCGCGGACCTCGTAGATCTCGTTTGCAAAGGCCGGCGTGACGCCCTTGAAGAGCCAGGCACTGTTTGGACGCCGCTCGATAAGGCCGAAATGCTGGAAATGCGGCAGGTGTTCGCGGATGATCGTGGTCGACGTGCCGAACTGTCGCGCAAGTTCCGTAGCCGTCAGCAGATGACCCGGCCCGATATGGCCGTCCAATATCCATTCCAAGAAGCGACGCTCGACGGTGGCGCTGGTCGACAGGGTCTGCGTGTCGGGAAAGGCATCGTCTGGCGCGGGGCGGCGAGACAGCCGGCGGGCGCCGCTTTCGCGACGGAGGATGCCAGCAGCTTCAAGCCCGGTCATGACCGTGCGGATGGTGGTGCGGCTGACGGCCAGCGACTGCGAAAGCTCGTTCTCGGAGGGCATTTCGGCGCCGAGCGGCAGGCTCCCGCAGATTGCGAGGCAGCCGTTGTAACTCCGCTTGTAGACCGCATTTCCCTTCATTCCAAACGCCTCCCCGCCGGTCCCCATGTCGGCAGCCTCCTGTTTATTGCATAAAATAAACAAAATAAAGCATTGCGTGGCAGTTTGTCTTTTGTATATAAAACGCAAGGGAGAACCTGAGGAGGATCTAACGCATGGGCAGATCGAACATCAGCAGAACAGCGTGCAGCGCCATGTTTGCCGTCTGTTACATGCCTTCAGGCTCTGCCACGTCAGAGCTTTGCGTATGAGCACGCGCATCATTCAGTTCGGAACCAGCCGCTTTCTTCAGGCGCATGTCGATCTCTTCGTTCACGAGGCGCGCGAAGCCGGTCAGGCGATCGGTCCGATCACCATCGTCCAGGTCTCGGGCTCCGCAGAACGCGCCGGCCGTGTGGCCGCCTTCGGACATCCGCAAGGCTATCCGATCATCATCCGCGGTATCGAGGCAGGCCGGCAGGTCGAGCGCCGGATCTCCGTCACATCGGTCGACGGCGGCATCTCCGCGCTGGCCGATTGGGCAAAGCTGAAGGCGCTGTTTGCAAACGACGCCGCTTTCATCGTCTCCAACACCGGCGATCGCGGTTACGAATTGTCTGCGGATGATCGCAGCGACACGCTTTTCTCAGGACGCATCCCCACATCGTTCGTGGGCAAGCTTGCGGTTCTGCTTTTCCACCGCTGGCAGGCGCAGGGCGGTCCGCTCACCGTGCTGCCGTGCGAGCTTTTGAACCGCAATGGCGACATTCTGCAGCAAGCCGTTCTATCGCTTGCTGCCGAGGCCGGTGCAGACGAGGCGTTCCTCCACTACGTGGAGACCGAGGTCATCTTCGCCAACACGCTCGTGGACCGCATCGTCTCCGAGCCGATCGAGCCGGTTGGTGCTGTCGCCGAGCCCTACGCGCTCTGGGCGATCGAGGCGAAGCCCGGACTGGCGCTCCCGTTCGACCATCCGTCCGTCGTTCTGACCGACGATCTCGAGCCCTATGAGCGGCTGAAGCTGCATATCCTCAATCTCGGCCACACGGTCCTCGCCGACATCTGGCTGCGCGAAGGTCGCGCACAGGACGAGACGGTTCGGGCGCTGTTGCAGGACGCGGCGATCCGCGAGCAGTTGCTTGCCGTCTACCGGCAGGAGGTCGTTCCGGGCTTTGCCGCGCATGGCATGGCCGACGCCGCGAAAGCCTATGTGGAGGTGACGCTGGAGCGGTTCGACAACCCGTTCCTCGATCACCGCGTCGCAGACATCGCCCAGAACCACGGCGTCAAGATCGAGCGGCGGATCGGCGCCTTCCTCGACTGGGTGGCGGAGACCGGGACGACGCCGGCAGCGCCGGTCCTTCGCGGCCTCATCGCCGGGCAGGCCGTGGCGACGCATGAAACGGAGAGGGCAAAGGCATGACCTATACGTTCGATTTCTCCGCGCTTCTGCCGTACTGGCCGGATTTCCTCTGGGGTGCGGTTCTGACCCTGCAGCTTTCTGCCGTCGCGACGGTCGCCGGCTTCATCGTGGGCACGCTCTGTGCCATCGGGCGGGCCGACGGATCGCCGGTCGTCAAGGCGATCGTGGCGGCCTATGTCGAGGTGATCCGCAACACGCCGCTGCTGGTGCAGGTGTTCATCATCTATTTTGGCATCGCCACACTCGGCATCCGCGTCTCCGCCAATCTCGCGGCCATGATCGCGCTCACCGTGAATGTCGGTGCCTATACCTGCGAGATCGTGCGGGCGGGCCTCCAGTCCATTCACCGCTCGCAGGTCGAAGCGGCGGAGTGTCTCGGGCTTTCGAAACCGCAGATCTACTGGCATGTCATCGTGCGCCCGGCGATCGAGCGGGTCTATCCCTCCCTGACCAGCCAATACGTGCTGCTGATGCTGGCGTCCTCCATCACCTCGCAGATTTCCGCCGAAGAGCTGACCGCCGTCGCCAACCGCATCCAGTCTGGCACCTTCCGCGCGTTCGAGACCTACATCGTCGTCGGCCTCATCTATCTCGTCCTGTCCTTCGTGATGCGCGGTGCCTTCACCGCCTTCGCCCAGGCAGCCTTTACCCGCCGGCGCAAGCTCGGCACGACATTGTGAGGCGGCCCCTGTGATGACGACCCCCACATTCAGCCTGCTCCACGTCGAATTTTTGGCATGGGCCGCTCTCTGGACGCTCGGCCTCTCAGCCATCGCCTTCATCGGCGGCGGTCTCCTCGGCTTCGGCGTCATGCTCGCCCGCATCGGACCGTCGAAACTTCTACGGCGGGCGGCCAGCACTTACATCCAGATCGTGCAGGGCACGCCCCTGCTGATCCTCCTGTTTCTCATCTATTACGGCATCGCCATCTTTGCCGGCCCCGGCTTTCCCGCCATCCTCGCAGCGGGTGCGGGTCTGACCATCTACGCCTCCGGCTTCCTCGCCGAAATCTGGCGCGGCTGTATCGAGGCCGTTCCGAAGACCCAGTGGGAGGCTGCCGAATGTCTGGCGCTGACACGCTGGCAGCGCATGATGCGGGTGATCCTGCCGCAGGCCCTGCGCATTGCGACGCCACCCACGGTCGGCTTTCTCGTGCAGATCGTGAAGAACACGTCGCTCGCGTCGGTCATAGGCTTCATCGAGCTGGCCCAGGCCGGCAAGCTCATCAACAACTCCATCTTCGAACCGTTCACCGTCTTCATGGTGGTGGCAGCGTTCTACTTTGCGATCTGCTTCCCGTTGTCCATGTGGAGCCGGACGCTTGAAAGGAAGCTCAATGTCGCCGGTCGTTAAGCTCAGAAACGTTCACAAGTATTTCGGGGCTCTCAAGGTTCTGGAAGGCGTATCCTTCGAGGTCGAGCGCGGCGGTGTGGCTGCGGTCATCGGCCAGTCCGGCTCGGGCAAGTCCACGGCGCTTCGCTGCATCAATGCGCTGGAGACCATTCAGGACGGCACGATCGAGGTCTGCGGCCATGCCGTCGGCGACCCGAAACTCGACCGCCGTGCGCTTCGCCAAGATGTCGGCATCGTGTTTCAAAGCTACAATCTCTTCCCTCACCTGACGGTGGAGCAGAACATCATGCTGGCGCCGACCTGCGTGAAATCGATCGGCAAGAGCGAAGCGCGCGACCTTGCGCGGGATGTGCTGGCACAGGTCGGATTGTCGGAAAAGGCACAGCAATATCCCGAGCAGCTCTCCGGCGGGCAGCAGCAACGCGTGGCGATCGCACGGTCGCTGGCCATGCAGCCGAAGCTGATGCTGTTCGACGAGGTTACGTCGGCCCTCGACCCGCAGCTGACGGGCGAGGTTCTGAAGGTCATGGAGGATCTGGCACGCGGCGGCATGACCATGATCCTCGTCACTCATGAAATGGCGTTCGCCCGCAAGGTCGCAAGCCAGGTCATCTACATGCACAAGGGCCAGGTCTGGGAGACCGGCCCCGGGTCCATGCTCGACGCCCCGAAGACGCCGGAACTGGCGAACTTCGTGGGCAGCGGCCTCTAAAGCGAACGACTTGCGTCAAAGCAAGAGGCCCGCAAACGCTTACAGTCATTCAACCGGGAGGAACGACCATGAACAGACGTAACCTGCTTTCCACCATCTCCGCGGCGGCCTTCGCCCTCGTCATCGGCCTGCCGGTGCTCGGCGGCTCGAACGCCATGGCCGATACGCTGGCCGACATCCAGCAGCGCGGCAAGATCCGCATCGCGGTCGATCTGGGCTCGCCACCCTTTGGCATGACGGACGCGCAGATGCAGCCCACGGGCTCGGACATCGAGAGCGCACGTCTGGTTGCCGAAGCGCTCGGCGTCGAACTGGAACTGGTGCAGGTCACCGGCCCGAACCGCGTTCCCGCCCTCCTCACCGGCCAGGCCGACATCGTCATGGCCTCGTTCAGCGTCAATGCCGAGCGCAAGAAGGTGATCGATTTCACCGATGCCTATGGCGTTATCCAGATCGTGGTTGCGGCCGGTTCGGCTGGCGCAAATGTGACCAAGCCGGAAGATCTCAACGGCGTACAGGTCGGCACGACGCGCGGCTCGACGAACGATCTCGAAGCGACGGCCAAGCTGCCGGGCGCGCAGCTGACGCGCTACGATGACGATGCGACGCTCGTCACGGCCCTGGTCTCCGGCCAGGTCGACGTCATGGCATCCTCGCTGCAGATCATGTCGGCGGTCAACCAGCGCCGCACGGCCGATCCGCTGACGCTCAAGATCGTGCTGAAGACCAACCCCTACGCGATCGGCCTGCGCAAGGGCGATGACACGCTGAAGGCCAAGCTGAACGAGGTCATCGCCGAAAACCTGAAGAACGGGAAGCTCAGCGAGATCTACAACCGCTACACGGGCGTGCCGCTGCCGGCGACCCTGCCCAAGACCTGATCGCGCCGCTGACGGCGATACCGCGGGAGCCGGTCGCTCGGCTTCCGCACCATGACGAGACTGCGAACGATCTGCGAAGGTGATGCTATGAAAGCCCTGATCTGCAACGAGCCCGGCCGTCTTTCGGTCATCGACCGCCCCGTCCCCGTGCCGGCGCCGGGCGAGGTTCTGGTCCGCATCCGCCGCGTCGGCATCTGCGGCACGGATTACCATATCTTTCAGGGCAAGCACCCGTTCCTCGAATATCCCCGGGTCATGGGGCATGAACTGTCGGGCACGGTCGAGAGCGTGCCGCAAGGCAGCAAACTGAAGGCGGGGGAAGCGGTCTATATCGTGCCCTATCTCTCCTGTGGCACCTGCCACGCCTGCCGGAAGGGCGTGTCGAATGCCTGCCAGAGCATCGCCGTGCTCGGCGTGCACCGCGATGGCGGCATGGCGGAATATCTCTGCGTGCCGGAAGGCAACGTCGTGTCGGCCGGTAGCGCCTCGCTTGACGCCGCAGCCACGATCGAATTCCTGGCCATCGGCGCGCATGGCGTGAAGCGCGGCAGCGTGTCTGCTGCAGACCGCGTTCTCGTCGTCGGCTCCGGCCCCATCGGCATGTCGGCGATCATCTTCGCCAAGGCGCGCGGCGCGCATGTCACGGTCATGGATGTCCGCGAGGATCGTCTGGGCTTCACGCTCGACCGGCTGGGCGCCGATGCCATGATCATGGCGGACGCGTCGGCGGAAGCCGAGGCATCGCGGATGACCGGCGGAGACTTCTTCGACGTCGTCATCGACGCGACCGGCAATGCCGGAGCCATGCAGCGCGGCTTCGGTTTCATCGCCCATGCCGGGCGCTACGTGCTGGTCAGCGTCGTGCGTACCGACATCACCTTCTCCGACCCGGAGTTTCACAAGCGCGAGGCGACGCTGTTCGGCAGCCGCAACGCGCAGGCCGACGACTTTGCCGAAGTGGTGCGCCAGATGGCGGCCGGCCGCGTGCCCGTCGATGCGCTCATCACGCATCGCGGCGCGCTTGAGGATGGTCCTGAACTTTTCCCGCAGTGGCTGCGCCCGGAAGCTGGTACCATCAAAGCCATTCTGGAGATTTGACCATGGCGACGCCCCGCATTCTGCGCCTCAACGATTCCGACAACGTGGTCATCGCCATCGACCGCGTTTCGAACGGCGACATTCTGCAGAACGGCGTGGCGGCGCGCAGTGCGGTGGGCAAGGGGCACAAGATCGCGCTCGTGCCGATCTCCGAGGGCGAACCGATCCGCAAGTTCGGCCAGATCATCGGCTTCGCATCCGTTCCGATCGCGCCAGGAGACTGGGTGCACGAGCACAATGTCGCGATCCACGACTTTTCCCGCGACTATGCCTTCGCCACGGAAGCGCGCCCGGACGGCGGGCTTCTGGCGGGCGAAGTGCCGGAGACCTTCCAGGGTTTCCGCCGCCCGGACGGGCGTGTCGGCACGCGCAACTATATCGGCATTCTGTCGTCGGTGAACTGTTCCGCCACCGTCGCCGGCTTCATTGCCGAGGCGGTCGAGCGGTCCGGCATTCTCAAGGATTACCCCGATATCGACGGCGTCATTCCCTTCACCCACGGCACCGGCTGCGGCATGGCGTCGAAAGGGGAGGGGTACGATATTCTGGCCCGCACCCAATGGGGTTACGCGACCCATCCCAACCTTGCCGCCGTGGTTCTCGTCGGCCTCGGCTGCGAGGTCTTCCAGATCCCGCGCCTGAAGCAGCAATATGGCATCGTCGAAGGCGATCATTTTCAGAGCCTGACGATCCAGGAAACCGGAGGAACACGCCGCTCGATCGAGGCCGGCGTCGAACGCATTCGCGATCTCCTGCCAATGGCCGCAAAGGCGCGCCGGGAAACGGTTTCCGCTTCCGAAATCACGCTGGCCCTGCAATGTGGCGGTTCCGACGGCTATTCCGGGCTCACGGCCAATCCTGCGCTCGGGGCGGCGGTGGACCAGCTCGTGCGGCAGGGCGGCACGGCCATCCTGTCGGAGACGCCCGAGATTTTCGGCGCCGAACACCTGTTGACCCGCCGGGCCGAGAGCGAAGCAGTCGGGCAGAAGATCGTCGATCTGATCGACTGGTGGACCGACTATGCCGCGCGCGCCGGCGGCGAGCTGAACAACAATCCGTCGCCCGGCAACAAGGCCGGCGGACTGACGACGATCCTCGAAAAATCGCTTGGCGCTGTCGCCAAGGGCGGCACCTCGACCCTGCGCGGGGTCTATGCCTATGCCGAGCGCATCGATCGCAAGGGCTTCGTCTATATGGACACGCCAGGCTACGATCCGGTTGCCGCAACGGGGCAGGTGGCCGGCGGCGCCAATGTGATCGCGTTTACCACAGGGCGTGGCTCGGCCTACGGCTGCAAGCCGACGCCGTCGATCAAGCTCGCCACCAATTCCGATCTCTATCGCCGCATGGAAGAGGATATGGACATCAATTGCGGCGACGTCCTCGAAGGCGTGAGCATCGAGGAGAAGGGCCGCGAGATCTTCCAGACGGTGCTGCGCGTCGCCTCCGGCGAGCGCTCGAAGTCGGAGGAGCTCGGCTATGGTGCGAACGAGTTCGTTCCGTGGCAGATCGGGGCGACGATGTGATGCCGGATGGCTGACATCAAGCCATGCCGCGACGGGTGAGAGGCTATCTCCCGACACCAGCCTGCAACGCGGGCGGCAGCACATGGGCATGATTGCCGTCGTTGCGAAGCTGCTCCGGAATGTCGTCCGCGTGCAGAATGAGGTTTCGGCCCGAGGCCTTGGCGATGTAGAGAGCCTTGTCCGCGGCGGCAAATAGCTGCGCGAAGCCTTGATAGTGGGCAAACTCGGCGACACCAGCGGAGACGGTCACCGCAGTTTGGACGCCACCGAGGTTGATGGGGTTGCGCGAAATACGCACGACGGCCTCGCCGGCAAGCACCATCCGCTCTGCCGCTTCCATGCCGACGATGAGAACCGCAAACTCCTCGCCGCCGATGCGCGCAAGAACATGCGGCGGCTGGAAATTGTCATTGAGGACGGAGGCGACAGAGACGATGGCGCGGTCGCCTGCCTCATGTCCGAAACTGTCGTTCAGTGCCTTGAAACGGTCGATGTCGAAAACGACGAGGGAGGCTTCGCCCTTGTGTTCGGCATAGGCTGCGAGAAAGGCACGGCGATTGAGAAGACCCGATAGCTGATCGGTGCGGCTCAACGCCTCGAAGCGAGCCCGCGAGATCGACAGATCGTGGATCGCAAGACCAATGATATACAGGATGGTGAAGATCAGCGGCGTGCCGAGCAGCGTCGTGATGAGCACGCCGACCGTCGCCGCCGGTACCAGCGGGTAGGGCAGCAGCCCGAACGCGTCCAGCACCAGATGGCCGATCACATTGAGGATATCGCCGACGAAGACGACGCCGAGGGCGGAGCGTAGGGCGACGAAGAAGACATCGCGGCGTGAAGCAAATGCATCCGTTGCGCAGAAAACAAGAATAGTGCGTTTCGCCCAGGCGATCATGAAGTCGGGTCTCCTTCATGCCGCAGTTTAAAGCGCATGATCTAACAGATTGCATACAAATTGGGCCGACCCTAATTTGAGGGTATCCGTCGAGGCTCGTTTCAAACGAAAAGCCGCCCGTATGCTTTACGAAGCCTTACCCTCTTTGCCCTCAGCCATCTCTTGCCATGCCGCTGATCGACGACGACAGAGGTCGAGAAAAGAACGCTTGACTGAGAGTGCACTCGAACCCGTAGCCTTTGAAGCGTCGTTGAAAGAGAAGAGGGCCTATGAAGATCGGTGAGCTTGCAAAACGCTCCGGACTATCGGCGCATACGATCCGCTACTATGAGCGTATCGGTCTGCTGCCCTATGCCGATCGCGATGGGTCGAGCCAACGCGATTATGATGCGGCCATCCTCATCTGGATCGCCTTCCTGCGCCGGCTGAAGGCGACGGGCATGCCGATCCGGGAGATGCTGCTCTACGCCGAACTTCGCAGCCGCGGTCCCGCAACGGAACCGGAGCGGCGTGTCCTTCTGGAGCAGCACCGGAATCGTGTCGGCGAACATATCGCCGATCTCCAGGCCAATCTTCTCGTCCTCGATGCCAAGATCTCCGGATATGCCGGGGCAGAAAAAGGGACAGACCATCATGACACAGGAACACCAAATGACGGGCGAAAGCCGACTGGAAAGAGGCAGGCGGGCACTCGCTGAAATCGACGGGCAGGCCGGGGAAAATGTCGTTGCCGCACTGGCGGATATCGCCCCGGATTTTGCGACATACCTCCTCGAATTCCCGTTCGGCGACATCTACAGCCGGCCGGGCCTTGACTTACGTGCCCGGGAGATCGCGACCATTGCGGCTTTGACAGCCATGGGCACCGCGGCGCCACAGCTGAAGGTTCATATCGAGGCGGGGCTGAATGTCGGGCTATCACGGGAGGAGATCACGGAAATCATGATGCAGATGGCGGTCTATGCGGGGTTTCCGTCGGCACTCAACGGTCTGTCTGCAGCAAAGGAGGTCTTTGGAAAACGCGATGTTCTCCCGCTGACGATGTAGACGATCAACGTTTCCCGCGATGATCCGGCGATGCTGGCGCTTCCACCGCCGTTGAGCTGGCTTGTTGCGGGCACGCGCGTCGCGATCTCAAAGGAGCTGTGGGTAGACAGCTCTTGCTCATTTTATAACCCCGTAAGCCGCTTGACACATTTTTAGGCCCCTCATAGAAATTGAACCAATCGGTAAAAATGGGGAACGCAAATGACGAAGCAATTCTTGATGTCGCGCCGTGCCGTTCTGGCATCGGGAATGGTTTTGGGCGCAAGCGCGTTTGCGCCCTCCCTTCGCGCCGCAACGCCGGTGATGGTGGCCGGCATTCACGGGTCTCCGGTCGAAAATGCTTGGAACTCGGTGCTGCACAAGGCGCTGCAGGACGCCGCAAAGGAAGGCGTTATTGAATACGTCTTCTCGGAAGGCGTCTCCGGCACGGACTATCCCCGCGCCATGCGGGAATATGCGGAGCAGGGGGCGAAGCTGATCATCGGCGAGACGTTCCCGGTCGAGAAGCAGGCGCGCGAGGTTGCGGCAGATTATCCCGACACGGCCTTCGTGATGGGCTCCAGCGGTAAGGAAGCTGGCAACAATTTCGGTGTCTTCGGCACATGGAACTTCGACGGCGCCTACCTCGCGGGCATGCTTGCCGGCAAGATGACCAAGTCGAACGTCGTTGGCTCGGTCGGCGCGATGCCGATCCCCGAGGTCAACATGCTGATCAACGCGTTTGCGGCCGGCGTGAAGGCTGTAAACCCCGATGCGAAGCATCTCGTCACCTTCATCGGCACGTTCTTCGACCCGCCGAAGGCGCGCGAAGCCGGTCTCGCACAGATCGATGCCGGCGCGGATATTCTCTTCGGCGAGCGCATCGGCACGGCCGACGCCGCCAAGGAGCGTGGCATCAAGTCCGTGGGATCGCTGGTCGATTACACGCCGCGTTATCCCGATACGGTCTTTGCGAACGCGCTGTGGAACTTCCGGCCGATCCTCGACGCCGCTCTGGCCGATATCGCCGCGGGCAAGCCGACCGGCCGCGACTACACCGCCTATGGCCTGATGAAAGAAGGCGGCAGCGATATCGTCTTCGTGAAGGGCGTCGCCCCGGCAGACGCCGAAGCCGCGATGGAAGCCAAGCGCGCCGAGATCAAGGCGGGCACGTTCGACGTTCCGAGAGTGGCGGACGAGCCGAAGTAGCCTGCGCGTGACCACGGATGCGACGGCTCTGGCGGAGGCGATCGCCAGCGGCCGCCTCACCAGCACACAGGCCATGCAGGCGTCGTTCGCTGCTGCCGAGACCGTTGCAGGCCTCGGCGCCATCACCTATCGCGACGAGGCGAGGGGCCTTGCCGCAGCGGCGGCGATCGACGCCCTCCCGCCAGGCTCGCCAGAGCGTGCCGCTATGCGGTTCGCCGGTGTGCCGACGCTTGCCAAGGACCTTGGCGGGCCGTTTGCGGGCTTTCCGGTCGCGGCAGGTTCCAAACTGCTGGCGCGCGGCAGCACGCATGCCGACAGCCCGGACTCCGATCTTGCCGAACGCTTCCGCGCGTCCGGCCTCTGCCTCTTCGGGCTGACCACCAGCCCGGAATTCGGACTGTCGCTCGCAAGCGAGCCGGCCATCGGTCCGATCTGCCGCAATCCGCTCGACCCAGGCCGGACGGCCGGCGGGTCCTCCGGTGGGGCCGCGGCCGCGGTTGCCGCCGGCATCGTCGCCATCGCCCATGCAACGGATGCGGGCGGTTCCATTCGCGTGCCCGCCGCCTGCTGCGGCCTCGTCGGCCTCAAGCCCAGCCGTGGGGCCATGCCGGCCGGCCCGAGCTTCGGCAACCACCTTGGCGGCATCGCGTCGGAACTTGCCGTCTGCCGCTCGGTCCGCGACACATCTGCGATTTTTTCAGCCCTGAGCGGGAATGCGCGCGGGCCGTTCCCACCTGTGAAAAACGCACAACGGACCTCCGCTCCGCTTCGCATCGGCATCCTGACCGACACCGGCGCGCTTTACCCGACAGACGCCGACCGGATGGCCATCGTCGAGGCAGCAGGACAGGCGCTTGAGGCTGATGGGCACCGGCTGGTACCAGTGCCGTTCACGGCAATCGAAGAAGCCTGCGCTTCAAGTCGCCGCGCCTTCGTCGATATCGTTTGCGCGAACCTCGCCGGCTCCGTCACTACATTCGGTCTCGATGCCGCGCGCGCGGAAACGCTGACGCAGGCAGTCATCGCGCGGGGCCTGTCGCTACCGGCCGTCGATCTCTGGAGAAGCCTGAACGCCATGGTTCTCGTCAGCCGCGATCTATGGCGTCTCTTCGATGGTATCGACGCTCTGCTCTGCCCGATCCTCTCAGGACCGCCACTCCCCATCGGTTCCTTCCCGAGCGATCACGCGGATCTCGACCTGCACTTCGGGCGCATGGCGGCATTCGCGCCGCTGGCCTCGCTGGCCAATGCCTCGGGATGTCCGGCCCTCACGCTTCCCTTCGGCACCGACACTCATGGCTTGCCGCTGCCGGTCCAGATCATGGCGCCGATGGGCGGCGAAGCACTGCTCCTACAGCTCGCGCACCGTCTGGAGCAGGAGCAGCGCTATACGCATCCGTTCCCCATCGCCGGATTGGCGTCATGACGAAACCAGTGCTGGAGATCGTCGGCGTCAGCAAGCGTTTCGGCACCAACCTTGCCAATGACGGCATCTCGCTTTCGCTTGCGAAGGGCGAGATCGTCGCGCTTCTCGGTGAGAACGGCGCCGGCAAGACAACGCTGATGAGCATTCTCTTCGGCCATTACGTGCCCGACAGCGGCAAGGTGCTGATCAACGGAACCGCATTGCCGCCGGGCAAGCCGCGCGCCGCCATTCGCGCCGGCATCGGCATGGTGCACCAGCACTTCTCGCTCGCCCCCAACCTCACGGCCCTTGAAAACGTGACGACGGGAACGGAAAGCCTCTGGTCGCTGTGCTCCCGCCGCGCCGAGGCGCGTGCCAAGCTGCTCGACATCGCACAGCGCTTCGGGCTGAGCGTCGATCCCGACGCCCGGCTCGGGGATCTGTCGGTAGGCGAGCAGCAGCGCGTGGAAATATTGAAAGCGCTCTACAACGACGCTCGCATTCTGGTGCTGGACGAGCCGACCGCGGTGCTGACGCAGGCCGAGGCCGAGACGCTGTTCGCGACGCTGAAGGTCATGGCGCGCCAGGGGCTTTCGCTCATCTTCATATCGCACAAGCTGGACGAGGTGATGGCGACCGCCGACCGCATCATCGTTCTGCGCGGCGGCCGGCATGTGGCGGACCGCAAGGCCTCGGAAACCACAAAAGCGGAGCTTGCCGAGCTCATGGTCGGGCGCAGCGTGTCGCGGCCCGTGCGTGTAGCAGCCACACCGGGCGAAACGGTTCTGGAAGCCGCCGCCGTCTCCGTGCGCCATCAAGGCGTGGATACGCTGAAGGCGGTGGATTTCCGCCTGCGGGCCGGCGAAGTGCTCGGCATCATCGGCGTGTCCGGAAACGGGCAGGGGGTGCTGGCGCAGCTTTTGTCCGGAACCATATCCCGCACCTCCGGCGACCTCCTCCTGTTCGGCAAGCCCGTCGATCATCTCTCCGTTGCGGATGTCGTGGCCGCCGGCATCGGGCGCATTCCGGAGGATCGCAACAAGGAGGGCGCGATCGGCGAGATGGCGATCTGGGAAAACGCCATTCTCGAACGGCTTCCGAACTATGCGAAGTACGGCCTCGTGGACCGTGCGGGCGGCATGCGGTTTGCCAGCGACATCATCGCGCAGTTCGACGTGCGCGGGGGAACGCCCGCCACGCGCACCCGGCTGCTGTCCGGCGGCAACATGCAGAAGCTCATTCTCGGCCGCAACCTCATCAACCGGCCGCGCATCCTGCTCGCCGCCCAGCCCGCGCGCGGTCTCGATGAAGGCGCCGTCGCTGCCGTTCACGAGCGCATCTTGGAAGCCCGCAAGGCCGGCACCGCCGTGCTGCTGATCTCCGAGGATCTGGACGAGGTGATGGCACTGGCCGACCGTATCCAGGCCATCGTTGGTGGCCGGCTGTCGCCGCCGATCCGCAACGAGGATGCCGACCGGCAAAGGCTCGGCCTGATGATGGCGGGCGAGTGGCACACAGAGCACACCGAGGTGACCCATGCGGTTTGAGCGGCGCGAACACAGGCCTCTCGCTCTGGTCATCGCCACGCCGATCCTGGCGATCGTGGTGGCGCTCGCCATATCCGGCGTGCTGATCGCCATTGCCGGCGCCCCGGTTCTGGAGGCCTATTGGCGCATCCTGAAGGGCGCGTTCGGCTCGCGCCTGTCCGTCACGGAAACGCTGACACGCGCCACGCCGCTGATGCTGACCGGCCTTGCCGCCGCCGTCGCCTTTCGGGCGCGGCTGTGGAACATCGGCGCCGAAGGCCAGCTCTATCTCGGCGCCATCGTCGTGGCCGCCACAAGCTCGCATCTCCTCGGCGGTCTTCCGCCCATCGTACAGATCCCCGCGCTGCTCGTTCTCGGCGCAATTGCCGGCATGGTTCTCCTGCTGGTGCCGCTCTGGCTGCGGCTTCGCTTCTCGGTCGATGAAGTGGTGACGACGCTGCTGCTCAACTTCGTCGCCGTCCTCTTCGTCTCCATGTTGATCGATACGGTCCTGAAAGACCCTGCAGCCTTCGGCTGGCCGCAATCGCAATCGGTGGCGGATGGCGCGATGTTGCCGAAGCTGCTGTCGCGCTCCCGCCTTCATCTCGGTCTCGCCATCGCGGTGGTCCTCGCTTTTCTCCTCCATTTCGTGCAATCGCGCACGGTCTTCGGCCTCAAGTCGCGCGCGGCCGGCCTCAATCCGCAGGCGGCCGTTTTCGCCGGCGTGCCGCTCGGCCGCACACTTGTTGGCGTCGCCTGCATATCGGGCGGCCTTGCAGGACTTGCCGGCGCGGTGGAGGTCATGGGCGTCAAGGGCTATGTGACGACGGATCTTTCGCCCGGCTACGGCTATTCCGGCATCGTCGTCGCCATGCTTGCCAACCTGCATCCGCTCGGCGTCGTGCTCGCCGCCTTGTTTACCGCGACCATGTTCGTCGGTGCCGACGGCATGAGCCGCAGCATGGGCATTCCAAGCTATATCGCGGATCTCACGGTGGCGCTGTCGCTGCTGACCATGCTGGTCGCCTTGTTCTTCACCCAGTACAGGATCCGCCGATGACCGCGGTGTTCGACATTCTCGCCTCCGCCGGGCTTTGGGCCGCCGTGCTGCGCATCGCCACGCCGCTGATCCTCGGCACGCTGGGAGCGCTTCTCTGCGAAAAGGCAGGCGTCCTCAATCTCGGCATCGAGGGCATCATGACCTTCGGCGCGATGATCGGCTGGCTTTCGGTCTATAACGGTGCCGACCTGTGGACGGGTCTGCTGATTGCGGCCGTCGCCGGTGCGGTCTTCGGCGCTCTGCATGCGCTTCTCACCGTCACGCTCGGCCTGTCGCAGCATGTGTCCGGTCTCGGCGTCACTCTGTTCGCCTCCAGTCTCAGCTATTTCCTGTTCCGCCTGCTCGTGCCGGTCGCCGGCACACCGCCGACCATCGAGCCGTTCCAGCCGATCGCGATCCCGGGTCTGAGCGATCTGCCCTTCGTCGGCCCGGCGCTCTTCGTACAGACGCCACCGACCTATCTCGCTATCCTCATCGCCCTCGTCATGGCCTACATGCTGTTTCGCACGCCTCTTGGCCTCGCTATCCGCATGACCGGCGAAAACCCGCATGCGGCGGAAGCACAAGGCATCAACCCGATGGCGATCCGCTACGGCGCCGTCATGGCCGGCAGCGCCCTGATGGGCATGGCCGGCGCCTTCCTGACGCTTTCGGCCTTCAACAGCTTTTTCCCGACGATGGTGCAGGGACGCGGCTGGATCTGCATCGCGCTCGTGGTCTTCTCTTCCTGGCGTCCGGGCTGCGCACTGCTCGGCGCGCTCCTCTTCGCCTTCTTCGACAGCTTCCAGCTCCGCCTCCAGACCACGCTTGGCGGCACCGTCCCGTACCAGCTCTTCCTGATGACTCCCTACATCCTCTCCATCGCCGCCCTCGCCATCATGGCCCGCCGCGCCCGCGTGCCGCAGGCGCTAATGCAGCCGTACAGGCGGGGTGAGCGGTGAAGAGGTGTGGCTGAGGTCGGAAAGCGTACATCGTGATGCATAATAGTTCCATAACGTTGATTATGTGATCGTGTTTTGTAGCCGGGTACATTCTATTTCCAACTGCGACATGCCAATGATTTCAAGGGGTTTCATTTTGGAGATTTTGGCATGTCGCGATCCTATACGCAGATCACCCTCGCCGATCGCCGGCGCCTGCATCACCTAGTGGCGGCAAACGTTCCCATCAACGAGATGGCACGTCAGCTTGGTCGCCATCGCTTAACTATATACCGCGAGATCAAGCGCAACACGTTTCACGATCGCGAACTCCCGGACTACGACGGCTATTACAGCACGGTTGCCGAGGGTATTGCCAAAGAGCGGCGCCGGCGGTTGAGAAAGCTGCAGCGCCACCCGACTTTGCGCGCAGAGATTGTCAACCAGTTGGAGGCTCGCTGGTCACCGGAACAGATTGCCGGACGCCTGCTGTCAGACGGCCTCAGTCTCGTTCGCGTTTGTAAGGAGACAATCTATCGCTTCATCTACAGCAAGGAAGATTATGGGCTTGGTCTCTATCAATATCTACCGGAGGCACGCCGCAAACGTCGTCCTATGCGATCAAGAAAGCCACGCGACGGTGCGTTTCCAGCCACGCACCGCATATCCCAACGGCCTGATTTTGTTGGAGATAGATCACGGTTTGGGCATTGGGAGGGCGACCTGCTCATCTTCCAACGCCCATTCGGCCATGCCAATGTCACCACTCTCGTGGAGCGAAAGAGCCGCTATGCGATCGTGGTCGAGTAGCTATGCCATTCGGCTTCGCCCTCACAGATCCGGGCGGGCGGATTTCCCGCACCCGGCTCTTCCCGAGAGTAACCCGCGTCATCT
>NZ_SLYH01000005.1:0-322660 GCF_004343445.1 Rhizobium sp. PP-CC-3G-465
CGCAACGTCCGCCGCCCACGTTTCTCTTTCTCATCTTCAATTGTCAAAAAACAGACAAACCTTACCGGTCCGTCACATCGCTGAATGATCAAAGCTTAAAGCCACAATCACCGCAAAATCTTTCCCGCAAGAGCCTCAAGCTGTTCTGCCTAAGACCGCCAACTCGCTACAAAGTCAAGAAACTTCAGAGCGAGTTCGTTGGTCGCCAGCAGCGCCGCCGCCCTCGTTGGTGTGCGGTTTATAGATCCGAGACAGATGGTTCGTCAACAGCACCCGTCCGAAAAACTTCATAAAAGTGACAAGTACCTGTAATATCTATGGAATTCCAACCGGATGCCATTCCAGCCCGTTTCCACAAACAAAAACGACGCCCGCAGCACAGGCTCGGGCGTCGGTCATGGGCGTTGCGCGGGGTAGCGCCTAAAAGCGAAATCGGCGCGGCTGCGATCGTGTCGCGGCCGCGCCGATGGAGGAGCCTTGCTGGTATCAGGCCGCCTGTTTGGTGGCGTCCAGCGGGATCTCGACGTCGATCTCCAGGATCGACATGTGTTCGTCCCGGTCCATCTTCACATGGACCTTGTCGCTGTCGATCTGCACATGCTTGGCGATGACAGCGAGGATTTCCTCGCGCAGGATGGCGACGAGGTCGGAGCCAGCGGCACCGCGTTCATGCGCAAGCAGAACCTGCAGCCGCTCGCGCGCCATCGGCGCGGACCTCTGTTTGGTGAAAAGGCGGAAAATGCTCATGCAGCCCTCCGTGCGAAGATCTTGCCGAACAGGCTGCGCTTTTCACCGGGGATCGTGACCGGCAGGGTTTCGCCTGCAAGACGACGGGCGGCGTCGAAATAGGCCATCGCGGGCGGGCAACGCACGTCTGCGAGTGTGACCGGTGCGCCGATGTTGGAAGCGCGAAGCACATCCATGCTTTCCGGGATGATGCCGAGCAGCGGGATGGACAGGATTTCGAGCACGTCCTCCACCTTCAGCATGTCACCACGCTCGGCGCGGATCGGATCGTAGCGGGTGAGGAGCAGGTGCTTTTCCATACGCTCGCCGTTTTCGGCCTTCAGCGTCTTGGAATCGAGCAGGCCGATAATGCGATCGCTGTCACGGACGGACGAGACTTCCGGATTGGTGACGACGACGGCGACATCCGCATGGCGCATGGCCAGCGTTGCGCCGCGCTCGATACCGGCGGGGCTGTCGCAGATAATCCAGTCGAAGTGCTGCTTCAGTTCGCCGATGACACGCTCGACACCCTCTTCGGTGAGGTTGTCCTTGTCGCGCGTCTGCGACGCGGGCAACAGGAACAGCGTTTCCAGCCGCTTGTCGCGGATCAGCGCTTGCGGCAACTTGGCATCGCCCTGAATGACGTTGATCAGATCGTAGACGACGCGGCGTTCCGCACCCATCACCAGATCGAGATTGCGCAGCCCGACATCGAAATCGACCACGACGACCTTTTCATTCCTCTGAGCCAGGGCGGCACCGAGGGCGGCCGTGGACGTGGTCTTGCCGACCCCACCCTTGCCTGACGTAACGACGATGACTTTCCCCATCTTGCTCTCCTGTTTTGGCCGTATCCGGCTCACTTGAGTTTCTCTGCCATGATCGCATCGTCCTCCAGCCACAGCTGGACGGGTTGTCCGCGGAGACCAGGGGCCATGTCTTCGGCCATTTTGTAGACGCCATCGATCGCGACCAGTTCGGCCTCGAGCTTCCGGCAGAAGATTCGTGCGCTGGCGTTGCCGACGGCGCCCGCCATGGCGCGGCCGCGCAGTGCGCCGTAAATATGGATCGACCCACCCGCGATGATCTCGGCACCCGAGGCCACGGAACCGACGACGGTGACGTCGCCTTCCGTAAAGACGACGGATTGCCCGGACCTGACCGGTTCGCGGATGACGAGCGACTGGAGCGCCGGGCGGGGTTCTTCCGCACGGACCTCACCGGCCTCACTCGCCATATCGTCCGTCGTCCCGGCTTCGGCCGGATCGCTGGTCGTGACCTCGAAGTCGGACGCCGGACGCCCACCCTTCAGCGCCGGGGGCATTCCGGGCGCGATCGCGGAGGGACGCGCGCCTTCGATGCCCATGATGCTGACATTGCGGCGGGTCAGTTCATCGACCAGTTCCTTCAGCTGGGTCCGGTCGAGCTTCAGGTCGGCGACGTCCAGAACGGCTGGGCGGCCGAAGAAGAAGCCGGCGGAGCGCGCAGCGAGGTCGTCCAGCCGAATCAGCCACGCATCAAGCGGCAGGTCCGGAGAGAGAACGACCGCGAGAAAGGAGCGGCCCTTGATACGGATCGAGCGGGCGTCTGTTGGCACTTTGTTCATCTAGGTTAAGGATTCGTTTACAATATGTATCGCTATGACGGTTAACGAAAGGTTAACAGGAACGGCCTTGCCCAAGGCTTGCGAAACGGTCGAAAGCGGCTGTTTCCATCCCATTTCAGGGGTTTCGTTGATGCGGGCGGAGCCTAGCGGGAACATCCGCGGCAGCGATACGTTGCGACCGCACCTGCAAATGAAGGGATCGATGATTGATGGGTACGTCAAAGACTGCGACACAGGATCAGGCCACCGGCCCCCTGACAAATGGAGCCCTCGACTTACCAGCCCTCATCATCGACGATTACAACATCGAGATTCGCGACAAGGACGGCTTCATCGGCGACAAGGCGACGAAGGGCGAGTTCCGTGAGAAGCTGCATCGCTGGCGAAAGGTGATGCGGGAGGTCGGCATCGACCCGATCGGCAAGGTTGCCACAGCCGATCTTCCCAAGCGCGATATCGATGCGCTGCTCAAGGGCAAGGACGCGCAGGCGGCCGCGCTGGTGTGGAGTGCGATCGAGGACTTTTCACAGGAATTCGCCAATGTGGTCACGCGCTTCCTGAAGCAGAAGCATTGGGCCGGCACCGAGCGGATCGTGGTCGGGGGCGGCTTTCGTCAGAGCCGCTCCGGCGAACTTGCCATTGCCCGTACGGAGATGCTGCTTGCCGAGCGCGACGTGCACGTCCATCTGGTCCCGGTCGTTCACCACCCTGATGATGCCGGGCTGATCGGTTCGGTACACCTGATGCCGGCATGGATGCTGAAGGGGCACAAGGCGATCTTCGCCGTCGATATCGGCGGCACGAACATTCGCGCCGGTGTCGTCGACCTCGGCAAGGCAAAGAGCGACGACAAGCATTATCTGGAAGAGGCGGCTGTCTGGCAGTCGGAGATCTGGCGGCATTCGGATGATCGTCCGAGCCGCAGTGTGGCCGTCGAGCGTCTGATCGCGATGCTGAAAGATCTGATCGCACGCGCCGAGAAGGAGAAGCTGGCGCCAGCGCCGCTGATCGGTATCGGTTGCCCGGGCATCATTCAGGCGGACGGCTCGATCGAGCGCGGCGGGCAGAATTTGCCAGGCGGCAATTGGGAAAGTGACATCTTCAATCTGCCGGCAGCGATCAAGAAGGCCATTCCCGAGATCGGCGGGCATGAGACCTTCGTGATGATGCACAATGATGCCGTCGTTCAGGGGCTGTCGCAGATCCCCTTCATGCACGACGTATCCAAATGGGCCGTGCTGACCATCGGCACCGGCCTTGGCAACGCCCATTTCGTCAACAAGGCGAAGACCCAAGCTTAAGTGCTAAACCCGTCGTTGCCGAACTTGTGAAGCGACGTTCTTCCCGTTCCGCTCTACCTTTGGCGGCAACAGGATGAGAGGGAGACTTTTCCATGACGCGTCTGACGGCCAAGGATTTCGATCCGGAACTGCTGGAACTCTACGATTATTATGCGCATGGAAAGATCTCCAAGCGTGAGTTTCTCGACAGGGCGGGCAAGTTTGCAATCGGCGGACTGACGGCTGCGGCCATCCTCTCCTCTATGAGCCCGGACTACGCACTGGCGCAGCAGGTTGCCTTTACCGATCCCGAAATCGTTGCAGAGTATATTACCTACCCCTCCCCCAAGGGGCATGGAGAGGTTCGCGGCTATCTCGTGCGGCCGGTCAAAGCGCAGGGCGAGGTTCCGGCCGTCGTGGTCGTGCATGAAAACCGCGGCCTCAACCCTTACATCGAAGACGTCGCCCGCCGTGTGGCGAAGGCCGGCTTCATCGCCTTGGCACCCGATGGTCTCAGCTCCGTCGGCGGCTATCCGGGTAATGACGAGAAAGGGCGCGAACTGCAGAAGAGCGTCGATCCGACGAAGCTGATGAACGATTTCTTTGCCGCCGTCGAGTTCATGATGGCGCACGACGCTGCGACCGGGAAAGTCGGCATAACCGGTTTCTGCTATGGCGGTGGTGTTTCCAATGCGACAGCCGTTGCCTATCCGGAACTGGCCGCCGCCGTGCCCTTCTATGGCCGCCAGCCGAAGGCCGAGGACGTACCGCGCATCAAGGCGCCGTTGCTCCTGCACTATGGCGAGCTGGACAAAGGGGTCAATGAGGGCTGGCCGGCCTACGAGGCTGCCCTGAAAGCGGCAGGCACGACCTATGAGGCCCACATCTATCCCGGCGCCAACCACGGCTTCCACAACGACTCGACGCCGCGCTATGACGAGGCTGCGGCCAAGCTTGCCTGGGACCGGACGATCGCCTGGTTTAATCGGTATCTGGCGTAGGACGAGGCTGACGACTGATTACGATGCTGATTCTCAGGCGCCCTCGGCAGACGGCGCCTGAAGACGGCGGTAGCGACTGTCGGGCATCGCAAGCAGGTCGGCATGCGTGCCCTGTTCGGCAATCCGTCCATCCTCCACCACCATGATCCGGTCGGCATTGGCGATCGTCGCCAGCCGATGAGCGATCACGAGGGTCGTGCGCCCTTCCGCAAGCTCGCTGAGGGACTGCTGGATGGCGCGCTCGGTTTCCGTATCAAGCGCCGACGTCGCTTCGTCGAGAATGAGGATCGGCGGGTTCTTGAGGAAGATGCGCGCGATCGCGAGCCGCTGCTTCTGCCCGCCGGACAACTTGACACCGCGTTCGCCGATGACCGTATCCAACCCCTCCGGCAACGCCGCGATGACCGCGTCGAGACGCGCGCGCCGGGCGGCCGCGAGGATGTCCGTCTCGGAGGCCCAGAGGCGCCCATAGGCGATATTCTCACGGATCGTTCCGGCAAAGAGGAAGACGTCCTGCTGGACGATACCGATGTTGGAGCGCAGCGATCGCAGCGTCATGTCGCGAATGTCGATGCCGTCGATGGTGATCGTCCCCTCGGTGACGTCGTAGAACCGCGGAAGCAGCGAGCAGATGGTGGTTTTGCCCGCGCCTGACGGCCCGACGAAGGCCACGGTCTCGCCTGCGCGCACCGAGAGGTCGAGATCGCGCAGGATCGGACGGCCCCCCTGGTAGCCGAAGCCGGCACCGCGATAGACGATATCGCCCCTCAGACGATCGACCGGCACCGCATCGGCGCGATCGGCGATGTCAGGTTCGGTCTGCAGGAACTGCTGGTAGCGCTGGAAGCCGGCAATGCCCTTCGGATAGGTCTCTATGACGGAGTTGATCTTGTCGATCGGCCGGAAGAACACGCCGACGAGGAGCAGGAAGCCGACGAAGCCGCCGGCCGTGAGTTCACCGCGCACGACGAACCAGGCGCCAGCCAGCATCACCGCCACCTGCACGAGGCGCATCGAGAGATAGGAGAGCGAGGTCGATGCGGCCATGAACTTGTAGGCTTCGAGCTTGGTGCGCTGGTAACCGGCATTGTTCTGCGCGAACAGCGCGCGCTCATGATCCTCGTTGGCGAAGGCCTGGACGACGCGGATGCCGCCGACATTCTCCTCGATGCGCGCGTTGAATTCGGCAACCTTGCCGTAGAGCGCATGCGAGTTGACCGTCATCCGCGTTCCATAGCGCGTGGTGACGAAAGCGGCGAGCGGCACGATGAGCGCGGTGATCAAAGCAAGCGGCACATGCACGAACATCATCAGGATGAAGGCGCCGACGAGCGTCATGACCGCGATGAAGACGTCCTCGGGGCCGTGATGCGCGACCTCGCCGATCTCATCGAGATCCTTCGTCAGCCGCGCGACGAGATGGCCGGTCTTCTGGTTGTCGAAATAGCCGAAGGACAGCTTCTGCAGATGGTCGAACGCCTTGCGCCGCATCTCCGTCTCGATGCGAATGCCGAGCATATGCCCCCAATAGGTCACCACGACCTGAAGGCCGGCATTGACGACATAGATGATGAGCAAGCCGAGGCCGGCGAGACCGATCAGGCCGAACTGGTTGGTCGGCAGCAGCCGGTCGATGAAGAGTTTGACGGCAAGGGGAAAGACCAGTTCGAGCAGGCCGGCCGTGATCGCGCAGGAGAAATCCAGCAGGAACAGGCGGCGGTGCGGGCGGTAGTAGGCGGCAAACCGCCTGAGAAGATCATTCATGCCGTGGCTCTTGATATGCGTGTGGCTGCATCGGCAGAACGCCGATGCAGCCTTCTACCGCATGTCGCCCGAAAGTCTGCAGCGGTTTTACGAGACCGTCATGCATGGCGCCAGAGGTCTAAAGCAAGTACGTCACAGGCTGAAAGCGACATGCGGGCAAGCTGGTGGGCTTGTCCGCATGTCCCTCTCCCTTGTGTCATCGCAGGCACGCCGGAGAGAATGTAAGCGAACCTTAGGCTCAGAACTTCTGCGTTAAGGAAATCTTGAAGTAGCGCCCGGCTTCCGTATAGAGCTCGGAGGCGTTGACGATATTCTTGACCTCGAGAGCGTCGAAATAGGTCTTGTCGAACAGATTGTAGATGCCGCCCTGGATGCGCAGGCCCTTGGTCTGTTCCGGCTCCCACCAGCCTGTGAGGTTGACGATGCCGTAGCCGCCGGGGCGGGTCGAGGCGATGGAATCGTCGTCCACGGCAGCCGCGGTGACGAGGCTGAGATCCGTTCCCCAGAACTCGGTGTTGTAGCCGACGCCGACGATCGCCTTTAGCGGTGCAACGGATGCGAGCAGTTCATCCGTGTCGAGATCGGTGCCACGGGCATAGGCCAGCGAGCCATGGAGGTCGATACCGGACGAGAAGGTCTTCTGCGCGCGGGCCTCGATGCCGGAAATCCGGACGCGGTCGCGGTTAAAGTATTCGATGCTCCCGACGCGATAGCCTGCCTCGGGCGTCGTTTCGAAATCGATGAAATTCTTGTAGCGCGTGGTATAGGCCGCAATCCGCCCGCCGAAATCCTCGTCGCCGAAGTTTGCACCCGCTTCGAAGCCGTAGCTCGTTTCAGGGTCGAGATCCGGATTGCCGATCTGCCGGTAAAGCGGCGCATTGTCATAGTTGCTGTAGAGTTGCGAGACGTTCGGCGCCTTGAAACCGGTGGTGACCTGCGCGAACAGTTCGACATCCGAATGGACCTGCCAGGCGGCTCGGAGCTTCGGAGAGAGCCGGAAATCGCTCTGGCCCTCGGGAAGATCCGGGCTGTTGCCGATGCTGGTGTAGGTCGAGGTTTCCTGAGGATCGTGGCGGTACCAGTCGAGGCGCAGGCCGGGGGTCAGGGAGACGCCGCTATTGCCGAGCCCGATCTTGTCTTCCGCAAAGAGGCCGACCATCAGGCTGTCGGTATCCGGCATGTCGGAGCGGTTGTTGTGGTAGTTGACGCAGGTCGGCACGAACAGGACGTCGCAACTGTCGTCACCCTTCTGATACTGGCTCGTCTGGGTGAAGTCGATATTGCCGCCGAAGGTGACCTGATGATTGAGCAGGCCGGTATCGAAGCTGGAATTGGCATAGCCGCTTGCGCCATAGGAGCGTGCTTCGTTATCGCTGGAACGCATGTAGTAGCCCCGCGGCGGGGTCAGGCGGATGCCATGCGTGCCTTCGACGCGCTCCGCCCTCTGGAAATAGACGGTCGCAAAGGCGCTGTCGATCCAGCTGTCGCCGCTCGTCGCGTCGAAGAAATAATCGAGCGACAGGCGATCGCGCTTCTTGTCGGAATCCCGGTCGTAGTCATCGGCCTGGTATGTCGAACCCTGCGTCGCGCGCAGGTCCGTGGTCGTGTTCTGGCCGTAATGCTCGGCGGTCATGCCGATCGTGTGTCCACCTTCGAGCGACTGGCGCACCTTGAAGAGGATATTGCGACGGTTGAGATCCATCGGCTCGGCTTCCGTGCGCGTTGCACCGTAACCACCGACATCCCCGCCCGTCTCGTCTTCATGTCCGTATTTGTAGGAGCTCTGGAAGAGCACGGAGGTGTTGTCGAAGCGCTTGGCGACCGCTGCGGCCCCAGTCAGCGAGCGGTCTGAGCCGTCATAGCCGAGCTTGGCGACGCCACCGACCGTCGCACCGTCCGCAATCAGGTCTTCCGGCTCCAGCGTGCGCAGGATAACGGCACCGCCGAGAGCGCCCGAACCCGCACGGCTGGAATCCGCGCCCCGCAGAATATCGACCGTGCCGAGCGATGCGAAATCATAGGTGTCGACGCCGCCCTGGGAGCCGCGCACGCCGTCCGACAGATAAGGCACCGGAATGCCGTCGATCGTCGTCAGGACGCGGTCGGCTTCCAGGCCGCGGATGTTGACGCTCTTCGTGGCGGAGACGAAGCTGACGCCCGGCTCGGTCGTATCGCCAAGATCGTCAAGATCGTCGATGTCTTTCTCGGCGATCTGTTCTGCGGTGGTACGGGTGGCGAGCGGCGTATCCTCCGGAGCCCCCTGCCGCACGCGCTTGCCCTTGACGATGATCGTCGGCAGCGCCGTCTGCTCCTGGGTCGATGCGGTGCCCTGCGCCGGCGGCGTATCCTGCGCGAAGGCAGGCAACGTCATGGGTGCAAACGCCCCGACGACCATAAGGGATGAGCAGGCAAGGAGTACGGACCGCGAGCCCCGGGATACCATGTTGTTTCCTTTCAGCGGACACACGAAAGCCTTTCGCCGCAGGGGTCCCGCGGAGATGACATGACGTGGCCGACACAATGAACTGACAGACGAATGCCTGCCCCCGGACGACAGCTATTAAACATGAGTATTTGTGTCAATATTAAAAATCAGTGTCTGCGAGGATCGCCGTCGAGGCACGGCACCTGCGAAAACCGGTGGCGACATGGACAAGATTGCGGCCGCTTCTAGTTGGTACGGGATACGCATCCGCGAAAGCCGGAGAACGCCAGACATGACGACGAGGGAGGACTGATCGTGGAAAAGACCGTGATCTCGAAAATCACCTGGAGACTGATGCCGTTTCTCGGCATCCTGTACCTGATCGCCTATATCGACCGTCAGAACGTCAGCTATGCCAAGCTCGACATGGTCGGCGCGCTCGGCATGAGCGAATATGCCTACGGCCTCGGCGCCTCCCTGTTCTTCATCGGCTACTTCCTGTTCGAGGTCCCGAGCAACCTGTTCCTAGAGCGATTCGGCGCGCGAAAGTGGTTCACCCGCATCCTCGTCACCTGGGGCATGGTCACGGTGGCGCTCGCCTACACGTCCAGCCCAACGATGTTCTACATCCTGCGGTTTCTGCTCGGCGTCTGCGAGGCCGGCTTCTTCCCGGGCGTGCTCTACCTGTTGACGCTCTGGTTTCCGTCGTCCTACCGCGCCCGCATGGTCGGCCTGTTCATGATCTTCAGCGCCATCGCCAATGCCATCGGCGCGCCGCTCGGCGGCATCCTGCTCGATCTCGACGGCATGCTTGGCTATGCCGGCTGGGAATGGGTCTTCATCGCGACCGGCATCCCCGCCATCATCGCCGGCATCGTCACGCTGTTCTACCTCGTCGACCGCCCGGAGAAGGCGAACTTCCTTTCTGTCGAGGAAAAGGCGTGGCTGCGCGATACGCTGGCGGCAGAGAATGCCGGGATCGACGACCACGCCGGTAACGGCTTTAAGGCGCTGATCAATCCTCAGGTGCTGCTGATGGCGCTCTGCTACATCGGTTTTCCGCTCGCAGCCTACGGCCTCAGCTACTGGCTGCCGACCATCGTGCGGGAGTTCGGCGTCAGCAACACGGTCAACGGCTTCATCAACATCATCCCATGGCTGCTCGTCGCCATCTCGCTCTGGGCGGTGCCGGCAATGGCCGACAAGGCCTCTTCCAAGACGCCCTACATCGTCATTCCCGCCTTCGTCGGCGCGGCCTGCCTCGTCCTCTCCGCCGTCGTTCCCAATCACACGCTGCAGTTTACTTTCCTCTGCATCGCCGCCGCCGGCATCTTCTCCGGCCAGCCGGTCTTCTGGAGCCTGCCGTCCCGCTTCCTGAAGGGTGCTGGCGCTGCCGCAGGGCTTGCCGCGATCAATTCGGTCGGCAACCTTGGCGGGTTCATCGCGCAGAACGTCGTCCCGTGGATCAAGGACGCGACCGGCAGCACCATCGCGCCGATGTTCTTCCTCGCGGCATGCCTGACCGCCGCCGGACTGCTCGTTATCATGACCGCGCGGATCACGGCCCGGCGGACCGCCAGAGACAGAACGAGCCTCGCATGAACAGAACCGTGCCAAGCCCCTTGATCGGACATTCATGCTCGTCGTCCTAGAAGATGTGTCGAAGAGCTACCGGACGGCGGAAGGACCGCTTACCGTCTTGCAGGGCATCGACCTCTCGCTCGATTCCGGTCAGAGCGTGGCGCTGACCGGTGAATCCGGCAGCGGCAAAAGCACGCTCCTCCATCTGGTCGCCGGGCTCGATCATCCCGACCATGGCCGAATCATCGTCGATGGGCAGGAGATCGGCGGGCTCGACGACAAAGGGCGTGCTGCCCTCCGCCGATCGACGGTGGGGATGGTCTTTCAGCAGTTCAACCTTATTCCCTCGCTGACCGTTGCAGCGAACCTGGCCTTTCACGCGCGCCTCGCCGGGCGTTTCGATGCGGCTTGGCAGCAGGCGTTGACCGCAAGGCTCGGGCTTGAACAACTGTTGGCCCGGTATCCCGAGCAACTGTCCGGCGGCCAGCAGCAGCGCGTCGCCATCGGGCGGACGCTGGCCGCGCGGCCGAAACTGGTGCTGGCGGACGAGCCGACCGGAAATCTGGACGAAGCCACGGGGGACGCTGTGATGGCGCTGATGCTGTCGCTCGTCGCGGAAACCGGATCGTCGCTGCTGATGGTCACACACTCCCATCGCCTCGCAGGACAACTCGATCGTCGCATCCATCTGCGCTCAGGCCGCATCGACCAGTCAGTGGAACGGCCCGCATGATGCGCCGCACGGCGATGAGCGCGCTCCTGTCGCACTGGCGCCGACGGCCCCTTCAGCTGGTCATGCTGCTCCTCGGCCTGTCGCTGGCGACCGCCCTCTGGTCCGGCGTGCAAGCCATCAACGCGGAAGCGCGCGCAAGCTATGATCGCGCCGCCGCAACGCTCGGGCAGGACCGTCTTGACCGGATCGTCAGCGGCACCGGGGCGCCCATCGCGCAATCCGAGTTCATCGCACTTCGCCGCGCCGGCTGGCTTGTCTCCCCTGTGATCGAGGGAACACTCCGTCTCGGGCCGACACGCCTGCACCTCATCGGCATCGATCCTTTGACCATGCCGGCCGAGGGGATGGCGGGAGATATCGGTGCAACAAACGATCTCCTCGCCTTCCTCACGCCACCCGGCCTTCTCTATGTTTCCGCGGAAACGGCGGAGAGACTTTCCGGACAATCCCTGCCACCGCTCAAGGTCTCCGCGTCGCTCCTTGCCGGCATCGGCATGACCGATATCGGCACCGCGCAGCAGCTTCTCGGCAAGCCGGGTGAGATCAGCCAGCTGATCGTAGCGCGCGGACAGCGGCAGGGCCTGCCCCCGGTCGAGCAGATCGCTCCGGGCCTGGTCGCCAAGGCGCCGGACGCGCAGGGCGATCTTGCGCGCCTGACCGACAGCTTTCACCTCAACCTCACCGCCTTCGGATTCCTCGCCTTCGCCGTCGGCCTCTTTATCGTCTATTCCGCCATCGGCCTCGCCTTCGAGCAGCGTCGTGCGACCTTTCGCACGCTCCGCTCGCTCGGCCTGCCGGCAACGACGCTGACCGGCCTGCTTCTTGCAGAACTGGTCGGGTTCTCGATCATCGCCGGTATCGCAGGCGTTCTGCTCGGCTATCTCGTGGGGTCGGTCCTTCTGCCCGGTGTCGCCGCAACCTTGCAAGGGCTCTACGGCGCCAGCGTTCCCGGCACCCTTACGCTGCGGCCGCAATGGTGGGCGTCCGGGCTCGCGATCGCACTTTTCGGAACGCTGGCTGCGGCAGCACAGAGCCTCTGGCGGGTCTGGCGCATGCCGCTTCTGGCACCGGCTCAGCCGCGGGCCTGGGCTCGCGCCTCGGAGTCCGGGCTTCGCCTGCAGGCGGCAGCGGCCATTGGGCTGTTTGTGGCGACAATCGCTCTTGCAGTTTTCGGCTCCGGGCTCGTCGTCGGCTTCTCGGTACTCGGCGGCTTGCTTCTCGGTGCCGCACTGCTGCTGCCGGTGCTCCTTGCCCTGTTCCTCGCCCTCATGCAGCGCCTGACCAGGCGGCCGATTGCCGAATGGTTCTGGGCAGATACGCGCCAGCAACTTCCGGGCCTGTCGCTCGCCCTGATGGCGCTGCTCCTCGCGCTCTCCGCCAATATCGGCGTGGGAACCATGGTTTCGAGCTTCCGGCTGACTTTTACCGGCTGGCTCGACCAGAGGCTGGCCGCAGAACTCTACGTGACCGCGCGCGACGAGGCCCAGGCAGCGGATCTGCGCACTTGGCTCACCGGCCGGGTGGATGCGGCCCTGCCGATCTGGAGCGTTTCCGGCGAGGTGCGCGGCGCGCCTGCAGAGATCTTCGGCGTTGCCGACGATCCGACCTACCGCGGCAACTGGCCCCTTCTCGCACGCGCACCGGACACGTGGGATCGCGTGGCGACGGGGACGGGTGCGCTGATCAACGAGCAATTGTCGCGCCGCGATGGCTTGGTGATCGGCGACAGCCTGATGCTTCCCGGCGGCTGGACGACGACGGTTACCGGCGTCTACTCTGACTATGGCAACCCCCTCCCCCAGGTGATGATCGGTATCGATGCGCTGACGACGCACTACCCGGATGTTGCGCGCCTGCGCTACGGTCTGCGCCTGCCGTCCGACAATGTCGGGGCGCTTTCTGAGGCGCTGCGCGAGCGGTTCGACCTACCGCCGGAAAACCTCGTCGATCAGGCGAGCCTCAAACGGCGCTCGCTCGACATCTTCGAACAGACCTTTTCGGTCACCGCCGCGCTCAACATCCTCACCCTCGGCGTCGCCGGCCTCGCCATGTTTGCGAGCCTCATGACGCTCTCGACCATGCGCCTGCCGCAGCTCGCGCCAATCTGGGCCATGGGTCTGACGCGCCGGCAGCTCATCCTTCTGGAGCTTGCCCGGACCCTTGTCCTCGCCGCGATCACGCTTCTGGCGGCCCTTCCCGTCGGGCTCGGGCTGGCCTGGGTGCTGCTGTCCGTCGTCAACGTCGAGGCTTTCGGCTGGCAGCTTCCGATGCACATCTTTCCCGCCGACTGGGTGCGTCTCGCAGCACTCGCGCTCGCCGCAAGCCTGCTTTCGGCCTTCATCCCCCTGCGCCAGCTTGCAGCGATCTCGCCTTCGGACCTTCTGAAAGTCTTTGCCAATGAACGGTAGGCCCATGACCGCTCGAACCGTCATTTCGTTCCTGATGGCTCTTCTGCTCGGCCTTTGCCCGCCGATCGCCGCAGTGGCTCAGGGATTCGCAGGGCTCGGCACGACGGCGGAAGGCTTTGCCGTGCCACAGCCCGGCAAAGCCTTCGCCTTCCCAAGCGACCATGGCGCACATCCCGACTTCCGCATCGAGTGGTGGTACATCACCGCCAATCTGACCGGCGCCGACGGCAAGGCCTATGGCGTGCAGTGGACCCTCTTCCGCTCGGCCCTGCAGCCGGGTGAGCGCGAGGGCTGGAGCAGCCCGCAGATCTGGATGGGACATGCGGCGGTGACGACGCCGGAGCGGCATTTCGTGTCCGAGCGCCTTGCCCGCGGTGGCATCGGGCAGGCCGGCGTGACGGCGGAACCATTCGATGCCTGGATCGACGACTGGCGGATGCAGGCGGCGGCTCCGGTGGCCGGACGCGATGCAGTGGCGGATGTGACGCTGAAGGCTGCGGGACAGGATTTCAGCTACGCGCTCAACCTCACGGCGGAGGGCCCGATCGTCCGTCAGGGGCAGGAGGGCTACTCGGTCAAGTCGGCGGCCGGGCAGGCGAGCTATTATTACTCCCAACCGTTTTATGACGTGCGTGGCACGCTCTCCCTCCCCGGCGGCGATGTCGCAGTCACCGGACAGGCCTGGCTCGATCGCGAATGGTCCTCGCAGCCACTCGCTGCCGACCAGACCGGCTGGGACTGGTTTTCCCTGCATCTCGACAGCGGCGAGAAGCTGATGGGCTTTCGCCTGCGCGACAGCGGAGCCGGCTACACCTCGGCCACCTGGATTGCGGCCGACGGCACCCCCTCCCCGCTTCCGCCCGGCGCTCTCTCCGTATCGCCGGTGAGTACAGCAGAGGTCGCCGGACGAACGGTGCCCGTCGGCTGGCACCTGACCCTTCCCGCCCGCGGTCTCGACATCACCACGACGGCCATCAACCCGCATGCGTGGATGGCGACCCGCACCCCCTATTGGGAGGGTCCGATCACCTTTGGCGGAAGCCATGCCGGACGTGGATATCTCGAAATGACGGGATATTGATGCGCTGATGAAGTGATGGCGACAACAGAGCATCGTCCGGAGCGGTATTAACGCTGAATTGACCGCATCGTCCCACGAATAGGATTAGACGTTTCAAAACGTAAGAGATAAATTTGCAGACAACGAACGCAGCGATTTCAGTCGAAAACAGAGCAGAGCCGGATTTTCGTTCTCAGGGCGCCGCAGATAAAATAGACGTCGGTGCGTGCGCCGTCGAGGGATGGAAAAGACGATGACCATAGACTTGGGTTCGATGGCCCTGATCGGCGTGAAAGGCCTCGACGACGTGCTTGCCGGTGGATTGTCCCGCCGCCACGTCTTTCTGCTGGAAGGGTCCCCCGGCACCGGCAAAACGACCATATCCTTGCAATTTCTGCTGGAGGGTGCAGCGCATGGCGAACGTTGCCTCTACATCACCCTTTCCGAAACGGAAGACGAACTGCGCAACAGCGCCGCGTCGCACGGAATGGAGCTCGGCGAGGACATCACCATCTTCGAGCTGGTGCCGCCGGAAAGTCTGCTGGATTCCGATCAGCAGCAGAGCCTGCTCTATTCGTCCGACCTTGAACTGGGCGAAACCACCAAGCTGATCTTCGAGGCATTCGAGCGCGTGCGCCCGAGCCGCGTCGTCATCGACAGCCTGTCGGAAATCCGCCTGCTCGCGCAGAGTTCGCTGCGCTATAGGCGTCAGATCCTTGCGCTGAAGCACTATTTCTCGAAATCCGGCGCGACCGTTCTTCTCCTTGACGATCTGACCGCCGACACGCTCGACAAGACCGTCCATAGCGTCGTCCACGGTGTCATCCATCTTGAGGAACTTGCTCCGAACTACGGTGCAGAGCGCCGCCGCATGCGCGTCATCAAGTATCGCGGCAAGGCCTATCGCGGCGGGTATCACGACTACATCATCGAGACAGGGGGCGTCGTGGTCTTTCCACGCCTGCGCGCCACCGAGCATCGCACGGACTTCGAACGGACGGTGCTGAGCAGCGGTATTCCCGCGCTCGATGGCCTTCTCGGGGGCGGCATCTCGCGCGGATCGAGTACGCTCCTGATCGGACCCGCCGGCACGGGAAAAAGCTTGTTCGGGATTCAGTTCGTCGATGCTGCCATCAAGCGGGGCGAAACTGCCGCCATCTTCGTTTTCGACGAGGAACTGGGCCTCCTCTTCTCCCGTACCCGCAGCATGGGACTGGACTTGGAAGCCATGCGCGACGCCGGGAGCCTGTATATCGAGCAACTGGATGCGGCCGAACTGTCTCCCGGGGAGTTCGCACAGCGTGTCCGCGAGAGTGTCACCCGCTTCAACGCGAAGACGGTTCTGATCGATAGCATAAACGGCTACCAGGCCGCCATGCCTGAGGAAAACGCGCTGATCCTCCATATCCACGAGCTGCTGCAATACATCAACCGCCAGGGTGCCAACACCTTCCTGACAGTTGCCCAGCACGGGCTGGTCGGCGATATGAAGTCACCCGTCGATGTCACCTATCTCGCCGACACGGTCATTCTGCTGCGCTATTTCGAGGCGGTGGGAACCGTGCGACGAGCCGTCTCCGTCATCAAGAAACGAACCGGGCAGCATGAGGATACGATCCGCGAATACCGCATCGGCTCCGACGGCCTCCGCCTCGGCGAGCCGCTTTCCGGCTTCCAGGGCGTGCTTCGCGGCGTACCGGTGCTGACCAGCGGCGGCCAGACGATGATGCCGCTTGCCGATGGGAGTGGCGACAATTTCTGATCGCGCTGCGACCGTTCTCGTTCTGGCGCCGGCCGGGCGCGATGCTCAGATTGCCGCATCCCTGCTTGCCGAAGCCGGGATGGCATCCAAGCCTGCGGAGACCATGGGCCAATTCGTTGAGGGGCTAAGCGACGACGTGGCTTTCGGCGTCATCACCGAAGAGACACTCCGCTCCGCCGATCTGAAACCGCTCTCTGGCTGGATTTCGGCGCAGCCGAGCTGGTCGGACCTGCCGTTCATCGTGCTGACACAACGCGGCGGCGGACCTGAGCGCAATCCTGCGGCGGCTCGACTGTCTGAGGTGCTTGGAAACGTCAGTTTCATCGAGCGGCCCTTCCATGCAACGACCTTCATCAGCGTCGCGCGCACGGCGATGCGCGGACGACGCCGCCAGTTCGAGGCGCGGCTGCGCATGCAGGCGCTGGACGATGGCGAAAGGCGGCTGGCAACGGCGCTCGAGGCGGGACGGCTGGGCGCATGGGAGCTCGACCTTGCAACGCAAACGCTCACAACCTCGGTCATGTGCCGATCCACGTTCGGGCGGAGTGCCTCGGAAACGCTGAGCTATGAGGAGCTGATCGCCAGCATCCACCCGGAGGACCGGGAGCGGATGATTGCGGCCGTCGGCAAGACCGTCGAGACGGGGCAGGACTATTCGATCGAGTACAAGGTCATCTGGCCGGATGGCTCGCTGCACTGGGCCGAGATCCGGGCGCAGGTTTATAGGGACCGGAGCGGACGCCCCGCAAAGCTCGTCGGCGTTTCCGCCAATATCACCGAGCGCCGACGAGTGGAGGATCAGCAGCGGCAGATCAACGAAACGCTGGAAGAGCGTGTGACGAAGCGGACGGCGGAGCTTGAGGAAGCCCACGCCGTCGTCATGAGCGAGGTGGCCCAACGCGAGAAAGCGGAGGAGCAGCTGCGCCAGGCCCTGAAAATGGAAGCCATTGGGCAGCTGACGGGCGGTGTCGCGCATGATTTCAACAACCTGCTGATGGCCGTGCTCGGTAATCTTGAGCTCCTCCGCAAACATGTCGATGGCGATGCCAAGGCGGTGCGGCTGATCGACGGCGCCGTTCAGGGCGCGCGCCGCGGCGCCTCGCTGACCCAGCGCCTGCTTGCCTTTGCCCGCCGGCAGGATCTCCAGGTCGGACCTGTCGATCTGCGTAAGCTGGTGAGCGAAATGGAAGACCTGCTGCGCCGCTCGGTCGGCTCCGCCATCACCCTGCAGAGCGAGATCGCGGACGATCTGCCGCCGGCCGAAGCGGACGGCAACCAGCTGGAACTTGCCCTCCTCAACCTCGTCGTCAACGCGCGCGACGCGATGCCGGACGGCGGAACGATCACCATTCGCCTCGATGTGGAGGATCGCCCGACAGCCACGGACGTTCTTTCGGCGGGTCGTTATCTTACGCTGTCCGTTACCGATACGGGCGTGGGGATGAACCCGGACACACTCCGGAAGGCGATCGACCCCTTCTTTTCGACCAAGGAGCTGGGCAAGGGCACCGGTCTTGGACTGTCCATGATCCACGGGCTTGCCATTCAGCTGAAAGGGGCGCTGCAGCTATCGAGCCGCCCCGGAGAAGGGACAACGGCCGTGCTGCGCCTGCCGGTCGCGCGCGCAAGCGATCCTAGCGAAAAGGCGCTGCCGCAGGAGGTTCCACCGGTGGAAAAGTCAGAGAGATCGGAAGCCCTTCGTATTCTCATGGTCGATGACGACGCTCTGATCGCGATGAGCACGGTGGATATGCTGGAAGATCTCGGTCACAGCGTCGTGGAGGCCAATTCCGGACGCCAAGCCTTGGGCGTTTTGGAAAGCGGGGATGCCTTCGATCTGATGATCACGGACTTCTCGATGCCGGGCATGAACGGTGCAGAACTTGCCCGCCAGGCACTTGCCATGCGGCCCGAGCTGAAGATCCTGATCGCAACCGGCTATGCCGAGCTGCCGGCCGGTACCGAGCTGAACATTCCGAGGCTCGGCAAGCCATATTCGCAGGATCAACTCGCAACCGAGATCGCAAGGATCGTCTGCCAGCCTTAAACTCGATGCTTCAGCCCTTGATCCTGAGGATCGTCTCGATCTCGACCGTCATGCCATTGGGAAGCGAGCCCATGCCGATGGCCGACCGCGCATGGCGACCGTCTTCGCCCATGACCTCGATCAGCAGGTCCGAAAAGCCGTTGATGACGAAGGGGTGCTCGGTGAACTCCGGCACGGCATTGACCATGCCGAAAACCTTGACGACCTCGACCACGTCGAGATCGCCAACCGCGTGCTGCACGGTCGACAAAACCTGCAACGCAACGATGCGGGCATGGGCGCGGGCCTCCTCGATCGAAACATCGCGACCGACCTTGCCGGTGTGCCATCCACCCTCGGCACGCGCCGCCCCCTGCCCTGCCAGATAGAGCATGTCACCGGCTCTCTTAGCCGGCACATAATTACCGCCGGGTGCCAGCGGCACAGGCAAGACCAACCCTAGTTCCTCAAGCCGCCGATAGACGCTCATCGCCTCCCCTCCCCTTCTCATACACTGCTTAAAAGCAGGCTCGTCTCGCTGTTCGACACGCCTTCGATCATCCGCACCTCGCGCAGCACTCGGTCGAAATCCGACAAGGTAGCGGACCGCATATTGGCGACGAGATCCCAATTGCCGTTGGTCGTGTGGAGCGCATAGATCTCCGGAATGTCGCGCAAACGACGAATGACCTGCGTTGTCGATTTTCCAACAACCTCGATCATCATGACCGCATGGATGGTCTGCGCATCGAAATCTTCGCGCACGCGCACGGTAAAGCCAAGCAGTGTTTCCCGTCTCCAGAAGGCGATCCAGCCGGTTCTGAACGGTGCCGCGGGCAACACCCAACGCGTCCGAAAGCTTCGACAGCGACGCCCGACCATCGACCCTGAGATGGGCGATGATACGCCTGTCGAGGTCATCAGGGACATAGGTCGCGGATGCGGCATTTCGGGTATATTTCACAGCGTGGCATTCCGTTTGTCCAATCCTCTGACGGATTGAACACTGCTTCTTGCGGCTTGTCATCCCAACTGGCGAATTCCGAATGCAAAATGCCGCCGAACCTTAAGCTCGGCGGCATGTCGTCTCTGACGTTTCTCTGATCCGCTACTCAGCCGGAACCAGATGCGTGTCGTGCGCGTCCGTCGAGGTCTTCAGCGGACGGTTTCCGGCGAGCTTGCGAACCAACACGTAGAAGACCGGTGTCATGAAGATGCCGAAGAAGGTCACGCCGATCATGCCGGAGAAGACGGCGATACCCATGGCGGCGCGCATCTCGGCCCCTGCCCCGGTCGAGATCACCAGAGGCACAACACCCATGATGAATGCCATCGAGGTCATCAGGATCGGCCGCAACCGCAGCCGGCTCGCCTCGACAGCCGCCTGAACCGGCGTTCGTCCTTCGAACTCGAGTTCGCGGGCGAATTCCACGATCAGGATCGCGTTCTTCGCCGACAATCCCACAAGGACCACGAGCCCGATCTGGGTAAAAATGTTGTTGTCTCCCCCCGTCAACCAGACCCCGGTCAGCGCTGCAAGCACGCCCATCGGGACGATCATGATGATGGCGACCGGTAGCGTCAGGCTCTCATACTGTGCCGCGAGCACCAGATAGACCAGCAGCAAAGCGAGCGGGAAGACGAGGAAGCCGGAGCTTCCCGCCAGGATCTGCTGATAGGTCAGATCCGTCCACTCGAAGTCGATACCCGACGGCAACGTTTCCCGGGCGATCTGCTCGACGGCCGCCTGGGCCTGACCGGACGAGAAGCCCGGTGCCGGTGCGCCATTCACATCGGCCGCAAGGAAGCCGTTGTAGCGTGTCGTACGCTCGGGCCCGGTGGTCGCATCCACCTTCAGGAGCGCCGAAAGCGGGATCATCTGACCCGTCTGCGAGCGAACCTTCAGCTGTCCGATATCCTCAGGCTTTGCGCGATACTTCGCATCCGCCTGGACCCGGACGCTGTAGGTGCGGCCGAACGCGTTGAAATCGTTCACATAGAGCGAGCCTAGGTAGATCTGCAATGCATCGAAGACATCGGTGACAGACACGCCAAGCTGTTCGGCTTTCGTCCGGTCTAGGTCCGCGAAAAGCTGCGGTACGTTGATCTGGAAGCTCGAGAAGATACCTGCGAGTTCCGGTGTCTGGTAGGCTTTGGCGATGAACGCCTTCGTCGCTTCGTCCAGAGCCTGATAGCCGAAGCCGGCGCGATCCTCGATCTGCAGCTTGAAGCCACCCGTGGACCCGAGACCGTTGACCGGCGGCGGCGGGAACATGGCGATGAAGGCATCCTGGATGCCAGCATATTTCTGGTTCAGTTGCATGGCGATGGCGCCGCCCGAAAGCTCCGGCGTCGTGCGCTTCTCGAAGTCGTCGAGGATGGCGAAGACGATGCCGGCATTCGAGCCGATCGTGAAGCCATTGATCGACAGTCCGGGGAAGGCAATTGCGTTCTTCACGCCCGGCTGCTGCAGGGCGATATCGCTCATCTTCTTGATGACGCTCTCTGTTCTATCGAGCGTTGCCCCATCGGGGAGCTGTGCGAAACCAATGAGATACTGTTTATCCTGCGCCGGCACGAAGCCCCCCGGCACCGCATTGAACATACCGTAGGTGGCGCCGGCAAGCGCGAGATAGATGACCATGACCACGCTCTTGCGTGACAGGAGCCCGCCGACGCTGCGGCCGTAACCGTTGGATGCGGCGCCGAAGGCACGGTTGAACCCGCGGAAGAACCAGCCGAACGCCTTGTCCATGACGATCGTCAGCTTGTCCTTCTTGGCGTCGTGGCCCTTCAAAAGGAGGGCTGCGAGCGCCGGCGACAGGGTGAGCGAGTTGATGGCGGAAATGACGGTGGAAATCGCGATGGTCAGGGCGAACTGTCGGTAGAACTGCCCGGAAAGCCCCGTAATGAATGCCAACGGCACGAAAACCGCCACCAGAACCAGGGCGATCGCGATGATCGGCCCGGAGACTTCCTGCATCGCGCGATAGGTCGCCTCGCGTGGCGCAAGCCCGTTCTCGATGTTGCGTTCGACATTCTCCACCACAACGATCGCGTCGTCGACGACGATACCGATGGCGAGCACGAGACCGAACAGCGTCAGCGCGTTCACCGAGAAGCCGAAGACATACATGACTGCGAAGGTACCGATGATCGAGACGGGAACCGCGATCAAGGGAATGATCGACGCCCGCCATGTCTGGAGAAACACGATGACCACGACCACGACGAGCGCAATCGCTTCAAGCAACGTATCGATGACCTTCTCGATCGACGCACGAACGAATTCCGTGGTGTCATAGACGATCTCGAACGTGACGCCTTCCGGCATGGCTTTCGACAGCTCCGCCATCGTTGCGCGGACATCGTCGGATATGGCGATGGCATTGGAGCCCGGTGCCTGGAACACGGGCACGGCCACGGCCGGCTCGCCATCCAGCAAGGAGCGGAGCGTGTAATCGGCAGCGCCCATCTCGATACGGGCAACGTCGCGTAGCCGGGTTATTTCGCCGTTGGCGCCGCTTTTGACGATGATGTTACCGAACTGTTCCGGCGTCTGCAGGCGGCCTTGTGCATTGACTGAGAGCTGCAGATCGACGCCGGGCAGTGTGGGCGATGCCCCGATGATGCCGGCGGCCGCCTGAACGTTTTGCTGGCGAATGGCTGTGGTGATATCGCTCGCAGCAAGGGAGTATTCGGCGGCCTTCTGCGGATCGATCCAGACGCGCATGGAGTAATCCCCCGCGCCGAAGACCTGCACCTGGCCAACACCTTCGATGCGGGCAAGCCGGTCCTTGATGTTCAGAACGGCGTAGTTACGCAGATAGGTGAGATCGTAGCGCCCGCCGGCGGAAACGAGGTTGACGACCATCATCAGGTCGGGCGAACTTTTGACCGTGGTAACCCCGAGCGCCCGCACCTCTGCCGGGAGACGCGGTTCTGCCTGCGATACGCGGTTCTGAACGAGCTGTTGGGCCTTGTCGGGATCCGTCCCCAGCTTGAAGGTCACCGTCAGCGTGAGGACACCGTCGGCCGTGGCCTGGCTCGACATGTAGAGCATGTCCTCGACGCCGTTGATGGACTCTTCGAGCGGCGTGGCCACCGTTTCCGCGATGACTTTCGGGTTGGCACCCGGGTAGGTGCCGCGCACGACGATGGATGGCGGAACGACATCCGGATACTCGGAAATCGGCAGTGCGCGCATGCCAATCAGGCCCGCGACGACGATAAGGACCGACAGAACACCGGCAAAGACCGGCCTGTCGATGAAGAATCGGGAAATATTCATGTCATAGCCCCTCTCCGGGAATGATCAGAAGACGAAAGGCCCCGGCTCGCGGCGTTGCGACCGCGAGTTTGGGCAGATGGATGGATGGCATGGCGGCGCAGGTCCCGGGTCGGACCGGCGCTCTGATGGTTTTGAGCAAACTGACCGGGTGCCTCACTCTCTTGAGGCACCCTTAGCTGAAGGCTATTCCGGTCTGACGCCTACTGTTGCGCGACCTTGGCCTCCGTCTGCGGATCGACCAGCGCGCCGGGACGAATGCGCTGCAATCCATTGACCACGATGCGATCGCCGGCGTTCAAGCCCTTCTCGACGATCCTCTGACCATCGACGGCACTGCCGAGTTCGATTTGCCGGTAGGCAACCGTGTTTTGGGGATCGACGACGAAGACGAACTTCTTGTCCTGATCGGTCCCGACGGCCTTTTCGCTGATCATCAGGTGATTTTCAGGCGTGGGGTCGCCCATGCGGATGCGCACGAACTGGCCCGGCAGCAATTGACCGCCCGGATTGTCGAAGATGGCGCGAACCCGCACCGTACCGCTCTGCGCGTTGACTTCGTTGTCGATCAACTGCAGCTTTCCGCGGATGGCCGTCCCCTCCCCTGCTCCGGTGGCCAGTTCCACGGGTATGAGGGCGAGATCCGGTGTTTCCGTGCTGCCTCGGCCAAGTTGCGCGAGCGTGCGGCCGATGAGATCCTCATTGACGTCGAAGCTGGCATAGATCGGATCGACCGACACCAGGGTCGTCAAAACAGGCGATCCGGATCCGGCAGCCACGAGATTTCCCTCGGTGATCTCCCGGCGACCCACCCGTCCCGAAATCGGTGCACGAACTTCGGTATAGCCGAGTTCCAATCCGGCAACGCGCAGGGCAGCTTTGGCGGATTGCACGGCAGCGACAGCTTCGGCTTTGGCGCTGCGACGCTGTGCGAGATCGCTGTCGGAGAGCACGTTCTTCGACGTCAGCCGCTCGCCGCGCTCAAGCTCGGTGGTGGCGTAATCCAGCCGCGCTTCGGCCGATGCGACCTGCCCTTCTGCCTGCGCCACGGCTGCCTTGTAGGGTTCGGGATCGATCGTGACGAGAAGACCCCCGGCCTTGACCAGTGCGCCCTCACGAAATTCAATCGACTGGATCGCTCCGGCCACGCGCGGACGGATCTGGACCCGGCCGACGGCTTCAAGACGACCGGAAAACTCCTGCCAGGTCGCGACGTTTCGCGTCTCGACGGCTGCAACGGTCACAGGAATGGCCTGTGGCGCTGCCGCGGCGGCCGGTTCCGCGGCCACGGCCCCTTCCGTCCTTTCGAAGTAGAACGCTGCCCCCGCAACGGACGCAGCAATGGTCAGGCCGGCGCCCATCAGGGCCCAGCGGTTGTTCTTTGCTGTCATGGTCAACTCCTTGGCTCTCAGCGAGCCGCTCTAAACTCTTGCCCGATCTGCTGATCGGAGTTCATCGACAAAGGCCGAGAATCCGGCGCCTACCGCCTCGATCCACGGCCCCATGTGTTCTCTGTAAATCCCGGTCCACCCGAAGCTCGCGGGCAAAACCTGCTCCCGGACACGAACGCCCGCCCCCCTCAGCCGTTCTGCATAGGACTTGGTTTCGTCTCGAAGGGGATCGTCCTCCGACGTCACCAGAAGAGCCGGGGCTACGCCGGTGAGGCGCGAACATTCGCAAGGGGCAGCATAGGGATGCTGCCCGCCGCAGACGGCCCGCATATAGTGCCGCCAACCATCCGCCCATCGCTCGCGCAGACCGATGTCTGCCTCGCGCATCGAGATCGACGTCATCCGCGGATCGATCAGCGGTGACAGAAGCATCTGTCCAGCCAGACGCCCGGGAAACCGATCTCGGGCCTTGAGTGCGACGCCAGCCGCAATATTGCCCCCAGCCTCGTTCCCCACCACGAAAATAGGTGACTTCGTCGTTCCGCCCAGTTGTTTGCGCTGTTCGTCCACGAAGCGAAGTGCCGAACAGGCATGATCCAAAACCTGAGGAAAGCAGAAATCCGACGCTTCGCCGTATTCGGCCTCCACCACGACCGCACCGGTGTTGGCGATCGCCCTTGGAATGGGCCGCTCCGTCTCTGGGCGCTCCTGACCGAGGAAAGCTCCGCCATGAAAATAGAGAACGAGCGGAAGAGGCTTCTGCGAGTGCTTGCCTTTGTAGACGCGCGCACCCAAGGTTGGACCAACCTCTGCCGAGATATCGATTGTCTGCCAGGGCGCATTCATGTCGATCGTTCCATGTGCGAGCATCTTGCTCTTCGTTGGTCATATCTAGTATTGTTCGTGTCAGCTTCACAAGCTGCCGTTATTCGGTATCAATGTTCCGGAAATTCGAACAATCTAAGCGTAGAGACAGGACACGTTCAAAATGGATCAACTTTCCGCCATGCGTGTTTTTGTACGTGTCGTCGAGACGGGCAACTTCACCCGTGCTGCATCAACGTTGGGCATGCCGAAGACGACAGTCACGAATTTGGTCCAGAGCCTCGAAGCGCGGCTGAAAACCACGCTTTTGAATCGAACGACGCGACGTGTGATTGTGACCACGGATGGTGCCCTTTACTATGAGCGCGCAATCCAGATTCTGTCCGAGCTGGATGAGTTGGACAACAGTCTAAGCAACTCCCAAGCCCAGCCCAGTGGCCGGTTGCGTGTGGAGATGGCGGGTGCCTTTGCCGATCTCGTCGTCATCCCTGCCCTCTGCGACTTCTACCAACGTTACCCGCAGATCAAGCTCGATATCGGTGTTGGCGACAGGCTTGTGGATTACGTTGCCGAGAATGTTGACTGCGCCCTTCGCGGGGGAACGCCGACCGATCAATCTCTCATCGCCCGCAAGGTTGGTGAGATGTCTATGAAGGCTTGTGCTGCTCCGTTCTACCTCCAGAAGTTTGGTACGCCGAGCGAGCCCGAGGATCTTTCCCGTGATCACGTCGCTGTCGGTTACCTGATGGCACAGTCTGGTCGCGTTCTCGATCTTGAATTTGTCAGTGACGAGCGCACCATTGAGATCATCCCGAACTACATTCTCTCCGTGAATGATGCGCGTTCTTATGTGAATGCTGCAATCGGTGGTCTCGGAATTGCCGTCGCACCCGGGTTCATGATCAACAGCGCCATCGAAAGTGGCGCGCTGGTCGAGGTTCTCCCGGGGTGGTCTATCGAACCGGTTCCGCTCTACATCGTCTATCCGCAACGACGGCATCTGAGCAACAAGGTGCGTGTGTTCGTCGATTGGCTCGCCAAGCTCATGCAAACCTTGCCAGCTGACAGGGTTTGAGAAGCATATAGTTGAATTGCCATAGCGGTTGATACGGCGCATCTCAATTCCGTATTAGCTCAGCTATCGCCTGCTCTCTCGTTTTCATCAGTCCCATCAGCATCTGTGCAGCCGAGAATGATCCTGCTTCAGATTGTCGTGTCAGATGTCTCAGATAGCCTCCTGGCGACTGGATATGCTCACTGCGCTCAAGAATGCAGCTAACTGCAACGGCCGTTGAAATTGCGCCCATTGTCGAACATGCCGCCTGATAGGCCGACGGACTGATCCCGAACATGCGGCCGACGACGTTTGCAGCTGCCGACAAGTCTCGCCAATCTCGGATATCCCCGCATGGAGCATAGTCCGCAATCGCTGGACATGCCGAAAGAACCAGTGAAAGCGGAATTGTTCCGTTTGGCGTTCTCGATGATGAACTGTCGCTCCGAACATTCTCGGCAATTTCCGTCACAGTTTCTGGTTCAGAATCAAGAGAAGATTCGGATTCTGATATCTGTATGTGCCGCTCATTCTGAGAGGGATTGCCGCCCAGAATTCTCGAATCTTTCCATGTATCCAATGTGTTGATAATCAGGACCCGAAGAGCGCGAAGTTTTTGAAGCGCTGTCGTGATGAGATCGATATCAGCATTGCGCGGGATGCTGTCGATGATGTCACGGAATGTCTGGTAATGCGCAGGCCATTCCCCCGGCGCATTCTCTATTTCCGCCATAGCGATGAGCTTGGCGATGTCTCGGCGGCAGATGGTGATGCTTTCACGAACGTTCTGAAGGCGCAGGCGATCGGCAATCACGTCTTGAGCCATCGCTTCGATCTCGGATGACCGGGCGAGAAGTGGTGCCAGAGAGAAGCCAAATGCTTCGCGGATCTCGCCATCACGGTGACGACGACTGTAGCGTTTGCCATTCGCGCTGTCTTTGCGCGCAATCAGCCCGGCGTTCACGAGAAGCGCCAGGTGTCGTCGGATGGTCTGTTCGGCCATGCCATTTGCACGCAGAGACAGTTGCTGGTTGGAGGGAAAAACAACGAGCCCCGTCTCGGAGGAGATCTCTGTCTTGGGATAGAAAGAGAGAAGGGCGTTGAGCAACGCCAATGTTCGATCGGATATACCAAGACGCCCGCGTGCCTCGCACAGAGCGCGGTAGAGCTTCCATTTATCGACGGAATGCGCGGGGTTGACGTCGCGTGCCTTGCTCTGTCCTGTGAGCATGGCACGCGTCATCGCCCGCCGCCCAAAGGGCGTCGTCACAAAGTTCGTGTCCATTTTCGTTGCCTCCAAGCGTAGGGCAAACGATTCCAGTCACCAAAGCGGCGTTCTCACATTGACAAGTGATTCGAAGGGAGCTAATCGTTTCTCTGCTAGAAGATAACAAAGGCTCTCAGGTGGTTCGCCGCTTGGGGGCCTTTCGTTTAACCGATACTGCATCCTTTCCTGTTCGTTGTTTCGATAGCCCTTAAAAAGGGGAAACCCTGTCACGTGACAGGGTTTTTAATCGTCCTCGTCGTCCCGACGCTCGAACTTCTCCACCAATCGTGGCATTTCAGCCTGCAGGAAAGCGGAAAAGGCAGCGCCTTTCGGTCCGAGATGGACAATGCGTAATTCTTTCGAAGAAACCTTTACCCGAGCGATATCCTGCCCGTCCGGATCCCGTAACGCGAGAACATCATCCTCCGCGTCTTCAGATCGTGATTTAGGAGCCTTCAGGGCAGCGAGCGCCACTCGGAAACGCTCGTCCGAGCTTGCCACAGGCTTTCCATCGGCCTGCAGGGTCTTCCCCAGAAGGGCCGAGGCATCCTCCGTCGCGGAAAAAAGCTTTGCGAAATCGCCCCACCGCGGTCGCCCGACCTTCGGCGCGCGTCCGATCGCTTCGATGACATCCAGCGGCACCGCGCGGTAGACACCGCGCATGCGCGCGAGTTCGGCGTCATCGATGGCGAGCGCTGCCTTGATGTCCCTTGGCTTGATTTGGGCCTCGTCCATGCGGGCGGCAAAGAGCGCGCGTTCGATCCAGGTGAGGTCCTGGCGCGCCGCATTCTCAATCCCTTGCGAGACGACAAGGTCGCGGTCCGACATCTCGACCACCAGCGCACGCACCGGCAGCTTCAACTCTTTAGCCGCCTTAAGACGACGATGACCATAGATGACCTGATACCGCCCGACATGCTCGGGATGGGGCCGAACCTGTATCGGAATCTTCTGGCCCTCAGCTTCAAAAGTCGCTTTGAAGGCCGCGAAGTCCGCATCATTGTCGTCGGCTAGGCGATCGGGAAACGGCGAGGGGTCGATGAGAGACGCATCGAGCTCAAGACTCGCGCCTGAGCCCGATTCAACAAGCGCCTTCAGACGGTCACGCTCGTCCCGCAGTTCGCCGATCGAGCGTTGCGCGGCACCGATGACGCCGGCACCGACACGCGGCAGCGCAGGCATTGCCTGTGGACTTGCGCCGGCCGGTTGTTCGATCGTCTGCGGGTCTGCTTCGACGGCAGCGGACAAGAGGCCGAAACTGGCAATGATGGATTTCTTGGTCTTGCTCATGTTCTGCCCCAGCTATCGCGGACGAGGTCCAGAATGCTTTCATTGACGGCATCCATCGCCTCGCGTGCGCGCCGATGCGTGTCACGCCCCACCTGCCCGATTTCTAGCTCGTAGAGACTGCGCTTTGCGAGCCCCGCCGCCTCCACGGCCGTGCTCTCGACGGCTGTTGCCAGAAGAACATCCGAACCGAACAAATGCCGAAGCATTGCAACGACTTGCGACTGCGGCTGATCGTTCGGGTCATGCCGCGTGATCAGGTACCGGAAGAAATCCTGGCTCAACTCGGCACCGTTCTCGTTCAGAACCTGAATCAAGTCGCCCATCATCAGGAGAAACTGGCTCATCGACGCGACATCCAGCATGGCCGGATGTACCGTGACGATCATCCCGGTCGCTGCATATATCGCGCCGAGCGTGAGGAAGCCGAGGGAAGGGGGCGTATCGAGAACGACGACGTCATAGTCGGCCTCGACTTCGAGAAGCGCCATTTTCAGCCGCTCGAAGAAAATCCCGCCGCTACCGCCGCCGCCGCGCTGGGCAAGCACACGCGGCGTGTCGTGTTCGTACTCCATGACTTCGAGATTGCCGGGTATCAGGTCGATCCCGTCGAAATAGGTCTTACGAATGATGTCGCGGATTGGACGGCGCTGTTCGTCGTACCGGAGCGCCGCATAGATCGTCTCATTCGGGCCGACATCGACCTCGGGCTGCGCGCCGAACATGGCGGAGAGCGACGCCTGTGGATCGAGGTCGATCGCAAGAACGCGGTATCCGTGGAGGGCAAGGAAGTGCGCGAGATGCACGCTGGTCGTTGTCTTCGCACTTCCGCCTTTGAAGTTCGATATCGCGAGAACCTGAAGATGCTCTCCGCCACGGCGATGCGGCAGGAAACGCTGCGCCTCCGCCGGCTTTTGCTCCGCGAAGAAATTCCGTAACTCGTTGATCTGGTTTAATGTGTAAGCGCGGTGGTTGTTCTCGAGACGGCTCGGCACCGGCCCGCGACCTTCGATCGACAGCAGCTTCAGCGTCGAATCGGGAATGGATGTCAGCTTCGAGACTTCGTTGGTCAGAAAGAAGCGCAGGTTCTTTTCGGCTTTTGGCGGATACATACGGGCGCGCAATTGCTGGAGCTGGTTGGACAGCATTCCAGCATGCCGCATGATCTTTGCGGCGGCATCTTCTTGCCCGGCGGTGTCCCGCCGCAGGTCATCTCTTAGCGCCATTTATCCCTCTTGTCGGCCTATGTGCGTTTTAGCGGCCATTCATCGCTAAGCTACGCCACGATTCTCGCGCGGCGTCCAGCAAAATAGCGAAATCGGCAGCACGCCGGCTAAGGAAGATTTACGACGCTATCCGAGAAATCTTATAGTTAACAGTGTGTTGATACGTATTGGGTCGAAATGTGGCTCTGCCCTCGTTCCGCCGCTATTGAGAGGCGAGAGCGCGGTTGCGCCACCCGTAAACTCTTCGCGAGATGTTTCGATATGAGAATCGCCTTCCCGTTTTGCTCGATTCTTAGACGCGAGAATCCTGCCGTTACCCGTATCCATTTCGCTGTAGCTAACATAAAACGACACTGCGTTGACCTGAACGCCTCGCTCTCCGAGCTTCCTACATAATGGACATGATATCGATGAGCCCTGCGACTGTTTCTTCTGCCGTCTTCCGCATGAATGGTGAACTTGCGGCCGCGGACCCGGCACTCGTTGGAAATGCAGATCTTCTAGCCGCTGTGTTCTCAGGCTCCGGAGACTGCATCAAGATCCTCGATCTGGACGGAAATCTCCAGTTTATGAGCGATGGCGGGAAGCAGGTCATGGAGGTGGACGATTTCAGCGGGATCAAGGGTTGCCCTTGGCCAGATTTCTGGACCGGGGAGGGGAATGATGTTGCGAAGGCCGCCATAGCGTCTGCAAGGGAGGGTATTCCCGCGCGGTTTTCGGGATCGGCTGTCACCGTCAAAGGCAATCCACGCTATTGGGATGTGCAGGTCCTGCCGGTTCCCGGCGCTGATGGGAAACCAACTCATCTTTTGTCGATCTCCAGAGATATCACGGAGACGAAACTCGCCCGGGAAGAGGCGAGACAGCTCACCGTCGATCTTCAAAATGCGGCCTTGCGAGAGGCCGATAGCATGCGCCGCCTTTTTGAGAGTGCTCCAAGTTTCCTTTGTACGCTGGAAGGGCCGCATCACGTCGTCAAGATCGTCAACGGCGCGTTTTCGCGCCTGATTGGCCCCCGCGCGATGGTTGGTCGTCCCTTTCGGTCTGTTCTGCCGGAACTGGAGCGCCAGCAGGTCATCACGCTTCTCGACCGTGTCTACGCCACGGGTGAGGCCATGACAGGTCGGGGCGAGTTGATCCGCTTAATGCGCGTCGAGGGGGGAGGGGAGGAGGATATCTTCCTCAACTTCGTCATCCAGCCCATTCGCGATCTTCAAGGCCAAGTAACCGGCCTCTTCATCGAAGGGCATGATGTGACCGACCTGAAACGCGCTGAGATTGCGTTACGACGGAGAGAACTCCAGCTGCAACTGGCACTTGATTCCGCGGAAATGGGTGTCTGGGAGGCCGTTCTCGTCAATGGACGTATCGTTTCGACGACAGAGGATGCGAGGGCGTCGTTTCTGCTGGGCCAGCCGGCCGATCAGCAGCCATCCTTCGAGACTTTTGTCAGCCGCGTACATCCCGACGACAGACCGGCCCTCAGTCGATCTGTCGAGCAGGCCATGGATCCTCTCGGGGAAGGGCATCTTGATGTCGAATACCGGGTGCTGTCCGGCGAGAACAGGCCGGAGCGCTGGATTCACGCCAGAGCACGGGTTGTTGACGGCAAGGATGCAACGCGGCTCGTCGGCACCGTCCGCGATATCACGGCCATCAAGGATGCCGAAAGCCAATATGCCCTGTTGAATGGCGAACTTCAGCACCGGATCAAGAACACGCTGGCCATGGTCAGCGCCATCGCGTCGCAGACGCTGAAGGGCGACGCGATTCTGGAGCAGCGCGACACCTTCAACGCTCGCCTGCACACTCTGGCTCACGCGCACGACCTCCTGATGGGGGAAGCGCAGGAGAAGGGCAGTATCCGCGAGGTCATCGAAACGGCACTGGCACCGCATCGGGCCGGTGCCGCTCAGTTCGACATTGCCGGTCCCGACCTCCCGCTTTCCCCGAAACAAACGCTTTCGCTCGCCCTCGCCATGCATGAACTGGCCACCAATGCCGCGAAATACGGCGCGCTCTCGTCGCCGAACGGAAAGATTGTGATCAGCTGGGATCAAAACGCGAATGGTTCCGACGCTCAGGCCTTTGCGCTGCGGTGGGAAGAGAAGAACGGCCCACCTGTCGTGCCCCCGACCCGGTCGGGATTTGGCTCCCGGCTGATAACCCGGGTTCTCGCTGCGGACTTCAAGGGCCAGGTCAAGCTCGACTACGTCCCGGGTGGTCTCGTCTGCACGCTCGTTTCGCGCTTTCCCGTCGAATTCATCGCTTAGCAGACACGACAAAGCCGCCGGTCTTGCGACCGGCGGCTTTATGTTTCGGATATCGTTAGCCGGATTTATACGGCGCGGACGTCGTCCAGATCGCGCTTGGTTCCAGCAACGCCGCCGAACCAGGCTGCAATGGCGCCGAGGACGAGAGCGATGAAGCCGAGAATGGCGCCTGTCGATACGGCAGCCGTTGCAGTCTGAGCGGCGTCGATAGCCTGCTGCTTGGCAGCTTCCATGTTCTGGCGATAGGTCTGCTCATACTGCTGAACCTGGGTGCGAGCCTGATCGACCGGGATGTTCTGAGCGCGGGCCAGAGCTTCGGCAGCACGGGTGCGGGCTTCTTCGGCGCTAGCTTCGTCGCCGGTGACGACAGCCTGGATGGCGGATACGGCTGCGTTCTGCAGGGCCTGCGGGTCATTGCCCGTCGTATTGCGGATCTGCTGCTCGATGCCGGCCATCGGGTTGGTAACGTCGGAAAGTGCCGGTGCCGCAGTTGTTGCAGCTGTGGCAGCCGTACGGCTAACACCACCGACGACGCTGGAAATGCCGTTAAAGGCACCGCCGACGATCGCGCCGACCGACGTGGTCAGCAGGTAGAGAACGACGAGAGCAGTCACAGCCCAGGCGGTAACACCATGGTAGCCACCGGTCGACTTGCTGGCGCGACCCGAAAGACGGCTTGCGACATAGCCACCGACAAACGAAGCGATGATGCCAGAGACCACAAACCACGCGCCGCCGGCGATGGAGAAGGTGCTTGCCTGAGGATTATCGTACTGTGCAGGATCGATCACGGCAGCGCCGATGCCGACGCCAAGCAGATTGAGGAGAAACTGAACGGCAAGTGCCAGTGCGACACCGGCGAAGATGGAACCCCAGGATACTTTGTGCAAAGACGCAGTTACTGAAGGCACACCACCGTAGACGGTTTCGGTCGGACGATAGGGAGAAGCTGGGATTGTCATGATCATCGGGTCCTTTAGATCGTATCGCAGACGTGCGAGCGGTCGAAGAACGCAAGATTTCGCAACAAGTTCCAGACATTAGAAAAACATGAACATATGGAGCGTTTTTCGTCGGGATCGGAGGCGGGTATTCTCGAAATCTCCATTGTTCATTAATGGTTACGGCGGTTTGCGACCTCGGCCTTCGATCATCGAGAAAGCGTGTCGCGTTCAACACCATCATGCGATCTGGAGTGACAGCATGCGCGCTTTTCCACCCGCCACCATTCTGCTGTCTGCAATGTGCCTGATCGCGGCACCGGTTGCACATGCGGAAGACATCGATCACGGCCGTCGGATCTTCCAGACCTGCGCCTCCTGTCACGTGCCGGATGCCGAGACGAACAAGTACGGCCCCCATCTGAAGGGCATCTTCGGGCGGAAGGCGGGCGCGGTGCCGGATTTCCGATATTCACAGGCGATGACGGACGCGGGCGCCGCAGGTCTCGTCTGGGACGACGAGGCGCTCGCCGCTTTTCTCTACAGCCCGAAGAAGAAAGTGCCGGGCACGAGCATGCGTTTCTGGGGCCTGTGGAGCGAGGCGGAGATCCGCGACGTCATCGCGTATCTCAAGACGTTCCCGTGACGAACGCGGCTGCCAAAGGCAGCCACATTTATCGTGTCACTCCGCCGCAAGAGCCGGCATTTCCTTGAGATCGTCCGGGCGGCCTTCTGTCTCCTGCTCGGGCGCCGGCTTTGCCTGCTTCGGATCGCGGCCGAAGAACAGGGCGTAGGCTGCCGGCAGCACGAAGATGGTCAGGACCGTCGCCACGAGGATCCCGCCCATCATGGCGTAGGCGAGGGGGCCCCAGAAGACGCCGCGTGAGATCGGGATCAGCGCGAGAACCGCCGTCAGCGCCGTCAGCATGATCGGGCGGAAACGTAGAACGGCACCGCCGATGATCGCATCCATCCGGTTCATGCCAGCCGCGATGTCCTGATCGATCTGGTCGATGAGGATGATCGAGTTTCGGATGATGATGCCGAGCAGCGCGATGACGCCGAGAATGGCGACGAAGCCGAAGGGAGCGCCGCTGATCAGCAGCGCCGCGCTGGCGCCGATGATGCCGAGCGGACCCGTGGCGAGCACCAGCATGGCCTTGCCGAAGTGCTGCAGCTGGATCATCAGCAGGATGACGATGATCATCAGCATGATCGGCGCCTTGGCCGCAATCGAGGCTTGGCTTTCCGCCGCATCTTCGGCACCGCCCTGGATTTCCACCTTATAGCCGGGCGCCAGGCCGTCGCGCAGATCCTGCATGCCGGCATACATCTGGCTCACCACATCGTTCGGCTGCACGCCGTCGGGCAGGGTACCGCGCACGGTGATGGTGGGCAGCCGGTCGCGCCGCCAGACGACGCCCTGTTCGAGCACCGGAACGACCTTGGCGATCTGCGAGAGCGGGATGAATCCGCCGAAATCGGTCGGGATATAGACGGAATTCACGGCCGACAGCAGCTTCCGGTTTTCGTCCGGTTCGCGCGCGACGATCGAAATGGTTTCCTCGCCATCGCGGAAATCGCCGAGCGGTGCGCCATTCGTTGTGGTCTGCAGCATCTGGCGGATGCGCTGGGAGGTCACGCCGAGCGCGCGGGCGCGGTCCTGATCGACGATCAGGCGCATGGCGGGCACGGGCTCCAGCCAATCGTCATGGACGGCACCGAGCATCGGATTGTATTGGAACCGCTTCTTCACCTCGTCTGCAATGCGGCGCACTTCAGCCCTATCCGAGCCGCTGACGCGCATCTGCACGGGCCATCCGGTCGGCGGGCCGAGGAAGAGGCGATCGACCTTGGACCGGATCGCGGGAAAGTCGCTGGCAAGAATGTCGCGCAGCTTCAGGATCAGGCGTTCGCGCGCCGGTTCGTCGTTGGCCATGACGAGGAGCTGGGCGAAGTTCGGATTGCGAAGCTGCTGGTCGAGCGGCAGGAAGAAGCGGGGTGCGCCTTCGCCGATATAGCTTGCGACGAACCGCTTATCTGGATCCTCCATAATACGGGCTTCCATTGCCTTGGTCTGGGCCTCGACGTCCTTGATGCTCGTACCCTCTGGCAGCCAGAGATCGACCATGATTTCCGGACGGGAGGATTGGGGGAAGAAGTTCTGCGGGATGAACTGGAAGGCCCACAGGCTGGTGACGAACGTGCCAAGCGTCAGCGCGATGACGATCAGGCGATGGCGCACGCTCCAGCTGACGGTGGCACGCAGGCGCCGGTAGAACCGCGTATCGAAGACGTCATGGTGCCCGCCGGCGTGGCTACGCTGCTTCAGGATCATGTAGCCGAGCCAGGGCGTGAAATAGACCGCCACGAACCAGGAAACCACCAGCGCGATGCCGACGACGTAAAAGAGCGAACGGACGTATTCGCCGGCAGTCGAGGCAGCAAACCCGACCGGGATGAAGCCTGCCGTGGTGATCAGCGTGCCGGTGAGCATGGGAAAGGCGGTCGAGGAGTAGGCAAAGCTCGCCGCCTCGATCTTGACGAGCCCCTCGTCCAGTTTGCGTTCCATCAGTTCGACGACGATCATGGCATCATCGACCAGAAGCCCGAGAGCAATGATGAGGGCGCCGAGCGAGATGCGTTGGAGATCGATGCCGATCTCGTACATGATGGCGAAGGTGGCGGCGAGGACGAGCGGAATGGCGATGGCGATGACCAGACCCGAGCGCCAGCCGATCGAGAGGAACGACACGACGAGGACGATGATCAGGGCTTCCGCCAGTGCCTTCATGAACTCTCCGACGGCCTCGTTCACCACCTCCGGCTGGTTGGAAATCTGCTCGATCTCGACACCGTAGGGCAGCGATGCCTCGAAACGCGCATAGGTCGCCTCCACGGCCTTGCCCACGTCGATGACGTTGAAGCCCTTGGCCATGACCACGCCGAGCTGAACGCTGTCCTGCCCGTTGACCCGGTACTTGCGGGCAAAGGGATCCTCCAGGCCCGACGTCACCGCTGCGATATCGCCGAGGCGCGTGACCTGGTCGCCTGACCGCAGGCGCAGGTTCTGGATGTCCTCGACCTTGCGAACGTCGCCCTCGACGGAGATGCGCACGGAGCGGTCCCCTGTATCGACATTTCCGGCCGGATCGATCGCGTTCTGTCCCGCCAGCGTATCCCGAAGATCGTTCAGCGTTAGTCCGCGTTCGGCGAGCGCCTTGGAGGAGACGTCTATGAAGATTTTTTCCGGCTGGTCGCCGATGATGAGGGCCTTCTCCACGCCGGGCGTCGAGAGGAGCATATCGCGCGCCTTGATGGCGTAGCTCTTGAGCTCGGGAAAACTGTAGCCGTTGCCCATCAGGGCGTGAAGCGTAATGAACGTATCGCCGAATTCATCGTTGAAGAAGGGGCCGACGATGCCGGACGGCAACTCGGAGCGGATGTCGCCGACCTTCTTGCGCACTTGATAGAAGGCGTCGGCGACCTGCTGGGCATTTGTATCGCCTTTCACCTGCAGCGTGATGATGGTGCTTCCCGCACGGCTGTACGAGCGCACGAAGTCGAGATGCGGGGTTTCCTGCAGTTTGCGCTCGATCTTGTTCACCACCTGGTCCTGCATGTCCTCGATCGAGGCGCCGGGCCAGAGCGCCTGGATGACCATGACGCGGAATGTGAAGTCGGGATCTTCCTTCTGGCCCATATTCATGAGGCCGAACACGCCGGAGAGAATGATCAGCCCGAACAGGAAGCGCGCGATGCTCGGATGGCCGATGGCCCAGCGCGAGAGATTGAACCGCTGACGACCGCTTGCGCCGGACGATAGCCGGTCGTCGGAAACGCTCGGGGAGCCGTTCTTCGGGCCGGAAAAGGGACCTGTGGACATCATGACGTCGTTCCGTTGTCGGTTGCCAGCGCGTGGTAAGAGGCGGGGCCAGGCGTTTCGGCTGGGGTTCGTTATGCTCGATGCAGTCTTGCGAAAGCGATCAGCGGGTGGCTGCGGCCGATCCCTCCGCGCTGGCCTGATGGGCCAGTGCCTCGTTCGGCAGTTTCACCTTCAGGTCTTCGCGCATGAACTGCGTGCCGGCCGTTACGACGATGTCGCCCGGCTTCAGGCCATCGGCGATGCGGACGGAGACGCCGGTGAAATCGGCGACCGAGACGGGCCGTGCATGCACGGTTTCCGTCTCCGCATCGACCATCCAGACAAGCGTCTTGTCGCCGTCCTTGGCGAGCGCACTCAACGGCACGGAGACGAGGGCAGGGCCGTTCTCCTGCGCAGCCGTGACCGATGCCGTCATGCCAAGGCGAACGCGCTCGTTTTCCGGCAGGCTGATACGGACCGCAAACGTGCGCGAACGGGCATCGGCGCTGCCGGCGACCTCGCGGACCTTGCCCGGCAGCGTCAGGCCGGCGCTCGACCAGAGCGTGACATCGACCGTCTTGCCCGGCGTAAAGGCGAAGATATCCGTCTCGGGCACGCCGACGAGAACTTCCTTCTCGCCATCGGCCGCAACGGTGAGGACCGGCGTTCCCGCCGCAACCACCTGTCCGACCTCAGCATCGACAGCGGTGACGATCCCGTCACGATCGGCCGGTAGCGCGCCGTAGGAAACCTGGTTTTGCGCCTGCTCAAGCGCGGAGCGGGCGGAATCGCGGGTGGAGACCGCCTGATTATAGGTCAGTTGCGTCTGTTCTAGCTGAGACTTGGGAGAGACCTGAGCCGCAAACAGATCCTCGGCGCGCTTGCGGGAGAGTTCCGCCGTCTCGACCTGTCGTTCGGCGGCAGAAAGATTGGCCTCTGCCGAGCGCACGGACAGGGCGTAATCCGTGGTGTCGATGCGGGCAAGGATCTCTCCCTTCTGCACATGATCTCCGACATCCACGAGACGCTCCGTCACCTTGCCGGCCACACGGAAGCCTAGGGCGGTTTCCGTGCGCGCCCGGACGGAGCCAGAATAGTCCAGCGTGCGGCTGGTCTGGTTTTGCGCCACGGTCATCACCCGCACCGGGCGTACCACCTCCGCCTTCACCTCTGCCTTCTCCTCGGAGCATCCTGCAAGAAGCAAACCCGTTGCTGCGACCAGAGCGATCATGGCCGCGTGGCGGGTCGCTGGGGCGAATGGTTTCGACATGGTCGTATTCCTGTTGCGTGTGGGGCGTGCGGTCCGGTGTTCCGCGTCGGCGTGGTCGTGAAGGTCGGTCATGGCTTCAGCGCTCGGACCGCGAAATCGACGAGATCTTCCGGCTGGGCGCGATTTTCCTTCGCAACACACTGAGCCGCCATCTGCGGATGACAGAGCGTCACGGTGGCTGCGCCGAAACACTTGGCCGCGATATGCGGGTCTTGATCCAGAAACTCTCCGGCAGCGATGCCTTCGGCGATAACGCTTGCGACCAAGTCGTTGAGGCGATCGATGTGTCGTTCGATGACATGCCAGTCGCGCTCTATGGCGACGATGACCATCTCATGGACTTTTTCCTCGTCCATCATGGTTTCCATGGTCTGGCGGTGCTGATCGAGCGCATATCGGCGCAGCCGTTCACTCGCGCTCAAGGGCAAGGCAGCGCTGCGCAGCGCCAGATCATAGCTGGCCCCCAGCATGCGGCTGCAGAGCGCCTGATGGATCTCGACCTTCGAGGCGAAGAAACGATAGATATTGGCTGTTGACATGCTGAGTTCGCGCGCAATGTCGGCGACGTTGGTCTTGCTGTATCCGTAATGCCGGAACAGCGTCTCGGCGGCATCGAGAATGCGCATGACGGTATCCTGCCGCGCGCTATCGATCTCGATCGTTTCCATGCTCATGTTGCCAAGACCTTACGACTAACGAATTTTGTATTTCGTCAGTCGTAAGCCGGAATGTGGCATTCGTCAATGCTACGGCAGTGTGCTTGATAAGATGCTGGGCGAAGGGGTGTTTTTAGAGTGGGAAAATAGGGGCTGCGACAGAAAATATCGCTCAGGCGCACTTTGCTTATGATGGCGTTAAAGGTTGTGCCGTTGACCTCGCGCAGTAAGAACCCGCGCGAGTTTTCACTGAATTCTCGCTTATTGCGAACGAGTTTCGGTCAATTGATCGAGCCGATGGCCGTGCCCGCGTTCAGATACGTCCCCTGTTCGGCCGTGATACGCAGACGCCCTGTGCGATGAGCGGTGACCTGGGTTTCCATCTTCATGGCCTCGAGAACGACGATGAGATCGCCCTCCTGAACCTCCGCGCCGTCCGCAGCCTTCCACACCTGTAGCGTTCCCGAGATCGGTGCGGCGACGATTGCGGGGTCGGTTTCGGACGGTGCCGTTGCTGGCGTTGCGCCGTTCGAGCCGTTGCCCGAGCCGAAGCCCGCCAGCAGCATCGCCGGCAGGCCGACGGCGTGGAGGCGCCCGTCGATTTCGATGTGGGTTCGGACGATTCCGGAGGGGGCAGGTTGGAGGGGGCGGGGGGCGGCCTCCGTCAGGGCGGCGAAGTCCGTTTCGATCCACCTTGTGTGCACCTTGAAACCGGCGTCGCCGCGAAAGTCGGCCGTGTCGATAGCGGCGCGGTGGAAGGGGAGGACGGTGGCGATCCCTTCGATGCGGAACTCGGCCAGCGCCCGCCGGGCGCGCGCCAGCGCCTGCTCGCGGTTCGCTCCGGTCACGATCAGCTTCGATGTCAGGGAATCGAAGGTGCCGGGCACGGTCGAGCCCGTGACGACGCCACTATCGAGGCGAATGCCGGGCCCGGAGGGCGGGCTGAACTCGGTGATGACGCCGGGCGTGGGCAGGAAGCCGCGGCCCGGATCTTCGGCGTTGATGCGGAACTCGATCGAATGGCCGCGGGGCTCCGGCGGTTCCGTGAATGCGAGGGGCAGGCCGTCGGCGATCCGCAACTGTTCGACAACGAGGTCGATGCCGGTCGTTTCCTCCGTCACCGGGTGCTCGACCTGCAGGCGCGTGTTGACCTCCAGAAACGAGATCGTGCCATCGACGCCCAGCAGGAACTCGACGGTGCCCGCACCGGTATAGCCGGCGGCTTTGCAGATCTTGGCCGCAGACTGATGGATCTCGTCGCGTTGTGCGTCGCTGAGGAAGGGGGCAGGGGCCTCTTCGACGAGTTTCTGGTTGCGGCGCTGCAGCGAGCAGTCGCGGGTGCCGAGCACGACGACATGGCCGTGACGGTCGGCAAGGACCTGCGCCTCGATATGGCGCGGCCGGTCGAGGAAGCGCTCAAGAAAACACTCGCCGCGGCCGAAGGCAGCGGTGGCCTCGCGCACGGCGGACTCGTAGAGATCGGCGATCTCCTCGCGTTTCCAGGCGACCTTCAAACCACGCCCGCCGCCGCCATGCGCCGCCTTGATCGCCACCGGAAGGCCATGGGCATCGGCAAAGGCGATAACCTCGGCTGCGGTCTCGACCGGACCGTCGCTACCGGCCACGAGCGGCGCACCGACGCTGGTCGCGATGCGCCGTGCCTGGACCTTGTCGCCCAGCGCCTCGATGACCTCAGGGTCGGGGCCGATCCAGATGAGGCTGGCCTCCTGTACGGCGCGCGCGAACTCGGCGCGTTCCGAGAGGAAGCCGTAGCCGGGATGCACGGCATCCGCACCGGAGCGCTTGGCGATCGCGATCAGCTTGTCGATGTCGAGATAGCTGTCGGCAGGGCGGTCGCCGTCGAGGCCATAGGCCTCGTCCGCGAGACGCACATGCAGCGCATCGATATCGCAATCGGCATAGACCGCGACGGAGCCGACGCCGTAGTCGCGGCAGGCGCGGATGATCCGGACGGCGATTTCGCCGCGGTTGGCGATCAGAACTTTTTTCATGACAATCCTCCCTCTGAGGTGGGCCTCGGCCGTTGCATAAACATGCGCATCAGGCCTTGGCCGGCACGATGTCGGTGAACGGCGCAATCGGCCGGAAGCGGATGTGAGCGTTGACCGGAATCTGTCCGGCGAGATCGAGGTGGTATTCGGCAACCGTCGCAATGACGGGGTAGCCGCCCGTCAGCGGGTGGTCGGCAAGGAAAAGCACCGGCTGGCCGCTATGCGGCACCTGTATCGCGCCGGTCGCCGTGCCTTCGCTCGGCAGCTCGGCCTTGTCCTTGCGTTCCAGCGGAATATCGCCGGAGAGGCGGATACCGACCCTGTTGGATTGTGGCGTCATGCGGAAGAGCTGGGACGACAGCGTGTCGATGCCCGCCTGTGTGAACCAGTCGCTGCGCGGCCCCATGACGACATCCAGCGTCACGACATCGTCCGAACCGGGATGCGCGAAGGCCGGCGTCTCCTCAAGCGACACCGACATGAGATTGCTCGTGTCGGTATTGACCTTGAGCACGGCGCCCTTGGTGACCGGATCGGGCCCGACCACGGCCAGCGTGTCCGTGGATGTGCTGCCGAGAACGGGCGCGACATCGAAGCCGCCGCGCACCGCGAGATAGCTGCGCATGCCCTTCGGTGCCTGACCCAGCGTGACGACGTCGCCAGGCTCCAGCGATATCGGGCGATACGTCTTGCCCTGCTGCACCCGCCCCTCGGCGTCGCGGATCTCGATAGGGCAGGGGGCGCCGGTGACGCCGATGACGGTGCGACCGGAAACAGCGACTGAGAAGCCACCGAGCGTGATCTCAAGACAGGTGGCGCCTGACGGATTGCCGACGACGCGGTTGGCCGCTTGAAAAGCACCCTGGTCGAGCGCGCCGGCGGACGAGACGCCCTGACCGGTCTGGCCGAAGCGGCCTGCATCCTGGAACAGTGCGGGCATGGGGGCAGCAAGGACGGTGAAGGAGACGCCGCCCGGTGCCTCTGCCGATGCAACGCTGTCGGTTGTTGCGACCGGTGCGGCGGCGGTGTAGGCGCGCTTTGCCAGATCGTAGAACCGCACGCCGTATCCCGGCTGGAACAGGGCCGGGGGATCGCGGGAGAGATCCCACATCTTTTCGGGCGTCACGCCGATGATCTGCCAGCCGCCCGGGCTTTCCTGCGGATAGACGCCGCTGAAGGCGCCGGCGAGCGCCACCGCGCCGGCGGGGATGCGGGTGCGCGGGCTCTGGCGGCGCGGTACGTGCAGGGCAGGGTCTCCGCCGACGAGATAGCCGAAGCCGGGCGCAAAGCCGCAGAATGCGACGGTGAACTCGCTCTCCACATGCCGGCGCACGACCTCCTCAACGGACAGGCCGGTGAGGTCCGCGACGTCGGCCAGATCCTCGCCGTCATAGCGCACGGGGATCTCGACGAGCTTGTCGGAGGGCGCGATCCGTGCGGACAGGTCGCGTGTTGCAACCTGCCGCGCCAGTGCCTCCGGCGTCGTTGCGCCAGGATGAAACCGGATCATCAGCGTCCGCGCGGCCGGCACCATGTCCGCGATGCCGGGCACCGGATCGGCCTCCAGCGAGGCGAACAGGGCCAGCGTTTCCTGGAGGTCGGCAAGCTCGACGAGCAGTGTGGTCAGGCTGACGGGAAGAAAGCGCATCGTGAACCTCAGGCGTGGTAGGCGGAATCCGGAATGTCGGTGATGAACATGTGCCCCGGCGCGTGGGTGATGGCAAACGGGACGCCAGACGCCATGACGGCGGCTTGCGGGGTGACGCCACAGGCCCAGAAAACGGGAACTTCGCCCGGCTCGATCCGCACCGCATCGCCGAATTCCGGTTTGCCAAGATCGGCGATGCCGATCTCGTCCGGCGCGCCGACATGGACGGGAGCGCCGTGCACCGCGGGGAAGCGCCCGGAAATGGTTGCGGCGTCCGCGACACGGCCGGCCGGGATCGGGCGCATGGACACGACGAGATTGCCGTGGAGACGCCCTCCCGGGCGGCAGGGCCTGTTGGTCAGGTACATCGGCACGTTGGACCCGTCGGTGATGTGACGGATCTCGATGCCGGCCTCGGCCATCGGCGTCTCGAACGTAAAGCTGCATCCGATGAGGAAGCTCACGAGATCGGGATGCTCGGCCCAGGCGGCGCTGGCATCGGCGGTTTCTTCGGCCAGCTTTCCGTCCCGCCAGATGCGGTAGAGCGGCAGGTCGGTGCGCAGATCGGCGCCGGGTGCCAGCAGCGTCGCGTGGGAACCCGGGTCCGACACATCGAGAACGGGGCAGGCCTTCGGGTTGCGCTGCGCGTAAAGCAGGAAGTCGAACGCCCAGTCGCGCGGCAGGACGATCATGTTGGCCTGGGTGAAACCGGGCGCCACGCCGGATGTCGGCGCGACGCTGCCGGTGCGGTAGCGTTCGCGTGCCGTTCGCGCAGGCGTGGCATCGATATGGCGGAGATGCTCGATAGCAATCATGACACTCTCCCTCCGGAATTATCGATTGTCGAGGAAGGACGCGACGTGCAACCCGTCCGCCTCGAAGGCACGCCGGATTTCGCGGGCAATCGATACCGCACCCGGGCTGTCGCCATGGACGCAGATCGACTGGGCCTCGATGCGGATGGTGGAGCCGTCGATGGCCGTCAGCGTGCCATCGCGCGCGAGTTGGACCATGCGCTGGGCGATAGCTTGCGGGTCGTGGAGAACGGCGCCCGCTTCCCGACGGGAAACGAGCTGGCCGTCCGGCGTGTAGGCGCGATCGGCGAAGGCTTCGGCGACGACGGCAAGGCCGGCGCGCCGGGCGAGATCGAGGATCGGTGTGCCGGCAAGGCCCATCAGGACCAGCGACGGATCGACCGACTTGATGCCGTCGATGACGGCTTGACCCTGTTTCGCGTCGTTGGCGATGCGGTTGTAGAGAGCACCGTGCGGCTTGACGTAGCGCACCGTGGTGCCTGCAGCCGCAGCAATGCCTTTCAACGCACCGATCTGGTAGATCACGTCGGCGATAAGCTCGTCCGGGGTCACATCCATGTCGCGCCGGCCGAAGCCGACGCGGTCGGGATAGGAGACATGGGCACCGATCGCGACGCTCTTCTCGGCGGCTGCCCTGACGGTTTTCAGGATACCGGCGGGGTCGCCGGCGTGAAAGCCGCAGGCGACGTTGGCGCTGGAGACGATGGCGAGCATCGCCGTGTCGTCGCCCATGCCCCAGGCGCCGTAGCTTTCGCCGAGGTCGCTGTTGAGATCGATGGCTTTCATGTCAGTCTCTCCCTTTCCCGTATCAGGCCGTCAGCATCGCGAAGATCGCGCCGACCGACTTGTACGCCATAAACCACGTCAGACCGCAGGTCAGGACGCCGAGGCCGATCAGCCAGCGCGGGTAATGATAGCCGTGCATCAGGTCGGCGCGCTTCCAGGCGGCATACATGAAGATCGACAGGCCGATGGGCAGAACCAGGCCGTTGAGCCCCCCGACGAAGACCAGCATGGCGGCCGGCGGCGTCGTGATCAGCATGTAGGCAACGAGCGAGAAGGCGATGAAGCCGACGGTCGCATTGTTGCGCTGTCGCTCGGTCAGGTCCGGCTTGAAGGCGGTCAGGAACGAGACCGATGTATAGGCTGCGCCGATGATGCTGGTCATGGCGGAGGCGAGGAAGACCGCGCCGAACAGACGGTAGCCGATATCGCCGGCCGCTGCATGGAACGCTTGTCCCGCAGGATTGGCCCCCTTGCCCGAGAGGTCGATGACCACGCCGCTGGCTACGACACCGAGAATGGCAAGGAACAGGATGTAGCGCAGAACGCCAGTAATCGCGATGCCGGTGAGAGCCGCACGATTGACCGCGCCGATGTTCTCGACACCGACCGTGCCCTTGTCCAGCAGGCGGTGTGCGCCGGCATAGGTGATGTAGCCGCCGACCGTTCCGCCGACGATGGTGGTGATGGTGAAGAAGTCGATGTTCGACGGCAGCACGGTCTCGTAAAGGGCCTGCGCAACCGGCGGACCGGACACGAACGCCGCGTAGAGGATCAACGCCAGCTTGATGAAGGCGGCGACATAGACTACGCGGTCCATGGCGACGCCGGCCCGGCGCGACAGGAAGATCGCGATGGCGGCGAGGGCCGCAGCTGCGCCGCCGATCTTCGGGTCGAGATCGATCATGGCGTTGAGGCCGAGACCGGCACCGCCGATGTTGCCGATGTTGAAAAACAGGCCGCCGATGATGACGAGGATGGCGAGCAAGTAGCCTGAACCGGGAATGGCGGCATTGGCGATGGCCGGAGCGCGCATGCGCGTCACGGTGACGATCCGCCAGACATTGGCCTGCACCACGAAATCGATGAGGACCGAGGCAAGGATGGCAAAGGCGAAGGCCGCGCCATGCTTGATCGTGAAGGTTGCGGTCTGGGTGATGAAGCCGGGACCCACGGCCGACATCGACATGAGGAAGATGGCGGCGATAAGCGCCGCGCGGCGCGATTTTGCCGACATGCCTTCCGGTGCGGGACTGCCCTGGGATGGTGGTGCGGGGGATGCCGATGTATCTGCCATGTTGCCCTCTTCGTTGGCCGCTCCTGCTGCACATCCTGCAGAGAGCGATTGTTATGACAGCAGCGTCGTCCCGTTTCACAATTCTGTCAATATCGTTCAACAATTTTACTGTATCGTTCTACCAAGTTGTTCAAACACGCGGCAGCTTGCTGAGAGAACGGGCAGGAAATCGTGGCCTCCGCGCATCTTTTAGGCGATCCAAAACGGCTCTTCCTGCCTCGACAGTGGCGCGTTCCCAGCCGGACGCCGTCGAAATCGAAGAGAAGGCGCCTTGCAAACGTCATGGGGAGGTTTCCCTCCTGCGTGATCCGCGATATCGCTGCGGCCGTGGCGCACCTGAACGGACGCGCGCCCGGGGGATCGAGTTTTTCGATGGCAGAGCAGGACACGATATCGGCGCTGGCGCCACGGTTGGCAGAGGAGATCCGGGGCAGGTTGATCGCCGGCGAACTCAAGCCGGGACAGCGCCTGTCGGAGGCGGCGCTCAGCGCGGATTTCTCCGTGTCCCGCAATTCCCTGCGTGAGGCCTTCCGGCTGCTGACGAAGGAAGGCCTGCTGCACCACGAGCCCAATCGCGGCATGTTCGTCGCCACGCCCAGCATGGCCTCGATCATCGATATCTACCGGATCCGGCGGATGATCGAATGTCAGGCGCTGGCCAAGGCCTATCCGCACCACCCCGCCGTCGCCCGAATGCGGGCCGCTGTGGAGGCCGCGCGGATCGCACGCGGTGAGAAGGCATGGGGCATGGTGGGCAGCCAGAACATGGTGTTCCACGCCGCCATCGTCGATTTGGCGGACAGCCAGCGGCTGAACGCGTTCTACGCCCAAATCGCCGCCGAACTTCGGCTGAGCTTTGGCCTGCTCGACGATCCCGAGCTTCTCCACGCCCCCTATATCGATCTGAATGCGGCCATTCTGGAGCACTTGGAAGCCGGCCGGACGCAGGCGGCAGCAGACATGCTGGAAGTGTACCTCACCCAGTCGGAGCGAACCGTCTTGGCCGCATTCTCCCGTATCGGCTAAACGGCGGCTCAGGCGTCCTTGCGGCGTCCGGCCTCATCGAAGAGATGCAGCGCCTGCCGGCTGGCGGCGACGGGCACGATGTCATCCATGAGGATACGGGAGCGCCCGGCGACGCGGAAGATGATCGGCTGGCCGTCCGTGAGATGTCCGTGGACATAGCTCTCCGCGCCGACCAACTCGACGGCGGCGACCTTTACGTCCGCCCGGAATGCCTCAGTAGCGCCGTCGCCGTCTGCCACGTGCAGATCCTCCGGTCGTATGCCGAGCGTGGCGCTGCCCTGCGGCAAGTTGATATCCGGCGCGAGGCTCCAGGCAGAGCTGGAGAGACTAGGCAAGAGGTTCATGGAGGGTGAGCCGATGAAGGTCGCGACGAAGGTGGTCGCGGGCTTTTCGTAAAGCTCGATCGGTGTTCCCACCTGCTCGATGACACCGCTGTTGAGCACGACGAGCCGGTCTGCGAGCGTCATCGCCTCCATCTGGTCGTGCGTGACGTAGACGCTCGTCGTCTGCAGCGATTTCTGCAGACGCTTGATCTCGACGCGCATCTGCACGCGCAGCTTGGCGTCGAGGTTGGACAGCGGCTCGTCGAACAGGAAGGCGGCGGGTTCGCGCACGATCGCCCGGCCCATCGCCACGCGCTGACGCTGGCCGCCGGAAAGCTGGCGGGGTTTGCGCTCCAGAAAGGTTTCGATCTCCAGCGCCTTGGCCGCATCCGAGATGCGCCGGTCGATCTCGGCCTGCGGCGTGTTGCGGTTCTTCAGGCCGTAGGCGAGGTTCTGGCGCACCGTCATATGCGGATAGAGGGCATAGTTCTGGAACACCATCGCGATGTCGCGCTCGGACGGCTCCAGCGTGTTGACGACGCGGCCGCCGATCGAGATTTCACCGCCGGTAATGCTCTCGAGCCCGGCGATCATGCGCAGCAGTGTCGATTTTCCGCAGCCCGAAGGGCCGACGAGCACGAGGAACTCGCCGTCGGCGATATCGAGCGAAATGCCCTTGATGGCATCGATATTGCCGTATTTCTTGCGGACGTCGTTGAGGACGATATTGGCCATTATTTTTCCGTCTCCACGAGACCTTTGACGAACCAGCGCTGCATCAGCACCACGACGAGAATGGGGGGAATGATCGCAAGGATCGCCGTGACCATCACATAGTTCCACGGCGTCGAGGCATCGGTGAAATCCACCATGCGCCGCAGGCCGATGATGACGGTGTTCATCTTCGCATCATTGGTGACGAGCAGCGGCCAGAGATATTGCGTCCAGCCATAGATGAACAGGATGACGAACAAGGCGGCGATGTTGGTGCTCGACAGCGGCAGCAGGATATCCCGCATGAAGCGGAACGGGCCGGCATTGTCGATGCGCGCGGCTTCCACCAGTTCGCCCGGAATGGTCAGGAAGAACTGGCGGAAGAGGAATGTGGCTGTTGCTGAGGCCATCAGGGGCAAGGTCAGGCCCGCATAGGTATCGATAAGCCCGAGATCGACGATGACCTTGTAGGTCGGCAGGATGCGGACCTCGACCGGCAGCATCAGCGTGACGAAGATCATCCAGAAGAAGGCCATGCGGAACGGAAAGCGGAAGAAGACGATCGCGAAAGCCGATAGGAACGAAATGACGATCTTGCCGACCGCGATCGCCACGGCCACCACGAACGAGTTGAACAGCAGCCGTTCCAGGCTGACGCCGACGACGCGCTCGACGCCGCCGGTCATGGCCTCCGTGTAGTTTTCGACGAAATGACCGCCCGGTAGCAGCGACATCGGCGGGCGGATGATGGCCTCCGACGTCGCCGTGGAGGCGATGAACGTATAATAGATCGGGAAGGCGACGACGATGATCCCAAGGATCAGGATAAAGTGGCCGACGAGATTGGCGATGGGGCGTTTTTCGATCATCTCGGGGCCTCAACCATAATGCACGCGCTTCTCGACGAAGCGGAACTGGAACGCCGTCAACGCGATCACGATGACCATGAGGATGACGGACTGGGCCGCCGAGGAGCCGAGGTTCAGATTGACGAAGCCGTCATTGTAGACCTTGTAGACCAGCGTTTCCGTGGCCTTTGCCGGCCCGCCGCCGGTGACGGAATGGATGATGCCGAAGGTGTCGAAGAACGCGTAGACGGTGTTGACGACCAGCAGGAAGAAGGTGGTCGGCGCCAGCAGCGGGAAGACGATCGTCCAGAACCGCCGCGCACCGCGCGCTCCATCGATCGACGCCGCTTCGATGAGCGATTTCGGAATGGCCTGCAGCCCGGCGACGAAGAACAGGAAATTGTAGCTGATCTGCTTCCAGGCGGCAGCGACGACGACGAGCCCCATGGCCTGATCACCGTTCAACAGCGGATCCCAGCCGAAACCGTTCCGGCGCAGCAGATAGGCAAACGTGCCCATGGCCGGGTTGAACATGAAGAGCCAGAGCATGCCCGCGACGGCCGGCGCCACGGCATAAGGCCAGATCAGCAGGGTGCGATAGAAGGTCTGTCCGCGGACGACCTTATCGGCTGCGGTCGCCAACAGCAGCGCCACGCCCATGGAGACAAGTGCTGTGAGAATGCTGAAGACCACGGTGACCTGCAGCGCGTGGATATAATTCGGGTCCGAGAGCACGGCGCGGAAATTGGCAAGGCCGACGAAGCCGCTCTTCAGGCCGAACGGGTCCTCGCGCATGACGGATTGATAGAGCGCCTGACTTGCCGGCCAGAAGAAGAAAATGACCGTGAGGATGATCTGCGGGGCGACCAGCAGGTAGGGAAGAATCTTGTTGGGGAAGGCGACGTTGTGCACCGGGTGCTCCTCGGAACGGCAGGCAAGCGTATCGCCGGCCCGTGAAGCGGGGCCGGCGATACGGTCAGGTGCGGATCAGTTGCCGATGGCTTCGGCAATCGCCGCATTGCCCCGCTCGACAGCCTTGTCGAGGGCGGCCTTCGCATCCTGCTTGCCGGCGAGCATCGATTCGAACTCCTCGTTCATGATGTCGCGGACCTGCGGCAGGTTGACGAGGCGGACACCTTTGGAGTTCTCGGTCGGCGCCTTGCCCATCATCTGCAGGATCGGCGTCTCGCGGCCGGGGTTCTTGTCGTAGAAGCCGGACTTCTTGGTTTCCTCATAGGCAGCATTGGTCACCGGCATATAACCCGAGACCTGATGCAGACGTGCCTGGGTCTTCGTCTGAGACAGGAAATTGAAGAACTGGGCGATGCCCGCATATTCCGCATCGCTCTTGCCGCCGAAGACCCAGAGGCTCGCGCCGCCGGGGATCGTGTTCTGCGGTCCATGGCCCTCGTAATAGGGCAGCTGGCCGATGCCGTATTTCACGCCCGACTTGACGATATCACCGAGACCACCGGAGGATTCCGTCAGGATCGCGCATTCGCCCGACATGAAGAGCTGCTTGGCTTCGGATGTGCGGCCCCCATAGCGGAAGGTGCCGTCTTTTGCGAGATCGGCAATGGCCTGGAAATGCTCAACGAAGAGCGGGGCGTTGAACTCAAGCTTCACGTCGCTGCCGCCGAGCCCGTTCTCGTTGGTGCCATAGGCGACGTTGTTCCAGGCAGCCAGATTTTCGGTCTGGATCCAGGTGAGCCAGGTCGATGTGAAGCCACAGGATGCGGCACCGCTCGCCTTGATCTTCTTTGCGGCCTCGAACACTTCAGGCCATGTCTTTGGTGGGCCTTCGGCGTCAAGCCCAGCCTTCGCGAAGATATCCTTGTTGTAGTAAAGGATCGGCGAGGACGAGTTGTAGGGGAAGGACAACATCGTGCCGTCCGGCTTGGAATAATAGGCCGCGATGCCGGCGAGATATTGCGACTTGTCGAAGGTGAAGCCACCCTTCTGCAGCACGTCTGCCGCGGGCATGATCGCACCCTCGGCCCCCATCATCACACCGCTACCAGCGTCGAACACCTGAATGATCGCCGGCGGCTGCTTGGAGCGAAAGGCAGCGATGCCGGCGTTCAGCGTTTCCGGATAGGTGCCCTTGAACACGGGCGTGATGGTGTATTCGCTCTGGCTTTCGTTGAATTCCTTGGCGAGCTGGTTGACGACCTCGTTGTTCGCACCGGTCATCGCATGCCACCATTGCAGATCGGTCGCCGCAGACGCGGCCAAAGGTCCGGTAGCCGACAAAGCAAGCGCGGCTGCTGTCGCCTTCAGGGTCGATGCCTTCAGGATTGTCTTGAACATGAACGTCCTCCCGTTTTGGCGAAGCAGGACGTGCCGCTCCGCGATATCAGCATGACGATCCTCCTCGACCGTCACGAGACAGTTACATATGCCGGGCTTTTGTCCGGGCGGCAACCGCCAATCGGGCCTCCTACACGATCATGCTGCTTTGCGGCCTATGTAGTACAGTTTGGAAGGGCGGCGTGGTTTTCTCGGTTAATACTTTGTTAACACCTGCAATAGTGCGCGCATTTAAATAAAATTTGGAACAAAATCTTGTTCCGGCCATTTCAGCTGCAGTCTCAATGTCGAATGGGTATAGCGTCATGACCGAGAACACAGTCCGCCGGTGGCAGAGCCGTCCGATCATCGACTATCCCGTCGTGATCATCGAAGATCACCTCCTTCTCGCACTCGATCTGGAAGATGCCGTCTCGGCCGCGGGGCTGAATGCCGGCGTCGTCGGCTTCGCGAGCCGCAGGAAGCATGCCTTGCAGATCGGCAGCCTTGCCGCCATCGCCTTCGTCGATGTGAACCTTGCCGACGGGCCGAGCGGTCCGGAGATCGGGCGCATCCTGGCCGAAGATCACGATGTCACCGTTATCTTCACCACGGCGGACCCGGAAATGCTCGGCACCGGCGTGCCCGGCACCATGGGTGTCCTGAAGAAGCCTGTCAGCCCGGAAGCCGTGCGCGGCGCCTTGACCTACGCGATTGCCCGCAGGCGTGGCGATCTGGCGATCGTGCCGCCCGAATTGACGCTTTTTGTCGGCTGAAGACTTCCTCAAGGTCTTCGCTGTAGTCTTCTGACGAAGGGTCGAGCTTTTCAAAGCCCGGCCTTCATCGAATCCGTCTTTCCTCCATACATTCCATTGCTTTCACCTCAGACAGAGGCGCCCCGCGCCTGTCCAACTTCAAGGCTCCACGATGACGACCATCGTTTCGCTTTCGCGCCGACGCTTTCTCGGATGCGCAGGTGTCGCTTCCGCGACGTTTCTCACTGGCTGCTCCACGCAGGGCATCGGCACGTTCTTCGAACCCGTCGTCAACGCAATCGTGCCGAAGACCTATGACGGCGAACAGCCCGATCCCGCCGTCATCTACGCGGCCCGCACGGATGAAGGCTTCAGCCTTCCAGCCATTCCCTACAAGAACATCCCGCAGCGCTTCTACCGTCAGCGCGTCATCGATCCCACGGGTGAAGCGCCCGGCACCGTCGTCGTGGATACCAAGGCCCGTTATCTCTATCTAGTGGAGAAAGGCGGTACCGCGATGCGGTACGGTGTCAGCATCGGCAAGGATGGCTTTGCCTGGCAGGGCGAAGGCGTCATCCAGTGGCGCAAGAAATGGCCGCGCTGGACGCCGCCCGACGAGATGGTCGCCCGTCAGCCGAAGCTTGCCCGCTACTCCATCGGCAATGGCGGCCAAGCACCGGGCATCACCAATCCGCTGGGCGCCCGCGCACTCTACATTTTCCAGAACGGGCAGGACACGCTCTACCGCCTGCACGGCAACCCGGACTGGCGCTCCATTGGCAAGGCTCAATCTTCCGGCTGCGTTCGCTTCATCAACCAGGATATCATCGATCTCTACGATCGCGTGCCGGAAGGCGCCCGGATCGTCGTGCGGCAGTAACGGCAACAGAGACCTGAAGGGTCTTGAAAACCAGCGAAGGCCTTGGGAACCTACCCCAAGGCCTTCGCTGAAACGCGTTACCTTTTGCCTCGGACCTCAGTTCCTCGTCGCGATGGCGGACGGTGTTGCCGCGCGGGCGTTGGCAAGACCGCGAATGGCCTCCTGATTGCCGGTCGCCGCCAGTGTTTCGAAGGTCCGGATCGCTTGGCCATAGCGGTTCAGCCCGAGAAGGGCGTAACCGCGCAGCACCATCAGATCGATGCGTTCGGGTGCCAGTTGCGCGCGGCGGTCGAGGAGGATCAGGGCCTCTGAAAACCGCTTCTGGTCGAAAGCAACCAAAGCGCGGTTGGAGAGGAGGGCGATCTGCAGTTCCGTCGCCTTCTGCGCATCCATCGGTCCACGCGTCGCGGCAACGGAAGCTTTGTCGGTCAGGCCCTGACGCAGATAGGCAAGGCTCTGGCCGTAAGCGGCTTCGCTGCGGATGCGCGTGTCGCCGGTGCGGATCGCTGCGTCGAAATGGTGAACGGCTTCGAGTGGCCGGTTCAACTCCATCAGGCACCAGCCGCGCCGCAGCGCTTCACCGGCCGAAAGTCCGGAAGCGTCGCCGAAGGTGCTGCAGCCTCGGCCGGATGTCGGCGCCGCGCCACGATTGGCAGGGACAGCACGAGCGGTGCGTTGGCGCACCGGCGCTGCCGGCTCGGCGCTCGTCTGCGCAGATACGGTCCGCGCGGGCTGCCGCGCGGGTGACCGCGATGTCTCGCGAACGGGTTCATCGGCCACCGTTCCGGCTTGCGCCATGCGCTGAGGCTGGTTCGGGTCTTCTTCTTCGCCGAGCATGGCGATCCGCGGGGAACGTCCGGCCCATTGTCTCTGGATTCGCGCGACATCGTTCGTCATGCCAAGCTGATTTGCGGTGATCGCAAGCCCATAGGCAGAGGCTTCGGTATCGGGCTTCCAGGTCAGCGAGGTCGAGAACCATTGCAGCGCGAGCTGCGGCTGTTCGAAGGCGCGGGCGTACCAGCCGAACTGCTGGGCGACGTCGGCATTGCGGGAGCGCATCGCTTCCTGCGCCATGCGTTGCAGCACGTCCGCTGCGATCACGATGGGCGGGTCGAGGGCCAGGAGGTTCGAGGCGGCGGCGAGATAGGTAGCGCGCGTGTCGTCGGACGTATCCCGCCAGGGATAGAGCGTGGCTTCAGCCTCACCCGGATTGTTGCGTGCGATCAGCGTCAGGGCGAGGCCCTGCGACGCTGCTGCGGAATCTTCTGCCGTCCGTGCCCGCCGGAACCAGGTTTCCGCCTGTTCGGCACCGTTGCGGCGCACGTAGTACCAGCCAAGCAGCAGCGCGTCGGAGGCTTTACCACCCACTTCGGAGACGCGCTCCAGCCGGGTCAGATAGGCCGGGGGAACGGTGAGCTTTGGATCTTCGCCGGCGGCGGCGACGAACTGGCGGGCCAGATCGTCCTTCACGGGCTCGAATTCGCCCTTGCCGGACGGATCGGTCTTTTCCTGCGTCAGCAACTGCTCGACCATCGGGCGCGGCAGCAGGGATGCAGCCTTCTGCAAGGTCGCCAGCCGGTCGGGGCCCTCGGTGCAGCTGGAGAGGATATAGGTATAGGCATCCAACGACCGCTGCTGCCGGTCGGTTTTTGCGAAGGCCTCCGCGAGGCGCCAGAGAATGTCGATTTCGCTGCAGACGAGAAGCTGCGGCGTTTCCGCGGCGACGTCGATGACGGTCGGAAACTGCTGGAGGTTGGAGGCGTTGACGAGACGCTGACGGGCTTCACCGAGCGCCAGCATCGACAGAAGATTTTCCGGCGGCTGCCAGCCGGGTTCGCGCGCCTGTCTCTCGGTGATGGCCTTGCGCACCTCTGCATAGCGCGTCTGTCCATAAAGCGCCCACATGGCTTCCAGCTGCGTATCGACATTCTGCGGCACGGCGAGCGGATCGGCCGGAGGTTCCCAGTCGGGATAGAGCGTGCGCAGGCGTGCGATCTCGGCCTGTAGGCGCACGGTGTCGCCCAGACGCGCGAAGTAGCGGAGCGCCCCTTCATCCACGGTCGGCTTCGGCGGCGCGGATGCTGCAGGGGCCGCGGGCGCAGTGGGTTGGGTTTGTGCGGGCACAGGCGGTTGCGATTGCAACTGCGCCTTGATCACGGGTTCGGCGCCTTGCAGCTCCGGCTCCGCTGCCGCTTCCCCGGACATATCCGGTGTGGTGGCCTCGGTCGCAGTCTCAGTATCTGCGGCGGGAACGGCAGGCGGAAGCGCCTGCGATAGGTCGGCCGGTCGCCGGTCGCCACGGCGCACGGTCGGGCTCGGCGGCACCAGGCTCAGCCGGTTGCCTTTCTCGTCGACGGCGGGCGGGGCGGCGATCGTGCCGGTCGTCAGTTCTCTCTCGGGCAGCAGAGCGGGGCCGTAATAGATCGCCGTTGCGGTTGCTGCGGCCAGCGTCGAGAAAAGCAGGATGCGGGCGGTTGTCATGGGAACTCCCGGTGAACTGTCCGAGGAAGAGAGAACGCCCGGGGGGCGTGCGTCGATGCGGAGCCGCTTGTCGTCCTCATCGGCTGCGCCCCAGGAGGCGCAGCATCAGCGTGGTGATGATGCCGAGAAGGGCGAAGCCGGCGATGAACATCACGGCGAAGAAGAGGATGTTGGTCGACAGCCAGTTTGCCGCGATCAGGCGCCAGTTGGCGATCGAGAAGGGTTGCGTCGGGTTCAGATGCAGGTCGTGCACCGGTACCATCGCCACGTTTCCGGTCGCCTCCTCGAAGGTCGTGATCCGGCCTTCGATGCCATTCCAGCGCGCCTCTTGCACCATGGCGCTCATGCCGGTCTGAAGACTTGCCGGCGTTGGCCCGGTTGCAAGCGTCCATGTGCCGGCGCCCGACGGGCTGCGGCCCTGGGCGATCATGAAACTGACGTCGTCTGCCGGAGAGAAATTCTCTTCCTCGCCGGGCAGGAAGCGTAGCGAGTCCATCGACAGGTCGAGATCGCTCTTCAGCCAGGCTTCGAGACGAGACCCCTGACCGAGCCAGCTGCCACCGGAAACCTTGTGGCGCCATTCCTCGAACAGGGTGCCGCTGTCGCCGTTTGCCGGCCCGCCCGCATGGTGTGTGCCCCAGTTGGCGGGCGCCGCACCGATCTGCATCTGGGTCAGCAAGGGCGGGGGAAGCTGCGACATCGTGCCGACGATCAAGGCGTTGCGATCGCCGAGAGCCGCCGGGGAGGCTACGGTTTCCAGCGCGAGCGGGTTGCCCGCGGCAACGGCGAGGCGCCCGACGAGGGTGGCTGCGGCCGACAGCGTCTCGGGATCGAGGCGGTCGAGATAGAGCGCCGTCGGCTGTTCGGCCCGACGATAGGGCTGGCCCGTCGAGGACGTGGCCGCAAGGCTGGGGCTGCTGTCGATCCGCGCGAAATCCGGCATGTGGAATTCGGTGGTGTCGAAGAGCGCGAAGCGCGGCGTGGTCTGCGCCGGCGTGCCTGTGGCGCAAGCGTCGTCGTCTTCCGTCAGCAGCACGGCTTCGATCGAGATCCGGTTCACGCCGGGCACGAAGTGGCGCAGCGTCACGGTGATCGGGAGATGGCTGAGGATGCCTCCACCGGCCGTGGAGAGTGGCGTGGTGGTGGCGATATTGCCATTGACATAGACGTCGATGCGGCTGCCCGGCAGGACCGACGCGGCATAGCCGGCATCGAGCAGGATCACGGCATCGCCATAGGCGCTGGCGTAGAAGTCCGCGGGAACGCCAAGCATGAACTCCGTACGGAACCGGCGACCCGAGAACTCGCTGGTGGTGATGCCGAGTTGCGAGAGCGGCATGCGCGTCTCGCCGACGAGGATCGGCGCATCCGGCGTGTTCCACGCCTTGGTGGAGAAGGTGGTGCGCGAGGTGCCCGGCGCCGTGTCGAGAGGGCTTGCCAGGGTTTCCACCGCCTGTCGGAGAGCTTCGGCCGTCGGGCCGGTAACGACAAGGGTGCTCAAGCCGGGCATTGCGGCAGGCGCAAACGTTACGGTCGGACCGACCGCGGTGCCTGCCGGCAAAGCCGGGATCAGGCCCTCGATCTCAAGCTGCGTGCCGACCAGCACGGTCAGGGTGCCTGCGACCGGTGCCGTGGGCATGGTCGCGTGGAAGGCAACGGTCTGGTTCGGCATCTGCACGCGCAAGGCCAGAGCCTGTGCGAGACGCAGCAGCATGTTCGACCGGCTCGGGTTCGTCAGTGCCGGCGCAATGATGTCGATCGTCGTCGCACCCGTGGCGTCGAGGCCAACGGCCGGGATATCGTCGATGCTGGAGAAGCCATTGCCGACCGGTGCGTTGAAGGTCAGATATGTCCGGCTCGGGTCGATATTGGTCCAGAGATCATAGGTCGACTGAATGCTGCAATCGGTGCGGTGGCGCTGTTGCGTGGCGAGGCGCACGACGTTCGCGCCGGCCTGCAGCGCGCCGGCCGGAAGCGGCAGCACGAGATCGCTGACCGCATCGGCCGAGGCGACCGGCACCTGGCCGATGACGCTGCCGTTGAGCTCGACAGAGAAGGTGGAGGCCTCCGGTGCGACGACGATGGAGTTCTGGTAGCCGATGGTGATGGCCGTGGCAGCGCTCGCCTGTTCGGGCGTCACATAGATCGTCCATGTCCGCCGGTCGGCCTCGCCGGAGAGGCTGAGCTTGCCGAACGGCAGGATGTAGCGGCGGCTGGCGTCCGTGTCGGAAGCTGTCTGGACACGCGGTTTCGCCTCGGCCTGCGGGGGAGCCGTCGGTGTGGCCGGCGTTGGCCGTGTTGGCTGGGGCGCCGGGCGTGTGGGCGCTCCGGGCGAGACCTGGAAGGGCGCCGGCTGCGTTGCTGGTTGCTGTGGGCGTGCCTCGGGTGCCGCTGCGGGCGGCTGTGCTTGCGCCGGAACTTGCGCCGGCGGCTGGCCCGGGGCGGGCGACGGTGCCGGCTGAGCCGGGGTTGCCGGCCGCTCGCGAGACATGTCGAAGGGAGTGGTCTGAGCGAGGAGCTGCGACGGTGCGAGGAGGGCGAGCGTGCAGGCGATAACGAAGGGCTTCATGGTCTCGCTGCCTCCTTCTTGACGGGGGCCGCTGCTTCCTTCGCGCCACCAAGGCTGCGGAAGAAGTAGAAGAGGCCGCGATTGGTCTGGTAGAGCGCAATGGCGAAGAAGCTGATCGTGCCACGGATAAGGCCGGGATTGCGCCGCCGGCCCATCTGGAACTCCGTCCACTGTGCAGAATTCGCAAAGATGATATCGGCAAGCAGCCGCCGTTCCTGCGGTTCGCGCGGCGCGAACGTGCAGCCGACGAGCACGAAGCCGTCGCCCCGGCCACTACGCACGATCTTGACCGGCATGGAGGACGGCGCGCCCGGGCTGAACGTCTCGACGCGGATCTCCTCCATAGCCCCCACCGTCAGCGGCTGCATGGAGCGATCGTAGACGTGGACGAGAAGACCGTTGACCGAGACGTTTTCGATGACGCCCGGGAACCACTGGTCGCCCACGCGGAATTCGCACCGCCGTTTGACGTTGACCCGCCGGGACGACGACTTTTCGCGCCGTTCCGACACCACGCCCAGCGCGCAGCCGGCGAAGAGGAGGTTCAACAGGTTCCAGCCGGCGACGACCAGCGTCACGTCGGATTTGTAGGGCTCGGCATAGATCTTGTAGAACGACATGACGGTGGCGATGAGCAGCACGCCGAAGATGACGAAGAACGGCCGGCTAATCTCCGAAAGACGGTTGTCGCTGATCGACTCGTCCTTTGCCGTCACCTTGAACGTGGGCTTCGACGGGTTGAAGATGACCGAAATGACGGCGGGCAGCAGGTGCACCGTCTGCACATATTCATAAAGTTCTGAGATCCAAGGCCAGCGGAAGCGGCCGTAGAGATAGTTCTGCATGAGCAGGTTCACGAGCATGTAGGTGGTCGTATAGGCCAGGAACTCGCCGCCGGAGCCGACGAAGATCTCCAGATCGAAGAAGATGTAGAACAGTGGCGCAAACAGGAAGACCGTGCGGGGGAACGGGAACAGCCAGAAGAGCGTCGAGGACATGTAGCAAAGACGTTGCGGCATGCTCAGACCGCGCTTGAACAGCGGCATGCGGAACATGAGGATCTGCATCATGCCCTGCGCCCAGCGGCTGCGCTGGCCGATGAAGCTTGCGAAGGTGGCGGGCTGGAGCCCGGCGATCAGCGGCTTGTCCACATAGACGCTGTTCCAGCCGCGGGCGTGGAGCGCAAGCGCCGTTTCGCAGTCCTCGGTGATGCTGATGCCGCTGAAGCCGTTGGTGTCTTCGAGCGCGCGCCGGTTGAGCACCGCTGCCGAACCGCAGAAGAACGCGGCGTTCCACTTGTCGAGACCGCGCTGGATGATGCCATAGAACATCTCGTTCTCGCTCGGCATCTTGTTGAAGGTTTTCAGGTTGCGCTCGATCGGGTCGGGATTGAGGAAGAAGTGCGGCGTTTGCACGAGGAAGAGGCGCGGATCCTCCTCGAAATACCCCACAGTCTCGCGCAGGAAGTCGCGCGCCGGCGCATGGTCGGCGTCGAAGACGGTGATGAGGTCGCCTTGGGACTGGCGCATGCCATTGTTCAGATTGCCGGCCTTGGCATGTTCGTTGCGGTCGCGCGTGAGATAATTGGCATCGAGGTTGCGGCAGAGTTCCTTCAGCTCCTCGTGGCGGCGCTGGGCGGCTTGCGCGTCCGGAATGCTGGCCGCGTTCCGCTTCTGCAGGGTGCCGCCATCGTCCAGAAGCCAGACGGTCAGCTTTTCCGGCGGGTAGTCCATGTTCTTGGCGGCGGCGAGCGTGTTGGCCAGCATATCCGCGTCTTCGTTGTAGGTCGGAATGAAGACGTCGACGGATGGCGCATAATCCGCCGAGCCCGGGCGGGGCCGGTTCGGGGGAAGCGGCATGGAGACGATGAAGAGGCTGAGCGCCAGCATCGCGACGCTGTACATTTCAGCGAGATACAGCAGGAAGCCGGGAATGAAGTTTTCGAGCTGGTTGACCGGCGGCAGCGTGCTGGTGGTGCGCCAGTAGACATAGCGCAGAACGATGGCCGTGCCGAAGCCGAGCCCGATCAGGCGCCAGTTGCCTTCCGCCTTCAGCACCTTCAGCACGGCAAGCAGCGCCATGCAGAGGAAGGCGGCAACCAGATGCGTCTGGAGGCTGACCGGCAGCGTCGTGATCGCCACGATGACGATCGACATGCAGATCCATGCAATGACGATGAGCGCCTTGACCATGATCCTAGTTTCCTTGTCCCGAATGCAGCTGGATATGGCTCATGGTTTACATGTCTCCCGCACAGGAGCTGGTGGGGGAGATCGTGCAGGGAACGGCCGGAATGATGGGTCGGGCCGGCAACGGGGAAGCGCTCGATACGCGGGTCAGGCCCTGCTGCTGCAACTGGCTCGTCGGTCTCGGTGCCTGCGGGGTTTGTGATCCGGGTGCAGGCGCCGTCGCGGGTGTCGTGGTCGGACCCGGCAGGCGCGAGGGGCCCGGCAGCGTCTGTGGTTCGATATCAGCCCCGGTGGGCTGGCCCGTCCTTGCCAGAGGCGAGCGCGTGACCATGTTCGGCGCGGGGATGGCGACGGCGGGAACGATCGGCCTGACGGTCTCGACGCGCGGGGCCGCAGGTCGCGTGTTCTGGCTCTCGAGGCTCCGAATGGCCGGGCGGACCGGAGCGACAGGTGCGGGTGTCGGGGGCTGAAGCCGGGCGCCGGCGCCTGCAGCATAGATCGGCCGGCCAAGCTGCCCGACCGTGGGGTCGAGAGGCGGAACGTTGCCATAGGGATTCCAACCGACGCTGTCGAAGGCGCCTGTCAGCGTATAATGGTACATCATCGACAGCAGTTCGTCGCGAGACGCACCGGTCTGGCAGAAGCGGACGCGGGTCTGGATTCTGCCGAGATAGTGGAACGTGCGCACGTAATTATCAGGTGCCTTGATTTGCTGCCAACCGTAGAGGCATGCATCGCCGGAACCTGGATTGGTCCCGTAAGCATAGGCGAAAGCGCCGTAATTGTTCTGAACGAAGCTCGGGGAAATGCTCATGCGGATGGTCGGGAACTCCGACCGCATCTCGCCCACAGCCTGGGCCGTTGTCATCAGCCCGGTCGACAGGCGCGACGCGCCGGCGAACGGCGTGGACGCGGGGCCGAAATAGCGCACCTGAATGTAATTCTGGCCGCGACTACGGGCATCGGTGCTCAGGATGATGTCCTGCTGGACGGCGTTGGAGAAGTTGCGCTCGATCACGCTGACGATCGCCGGGCCGCCGGGCGGCGGAAAAGCCAGCGCCTTTTCGGCCGCGACTTCGGTCGGCGCCGAGGTCAGTTTCAGGCCGCCCGTCTGCGTGCAACCGGAAAGTGCCGAGGCGCCCAAGGCCAGAAACGCGCCCTGCATGGCGGTTCTTCCTGCAATTGCGAGAGCTGTATGAAACATGGGCGGCGTGCATCCAGTGATGGAATCAGGGTTCTTCCACCTCATTTCTCGCTCGCATGGTTAACGTACAGTTAATCTTCGCTAACACTTTCCTATTTGTGCGCTGCAGTTGACCGTTTTTGGTGTTTCCGTGGCTTGGCCGATACGTTTCGTGCCGACTGAAGTTTCCAAAAGCACCGCGGAAGCATCCTCCGTCGCGAATCACTGTCGGGATATACGGCAGGATGGCGACGGTTCACCGTGTCTGCTTTATGGATTACGGACACCACCTCGTGAGCCGCTCGGCTTGAGAAATGTCGCCCATGGGCCCATGGGAATGACGATGCGCTACTGCGCGCCTGTGGTCGGCCCGGGATTGTTCGGTGTCGTCGGGCTCTGAGCGGATGGCGTGCCGGCTGTCCCTCCGGCCGGGTCATTCTGCGATGGGCTCATGATCAACCAGCCGATCGCGATCACAGTGACAACAAGGATGGCGATGCTCAGGGCTGTTCGGTTCAACGCCATGTTATCTCTGCCTCTTTTAGCTCTTGCCGGGTGCCAGCATGCTCGCCTTCGGATCGACCCGGCCCGACGCATCCTCGACACGCGTTGAAGCGGCGTAGACGAACAGGATGCAGACGACCGACACGACGACGACCACGATGACGGATTGGTTTCCAGTGCGAACTCTCATACCGCGTAAAGACGTCCGCGAGTCGTAAGTTCCCCTCGACGTCAGCGTTTGGCTAAGAGAGGGTCCTTCGTGCGTTAAGCATGTTGCGTATTTATCGCAGAACCGACGGCATCAGAGGCCAGTCGGGTGTATCGCTAGTCGATTTCCGCATGCTTATCGTGTAAGAGGCAATCAACCCACAGCAGTGATAGCGTGCCGCCCATGGCCATGACGTTCCTTACGAACAACACGAAGACCAGTGTCAGCTTCACCGAAGCCGACACCACGCTGGTGCTCGTCAAAGACGTGACCATTTCGGTTACCGAAAGCGGCATCGTTGCGTCCGGTCTCGCAAAGGAGCGCGCCGTCGTGGTTGATGGGACGATCTCGGCCGGTGTGTCCGGCGTGACGTTCGGCGCGGCCAATGCGGGAGAGCTCAAGGGGTCCGTCGTCGTCTCGGAGACCGGATCGATCGTCGCGGGGGCCTTCGGCATATCGGCGACGGCTGTCGGCATGGATATCGTCAATCGCGGTGGTATTTCCGGCAAGCAGGCCGGCGTCAACGTGATCGGCAGCAAAGCGAATGTCGCCAACGAGGGCACGATTTCGTCGGCGGCCGGCAGCGCTGTCTCTGTGGCGGGTGCCGCGGCCATGGTCGTCAACAACGGCCGGATGGCCGGACAGACGGATGCCGTGAAGCTTTCCGGCGACCGCGTGGCCATGACGAACAACAAGGACATCTCGTCTGCCACTGCCGCCGGCATTGTGATTGACGGAATGGCCTCGACCGTGACCAACAATGGATCGATCGGCGCGCGCGGCAATGGCATCGTGGCAAGCGGTGTCTCAGAGATCATCACCAATAACGGCACGGTCGGCAGCGGCGCCAGCGCTATCGTCGCAAAGGGCAAGAATGCCGTCGTCACGAACTCCGGGGCTCTGCAGGCAAGCGTCGATGGTGTCGCGCTTTCCGGCGCGAACGGCACCGTGACGAACAGCAAGACGATCGCGGTCGGTGGCACGGCTGTCAACGTCACCGCCAGTGGCGTGATCGTCAACAATCTGGGCACGATGAGCGGTGCCATCGGGATCGCCGTCGTCGGTGACGCGGCGCGCGGCGCCAATAGTGGCACGATTTCCGCCTCCAAGGGCAGCGCTGTCGATTTCACCAAGGCGGATCACGCCAGCTTCAACAATAGCGGCGTTCTTTCCGCGGTGTCCGGTCTTGCGTTCAAGGGCGGCGATGGCCAGCAGTCGCTGACGAACGGCGGCACGATCAAGGGCGATGTGCTCCTGGGCGGCGGCAACGACTATTTCGATGGTCGTGGCGGTACCGTCATGGGCAAGGTCGCGGGTGGTGCGGGCCACGACACGTATGTCATCGACAACGCGCGCACTCTGCTGGTCGAAGCCAAGAATGCCGGCAACGATCTCGTCATCTCCAGCGTCAGCTACGCGCTGGCCGACAATTTCGAGTTCCTCACGCTGGGCGGGACGGCGGCGGTGAACGCGACCGGCAATGCGCTGGCGAACCAGATCCACGGCAATGGTGCCGACAACCGGATCGACGGCAAGGCCGGCAACGATATGATCTGGGGCCATGGCGGCGCGGATACGCTGACGGGCGGTGCCGGCATCGACCAGTTCGTGTTCGCCACCGGCGACGGCCGCGACGTCATCACGGATTTTGTCGCCAGCGGCAAAGCCCACGATATTCTCGACCTGACCGGCGTGAAGGCGATCACCAGCTTCAAGGACCTGATGGCGAACCATGCCCGGCAGGTCGGCAACGATGTGATGATCGATGCCACAGGCGGCGACAGCATCCTGCTCAAGGGCGTGAAGCTCGCTCATCTCGACAAGGGCGATTTCTTCTTCTGATCTCCTGTCGCGCTGCCGGCTCAGGCCGCCGCGCGCTGGAGCATGCCGAAGAGATCGCGTGGATCGTCGGGATCTGCGATGATGTCGATCTGCTGGAAGAAATCGGTACCCGCCAGCGCCGCGCGGACATAGCGGAGCGCAGAGAAATCCTCCACCGCAAAGCCGACGCTGTCGAACAGCGTGATCTGCCGCGCATCGCGCCGGCCGGGCGCTTCGCCGCGCACGACCTTCCAAAGCTCCGTCACCGGGTAATCCGGCGCCATCTGCTGAATCTCGCCCTCGATACGAGTCTGCGGCGGATATTCGACGAAGGTATCGGCGCGCAGCAGGATATCCCGGTGCAGCTCGGTCTTTCCCGGACAATCGCCGCCGATCGCGTTGATGTGGACCCCGCTGCCGATCATGTTGTCGGTCAGGATCGTCGCATATTGCTTGTCCGCCGTGCAGGTGGTGATGATGCCAGCGCCTTCGATCGCCTGTTCGGCGCTCTCACAGGCGTGCAGCACGATGCCCGAGCCTGTCAGATTGCGGACGGTCTTCTCGGTCGCGCGGCTGTCGATATCGTAGAGCCGGATCTCCGTGATGCCGAGGACGGCCTTCATCGCCAGCGCCTGAAACTCGGCCTGCGCGCCGTTGCCGATCATGGCCATCACCCGCGTGCCCTCCGGGGCGAGATGCCGTGCGGCCATGGCGGAGGTCGCAGCGGTGCGCAGTGCCGTCAGCAGCGTCATTTCCGTCAGCAGGACGGGATAGCCCGTCGCGACATCGGCCAAGAGCCCGAAGGCGGTCACCGTCTGGAGGCCCGCGGCCATATTCTTCGGGTGTCCGTTCACATATTTGAAGCCGTAGATCTCGCCATCGGAGGTCGGCATCAGCTCGATCACGCCGTCCCGTGAATGCGAGGCGATCCGGGAGGTTTTATCGAAGACCTCCCAGCGTCGGAAGTCGTCCTCGATCGTGTCCGTCAGTTCAAAAAGGACGCGCTCGATGCCCAGATGATGCACGAGGCGCATCATGTTCTCGACGCTGACGAAGGGGATCAGGGCCTTTTCAGATGGCAGGGCGGACATGGGGCGTTTCCTCGTTGCAGAGGACGATGGTAGCAACCGCAAATGCTCACGGAAACGGCAGATGATTGTCATATCTCCCGCCGAACCGAGCAGATTGCCAGCCAGATTGCGCAAACTGCTCGCTCACCGCGAGAGGAGATATTGCCGCGGCGGGCTGCCCATCATTCGGCGGAACATGGTGGTGAAGGCGGCGATGTTCTCGTAGCCCGCATCGAGCGCGACGCTGGTGATCGAGTGCCCGGCGGCAAGCCGCGGCAGCGAGGCGAAAAGGCAGGCCTGCTGGCGCCACGTCACGAAGCTGACGCCGGTCTGGGTGCGGAAGAAGCGCGTGAAACTGCGGCGGCTCATGGCAAGCGTTGCGGCCCAGTCATCGATGCTCGCAACCGCGCGCGGCGCCTCCAGAAAGGCCCGGCAGGCAGCGGCAAGCCGCGGGTCGTTCGGAAAGGGCAGACCGAGCGGGACTTCGGGCAATTGCTGCATCTCGTCCAGCAACAGATCCATGATCAGCTCCCGCCGCCGCGGCTTTGGAAAAGGCGGCGCATCGCGCACCAGTTCGTCCATCAGGTTCGCTGCGAGTGTGGTGACGTTGACCACCTTCGGCCGCTCGACGAATGCCAGCTGCGTATCGACGTAGATCGACAGCATCTCGACCGGGCTCATCGTCTCCGATGCGTGTTCCAGGCCGGCGGGAATGATGAGGCCGTGGCCGGGCGGTATCATCCATCGCCGGTCGCTGGTGCCGACAACGACCACACCGCGGCGCGCGTGCCAGAGCTGCGTCTTTCGATGCGAGTGCATGGGGCTGCGCATGCCGGCCTTGTAGCTCCGGCCGATCGCATAGAGCGGCTCCTGCGCCGCATCGATCCGGTTCAGGCTCTGCCGGTGCTCATCGAGATCGACACCGATGGTCGGAAATTCCGTAAAACGCATTTGGCCCACTCACGAAAGAAGTGGACCAGAGCGCAAAGGCAGGCCAGCGTCAAGGCCTGTAGGAGGAGCGAGCGGGCGCATTGCGCGCCGAAACGGGCAGGAGAGGTCCATCATGGCGAGCGTAACCACACCAGGCGGGGTCCGGGCGGACACCATGGCCTTTTCGATTATCGCGGCGGCCAGCTTCTGCCACATGCTCAACGACATCATGCAGTCGCTGCTCACCTCGCTCTACCCTTTGATCAAGGCGAACTATGCGCTGGATTTCGTCCAGATCGGGCTTCTGACCTTCGCATTCCAGGTGACGGCATCGCTGCTGCAGCCGGTGGTCGGGGTGGTGACGGACCGTTGGCCCATGCCGTTCTCGCTGCCGGCGGCGATGCTCGCCACCTGTGCCGGGCTGTTCACGCTGGCGTTCGCGCATAGTTTCGAGGTGCTGGTCATCGGCGCCTGCCTCATCGGCGTCGGTTCCGCCGTCTTCCATCCGGAAGCCTCGCGCGTTGCCCGGCTCGCCTCCGGCGGGCGGCACGGGCTTGCACAGTCCTTCTTTCAGGTCGGCGGCAACGCCGGAACGGCCATCGGGCCGCTGCTGGCGGCGTTCGTCGTCATCCCGCGCGGGCAGCAGACGCTCGGCTGGTTCTCGATCATCGCGATCGTCGGCTTCATCGTGCTGTCCTTCGTCAGCACATGGTATCTGCGCCACCGCCGCGCGACGGCGGGTCGGCCCATGCTCGATCGTGCCCTGCCGCTGCCGCGCAATCAGGTGCTGTGGACGCTGGCCGTGCTGACGGTGCTCACCGCGACGAAGAACGCCTATCTTGCCAGCCTCTCCAGCTACTTCACCTTCTTCGCGATCGAGAAATTCGGTGTCGGCGTGCAGGATGCGCAGGTCATGCTGTTCCTGTTCCTCGGTGCGTCCGCAGCCGGCGTGTTCTTCGGCGGGCCGATTGGCGATCGGTTCGGCGCCCGCGTCGTCATCTGGTTCTCAATCCTCGGCGTCATCCCCTTCGCGCTGATACTGCCCTATGCCGATCTCTTCTGGACCTCGGCGCTGGTCATCATCATCGGCTTCATCTTCTCCTCCGCATTTTCCGCCATCGTGGTCTTCGCGCAGGAACTGGTGCCGGGCAGGGTAGGGCTGATCGCCGGCATGTTCTTCGGCTTTGCCTTCGGGTTCGGCGGTATCGGCGCAGCCGTCCTCGGTCTCTTTGCCGACCGCTACGGCATCGAGTTCGTCTACCGGCTCTGCTCCTATCTGCCGCTGCTCGGCCTGCTCACGGTGCTGCTGCCGAAACTGCCCGGGCGCAAGCGCGCCTGAGGCTGCTGTCCGCGGTTCAGTCGCAGATGGCCTCCGCCTCGATCTCGACCGCGTAATCGCCGATCAGATCGCCCGCCTCCACCATCGTGTTGGCGGGCAGGACAGTGCCGAACACGCGGCCGTGAGCGCGGGAGACCGGCTCCCACTGGCTGGCGTCGCGCAGATAGACCCGCGTCCGCACCACATCCTCCATTGACCCGCCGAGCGCGGTGATCGATGCGGCGATCTTGTCGAGGATGTAGGTGGCCTGCGCGCCCGCATCGCCCGGCGCGACGCAGCGGTCGGCCGCATGCGTGGCTGTCGTGCCGGAGACGTGAATGCGATCGCCCACGCGGACGGCACGGCTGTAGCCGGCAATGGGCTCCCAGATACTGCCGGAGGAAACACGGCTGCGTCCCGGCCGGCCGGGCACAGGCTCGGCGGTGTAGATCGAGGGAATGGCACTCAGATGGTGGCTGAGATCGCCAGATGCGGTCAGGAACGGCGGTTTGCGATACTCATCGCCGCAATCACCGGGGATGGGCTGCGTGGCGGCGAAAGCCGCATCGAGATCCGCATGGTCCTGCGCATCGAGCGCGAAGCCGAAGACCTTCAGATTGTCGCCGCGATGCTCGTTTTCCCCAAGCCGTGCGCCGATGATGGTGCCGGCAACGGCCGGATGTTCCAGAACCCAGCGGCTGGCGACGTTCGACAGCGACACGCCATGCCGCTTGGCGATCTGCGATGCGGCTTCGAGGATGCCCTGGAATGCGGCCCAGCCGCCGGCTGTGTCGATGAAGCGCTTGTACTTCGAGCGGCTCCAGTCGGGGATCGCATCCGGTTCCGGTTTGCCGAGCCATTTCTCGGACAAAAACCCGCCGCACAGCGTGCCGTAGGCGAGCAGCTTGACGCTGCGCTTTGCGCAGAGATCCGACAGCGCACCTGCGGCCCGGCGATCGACCAGCGAAAAGGAAACCTGATTGGTGGCAATCTCGATGCCATCGGACAGCGCCAGCGCCAGATGGCCTGCGTCGAAATTCGTCAAGCCCAGCGCGCTGATCAGGCCTTCTTCCTTGAGCCGCTGCATCTCGTGCAGGGCATCCAGCCAGGCCGGGTGCTCGAACGTCCACCAGTGGAACTGGAGAAGGTCGATGCGCTCGACGCCGAGCCGGGTCAGCCGCTCTTCGATGCCGCGCCGCACGATATCGCGTGTCATGGGGCCAGGCTCCGGGCACCACTTCGTGAAGGCGACGGGTCGTGGTTCGTTCGGATACCGCGACAGGAGACGGCCGGTGATCAGTTCGGCTGAGCCATAGTGATCGGCCATGTCGAATGTGTCGAAGCCGTTACGGGCATAGTCCTGCAAGGCGTCGGCGCCCTTGTCCGGGTCGATCGTCGTGCCGTCCTTCTCGATATCGGCGACCTGCCAGAGGCCGCAGACAAGACGGCTGATCTCCAGCTCCGGGGTGAGGCGAATACGGTCAAGGCGCTCGGTCATCTGGACGTCTCCCGGGTCTGCGCCCGTGTTTTCCGCGGGGGCCGAGCGCGCTGCGCTCGCCCAGAATGCCGCGGGGCCGAAGAAGAAGGATGGCGCACAGGCCGACGCCGATCGCGACGATCTGTAAGGCTGCGGCGCGCGCCTGCTGTTCCGGGGGTACGAAGGCCGACACGGCTGCGGCCGAGAGAGCCCACAGCCCCCAGACGAGGATGGCCCCGAGAATGGCGCCGCGATTGTTGCCCGAGCCGCCGACGATCAGCATGGCCCAGACCTGAAAGGTCAGAACCGGCAGGTAATTGTCGGGCGCGATGAAGCCGATGAAATGACCCTGCGCTGCGCCGGCAAGCCCCATGATGGCGCCGCCGATGGTGAAGGCCTGCAGTCGGAAGCGGATCGGTCGCTTGCCAAGCGCCTGCGCAGCGGTTTCATCTTCGCGGATCGCCCGGAGCACACGGCCCCAGGGGCTTTTCGCCAGATGTTCGAGGGCGAGATAGAGGACGGCCACGAGGCCCGCCATCAAGGCCAGATTGGCAAGCCCGAAGGCAAGCACATTGCCCGCAAGGTGCGAGAAGGGGCGGGGAATGAAGCCGATACCGAAAGCGCCGCCGGTGAGGCCTTGCAGATTGAGCACGCAGAGCTGCACGCAGACGGCCACGCCGAAGGTCGCGATGGCGAGGTAATCGGATCGCAGCCGTATCGTGAGGGCGCCGACGAGCCATGCGGCAAGGCCGGCCGCCGCCGCACCCCCCAGCCAGCCGACGAGGATCGGCATGTCGAAGCCGCCGAACCGGTCCGGTGTGGGTGGGGTCGTCAGGAGCGCGGAGACATAGGCGCCGATCGCGACGAATGCGGCGATGCCGACATTGAAAAGGCCCGTCTGGCCCCATTGCAGGTTCAGCCCGAGGCACATGACGGCATAGGTCAGTGCCATCGTCAGGAAGAAGGCGGCGTAGGCGAGAAGATCGAGGCTCATGCCGGTCTCCCGAAGAGACCGCGCGGCCGGAAGAGGAGCACCGCCACCAGAATAACGAAGGAGACGGCCGCCCGCCATTCGGCACCAACCAGTTGCACCGCTGCGGCTTCCGACAGGCCGACGATGAGGCCGGCGAGCATGGCGCCGGGCACGCTGCCGATGCCGCCCAGGATGGCGGCGGCAAACAGCGGCAGCAGGAGGTCGTGACCCAGATAGGGGCGAATCTGTACGAGCAGCCCGGTCATGATGCCGGCAAGGCAGGCGAGCCCCGCGCCGAGCATCCACACCACCCGAATGACGCGGCGCACATCGACACCCGCGATCCCGGCGAGCGCCGGATTTTCGCTGACCGCCCGCATGGAGCGACCGATATCCGTTCGCGTCATGAGAAGGTGCACGGCAAGCACGGCGAGAAGGGCGATGCCGAGCGAGAGAAGTTGGTCCGGCGTTGCCCGCAGTCCCGCGCCCATGGGCATGGCGATCTGCAGGGCCTTGGTGAAATAAGCAGGCTTCGACGTGAAGAGGAATTCGAGCAGACTGCGGAGCGCAAGCGATGCGCCGAAACTCGCCATGACGAGGATGATGACGGCACTTCCGCGCGCCCGAAGCCGCCCGAAGAGAACGGCATCCACGGCGAGCGCCAGAAGACCGGTCAGAAGAATGGCGATGATTGCGGCGAGCGGTAGCGACCAGCCGAAGGAGAACGGACCGATCGGCCGCATCAACGAGGTCGAAAGCAGGCCGAGCCCGCCGCTGACGGCGAGAGCGAGATAGGCCCCCCAGGAGAGCAGTTCGCCATGGCCGAAGTTGGCAAAGCGCAGAATGGAATAGGTCAGCGTCACGCCGATGGCGCCGAGGCCGATCATCGCGCCCGCGATGAGGCCGTCCATGAGAAATTGCGGGTTCATGGCGCGGCGACCTCCCCTGCGTGGGATGTGCCGAGGTAGAGGCGGGCGAGCAGAGGATCGCCGAACAGGCCGTCCGCGGGACCCTCATGCCGGATACGCCCTTCGACCAGAACGACCGCACGCCGCGCAATCGCCAATGCCGCCTTCACATTCTGTTCCACCAGCACGATGGTGACGCCATCGGCGTTGATATCCTGCAGCATGGCAAAGACCTCCCCGACGATCTTCGGCGACAGGCCGGCGGAGGGCTCGTCGAGAATGAGAACGGAGGGATCGACGATCAGGGCGCGGGCGACGGCAAGCATCTGGCGCTGTCCGCCGGAAAGCGCACCGGCAAGCCGCGAGGGTTGGCGGGCGAGGTCCGGAAAGCGGCGATAGAGGCCGTCAATTCTGCCGGCACGATCCGGCTTCGGCAGGATGGCTGCGGCGAGTTGCAGGTTCTCGTGGATGGAGAGCGTTGCGAAGATGTTCTCGGTCTGCGGAACGAAGGCGAGGCCGCGCGCGATCTTGCGATGGGAGGGAACGCTGGTGATATCCTGTCCGCCCAGCAGCACCGCCCCGGCATGGATCGGTACGACGCCGGCGATCGCCTTCACCAAGGTGGATTTCCCGGCACCGTTCGGACCGAGTAGCACGAGAAAATCGCCCTTGGGAACGATAAGGTCCACGCCACGGACGATCGGCAGGTCCGGCTCGTAGCCGGCGACGAGCGCATGAATATCGAGCGCCGGACCGACCGGCGAAGCGGGGACGAGGCTCATGCCATTGCTCCGAGATAGGCCTCGATCACGGCGGGATCGCGCGCGACCTCGGCCGGCGTGCCCTCGGCAAGCGGCTTGCCCAGCGCCATGGCGACGACCCGTGAGCAGAGACGCGAAACCATGTCCATGTTGTGCTCGATCAGAAGAATGGAGGTGCCCTCGGCGTTCAGCTGCGTCACGCGCTCGATGATGGTCTCCAGCAGCGCCGGATTGACGCCGGCTGCGGGTTCGTCGAGCAAAATGGCGGTCGGATCCGCCATCAGTATGCGTGCCAGCTCCAGCAGCTTGCGTTGCCCGCCGGAGAGAACCCGCGCCGGCTGATGCTCGAGATCCGATAGGGTGACGAAAGCGAGCAGCGCGCGCGCCTTTTCGATTGCTGCCTTTTCCTGTCGACGGACATGGGCAAAGCGCAGGAAATTGGCGAGCAGCTTCTCGCCATCCTGGCGCTGCGCGCCCGCGAGCACATTCTCAAGCACGGTCATTTCGAGGAAAGGCTTGGGGATCTGGAATGTCCGCCCGATGCCGAGCCCGATCCGCTGCTCCGGCCGGTCCTGCGATGCGTCGCGCCCGCCGATCCGGATTTCGCCCGATGTCGGCTTCAGCGTGCCCGCAATGAGGTTGAAGAGCGTCGTCTTGCCCGCTCCGTTCGGTCCGATCAGCCCCACCATCTCGCCGCGCGCCAGCCGCAGCGACATCCCGTCGACCGCTGTCATCCCGTCGAACCGCTTGACGAGATTGCGCGCATCGATAACGGGACTTTCGGTCGTCGGCGTCGTGGAGGCGATCTGGAATGGCAATCGAAGGGTTCCGAGGCTGCAATGAATTCAGTGGCTTACACGAGGCAAACGGTTTCCGAACAGCCAAGAGTGCTTTCAGAATGCCCAGTTATCCCAACATGCTGATAACACTTAAAAAAATTTGCAGCTAGGTCGCCCGGCACAGGTGTGCCGGGACGTGGGCTTTACCCTGTAGGTGTTGCAGACTTTCGACAGTCGGAGCGGCGTTCCAGCAAAGGGCGCCCTCCTTACAAAAACCGTCTAGCCCGCTTACGCGGCGAGCAGCAATTCCGCTTCGCTTCTGTTGAACATACGATCGAGGTTCAGGAAGCAGATCATGCCGCTTGGCTGGACGATGATGCCATCGGAAAAGGCCGATGCGCCGGACGACGTGATGTCTGGAACCGGCTGGAGCAGGTCCGCGGAAACCATAAGGATATCCGAGACCTGGTCCACGAGAAGCCCCATGACCATGCCGTGCACTTCCGTGACGACGATGGCGCTGCGCTCGGTCGGTTCGGCACCGGACATGCCGAGCTTGAGCGCGAGGTTGATCACGGGAATGACCGTGCCGCGAAGGTTCATGACACCGAGGACTTCCGAGGGAGCCTGGGGAATGGGCGTCACGGGCGCCCATCCGCGAATCTCGCGGATGGTGACGGTCCGGACGCAGAACTCCTGGTCGTGGAGCCGGAAGGCTATAATTTCCAGCATTGCCGAGTTCGCCGCATGGTGCATCAGAATTCCCTCCATCCATCGTTGACTGCTGTGTTTCCGGCCGATGCCCCAGCAGCCTTGCGGGGACGCGCAGCCGGCTGTGCGCTGGCGTATCGTGGCGTGTTTGCGACCTTCATGGTTGCCGCCGCGTGACGCAGCGCCGACGATTGTGTGCCGGTGTCACCGAGAGCGAATTGCCCGATGAGGTGGCGAAGATTGTTGCTTTCACTCGCTAGGGTCACGCCAGCGGCACTGGTTTCCTCGACCATGGCGGCGTTCTGCTGCGTCACCTGATCCATCTGGTTGACGGCGATGTTGACTTCGCTGAGTCCGACGGACTGCTCCCGGGCGGACGTGGCGATGGAGTCCATGTGCTGGTTGATCGTGATGATGTAGCCCTCGATCGTCTGCAGAGCCAAGCCGGTTTCGCTGACCAGCTGAACGCCGTTCTGGACTTCGACGGACGAATTGCGAATAAGCTCCTTGATTTCCTTTGCCGCCTTGGCGGAGCGCTGCGCCAGTTCCCGCACTTCCTGGGCGACAACGGCAAAGCCCTTGCCCGCATCGCCGGCGCGCGCCGCCTCGACACCGGCGTTGAGCGCCAGCAGGTTGGTCTGGAAGGCGATCTCGTCGATGACGCCGATGATGTTGGAGACCTCGTTCGAGGACGCTTCGATCTTCCCCATGGCGTCGACAGCCTGGGCGACCACCTTGCCCGATTGGCTGGCGCTGGAATTGGCCTGCACGGCAACGGCGCGTGCTTCGTCGGCCCGCTTGGAGGAATTCGAGACGTTGGCCGTGATCTGGTCGAGGGCGGCTGCTGTTTCTTCGAGCGAAGCGGCCTGTTGTTCCGTGCGCTTGGACAGGTCGTCGGCACCGCGGCTGATCTCCTGCGAGCCGCCATCGATCGAACCGGCAGCCTGCGCCACGGAGCGAAGCGTCTCGCCCAGCTGGCTCACGGCATTGTTGAGGTCGTGGCGCAGGGCCTCGAAATCGGGTGAAAACGGCTCGTTCAGTTGGAAGGTGAGGTCGCCGGCAGCCAAGCGCTTCAGGCCGCTGGCAAGGCCCGAGGTGGCCTCGTTCAGACGCTGCTGTGCGGCTGCTTCGGCTTCGGCCGTCAGGCGAACGCGGTCGGCTTCGGCCTGCCGACGGACGGCTTCGGCGTCCTGCTCCAGCTGGCGGTTGACGATGGCCGCCTGACGGAAAACCTCGACGGCGCCGGACATCTCGCCGACTTCGTCGGCGCGTCCGCTGCCCGGGATCGCGATGTCGGTTCGTCCCGCTGCAAGATGGCGCATGGCATCGTTCATGCCGCGCACGGGGCGAACGAGACCGATATTCAGAACGATCAGGGCAAGAACGGAGATCAGCAGCATGCCGGCACCGCCGGCGATATTGTTGAAGCGGCCGGACGCCGCCGCCGCTTCGGCGGCCTCGGCGCGAACCTCCAGCAGACCGGCTTCGATCTCGACCATTTCTGCGACGGTCGCACGGATGCCATCCATCGCGGCCTTGCCGCTACCGTTGGTCTCGATGGCGCGCGCCTGGTCGCGTGTCGCCGGGTTTGCCATGAAAGCGAGTTCCGGCTTGGAGACTTTCTCGTGCCAGTCTGCGACGAAAGCTTCCAGCGTATCCAGGCGCTTCTGCTGCGCAGGGTTGTCCGACGTCAAGCTTCGAACGTTCTTGAGATCGGCGGCATAGGCAGCAACACCGGCCTTCTGCGGCGCCAGGAATGCCTCGTTGGCCGATACGAGATATCCGCGCATGCCGGTCTCCTGATCGACCATGCTGGCGGTGATGCCGTTCAGCGCGTCGATGACCTTATACGTATGGTCCGTCATCGCCGCTGTCTGCTCAAGCTTGGAGAGGGACGCATAGCTGGAGTAGCTGACCCCCATACCGATGAGGATCAACATGCCGAGAGTGGCGGCGATCTTTGTGAGAATCTGGAGGTTGTTGAAGAAGGACATCATGGGCTCGCTGATTTTATGTCTTGCCGAGGGCGGGTGTGAGACAGACGACTGAGCAACGCACGGGAGAACAACATCAGGCAGGGGGAGGACTGGCTATGGTGCTCGCGCAGAATATCTTAAATGACGAAAATAAGATAAAAATGGGTAAATAATACGATAGAGGAAATGGGGTTCGACTGTTTGCTTTCTTCGAACGGAAGCGCTTGACCCGAAAGAGCGTCCCTTCTGCTGCCTGATGGGCAGGGATTGACCGCCCGGCTTGCGCTGAAGAGACGGTAGTCTGGTCGGTCACAAAGCCTGGGAAAACGTGACGAACGGCCTTCGCACAGGGTTGAGGGCCGCATACAGAGCGGCGAGCACGCGGGCGCGTGCTGCGATCATGAATCGCCGGGCCGACTTTGACTAGAACGCGGCCTTCAGTTGCGCGCCGACGTTCCACTCGGGATCGTCGTACTGGCGGAAGGTGGCGGCGACTGAGGTGTCCAGGCGCCAGACGTCGTCAAGCCGAACGCCGATGCGGCTGCCGGCTGAGGCGAAGGTCTGGTCGCGAGCGCGGCCGGAGACATCGCCGACCCAATCGACGGAAGCACGAACGGCCTTGTCGTCGGCGACGATGCGGCCGACGGCGCCGGAAAGCGTGTAGTCCAGCCGGCCTTCGGTCTGGTGGCTCCAGGCAAGTTCGGCGCTGACGATGTTCTCGCTCGACGTGCCCCCGTGGACGGTGGCCGCGAAGAGGTTTCTGTCCGTCGCCGTCTCGCTGTAGCCGTCGAGGTCGAGCCATGCCTTGGTGAAGCGAGCCGAAAGCACGAACTCGTTGGCCTGGTCGGGCGCGAAAACCGCGCCGATCCGTCCGTAGGAGCTGAGAAGCGAGCCATCGGCCGTACCGCCGGCGGAAACGATATTGTCGACGTTGAGATAGCGGCGCGACAGATCCGCCGTGACGTTCGGCGAGCCCCAGAGGCCGACTTCGCCGAAGGCGCGCCACGTCGCCTGCGGCGTCGTGTAACGGACGGCGCCTGCAAGCAGCGCCAGCGTATCGACCGAGACGTTGTCGTCGTCGGGATTGACGATCGCCGCGCCGCCGAGGACGGTGATGCCGCTTCCGGCTTCCCACCGGCCCTTGAAGCCGGCCGCCGCGCTGGACGATCCGAAGAGGCTGATCGCGCTGCCCGCATCGAAGCGTTCGCCCTCACCGAGAAGGCCTTGCGCCGTGCCGATGAGCTCTGCGGCAATCGCCTGTCGCTGGCGCGCCAGCTGGTCCGTCGAGGCCGTGACCGATGAGAGCGTTGTGAAGCCGAGGCGCGTGATATCGACCGTGTCGAGAAGCAGGCTGGCATCGGGATTGTCGGGATCGATCGGTGCCGTCGTTTCCACGACGACCGTCAGGCCGAGCGTGTCGGAGCCCGACGTGCCGACCTTGCCGCCGGTTGCGACATCGTCCTGCAGTGGTCCTGCAACCTGGTACTTCAGAACCTGGCGGCCGTCCTGCAAGGTGACGATCTGCGCGGCCTGTCCGTCTTCCGTCGTTACGAATCCGCGATAATCGACGCCGTAGACGCTGAAGCCATCAGCTCGGGTCACCGGGATGTTCAGCTGGCAGGTGCTGGTCGCGCGCGATGTGCCGGCACCACCGCCGGCGGTGGCCGAAAAGTCGTCGAAGAGCACGCTGGTCGCATTGCCGTCAGGCGAGGTGACGCTGGAGAACGTCCCGTCCGCGCATCCGTCTGCGGCATCGGCCCGGCCGGGCGTTGTGGCCGCGATGCTCAGGAGACAGAGGGCGAACGATGTGCTGTGGCGCATGGGCGGTTCTCACGGGCAGGGAGGCAGGCGGGCAAGAAGAGCAATCAGCGCGGGCGGCAGTCTCCTGCCACCCGCGCCGGATCATGTTAGCGGCAGGTCTTCCACTGCAGCTGATAGACGATGGCGGCCTTTACGTCCTGCGTATCGACGGTCGCCATGGCTTCCTGGCCGCGCGTCGTGTTCACGCGGATGCTGGAGTTGGTCCGCAGGTTGACGTCTTCACCGCAGGCCGACCAGATCATGGAATCTGCAACGATCTTGTTGGAGATCAGGTAGTCCTGTTCGCTGGGGCCGGAGAACGTCTTGACGAAGGTCGGTCCGCGCGTTCCCGCGAAGAAGTATTCGACGTTGAACTGCGAGCGGGCGCCACGCGGCAGCTGGTTGAAGCCGCGATAATCGACAGCGAGAACCGAAACGCTGCGGCCCTGGGGCACGTGAACCGGAATGGCCACGTTGCAGGTCTTGCGGTCCATGTTCTTGCCCGTATCACCGCCGGCCTGGACGATGTAGTTGTCGAACAGCAGGCTCAGCGCCTTGCCGTCCGGGCTGATCGTGGCGGAGACGCTGTCCGACGGGCAACCGCTACCGCCATAGCCGGGTACGCCGAGGGAAATGTCGTCGGCGTAGGCAGCGGACGAGATGAACAGCGACGCCAGCAGGAGACCAAATCTCTTCATTGAACTTCCTCGTTTATATGTGAGCATCAAGCCCTGGCAGGAAAATAGATGTGCCAATATGAACCGTCGCTGAGCAATCCGTTCGGCTGCGATTCACATCGGAAGGCGTTAGAAGTAGAGCGGCGTGATTAAGAGAGTTTTAATCAAACGCGGTCGAAATCGCGCCATTTAATGGCAGCATCATGGCCATCGTCGCGCACCGTGTCGGAAGCGCCAGCTTACGGGGGTAGACGACGATAAGGAAGGAAATGCAATGAGCCGACGGTCTCTCGCACCAAAGGCGGTGATCCTCCTGGGGATGGCTACCCTGCTTTGGGGTTGCTCGACACCGCAACCCGCAACGGATGTTTCGCCACGACCGGCAAGCTCGTCGCAGGCTCTGCTGGATCACCAGCGCAAGCAGGCGACCCGCGCCCGGGAAGGCGGCTACGAACGGCTTTATCGCCCTCGGGTCTGCCGCTCGAACATCGGTGTCTGCCCCCGCTGACGTCGAGGTCACTTCGGTAGATCGTTGATCGGGACCGACGCGATGTTGAATGCGCCGATTTGCCAACCCCCGAAAAAGGGTGTGCGCTGCACTCGAACTTGCTGCATTGCACCTTATATGCAGAGAAGCTGACGTTCAGCAGTCTCGAAGGAGCACCCGAATGGTTCTGCCGGAGTCGGCTCGTTTCCACCAGATGCTCGGCTATATCGGCTGGCCGCTGGCCTTGCTGTTCGTCTGGGACATCATCGTCACGCTGGCCTACGTCTATCTGCCGCATCCCTGGCTCGATCTTCCGACCTTGCCGATGGCGCTGCTCGGCTCGGCACTCGCTTTGTTCCTCGGCTTCCGCAACAACAATGCCTATCACCGCTGGTGGGAGGCGCTTACGCTCTGGGGCTCTATGGTCAATGCGTCGCGGTCCTTCGGGCGCGAGGTCTGGCATCTGATCGAAAGTCGCGACGGCAGCGAGGCGTTCCGCCGCGAACTCGTGCGCCGCCAGATCGCCTATGTGCACGCGCTGCGATGCCATCTTCGCCGACAGCCGAACGCGGATGAGATCCGGCCGTTTCTAGGCGAGGCCGAGATCCAGTCTTTGCAAGGTGTGGGCAATGCGCCGAATGCCATTCTCAACCGGACAGCGGGCATGGTGGCGGAGGCGCGCCGCAACGGCTGGACGGACTCCATCCGCAATGTGCAGATCGAGACGCTTCTGGTCGACATGAGCAATGCGCAGGGCGGCATGGAGCGGATCAAGAACACGCCGTTGCCGCGCGAATATGATTACTATCCGACGCTGTTCGTCCACATCTTCTGCATCCTGCTGCCCGTCGGCCTGGTGGACAGCCTGACCATATATACCCCGCTTGCCTCCACCATCGTCGGCTTCATGCTGCTCGCCATGGACCGTATCGGGGCCGATCTTCAGGACCCGTTTGAAAACCGCGAACACGACGTGCCGCTTACCTCGATCTGCCGAACCATCCAGATCGATCTCGAACATCTCTCCGGTGCCGGTGGGCGATCGAAGCCGGTGCAACCGGTCGAGCATGTTCTCTGGTAGGAAGAGACGCTACAACGTTTTCAACAGGCGCAGGAGTGCAAGGATTTCGAGCGGCGTGCGGCGCTTGAAGCCGATATAGGTGGGGATCTCCTCGCCATGGAAGCGCCGCTTGAAGGCGGCTTGGCCTTGCAGGTTAAAGATCCGGGCGTTGATCCTCTTCGAGCGGTAGGCGCGTTCGAACAGGTTCCGCCAGATCCGGCTTTCGAGAAAGCCGCTCTCGGTGATCGCCGCCAGCGGCGACAGGCCAAAGGTGACAACCTCTCGGCCCTCCGCGATAAAGCGGTCGGTCGCGAACTTGGTCAGGCCGATCTCGGCATGGGGCGTCGTTCCCGTCAGTTTGCGCTTGAACGCGACGGTGTAGCCGACGACGTCGCCCGCCCGGAAGATCGGATCGAAATCGAGCACGGCAACCGGATGGCCGGCGGGATCGATGATGAGGAACCGGCGCATATGCGGGGCGAGTTCGACGCTGAAGGGGCGGTTGAGAAAACGCATCTCCCGGCGGCTGACAATGCGGCCGCTGCGCCAGTTCGACGAGATCTCCCGCACCTTCTTCGCGTCCGCTATGCTGCCGTCGCACTCGATCAGCCGGTAATTCTTCTTCAGGAGCCACCGCTCGGAATAGCGGATCGTCTCGTTCCGCTTGCCCGCGAAGGAATGTGTGTCGAGTGACAGGCGGGTATCGATGCCCATGTGGTTGATACGATAGCCGAGCGTTTCGAGGACGGCCGCGGTTTCGCGCGAGGTCTGCACGAAGCAGGGTGCGTTTGCGGCGGCAACGAAACGCCTGATATAGTCGGCCCGACGCGCCGGATCGGCAACCGGATCGCCGAGCACGAAAGTGTGCCCCATCTTGGTTGCGTAAGCGATGTAACCGTCCGCATCACCGAAATACCGGAGATCGGGCTGGGCATAGGTCGAATAGGCGAGCGAGAAATCGCCGTGCTTTCTTAGAAGGTCGAGTCGTGCCTGTGCATCGAGGTCGGCAGCGGGCAGCTTGGAAAGGCGCGCATCCAGAATCGCGTCCATCCACTTGCGTAGGCTTGGCATTCAGCTTGGCTCCGGAAAGGCAATCAGGCGGTTAAGAAGGTGGTCATGCCATTCGCAAATATGCGCTTACCCAACCGCTTCGGACATTGCCAGCTTGTCGCCGCCGCGCACAATCCCTAGACTTCGAAAAGCGTAGGAAAGAAGCTGATTTTGTCAACAAATGTCCATGATGTGATGATCATCGGCGCGGGGCTGGCGGGCCTGACGGCGGCCTACGTTATGCGGCAGCATGGGATCTCCGCCATCATCCTGGAGCAGGAGCCTGAGATCGGGGTTTCCTGGCAGCGGCGTCACCCGCAATTGACGCTCAACACCCACCGCGATCTCTCAACGCTTCCAGGCGCCCGTTACCCCAAGGGAGCCGGGGCCTTTCCGAAGCGCGATGCCGTCGTGCGACACCTGCAGGCGTTCGCGCGGGAGCACGCCTTCGACATTCGGCACGGTGTCACGGTGTCCTCCGTCACGCGTGAAGACGGCGGTTCTTTCAGGATCGTTTCCGAGGCCGGCGAATTTCACGCGGCGCATGTCATCATGGCCGTGGGACGTGACACGGAGAAGCAGCTTCCCGCATGGGATGGGCTGGAGCACTACGATGGCGACGTTCGGCATGCCGCCGATTTCGGGAACGCTCAGGACTATGCCGGGCGATCCGTCCTTGTCGTTGGTGGCGGAAATTCAGGCTTCGACGTCCTCAATCATCTCAGCCGGGTAAAGACCGGCCCCGTCTGGTTCTCCGTGCGCCGCGGCCCCTCCATTCTTCCAAAGCGGCTGTTTCGGTTTGCGGTCCATCGGCTGTCTCCCCTCATGCAGGCGCTACCGACGCCGCTCGTCGATCGCATGATCGCAGCGACGCAGCATCTTGCTTTCGGCAATCTGTCGCGGCTTGGCTTTCCCAAGGGTTCACACGATGCCGCCACACGGCTCGTCAACGACAAGATCGCCATTCCCGTAGATGACGGCGCGATGGCCGCGATCCGAAGCGGGCAGATCACCGTCGTTCGTGGCGTACGCTCCTTTGAACGCGACGCTGTTATCCTTGAGGATGAGACCCGCTTGACGCCGGACATGGTGATCGTTGCGACCGGCTACGGCACGTCCGCTCTGACGGGCGAGCCTGTCGGTAGCACTCCCGGGCTGTGGCACATGGGTTTGACCCCCAGTCTCACGTCATTCTTTCGCGAAACCGAGCGCGAAGCGACGAAAATTGCCAGATCGATCGCGGAAACGCCGGGCAGATCATTGTGTGCTGCAAGCGATCTATAAGCCTGTTCCACAGGATCCGCAGCCGTGTCGTTCTGAGCCGGAGCATTCTGTAAAGGCACTTTTTTACGGAAATAGATCTTAAAGCTATATAATAAATATAAGATATTCTAATTTTAGAACTGAATGGGTCTCATCACGGTTGTCATCGTCGATGAGCGGCCAATCATTGTCATGCTCCATTTCCAACGTGGCTGGATCATGCAGCAGGCGGCTTAACCGACTCTCAGGGAATAGTAAAAAACAGTAAACGTCCGCCGAGGTACCAACAGGCAGAAGCGACTTCCCGGTCACCGGCGACGGTAACGCATATCTGAATAGCAAGATCTCGGAGGCTTGGTATGCGTATGACAGATGTGACAGACGGTATCTCTTGTCCTTCGAATATTGGCGGTTGCCGATCGAGCGAGGGAATGCAAAATGCGGCACCAGACTTCAGGTTGCATATGCGCAAGTGGCTATGCACCTGTGAACATCATGAGACGATGAGAGTTCGGCGGGATTTCTCCGTGCGGACAATGAGGAGAGACAGATGGCTGACGGACGCAAGGCAGCGCCACAACAACCACCGGCAGGCGGGTGGGGAGCACTGAATGCGGTCGAGCAGCATCTGAGCAAGCAGCAGATTCTCCTGAAGGGCAATCGTGCGCTTTTGTCGATGAACAAGCCCGGCGGCTTCGATTGCCCGAGCTGCGCCTGGCCGGATCCGGAAAAGCCGCATTTCGCCGAATATTGCGAAAACGGTGCCAAGGCCGTTGCCTGGGAGGCGACGAAGAAGCGGACAGGACCGGATTTCTCCGCGGCAAACCGGGTCGAGGACCTGAAGGCCTGGAGCGATCATGAGCTGGAGGCGCATGGCCGCCTCACGCATCCGATGCGCTATGACGCTGCAACGGACACCTATCAACCGGTGGACTGGTCGGTCGCACTGGCCGAAATCGGGGGCACGCTGCGCAACCTCGATCCGAAGCGCGTCGAGTTCTACACATCCGGGCGAGCCTCGAACGAGGCGGCTTTCCTCTGGCAGCTTCACGGCCGGCTTCTCGGCACGAACAATTTCCCCGATTGCTCGGATATGTGCCACGCGACGACGACGGTCGCGCTGCCGGAAAGCATCGGCATCGGCAAGGGCACGGTGACGCTGGAGGACTGGGAACACTGCGACGCGCTCTTCATCATCGGCCAGAACCCCGGCACGAACAGCCCGCGGATGATGACCTATCTGCACGACATGGCCAAGCGCGGCGTGCCGATCGTCACCTTCAACCCGCTGAAGGAGCGGGCGCTGCTGCGGTTCACCGACCCGCAGAGTCCGGTCGAGATGTTGACGGGCAGGGGCCAGGCGATCAGCTCCAACTATTTCCAGCTGCGCACCGGCGGCGACATCATGGCCATGCAGGGCATCTGCAAGGCGGTGATCGCGGCCGACGATGCGGCGCTCGCGTCCGGGGGCAAGCGGATCCTCGATACCGCGTTTCTGGAAGAGCACACGGCGGGCTTTGGCGCCTTTGCCGACTTCATCCGCAAGCTTGGCTGGGACGAGATCGAGCATTACACGGCGCTACGCCGCGAGCAGCTCGAGCAGGCCGCAGACATCTATATGAAGGCCGAGCGGGTCATCGCCTGCTGGGGCATGGGCATCACCCAGCACAAGCACGGCGGCGATGCCCTGCAGCAGATCCTCAACCTGTTGTTCCTGCGCGGAAATATCGGCCGTCTCGGCGCGGGTGCGTGCCCCATTCGCGGACATTCGAATGTTCAGGGCGACCGCACGGTTGGGATCAACAAGACACCGACGGAGGATTTTCTCTCGCAACTGGACGCAGCCTTCGGCTTCGTCAGCCCGCGCGAGCATGGTCACGATACGGCTGAGTGCTGCGAGGCGATCCTTCGCGGCGACGTCGATGCGTTTCTGGCGCTCGGCGGCAATTTCTTCCGTGCGATCCCGGATATCGAGCGGATCGCGGAGAAGGTGCCTGAGATCGGGCTCACGGTGCATATCGCGACGAAGCTTAACCGCAGCCACCTGATCCATGGCAAGCAGGCCTATATCCTCCCGGCGCTCGGCCGGACCGAACTCGATCTGCAGCAAGGCGTGGCCCAGACGGTGACGGTCGAGGACAGCTTCTCGATGGTGCATGGTTCTACGGGACGCCTAGTGCCGGCGAGCGAGCATTGCCGCTCCGAGCCCTGGATCGTCGCGAACCTTGCCAAGGCCACCGTCGCGGATCGGGCATCGATCGACTGGGACGGCCTCGTTGGCGATTACGACCGCATCCGCGACAAGATCGAGGCGGTGCTTCCCGAGCAGTTCCGCGACTACAATATCCGCATCGGCAAGCCCGGTGGCTTCCGCCTGCCGAACGGCGCGAGCGAGCGGCGCTGGGCGACGCCGACGGGCAAGGCAAACTTCCTGTTTAATCCCGACCTGAAGGACCAGAACGAAGATGCGCCACAGCGGCCGCACCTTCAGCTGATGACGCTGCGCAGCCACGACCAGTTCAACACGACGATCTATTCCAACAACGACCGGTATCGCGGCATATCCGGAGACCGGATGGTGGTCTTCATGAACGAGAAGGACATGGCGGCGCTCGAGGTGTCGGAGGGGACGGTCGTCGATTTCGCCGCCGTCGCCGCCGATGGCATCGAGCGGCGGGCAGGCGGCTTCAAGGTCGTCGCCTACGACGTCCCGCAAGGCTGCTGTGCAGCCTATTACCCCGAGACGAATGGACTGTTGTCCCTGTCGCATAGGGACACGCGGAGCAACACGCCGGCTGCCAAATCTGTGCCCGTGGTCATCACCCGGGCGCAGCCGGCCATGTCTGCTTGAAGTTGGCCGGAGGTGTCCGAAGTCATGCCGACCGCCGATGCCCCAGCCTGAGGGTCGGATGCCGCCGCTCGGACGACGACTTTGGAACCTTCTAAGCCTCAGTAATCCCGGTCGTTGCCCAAACCAACGAAGATATTGAGCTTGCGCCGGGCGATGAGCTTGACGCTGCGGTCTTCCTGAATCTGGTAGGTTTCCAGATAGCGGTCGCCTCGCGGATCGAGGAAGCGGTGCGTGAAGGTGGAGCCGATGGGCGATTTCGTCAGCTTCGTCCGCGGCTGGCCGTTGTAGATCAGGCTGCCGGGGATCGGCTCCAGCGCGGTCGAGGCCGTTGTGCAGGCTGCGAGCGACAGGCCAACGGCAAGGATGCCGATAAGGCGGAAGGTCATATGCATGTCTCCTCGGGGATGATGATGTTGGCCAAACCCTGCGCACAGGCCTTGGTTCCGCGCGTTCACAGCACCAGCGTTGCGTCGCCGCTGTCGGTTACACTGAGACGAAGGCTTAGAAGAAGACGATACATGAAGCTTGTCGCAATTGTCACCGTAGCCGGATCCCGGATCGGCAAAGCTGTGGTCTTTGCGTTCGCGCGGGACGGATATCGGATCCTCTGCCGCAAAACCCCGTGGGCGCCAAGGTTGCCTTAGACATCAGGTCTAATGGCGTTTGAGATACCCTTGAACATGGAGGGGAACTTTAACGGCCACTTAATCTAGCGCCGGTAGTTTCCATCGATGAAGAGCAACCGCGTCTCTTGTCTGGCCGCATGACGCGTGCCTGCGTTCGCCGAAAACGGCATGTTCCACATTCACCGCGATACGCTCCCGTTACCTGTCGGCACGCCGACAGGTAACGGTGGCCGCCCAGCTGGCCGACAACCCTACCTCGCGATTGCGCCCGACGATCTAGGAAAAACCCTGTGCCCAAGACATCCAATTTGATGACGCGCATTCTGGTGGCCGCGTCGGTCGTCGTTGCCGCCGCCTTTGCCGGCTTCTCCTTCTACATCGACACGCTGCAGCGGAGCACGACGACGCATGCCGTCGAAGAGAATATCGCCTTCTCTGGAAAGCAGGCCGCACAGAGCGTGGCGAACTGGCTGAACGGCCGCGTCACCCTGACGGCGATGGTGGCCGATGCCGCCGCCAATGCCCCTGATAAGACCGCTCTTCTCGCCGTCCTGAAAAACGATGTTCTCGTCAAGGAGTTCATGAGCACCTATATCGGCGACGAGGCAGGCACCTTTACCACATGGCCGGTGACGAACCTGCCGGCCGGTTACGATCCGCGCCAGCGTCCCTGGTATCAGGATGCGGTGAAGGCGAAGGGCGATGTTCTCACGGACCCCTATTTCGACGCTTCCACCGGCGATCTGATCATCAGTGCGGCTGTGCCCGTGATGAAGAACGGTGCGCTGACCGGCGTTGCCGGCAGCGACTTCTCGCTGAAGACGCTGGTCTCGATGATCCAGTCGATCGATGCCGGAGCTGGCGGTTTCGCCTTCCTCGTCAACAAGTCGGGCCAGATCCTCGTGCATCCCGATGCCAAGCTGGTGACGAAGACGCTTGCCGATGCCTTTCCGGCTGCGACACCCACGATCGGCAGCGGTATCATGGAGACGGAAGCGAACGGCAAGCCGATGCTCGTGAGCTTCGTGCCCGTCGCCGGCCTTCCCACGGTCGAATGGTATGTCGGCTTTGCCGTCGATGCCGACCAGGTTTATTCCGCCATCGACCATTTCCGCATTGCCGCGACCATCGCGACGCTTCTTGCGGTCGGCGCCATGATCGTCTTCCTGGCGAGCCTTCTCAGCCGCCTCGTCATCCGTCCGGTCACCGACATGACCCGCGCCATGGAAGAGCTGGCATCGGGCGATCTGAAGACCGACATTCCGGGACAGGAGCGCCGCGACCAGATCGGTTCCATGGCTGCTGCCGTCGCCGTGTTCCGCACCAATGCCATCGACCGGGCGCGCCTGGAAACCGAAGCCGAAAGCGGGCGTTCGCTATCGGCGCGCGAGCAGCGCGAGCGGGAGGCCACGAAGGCCCAGGAGACCGCGGACATCCAGCACGCCGTCGAGGCGCTTGCCACAGGGCTCGGCCGGCTTGCGGACGGTGACCTCGGTTATCGCATCTCCACGCCCTTCGTCCTCCATCTCGACCGGCTCCGCGCCGACTTCAACCATGCCGTCTCAAAGCTGCATGATGCGATGCGAGCCGTGGGCAGCAATGCCCGCGCCATCGATGCCGGTGCGAGCGAGATTCGCCATGCCGCGGACGATCTCGCCCGTCGCACGGAGCAGCAGGCCGCCTCCGTCGAGGAAACCGCGGCCGCGCTGGAAGAAATCACCACCACGGTGCGCGACAGTGCGCGTCGTGCCGAGGAAGTCGGCCAGCTCGTCGCTCGCGCCCGTGCCGGTGCGGAAACCTCCGGCGAGATCGTCGGCAAGGCCGTCAGCGCCATGCAGGGGATCGAGACATCCTCCAACGAGATCGGCAACATCATCGGCGTGATCGACGACATCGCCTTCCAGACGAACCTGCTTGCCCTCAACGCAGGCGTCGAGGCGGCGCGTGCCGGCGAGGCGGGCAAGGGCTTTGCGGTGGTGGCGCAGGAAGTGCGCGAACTGGCACAGCGCTCTGCAAAGGCCGCCAAGGAAATCAAGGCGCTGATCAACACCTCGAGCGGACAGGTGCGCGCAGGCGTGTCGCTGGTTGGCGAAACCGGGCAGTCGCTTCAGGCGATCGCCGGTCAGGTGCAGGAGATCAACGCGCATATCGCAGCGATCGTTACGGCAAGCCGCGAGCAATCGACCGGACTTCAGGAGATCAATACTGCCGTCAACACCATGGACCAGGGCACCCAGCAGAATGCCGCTATGGTCGAGGAGCAGACCGCGGCAAGCCACGGCCTTGCCGGCGAAGCGGCCGCGCTGAACACGCTTCTCGCACAGTTCGATTTGGGCGAAGAGAGCGCCGCGGCGCGGTACCAGCCAGCCTCGCGCCGGGCTGCCTGATCACACGGAGACCATCGCAACGCGCAGCCAGAGGGAATGCGCGTTGCGAACGTCTGTCCCGCATTTTCAGCCTAACGCCTGACGATCACACTTTCCGGGTCGCAGCGTTGCTCCCAGCCCGCCCGCTCCAGCGCCGGTGTGTCGTCCTCGGCGGTGGGGTAGCCGAGACAGAAGTAGCCGATGAAATGCCAACTCTCGGGCACGTCGAGCACGGCTACGACGCCGGCCGGATCGAGGATCGACAGCCAGCCGAGCCCGAGCCCTTCGGCGCGGGCGGCAAGCCACAGCGTGTGAACCGCAAGCACCACCGAATAATCGAGCGTTTCCGGCATGGTAAGGCGCCCCAGCCCATGGCCCTGCAATACCGAGCGATCGCAAAAGACAGCGAACTGGCAGGGCGCGTCGTCGAGGCCCGCCAGCTTCAATCTTGCATATTGCTCGGCCTTTTCACCGGAATAGCCCGCAAGTGCGGTTGCGTTGCAGGTCTCGAACACGTGACGCACCGTTGCCCGTCGCCCGACATCCTCCACGAAGACGAAACGCCAGGGCTGGCTGAGGCCGACGGAGGGTGCGAGACCGGCCGCTTGGACAAGGCGCTCGACCGTTCCTGCGGGAAGTGGATCGGTACGGAACTGGCGCACATCGCGGCGCCAGGTCAGGAGCTGCGTCAGCTCCGCGCGGAAACCGGCATCGAATGTTTTTCCCTGCGGCATCGGCCACATCCCTTCGGCATCGAGCGCGCATGGGTACGCGACGGATCGCCGGCTGCATAGCAGGTGACGATCGGCGAGCGCCAGATGACACACGTATCTATGAGGAAAAGCTTATTGGCGCTATTTTGCTGTCGGCTGCATCCGCGGCGTTCGCGAAACCGGATACAGCGCGGTGAACCGCGTTCCCGGCACGGGCAGGGGATAACAATCGACGCCATAGACGTCCGAGATCGTCGCCGGGTCCATGACCGCTTCCGTCGTACCCGATGTGTGCACACGGCCGTTCTTCAGCAGGAGAACCTCATCGGCATAGCGGGTGGCGAGATTGAGATCGTGGAGGACAGCGAGCGTCACCACATCGTGGCTGCGCGTATGCTCGGCGACGGCATCGAGGATCTGCAACTGATTGGAGAGATCGAGTGCGGAGGTCGGCTCGTCGAGCAGAAGCAGGCGCGGGCGGCGCACGAGCGCAAGCGCGAGACCGATCATCTGCCGCTCTCCGCCGGAAAGCTGGCTGGGGCGGCAGCGGGCAAAGCGCGACAGGCCGAGCGTCTCCAGCGTCTCTTCCGCACGGCGAAACGCCTCGGGCGGGGCTCGCCACGAGCGTCGTCCCCCGCTCTGGGCGAGAAGCAACAACTCAAACACATCCAGGGCGACATCGAGTTGGGCCAGATCCTGCGCGACATAGCCGACCAGTCGCGCCCGATCGATCGGGCGCATGGCGAGGAGGTCGGCATGATCGAGGCGAACACTGCCGTCGCCGCGCCGCATGCTGCAAAAGCCTTTCAGCAATGTCGATTTGCCGGCGCCGTTCGGTCCGAGAACGGCCAGTATACGGCCGGGCTTGGCGTCGAAGGACACGTCTTGCACCACGCGGCGGGCGCCGATGGTGACGCTGTAGTTTTCGACAGAGAAGCTCATGCGCTCGGGCTCCGCGACTGACGCAGAACGAGGAAGATGAAGAAGGGCAGACCGGTCAGCGACGTCACCATGCTGAGCGGCAGCACCGCGCCCGGCACGATCACCTTGGTCGCGAGCGAGGCGAGAACGGCAAAGACGCCGCCCACCGCCACCGTTGCGGCGATCGTGAAGCGATGATCCTCACCCACCAGCAGTCTGGCGACATGCGGGCCGATAAGCCCGATGAACCCGATAATGCCGACGACGGCTGTGACGGCGCCGGCGAGCAGCGCCGAGATGGTCAGCATGACGATCCTCAGTGCCCTGACCCGCACCCCGAAGACGATGGCCTCTTCGCCGAAGGAGCGGATGGTCGTCAGCGCCCAGGCATTGAGAAGAACGATGGGCAGCGCGATGGCACAGAGCCCGCCCGCGATCGACACCTTTAGCCAGGTCGCGCGCTGCAGGGAGCCCATCAGCCAGAAGACGATGCTCTGCAGCTGATCGACGCTCGCCATGTACTGGACAAGCGACAGGAGCGAGGAAAAGACGAAGTGGAGGGCAATGCCGAGAAGCGTGATCGCCTGGACGCTCGTGCCGCCGCGCGTGAGCGCAAGGACGAGGCCTGTTGCCAGAAGCCCGAACAGGAAGGCATTTGCCGCCGTCAGCAGTTCAGGCGGCATCCACGGCATGGCGGATGTGAGCGAAACGGAGAAGCCGAGCGACAGTGCCGCACCGAAACCCGCGGCTGAAGAGACGCCGAGCGTGAAGGGTTCGGCCAGCGGGTTGTCGAGGATCGTCTGCATGAGGAGGCCGGAGAGCGACAGGGAGATCCCCGTTACCAGCGCCATCAAGGTCATCGGCATGCGCAGTTCCCAGACGACGAACCGACTGCTCGCATCCGCCGTCGAGGGCGACAGCAGTACGTTCGCAACGTCGGCGAGCGAGAGCGTTCCCGAGCCGATGGCGATATCTGCGATGAAGGCGCAGGCGAGCACGAGGAGGAGCGCGGCGATGATCAGCACACGTCGCGTCACCGAAGCGCCGTAATGGGCCTCGGCGCTCTCCGGCGCTGCGGTTTCCGTCAGGGGTAATGCCAAATCGTTCTCTGCCGCGTTTCGATCCGTGCGTCTATCGACACAGGGATCGTCTATCGTGATGACGGGCCGCTTGGCGGCCCGTCGGCAATGTTGGTCTTCCGCAGCCGCTTACTTGGCCGGCGCGGCTTTCGCCCCATAGACCGTCGTCAGGCCCTTGGGAAGACCCGTGAAGCTTCCGATGATCGTTGCAAGGTCCGCATCCGGGTCGAGATCGGCGAAGCGTTCGGGATAGAAGGCCTTGGCGAGATATTCGACGGCGTAGATGTTCCAGGCGCTGGCATAAAGCTGGTGGTAGAGGCCGACGACGCGGTTTTCTTCGACGGCCTTGATGTAGGAGAAGCCCTTGCGCTCGGACAGTGTGCGAAGCGATGTCTCGATGGCCGCCTTGTCGGCGTTGAGGCCGAAGGCGGGCGATACCGAACCCTCGTTCGAGAACGGCGAGCCCGTCATCAGGAAGACATCCGGCTTCTCGGCGATCAGTGTTTCGGTCGTCACGTCTCCGGTGCGGCCCTTGACCAGTTGTGTGCCGATGTTGATGCCGCCGGCATCCGCGACGATCTTGCCCCAGTAGACGTCGCCATGCGTGAAGCAGCAGGAGTCGAGACCCTTCTGTCCGGCCTTGGCTTCCACGAAGACCTTCGGCTTTTCGGCACCCGCAAAACCGGCCTGCACCTTCGCAAGGCGCTCGGCGTAGAAATCGGTGAATTCCTTGGCTTCCGTCTCGCGGTTCAGCACCTTGCCGAGAAGGTCGACGGTCTTCGGAGCGTTGACGGTCGGTTCAAGTTCGGTATCGATGAGGATGATCGGAATACCGAGCTTTGCCAGCCGGTTGAAGAGATCCGCATCGTCGAGCGCCTGCCGCACGCGGGTCTGGAACACAAGCAGGTCGGGCTTGGTGGCAGCGACCTGTTCGAGGTTGACCTGGCCCTCGTCGCCGAATTTCATATCGATCAGCTTTGCCGAGCTTTCCGGCCATTGCTTCTGGAAGACCGCCCATGATGCCGGGTCGGAACGGGAGAGAATGTTGTTCCAAGCAACGACGCGCGCGAAGGGATCGGCACGATCGAGCAGCGCCAGCGCGAAGAGATCACGGCCGTCCTGCACGACGATGCGCTTCGGCTCGGACGGGATCGTGATTTCGCGGCCGGAAAGGTCTTTGACGACAAGGGGATAATCGGTGGCGCCGGCCGTGCCGACGGAAAGGGCCGTCCAGGCGGATGCGACAAAGGCCGCAGTCAATACGGCTGATCTGAGGAGGCGCATGGGTATGAATTCCTTCGAAAAACGGTTGCTCGAGCCGTCTTCCTCCCGCATGCACTCCCCCGCCACGCCCCGACCAATTGGCTGTCTATGGTCGATGCGCTGTTGCTAAAGGATAAAGATGAGCCGGTCAATCAAGTATGGGGGCGTTTTTGTCGCACCCCCTCCGGTCAGGTTTTCGAAACAGCGGGCGCCTTGGTTTCCCCCGTCCACAACGGGATGTTCAGGTCGCGCGACACCTGCGGATCGGCAGTAAAGAGGGGCCGTCCTTCCGCGAGCAGCTGCTCGATGATGGTCTTGTCCATCTGCACATGCGCGCGGGCGAGACCGGTCTGGTTGTAGGAGTGCCCGGTGGAATTCGGGTTGATGCCCGTGATGATGACCTGCGGCGCGCCGTGGTGGAGGGCGAAGAGAACGGCGTTGAGCCCGTTCGAGCATTTGTCCTCGGTCCGCACTTCCGTGTTATTGCGCCCGGTCATGCGCTTGAGCAGTGCCATGCGCTCGTAGCGATCGACGATGACGAGGTCGTCATAGCCGTAGTTGAAAGCCTTCAGGCCCTGCACCAGCCGCTGCCGCGCGTTCTTGCGCCAGAGGAGAACGTAGAGGCTGCGGGTCCGCTGCCCCGACAGCACACGGCGGACCTCCTGGGCGTTCGTGGTCGTGCCCTCGACCTGATTGAACATCATGAATGTGATATCGGGCACATCCACCCCCCAGGCGCGAATGGCGGATTGTGACCCGTTGATCGTGATGACGCTGAAATCACCGTTCCAACCATCCGGCTTGTGGATGACCGGCGCGGACCCGACGACGACGACGGGACCCGTGAAGACATGGGTGCAGGCCGGCGGCAGGGGGCGGCTCAGCCGGAACTTTAGCGACCTGTGGAGGCGCTGGCGCGTCTGGGTGAGCCACCTTTTTACGTTCGTCATCGAAGCGCCTTCATGCTGCTTGCCACGGACAGGTGCGTCACCGCTTCTTCAGGAACTTGGGGCGGAGATTGCGCAGGAAAAGGTCGGCCGACTTCAACACACCGGTCAGGGAGATGAGTTTGTCCACCTGCGCATCGGTATTCCCAAGGCGTTGCGAGAGAACATCGGCAACGGTGAAGGAAATATCGCTTGGCGGGATTTCCGGAAAACGCGCAGCGAGCTTTGCATAGGGATTGGTGAGGTCGGCCTCATGGAGCGAGAGTTTACCGGCCTGCGCAAAGACCTTCAGGCACACCTGCTCGAACGTCCAGTCGTGCACCGCCACGACGCGCCATGTCTCGCTTCTCTTGGCGGAGAAGCCCGCGAGCACGACCTTGACCGGAACGCGTTGTTCCAGAAGCCAGTATGCGAGTGCGAAGCCGGAGGTCGGGAGCTTGTCGGGGGGATAGATCTCCCGGCAAAGTTCCGTCAGATCCAGATGACCGGTGGCAGCCCCACCGTAATCGGCCTGCGTGTTCGGCGTCTCGGTATCGGCAAGGCGAATATTGGTGATGCCGCAGAACGTCGAAGGCGCAAAGAGCCCGAGAACCCGCTCGACCTCTCCGCGGTAGACGATGTTCGCGCCACGCGGCTGTGCGCGTGACACGAGCATGCAATGGCCGGCGAACGGTTGCCGGAGAACTTTGTAAGCCTTGTTGAAGAAAACGAAGAGGGAGTCTGCCGGATAGGCTTTCTGGAGCGCGGCGACATCGACCTGTTCGCTGTTGGCGACAAGGATGATGTACGGAAACCGGGAGAAGAACGCTTTCCACGCCTGTTCGGATGTCAGGCCCGATGTCGTTGCGGCCACCGGCTGTACGTCATGATCCCCGGGAAAATCCATAAGATATGCCACTTTCAGACGATATCCGGTGAAACCGTGTTCATCGGAACGGACGCTGTTGAATCACGGCCAGGGATGATAGTAAGGCCATGTGAACGGGCCCGGCCCGGTCCTGTTGTTATCGGGTTCTTACAATATGTTCGGATGGAAGAGCAAACGGAGTTTCACGCGGGAACTCGTCATCGTGCCGCCGGTGTCGCAGGCCGATCGGCACGGTATCGCCATCATGGCCTGCGTCAAGAACGAGGCACCTTATATCGAGGAGTGGGTCCGCTTTCACAGGGCGATCGGCGTTCGGCACTTTCATATCTACGATGATGGCTCGACGGACGGTACGATGGACATTCTGCGCTCGCTGTTGTCCGCGAAGGCCCTGACGATCGTTCCCTGGATCATGCGCATGCGCGACGAGGGTACGTCGGTGGTGCTGAACGGTCAGGCCATCGCCTTCGCACATGCGCTGCTTAACTTCGGCGGGCGCTACGACTGGATGGCCTTCATCGATGTCGACGAATTCCTCCTTCCGCGGCGGGATGGCACGCTGGAAGACGCATTGCGGCACGCCAAGGGGTTTCCGAACATTTCCCTGCCCTGGCACATGTTTGGGCATGGTGGGCACCGGGCCCGGCCGAAAGGGCCGGTCTGCCTCAGCTATACAGCGCGGGTCGCCCACCCGGAGCGGGAGGATGCGAATGCCAGCAATTTCAAGTGTATCGTCGATCCCACGCGCGTAACCGGCGTCAGCGTGCACCGCTTCCGCACGAAAGAGTTCGGCGATCGGACATCCAACGATGCCGGTGTCGTCTCTTCCGTGCGGGACCGAAAGGCGGAGGCGTTCTACTCGGCCGAGTACCTCCAGCTCAATCACTATTACCTGAAGTCGGCAGAGGAGCTTTCCGAGAAGGTGGCGCGCGGCTGGTCGTTCGACGACACCACGGAGAAGTACATCCGCAAGGTCGCGGAGACCGCGCGCTATATCGAGCATGACGTGGTCGAGGACCGCAGCATGGTCGCCTTCATCGAACAGAACAAGATCGATCTCGGGTCGTCCGCGATCCGGTCGGAGCGGACGCATGACCGAGCATCCTGAGAGCCCCCAAAGCTCGCACCCCGCGCCGAAGGCTTGGGCCGTCACGGAGGAGAAGGCGGGCACGCTGACGCAGTGCCTCGGCATCGCCAAAGAGATCGATCCCGATCCCGCCGTCAAGATCGTGACGCGGCCACGAGGCTGGCGCAAATGGTTTCGTCCGCGCCTCTTCTCGGTGCGCGAGAGCGAGCCTGCCTTCATGGTATCCTGCGGCTTTCGGGCGGAAGAGCCCGTGCTCGCCATCAAGAGCGCCTTTGGCGGTCGGCCGCTCGCCGTGCACCTGCAGCGCCCGCGTGTCGATGGCTACGATCTCGTCTTCGTGTCGCGGCACGACTGGGTGCCGGAGCTTGATGGCATCGACCATGTGCACAAGATGGTCGGTGTTCCGCATCAGATCACACCCGAAAGACTGGCGGCACATGCCGGTAGCAGGACGAAGTATGCGGCGCCCCAAGACCGGGTGGCCGCCGTCTTTCTTGGCGGCTCCAACGGCGCTTATGTCTATGATGACCGGTGCCATCTGGCGATACAGGATGCCGTGCGCGGTCTGGAAGCTGCGGGATGGAAGATCGTGATTTCCGTCTCCCGAAGATCGAGCGATGAAACGCTGCAGGCGGCTTTGAGGCTGCGGTCTGCCAACGTCGCCGTCTGGGACCGGACGGGCGATAATCCTTACCTTGAGTTCATGGCCGCTGCGGATGCGTTTCTGATCGGGAAAGATTCGATTACCATGCCCTGCGAGGCGCTGGTGACGGGAAAGCCCGTCTACACACTCGACCTCACGCCCGTTCCCGGCGAGCGGCTCTCGAAATTCGAGACCTATCATCGCGACCTTCGCGAGACCTTGAAGCTGACCAAGGCCTTCGCGGGAGAGCTGGCACCCTATACCTACGAGCCGCTGAATGAGACCAAGCGCATCGGGGCGATCGTCGCCCAGGCTCTGTCAGATCGGCAGAACCCAGGTTCGCGCGGCCCGGTCGTGAGCGTGAAGCGGCAGATCTGAGCAATCAAGCGGTCGCGAGATGCCTATTCCCGCCAATGGTCGCCGACCCAGAGGGCGGGCTTGATGTAGTGCCGCAGGTCGCTGAAGAGCGTGTGACGGCGTATCTTGCCTGTCACAACCGCCTTGAAATAGGCCGCCGGCTTCATCACCGGTTGCTTCTCGCCATACTTGCCTTCGAAGGCGTGCTGGGGAAGCAGGCCGCGCGGAAAGATCACGACACGGGCCGACTTCGGCAGTTTCGGCGGTAGGGCGTAATTCAGCGGGAACGGTCGCCGGCAGTCCTGGCGAAAATGCAGGACCCACCGTCTCGGGAAGAATTTAACGCCGCCGGGCGCGTTCTTGGTGACGAAACGCTGTTCGTAGCGATATTCATCGGCCACCTTCTGCGGATTGGCGCGGAACTTCTCCTGGATAGGCAACAGCTTGCCGACGGGATAGCGAAACAGGGAGGTCTGTCCCAGTCGCTCGAACGGCGTGGTCTGGTTCTTCGCCATGACGATATCGTCCGGTCCCCCAACCGTGAAAAAATCGTCGAGGGACGACACGATCACCAGATCGAGATCGAGGAACAGCACGGCGCCCTTGAGATTTCCGAGCGTCTTGCTCCACAGCCGCGCCTTCGGCCAGATTCCACGCGAGTTGACCGGCATCACGACGTCGAGTTCGGGAAGATCCTCGCAGTCGACCTCCGGGCGGATGCCTTCACGGTTGTCGGTAAAACAGGTGAAGGTGAAGGGCGGGGTAATGTTGCGCTCCACCATGGCATAAAGCCGGTTGATGAAGGGTGGGCCGTACTTCGTGCCCCAGTTGATGCAGATGATCTGCTTCACGCCACCGCTGGCTTCCAAAACTTTCGACGTCATATCTCGACCCCTTGCGGACCCTGCAGCGCTGCGACCTTACGTCCATCGAGCGGCTCATGCGCCACTCCCTACAGCAATCGCGGTCCATCTTTAAGGGGGGTGCTGAAATGACATGCATCGCGGCCGGCGGCCGGTGCATTGATACGGCAGGCCGCGAAGGGCAGCCTGCCGTATCGAGTAAGATCAACGCTGCTGAACGTGAAGCATGCGCTCGCGCGTGGCGAACCACTCTTCCGAATAGTCGTCGTTCTTGTATTCCTCGAAGTAGGGGCCGCCATCGGTGAAGTGGACCAGCGAGGCGTCTTCGCTGTGCTCGTACTCGTTGACCAGCCAGTTCCAGGCCGGCGGCAGTTCGCCGATCAGCTCCTCGGATTCCAGCCACTTGAACTGGTGAAGCTCGAGGCCCGTGGCCGTGTTGACGTAGTCGAGATCCAGTTTGCGGCACTTGGCGTTGTTGAACAGGATGACGCTCGACCAGTTCTTCTTCTCATATTTCGTCTGCACCTGACCGAGAAACTTCGTTTCGACCTTCGGCACATAGTTGTGCTTGACGCACATGGCTGCGTAACGGTCGTCCTTCAGTTCCCAAAGTTTGGCAATGTCGGTGCGCATCAGCATGTCGCAATCGGCAAAGAGCGACCAGCCCTCGAAGTTGCTGAGGTAAGGCACGAGAAAGCGCGAGAACGAGAACTCGGTGGATTGCAGCGCATTGCGCTCGCGGGTGAAGATGTTGCTGACATTGCTCAGCACGATCGGCGTGAACGCGACGGGGATGGAGCTCTTCTCCAAAATGCTCTGGCAAAGAACGTGATATGCGGCAACTTCCTTGGTATCGAAACCGATGAAGACATTGGCAATTTCGGTCATATCTCTCTCATTCCTCAGGTGCGTTTCCATCACGCTGCAGGACGTGTCGTCCGGTCGATGCCGGCGATCCTGCGGCGTATTCCCATGCATGCCGTCGGTCCCCTTTTGGGGTTCTACCGGGCGGCATGGTTCGTTTTGGCCGTCTGGATTGGATATCAGCGGCTTGCATAAGCTGCAACCCTACGTCAGTTTCGACATCAGTGCCTTCCAGTCAGCGAGCGCGAACAGTCAGCTCTTGGTATTTCGAGAATATCCTGAAGGCCGTAGACGTGCCGAATGCCGATGGAGTCGGACAGCCCCTGTTCCGTCGTGAAGACATCGGGGCGTTCCCGGAGTTTCGACAGCACATAGGTGTCTTCGGCGATCTGTCGCCGGGTGCTGCCCTTCTCGTTATAGGAATGGCCCATGACCGTGAGCGAGAATCCGGCCAGCGTTACCGAGGGAACGCCCACGAAGAGCGCGTAACAGAGCGCGGCGACGCCGTTCGTGACATGGCCGGTCTCGCCGATATCTCCCGGCAGGCCGCCGCACATGTGCTCGACGATCGCCTCGCGCTCCTCCTTCGTCGCCCGCATGAGGCTGTGATAGCGAACGCTGGGTTTCATCAGCAATTTCAGTCGCATGACCCAGAGTGGGCGCGTGTGCAGCCACAAAAGTCCCCGCGTGCGCACGTCGGGATGTTCCTCCCAGGACTTCTTGCGCTTGCGGAAGGTGACGTCTGCTGCAGGGAGCCCAAGCATGTTGGCGGTCTTGCCCGCATTGTTCACGTCCATGCGGGCGCAGTGTGCGACGATGTCAGGGGGTAGCGTCGGATGGGGCGCGGATCCCAGAACCAGCCAAGGCTTGTCGAGGATCTTGAGCTTGGTGAGCCAGCGGCGATGGGTTTCTCTCAGTGCCTGCAGCTCTTCCGTATCCATCTTGGCCTCACCCATGAAGTCGCGGGCCGTTCCAGGGGCACCACGATAAAGTCTCATTTTGCCGCTCTTCCCTCTGCGGGAATGTCCATCGGCATCCGTCATGCTCGCACAACATAGGACACGGATGCGCCTCGGACAGATCAGGATGTCATGCTGTTTTTTGTAAGCAGGGATCGACAGCAAAGCGCCCGGGCGGCTATGGGGCGGCTCGAAATGACGATGGGCTCGTTCAGGGCCGGTTTCTTTTCGTCGTTCTGTGCAGGAAGCGCACAGACGCCGAGACGGGGGATAAGACCATGACCACGTCGGTCGGATCGGAACGTGTAATGAGTGCCAGGCATCTCGACTATCGCCCCGACCTCGACGGGCTGCGGGCGCTCGCCATCCTGCCCGTGCTTCTCTTCCACGCCGATGTGTCTGTCTTTGGCGGCGGCTTCGTCGGGGTGGATGTGTTCTTCGTCCTCTCCGGCTACTTCATGGCAAGGATCATCCTGTCCGATCTCGTCGCGGGCACGTTCTCCTTCTCCGCCTTCTACATCCGTCGGATCCGGCGGATCATTCCCGCCCTGTTCACGATGATGGCCGTCACGGCCGTCATTGCCTGGTTCCGGCTGATGCCGGAGGAGTTCCGCTACTTCGGCGACAGCGTGCGCGCGGCCGCGCTTTTCACGGCCAATGTTCTCTTCCGGCAGGAGAGCGGCTATTTCGATATTTCCGCCGAGATGAAGCCGCTGCTGCACACATGGTCTCTGTCCATGGAGGAGCAGTTCTACATTCTGTTCCCAATCTCGCTGTTTCTCGCCTTCACCTTCGCCCGCAAGTTCATCCTGCACATCACGGGCGGTCTTATCCTGGTCTCGTTCGTCGCCTGCCTGTGGGCGACCACACATTCGCCAGAGAAAGCCTTCTTCCTCCTGCATTTCCGCGTCTGGGAACTGCTGATCGGCGCGCTGTTCGCCTTTGCTCCCCGCCCTGACTACAGCGCGCGAATGGCGGCGGGGCTCGGCATGGCCGGACTTGCCGCCATTCTGGCTGCGATCTTTCTCTATTCCGACTCCACGCCGTTTCCCGGGCCCTTCGCGGCCATTCCCGTCCTTGGTGCGGCTCTCGTCATCCATGCAGGGTCGCAAAGCTGGTTCCCCGCTCGTCTTCTGACCAATGGCGTCGCCGTCTTCATCGGCCGCATCTCCTACTCGCTGTATCTCTGGCACTGGCCGGTCATCGTCTTCTACCGGTACGAGACCGGGCATGGTCTGACGCTGGCCGACACCCTCATCGTCGTCGCTCTGTCCTTCGTCTGCGCCATCCTGTCATGGCGCTTCATCGAGCAGCCTGCCCGCTACGCCGCCGTCTTCACGTCGCGCGGGCTGGTCCTGTCGTTGATGGGGGGCAGCATGGCTGCAGCGGCCGCGTTTGGCTTTGTCGTCACACGATATGATGGACTGCCTCAGCGCCTGCCCGCGGATGTCTATGCCGTTTATTCGGCAACCTATGACCAGAGCCCGTTCTTCGCGCCGAAGTGCTTTGCGAACAGCAATGGGGATGGCCTGCATCCGCAGTCCATTCGGGATGGAGATCTCTGCCCCTTGGGCTCGCCGTCTGCCGGCCCGCCAAAGTTTCTCGTCTGGGGCGATTCGCACGCTGCTGCCATCGCGCCGGCCATCGGTGAGGCCGCACGAAAGGCTGATATCTCGGGTCTCTTTGTCGGGCGGGCCTCGTGCCCGCCCATTCCGGGGGCTGTTTTCGGACCGGATCATATCGTCGCGCGATGCGTGGAAACCAACGCTGCAATCATGAGCCTGATCGAAAAACAGCGGTTTCCTTACGTCTTCATGGTCGGCTACTGGCCGAAATATGTCCACCGCACCGAACTGCCGGAGGAGGGCGTGTTCTTCAACGCCTCTGAAGCGCTCGTTCTTCCCGACTGGTCGGCACCAGTCCGCGACAGCCTCAAGGCGACGATCGCGACGTTTACGAAACAGGGAACGCGCGTCATCCTCGTGCAGGACGTTCCGGAAATGGGCGTGAAGGTGCCAGAGGCGCTGGCGCGGGCGAAAATGACGGGGGAAAACGGGGATCTGAGCTTGCCGCTCACCTACACGCTGCAGCGCCAAAAGCTCGCTCGCGACATGCTTTCCGAGGTTGCTCGGGAAACGGGATCCTCAACCGTCGATCCGTTCGTGTCGCTCTGCGACAAGACACGATGCCATCCCGTCGCCGAAAGCGGCATCCTCTACCGCGACGGCGATCATCTCTCCCTGACAGGGGCGAAATATCTGATGCCACTTTTTAGCGAGACCATGGCCATGATCGCCAGATCTGCACACGAAACGTCGCAGCCTTCAACCGAGCGATAGACGTCGGCATTGCCGGTTCGATCAAGCAACCTTGTTCAGCTTTTCCGTCTCCGGCTGGCTCTGCGTTGTCTGCTGCACGGTCCCGGTATCGCCATGCGCGGCATTCAGGCAGCGGGCGACGAGATCGTGGTGGATCCAGCGCACTGGACCGGAAGGAGCCGATGTCGCGCCGAAGATGAGCCGGCCGGTTGCTTCGACCACCAGCGTGCTCAGAAGGTCGCTGATCAGGGCCTTGCCGTCGCGGTGCATCGCGGTGATGTCGTTGGACGTGCCGATGGTGAGATCCGCCTGAGCCTGGCTGTTGGGCATCGGCCAGGCGTTGAAGTCGTAGAACGGCACCATGACGGCGCTTGCCTGAAGCTCAGTGATCCGGCGCAGGACATCCGTGACCGTCCGACCATCGGCAAGCAATGCCTCGCATGCTTCCCACTGTTCGTCGGCCCAACGTCCGCCGTTCTCTTTCTTGAGAGCGAGCAGAAGGGGGATCAGGGGAAGCTCGATGCCGGTGAAGACGTCGGAGGAATTCGTGCGAATTTCCGGGCAGTTGTAGACGGTCGCCTTCACCCCTGCATCCCAGGCTTCGGACGCGATGGCCTCCAGGCGCATCTTGGCGAAGCCCTGCGTGTAATTCGTATAGGTCTGCCAGCGATATTCGTCACCGATCAGAATTCCGGTGCCGTGATAGCCATAGGCCGTGTAGCGCACTGCGCTGCCGGATGCCTCGACCCGCGTGCGGATGGCTGCGCTGGCGTCGATGAGATGGCGGAAGGTGTTGGCCGAGACTTCGTCGAAATTCTGCAGAATCAGCTTGCCCATGTCGCTGTCGAGCAGGGTCTGCGACGACATGTGACGGGCGCCGGTGCCCTTGTAGATCCTGTTGGCGACGACGAGCAGAACCTTCGCCTTCGGAATGCCGCCGGCCATCGTATGCGCGAAGAACACGTTGCGACCATCGGGGATCATGCCGTCGAGCGTTGCCATGACCTGCGCCAGCGCCGTTTTGAACCGGTCCGTCGCAATGGTCTTGCAGGTTTCGATGTGGTCCCAGTCGATCTTGGCATCCTGCCAGGTCTGGAGCGTCATCTCGGCCAGAAGATCCGTCGGCGTCGGGCCGCCGTCCGGGCCGTCGAGATCGAAGCCCGCCATCAGCGGCACATTGATGATCTTGCCGCCCAGACGTTCCTCGGCTGCCGAAAGCTCTTCCTGCGTCAGAGGTCGCAACGCGTTGTTCTCGTCACGCCGACCGACCGTGATGCCGACGATCTGCATGCCGGCCTTGCGCACCTGATCGAGAAGCCCCGTCGCGTAGCCGCGCCCAAACAGCTCTCCGAAGAGAACGAAGATATCGCCCTTCCGAAACAGCGTGTTCTCGGCGATGCTTTCCAGTGCGATCGGCTTTTTCATGGTCATGTCTTCAGGTCGTGGGTCGTTGCGCGCAGTTCGCAACAGTCGTTGATGATCCCATGAACGGAGTTGGCCGCAATGGAAAGTCATTTAACGTGACGGATTATATCGAAACGTGAACCGGACGTGCCATTGACGACGGGCGCTGCCGGCCAGTCAGGTCTTGCGAATGGACAGCAGCCAGGCTTCCGACCCGTTGCCGGCTTGGGATGGTCTTCGGTTGACGTCTGATCTTCTCCGCCGAGCCGTTGTGCCGACAAGGCATATCACACCTTAAAAGGGTGTCTGCGAGCCTTGACGCAGAAGACCGCGTCTCGCGGGTGCTACGTTGGATTGTACAGGCAAAGAACGCAGTGAAGTATTCACCCCTAGAAATTGGGTTTTGAATTCCAGTAAAAATTGGAATATCTGAATATTCATTTTTTCGAATAGAGATAATATCTCATAAAATGTCGATTCTTCGAATATTGATTTTCAAATCTGCGCAATATTCGTCTGTCTAGACTTCTTATAACTTGAATTCCTGTGGCGGCGGCCAATCTCCATCTTCTCATGACGACGGAGGTCGATATGGACGACATGATGAAGAAGCGGCGTACGCGCGGAGCTGGTGCTTTGGGTGATATTACGGCGACGAAGCAAGCCGTTAAGGAAATGCAGCGCCGGCAAGATGAGGAGCGGCGACAGAAGACGGAGCGGCTGCGCGCGCAGCGGCTGGGAACCGTTTTGGGCGGAGCTGATGGGCCAGTGCCTTTTCCCGTGCAACTCGATGCCGTCATCGAACGTTTCGACATTGATGGATCATGATCAGCACTCTGTTCTCCGCCCGGTATCGTTTCTGCGCAGGTTTTCCATACGAGCCGCGAAGCGAAGAGCCATGATGGAAGCGTTGGAGGAAAATGCGGAATCCCGCCTTGCCTTGTTCGACTTCGCCTTTCGCCATGCGCCCATCGGCATGGCGCTTGTGGATACGCAGGGTCGTATCGTGCGGGGGAACAAGGCGTTCTCCCGGATGATCGGCATCTCGCCCGAGAATCTCAACGGCGTCGCGTTCGCAGATTTCACCCATCCCGACGATCTTGAAGCCGATGTGCGCCTTTTCAACGAAGTCCTGGCGCGGCGGCGAGACGGCTACACGATCGAAAAGCGTTACATTCGCCCGGATAAGGCGCCGCTTCATGTTCGAATTCACGTCGCCGCCATGCGGGATGGCGAAGGAGAGGTTGTTCGGTTCATCACGCAGGTGGAAGACATTACCCAGGCGAAGGATGCGGAGCGGCAGCTTGCCGAACGTGCGGCACAGCTGGAACTGGCACTGGAAGCCGTCAGAGGCGGGTTCTGGCAGCTCGATATTCCCGCCCGAACCTTTGAAACATCCGATCGTCTTGCGCACTACATCGACGGCCCGGATGCCGCGCGGCTCGACCTCGAGGCGTATCTCGGCAAGATCAGTCGTCTGGATATGGCCGCCGCTGACCTCACGCCCTTGATCGAGGGTACGATCGACCAGAACGTTGCCGAATACAGGTTGAACACCATTGCCGGAGAGCGGTGGATGCGTTGTGATCGTCGCCTGTTGCGGGACGCGGATGGCCGGCCGCTGAAGATCGTGGGTATGGCGATCGATTTTACCGAGGAGCATCGCCAGATCGAGCGCCTGCAGCGCAATTCGCAGACGGATAGCCTGACCGGGCTGTTGAACCGGCGTGGCCTTGAGGCGCGCTTCCCGCAGATGGGCTCTTCATCCGGCTATGCCGTTCTGGTGATCGACCTTGATGGGTTCAAGCAGGTGAACGACCGCTACGGCCATGCAGCCGGCGACACCGTCCTTCAAGAAGCCGCCAACCGGTTGATGTCGTGCGTCCGGGGCGATGATCTCGTAAGTCGGGTGGGCGGGGACGAGTTCGTCGTCGTCATCGCCGGCGACAGGGAAACGGGCGTCACCGTCGCCAACCGCATGGTCGGCACGATGCGCGCACCGTTCTCGTTGCGCGACCCTGGCACAGACGCGGATGTCCTGGTCGATGTGCGCGCAAGCATCGGTGGCGTATGGGCTGTGGTCAACAGTGAACTCGACGGCATGATCGCGCATGCGGATACGTTCCTGTACCGCGTGAAAGCCTCGGGGAAAGACGGGGTCGGCTTCGACCGTCAAGCCTTCCCGTTACGGACCATCCGCGACGAGAGCGCCGTGCGTCACGATTGACGCGGCGCTCTCTAAGACCGGTCGGATCAATCACAACCCCGGTCAAGCCAGAACGGGCAGTGTTCCCACGATGCGAAGCGCCAGACCCTCATAGGGTTCGAGGTTGATCGTCAGCGCTCCGTCTTCCTGAAGGTCGCCTTCGATCGTTTCGCCGATCATGTCGACCACCGGGCCGGGCGTGACGTTTGGCAGCACGATCACCTCTTCCAGCGCCGTGTCGCCAAAGTTCAGCGCGGTCACCTGCGTGCCGCGCCCGTCGGGCAGCTCGTGCACCATCACGAGAAGTCCCAGTGCCGTCGTATCGGGGATCAACACTTGCCGGCTGGCGGCAAAGCCATAGGCTTCCCGGACGGCAAGGAGCCGCTTCAGCTGGCTGGCAAAGGAGTCCGGTTGCGTCAGCTGCTCCGTCACCGGGCCGTAGAGTGCGCGGGCGCGTGGAATGCCCTCGGCGGATTGCGCGGCATCCGACTGACCCGTGAGGTCGTAGGCGCCGCGCTCGATCCACCGGGTATCGCCGTCTCCCATCAGATGCTGCACGTCATCGGGGCTGACCGGCAGGGCGCCGACCAGATCCCAGCCGGACAAAGCGAAGATGCCGGGCTGGAACGCGTTGTACATGACGAGCAGCAGATGGATCTTGCGGATGAGCTTCACCGTATCGTCGTCGATCGTGTCGAGATCGGCGATGTTGAGGGCAGCCGTGATCACGCTGGCAGTGGTGCAGGCGATACCGTTCGTGACGAAGGGCAGGTTGTAGGGGGCGTTCGCGCCGGATAGCCGCTCGCGGATCACGTCGCGCAGGTGCATGCGCAACGTCCGGCCCTGCCAGGTCTGGCCGCTGAAACTGTAGATGTCATCCGCATGCAGCGTCCAGAAATGCACAAGCTCCGTCGTCAGCTCGTCATGGTTCTGGAGGGCGTGGATAAGGGATGCGGGATCGATGCCGAACTCGTGCACGGTGCGCAGCATCATGCGCAGCCACTCGGTATTCCCGGTCAGGAGCGCATGGTGATAGGCCGGGCGGGTGATAAAGTCATAGGATAGATCGGCACCGCCCTTCGACATCGCGGCGATATCGTCCACCGTCAGGTTGAGCTCCTGGAACGAGAAGCCACCCGCCTTGCGCACCATCCCGGCCAGCAGGGCGTTGCCCGTCAGCGATAGCGGATGGCTCTCTGACCAGGCGGGGCCGTCCAGCCGGCGCTCGACGCCGAGGAAGCCGTTGGCATCCAGACGGAGACCGCGGGCGCCGAGCTGGTCGATGGAGTGCAGGGCGTCGCCGATGATCATCTGCTGGGCCGCAAAGGTCGGGTCGAGCCAGTTGAGGCTCGGCTGCCCCTCCTTGAAATAATGGAGGTAGACCCAGCGGCGCAGCTTGCCGTCCACGCCTTCCACCGGCGCCGTCGCGCTCCAGTCGGTTTCCTTCACGCCCGGCTCGAAGAAGATGACGCGCTGGAGTTGGCCGACGATGAAGCCCTTTTCCTTGAGGTAATCGACCGCTTCCGTGCCCAGGTTCACGGCGTCGCGCCCCTCTGCCACCTCGGGCAGATGCGACCATTCCTCCTCGGGGATCTCCACCATGTGGTAGAGGCCGGGATAGGAGCCAACCTTCATCTCGGCGAGCCGGAAGTCCGCGCCCTTGCCGGTGTGGGAGGGGATGACGTCATCGATGACGATCGCGTTGAAGGCGGCAGCCATGCGGCTGATGGCCACGAACTCTTCCGTCGTGCCGAAGGCCGGGTCGATGTCGAAGCCGATGCGGTCGAAGTTGCCGTCGATGGTCGGCGTGTAGGCGCCATCCTTCAGGCCACCCGATCTTTTCGTGGGGCCGACATGGATACCGCGCACGCCGATGGAAGAGAGGGCCGACCAGAGCTGGGGGTCGCCCAGCGTCTTCAGCACCGAGTCTCCTTCCCGCGTGATGACGGAAGGCGGGTAGGCGGTGAACCAGACCGAGGCGAAGGCGGAGGCCGAGCGTGGGCGCGGCTCGGCATAAGGCCTTTGCCAGAACCTCCCTTGTCCACCGTAATTCTCGGCAAACTGTCGCGCCTGATGCAGCATGGAGGAGGATACGAGGTTCTCGATATCGTCTTTGATAGGTAATGTCATCTCAGCTTCTGATCCCGCGCCTGTGCATGGCCGTGCCTTTGGTCCATGCTGATCGATGTAGGCGTCGCGCGGCGAAAGGAAACGGCAAGGTCGAACTTCAGTCGACGGTCTGGCGCCGGAATAGGATGACGATGATGCCACGAGCTGACAGGCTCGGAATCGCCAGACGCCGGCGCAGCAAGGTTCTGATGCCTCGATCGCGACCGGCGTGGCAAGTTTGTCGGCGGCCGCTTGCAGGTGAAGCGGCCGCCTTGAAGATTAGTTTGCCGGCGGTGTTGCAGGTGCCGGAGCCGGCGTGGTGGTGGCCGGCGGTGTCGTTGTCGGTGCGGGAGCAGGGGTCGAAGCTGCCGGCGGCGTGACGGGCGGTGCCGGAGCCGGCTCAGGCGTGCGCAGGACGCTCCAGAGAACGATGACGACGATGACAGCGACGACGGCTGCGATAATGGTGTTGCGGTTCAATTTTGCCTCCTTGGTTAGCTATACTAACCTATCCGCGAAAGCAGAATTGTCCAAGCTTTTCATGAAAGAAGCAGAATACGGCAGCATTTCCGCCGAAGCGCTGCCCGACAATCGAGCGGTGCGGGCGCTGCTTGCCTATTTTGCGAGGAACGCCAGCGCCCGTGCGACGAAGGCTTCGTGATACTGGAAGATGCCGCCATGCCCGGCATCGTCATAGATCACGAGGTCCGCATTGGGGATGCGTCTGGCGAGATCTTTCGAGTTGACCGTGGGCACCATCTTATCCTGATCGCCATTGGCGACGAGCACGGGCTGGCGGATTGCAGAGAGATCCTGTGGCCTCTGCAGGCCCCATGCCTTGATCGCCTTCAGCTGGCGAAGGAACGCGCCTAAGGCAATCGGCTTGTCCCGATCCGCCTTGCGCTCCTTCAGCCGGTCGAGAAAAGCGCTCGCCGCTCTGCGGCCGTTCGCGGTCGAGGTGAAGAAGAGATAGTACTTCGGATCGCGAAAGGTCAGCATCCCCTTCAGTATCGGGATCCGCGAGACGGCGCCCACCTTGCTGATACCCTCTCCGCCCGCGGGGCCGGTGCCGGTGAGGATGAGCTTGCGGACGAGATGCGGCGCCTTCAGGGCGACGTCCTGTGCGACGAACCCGCCGAGCGAAAAGCCGAGAATATCGACGGTACCGAGACCCAGCGCGCGGATGAAGGCAATGGCATCCTCCGCCATTTCGCCAATCGTCAGCGGCGCCTTGCCACCGGAGGCCCCGACACCGCGATAGTTATAGGCAATCACGGTGCGCGTTGCGGCGAGGCCATCGACGATGCGAGGGTCGAAATTGTCCAACGTTGCGCCCCAGTGATTGAGCATGACCAAGGGAACATCCGCGCCACCGCCAAGCTGCCGGTAGACGAAGGTGGTGCCTGCGATATCGACGCTTTTCGTCGGCGCGTCTTTCCACGAGATTTTGCTGATGTGCAACGTGCGGGCTTCGGTCATGTGCGTCTTCTCGGTTCCTGATCGGTGGCAGCTGCGCGGCAGCGGGGATAGTCCTGATGCTTGCGACGCCTTAAATATGATGATCGTCATCATTGATATCTTTGTATTACGACCATAATCTTTTTGTCAATCGGCACGCGTCAATATTCGAGACGATGGCTGCCGACGACGACGCCCTTGTCTTGATCCGGTAAATCTGACAAAAACCGTCAGCTTAGCGTGGCATTCGATGGCATCGCGGGTTTGTCGATCTGCAAGCCGATGAACGGGTTTCAAGCAAGCGGGCATTTCATCATGAGCTTCTGGCATACGATGTCGTGGAAGACGGACGGGATTACCGTTTCGGCTCCGGTGCAGTGGCGGCAGCTGGATGGCATGGTGACGGTGCTCTGGGAGGCGGAAAGCCAGGCCGGGGCGAGCGGCTATTATCTGGCGGACGATCCGCGCATCATGTTCTTCTTCAACGACGTTTCGCCGAACGTGCGCATTTCCAACCGCAGCGATGATTTTACCCGCAACGCGCGCGCTATGCCGCGTGCCGTCTATGTGCCGGCAGGCATGCCGATGTGGACGACGAGCCGGAGCGCGCACCGCTTCAGCCATCTCAATCTTCATCTGCACAAGGACCGGATTCTTCGCTACCTCGCGCCGTCGGTCGGCAGTTCCTGCGCGCAGGCGGCGCTTCGTCGTCCGGCCGAACTTCACGATATCGCCGGTATCGACGCGCTCGCGCGGCTGCTTGCAACCGAGATCCGGTCTCCGACCAAACATGCCGTCTACGCCGAGAGCCTCGTCGGCAGCATCGTGGCGGGGCTGCTCGATATTCCGGCTGAAGCCGACCAGAGGGCTGGAGGCCGCCTGACGCAGGCGCAGATGAACAAACTGCTCGTGCATGTGGACAAGGTCGGCGGCTATCGCATGTCGGTTGCCGACATGGCCGCAACCGTCGGCCTCTCGGAAAGCTGGTTCTCAAGCGTCTTCAAGAAAACGACCGGCCAGACGCCGCTGCAATGGCAGCTCTGCAAGCGCATCGAACAGGCCAAGCAGATGCTCGGCAAGGGCGACCTGCCGGTGGCCAGCATTGCGGCGCAACTTGGCTTCTCCGACCAGGCGCACCTGACCAAAGTGTTCCGGCAGGTGGAGGGCGAGACGCCGGCTGCGTGGCGGCGTCTGCAACAGTTTCGGGCCTTGTAACGCCCGCCTCACGCTGGGCGGGCAGGCGGCGGCGTCCGAGCTGTTAGGTCACCACGTCTGGCGAAGCGTCGCCATCAGCTTTCGGCCCGGATTGTAGTAGACGGCGCCCGAATCCGTGCTCGCGATGTGCTTCTCGTCGAACACATTGTTGACGTTCAGCTGGAACGTCGTGTTCTCCTGGACTTTGTAGGTGTAGGCCACGTCGAACACGACGGCACTTTCCGACGACGCCGTATTGCCGATGTCGGTATAGTAAGAGTCGAGGTAGCGTGCACCGACGCCGAAGGTCATGTCGCCGCGCGCGCCTTGTCCCGCCAGCGTGTAAGTGCCCCAGATCGAGGCGAGGTGCTTGGGAACCCGCATCAGCCGGTTGCCGTCATTGTCGCCGCCGGGTTCGTCGATCTTGGAGTCGATGTAGCTATAGGCCGCGATGATATCGATCTGATCCGTGACTTCCGCCTTAGCCTCCAGTTCGAAGCCGCGATGCCGCACCTTTTCCACCGTCTGCGGCAGGTAGGTCACCTGATCGTAGACGGTGATGTTGCCCTTGGTCAGGTCGTAGACGGATGCGGTGATGAGCGCGGGGAAGGCTTCGGGCCGGTACTTGATGCCGAGCTCGTACTGCTTGCCGGTCGTCGGGTCCGCGCCGGAGGCGGGCGGTGCCGCGGATTCCGCATAGCTGATGTAGGGCGCCAGTTCCTCGGTGATCTTGTAGCTCGCACCGATGCGCTTGGTGAATTCGCTATGGTTGCCCGAAGCCGTGGAGCCGGCGAGGAGATCCGTTTCGCTGAGATCCAGCCAGTCGTTGCGCAGGCCGACGCTGACAGTCAGCTTGTCGAAGAAGGTCAGGTCCTGCTGCAGATAGACGGCGGCCGTCTTCTGGTCGTTGTTGACGCTGGAATAAGGAGAGAGGCTGCCTGGGCCGCCGGAATAGATCGGGTTCTCCCAGTCGATCGATGGCGCCGATGTGTAGAAATTGTCTGTGTCGGACTCGAATTTGTTATACTCGGTGCCGAACAGCGTCCGGCTCTCGACGGTGTCGGTGCGGGTCTCGTAGACGAGGTTCGCATCGATGATGAACTGCTCGGACGACTTGTCACTGCCGAAGAAGTAGCGGCTCGCTGTGGTCGAGCCGTCCGTCGGCGTTCCCCCGATATAGGCGCTGCCGAACCCGTCGTTCAGGTTGCTGTAGCGTGCGTTGGAACCGAAGCTCAGGCCGTTGCCGAAGTCATGGTCGAACATGACGCTATAGCTGTTGCGGTTCGTTTCGCTGAAATAATAGTCCGGCTCGCCGAAGAACGTGTCCCGGTCGAAATCCGTCCCCAGCGGATGGCCGCCGCTGCCGGGAACGCCGTCCTTGTCGAGATGATCGAAGACGACGGTCAGGTTCGTGGCCGCATCCGGGCGCCAGGTCAGGCCGCCCATGATGAAGTTCTCGTCGTCCTGGGAATAGTCGTATTCGGCATCGGCGCGCTGGAACTTGCCCGTGAGGCGGTAGGACAGCGTGTCGTCGCCGGTCAGGTTGTCGCCGAAGTCGAAGCCGAGTTCCTTGTGCGCGAACGAGCCGCCGGTGCCGTAGACCTCGCCGAAACGCTCCCGCTTTGGTGTCTTGGTCACGTAGTTGACCGATCCGCCCGGCTCGGCCGCGCCGAAGCCGGAGGAGCTGGCACCTTTGAGCACCTCGATCCGCTCATAGGCGTAAGGCTCCTCGCGCGTGCCGGCAAAGGTCCGGCCGATCGCCAGCCCGTCGCGATAGGTGTAGGGCGTGAAGCCGCGAATGTCGAAATAGTCGTAGCGATCGTCCGAGCCGTAGAAATCGGTAACCACGCCGGCCGTGTACTGCACCACCTGCTCGACGGTATCGGCGCCGCGCTGCTCGATCTCCTTCGAGGTAATGACGGAGACCGAGGCCGGTGCCTTCAGGATGTTTGTCGGCAGCTTGCCGGTGGCGGTCGTTTCGGTCGCGACGATGGATTGCGAATCATTGTCCGTGTTGAGCACGGTTCCGCTCGACCCGCCCTGGACGACAATGGTTTCGAGCGCCGTCGCGCCGCTCGCCGCATCCTGGGCAGACGCAATCGCCGGCGACAGGGCGACCAGTGCGGTGCAGCCGAGAAGGATGGCGCTCCGGCGGGAAAGCGGCGCGAGCCTCCGGTGGGTGCGTGTTCTATCGATGTCCATGTGCAGTATCCAGATTGACGTGACGCGAGGGCGGCCGGCAGGGCCGGTCGGTATTTCCGAGTGGGTTCGCACCGCGCGTCAGCGTGATATCTCGGCGTCCAGGTCGCTCGACTGCGTGTTCGTCCCCGCCTTCCTATAACTGGAGGCATTTTATCGAGTATTGTCGAATCCACCGGTTTTGTAGAATCCGATGGCTAACTATCCCCACTTTCCGGGGTGGTGTTGCTTTACCGTTGACGCCACGGGGTGAAGCTGAGAGTTGAGGTCAACTTATGTCCGTTGAAGGGATCGGGAGATGAGATTTTTCCGCTTCGCCACGCAGATCGTCATGGCTGTCTGGCTGCTCGCGCAGGGTCATGCGCTGGCTGCCGAGGGCGACGCCTATCCAATCACCATCCAGCATGCGTTCGGCACGACGATCATCGAGAAGAAGCCGGAGCGCGTGGCGGCCGTCGCCTGGGCGAACCATGAAGTGCCGCTTGCGCTTGGCATCGTCCCCGTCGGCATGGCGGGCGCCAATTTCGGAGACGACGACAATGACGGGATCCTTCCCTGGGTAAAGGCGCGCCTGGACGAACTGGGTGGCGAGACGCCGGTGCTCTTCGACGAAGGCGACGGGATCGACTTCGAAGCGGTCGCGGCGACCCGTCCGGATGTGATCCTTGCGGCTTACTCCGGCATCAGCCAGGCGGACTACGACACGTTGAGCCAGATCGCGCCCGTCGTCGCTTATCCCCAGGCGCCTTGGTCCACCGACTGGCGCGAGACGATCCGGCTGGACAGCGCCGGGCTCGGCATGGCGAAGGAGGGCGAGGCGCTGATCGCCGGAATCGAGGCCGACATCGCCGGCACGCTCGCCGGGCATCCGGAATTGAAGGGTAAATCGGCGATGTTCATAACGCATCTCAGCGCGTCGGACCTCAGCATCATCAATTTCTACACGACCAATGACACGCGGGTGAAGTTCTTCGGCGATCTCGGGCTGGCCTCGCCGAAAAGCGTTCTTCAGGCCTCGCAGCCGGGGAAATATTCCGGGTCCGTCAGCGCCGAGCAGATCGATGCGTTCGACGATGTCGATATTCTCGTGACCTATGGCGATCAGGCGCTGTTCGATTCGCTGAAGGCCAATCCACTGACACGGCACATGCCGGCGGTTGCGAACGGAGCGCTCGTTATGCTCGGCAACGATCCTGTGGGCAACGCCGCGAACCCGACGCCGCTCTCGATCCGCTGGGTGCTGAAGGACTACGTCGCCCGGCTCAGCGAGGCGGCTAAGGCAGGGAAATGACGGCGGCCTCCATCAAAATTCCCGTGCGCGTCCACGGCATCGTCGCCCGCTCCAGCCGGACCCGCGGCCTCTGGCTTCTCGTGCTCGTCGCCGTGCTCGCGCTGCTCTCGGCCCTGTCGGTCACCATCGGCACGCGCGATGTCGCCTGGGCCGAAATCATGGCGGCGCTGGGCGGCGGGCAGGAGACGATCGGGCAGGCGGCGGTCGCGCTTCGCATGCCCCGCACGCTGCTCGCCGTGCTTTCGGGTGCCGCACTCGGGCTTGCCGGCGCGATCATGCAGGGCGTTACGCGCAATCCGCTTGCCGATCCCGGCATTCTCGGCGTCAATATGGGGGCGTCGCTTGCCGTGGTCATCGGCGTCGCCTGGTTCGGGATAACGTCGGCGCATGCCTATATCTGGACGGCGATCCTCGGTGCGGGCGGGGCTGCGGTCTTCGTCTATACGATCGGATCGCTCGGCCGGGGCGGGGCGACGCCGCTGAAGCTGGCGCTGGCGGGTGCCGCCACCTCCGTCGCCTTCGCCTCTCTGGTCATCGCGATTGTTCTGCCCCGTGGCGATATCGCAGGCGGCATCCATGCCTGGCAGATCGGCGGCGTCGGTGGCGCGACCTATGATCGCGTCGTTCCCGTGCTGCCGTTTCTGGGCGTCGGCTTTGCCATCAGCCTGTTGTCGGCCCGCAAGCTGAATTCGCTGGCTCTTGGCGACGATGTGGCTGCAGGCCTCGGCGAGCATGTGGCGACGGCCCGCGCCGTGGCCTCGCTCGGCGCGATCCTGCTGTGCGGCGCGACCACGGCCGTCTGCGGGCCCATCGGTTTTCTCGGTCTTGTGGTGCCGCACCTCTGCCGAACGCTGATCGGCGTCGATCACCGTTGGCTGCTGCCGTTTTCGGCCCTCGGCGGCGCGGCCTTGCTGCTTGGCGCCGATATTCTCGGGCGCATCGTCGCCCGGCCGGGCGAGATCGATGTCGGCATCATCACCGCGCTGATCGGTGCGCCGTTCTTCATCTGGATCGTGCGGCGGCAGCGGGTGCGCGAATTGTGAATATGTCGTCTCCGACCATCGATCTCCTTGCCGTCAACCGCCGGCGCAAGGCGCGCCGCCATTCGATCGCGCTTGCGCTTTTGCTCGCGCTGGTCGTCGTCCTCTTCGGCTTCACCCTCTCGGTCGGGCAGAGCGTCATCGCGCCCCTGGATGTCCTGCGGGTGCTCTCGGGCGAGCCCATTCCCGGTACGTCCTTCACCGTCGGGCAATTGCGCCTGCCGCGCGCCGTGCTCTCGATTCTTTCCGGCCTCTGCTTCGGCCTTGGGGGTGTCGCCTTTCAGGTCATGCTGCGCAATCCGCTGGCGAGCCCCGACATTATCGGCATCACGTCGGGCGCGGGTGCGGCGGCCGTGTTCGCCATCGTCGTTCTCCAGATGTCGGGGCCGATGGTGTCGCTTCTGGCGGTCGGCGCCGGGCTTGGGGTTGCCGTGCTGGTCTACGGCTTGTCGTTCCGCAACGGCGTCGGCGGCACGCGCCTGATCTTGGTCGGCATCGGCGTCTCCGCCATGTTGCAAAGCGTCATCGCCTACATCCTCTCCACCGCACCGTCCTGGAGCCTGCAGGAGGCGATGCGCTGGCTGACGGGCAGCGTCAACGGCGCCCAACTGCAACAGGCGCTGCCGCTTCTTCTCGCACTCGCCGTCTTCGGCGGAGTCCTTCTCAGCCGCACCCGTGATCTCGAAGCGCTCAGGCTCGGCGACGACACTGCGTCGGCCCTCGGCGTCCGCGTCTCGCAAACCCGCATGCTGGTCATCGTCTCCGCTGTCGGCATGATCGCGGCGGCGACCGCCGTCACCGGGCCGATCGCCTTCGTCGCTTTCCTCGCAGGGCCGATCGCGGCGCGCATCGTGCGGTCGAACGGATCGCTCCTCCTGCCGGCAGCCCTTGTCGGGGCGATCCTCGTGCTCCTTGGGGACTATGTCGGGCAGGTGCTGCTTCCCAGCCGCTACCCCGTCGGCGTCATCACCGGAGCGCTTGGCGCGCCCTACCTCATTTTCCTGATCGTCCGCGTCAACCGGACCGGAGGTTCGCTGTGACCGATCATTCCCTCGTCGCGACCGAGCTTTCCGCAGGCTATGACGGCAAGGAGATCCTGAAGGGGCTGGACCTGACGATCCCCTCAGGCCGGATCACCGTGATCGTCGGTGCCAATGCCTGTGGAAAGTCCACCTTCCTGCGCACCCTGTCGAGGCTGCTCACCCCGACGAAGGGGCATGTCTTGCTCGACGGCACGTCGATCCACCGTACCCCGGCGCGTCAGCTTGCCCGGACGCTCGGCCTCCTGCCGCAGGCGCCGATCGCGCCGGAGGGCATCACCGTTGCCGATCTCGTCAGCCGCGGCCGCCATCCCCACAAGAGCCTGTTCTCCCGCTGGACGCGCAAGGATGACGAGGCCGTGGACGGCGCGCTTGCCGCAACGAAAACGTTCGATCTTGCCGAGAGGCCCGTCGACGAGCTTTCCGGCGGCCAGCGCCAGCGCGTCTGGATCGCCATGGCGCTTGCCCAGGAAACCGAAATCCTGCTGCTGGACGAACCCACGACTTTCCTCGACATCAACCACCAGATCGAGGTGCTTGATCTGCTCACCGACCTCAACCGCGAGCGCGGCACGACGGTGGTGATGGTGCTGCACGATCTCAACCTCGCGGCACGCTATGCCGATGATCTGGTGGCGATGGCCGGGGGAAAGATCCACGCCTTCGGCACCCCGGAAGAGGTGCTGACCGAAGACATGGTCCGTGAGGTCTTCGGCCTGGAAAGCCGCATCATCGAAGATCCCCTGTCCGGGCGCCCGATGATGCTGCCGATCGGACGTCACAGGATGGCTGGCATCGGCGCGAGCCTTTAGGGCATCGCGGCGATGCGTGATATCCTTCACGCTCAGTCGTTGATCTCCGGCCATAACGGATGCTAGGCCGCATAAGACCCAGCATCTTGATGGAGAGAGCCCATGACCACCACGGATTACACGGCATTCGTCGCTGCGCTGGCCGGAGAGGGTCAACCGATGGCGGCGTATGCGGCGCTGGAGGCGCTGACGCAGGCGCTGGTCGGGGTGAAGCTCTTCACCATCATGACGAGCGACACGACGACCCGCGTGGCCGAGCGGGTCTATTCCAACATGCCGGAGCAATACCCCGTCTCCGGCACGAAGCCCTATAACGAGACGCACTGGTCCGACATCACCCTCACGCAGCAGAAGACCTTCGTGGCAAATACGATCGAGGAGATCGCAGAGGTGTTCGGCGATTACGAACTCATCGATTCCCTCGGCTGCCAGTCGGTGATCAATGTGCCGATCGTCGTCGGGGGAACCGTGATCGGCACCATCAACTGCTTGCACGAGGCGGGTTTCTACACGCCCGAACGCGTTGCGGCAGCCGAGGCGCTGAAGCTGCCCGGTGCCGTTTGCATGCTGCTGGCCGCAGGCGGCAGCGACGATAGCGAGAACGTCGCCGTCGTCTGAGGCGGGTGCGGCCCTGATCTTCGCTCAGGTTTCCGGCTGCTGGATCGATTGCAGCAGCGTTTCGCGCGCCGAGCGCAGGTGCTGCCGGCAGGCGTGCTCGACCGCCGCGGGGTCGCGGGTTTTCAGCGCCGCGATGTAATCCAGATGCTCTTCCACCGCCCGCGCATTGCGCTGGCGGTCGTTCGCCTTGTTCCACTGGTAGTGATAGTGGAAGACGATGGTGATGATGTCGTAGAAGTCGATGATGAAGCGATTGCTCGACGACCGATGCACCAGAAGGTGGAAGCGCTCGTCCAATTCCGAAAAATCGCGATACCGCGAGTCGATATTCGCCAGCATCTCGCGATGCAGCGCCTCCATCTCATCGAGATCCCGCCAGGCCGGGTGATCCCCAGGCAAAGCCGCAAAACCGGCGGCGGAGCGAAGCTCGAACATCTCGCGGATTTCAGTGAGCTCCAACGCGAAGTCGCGGGTAAAGCCTTTCAGCACCCAATGGCTGTTCGGCCGCTTTTCGATCAGCCCGAAACGGCTGAAGCGGATGAGGAATTCGCGCACGCTGGTCGTGCCCGTGCCGATGTCCCGGGCAAGCTCCAGCTCGTTGATCTGCATGCCGGGCTCGGCACCGCCGGCCAGGATCCGCCGCATGAAGTTCCGCTCGATGATCTCCGCGAGCGAGCTGGTCTCTTCCGCCGGAAAAAAATCGGTCGGCTGCGGCGCGCGCAGCATGGCCTTGGTGCGCTTGTCCCAGGAGATGATCTCCAGCTCTTTCAGGCGCGCGAGGATGGCCCGCACGGTCGTGCGGCTGACGCCCAGCGACGTGCCGAGTTCAAGCTCCGAAGGAAGCGCCTCTGCCGCCGCGATGAGGGTCAGACACCGGTTGAAAGCGTCCTTGAAGACCGTGTTCTGTTTTGCCATTTTTATTCCCGGTGCGGTGGGCAGGCGTGTCCTCGCCTGTCGTCGCCCTGTCCTTAAGCGCGCATAATACAAGTTGACGGAAAACTGTCTATTGTAGATAAAATAACAAACGGCAGATCTGAGGGGCGCACATGCTGCTTACCAAAACGGTGCGGTTTCGATCCGAAGAGCAGACAGTCAGACGGAAGATGATGCGATGAAGACGCGTAAGATCGGCACGACAGACCTCTCCGTCACGGAATACAGCTTCGGCACCGCGCCGCTGGGCGGCATGTACCGAACCTGCCCGCGCGATGCGGCGATGGAGACGCTGGAAGCCGCCTGGGATTCCGGCATGCGGTTTTTCGATACCGCACCGTGGTACGGCTTTGGCCTAGCCGAGCGGCGGGTCGGCGATTTCCTGCGCGACAAGCCGTCCGACAGCTATGTTCTGTCCACCAAGGTCGGCCGGCTGTTGCGTCCCGTTGCCGATGACAAGGTTCCCGATTTCGGCTTCGTCGATCCGCTGCCCTTCGAGACGGATTATGACTACTCCTATGACGGCATCATGCGTTCGGTGGAGTTCAGCTACGCCCGCACCGGCCTCAACCGGCTCGACATCCTGTTCGTCCACGATATCGGCGTCTACACCCATGGCGCCGAGCGCAACGCGGTCTACCTCAAGCAATTGCTCGACAGCGGCCTCAAGGCGCTGGATGCGCTGAAATCGAGCGGTGCCATCGCCGCCTATGGTCTCGGGGTCAACGAGGTTCCCGTCTGCCTCGACGTGATGCGCGAAGCCGATCTCGACTGCATTCTGCTGGCCGGACGCTACACGTTGCTCGACCGGACGGCGGTTTCGGAACTGCTGCCTCTCTGTGCTGAGAAAAACACCTCGCTCGTCGTGGGCGGCGTCTTCAATTCGGGCATCCTCGCGACGGGTGCGGTCGATGGCGCGCATTTCGATTACGGTCCGGCTTCGCCGGAGGTTGTTGAAAAGGTCGGCGCCATGGAAAAGATCGCGGCGTCGCAGGGCGTGCCGATCGCGGCGCCGGCCATGCAGTTTCCGCTGCAGAACCCGCTGGTTGCCTCCGTGCTTCTCGGCACGGCCAAGCCTTCCAGCCTGACGCGCAACATGGCGCTGGAAGCACACCGGCTGCAGCCTGAGGACTTCGCACCCTACGAGGCCCATACGCTCGTCGCGCCACCTTTGGGGACGGACGCCGTCCGCGTTTGACGGGCGATCGACGGAGCCGGGGAGGGCTCCGTTTGCTGTGAGGATGCCGGTTGCAACTTGATCGGTCTTGGGTTAGCGTCCGACCACAATATGTTTTTTATAGATAAAGATCGTATCGCCGCGTCTTCGGTACGGTTGGAGGAGAACGGAACAAGACGTTGTTGGAGGAGAACAACACCATGACACTGCTGAACCATATTCTGTCGCGTCGCGCTTTTGCGCGTCGATCGCTGGCAAGCGTTGCCGGCGCGGCCGTCATCGCCACGATGATGCCGATGGGCGCCTTTGCCCAGGACGTTACCATTCCGATCATCGTCAAGGATACGACCTCGTTCTACTGGCAGATCGTTCTCGCCGGTGCGCGTGCGGCCGGCAAGGACCTCGGCGTCAACGTGCCGGAACTCGGCGCACAGGCCGAGACCGACGTGAACGGCCAGATCAGCATTCTGGAAAATGCGGTTGCCGGCAGCCCCGCCGCCATCGTCATTTCGCCGACGGAGTTCAAGGCGCTCGGCAAGCCGGTCGATGAAGCCGCCAAGGCGGTTCCGATCATCGGCATTGATTCCGGCGCCGATTCCAAGGCCTTCAGTTCGTTCCTGACCACCGACAACGTTCAGGGCGGTCGGATTGCGGCCGATGGCCTCGCTGCGGCCATCAAGGAAGCGACCGGCAAGGATGAGGGCGAGATCGCCATCATCACCAACACCCCCGGCGCCGGCTCGCTGGAGCAGCGCAAGGAAGGCTTCCTCGACCAGATCAAGTCCAAATATCCGGGCCTGAAGGTCGTTGCCGACAAGTACGCCGATGGTCAGGCCTCGACCGGCCTCAACATCATGACCGACCTGATCACCGCCAATCCGAACCTTGTCGGCGTCTTCGCCTCCAACCTGATCATGGCACAGGGTGTGGGCCAGGCCATTGCCGAGAACAAGCTGGGCGAGAAGGTGAAGGTCATTGGTTTCGACAGCGACGAGAAGACGGTCGGCTTCCTGAAGGAAGGCGTTCTTGCCGGTCTCGTGGTGCAGGACCCGTACCGCATGGGCTATGACGGCATCAAGACCGCGCTTGCCGTCTCCAAGAAGGAGAAGGTCGAGGCCACCGTCGATACCGGCGCGAACCTCGTCACCAAGGCCAACATGGCCGATCCGAAGATCGACGCGCTTCTGAATCCGAAGATCAACTGACGATAAAGGACGGCGGGGCTTTTCAAGAGCAGACCCTGCCGTCCATCGACACACGCGGTCGCGGCGCATCTCGTTCGGGCGAGGCCGCCGCGCCTGTTCGCGACCTTTGGAGGAGAGCCGAATGACCGGATTGAACGATGTGAGCCACCGGCATGACGCGGAGGTCGAGGCGCTTTCGGGCGGCCCCGTCGCCAAGGGTGCGCCCATTCTCGAACTGCGTGGCCTGCACAAGCGCTACGGGACGGTGGAAGCGCTGCGGCCTGCATCCATCACCTTCCTTTCCGGCGAAATCCACGCCATCGTCGGCGAGAACGGCGCAGGAAAATCGACGCTGATCAAGCTGCTGACGGGCGTCATCCGGCGCACCTCCGGCGAAATCGTCTGGTGTGGTCAGTCGGTGCCGCTGTCCGACCCGAATGAAGCGATTTCGCGCGGTATCAATGCCGTGCACCAAGAGGTCGTGCTCTGCCCGCATCTGACGGTCGCGGCCAATATGTTCCTCGGCGACGAGATGAACCGGCGCGGCCTGATGCGCAAGCGCGCCATGACCGACGCCGCCCAAGCGGTGCTGAACGATCTCGGCTTCAACCTGCCGGCCAGCGCGCTGCTTTCCGATCTGACGATCGGCCAGCAGCAGCTGGTCGCCACCGCCCGCGCCGCCATGCGCGGCACGCAGTTCCTGATCTTCGACGAGCCGACAGCCTACCTGACGCGCCAAGAATCGGCGCAGCTCTTCCGGCTGATCCGCCGCCTGCAGGGGCAGGGCGTCACCATCGTCTATATCAGCCATCGCATGGAGGAGGTGTTCGAGCTTGCCGACCGCGTCTCGGTGCTGCGCGACGGCACCCATGTCGGCACGCGCCTGATCGGCGAAACGAACGATGCCGAGCTGATCTCCATGATGATCAACCGCTCGATCGAGCAGGTCTACCACAAGGAAACGCTGCCGATCGGCAAGCCGATCGTGGAAACGCGCGGCCTTTCCGGCCCGGGCTTCCAGGATATTTCGCTCACCGTGCGCGCAGGCGAAATCGTCGGCCTCTATGGGCTGATCGGCGCCGGACGAAGCGAGTTTGCGCTGGGGCTTTACGGCCGCGAGAAGGTCACGGCCGGCGAGATCCTGTTCGAAGGCAAGACTGTCGATATCCGCAACGAGCGTGTCGCCATGGATCTCGGGATCGCGCTCGCGCCGGAAAGCCGTCGCGATCAGGGCCTCTGCCTCAACCTGCCCATCGGGCTCAACATCAACCTGCCGGTGTTCGACCGGCTGTCGAACGGTCTGACGATCAATCGCAAACGCGAGATCGCCAATGCCGACCGCCAGATCAGCGACCTGAAGATCAAGACGCCGACGCGGCGGGTGCTCGCGTCCGCCATGTCGGGCGGCAACCAGCAGAAGATCGTCATCGGCAAATGGTTGAGCCACGGGGCCAAGCTGTTCATCTTCGATGAACCCACCGTCGGCGTCGATGTCGGCACGAAAGCCGAGATCTACCGGCTGTTTTCCAAGCTTCTGGAAGAGGGTGCGGGTATCATCCTGATCTCGTCCTACCTGCCGGAAGTCTACGAACTTGCCGACACGCTGCATGTATTCCGCCAGGGCCGACTGGTGGCGAGCCACGCCTACCGCACGGCGTCCCACGAGGACGTGCTAACGCAGGCGATCGGCGTCTAACCAAGATAAAGACCGGAAATGACGATGGCTGGAGGACAATCATGAGCGTAGAGACCACGACCGAGGCGGCACCGGTGCCGAAGAAGGGCATGAACATCCTGTTCGGCCTGACGCTTCTCGGGCTCCTCCTGTTCCTCTGGCTTCTTCTGGGCCTGTCGACCAACAGTTTCTGGACGTCGAACAATATCAGCAACCTGCTGCGCCAGGGCGCCATGACGGCCATTCTCGCAGTCGGACAGACCTTCGTCATCATCACGGCCGGCATCGACCTTTCGGTCGGCGCGGTGGTCGGCTTTTCCAGCGTCACGATCGCCTGGCTGTTGGCGCATGGCGTGCCGCTCTGGCCCGCGATCGGCATTACGCTTCTCGTCGGCGTTTTCATCGGCGCCTTCCATGCCTTCGGCATCGTGCGCATGGGCCTGCCCGCCTTCATCATCACGCTCGCGACCCTGACGTCGCTGCGCGGCATCGGCCTGCTCATCACCAATGGTTCGACCATCTCGATCACAAACGAGAGTTTCGCCAACTTCTCCCGTGCGGATTTCCTCGGCGTGCCCAGTCTGTTCTGGATGGTGATCGTCGTGGCGATCCCGGCCTTCGTCTTCCTGCATCTCAGCCGCTGGGGACGCTATCTCTTCGCCGTGGGGTCCAACCGGGAAGCGGCCCGCCTCTCGGGCGTCAATGTCGAGCGCACGATCTACCTCGCCTACATCCTCTCCTCGACCTGCGCCGCCTTCGTCGGCATTCTGCTCGCCTCGCGCATCGGCATCGGCAATGCCACGCAGGCGGAAGGCTGGGAGCTTCAGGCGATTGCATCCTCGGTCATCGGTGGTACGAGCCTGTTCGGGGCGGTCGGCTCCATCCACGGGCCGCTGCTCGGCGCCTTCATTCTGGCGACGATCAACAATGGCGCGAACCTCCTGAACCTCAATTCGTTCTGGCAACGGATCATCACCGGCGCGCTGATCATCATCATCGTCTACTTCGACCAGCTGCGCCGACGCGGCTCGCGCTGAGCCGCCTCCGCCATCCGCGCAAGCAGCAACGTGACAGCCGAAGTGATGGGGGCGATGACCGGCACCGACAACTGCCGTTGCAGCTCAGCGGCCACGCGGCCGAGCGGGCCGCCGCCGATGATGACGACATCCGCACCGTCGTGTTCCAGCGACTGACGAACCGCGAGGGCCAATGCCTCGCTCAGCCGGTCCGAGTCGCCGGCCAAGTGCATCGGATCTCCGCTCGTCAGGCGCGTGCCGGTGAAACGATCGGCAAGGCCGAGCGCCGCTGCCTTTTCCGCAAAGCTTCCCACGAGATCGGGTGTGACCGTGGCGATGCCAAACCTGCGACCGCCGGCTGCGGCCTCCAGCATGCTCGCTTCGCAGATGCCGACCACGGGAATGTCGATCCGGGAGCGCAGCGCCTCGAGACCGGGATCGCCGAAAGCGCAGACGATCAGGCCGTCTGCGGTCTTCGCAGCGGAAAGGCCCATCTCCACAACACCGGCGACCGATGCTTCCAGCTGTACCGGATCGAGGATCATCGGAACGCCAACGCTTGCGGTCATGCCGTTCGCGCTCACATGCGGCGGGAGCGCGGCGCGAACGAGATCCGTCATCATGACCGTTGTGGCGGCGGACGTGTTGGGGTTGATGACGACGATATGCTTCATTCGCGGGTCGATCTCCCCTATCCTGTCGTCGCCTCACGCATAGAGCAGGCAGGCGACCTGACCGGCACGCTCTGACGATCCGGCAGCGCCCACCAGCGGCGGCACGACGGCCCGGCAGGGGGCCATGACATCCGCGCAGCGCGGGGCGAAAGCGCAGCCGGGCGGCATGTCGGCGAGATCCGGCGGGGCGCCGGGGATGGTGATGAGCCGGTCGCGGCCATCGGCAAGCTCGACGCGCGCGCCGAGCAGGCCCTTGGTGTAGGGATGCTTCGGATTGCGGATGATATCGCTCGCCGTGCCTTCCTCGACGATCCGCCCGGCATACATCACCGCGATCCGGTCTGCGACCTCCGCGGCAACGCCGATATCGTGGGTGACGAAGATCACCGACAGGCCGTATTCCTTCTGCAGCTCGCGGATCAGCAGCAGGATCTGGATCTGCACGGTCGCGTCCAGCGCCGTCGTCGGCTCGTCGGCCAGCAGCACCTTCGGATTGCAGGCGAGCGCCATGGCGATCATCGCCCGCTGCAGCATGCCGCCGGACATTTCGTGCGGGTAGTTCTGCAAGCGTCGTTGCGGCGAGGGAATGCGGACCTTTTCGAACAGCGCCAGCGCCCGTGCGGACGCTTGCGCTCTCGAAACCCGCTCGTGGCGCATGATCGTTTCCTCGATCTGCCGGCCGAGCGTGTAGACCGGATCGAGCGCGAGGCGCGGCTCCTGAAACACCATGGACACGACGGCGCCACGCAGATTGCCGAGGTCTCGCGTCGAAAGCCCCGTGACGTCGCGACCCGCCACGGACATCGTGCCCTCGATGGTGGTGCCCTTGGGGTGCATGCGCAGCAGCGAGCGCATGGTCACGCTCTTGCCGGAACCGGATTCCCCGAGCAGGGCAACCACCTCGCCCGCACGCACCTTCAGGGTCACGCCGTTCACGGCCTTGACCGGCTTGCGGCCGCGATGAAAGGTGACAGAGAGATTGTCGATATCGATCATCGTATCGGTCATGCCGAAGTCTCCCCAAGGCTCGGCGCACGGCTGTGGCCGGAGCCGGGAACGGCCATGAGACAGGCCGCGGATTGCTCGGCGGACAGGCTGGCGAGCGGCGGGACCTCGCGGCTGCAGATGTCTTCCACGAACTGACAGCGCGTGTGGAACCGACAGCCGCTCGGCGGATCGATGGGGTTCGGCGGATCGCCGGACAGCGGTGGCTCCATCGTCCGCTCGGACGGGTCCATTTTCGGCATGGAGGCCAGAAGCGCTGCGGAATAGGGGTGCCGGGCCTCGCCGAAGATGGCCGCGCGTGTGCCGATCTCCGCCACCTTGCCGAGATACATGACCATGACCCGGTCGCACATGAACTTCACGACGTTAAGGTCGTGGGAGATGAACAGGTAGGTCAGCCCGAAATCCCGCTTCAGGTCGAGAAGCAGGTTGAGAACCTGCGCCTCCACCGACTTGTCGAGCGCGGAAACGGCCTCGTCGAGAATGATCAGCCGTGGCTCGAGCGCCAGTGCGCGCGCGATGTTGACGCGCTGGCGCTGGCCGCCGGAAAGCTCGTGCGGATAGCGGCCGGCAAAGCGGCCGGGCTCCAATCCCACCCTGAAGAGCAGGTCATGCGCGCGGGCGATGGCTTTGGCAGCGGGCACGCCATGCACCTGCGGCGCGAAGGCGATCGATTCCTCGATCGTCAGGCGCGGGTTGAGCGAGGCATAGCTGTCCTGAAAGACCATCTGCACCTGTCGCCGGTACTGCGCGAGCGGCAGGGTTTCGCCGACCGTCTCGCCGTCGAACAGGAGATCGCCCTTGTCGCGGACGATGAGGTTCATCAGAAGCCGCGCCGTCGTGGATTTGCCGCAGCCGCTCTCGCCGACGACGCCCAGCGTCTCGCCCTTCAGAATGTCGAAATCGACGCCATCGACGGCGCGCACAACTTTCTTCGGCGCGAACAAGCCGCTGCTTTTCACCGGGAAATGCTTCAGCAGACCGCGTGCCGAGATCAGCGGTTGGGCCGGTCCGCCGCGCTCGCCGACGCCCGGATCCAAATTATAGGGTGATATGACGGCGCTCATGATTTCACGTCCATGGCAGTGCGCAGACCATCCGAGAAGAGGTTGAAGCAGACGGAGGTGACGAAGATCATCAGGCCCGGCAGGGCCGCGACGAAGGGGTTGTTGTAGATCGCGGTTCTCAGCGTGTTCAGCATCAGCCCCCATTCCGCATCCGGCGGGCGCACGCCGAGCCCGAGGAAGGAAAGACCGGAGGCGAGGATCATGGAAACCGAGATCAAGCTGGTGGCGAAGACGAAGATCGGGCTGAGCACATTGCCGAGAATGTGCACCCGGATGATCGTGCGCGCCGGAGCGCCGGACGCGCGGGCGGCATCGACGTAATCGAGCTTGCGCACCTGCGTCGTCACGCTTTCGGCGACACGCGCGATCTGCGGGATGAAGACGACGGTGAGCGACACCAGCGCATTGGTGAGCCCCGAACCGAGCGCGCCGGACAAAGCGACGGCGAGGAGAACCGAGGGGAAGGCGTAGAAGACATCGATCGTGCGCATGATCAGCGTGTTGACGATGCCGCCGGCATAACCGGCGATGATGCCGATGGCCGAGCCGATGACGAAGGCGATGGGAACGGGAATGACGCCCATGGTGAGCGAGAGGCGCGCGCCGTAGATCAGCCGCGAGAGCATGTCGCGACCGAGTTCGTCCGTGCCGAGGATGAAGCCGGGCGTGCCGATGGGCTTCAGGCGGCGGATGACGCTGCCTTTGGAGGGGTCGTAAGGCGCGATATAAGGCGCGAAGATCGCGATCAGCACGAGGAGGACGACGACGGCAAGGGCCGCAAGCGCCACGGGATCACGACAGAGCCGGCGGATGACGCCGCTCCAGAAGCCGGGCGACTTGAGAATCGCGGGCCTGGGCGCGACCATGTCTGCGGTGATGACGGCCATGGATCAGCTCCTCTGGATGCGCGGATCGATCGCACTTTGCAGCACGTCCACGATGAGGTTGAGGAAGACGAAGAACAGGGCGAGCACGAGGATCGTGCCCTGCAGGATGGGCAGGTCGCGGGTGAAGATTGCGCCGTTGAGGAGAAAACCCGTGCCGGGCCAGGAGAACACCGTCTCGATGAGGATCGAGCCGCCGAGGAGATAGCCGAGCTGCAGGCCCATGACCGAGATGGCGGTGGGCGCCGCGTTGCGGATGACATGGCGCAGGATCTGGCGCGACATAAGGCCCTTGGCGGCCAGCGCCTGGGTGAAATCCTGCGACAGGATATCGGCCACCAGCGAGCGGATGGTGCGGGCGATGATGCCCATGGGGATGACCGACATGGTGACGGCCGGCAGGATGAGATACTGCACATAGTCCCAGCTGAAGGCCCGCCCGTCGGACCCGCCGGGGCCGCCACCCATCGCCGGCAGCCAGCCGAGGGTGACCGAGAAGGCGATGACGAGCACCATGCCAAGCCAGTAGTGGGGAACGCTGACGCCGAGCATGGCGACGGCGGAGGCCAGCCGGTCGATCCAGCCGCCACGGAAGACGCCCGCCACGAAGCCGAGCACCGAGCCGATGGTGAAGCCGATGAGCGTCGCGGCGACGGCGAGGATGATCGAGTTGACCGAGGCATCGAGAATTTCGCTCAGAACCGGCCGACCGGAGGCGATGGAAACGCCGAGATCGCCGTGGAGCGTGCGCCAGGCCCAGAGCCCGTATTGTACCGGCAGGGGCTGATCGAGCCCGTAGAAGACGCGCATCTGCATCTGCTGCTCGGCGGAGGCATCGGAGGGCAGGATGGCGGCGAGCGGATCGCCCGGCGCGATATGGATCAGGAGGAAGCAGACGATGCTCACGCCGATCGCAACGGGAATGACGTGCAGCAGTCTCTTCAGGGCATAAGCCAGCATGCTGTTCTCGTGATGCTAAGGGTCTGGTGACATCCGGCTGCGCGATCCGAACGGTCGCGCAGCCGTGTTTAGATGACGGATGTCAGGGATCGACGCTGATGGTCGAGAAATCCTGGAACCAGTTCTGTGCCTGCACGAAGCCCTTGACCTTTTCCGTCATCGCCCGTGGATTGACGTCGTGCGTGACCATCAGGAACAGGGCTTCGTTGACGTATTTCTCGTGGATCTGCTGCAGCACCTTGTTCTGTTCGACCGGATCGAAGGTAGTGCGCACCTTGGCGAACAGTTCGTCCATCTCGGGGTCGCAATAATAGCCCCAGTTGGTGCCGGCCGGCGGTGCGAGGTTGCACTGCGACTGGCGGATAAGGGCCGTGAAGGGGTCCTGGATGAAGTAGCTGTAGTTGACTGCGGTCGCGCCCTTGGCGCTCGGATCCTTGGCACCGGCGCGCCAGATGTTGATGACCGTGTTCCAGTCGGCCACTTCGAATTCGACATTGATGCCGATCTCGGCCAGCGTCTGCTGGATATACTCGTTCATCTGCAGCGGCAGCATCTGTCCGGAACCGGACGAGGAGATGACGACCTTGGTGGTGATGGGCTTGTCCGGACCGTAGCCCGCTTCCGCCATCAGCTTCTTGGCTTCCTCGACATTGTAGCTCAGCTTGAAGGTCGGATTGCCGAACCAGGGGCTGCCGGGCGGCAGGTAGCCTTGTGCGGGAATCGACAATCCACCGAGAAGTTCGTTCAGGCCCTCGCGGTCAACGGCAAGGTTTGCCGCCTTGCGGACGCGGATATCGTTCCAAGGGGAACCCTCGACGCGCGAGAGGTGCCAGGTCCAGTTATGCGGATAGGAGTTGGTGACGATCTTGAAGCCTGCATCCCGCAGGGACGCGACGGAGTCGGGCGCCGGCGCCTCGATCCAGTCGACCTGACCCGAACGGAGCGCTGCGACACGGGTGTTCGGCTCCGGCAGCGGAATGAGCACGAGCTTGTCGAGCTTGGGGATGCGCGCCTTGTCCCAATAGTCTGCATTCGGCGTCAGTTCTGCGCGTTCGCGCGGTGTGAAGCCGTTTTCGAGCTTCCACGGGCCGGTGCCCGATGGCTTCTGCGCCACTGCGTCCCAGTTCTTGCCCTGTGCTTCCCAGTTGGCCGGCGAGGACATGAGGATCCAGCTGATCTGGTAGGGCAGGGTCGCATCCGGCGTCTTGGTCACGATCTCGACTGTGAGGGGATCGATGACCTTGTAGGAGGCGACGGCGGGGATGCGCGACTTGCCCTGCGCCGACTGGCGCTTGTCGAACTGCGGCGCATCGCTCTTGAGAAGCTTGTCGAGGTTCCAGACGACGGCATTGGCGTCAAATCTGCTGCCGTCGTGGAATTTCACGCCGTCCCGCAGCTTGAACGTCCACTTGGTCTGGTCGGTCGGGTCGATGTCCCACGACGTCGCAAGGCTTGGGATCAGGGTCGCGGCCTTTTCGGCGCTCGACAGGTCCCATTCGATCAATGCGTTGTAGAGCGTGTAGCCCATCACGCGCTGGCCTTCGCCACCCTGGTCCGTCTGCCCCGTCGTCAGCGGAATGTCCGATGCGGTCATGCCGATCCGCAGGGTGCCTGCGGCCCATGCTGCACCGGCCGATGCTGCTGCCAGCGCCAGTGCGGCGGATCCGGCGATCATCGCGCTCCGCACGCTTCTGAGGATCGGGCGGCTGCGGAAGATGGATCTGGATATCGGCGTCATTCTGTTCCCTCGTTTGCAGTTCCGAGCACGTGCTCGGTCGAGGGAGATGAAGCAGGTTTCGTGCCAGATCCCATGAAGCGTCAGTTTCACAGAACGCACCAGCGGTTTCGGATAGGAAGGGGTGTGTCAGCTCACGCTGGATATCAATCCCCCGCGGGCATTCTGATCGATAGCGTGCTGTGTTGTATAAAAATTATGCATGGGCACGAAATAGGCAAGAAAGCTACGAGAACCCCGCAGCGGCAGCGGCGGGGTTCTCCTGTCTTTGGCAATCCGCCTGATCTGTCTTCAGGAGGCAGATCTCAGATAGTCTGCCAGTGTCTTCGGCTTGGTCGAAACGGTCTTTTCACGAATCTTCGGCGTCCGTTTGGCGACGTAGCGGGGGCTGTAGACCTTGAAATCCCGCAGGGCGGTGAAGGTCTTGCCATAGTTCACCTTCAGCGCGTTCAAGGCGCGACCGTTCTTCGACCGGGCTGCGAGAACGGCGAGGCCGACCACGCCGCCTTCCGTCGGCTGCCACTCCACCGAGTCTGCAAACCAGGTCTTCGCCGTCGCCTTGTCGTTGCCAGCAAGGTACTTCCAGCCGAGTGCCTGCGCGCCGAGCGCGGACTTCTGCGATGTCACGGTCTCCTGGAAGAGGGCATTTTCGGTCTCCTCAAGCGTAAGGGTCGGCTTGTCGGCTGTGAGAACGCTCGAAACGATCTCGATATACTGGCGCGCGACATCCGGCGACAGCTTGATGTAATGGCGCGCAAGCTTCAGGGCATCTTCGTTCTTGTCCATCTGCCGCAGCGTCAGGATCAGGCCTTCGATGCTCTTGGGGTCGCGCTTGAACTTGGTCGCCTGCAGGAACCAGGCATTCGCGGTCGTCCATTCCTTCTGCGCGTAGAAATACCAGCCGATGAGGTTCGCGTCCTCGACGGAGGCATTGCGCTGGATGAAATCGACGAAGCGGGTGATTTCCTCGTTTGCCGGCATTTCGGAGAAGTCGCCATGCTCGATGAAAGCACCGATCTGGCGGCGGATGCCGTCGAAACCGAGGTTTTCGAACTCGGGATGGCCATCCTGCGTGGTGCGGCCGAGGGCCAGAAGCGAGGTGTAGCCGACAGGCGGGATGAGGAGAGACGCCTTCTGCACCGTGGATAGGCGCATGGTGGGGTCGTCGCAGCTCGACAGGATGTAGCGGTAGACGTCGAAGGCGTCGGCGTAGTTGCGCAGGTGCGCAAAGGCTTCCGCGACGTTCCACTGCACTTGCATCTCGCCGCAGACCATGAGGGAAGGCATGGCCTGCGCGGTCGAGATCACATCTTTCCAACGGCTCTGCGCAATGGCGCTATCGATGAGGCTGCGCGCTTCACCCAGTTGCAGCTTGATCATCAGGTCTTCGGACGGCTGCCATTTCGGATTGACGCTCTGGGCACGGGCGATGCCGGCGCGGACCGCGGCATAGTTGCCGGTGGCGTAGATGTTCCACAGCGGCTGCTCATCGAACTGGGACACGGGCGTGAACAGGTCCTTCGGCGGCTGCCAGTCGGGATAAAGATCCTTCAACCGACGAAGTTCGGCGCCCACCCGCTTCAGGTCGCGTGTCGAGGCGTAGTAGCGCAGGGCGGAGATATCCACCGATGCGACGGCGGCCGGCTGCACCGTGGTCGCCTCAGTCGCGGGTGTGGTGGAGGGCGCGAAGGGATTGGCGACAGCGGGTGCTTCGACAGCCAGCGCGACCGGCTGAGCTGCGGGAAGTGCGACGGAAACGCCAGTCGCGACCGGCATTGCCCGGGGCAGGCTGGTCGGTGCGATCGGTGCCGATGCAGCCTGACGAAGGAACGGATTGTCGCCCGGTGCAGCCTGCGGGTTGACGGCGACGCGGTCGGTGGCCGGTGCGACGCTCGCAGCCGGCAGCGCGAAGGCGGCATTTGCGTCGGACACGGCTGCGGAGGAGGATGCCGTACCTGCCGCCGGTGCCAGCAGGGGATCGTTCGCATCCATTTTGGACGCTTCGTTTGCGGGCGTCGGCAGCGTCCAGGCCATTTCCTGTGCCCGCAGTTCCGAATCGTCGTTCTGGAGCGTCTTTAAAACGAGACCGGGGTTGAGGAGGAGAACGGCGGTTGCGGCGAGCAGCGAGAACTTCAGTTTTGACTTGGAAGACATGATGCATACCTCTCGGAGATGGCGATGATGCTCAGGAGATGGAGCGTGGATGGGTAATATTCGGTCGGTTCGAAGGGCGGCATGCTGGAAGCTTGGCCGGCTTTGTCGAGGCCGCAGGACAGAAGCGCGCTGACGGCGCGGTAACCGGGGTCGGACATGGCCGTCATTGCGGTGGCCGTTGCCAGGTCCATGACATGCATGACGTTTGCGCCGTTCTCGTTCCAGCGCTGCTGCACGCCCGTCAGGAGCGACAGCGGTGCACCGCCGGACCAGGCCGTGTAGAGCGGAACACGGACCGCCTCGTAGCCGAAGGTGGCGGCGAAGGCCGGTGCCGGCTGCGGGTGGTCGCCCCTCAGCGATAGCCAGTCGGCCGGGAGATGACTGCTGCCGAAACGGCCCTTTTCGAGCAGTGCCTTGCCGCTCGCGACAAGGTCATCTGCCGGGAACGAGGGTTCGATCAGCCCCAGTTCCTCAATGGCCGGAAAGACCCAGTAGGAGAGGTTGACGACGATGCCGGGCTGCTCGGCGCTGCCGCTGAAACCCTGTGCGGCGGGAAGAAGCAGCGTTCCATAGCTCGCATCCTTCACCGTCGCCTTGGCTGTCAGATCCTTCAGAATCCGGCGCGCTTCGACGGCCAGAGCCGGCTCGCGCCACCGCGTTGCTGCCCGCGACAGCGCCCAGGCGATCAGAAGGTCGCCGTCGGAGGCGTTGTTCATATCGGCAACTGGGATCGCCGTGTCCGGGCTCCAGCGCCAGGCCGAGAGCGCGTCGCCGCGGACCTGCAGGTTTTCCCGCGTCCAGGCCCAGAGCGCGTCGAAAGCCTCGCGATCGTCTGCCGCAACGGCAATCAGCATGCCATAGCCCTGGCCCTCGCTGTGCGAGACGTTGCCATTCGACCGGTCGATGACGCGCCCGTTTTCTACGAAGACGGATTTGTAGAGCCACCAGGCGCCGGCGATGTAATCGGTGGGGAGGAGGGTCTCGGCCGCCTTCACGCGGCCGGTCTTGCCCGCCGCCAGGCCGCTCGACGGCAGCAGGGCGGAGAGCAGGACGGTCATGGCGGCCGTCAGGCTCCATGTGACCAGAGCGAGCGGCTTAGCCATGATTGCGGCGTCCGGTCGTCAGAACCATGTAGGTGCCGAGGCCGAGAAGGATGGCGGCCGTCAGCAGCGCGAAGATGTAGACGGCGGCATTGTTGGCCAGCCAGCTTGCCGTGACCAGACGCATGTTCGACAGGCTGAACGGCTGAGTCCGGTAAAGCGTCTGGTTGGTCGCAAGCTGCTGGTCGAGCTTGATGCCCGTTTCGGAAAACGCCTGAACCGATCCGCCGAGCGTATTCCACACGTTGAGATCCGTCAGAACGTCGGTGCCCGCCACGATGCCGCTGGCGCTCTTGGATGCGACCACGGTCCACAGCCCGCCATTTCCGCCGGCATTCTGGGCGATCACCAGCGTGGTTTCCGCCGTGGGCGAGAAGGCTTCCGGCTTGATCTCGTCGCCCAGAAGGGCGCGCAGCGGCGCGATGTTGAGCTTGGAGAGTTCGGAGACGGCCTTCGTGCGGATGGCCTGCAGCATGTCCGCCGAGCGTTCGACGGGGGCGGCAAGGAAGCTGCCGGCCGTCTGCGAGAGGTCCACGGCCGTGCCGACGACGCTCGTTGTCATCTGGCGCTGCATGTCGCTCTGCGGCCCGAAGTTTTCGAGTGCGGCAACTTCGTACGGCGAGGCTGCCGACCCGGCCATGTTGCGGATGTTGACGAAGTCGAGGTTCATGCGGCTGACGAGTTCGGAGGGTAGCGTGTCATATCCGCCGAACGCGATGAGGTTTGTCGTGTCCATGGCCGGCAGCAGCGAGGTGTACTGCATCGGCTTCACCTGGCTGGATGCGTAGGCCATCTTGGCGACGAAGGTCGCTGCGGCATCCATGCTCTGGGCATTGTAGTTCGGCACGAGAAGCGTGGTTGCGGCCCCTGTCTCGCCTTCGACCGGGGCGGGAAGGCCCGAGGTCAGAGCGGCGATATCCGGATAGCGACCGACACGGGCATAGTTCGGAATATCGAGGTAGGAATTTCCGTCGATGGAGAGGCGGGCCGTCGATGTCGCCTTGTCGACGGACTCGCAGGCGGCATCGAGCTTCGAAGGAAGGCGGGCTTCGATCTGCAGCGTGTTCTGGCCCGGGCGCAGCGCCGTGAACGGGATCGGCAGGCGCTGGTCGCGGATGGCGCCGCCACGCGGCGAACTCAGGGGGATGTTGGCGACGACCTTGTCGTTCGCCTTGACCGTGAGGACGGCATCCGGAGAAAGGCCGCCGACATAGAGTGCATTAAGGTGGAAGCTCATGCTGGAATAGGCGCCGGGGTAGAAGTCCGACGGCATGGTGAAATTGACCTTCGACTGCACGAGCCGGCCATCGAAAGGCTTTGCCGTAAAGCCAAGATCCGACAGCGCGACCTTCTCACCGGGAACGAGGAGCCGGCCTTTCATGTTCGTCAGCGCGGCCAGCCCTTCTGGTGTGCCGACGGGCCGTTCCTGTGTCGCCTGCTGCACGAATTGCTGCGTCTTTGCGTCGAGATCGGCTGTATCGAGGCCGGAAATGATCAGGCGCTTGCGCTCAGGCGTCGCGCCGGCCGCAACGATGGCTGCTTCTCCGGAAGCGAGAACCGGCGCACCGGCGCCGAGCAGGGCGGCGATATCCTTGCTGACGCCGACATAGATGTCGATGCCGGCACCCGTACCGGGCGTCGCGCCGAACTCGACCTGGGGATGATTGAGATTGCCGGTGATCGCCAGCGCCTGCACCACGTTCAATGCGCGATCATAGTCCGCCATTTGCGCGCCCTTTGGCAGGATGACGCGCAGGTTGGTGCGGCCTTCCCGGGTGCCGGCGAGCGGCATCAGGTCGATCATGGTGAGGTTGCCCGCCTCGGCCGAGGGGAAGACAAAGCCGCTCTGCGCGGGATCGATCTTGGTCCAGAGCTCATAGGTCGCCTCGACGCTGCAATCGACACGGTGGCGGTGGCTGGCGGCGATGGCGACCGCATTATAGCCTGGCTGGATGACGCCGGCCGGTATGTCGAAGGTGACGCGGCGCGGGTCGCCGGCAACGAGGTTGGTTGCGCCGATGTCCCGTCCGTTGATCTGGATGGTGAGGTTCGAGCGCTCCGGCGCCGCCGAAATGGTCGTCTGAAGCGTGAGGACCAGGCGCGCCGCGCTCGACGCCTCGTCGGGCCGGGCGAAGAAGGACAGCTTGCGGCTCGCAAACTCGCCGTCGAAGAACAGGTCGTAGGGGCTCGCCGCGATCTTGCGCAGGGTGCCGCCGACATCGGCGAGCGGCGCCGGTGCTGTTGCCGACGATGTCGTGTTGAAGCGGAAGGGTGCCGGCGCCGCTGGCTGCCCGGCCGCCTGGCCCAGCGTTTGGGCAAGCGCCGTGCTGGAGAGGCCGGCCAGGAGAATGGACGGCAGGAGCGCGAGGGCAAGGGTGGATGACTTGAACATGATGTTTTCCTCTGGCTTTCCGGTCACGCGGCTTCGACGACAGGTTGCGGCTTTTCGGCAGTCGGACGACGACGACGGCTTGTTCTCTCGGACGTCGATTTGGACGAGAGACCGGCCGTGACGGCGAGGAAGGGGCTGAAGATGGCCCAACGGATCAGCGTCAGGAGGGCGACGGGGTAGGACCGCCGCTTCTGGCGACCGTCCCGCAGGCTGCGTGGCAGGTCGAGATCGGCGAGCATGAGGCTGGCGATGGCCGGGAAGTGGCAGGTTTCCGCGTCGAGTTCGACCACGAAGCTGCGATGATCGCTGCCGGACGGTTTGCCGATGAACACGGGAATCGAGGGCAGGATGACGCTTGCAGGGGGATCGATGAGAAGCAGGCGACCATATTCCCCGGCCCGCAGAGGGGTTGTCATGGTCTTCTTCAGTTCGATGATCGCCTTTTCCGAGGAGATCTGCCGAATGGTGACGGGCACGGTCTGGTTGCCCACTTCAAGCTCTGCGGCGCGTGCCGAGGGCAGGCTGATGCCGTCGGCATCGTTCGGCTGCTCGGTGACGATGCCCAGTGCTGCGCCGGCGATGATCAGGTTGAGCAGGTTCCAGGCACCGGTGATGATGATCAGGTCGCCGAGCGCCGGCTCCGTCTGGTAGCGGTAGATCGCATAGGAGAGGACCATGCCGAGCCCGGCGAAGATGGCGAAGAACGGCCAGGCGAGGTTGGAAAGCTGGCGCTGGTTCAGCGACACGCCCTTGTCGGTCACGTTGAAGGTCGGCTTGCGCGGGTTGAAGATGACGCTGACGATGGCACGGACCAGAAAGACGGACTGGACATATTCGTACAGCTCGGAAATCCAGGGCCAGCGCATCTTGCCGTAGAGGTAGTTGCGCAGGATTTCGGACGCGATGAGGTAGGTGACGGTATAGGCCAGGAAGTCTTCGGCCGAGGCATTGAAGATCTTCAGGTTGAACAGGATGAAGAGGATGGGCGCGACGAGGAAGGCGGTGCGCACGAAGGGGAAGAGCCAGAAGAAGCAGCTCGACATGTAGCTCAGGCGCTGGGGAAGCGTCAGTCCCTGCTTGAAGAGCGGGTTCTTCAGGATGAGGATCTGGATCATGCCCCGGCACCAGCGCGAGCGCTGTCCGATGAAGCTGGCGAAGGTTTCCGGCTGGAGACCGGTGACCAGAGGCTTATCGACATAGACGCTGTTCCAGCCGCGGGAGTGCAGTTCGAGCGCCGTTTCGCAGTCCTCGGTGATCGTGATCCCGGAGAAGCCGCCGACCTCGTCCAGCGCTTCGCGGCGGAGGACGGCAGCAGAGCCGCAGAAGAACGAGGCATTCCAGCGATCCAGACCCTTCTGGATCATCGTGTAGAACATCTCGTTCTCGGCCGGCATATGCTTGTAGGTGCCGAGATTGCGCTCGACCGGATCGGGATTTGCGAAGAAGTGTGGGGTCTGGACCAGGAAGAGATCGGGATCGTCGCTGAAATGGCCGACGGTTTCGCGCAGGAAGGCGCGCTCAGGTGCATGGTCGGCATCGAAGACGGCGATCAGGTCACCAGAGGTGCGCTCCATCCCCGCATTCAGGTTGCCGGCCTTGGCGTGAACGTTCTGGGCTCGCGTCAGGTAGTGGACACCGAGATCGAGGCAGAGCGTGCGCAACGCATGACTACGGTCGATAGCGGCCTGTGCGGTTTCAGGATCGCTGCTGTTGCGCTTCTGGTCGGTGCCGCCGTCGTCGAGAAGGTAGACGGTGAACTTGTCGGAAGGGTAATCCATGCCTGCCGCTGCAGCGAGCGTCAGCGAGAGGATCTCGGCGCTTTCGTTGTAGGAAGGCACGAAGACGTCGACGGTCGGGAGTTCGTCATCTGCCAGCTGGCGGGCACGAGGACGTTCGATCGGATCGGCGACGACGAATACACTAATGAAGAACATGAAAATGCAGAACATTTCGGCGACGTAAAGCAGAATGCCGGGGATAAACGACATCAGGTCGTCGATCGGCGGAAGCGTGCTTGTCGTGCGCCAGTATGCGTAACGCAGGACGATGATGCTTGCAGTTGCGAGCGCAATGTAGCGCAGCGGACCTGTTCTATTGAAGCGTGTAATCACGAATAGAAAGGCAATTGTAAGAGCGGAGACGAGCAATTGTACGTCGGCACCAACTGGCTGCAGCACAAATGCAAATATTGCTGCTGCGGACGTGATCCATATGAAGAGAGATAATATACGCATGACAATAACATCCTCTGATTTACGAATTAGTAAGTAATTTATGAATGAAATTGGGTCAATATTTAAAAATTTACTCAATATCTTAACTGTGTCGGCTTTAGTAAGTAAATTGAACCTTAATCGTCTGTTTACCATTATTTCGCGGAATTCTTGGGGTGATTACACATTCAATGGTTGCTTAAATATCATTTAAGCTCGCAATACGGGAAAATGAATGTTAGGGTTCGGTAAATATGCATGGTTAAAAACAGCAGATTTGCAGGCTCGAAACCCGGTTTCTAAGCCGCTGAGCCAGGCGCCCTTACGGCGCAGATCATGGGAGCTCTTTTTGGTCGAAGGACGCGGTGTATCGCCGAACGATCCGCGGACGCCATCGCATTCCCCAACACGCGGACACATGCGGGGAGGAGCGCATCGTTAGCGCGGCATCGCGGTGGCGAGCTATTCGAGAGAGGGGTTGCATTGGATCTTGCGATTTCCTTGCGGGCCGCCGTGGCAGCATCCGCTGGAAACCAGCATGGCGACGTAAGCCGCCGTGTTCGTCGCGTCGCTCGTCCTGCAAGGACGTTGCGAGACTGTCGGCTTCTCAGCCAACGCCGATACTGCCCCTATCAAAAGGGGAGGTGATCAAGGTCGGTGATGGTCTTGATCAGGTCATGACGGGCCGGGCCTTGCGACCCGGCCCAACGCTCAGCCGTGCGCGATCATGATATGGCGCACGGCGGTGTAATCCTCGAGCGCATAGACCGAGAGGTCCTTGCCGTAGCCCGACTGCTTGAGGCCACCATGTGGCATCTCGTTGACGAGCGCGAAGTGGGTGTTGATCCAGGTGCAGCCGTATTGAAGCCGACCGGCTGCCTGCATCGCGCGCGAGATGTCTTTCGACCAGACGGAGGAGGCGAGGCCGTAATCGCTGTCGTTCGCCCAGGTCACCGCCTGTTCGGATTCCTTGAAGCGCGTGACCGAGACGACCGGACCGAATACCTCGCGGCGGACGATCTCGTCGTCCTGCAGCGCGCCGGCGATGACGGTCGGCTGGAAGAAGAAGCCATCGCCTGGTCCGCGCCCGCCGCCGGTCGTGACTTCCATGTGCCGCGCCTCGCTGGTGCGCTCGACGAAGCTCGACACGCGGTCGCGCTGGCGGGCAGAGATCAGCGGACCGATCTCGTTGTCCGCATCGTTTTCCGAGCCGAAGGTAATGCTGGAGACGGCCGAGGTGAGGTCGGCAACCAGTTTCTCGTAGATGCCGTCCTGCGCGTAGATGCGGCAGGCTGCCGTGCAGTCCTGGCCCGCATTGTAGAAGCCGAAGGTGCGGATACCGGCGACAACCGCTTCCAGGTCCGCATCGTCGTAGACGATGACAGGCGCCTTGCCGCCGAGTTCCAGATGGGTCCGCTTCACGGTCTTGGCCGCCGCGGTCAGCACTTTCTTGCCGGTGGCGATATCGCCGGTGATCGAGACCATCGCGATTTTCGAATGGTTGATCAGCGCATTGCCGACGGTTTCGCCACGGCCGAGAATGATGTTGACGACACCTTCCGGCAGGATGTCGGCCAGCAGCCGCGCCATCTTCAGCGCGGTCAACGGCGTCTGTTCCGACGGCTTGAAGACGACCGTATTGCCGCCTGCAAGCGCCGGCGCAAGCTTCCAGGCCATCATCATTAGCGGATAGTTCCAGGGTGCGATGGAGCCAACGACGCCGATCGCATCACGCCGGATCATCGAGGTGTGTCCGGGCAGGTATTCGCCGGCCACGGGGCCGCTCAGCATGCGGATGGCGCCGGCGAAGAACCGCCAGCAATCGACGATGGCCGGGATTTCGTCGTTGCGCACGGCATGCAGCGGCTTCCCGCAATTCAGCGCTTCGAGGCTCGCGAAACCGTCCGCGTCCCGCTCGATCGCATCGGCGATCCGCAGGAGATAGGTCGAGCGCTCAGCCGGCGTCGTGCGCGACCATGTGGTGAAGGCACGTTCAGCGGCGGCTACCGCCGCATCGATCTGCCCGTGCGACGCCTCGGCGAGCTCGAGGATCTTCGCCCCTGTTTTCGGGTTGAGGATCTGCTCTTCCGCCTCGGTGCCCGGCTCGAAGCGCGCGCCGATCAAAAGGTCCGTGTCCATGGTCGATCTCCTGTTCAGGTTCGGGTCATTTGCCGGCGCCGGCGATACGGTCGCCGTCGCGGGTGAGGAAGTAGGCCGCAAGGATCGGCAGAAGCGTCACCAGCACGACGACCATGGCAACCACATTGGTCACCGGCCGCTGCCGCGGGCGGATCAGCTCCTCCAACATCCAGATCGGCAGCGTCGATTGCTGGCCGGCGGTAAATGTCGTGACGATCACCTCGTCGAAGGACAGCGCAAAGGCGAGCATGCCGCCGGCCAGAAGCGCCGTCGCGATATTGGGCAGAATGACGTAGCGAAAGGTCTGAAAGCCATCGGCCCCCAGATCCATCGACGCCTCCACAAGCGAGCCGGACAGGCGGCGGAAGCGGGCAACCGCATTGTTGTAGACGACGACGATGCAGAACGTGGCATGGCCGAGCACGATGGTGAAGAACGAGAACGGGATATCCGCCATCGAGAAGGCGGACCTGAGCGCAATGCCGGTGATGATGCCGGGAAGCGCAATGGGCAGGATGACGAGCAGCGACACCGCCTCGCGCCCGAAGAAGGCCGAGCGGGAGACGGCGGCGGCACAGAGCGTGCCGAGCACGAGGGCGATGGCGGTCGCAAGGCTCGCCACCTTCACCGATAGCATCAGTGCTGCCCAGACATCCGGCCGGTTCCAGGTGACGGCGAACCATTGCAGCGTCAGTCCTGGCGGCGGAAAGCGATAGCTCTTCTCCTCGGTGGTGAAGGCATAGAGGAAGATCAGCAGGATCGGCAGATGCAGGAAGAGCAGGCCGAGGCAGGCGGAGATCTTCAGGGGCAGCGGCGCCCGGTCGAGGCGATCAGAGCGCATCGAAAGCTCCCATGCGGCGGGCGGCCCAGAGGTAGACGCCCATGATGACGATGGGCACCAGCGTGAAGGCGGCGGCGAGTGGTACGTTGCCGGCGGTGCCTTGCTGCGCATAGACCGCCTGCCCGATGAAGAGGCGCGAGGAGCCGATGATCTGCGGGATGATGTAGTCGCCGAGCGTCAGCGAGAAGGTGAAGATCGAGCCGGCGACGATGCCCGGCAACGCGAGCGGCAGCAGGACATGGCGAAAGGTCTGGCGCGGATGGGCGCCGAGATCGGCTGAGGCTTCAACGAGGCTCCCGGACACGCGTTCGAGCGCTGCCTGGATCGGCAGGATCATGAAGGGCAGCCACACATAGACGAAGACGAGGAAGGTGCCGGTATAGCTGACCGAGAGCGAGTTGCCGCCGATAACCGGGATCGCGAGCCAGGCATCGAGAAGCCAGAGCAGATGCAGCTTGGTGAACAGCCAGGTGAGAATGCCCTCCTTTGCGAGGATCAGCTTCCAGGCATAGATCTTGACGAGATAGCTCGACCAGAGGGGGAGCATGACGCCAAGATAGAACACCGCTTTCCAGACGCCTTGGGCATAGCGCGCGGCGTAGTAGGCGATGGGAAAGGCGATGACGATCGACGCCAGCGTTACGCTTGCCGCCATCAGCACCGTGCGCAGGATGATGTCGAAGTTCGCATCCGAAAACAGCTGCCGATAGGTGGCAAGCGTCGGCTCATAGGTCACGAGGCCAGAGAAATCGTCGATGGCAAAGAGGCTCTGGGCGAGGAAGATCGCGAGCGATCCGAGATAGACCACGCCGAGCCAGAGGAGCGGAAGGGAGAGAAGCAAAGCGAGAAACAGCTTCGGATGCCGCCAGAAAACATCCGACAGGCGAGCGGCGCTATGCCTATTCGACGTCATCACCGCGTTCGTCTGGTGGACCTGCGAGGCCATCGCCATCAGGCTTCCTCCATCACGTGGAGGTCCTGCCGGTTGAAGGCGAGCGTCACCGGTTCGCCGGCGGCGGGTATGGGCGTTCCGGCCGGAAGCGAGGCGACGATGCGCTCGCCGCCGCAATCGAGCGTCAGCCGGTTGATGGGCCCCAGAAAGCTTGTGGCGATCGGTACGCCGGTGAGGCCGAGTTGGCCATCGGTTGGCGTTCCCAAGAGGAGCGACTCCGGGCGCAGGCTGGCGGCAGGGGCATCGAAACCGAGCTGCCGGCATTGCGCACGGGAGAGAACATTGGAGGAGCCGACGAAATCGGCAACGAAACGCGTCTTCGGACGGCGGTAGATCTCTTCCGGCGTCCCCACCTGCCGCACCTTGCCCTCATGAAACACAGCGACCCGGTCGGCCATGGACAGGGCTTCGCTCTGGTCGTGGGTGACGAAGATGAAGGTGAGGCCGAGCGTCTTCTGCAGGGTCTTCAGCTCCTCCTGCATCTGCTCGCGCAGTTTCAGGTCCAGTGCACCCAGGGGTTCATCGAGCAGCAGTACGCGCGGCCGGTTGACGAGCGCGCGGGCAAGGGCCACGCGCTGGCGCTGGCCGCCGGAGAGCTGACCGGGTTTGCGCACGCCGTAGCCCGGCAGTGCGACCATCGCTAGCGCCTCTTCCGCCGCCCGCCGCCGCTCCGTCTTACCCATCCCCTTCACCATCAGCCCGTAGGCCACATTGTCGAGGATGGAGAGATGCGGAAACAGCGCGTAGTCCTGAAAGACCGTGTTGACGTTGCGCCGGTAGGGCGGCACGCCTTCCGCGGTCTCACCGAAGATTTCGATATGGCCGGATGTCGGTTGTTCGAAGCCCGCAACGAGCCGCAGGCAGGTCGTCTTGCCGGAGCCGGAGGGCCCGAGCATGGCAAAGAACTCGCCTTCCGCAACCGCGAGATCGACGCCATCGACGGCGCGCACGCTGCCGAAATGGCGCGAAACGTTTTCGAAGAGGATGGCGGTCATGGGATGTCCTGTTGGGGCTGAGGGTGTCATGGATATCATGATTGCAACCAGAGGCGCCCCTCATCCCGGCTGCCGCCACCTTCTCCCCGCCTGCGTGGAGAAGGGACTCGTGGCATGGCATTCGCCACACATCAAAGCACCGGGCAGGCCACATCCCCTCTCCCCGATTGGCAGGAGAGGGCTAGGGTGAGGGGCAGAGGAACCCGCTCGCGCTTATAGAAGCAGCGTTTGAAAACGCCGCGACCTACCGCCCGCCGATGACGCCGATATAGTCCGACACCCAGCGGTGATAGGGCACGCACTCGCTCTGGCTGGCGCATTTGGCGACCGGCGTCTTCCAGAACTTCACCTTCTCGAAGTTCTCGTATCCATTGGTCTTGCAGCCTTCGTCGGTCAGCAGCGCATTGCCCTTGCAGGCCGCACCGACGGAGGGGTTGGCGCCGAACCAGGCGGACACGTCGCCCTGCACCTTGGGCGAGAGCGAATGCTCCATCCACATATAGGCGCAGTTCGGGTGAGCGCTCTCGGACGAGAGCATCGTCGTGTCGGCCCAGCCGGTCGTGCCTTCCTCCGGGAACACGGCGGCGATCGGCTGCTTCTCTGCCGTCAGCAGGTTGACCTGAAACGGCCAGGAGCCCGAAGCCACGACGCCTTCGTTCTTGAAGTCGTCGATCTGGATCATGGCATCGTGCCAGTAGCGGCCGACGAGCGTGCGCTGGACGCGCAGGATGTCGAGAGCCGCCTTGTACTGTTCCTCGTTGAGCTCGTAGGGGTCCTTGATGCCGAGTTCCGGCTTGTGCGCCATCAGGTAGTTGGCGGCATCCGCCACATGGATCGGACCGTCATAGGCCTGGACGCGGCCCTTGTTGGACTTGCCGTCCGGCAGGGTCATCTCCTCGAAGACGACCTTCCAGCTCTTCGGCGCCTCGCCCTTGAAGGCTTCGGTGTTGTACATCAGCACGTTAGGACCCCAGACATAGGGCGTGCCGTAATGGGTGCCCTTGACCGTGTGCCAGGGGGCATCCTGCATGCGCGTGTCCAGCGTCTTCCAGCTGGGAATGAGGTCGGTGTTGATCGGCTGCACGCGCTTGCCGGCCACGAGCCGGAGCGAGGCATCGCCCGATGCGGTGACGAGGTCGAAGCCGCCTTCGTTCATCAGCGCGACCATCTCGTCGGATGTCGCGGCGGTCTTTACGGAGACCTTGCAGCCGCTCGATTTCTCGAAGTCGGTGACCCAGTCATAGGCCTTGTCGGTCTCGCCCCGCTCGATATAGCCGGCCCAGGCTACGATCGACAGCTCGCCTTCACCCGTGCCGAGCGCCTTCAAAGGCTCCTGCGCAATGGCGGACGTGGCGAACGCAAGCGAGAGGGCAAGGGTGGTGCAGGACTTCAGAATCTTGATCATCTGTGGTCTCCCGGTTCGGCCGTTGTTCGGCTCGTCTGTTCCCGAAACGAAAGGTGCTGCGCTTCCGCCGCATTCGCAAATTCATTAAACAGATAGCCGGTATCGGTTTTACCGATATCTAGCTGCGTCCGCGGCTGCTGCGCAGGGTTTCCACCACGCCGATGAAATCGCGCGCGGACTGGGGCAGGCTCGATCCCTTTCGCCACACCATGCCGACCTGCACCACGGGCAGGGCGCCGGAGACGTCGCGGCTCTCGATCCGGTCGCCTTCCAGCGACCAGGGCCGGTAGACGAGATCGGGGAGAAGGGCGATGCCGGCCCCGGTCGCAACGAGGCTGCGCACGGCTTCCACCGAGCGGGTCCGGAAGGCTACATGCGGACGGGCGCCGAGGGCTGTGAGCAGCTTGCCGGTATTTTCCTCGATCTCGTCCACGGTCAGCATGATCAGAGGTTCCTGTGCGACGTCCGAGATGGAGATGATATCGGCCGAGACGAGCCGGTGGCCGAGGGGCAGCCAGAGCCTGTAGGGCGACGTCTCGATGATCTCCGCCTGCAGCGCCATGCGATCGCGCAGGTTGGAGATGACCATGACGGCGACATCGAGTTCTCCGCCGACGAGAAGGTGTTCGAGATAGGAGCCATTGTCCTCGATGGCGCTGACATCGACGGAAGGGAAGGCGCGTCGATAGCGCGCCAGAAGGTCCGACAGGACATAGCCCGCCACCAGCGACGTCACGCCGAGATTGAGCTTGCCGGTTCCGGTTTCCGGAGCATGGGCGAACGAGCGGCGGGCATCCTGAACGCCTGCTAGGATCTTTGTCGCATGGCGCAGGAACTGATGGCCGTTATGGGTGATATGCAGGCCGCGCGGATGCCGGTCGAAGAGCGCGACGCCGAGATCGCTTTCGAGCTCCTTGATCGCCTCGGTGATCGAGGATTGCGAGATCGACAGGTTCTGTGCCGCCCGGGTGACGGACCCCTGTTCGGCAACGGCAACGAAGAACTGAAGCTGACGGAGCGTGAAGGCCATCTCGCATTTATCGAGATGTCATCGCATGTTGGCAAGTCCCGCCGTCGTCGGGACGGTGTGGGGGCGCTCGACATGCCGCTTGACGGCGCGCGTTCGTGCCACAGGTTCCAGCCCATGAAGGAACCGCGCTATACAAAATCCGACCTTCCGCAAAAGACCTGTGCCGCTTGCGGCAGGCCGTTCGCTTGGCGAAAGAAGTGGGCGCGCGATTGGGAGAACGTCAAGACGTGCTCCGAGCGTTGCAAGGGTGCGCTGCGGCGGAAGAATTCGACAGGCGGCTATACTGCGTGATATCGGCGCCATCACGAAAGCATAATCAAGCGCTACGTCACGAAGAAATCCATTGAATGAGGTCGAACTATCGAATGTTCGGGCGTTTTGCTGCGCTGCACGAATTATATTATAGTTTACTATGCTATCGATGGCGCTCACTTTATACTTTTTCATTATTGATAATTTTATAATTGTGTAACAGGATTTACGCATCCTCTGCAGAGCTCTTAAAGCTGAAATCTGGATCGCGCATGTGATTCCTTCCCAAAGTAAAAGTCTGGACGCCAATGCCGATCTCCAGGCATTGGACGATGCGTGGCGGCTTGGATGCTCGGGCCGGTCGAGCCTTGCCCTTGAGATTTCGCTGTCCGTTCATGAGGCATCTTTGCTCCGTAACGATCTGCCGTTGACGGCGCGCAGCGCGCAGGACATCGCATGGTACTGCTTCCAGATCGGCAAGCCCGAGATGGGCCTTCACTACGCCTCCCAGGCGGCGGCTGGTTGGCGAGACCTGGAGCAGCCCGCGCTTGAGGCCCAGGCCCTGAGTATTCACGCTTGGCTTCACCTTGAACTCGGACAGATGGAGGAAGCGGTCACACTGGCGGCGGAGGCCCTCGATATTGCCGACCACAGCGGCGACCTGCGGTCGCGCTCACTCGCCATCAATGTCACCGGCGTCATCTTCTGGATGTCCCGGCAACCGCCCCTGGCCATCGACTATTGCGGCCGGGCGGTCGCACTGGCGCGGGAGGCCGGCGACGCGAGTTTTGAGTGCTGGTGGCTGATCAATCTCGGCGGCTCTCATGCGGAGGCCGCCTATCTCGCTTTGGAAATGGGAGACCGGGCGTCTTTCGATGCCGCCATCGGCCCGGCGATCGACGCGACCCGAAGCGCTTACAGCCTTGCCCAGTCCCTCGGTGACGGCTGGGCGGAGCGTCTTTGTCTCGGCAACCTTGCAGAATACTTCAATGCGGCCGAAGACTTCATCGGCGCGGAACAGTTCCTGGCGCATTTTCGCGCTATCACGAGCGAGGACGACGCGCGAGGCGAGGGGCACTATCTCGATATTCTCGGGCGGACGCTCGTTTCGCTGAAGCGCTACGAGGAGGCGCTGGTGCCCCTGCAGCATGCATATGCGCTCGCAACCGTGAACGGCAATGTCGAAACCTTGATGTTTGCCTGCCTCTACCTTTCCAAGGCGCATGAACATCTCGGCGCTTTCGAGCAGGCGCTCGACTTCCACAAGCGCTATCACAGCCTCCACCAGCAGTTCACGGCCGAGCGGACGCAGCGCAATGCGCGCCTCGCCGATATCCGCTACGAGACCAAGAAGCTGAGGATGTTGCTCGACACGGAGGCAGGACGCACGGCCGAGATCGCCCGGTCATTCGAGGCGCTGCAGCAACAGACGACCATTCTGACGGCGGCGGCGAACACCGATCCCCTGACGGGCCTCGGCAACCGTCGCCGCCTGGAGGCCATGCTGGATACGGTCGATGCGTCGTGCGACGTCTACGCATTGGCCATCCTCGACGTCGATCACTTCAAGACGATCAACGATACCCACTCGCACATCATCGGCGATCGCGTGCTGATCGCGCTCGGCGCATTGATCAAGGCCTCGGCGCGCGGATCGGACCTTGCCGTCCGCTTCGGCGGCGAGGAGTTCGTCGTGCTGATGGTCGGCGTGACGTCCGCGCAGGCGAAGAGAGCGGGCGAACGCATCCGCCTGAAGGTCGCTCGCCACGACTGGTCTGCGGTCGCGGCCGGGCTCGCGGTGACGATCAGCATCGGCATCGCCGTGTCTGGCGAAGGCGACGACGCACCGGAGATCCTGCAGATCGCCGATCGCAATCTCTATCGCGCCAAGCAGGCCGGCCGGAACAAGGTCGTCGCATCCGGTGACGCCTCGCCCGTTCCCGGGCGCTGATGGCAGAACGGCGGTGGAAAATGCGCGCGCGGACGGTCGTGCCACCGCAGCCGCACTATACTCCCCGGCAGGCTCGTCTATAGATTCCCGCATGAAGGCGCAGGTCTGTCGGATTGAGGCCGGGACGGTGATGTGCGCGACGAGGATGGGGATGGCGAGATGGCGTCGATGACGATGGACGAAGCGCTGGATCGTGCCGGCACGGGTCGGTTCCAGCGCAGGCTGCTCGGCGTGTTCGGTCTCGTGTGGACGGCCGACGCCATGCAGGTGCTGGCCGTGGGCTTCACCGCCGCATCCATCGCGGCAACCTTCGAACTGACCGTGCCGCAGGCGCTGCAGACCGGCACCTTGTTCTTCCTCGGAATGCTCATCGGCGCCGTCGTCTTCGGGCGGCTCGCGGATCGTTGGGGGCGTCGGCGCGTGCTTCTGCTCACCGTCGCCTGTGACGCCGTCTTCGGGACGCTCTCGATTTTCGCGCCGGACTTCACGAGCCTGCTCGCCTTGCGGTTCCTCACCGGCATCGCCGTCGGGGGCACGCTGCCGGTCGATTACGCCATGATGGCGGAGTTCCTGCCGGCGCGAAACCGCGGTCGCTGGCTCGTCATGCTGGAAGGGTTCTGGGCCGTGGGCACGCTGGCGATCGCGCTCGCCGCCTGGGCGGCAAGCGTCGCCGGCGTGGCGGATGCCTGGCGCTACATCTTTGCAGTCACGGCGCTGCCCGCCATCATCGGCGTCGGCCTGCGCATCTTCGTGCCGGAATCGCCCTACTATCTTCTGCGTGCAGGCCGGACCGAAGAAGCGAAAGCCATCGTCAACCGCATGCTGGTGATGCATGGCAAGCCTGCTCTCACGGCCGGCGAACAGCTGGTCGCGGCACCGAAAACGGCGTCCGAAGGCGTCTTCTCGCCACCCCTGCGCCGCCGCAGCCTGCTGATCCTCGCCGTCTGGTTTCTGGTCTCCGTTTCCTATTACGGCATCTTTACCTGGATGCCGGCGCGCCTTGCGAGCGAGGGCTTCGGCTTCGTGCGCGGCTATGGCTTCCTGGTGTTCGTAGCGCTGGCGCAGATCCCCGGCTATGCGCTCGCCGCCTTCGGCGTGGAGCGGTGGGGACGGCGGCCGACGCTCATCGGCTTCTGCCTTCTCTCCGCACTCGGCTGCCTGCTCTTCGTCCTGTCCCCGGACAATCTCCTGATCGGGGCGTCGCTGCTCGTGATGAGCTTCGCGCTGCTTGGAACATGGGGTGCGCTCTATGCCTTCACCCCGGAACTCTACCCCACGGCCTCTCGTGCGACCGGCATGGGTGCCGCAGGCGCGGTCGCGCGGCTCGGTGGTCTCATCGCTCCGACGCTGATGACCTTCGTCGTGACCTTCGGGGTCGGTGTGGCGGTCGGGCTCTTTGCAGCCCTCCTGGTCTGCGCGGCTTTCGCAGCCCGTCTGATCGATGCGGAGACGCGGCAGGCGTCGCTCGCCTGAAGCGTTATCGGCAAAGCAGTCCCGTCAGGACGCCTCGGCCTCGGCAACCCCGCCCTCTGCCTTGATCCAGGCACGCGTTTCCCGCAGCACCTCGTCGGAAAGCTCAGGGTCGACGATGGCGCGAGAGAGGATGATCGCGCCGACCATCGCGGCCCAGCTGCCGATGACGGCTCGTCGCATTTCAGGACTCGTGTCGCCATCCTCCGCCCGGCTCATGCGCGCGATCTGCGTCTGCAGGCCCTCCGTGATCGCGGCTCGCGCCGCGGTGCCCTGATGACGGCTTTCGGCGCTCAAGCCGGCGATCGGGCAGCCGGCGCCCGGATTGTCGCGATGACGCGGGGTGAGATACTGATCGAGATAGGTCGAGATATCCTGCGTATCATCCGCCTGCGCGCGGAAGGTGCTGGCCAAGGCCTGGGCCACCAGATCGTCTTTCGACGTGAAATGGCCGTAGAACCCGCCATGGGTGAGGCCGGCGGCCTTCATCACCTCGGAGACGGTGACCGCTTCGAAACCCTTTTCCCGGAACAGCCTGCTGGCCGCATCCAGAATCCGCAGGCGGTTTTCCGCCATCTGTTCCCGACTGACCTTCATGTCGATCGTCTCCCAAGCCCTTGCCGCACATCGCCGTGCCGGCAGCAATCATGATTGTTGTCATCATTGTAAAGCTTGCAACCTGCGAAGGCAATGGCCGGCCTGCGGTGCTTCCAACCGCATGTCCCGCCAAGCACCTGGTCGGCACGGACACCAAACCGGCATTCTTCCGAATAAAGCCGTTGACAGTTTCATGATGATCATCATAAATAATCCGCAGATGACCACCGTCATCATTAGAACCTATTCGCAAAGCGAGAGTGCATCTTGTCCAAACTCCCAGCAGTTCTCATCACCGGCGCATCCACCGGTATCGGCGAAGTCTATGCCGAGCGTTTTGCCCGACGCGGCCATGACCTCGTTCTTGTCGCTCGCAACAAGACCCGGCTCGATGCCGTCGCGGCGCGGCTGATCCAGGAAACCGGCGTCGCCATCGATATCCTTCAGGCCGACCTTACCCTCGTGTCCGACCTCGAAATCGTCGAGGCGCGTCTCCGCGACGACACGACGATCGGCGTGCTGATCAACAATGCCGGCGGCAATCTGCGTGGCGGCTTCCTCACCCAGAGCCCGGACGACGTGGCCCGGCTGGTGACTTTGAACACGACCGCCGTCGTTCGTCTGGCCAGCGCCGTCGCACCGCGTTTTGCCGAAGCCGGTACGGGCGCCATCGTCAATATTTCGTCGGTCGTGGGTCTTGCACCCGAATTCGCCATGTCGGTCTATGGCGCCACCAAGGCTTTCGTCACCTTCCTGTCGCAGGGCCTCAGCGTCGAGCTCGGTCCGAAGGGCGTCTATGTCCAGGCCGTACTGCCCGCCGCCACCCGCACCGAGATCTGGGAGCATTCCGGCATCGACGTCAACACGATGAGCGGCGTCATGGAAGTCGCCGAACTGGTCGATGCCGCGCTCGTCGGCTATGATCGCCGCGAAGCCGTGACCATCCCGCCGCTACCCGATGCTGGTCAGTGGGAGACCTATCAGACGGCACGTCAGGCGATGCTTCCGAACACCCGGCAGGAGCATGCTGCCGAGCGCTACCGCACCGCCGGCTAAGGCGCAGGCTGACATTGTCTTCAACAGGAAAACCAAAATGACATTCAAAGCTCTGCTCACCACAAAGGATGGTGACGTGTTTTCCACGAGGGTCGTTGACCTCACCGAAGCCGACCTGATGGACGGCGACGTGACGGTGGACGTGGATTATTCCACCGTGAACTACAAGGACGGGATGGCGATCACCGGTCGCGTTCCGGTCATCGAGCGCTTCCCGCTCGTGCCGGGCATCGATCTTGCCGGAACGGTATCGGCATCGTCGCATCCCGATTTCAAGGTTGGCGACCGCGTCGTCGCCAATGGCTGGGGCCTAAGCCAGAGCCATCATGGCGGCTTCGCCCAGAAGGCCCGGCTGAACGGTGATTGGCTGGTCAAGCTTCCCGACACGCTGTCGACCAAAGATGCCATGGCCATCGGTACGGCCGGTTATACCGCCATGCTCTCCGTACTGGCGCTCGAACACGGCGGCATCACCCCCGACAAGGGCGATGTTCTCGTGACCGGCGCCAATGGCGGCGTCGGATCGGTCGCCATCACCCTCCTGTCCGGCCTCGGATATCGCGTCGTTGCGTCCACCGGACGCCTTGAGGAAGAAGCCTATCTCCGGGAACTCGGGGCAGCCGATGTCATCGACCGCAAGACGCTTTCGGAGCCGGGTGCGCCCGTCGCGACACCGCGCTGGGCCGGGGCGATCGACAGTGTCGGCAGCCACACTTTGGTGAATGTGCTGGCGCAGACGAAGTACCGCGGCGTCGTCACGGCCTGCGGCCTGGCTCAGGGCCGCGACCTCCCGGCCACGGTTCTGCCGTTCATCTTGCGGAACATTACGCTTGCCGGTATCGACTCGGTCAACGCTCCGCAGGCTGTGCGACTTCAAGCCTGGGAGCGCCTTGGGCGCGATCTGGATCTGAAGAAGCTTGCGCGGACGACGACTGTCATCGGATTGGAGCAGGTGCCGGCTGTCGCCGAGAGCATTCTGGGCGGGCATGTTCAGGGCCGCACGGTCGTGGACGTCAATCTGTAAGTCAGACGGCCGGCCTTTTCGGGGCCGGCATTCAAAAACGACAAAGGCCGCGTGTCGACGACGACGCGCGGCCTTTGTTCGTTTGGGATCGTTGAATGATCTCATGGCCTCGCAGACGACCTACCGCCCCTCGATCGCATGTTTCGCGGCAGAGTCATGTGCGGAGTCCGGGGTGGGGATGACGCCGAAGACATTCACGTTGAAGAGCGCCTTGGACTGGGCGATGGAGGGTTCCTCTACGCCGCGGAACTGCCGACGCCTCTTGATCGTCCGGCTGGTTCCGAAAACGACAAAGCCAGCACAGGCAAGGCCTTCGGCGGTGGCGTCGCCAACCCCCAGGATGCACCCGTCACGATGACCGTCCCGGATTTCAGCGCCGGATGCTGTTGTCTTATCGGATTTTATTGATATTATTATGGTCATAATTTTATAGCTATATGAGGGACGCGTCATGCGATATGAAAAAGGCCGGAAGGATGCCTCGCGCCGCCGGATCATGGATGTTGCCGTCGAGCGGTTCCGCACGGATGGCATCGCAGGCTCCGGCCTTGCGACGATCATGAAGGATGCCGGGCTTACGAACGGGGCTTTCTATCCGCACTTTCCTTCCAAGGCCGATCTGGTTCGCGAAACGGTGTCGGATGCCCTGAGCCAGCAGGCCACGTGGCTGCGCGGTGTGCTGGACGAAGGCGGCCTCGACCGGATCGTTAATATCTATCTCTCGCCCGATCACCGCGACGAGCCGGGGAAGGGTTGCGCCTCGGCAGCACTCCTTCCGGAGCTTTCCCGGCAGCCGGAGGAAACGCGCGGTATGTATGCCGAGCAATCCCACGTCCTCGTGCTTCAGCTTGCGCACGCACTTCCGGCGGATGTCGAGAACAGGGAAGATGTGGCGACGGCGATCTTCGCTTTGCTGATCGGAACGCTGCAGCTCTCACGCGCCGTCGATGCCAAGGTCTCGGATCGCATCCTGCAGGCTGGGAAAGACGCGATCGGCGTTCTGGTCGGCCGTTCGCGCACGTCCGCCCCTGAAGTGGAATAACCTCGAGCTCCTCACGAAAACCGTGCGAAGCATCGCCCTCTATACGCATAAAGCCCTATCGAAGGGCGCAGCAAACCGGAGATAACGCGTCAAAGCCTTGGTCGAAACGGGACGCGCCAAGGGCAAGGTCGTGATCAAGATCGGATATCCGCTCAAGAAGATCGTAGCGGGTTGGGGATGCCTTACCCGCTACGGTCGATTCCAGCGACGATCAGCTCTTCGGCTTCTCGTGATGACCGCCGAAGGCAAAGCGCATGGCGGACAGCAGCTTGTCGCCGAACTCGGCTTCGCCCTGCGAGGTGAAGCGCTGGTAGAGCGCAGACGAAAGAACAGGCACGGGCACACCGGTGTCGATCGCCGCCTTGACCGTCCAGCGGCCCTCGCCGGAGTCCGACACCCGGCCGCTGAAACCGGCAAGCTCCGGGTCCGTCTTCAGCGCGCCGGCCGTGAGATCGAGCAGCCAGGAGCTGACGACGCTGCCATGGCGCCACACTTCGGCGATGGCGGCGAGATCGAGATCGAACTGGTAGTATTTCGGCTGCTGCAGCGGGCTGGTTTCCGCATCGGCAGCGCGATCGGCCTTGCCGGAATTCGCCGCTTTCAGAAGGTTCATGCCCTCCGCATATGCTGCCATCATGCCGTATTCGATGCCGTTATGGACCATCTTGACGAAGTGGCCGGAGCCGCTCGGTCCGCAATGCAGATAGCCGCGATCCGCGGTCTTCATGTTTTCGCTGACGTCGGCGGGATCGATATCGCCGCCCGGCGCGAGCGTCGCGAAGATGGGGTCGAGGTGGCGCACGGTATCGTCCGGTCCGCCGATCATCAGGCAATAGCCGCGATCGAGACCCCAGACGCCGCCGCTCGTTCCCACGTCCACATAGTTTAGCGACCGGGCCGAGAGGCGCTCGGCGCGATCGACATCGTCGTGGTAGAAGGAGTTGCCTCCGTCGATGATGATGTCACCGGGCACCATATGGGCTGCCACGCGCTCGAGGTTCTCATCGGTGATCGCCGCCGGCAGCATCAGCCATACTGCGGCCGGCTTTGCGAGCTTCGACACCAGCTCGTCCACAGAGGCGGCACCCACGGCGCCTTCCGCAACAAGTGCTGCGACACTCGCCGGGTTGATGTCGTAGACGACGCATTCATGGCCCCCGCGCAGCAGGCGGCGCACCATATTGGCGCCCATCCTGCCCAGTCCCATCATTCCGATCTGCATTGGATTGAAACCTTCCTGCTTCTGTCGCCGGTTGCTGGCGGCAGGTTTAATGTAGGCCGTTTCGGGTCCGAGGGAACCTCCCGCCGGCGATGGTTCGCGTGCTTCCGTCATGTCGCGGAACTCAGGCGCGCCTCCGTCAGGTCGATCTCGCGCACGATCCGGCGCGCCATCTCGTCCGGTAGCTTGCGCGCGCGGGCCATTTTGAGAATCTGGTCGCGCTCTGCGCGGGCGCCGGCAAGCCGCAGGATCCGCTCGATCTCCTCCACCTTGCGGATCTGGTCGTTCTCGTCGCCCGAGCGAGAGCGCCCGTCGATGCGCTGGCGATAGACCTCCATCAGGCGCGTACCGACATCGGCATAGAGATCGGCATCGTTCCGGCCGTTGCCGAGACGATGTTGCGTGGCTTCGATGGCCTTGATCGCGGCTTCCGCAGCGGCGATGCGGGCATCGTCCTCCTCGCGCTGATGGGAGGGCTCGGGCGGCAGTTCGAGATCCTGCAGCAGCGCCGGCAGCGCGATGCTCGCCGCCACCAGCGAGACGATGATCACGCCGGCTGCCAGAAAGATCACGAGATCACGGGCGGGGAAGGGCGCACCGTCGTTCATGACCAGCGGCAGAGTCAGAATACCGGCGAGCGTGATCGCGCCCCGCACACCCGCGACCGAGATCGCGATGACGAGACGCCAGCTCGGCTTGTGGATCACCTCTCCACGACGGGCCGCCTTGAACAGGGTGAAGCGCAGCGACACCCAGACCCAGGCCAGTCTGAGGCCTGCGAGTGCCAGCGTGATGGCGACGACGTAGTAGCCGAGCCAGATCGGGTGCAGGTGACCGGTGTCGCTGACGATGCGTGCCGCGCCCGAGGCGATGCCCGGAAGCTGTTCGCCGAGCAGCACGAAGATGATGCCGTTCATCGTGAACTGGACCGTATCCCACACGGCGGCGCGGCGTACACGGGTGACGGCGAGCACCTTGCCGCGCTGCTCCTCGTAGCTCATGGCGATGCCGGCAGCGACGGCGGCGAGAATGCCGGAGCAATGCAGGTGCTCCGCCAGCAGATAGGCACCGAAGGGAATGAGGATGCTGATGAGGATCTGCGAGCCGGTCTCCTCGCCAAGCTTGCGCGAGACGATGTCCTTGGCGCGCGTCACCAGCCATGTCACTCCGAGACCGATGGCAACGCCGCCGATCGCAAGCCACAGGAACGTCAGCACCGCCTCGCCGGCCGAAAACGTGCCGGTGAGCGTGGCGGCCACCGCAAAGCGCATGCAGACGAGGCCGGAGGCATCGTTGAGGAGCGATTCCCCTTCGAGGATATGCATCACCCGCTTGGGAATTGGTACCCGGGCCGTGATCGCGGAGACGGCGATCGGGTCGGTCGGCGAGAGGATGGCGGCGAGGGCGAAGGCGACGGGAAGTGGGATCGCCGGCACCATCCAGTTGATGAAGAAGCCGATGCCGAGAACCGTGAAGATGACGAGCCCGAGTGCAAGCTCCAGAATTGTGGCTTTGTCGTGCAAGAGCCCTTGCTTGGGAATGCGCCAGCCGTCGAGAAACAGCAGTGGCGGCAGGAAAAGCAGGAAGAACAGCGTCGGCTCCAGCGTGATCGCGGAACCCGTAACCGTGGCCAGCAACGCACCGAGCCCGATCTGCACGAGCGGTACCGGCACGGCGATCGGCGACATCCGCGCCAGCATGCCGCTGATCACCACGGCCAGCAACAGGAACAGGGAGATCGTCACGCCTTCCATGATGGTCCTTTCATCCGTCGCAAGGTTCGTTCGTCCTTCAAGGTCAGGCGCCCAACCCGACCGTGACGTCAGGCGTGCCATCCGACCGGTCGTCGGCCGGGCCCTTGCGCCGCGATAGATTGAGCGCCGTGTTGATGACGCCGATATGGCTGAAGGCCTGCGGGAAGTTTCCGAGCAGGCGCTTGTCCTTCGGGTCGTACTCCTCGGAGAGAAGCCCGACATCGTTGGAAAGCGCCAGCAGGCGTTTGAACAGCGCCTCTGCATCCGCCCGACGGCCGATAAGGTCGAGCGCATCGGCGAGCCAGAAGGAGCAGGCAAGGAACACGCCTTCGTCCGACGGCAGCCCGTCATCGGTCTCGCCGGTGCGGTAGCGAAGGACGAAGCCGTCGCTGGTCAGATGACGTTCGATGGCCTCCACCGTGCCGACATAGCGCGGATCGTCGGGCGGCAGGAAGCCGACCATGCCGATCTGCAACACGCTCGCATCCAGCGCTTTCGAGCCATAGGCCTGAACGAAGCTGTTGAGCGCGGGATCGAAGGCCTTGGCGCAGACCTCTGCATGGATCTCGTCGGCGACCTTGCGCCAGCGGCGGGAAGCGTCGTGCTCTCCCGCCTCTTCTGCCATCAGCGCCACTCGGTCGAAGGCGACCCAGGCCATGACCTTGGAATAGGTGAAGTGCTGTCGCTCGCCGCGAACTTCCCAGATGCCCTCGTCCGGATCGCGCCAGACGCGCTCCAGAAACGGCATGAGGACATCGCCGATCTCAGCCCCGCGGGGGTGACGCGCAAGGCCACCCTTGGAGGCCTGCATCAGCGCGTCGGCGACCTCGCCATAGACGTCGAGCTGGAACTGTTCGGAGGCGGCATTGCCGATGCGCACCGGCTGCGAGCCCTCGTAACCCGCAAGCCATGGGGCTTCCCATTCCCGGAGATTGCGCTCGCCCGCCACGCCATACATGATCTGCATCTGCTCGGGAGCGCCCGCCACCGCGCGCAGCAGCCAGTTCCGCCAGGCGCTCGCTTCTTCGTAGTAGCCGAGCTTCATCAGGGCCAGAAGCGTCAGCGTCGCATCGCGAAGCCAGCAATAGCGGTAGTCCCAGTTGCGCGTGCCACCCAGTTTCTCCGGCAGCGACGTGGTAACGGCGGCCACGATGCCGCCGGTCGGCATGTAGGTCAGGGCCTTCAGCGTGATCAGCGATCGCTTGACCGGCCCCGTCCACCCGTCGACATCGGGGCAACGCCCGGTGAACTCGCGCCAGAAGCTCTCCGTTGCTTCCAACGCGGCTTCCGCATCCACCGGCTTCGGCCGTGGCAGATAGGAAGAGCAGAAGGTCAGCGCGAAGGTCAGCCGATCGCCCTTTTGAACGGTAAACGCGCCTGTCACGCGGCTGTCATCGCCGGTGAGCGGAACGGCCGAATGCAGGATCAGCATATCCGGTCCCGCAACCGCCGTGATGACGTCCTCCTCCTCGAACGACATCCAGGGCACGGTCTGCCCGTAATCGAAACGCGCCATGAACTCGAAATCGAAGGCAATGGTGCCCTCTATGCCCTCAACGATGCGGATGATGTTGCTCGACCCGTCCCGGAGCGGCATGAAATCGTGGATGACGGCCTTGCCCGTTGCCGTCTCGAACGTCGTCTCGAGGATCAGCGTATCCTCGCGGTAGGCGCGCCGCGTCCGGAAAGCGCCGTCTGCCGGTGCGATCTTCCACCGGCCGTTCGTCTCGTCGCCGAGAAGGGCCGCGAGGCAGGCTGGCGAATCGAAGCGGGGCAGGCAGAGCCAGTCGATCGAGCCGTTTCTCCCCACCATCGCTGCGGTCTCGCAATCGCCGATGAGCGCATAATCCTCGATCCTTGTCGACATTCGACATCCTCCGGCAGCTCATGCTCGTCAGGCCAGCCTTGCGGATGGCCCGAGCGGTGACACCGCTAAAGCATTGAAGCGGAGAGGTCGAGCGTTGCGATTCTCGCGGATCTGTCTTATATGTAGGTACGTTTCTACATCGAGGTCCCCATGAAGCACACCCGACTTTCGAGCCGCGAACTCAATCACGATGTGAGCAGCGCCAAAAAGGCGGCGCTGAAGGGGCCGGTCGTTATCACCGACCGGGGGCGCCCGTCGCATGTGCTGATGACTTACGAATCCTATGAACGCCTGACCGGCAAGCGCCGCAGCCTCGTCGATGCTCTCTCCATGCCGGGCCTGTCGGATATCGATTTCGACACGCCACGCGCAAACATCGCGGGTCGCGACGTGGATCTGTCTTGAAATATCTCCTCGATACCAACGTCATTTCGGAACTGCGGAAGCTCGGTGACGGCAAGGCGGATGAAAACGTGGCGGACTGGGTTCGGGGGCAGGACCCCGACGATCTCTGCCTGTCCGCCATCACCATTCTGGAGCTGGAACGCGGCGTGCTCGGCGTCCAGCGCCGCGATCCGGCGCAAGGCGCGCGGTTGCGCACATGGCTCGATCATCACGTGCGGACGGGGTTCTCTGGAAGAATCCTCGCCATCGACGATGCGATCGCGACCCGCTGCGCGCATCTCCACATTCCCGATCGGCGCAACGAGGCGGACGCCCTGATCGCTGCCACGGGTCTCGTCCATGGCCTCTCCGTCGTCACACGCAACATCCGCGACTTCGAAGGCACCGGCGTCGTCGTGATCGATCCCTGGCGCGGGTGAGATGCATCGTCGATAGACACGGACGCGTCAGTAGTTGCCCCCATCGCCGCCATCCGGCTGGTGGGCCGGCAAGGCCGGCTCGGGATCGACGGTCGGTTGAAGGTTTCGCAGCATCTCTGCCGCGTGGCGAAGCCCGCGCTGCCAGTCGTCCGCTGTCAGCTGCTCCGCACCGGAAGACACGCGTTCCAGCCCGGTCGCATCCCCTTCATCGACGATGCTCTGTTGCGCGCGAAGATCCCGGATCTGGCGTAGGGCCGCGTCGATCAAGCGCGTGACATCCCGGTGTTCCAACGTCTCCACATCGTTCGACGCCGTTACCAACTCGACGATCAGTTCGTTCACCGTCTCCATCCCATCGTCCTTTCCGGGGCACACCCCGTTCGCAGTCTTGAAATGTGATCATCCCGCGGTTCACAGAAGGCCCGAAATCTCAGGCCTTTCGGCACCGGCAGGCATCGTAACCTCCGGCAAACAGCCGGCCGGCCTGCATGCCGATTCTCAGCGGCACATCCCTGACATAGGCAACTTGCAGTGCAATGGCCATGGCGATCGACGCTTCTGCGCAGATCGCCGCGTCTTCCCCAGCATTGTGGTGCCGGAAGGTAAGGCCGAGGTGGCCGGCCAGAATGTTCAGGCGATGGGAGCCGAGATGCGGCCACACCCGCTGCGCCATCTTGACCGAACAGAGATAGGAGAGATCAGGATAGCTCTGCCGGTAGAGATCGAGGCAGGCGCGCCAGACGCTGAAGTCGAAGGATGCGTTGTGCGCGATCATCGTCGCGCCCCTAAAGTCGTCGGCAAACTCGTCCATGACCTCGGGAAATTCCCCGGCATCTTCCACATGCTCCGGCTGGATGCCATGGATGGCGACGTTGAAGGAGGAGAAGCGCATGTCCCGCGGGCGGATGAGACGTTCCTCGACCCGCACGACCCGCCCATCCTCGATCCACGCAAGCCCGACCGAGCAGGCGCTGCCGCGTTGCTCGTTGGCTGTTTCGAAATCGATGGCGATCGTCTTCACGTCCGGTATCCGTCTGCCGTTTCCCTCCCGGCATACTGGCTGAAGCGTGATTTGGCAAAGGGAGAGACCATGGTGCGCGGCAGCTCCAGCCCTATCTAAGGTGAGGAGACCTCATCGAAAGGACCATCGCGCCATGAAACCCCACGTCATTTGCTTGATGATCACCTCGCCGGACGGCAGCCTGCACCCAAGCCGCTGGACGAAGAGCCCAGATGGTGAGCGGTCCGACTGGACGGCGCTTTACGAAAAGATTCACACGGAACATGCCGGCAATGCCTGGATGGTCGGGCGGGTGACGATGGCGGAGATGTCGAAGGCAAAGGCCCACCCGCCGACGGAACCCGTGGACGTCGCGCGCCCACACCACTTCGCCCGGCCGGGCGCTTCAACCTTCGCCATCGCACTCGACCCCAGTGGCAAGCTGCATTTCTCAGGCGACGAGCTTTTCGGCGATCATATCGTCGTGCTGCTCGGTCCCGATGTGCCCGACAGCCATCTGGCGGAACTGGCCGGCGACGGCGTTTCCTATGTCGTTTCGGACAAGAAGGCGCTCGACCTTCACGCCATGCTGACACTGCTCGGGCAGGAACTCGGCATCACCCGCATCCTGCTGGAAGGTGGGGCGAGCGTGAACGGGTCGATGCTGGCGGCGGGGCTCGTCGATGAGATCAGCCTCGTCATCGCACCGGCGCTGGAAGGCCGCGCCGACAGCGACCGGGTCATTGCATTCGGAGAAGAGGGTCTCGCGGGCAAGGTCGAGCTGTCTCTGAAATCCTGCGACGTCCTCGCACACGGCGCCATCCACGTCCGTTACGACGTGCGTATGCCGAGCTGAGGCGATAGGAGCGGGGATGGAGCCGATGGCCGTCAAGCCGCTGGAGAGCGAGCCGGATTCTCGTCCTGAACCGGACGATGAGGCCGCGCTCGGCGGCGTGGTCTCGTTTCCCTATGACCGGATGACGGTCGACCAGTTCCGGCATCGCTTTCCCCGTGCCCGCTGGCGCGACGACATCAAGGCGTGGTGGGTGCCGGGAAAGACGGCATCTCGCCGGATCGGGCGGTGGCTGGCGGAACAGGAGGCCGAAGCGGATGCGCATGCCGATGCCCGCGGACGCGACGCCTTCGCCTTCGATCCGATCGTCAGCCCCTATCTCGAGATCGGGCGGGCCGGCTTCCAGATCCGCACGCCCTACTCGAAAACGGTGGTCGAGGAGCTGCGGGAGATCCGGTTCGCACGTTGGGATGGGGATTTGCGCCTCTGGCATGTCCCCTTTCGCTCGTTCGAAGATCTGCGCAGCCACTGGCCCGCCATCGAGGCGGCAGCGCGCCGCAACGAGCCGGCCGAGCGGGCGCGGCGCGCGGAAGAGCGAAAGGGCACCGAAGACGACGTGAAATCCAAGGCCCGCTCCACCGAGCGCCGGAAGCATCGTTATCCCTTGCTGCCTGACGATCTACCGCCGCCCGACGTGCCCGTGGCGATCTCCTACGGCATCGTGGTCTTCACCGAGATCACCGGCGAACTGGTCGATCCTGCTGCCGTCTCGGATTTTTACCCGGGTGCGACGGAAAACCATGTCTGGGGCCTCTGGCGGGCGCCGTCCCTCGATGAGCTGCTTTCGACATGGCCGGCAAAAGCGATCCCGGACCCGCCGGGCGACTGGTGGATGCCGACGATCGAGGAACTGAGGCCGGCGCGACGCGCCGCCCGGGTTCGCGAGGGTAGCGACACGGTGCGCAGGCGATGAATGCGGACGAAGCAAAGGTGGCGTTCGAACAGGCTCTCGCGCGGCTGCCGAGCGGCTACATCGAAGGTGTGTTCGAAGGCCGGCCGTGGGGCGCGACCATTCGCCGATCCATCGATCATCGCCGCGTCTGGCTGTTTGCACGGGACCTCAGGGGCAATGACATCGTCAGCTTCAACCTCTACCGAACCACGTCCGGCAGCCCCGTTCTGAAGCCTTGTGAAATGTCATCGGACAAGGTCACAGCCTTTGTCATCGGTTTCAAACCCGCTGCCGAATGAGCTTCCGCCCGGGAACAAACATTGCAAGCAAGGGGTTACGGTTGGACAACAATCAAGGAGGACCATTCAATGGATCATACCAACCACGTTCGCCTTTCGCCCACCGAGCTGACCCCGGCTGTCTTGGAAGGCGCGACGATTTACGGCGCGGATGACCACAAGGTCGGCAAGCTCGACCATATTCATGGCACGGGCGCCAGCGGCAAAGCGATCATCGACGTCGGTGGTTTCCTCGGAATTGGAGCGAAACCGGTTGCCGTTTCCTTGAGCGATCTCCAGTTCATGCGCGACGAAGACGGTGACGTACACGCCGTGACGACCTGGACTAAGGATCAGCTCAAGGACATGCCTGAGCACCGCGATTGATCACGTCTGAATTTCGATTTTGAAAGCCCGGCCCCCGTGCCGGGCTTTTGGATGTCTAGGATACCCGAAAGGGCTTACACGTCGAGAACATCGACGAAAGCGTCGGGAAAGTTCTTCCGTGCGAGGGGCTCGTTGAGCTTCAGTAGCGCCTGATAGGATGCCGGATCGAAATCGCGTTCGGCCGGCAGGAGCTCGCGTCCGAACAGGCGGGACAGGCGTTCGCCATCCAGATTTCCGCGCTCGAAAGGCTCGGTGCCGAAATAGTGCCAGAGCGAATGCACGAAAGCGGTATCGGCAAGTCCGACCGACTTGTCGAGTGTCGGATGCCGGCGCCATTGCCCGAGAACGGTCACTTTCGAATTCGCTCTGCGAAGCGTGAACTGCCACTGCGTTCCCGACAATCCGGCCGGAAAGCCGCGGTGTTTGGTCATTTCCGGAACTTTTGCCATGCGTCCATCTCTTCCGGCACGGAGGCCGGTCTCCTGTCACGTTTCGAAACATACGTTCGGCGATCGCCCCGGACATCCGGGGGCCTCATCGAAGGCATCTCGCCGGTCCATAGCACAGGGAAGCCCGTGGGAAAACGCGTTCTTAACAGTCCGCTTGTTAGGCCGGTATGGCCGTATCATAGGTAGTTTCAAGCAAAGATGGGCGTATTCCGGACCACGATGTCATCGACGGTCTTTGACATAAGTGAGCCCTCTGCGGTTTATGGAAAGGATCGCAACAGGGAATTTTGCAGGCCGGCTTGCAAGGAATAGATTGGTGGAACGTGCCGTTCACGTCCGCTTTTAAATCGAGGAAGACATCAGGTGCTGGATTCCGACAAGGACGGACGTGATGAAAACGAGGAGGCCGTGCCCTCTCCTGTTCCCACGCCTCGCATGCTGTCCTGGGCCCGCAACTCGGCGGCCTATCGGCTGGGCAAGCGGATGCATACCGAGAAGCAATTGGCCGACGCCATCGCCCGCAAGGCGCGCGAGAAATTCGAGGGGATCAGCGACGAGCAGGTGGCGGCCCTCTCAGCCTTCGCGGTCGCCTTCGGTTATGACAACAAGGCGCTCGACGACGTTGCCTATGCGGATGTTGCGACGCGCTCCGGCCAGCAGAGTGGACGCTCCCGACGGGCGATCTCGCAGCGGCTCGTCGTCAAGGGCATCGATCGCGAGACGGCAACGGCGGCTGTTGCCGACGTGGACGACCTCAAGGCTGCGATCATCCTTGCCCGCAAGCGAGCCTTCGGTCCATTCCGCAAGGAGGCACTGGACGATAAGCGCAAGATGAAGGAGCTTTCCGCTTTCGCCCGCGGCGGCTTCGGTTTCGAGATCGGCCGCAGGGTCTACGACATGACGCGCGACGAGGCGGAAGCGATTCTGAGCGGCGATACTCTGTGACGTCTCTGCATCCGACGTATGGCGACATGCTGCGTGGAGGTCGTGATGGAAAAACCATGCGCGGCGCTGAAACAATTGCTAGCCGGTCATTCGCCGGTGAAGTCCATGTCAGCGCCGCGCTTATGGTCTGAAAAGAGAATGCTCGGCGACGTTCTCTGTTCCATGAATCGGCGTCACCCTGATCTCGGCAGGGAGACGCTATCGAAGGACTGTGCCTCAGGTATCCGACATGGAGGGAAGATGGAGTTCCACCTCGCGGCGCTCCTTGTCGCTCATGGGCTCGACCTTTTCCTTCCAGAAGGCATCCGCCTCTGGCGCATCGTCTTCCCAAGCTCGCGTGCTGACGATGTTGTCGTCCACCTTCGCCTTGCGGCGGCCGCCGAGCGCCAGATATTCCTCGGCAATCTTCTTGGATGGTGTCGTGGTCTTGTCTTCCATGATGCGATCCTCTTGACGTTTGGCGCCTGTCGAGCCCCTTGTGCCGGTCTCTCGCGCAAACGACCAATGGAACACTGCGAAAGAAGCCGTTAACGGACGTGGCTGTGGTGATAACAGACGGCCTGTCGATTCGTTCCGGTATGATGGGCATCGCAGGATCGGGAAAGTCGATGCTTGTTCGCGAGCATGAGGAGAGACACGTGATCGTAAAAGAGATCAGCGGCGAGGTGGACGGTCGGTATGCCCGCATCGATGGCGAACTCGTTCCGCTCGTCTCCAACGTCTGGGTGAAGGGCACCACTTATGCCAACCCGTTCACGCCGCCTCTCCACGACGTGGGAAACCCCAAAGACCGGGAATTTTTGGTGGTCGTCCTGCAGAAGCATCGGGTTGTCCTCACCGATGACCGTGCGGACCGTGATGCGGATGGTTTGGTCGTCTCCGTGACGCGAGAACAACACCTCGGTCTCTACGCGATCGAGAATCCGGCTTACGCACCAGCCTCCGGGCTTTCCTTCACACTCGGGCCATTGATCGCGCATCTGACGGTGTCGGCATGAGCCGGCGTCCTTGTCTTCCCGCGGTTTCGATCCATATCCGCCCGCGTTGACGACGGAACGCGTTGTGCAGCGATCGTCTGCAATGATACAGCGCGTTGCGCGACAGCTCCGTCGCCATCTGCTTCCGTACCGTCGCCGCTCCTACCTCGCCGAGATTCCGATGACAGATATCCATCAGCCCAGAACATCGAGCCTCAAGCTCGGTCTTGATCCTGTCGTCGCCTTCAGCCTTGCCGGAGCGTTGGTCTTCTTTCTGATCAGCGGCGCCGTCGCCTATCTCAACCTGCATACGTTGCGCGACAATAACGACAAGATCGTCCATACCCACGAGGTCATCGTGGCGCTCGGCAAGCTTCTGTCGAGCGCGCAGGATGCGGAAACCGGGCAGCGTGGCTTCCTGCTGACGGACAATGCCCGTTATCTCGATCCTTACAATGTCGCCGTCCTCGCCGTTCCCCGGCATCTCAACGATATTGCCCGGCTGGTGCAGAACAATCCTGCACAAGGGCGCCGTATCGAGGCGATCCGTCTCAGCGTCAATGCCAAGTTCGCCGAGTTGAGGGAAACGATCGAGCTGCGCCGGAGCCAAGGCCTGCCGGCAGCGCTTGTCGTCGTCAACTCGGATCGCGGCAAGGCGGCGATGGACGCCATCCGATCGCAGCTTTCCGAGATGGGACAGGAAGAGACGCGCCAGCGGCAGCAATGGCTGAGCGAGATGGACGACGCCTATGGCACCGCCCTCGTCAGCAGCATCTTTTCCGGCATTCTTGGGCTTCTCCTGACGGTTACCATTGGCGTCCTCATCCGCCGCGCCACTCTTGCGCGCCGCCGGGAGGACTGGCTGCAGGCGGGGCAGGTGGGCCTCAGCACCGCCGTCATGGGCGACCAGCGCACGGAGCAGCTGGGCGACAGCATTCTCACCTTCCTGGCGGACTATGCCGGAGCCGTCGCCGGCGCGATCTTCGTCGGCGACAGGGGCATCTTCCAGCGGTCCTCGACCTATGGCGTTCCCGATGGCGCGGACATTCCGCGTCAGTTCAAGCTGCGGGAAGGCCTGCTCGGGCAGGCGGCAGCCGGCGAGAAGGCCGTGCTGGTCGCAGATGTTCCCGATGGCTACCTGTCCTTCGGTTCCGCGCTTGGGCGAGACAAGCCGCGGCACCTCGTCATTTCTCCTGCCATCATCGATGGCGAGGTCAACGCGGTGATCGAGCTCGGCTTCCTCCGTCCGATCGACGAAAGCGTTCTCGCTCTGCTGGAGCAGGCGGCCGCCTCGATCGCGACGGCCGTCCGGTCGGCAAACTACCGCACCGATCTTCAGAACCTTCTCGCCGAAACCCAGCGCCAGTCCGAGGAACTGCAAGTCCAGAGCGAAGAGCTGCGGGTTTCCAACGAAGAGCTGGAGGAGCAGGGCCGGGCGCTGAAGGAATCCCAGGCGCGGCTCGAGCAGCAGCAGGTGGAACTCGAACAGACCAATTCGCAGCTGGAAGAGCAAACGCGCCAACTGGAAACGCAGCGCGACGATCTGGAGCGCGTCAACGGGGCGGTGCAGCTGAAGGCGCGCGAGCTGGAACAGGCCAGCCGCTACAAATCCGACTTCCTCGCCAATATGTCGCACGAGTTGCGCACGCCGCTGAACTCGTTGTTGATCCTTGCCAAGCTGCTTGCCGACAATTCCGAGGACAACCTGACCGGCGAACAGGTGAAGTACGCCCAGACGATCGAATCCTCGGGCAACGACCTTCTTACCTTGATCAACGATATCCTCGACCTCTCGAAGATCGAGGCGGGGCACATCGATATTCGCCCGGAGGCGGTCTCCGTCGAGCGGCTTGCCAACAATCTGCGGCAGGTGTTCGATCCCGTGGCGAAAAACAAGCAGCTCGATTTCGCGGTTGAGATTGCGCCGGAATGCCCGCCGATGATCGAGACCGATTTGCAGCGGCTCGAACAGGTTTTGAAGAATCTCCTGTCCAACGCGTTCAAATTCACCTCCGCCGGCAAGGTGTCCGTCTCCATCCGTCGTGCCGGGGCACGGTATGGCAGCGGGGAGGGACAGATCGCGCTCGCCGTCACCGACAGTGGTATCGGCATCGCCGAGGACCAGCAGCGCAACATCTTCGAGGCCTTCCATCAGGCCGATGGCACGATCAGCCGTCGTTATGGCGGAACCGGCCTCGGCCTGTCGATCTCCCGCGAGCTCGTTCGCCTCCTGGGCGGGGCGATTCATCTGGAGAGCCAGCCGGGTCAGGGCAGCACGTTTACGATCACCATTCCGGAAGCCTACGACGCGACACGGGTCGCCGCCCGCCAGCCGCGAGAAAGCGCTTCGGCGGCACCCGCATCTGCTGCACCTGCGCGAGCCCCAGTCGGCGCTCCCGCGATCGAGCAGCGCGAGACAGCCGCCGTTTCCAGGGCGCGCCTCGTGGACGACGACCGCGCCGCGCCGTCCGACAACAAGCGCGTGCTCCTGATCATCGAGGACGACGTGACCTTCGCCGCGATTCTTCGGGACCTGTCGCGCGAGATGGGCTTCCGCACGCTGGTTGCCGGTACGGCGCAGGAGGCTCTGGAGCTTGCCCGCCAATTCATGCCGAGCGCCATCGTGCTCGATGTCGGCCTTCCCGACCAATCCGGGCTCTCGGTTCTCGACCGGCTGAAGCGCGACGTGCAGACGCGTCATATTCCCATCCACATGGTTTCGGGCGACGACCATACGGAAACGGCGCTCTCGCTCGGCGCCGTCGGCTACATGCTGAAGCCGGTGAAGCGCGAACAGCTGGTCGAGGTGCTGCAGAAGCTCGAGGCGAAACTTTCGCAGCGGGTGCACCGCGTTCTGATCGTCGAGGACAACGACGTCCAGCGCGAGGCGGTGGCCCGCCTCCTTACCTCCCACGACGTGGAGACGGTGACCGCGGGAACGGCGGCCGAATGCCTGAAGCTCCTGCAGGAACAGACCTTCGACTGCATCGTCCTTGATCTCTCGCTGCCCGATGCCTCCGGCTATTCGCTGCTGGAGACGCTGAGCCAGGATAGCGACCGCGCCTTCCCGCCGGTCATCGTCTATACCGGCCGCGTGCTGTCGGCCGACGACGAGTTGCAACTGCGCCGCTATTCCAAGTCGATCATCATCAAGGGTGCGAAATCGCCTGAGCGGCTGCTCGACGAGGTCAGCCTGTTTCTGCACCAGGTCGTGTCCGACCTGCCTGCCGAGCAGCAGAAGATGATCCGCAAGGCCCGCAGCCGCGACGCGCTTCTGGAAGGCCGCCGCATCCTCGTCGTCGAGGACGATGTGCGCAACGTCTATGCGCTGACCAACATTCTCGAGCCGCGCGGCGCCGTGATCGAGATCGCGCGCAACGGACAGGAAGCGCTGGATGCGCTCGCGAAATCGACAGTCCAGCCGGGAGCCGGCATTGATCTCGTGCTGATGGACGTGATGATGCCGGTCATGGACGGCCTGACGGCGACGCGGGAGATCCGGAAGAACACCCAGTGGAAGAAACTGCCGATCATCACCCTCACGGCCAAGGCCATGCCCGACGACCAGCAGCGCTGCATCGAGGCCGGGGCGAACGACTACATGGCGAAGCCTCTCGACGTTGAGAAGCTGCTATCGCTCGTTCGCGTCTGGATGCCGCGATGAGTGATCTTTCCGCGTTGGAAAAGGTCGAGGACATCGAGATCCGCCTTCTGCTGGAAGCTCTTTATTCCCGATACCATTATGATTTTCGCGGCTACGCCATGGCGTCCGTCAAGCGACGCCTGCGCCAGGCGCTGGAGCAGCTCCATATTTCCACCATTTCGGGGCTTCAGGAACGGCTTTTGCACGACCGGGACATGCTGCCGCAACTGCTGGGCTACCTCACCGTTCAGGTCAGCGAGATGTTTCGCGATCCCGACTATTTCCGCGCGATCCGCGAACAGGTCATCCCGCATCTGCGAACCTACCCTTCGCTGAAAGTCTGGGTGGCCGGCTGCAGCCATGGCGAGGAACTCTATTCCCTCGTCATCCTCTTTCGCGAAGAGGGGCTCGAAGACCGCACGTTGTTTTACGCGACCGATATCAGCCAGGAAGCGCTGCAGATCGCGGAGGCCGGCGTCTACCCGCTCGACCGCATGCAGCTTTTCACCGAAAACCATCGCAAGTCGGGCGGCAAGTCGTCGCTCTCGGATTACTATCAGGCGGCCTATGGCCGCGTATCCTTCGACCGGACGCTGCGGCGGAACGTGGTGTTCTCCGATCACAGCCTCGTCACGGATGCCGTCTTTGGCGAGATGAACCTGGTTTCCTGCCGCAACGTGCTGATCTATTTTGATCGCACCCTGCAGGATCGCGCGCTCGGCCTCTTCAAGGACTCGCTGCCGCGAAAAGGGTTCCTCGGCCTCGGTGCGAAGGAAAGCATCCGTTTTTCCGATCATGCCGGCGCGTTCCGCGACTTCGTGCGGGAGGAGAAGATCTACCAGAGGATCGGCGAATGAGCGACCTCCGCCCGCAGGCCGTCGTCATCGGTGCCTCTGCCGGTGCTTTGGAGGCCCTGACGATCATCCTGCCGGCTTTGCTCGCCGATTTCCCCGTGCCCATCATGCTCGTCGTCCACATCCCCGGCGACAAGCGCAGCGTGCTGGCCGAGCTGTTTCAGGCGAAGTGCCGGATACGGGTGATGGAAGTCGAGGACAAGGAGCCACTCGTCGGCGGCACGGCCTATTTCGCGCCGCCCAACTATCATCTGCTCGTTGAAGGCAATAGAACGCTTTCACTCTCCAGCGATGAACCCGTGATGTTCTCCCGACCCTCCATCGATGTCCTCTTCGAAAGTGCTGCCGATGCGTTCGGGGCAGCGCTGGTCGGCATCGTGCTCACCGGCGCCAATCACGACGGCGCTCGGGGCCTGCGTGCCATTTCGGATGCCGGCGGCCATGCCGTCGTTCAGGATCCGGCGACGGCTTTTGCCGCCGCAATGCCCGAAGGTGCAATCGCACGGTGTCCCGATGCCCGGGTGTTGCCGCTTGACGCGATCGCGGCGTACCTTCAGAAGGTCGTATGCGCATGACCCCCGTTACCTTTCTGCTGGTGGATGACCTGGAGGAAAACCTCCTCTCGCTGGAAGCCCTGCTGCGCCGCGACGGCCTGACGCTTCTCAAGGCGCGCTCCGGCGACCAGGCGTTGGAACTCTTGCTGCAGCATGACGTGGCACTGGCGCTGATCGACGTGCAGATGCCCGGCCTCGACGGCTTTGAGCTTGCCGAGCTGATGCGCGGCAACGAACGCACCCGCCGCGTGCCCATCATCTTCGTCACGGCCGGCAGCACGGATGGCCAGCGCCGTTTCCGCGGCTACGAGGCGGGTGCGGTCGACTTCATCCAGAAGCCGATCGAAACCGACATTCTCCGCAGCAAGGCCGACGTCTTCTTCGAACTCTACCGCCAGCGCCAGCAGATCGCCGAGCAGCGCGATGAACTGGAGGCGCAGGCGCAGGCCCTGCGCGAAGCGGATCGCCGTAAGGACGAGTTTCTGGCAACCTTGGCGCACGAGTTGCGCAATCCGCTGGCACCGCTGCGCCACGGGCTCGATGTGCTGCGCCGGAACCCGACGGGGGAGGCCGCCGAGGGCATTCGCGAGATGATGGACCGGCAGATGGTGCATCTGGTGCGGCTGATCGATGATCTGCTCGACGTTTCCCGCGTCAGCCAGGGCAAGATCGGACTGCGCAAGGAGCGCATCGCAGTCGAGACGATTATCCGGTCCGCCATTGAGGCGAGCCGTCCGCTGATCGACGCCTCCGGACACCGGCTGACCGTGGATCTGCCCGGCGAACCCCTCTGGCTGGATGCCGACCCGACCCGCATGGCGCAGGTCGTCGCCAACCTTCTCAACAACGCCGCGAAATATACGCCGGCCGGGGGGCAGATCGGGATCGCGGTCCGCGCGCTCGGCGGCAGCGCCGTTATCGACGTGTCCGACAACGGCATCGGCATCCCCGAAACGCTGCACTCCGACGTGTTCCAGCTGTTCGCGCAGGTCGATGGTCATCTGGAGCGCGCACAGGGCGGTCTGGGTATCGGGCTTGCCCTCGTCCGCCAGCTCGTCGTTCTCCATGGCGGCACCGTCGAGGTGACGAGTGCGGGCACCGGGAAGGGCAGCCTTTTCACCGTTCGCCTTCCGCTTGGGCAAGTGCCTGCCGACGTCTCCGCACCAGCCATTGCCGTCGAGCCGACGACGGACGAGCCCCAGCACGGGGCCACACAGACGCTGCGTTCTTTGAAGGTGCTGATCGTGGATGACAATGTCATCGTGGCAGATGCGCTCGGATGGATGCTGGAGGAGATCGGGCACCAGTGTGAGGCGATCCATGACGGGCGCGAAGCGCTCGACGTCGCCACGCGCTTCCAGCCGGATGTCATCCTCCTCGATATCGGCCTGCCGGGCATGGACGGCTACGAGGTCTGCCGCGCCTTCCGCAACCAGGACCGGTTCAAGGCGACGACCATCATCGCCCAGACGGGGTGGGGGCAGGACAAGGACAAGGCGAAGGCGCTCGAGGCAGGCTTCACCCATCACTTGACGAAGCCGGTCCTGATCGACGACCTGGAGCACCTGCTCAAAACGGTCCCCGTCGCCTGACGAAAACTCTTTCGCAAGTTTTTCATTGAGAAAACGTTTTCTCATTTGACGAAGCGCTTGAGAAAAGCTTTTCTCTGCTCCAACAGCAGCGGGGAGGTTGCAGGACACCATGCGCGGAAAGGGAGGACGGCAGACGATCCGGGATCTTGCGGCCATGGCAGGGGTCAGCATTTCCACGGCGTCGAAGGCGCTGAACGACACGGGCCGCATGGGCGAGGAGACGCGCCAGCGGGTCAAGCGCGTCGCACGCGAGATCGGCTTTCGGCCGAATGCGCTGGCGCAGGGACTGTTGTCGAAGCGCAGTTTCACCATCGGCCTCCTGACGAACGACACCTATGGTCGCTTCACCCTGCCGGTCATGGCGGGTGTTTCCGAAGCCTTGGTCGATCGCGGCGTTTCCGTCTTTCTCTGCGCCATCGAAGACGATCCAGCGCTCGGTCAGGTGCATGTGGATGCCATGCTCGACAAGCAGGTGGACGGCATCATCGCCACGGGAAAGCGCGTCGATCGTCGCTTGCCGATCGACCTGTCGGATGTCCCGGTGCCCGTGGTCTACGCCTTTACCGAGGGTGGACCGGACAGCGTGTCCTTCCGCTCGGACGATGCGCATGGCGCGACGCTCGCGGTGGAATGGCTAAAGGCGAGCGGGCGGCAACGGATCGTGCATGTGACCGGCCCGGAGGACTTCTTTTCGGTCCGCGAGCGAAGCGGCGCCTTTCGCGCGGTGACCGGGAATGGGGCAACCGTTCTCTTCGGCGAATGGTCGGAAACCTGGGGGCGGGATGCCGTCGACAGGATCTGGTCGTCGCCCGGCGAGAAGCCGGATGCGCTCTTCTGCGGTAACGACCAGATCGCCCGGGGCGCAGTGGACGCTCTTCGAGAACGCGGCATTCGTGTGCCCGAGGATGTTGCGATCGTCGGTTTCGACAATTGGGAGATTGTCGCAGCCCAGATGCGTCCGCCACTGACATCGGTGGACATGGACCTGAAGGAACTCGGGCGTCAGGCAGGCCTGACCATCCTCGCGCTGGCGGAAGGCCAGCCCGTGGAACCGGGCGTGAGAACGTTGCCGTGCCGGTTGGTGGTTCGGCAATCATGTGGGGTCGGGAGCCCCAAGACTGAGAAACGGCGCTGAGGAGCGCCACAAGGGAGGAATGACCATGATGAAAAAGCTTCTCGCTGCGACGAGCCTGCTCGCGCTGTCTCTGAGCCCAGGCCTCGCCTCGGCCGAAACCATCAATATGTGGGTGCGCACCGGCGTCGGCGACGCCTTCAAGAATGTCGTCGCCGCCTACAATGCCGGCCATGACGATAAGGTCGAGCTGACCGAAGTCCCCTTCTCGGAACTCGTGCAGAAATACGCGACCTCGATTGCAGGCGGTCAGGCGCCGGACGCGCTGTCGATGGACCTGATCTACACCCCGGCCTTTGCCGCCGCGGGCCAGCTCGAAGACCTGACCGACTGGGCGAAAAGCCTGCCCTATTTCAATGCCCTTTCACCGTCGCATGTTCGTCTCGGCACCTATGAGGACAAGATCTACGGTCTGCCGCTGTCCGTCGAGACCTCCGTCTTCACCTGGAACAAGGACCTCTACCGCAAGGCCGGCCTCGACCCCGAAAAGGCGCCCGCCAACTGGGACGAGATCACTGCGAACGCCGAGAAGATCCGCGCGCTCGGCGACGACACCTACGGCTTCTACTTCTCGGGCGGCGGCTGTGGCGGCTGCATGATCTTCACCTTCACGCCGCTCGTCTGGGGCGCGGGTGCCGATATCCTCTCGTCCGACGGCAAGACTGCGACGCTCGACACGCCGGAGATGCGCAAGGCGGTTGATATCTACCGCAACATGGTCAAGAAGGATCTCGTGCCATCGGGCGCGGCCAGCGACAACGGCACGAATTTTCTGTCTTTTACCAATGGCAAGATCGGCCAGCAGAGCCTTGGCGCCTTCGCCATCGGCACCCTCGTCACCGAGCATCCGACGATCGATTTCGGCGTCACGCTGATCCCCGGCGTTAACGGGCAACCGTCGTCCTTTGCCGGCGGCGACAATGTCGTGGTGACCAAGGGCACGACCAAGCTCGAGCCGGTCAAGACCTTCATCCAGTTCATCTATTCGGAAGAAGGACAGAAGATCATGGCCAAGTATGGCAGCCTGCCGACCCGTGGCGATATCGCCGATGAGGTGCTGAAGGGTCTCGATCCGCGCATGGACGTGGGTATGAAGGCGATTGCGGTCGCAAAGACGCCCTATACCCTGCAGTTCAACGACCTGCTCAATAGCGCGAACGGTCCCTGGGCGACCTTCATCAACGCCTCGATCTTCGGCGACGACGTCGATGGTGCGTTCTCCTCGGCTCAATCCGAGATGCAGTCGATCATCGACAGCGGCCTGTAATCCTCCCCTTGGTCGCCCGCGGGCGGAGGGGGAACGCATCCCCTCCGCCCGGTTCCTTCAGCGACCGCGCCCGATGTCGTTCGGGTCGTCGGCCGGACCGTGAAGTGTGAGATCTGCCCCATGACCGTTGTTCCCAACCTGTCGCGCGCCGCGGGACGCCCGAAGCCGAGATCGTCGGCATGGCGTGGCATTTTGTACATCGCACCCGCCATGGCGCTCGTCATCCTGTTCTTCGTCATTCCGGTGATGATGACCGCCTGGATGAGCCTGCATGCCTGGCCGCTGATGGGCGCTCAGCGCTGGATCGGCATCAACAACTACATCCGCATGATCAATGACACGCGTTTTCTGTCGGCCCTGCGGTTCACGGCGCTTTACACGGTCGTCGCCACCATCGCGATCTTCGCCGTGGCCTTTCCGCTGGCGCTCTTCGTGGAAAAGCACCGGCGTTTCGTGGGCGCCTATCGCACCGTCATCTTCCTGCCCGTCGTCGTGGGGCTGGCGACCGCATCGCTCCTGTGGGTGTGGCTTGCCAATGTGGACAGTGGCTTCATCGGGCCTCTCCTCCGGGCACTCGGCATCGTCGAGCGCAGCCCCAACCTGCTGGCCAGCTTCGACAGCGCGTTTCTGACCATCATCATCATGGTCGTCTGGAAGATCGCGGGCTTTACCATGATCATCCTGCTCACCGGCCTGCAGGCCATTCCGGCCGACATCGTCGAGGCGGCACGCATCGACGGGGCGAAGCGCTGGCAACGGTTTCGCTACCTGACGCTTCCTTTGATGCGCCGCACGATCGCTCTGGCCCTCATCATCTCCGTCACCGGTTCGATCCTCGCCTTCGACCAGTTCTATATCATGACGGCCGGCGGCCCCCAGAACCGGATGATCTCGGTCGTCTACTACATCTTCAACCAGTCCTTCGTGTCCTTCAACCTCGGCTACGGCGCTTCGCTCTCGATCGTGCTGCTCGCCATCCTCGTTGCCATCAGCATCGTGCAGCTCTGGCTGCTGAAGGTCGGAGACGACAAGGCATGACCATGACGCAGACAGCGCTCCCCCCGACCATGACAGCAGCCGGACACCCGATAGAGGTAAGACCGAACCCGGCAAACGAGGCCGCAAAGCTCGCCCGTGCGCGCCGCAAGCGCAATTGTGCGGTCGCCTACCACACGGCCGGCGTCGCCATCGTCCTCTTCTTCCTCGCACCCTTCGCCATCGCCTTCCTCGCCTCATTTCGAAGCGGCGCGGAAGGCATGACCCCGCCGCTGCCGCCGTGGCCGACGACGGGTTTCAGCCTCGACTCCTATCGCTCGCTCGATACGTTCGGTGCAGGTGTCTGGCAGCACACGTTGAACTCGCTCATCGTCTCGCTCGCCACCGTCGTGCTCACCGTCGCCATCAGCCTGCTCGCGGGCTACGGCTTCTCGCGCTATCGGTTTCCGCTGAAGAACACGCTGTTCGTGCTGATCATCGCGACGCTGATGATCCCGTTCCAGTCGATCCTGACGCCGCTGTTCATCATCCTCGCGAAGCTCGGGCTCAACAATTCGCTCTTCGGGCTGGTGCTGGTCTATGTCACACTGCAGCTGCCCTTCTCCGTGTTCATGATGCGCAATGCCTTCGATGCCGTGCCGAAGGAGATCGAAGAGGCCGCGCGGATCGACGGGGCGCGCGATCTGAAGTTGCTGGTGCGCGTGCTCCTGCCGCTCGTCCTTCCGGGCGCCGCCACCGTTGCGATCTTCGCCTTCCTCAATGCCTGGAACGAGTTTCTCGCGGCGCTCGTGCTTCTCTCCAGCAATGACAACTACACCATGCCCGTCCTCATGATGGCGGTGCGGGCCGGCCGGCTCGGCGCGATCAACTGGGGCGCGGTCCAGGCCGGGGTGGTTGTCATGACGATTCCCTGCCTCATCATCTTTCTTCTCCTCCAACGCTACTACATGCGCGGCCTCATGGCCGGCGCCGTCAAGTGATGCCTCCTCATTCTGAAAGTGAAAGCCATGGATAGCAACGTGCATACCGAGAACCAGACCCGCCCCCACTCCCGCAAAGACCGTAAATTCCGGCCGCTGCCGGTCCCGAGCGTCACGCTTGGCGGTCTCTTCGGTGAGCGGCAGGATGCCATCTGCGCAACGACGGCGAAGACGCTGCTCGACCGCTGTGTGGAAGCCGGCATGCTCACCGCCATCGACGTCAGCCTCCCGAGCCCCGGCGTCGTGCTGCCGATCCAGCCCTGGGACGGGTCGACCCAGATGTTCTGGGACAGCGATCTGGGCAAGTCGATCGAGACGGCCGCCTATTCGCTCTTCCGTTCGCCCAACCCCGAGCTGGAGGCCCGCGTCGACCAGATCGCCGATCTCTATGAGACGCTGCAGGATGAGGATGGCTATCTGAACGCCTGGTTCCAGCGCGTGCAGCCCGGTCGCCGGTGGACGAACCTGCGGGATTTTCACGAACTCTACTGCGCCGGCCACCTGATCGAAGGGGCTGTCGCCTACTACCAGGCGACGGGTAAGCGCAAGCTTCTCGACGTCATGGCGCGCTTCGCGGACTATATGATCACCGTCTTCGGCCATGGCGAAGGCCAGATCCCAGGCTATGACGGACACGAGGAAATCGAGCTGGCGCTGGTCAAGCTTGCCCGCGTGACCGGCGAGCAGAAATATCTCGACCTGTCGAAATACTTCATCGACGAACGCGGCACCGAGCCGCACTTCTTCATCGAAGAAGCGAAACGCGACGGTCGCGAGGCGAAGAAATTTGTCTTCCACAGCTTCGAGTACAACCAGTCGCACCAGCCGGTGCGCGAGCAGACCCGGGTCGTTGGTCACGCCGTGCGCGCCATGTACCTCTATTCCGGCATGGCCGACATCGCGACGGAATATAGCGATGACAGCCTGACAGGCGCGCTCGAAACGCTCTGGAGCGATCTGGTTACCCGGCAGATGTACGTCACCGGCGGCATTGGCCCGTCTGCGGCGAACGAGGGCTTTACCGACCCTTACGACATGCCGAATGAGAGCGCCTATAACGAGACCTGCGCCTCGGTCGGCATCGTTTTTTGGGCCGCGCGCATGCTCGGTCGCGGCCCCGATCGCCGTTATGCCGATATCATGGAGCAGGCGCTCTACAACGGCGCGATGGTGGGTCTCTCGCTCGACGGAACACGCTTCTTCTACGACAACCCGCTGGAAAGCGCCGGCAAGCACCATCGCTGGACCTGGCATCCATGCCCGTGCTGCCCGCCGAACATCGCTCGGCTGCTCGCCTCCATCGGCTCCTATATGTATGCCGTCTCGGACGACGAGATCGCGGTTCATCTCTATGGAGAAGGCAAGGCGCGGTTCGAGATGGGAGGTGAAGAGGTCTCGCTGTCCCAAGAAACGCGCTATCCCTGGAATGGAGCCATTCGTTTCGACGTCGGTCTTGCCAAGCCTGCCCGCTTCACGCTTTCGCTGCGCATTCCCGCATGGTGCAAGGGGGCGATGCTCTCGGTCAACGGCGCGCCCGTCGATCTCGACCAGGTGATGGTCGATGGTTATGCGCGGATCGAGCGGGAATGGTCCGACAAGGACGAGATCGCGCTCGACCTGCCGCTTGCGCCGCGGCTTCTGCGGGCCAATCCGTTGATCCGCCAGGATGCCGGCCGCGTCGCGCTCGTGCGCGGTCCGCTGGTCTATTGCACGGAAGAGACGGATAACGGCACCGGCCTGCAGAGGCTGGCGATCACCGGCGAGCCGGCATCCGCGACCGAACGTCCGATCCCGGGCCTCAACGATGCGATCGCGCTCGAGATCTCGGCCGAGCGGGATGAGGCCGACTGGGGCGAAACGCTCTATCGCGAGGCGGCGCCTGAGGCGACGAAGGTCACCGCACGGTTCGTCCCCTATCATCTCTGGGACAACCGGGAGCCGGGCGAAATGCTCGTGTGGATGCGCGACGGCAAGGGAGGGGTGAAATGAGCCTGGCTCAAGATGCCCGCGTACCCGTCTGGCCCGGCGGAGCGACAGCCGGGCCTGACGGCGAAGATGGCGCTGCGACCGGGGGCGTTCGCCTGTCGGGGGTGCGAAAGTCCTTCGGCAGTCTCGACATCATCCACGGGATCGACCTGTCCATCCCGGAGGGTGCCTTCACCGTCTTCGTCGGCCCATCAGGCTGCGGCAAATCCACATTGCTGCGGATGATTGCGGGGCTCGAGGAGGTTTCGGACGGGTTGATCGCCATCAAGGGACGCGACGTGACCGATCTCGATCCGTCGGATCGCGGCATTGCGATGGTCTTCCAGTCCTATGCGCTCTATCCCCATATGAGCGTTCGCGACAACCTCGCCTTCGGCCTGAAGATGGCGAACACCCCGAAGGCGGAGATCGACCGCCGTGTCGCGGCGGCATCCGCCATCCTCAAGACCGACCGCCTTCTCGACCGGCGCCCGGGGCAGCTTTCCGGCGGCCAGCGCCAGCGCGTTGCCATCGGCCGCGCCATCGTGCGCAAGCCGGACGTCTTCCTGTTCGATGAGCCGCTGTCGAACCTCGACGCGGAGCTTCGCGTCTCCATGCGCATCGAGATCGCCCGGCTCCACCGAGAACTCGGCAACACGATGATCTACGTGACGCACGACCAGACGGAAGCGATGACGCTGGCGGACATGATCGTGGTCTTGCGGGAAGGGCGGATCGAGCAGGTCGGGAGCCCGCGCGAGATCTACGAGAACCCGGCCAACAGCTTCGTCGCCGGCTTCATCGGCTCGCCGCGGATGAACCTGTTGAAAGCGAAGCGCGTGGGGCCGGAAAGCCTCGAGCTGGCCGATGCGATGCTCGCAGCGCCTTTTCCGACGGCATCGGGGGATCACGAGGAGGACGTCACCTTCGGCATCCGGCCCGAGCATCTGACGGTCGGTCATGAGATCGTCGATGGTCGTTCGCTCACGGCAACCATCGACTTTTCGGAATATCTCGGCGGGACGCAGTATCTCTACTGCCAGCTTGCCGATCGCCAGACGGTAACCGTTGAGTACCGCTCACCCGATACGGTCAAGCCCGGCGACCGCATCGTGCTGTCATGGTCTCCGGACGCGATCCGGCTGTTCAATGCGGCAGGCCTTCGCTTACGGCAGGACATCTGACGGCGCGTGTGAGCGGCCCAGTCATCGCCGCGGCGGCTGGAAGCGTTCCAGTCGCTTGGCGACTTGGGTTTCCAACAGCGAGAAATTGTCTGCGATGGCCTTCGCATCTTCGCTCGCCGTCATCGCCAGATGCACGATGCCGTCCAGCTTCTGAATGAGGCGACCTGCCAGGTGGCGCTCCTTGTAGCTGAAGATATCGCCACCGCGAACGAGCAGGCATAGGCTGTAGATGTGCCTGATAGAGTGTCGTTCCGACGCCAAACTGAGCCACTGCGCTCTCGTAATATGCATTTTTCCTCCGGACCAAGTGGAGGAAGACGAAGACGGATCGAAAAGAGTTTCACGACGTCGGCAGTTTTTCGTTTTGTCACAAGCTGCAGTTTTGGCCACAAATTCGGCCGCACAAGCGGCCGAACGAGAAGCGTGCCGGGGCCGCTTATTACGGCTTACGGATGGTGCCGTAGATAATGTTGCGGTTCGCGCCGAAGAAGACGTTCTTCTCCGCCGGCTGTCCTTCAAGGCTCGCCTCGATGATCGACCACATCTCCGACTGCGACCGCAGGAGAAGCGTCCAGTTCATCATCGTCTCCATGTAGCCGTCATCGGGAACTTCCGTGGAGAAGTTGGCGAACAGGAACATTCCGCCGGGCTTCAGCATCGAAAGGCACGTCTGCGTCAGCTTCACGGCGACCTTGTCGGCCAGGTAGTCGTAGAGGCCTGCCGCATAGATCAGGTCGAACTGCCGAAGACTGTAGGCATTCTTCAGAAGGCCGCGCACCGAGCCGTCCATCGCGTCGATCGGTGTTCCGTTGAAGTCGCGCATGGTGCGGCCGACGCTTAGAGGGTCCTGGTCGAGCGCCACCCATCGCTTGATCCCGCCCTCACGTAGAGCGCGGGATGTCTCGGCCTCGCGGAGATGCCCTGCCGCAACCGCGAGCACTTCCGTTTCCGGTCCCACTTTGGCAGCGGTTTCATCGACGGTGCGGGTCAGAAGATCGCGACGTTCCCGCACGGCCACGGCGGAAGGGGCGTTGCGCGTGTATTCGTAGAGTGTACGCCCGAGCGGCGAGGCGCGCTCGACGTCGGCTGCGATATCCGGGTGGCCGTAGATGAAGTCGATCAGGCTCGCATCTCCGGAATAGCCGCGCGGCTTTTCGAACGACCAGCGGGTGAACGGGTCGTTGTGGAAGTAGGCGGCCACGGGATGATCCTGGACCATGGGAATGAGGTCCGGCCAGACCGCCCGGTATTTTTCGCGGCTCTCGTGAAGGGAGCGGATCAGGCGATCGATGATCTGATCGGGGCTACGGTCTGCCTGAATTTGCTGCGAGGCGACCTGCAATATCAGCGTCAATTCGTCTCTGGCGATCCGAAGTTGCCGTTCGTCGGCAGGGGCTCCGCTGGGGAAAACCTCTCTGTTGACAGCGGTCGGGGTGATCAGGCTTTGCCCGTCAAAAGCGGCGAGTGGGTTCTTCACGCTACGTCCTTTGGTTACCATTGGGTTAACAAGACGCGTAAGAGATGACTCAAATTGTCTGGAAATGCATGGACGTTTCGATTTGTTGGTTAATGGCACACATGCCCCGCTACGGCACAGGCGTTCAGGCCTGTGGAAAGGAAGTGTTAAGCCGTTTTCGCTAATGTTTGCCGCGGCATTTGTAAGCGTGATAAAACATTGAAACGGTTTGTCGGGATCTTCTATTCGAGGGCCTGGTCGCCGAGTACCGGTGCATAACTTCGGCACAGCAATGAAAGCGGTGGAGAGTGCATGATGCACAAGTCGACCGACACCATCGAGTTCGGCGCGTCGAGAGATCCGCTGCAGCAACCGAAGGTAACCCTTCGCGAGCTTTACAAGCGTCATGGCGAGAATGCGCACAAGCAGTCGACGCGCCGTGGGCTTTGGGCTGCCGTGTTCGTCTATCTCGTCTTCTCGATCAGCGACATTCTCCTGATCGGCGACGTCGCGCCGTATGTCGTCGGCGCGCGTTTCACGATTTCCATCATCATGTTGATCGCGCTGGAATTGCAGATGCGGCGGTCGTCCACGGCCGACGCCGTCGATAGCACGGCGGCGATTGCGCTGATCTTCGCCTATTCCGGCTGGCTCATACCGAGCATGATGAGCGAACACTCGGTCGTCATGTCCTATTACATGGTGTTCGGCGCTATCTTCATGATGAGCGTGAACCTGTTTTTCAATTTCCCGTTCCGGATCTCCGTCGTCGCCTCAGGCATCATCGTGCTGATCTTTCTGGCCGGCCTCGTCTGGTTTCCGAATGTCGGATACAGCTACAAGTTCACGTTCGGTCTCTTCTGCCTCTCCTGCTTCATCTTTACGTCCTATGTGAACTGGAAGCTGAACCTCGAGCGCTACAACGTGTTCCTCAACGCTCTGGAAGCGAAAGCCCAGCATCGACAGGCGGCCGAGCGTGGCGAGGCCTTGTTGCGGTTGTCCCATACCGATCCCCTCACGGGCCTTGCCAACCGGCGCGCGATCGACAATCGTCTGCGTGATTTCTGGCGAGACTGGCAGCAGGCCGGGCGCACCTTTGCCGTGATTCTGGTCGATGTCGATTTCTTCAAACGATACAACGACTATTACGGTCATCTCGAAGGCGACAAGTGTCTGGTACTGGTCGCCCAGGCCTTGCGTGCGTTTGCCGAGGAGCACAAGGCCTCTGTCGGCCGGTTCGGTGGTGAGGAGTTCATCCTGCTTGCGCACGTGGCATCCGAGCAGCAGACCGCCGAACTCTGCGAAGCCATTCGCCAAACGGTCGAGGATCTCGGTCTCCTGCACGAGCAGCGACGGGATGGAACGTCGAAGGTTACGGTCAGTGTCGGTGCGGCCTTTACCGCGGACCGAAACCTTTCCAAGGTCGAGAAGGTGATCCACCAGGCGGATCGCGCGCTCTACAGCGCCAAGGCTTCCGGCCGCAACTGCGTCAAGCTGTTCCATATTAACGATCCGAACAATCGCGACGACGGCGAAAACATTGCCGCCTTGCTGAAGATCGCCGTACCGCAAGGCCTCGTGTCCATGGTCTACCAGCCACTGCAGGACGTGGCGACGGGCAAGACATATGCCTATGAAGCCCTGATGCGGCTGAAGATGTCGGATGGCGCCTTCATCTCCCCCTCGCTGTTCATCCCGGCGGCCGAGCGGTCCGGTGCGATCGTCAATCTCGGGCAGTGGGCTCTGCGTCGCGTCTGCGAGGAGCTGCTGGTGACCAATCTCGCGCCCGTTGCCAGCGTCAACGTCTCACCGCTGCAGCTGAAGACGCCCGGTTTCGTCGCCTTCGTGGCACGGACGCTGGACGAGTTCTGCCTCACCGGCGATCGCCTCGCCTTCGAGATCACCGAGGGGCAGGACATGGAGATCCATTCGAGCCTGCTACGCTGCATCAGCGACCTGCGCGCCCTCGGCATCAAGATCTGGCTGGATGATTTCGGCACGGGCTTTGCCGGCCTCTCCTGGCTTCGCCTTATCGATTTCGATTGCATCAAGATCGACAAATCCTTTCTGCACGATTGCGACACCCAGCGCGGCTGCGCCATGCTCGACGATATCCTGCGGCTGGCGCGCAATCGGGGGGCAACGATCCTTGTCGAAGGCGTCGAGACGGAAGAGCATTTCGCGCTCATGCACCGCCTGAAGATCGACCTGATGCAGGGCTACTATGTCGGCCGCCCCGCACCCGCCACGAGCCTTCGGCCGATCAGGCAACTCCCCAAGCTGGTCGTGGTCTCAAGGTAGACTACGCTAGCCAGGCTACATCACGACTGTCGCACGGAAGCTCACGCCGGCGATATTATGGAAGCAACCGTTCATCGGCAGTGGGAAGTTCGACAATGACTTCAAGCCCGGGTGATGCATTCCTGAGCAAAATCGAGCCATGCGCGGCTTCCACGATGTTCTGCGCGATGGAAAAGCCAAGGCCTGCGCCAGCGCTGGTCGTGTCCAGCCTTTCTCCACGGCGCAGGACATAGGAAAGTTTGTCTTCCGGGATGCCTGGGCCGTCGTCTCGGATCGAGAGGCGGATCCGGTCGCCCATGCGCTCGGCTTGAAGCGTCACACTTTCCTCCGCATATCGCGCCGCGTTTTCGAGGATATTCCCCAGCAATTCGGCAAGGTCTCCTGCGTCCAGACGGACACAGTCGGTTGCCGACAAGCCGTTGTGCCAGTCGATGGCGTCGCCTTGCGGCGTGCGGCTGAGAACGCTGATGACGCGGTCGGCGACGTCGGCGAGACTGGCGCGTGCCGTGACGTCGCGACCTGCCATTCTCGCCCGCACCATTTCCTGGTCCACCAACCTGCGCATGCCGAGGATTACGCTTTCGATGTCGTCGGCGGCTTTCGCCATGCCGGCCTCGCGCAGATGCAGCACATCGCCGGTGAGCGCCTGCAGAGGCGTCTTGAAGCCATGTGCGAGATCGGCCGCACGCTCACGCGCCTTTTCCAGTTGCTCTTCCCGCGAGGCAAGCAGACCATCGACTTCGACTGTCAGTGGCAGCACCTCATCGGGAAAGCCACTGCCGAGGCGCTTTGCTTCGCCGGTGCGAATGGCGGCGATGCGGTTCCGCAACACCTTCAGCGGCCTCAGGCCGACGACGATCTGCGCGAAACTGGCAAGGCACAGAAGAACGGCAAGGATCACGAGCAGCGGCGCGAGGTCACGGCGAAAGTCGGCCGTGGCGCGCTCGATCTCCTGCCTGTCGATTGCGACCGCGGCGAGGACCGTCTGCGCGCCGAGGTTTGGACCGGTCACGATCCGGCGCGCAAGCATCAGAAGTCGGGTATCGGCCGGGCCCTGGACGAGCGACTGCTTCGGCTCTCCCGGAACCAATGCCGGAAGAGCCAGCGTCTGGTCCCAGAGCGACCGGGACTGGCGCCGGGTGTCGTCATATTCGATCGACCAGTAGAGACCTGAAAGAGGCCGCTGGAATCGCGGGTCCGCTGGCGGGCGCGTCACGTCGAGACGACCGGCGGGATCACGATCGAGTCCGGCGATAACCTGATCAAGGTGGAGCTTGAGTTCCTCCACGATCCGGCGCTCGACATGCCGCTCGAACAGCAGCGACAGGCCGAGAAAGGCTACGATGAGCGCGAGTGCTACGGAGGCCGCACCCGCAAGCGCAAGGCGCAGGCGCAGCGAATGCCGGGTCATTCCGCATCTCCGCCCATCATATAGCCAAAGCCGCGTCTGGTCGTGATCGCTTCGCTGCCGAGCTTCTTGCGCAGGCGCGCGACGACGGCTTCCAGCGCGTTGGCATCGCGTGAGAAATCATCGCCATAGACATGATCCTGAAGCTCCATGATCGGAACCGTCCGGCCCTTGTGATGCGCGAGGTAGCTGACAAGACGGTATTCCAGCGGTGTGAGCCGGGCGGGCTTGTTGGAGACGAGGACACGCATCGTGCGGGTGTCGATCGTCAGCTCGCCGATGTCGAGCGTCGCTGCGCCATGACCGACCGAGCGGCGGATCAGCGCCCGCACGCGCGCGAGCAGTTCCTCGAACTGGAAGGGCTTGGGCAGGTAGTCGTCGGCCCCGGCATCGATACCCTCGACACGCTCCGCCCAGCTTCCCCGCGCCGTCAGAACCAGAACAGGCATGTGACGTCCGTTAGCGCGCCAGCGCTTCAACACGCTTATTCCATCAAGCTTCGGCAATCCGAGGTCGAGGACCACCATGCCGTAATCCTCGGTATCGCCCTTGAACCACGCATCGTCGCCATCATGGGCGAGATCGACGACGAAGCCGGCGCCCGTGAGCACGCCGACCAGATCTTCGCAGATCCGCCTGTCATCTTCCACGACAAGCAACCGCATCAGCCTGTTCGATCCCTACGCATGAAACTCCTCCGATCGTATCCCGAGGCTTTTGCCCGTTTCCGTTCATCTAATGCATGTCGCCCGAAAGTGTGCAGCGGTTTCGGGAGGACGACATGCATCAACACAAAGACGCTTTAGGGCAGAATTTCCAGAGTTCGGGCATCGACGACGATTTCGAGGAGCTGGCCCGTTTCCTGCAGAATTTCCAGTTCATAGACGAAGCGGCCATTGTCACGCTCGAATTCGATTTCGATGATGTCGCCTTTGATCGTCTTTCGCACATGCGCGATGATGTCCTCCAGCGGACGGACGCGACCTTCGGCCAGCGCCTGCCGCGCCGCTTCCTGGTCCAGCAGATCGTCGCCGTCATCCGAAATCGCAGGCGCTGCGAGAAACAGGACGGAAAATGTTACGGCCGCGGCGAAACGGGACATTCGGTGAAGATGGAACATCCCGCGCACTACCACGCCCAAGCTGACAGAATGTTGACAAAGCCTGTCAGGGCAGGAGAGGCGACCTCGTGCATTATCGTTCCGTACCAACGACACCGGCAGCCGTCATCGGCTGAACAGACCGTGTCGGACACAGCCAAGGGAGACGATCATGGTCACGCGCAAAGGCACCAGCAAGGCCGACCTCATCAACGGCACGAATACAAACGACAAGCTCTACGGTCTTGACGGAAACGATCAGCTGTTCGGCAAGAACGGCAATGACGACCTGTATGGCGGCAATGGCAATGATAGCCTCTACGGTGGAAACGGCCACGACGAGATCGACGGCGGCGCCGGTAACGACCGTCTCTATGGAGAGGCCGGCAATGACGATCTTGAGGGCGGCGCCGGGAATGACCGTCTCGAAGGCGGCGCCGGAAACGACGAGATCGAAGGGGGTACCGGCAACGACATCCTCGACGGCGGCGCCGGCTTCAATGAGCTGAGCGGCGGTCGCGGCTCCGATACCTTCATCTTCAAGTCAGGCATCACCGAGATCGAGGATTTCCAGTCGGGCGTCGATCGGCTGCAAATCTCCAAGTCGCTCGGCGTCGCCAGTTTCGACGACATTCTCGCGCTGGCACGCTCCACCGACGGTGGCGACGATGTCATCATCGATTTTGGCCAGCACGAACTTCATCTCGAAGACATGCGGCTTGCCGACCTGAAGGCCAGCGATTTTCTCCTCGTCTGAGGCGAGCACACAATGGTCTGCCCGGCCATCGGTCGGGACAGTGACAGGAATGGAGTACAGAAATGACCCGATTTACCACATTTATCGCCACCTCCGCTCTGGTCGCCCTCACGGGTACGGCGGCGATCGCGCAGACGCCCGCTTTGGTTAAGGTGGCCGACGCGACGGTGCTGCCCGGCCTGAATGTGACCGCCGACGATCTCGAAGGCATGCACGTCTACAACACGGCAGGCCAGCGCATCGGCGAGATCGAAGATGTCGTTGGGGCGGATTCGTCTGTTGCCACGGGCGTTGTGATCGATTTCGACAACAATTCAGGACTCGGCCGCGAAAACCGCGTCGTGCCACTCTCCGGCCTCAAGCAGGATGGCCTGCGTCTGGTCGTCGATCTCGATGCGGCGAAGGCTGCAGCACTGCCCGTCTTCGACGATTAATCCCGGGGTAGCACCTGTTCGGATCATGCAGCAGGTCCAGAGCGCTAAAGCGCCGTGCGTCTGATATGACGCGCGGCGCTGTAACAAGATCAGATCCGCGTACCGACCGCGGCATCAGCCGGCGTTCGCTGGCAGGTAGAGTTTCTCAAAATCGAACTCGAACAGTGTCTTGCCAAGAACGGCGTCGATGATCGCCTTGGTGAGAGGGAATCTCACGGAATCACGGCCCATACCGTGAAGCAGCGATGCGACGACGCGGGCGGTATCGATGCCTTCCACCGTCTCGTTGGCGAGTTCCTGTGTCATGGCTTCCTCGACATTCCGCTTTCGGCCAAGGCTGTGGCCAAGCCGGCTGTTTCGTCCGCCGCCGACGGTGACGTGCAGATCGCCCAGACCGGCGAGGTCGAAGGCGGTGGAGCGCGCTCCGCCGACCATCTCGCACAGCATGGCCATTTCGTGGACGGCCTGGGTGAAGGCGGCAGCGGTCGGGTTCTTAGACTGCCCGTCCGCACGAAGCGCGTCGGGATAGCGGGTCTGCATGGCGCTGACGCCGATGGCGAAGAAATTTTTCAGGGCGGCGCAGGCCTCGACCCCGGTCAGGTCGTCGCTGACGGCGAGGCGGTAATAGGGCGTGCGGAAGAGGGCTGCCGCTCGCTTCGCTGCGGCCTCATTCCGCGCGGCATAGACACTCGCTGTCGGCAGGCGCAGCGCAAGTTCGCGGGCGATGCAGGGGCCGCCGATGCCGATGAAGGTGCCAAGGCGGTTGATGCGCTCCGGCACGGTTTCGGCGAAGGTCACGACGGCGCCGTCCCTGCGATCAAGGCCCTTGGTCACGAAGGCGACCGTCGTCTCCCGGCGCAGCAGTTCGTTCAGCCTGTCGACCGCCCAGGTGATGCCGGGACTGCTGACGCCGACGACGATCAGGTCGGCCTTGTCTGTATCCTCCGCTGTCAGGGCTGCGTCCGCGATGACGCGGACGGTGCCGGGCAGCGGCGCGTCGAGTTTGGGATGTGTTCCGCCCGGTGCCTGCATCCGCGCGACGACTGCGTCGTCGAGCGGCGTCCCCGAGAGAACGACCGCGTGGCCGTTGTCGCTGGCGGGCACGGCCAGTGCCGTTCCCATGACGCCGGCCCCCAGAATCAGAATATTGGCCATGGACCTTTTCTCCTGCGATGGGTTGGCTGCGTCAGCGCATCATGGCGGCGACGTTGCCGCCGTCGACCGTGATGACGGCGCCGCTTGAGGTCCGCGCCTTGGCCAGGTGCACGAAGGCGGCTGCGACATCGGCGGCCGTGACCTCGCGGCCGACAAGGTTCGCCGAGAGATAGGCTTCCGGCGTGACGCCGCGCGCCTTGCTACGGGCCGCCACCATCTCGTCGGTCATCAGTCCGGTGCGGATTCGGTCCGCATTGACGGCATTGGAGGTGATGCCGGACGCGCCGTGCTCCACCGCATATTGCCGCATCAGCGCCATCAGCGCGGCCTTCGACGTGCCGTAGGGGCCGAAATCCGCGCCCGGATTGACCGCCTGTTTGGAGACGTTGAAGACGAGCGCGCCGCCGGTCTTCTGCTGTTCCATCACCCGCACCACGGCCCGCGCCATATAGTGATGTCCCCAGAAATTGAGGTCGAACGCCTTGCGGAACGTGTCTTCCGACACGGTGAGAAGGCTGCCCTGGAAGGCGGCGCCGGCATTGGAAATCAGGATATCGACACCGCCGAAATGCGCGGCGACGGACGCCACGGCCGCATCCACCCCATCCGGATCGGTGACGTCGCAGACGACCGGGAATGCGCCGATGCGTTTTGCCTCCCGCGCCACACCCTCCGGAGAAATGTCGAACAGCGCGATCTCGGCACCCTCCGCCTTCAGGGCTTCGGCGACCGCAAGGCCAAGACCGCTCGCGCCGCCGGTGACGATGGCGACCTGTCGGGTCAGCGGCTTTTCGACCGATTTCGCTAGCTTCACCTGCTCCAGCGACCAGTATTCGATATCGAACAGATCCGCTTCGGAGAGCGCTTCGAACGCGTCGATGCCCTCGGCATTGGTGATGACGGCGATGGTCGCTTCAGCGACATCGGCGCCCACCAGCGCGTTCTTGCGGGCGGCCCCCGCTGCAAAGAGGCCGACGCCTGCGACGTAGAACACCCGCGGCATCGGGTCGAGCATGCGCTTGCCGCCGCCGACGCGGGCGTTGTTGCGCTCGAAATAGGCTTTATACTCCTCCTGATAGGCCTTGACCGCCGCCGTCACGGTCTCGGCCCACGCATCCAGCGTTCCCGTCTCCGGTGCCGGCAGGGCGACGCCGAAGCGCTTGATGTGGATGACATGCTCGGGCGTCGCGTTTCCACGCCGGACCAGCGACGAAACAGTCTCGGCATTGCAGAAATCGAGGATCTTTTCGCTCGAGCGGTGCTCCAGCACGAACCGGCGAGGCGCGCCCTCCACCTCCGTGGAAAGTGCGATCGCACCGCGCAGGATGGGCGCGATCTCGGCCGCGCTGGCGATCTTTCGCGGCAGCGTCACGCCCCGGAACGGCTTCGGGTTCCCCTTGGCGATCCGCTTTTCCGCAGCATCGATCTTGGCGATCATGTCCTCGTAGCTCGTGCGCGGATCTTCCGACCAGGTGAAGATGCCGTGCTTGAGCAGGATCATGCCATCGCCGCCGGGATTGGCCTTGAAGGCGGCATCGCAGGCCTTAGCCAGATCGAAACCGGGCATCACATAGGGAACAATGATGGCATTCGGAAACAGCTCGCGCACCAGCGCTTCGCCATTCGGCTGGTTGGTCAGGGAGACGATGGCGTTGGCATGGGTGTGGTCGATATGCTTGAACGGCAGGAGACCGTGCAAGATCGCCTCGACCGATGGGTTGGGGGCTGAGGGATCGAGCAGCAGGCGGCGCTGCAGCATCACCATGTCGTCGTCGGACAGGGTGTCGAACGCGACCATGGCCTTCAGCGGCTCCAGCCGCACGGCCGGCAGGCCCTGAGGTTCGATCGTGCCCATGTCCCAGCCGCTGCCCTTGACGCAGAGCACCTCGATCTCAGTTCCGTCCATCTCCGTGAAGACGGTCTTGACCGACGTATTCCCACCGCCATGCAGCACCAGCTCGGGATCCTGCCCCAGAAGGCGCGTCGTATAGGTGCGGATGGCGAGATCGCGATTGATGCCCTTTGCGACATAGGCATCGACGACGGCTTTGAATTCGGTATCCGACCAGCGGGATCTCATGGTGACGGTCCTTTCTGTGCCGGCGCGATCGGGCAGGCCGGCAGACGATGGAATGGGATGGAAGTGATGGATCGCAGCGCCTAAAGGCGCGCTTCCGTTTCGGCGTTGAAGACGTGAACCTTGGACGGCGGGATGGAGAAGCGGACCTCGCTGCCCTCGGCAAAGCGGGCGGTCTTGTCCACCGACACCGTGAAGCGTCCATCGGCACCGTCGCAAAAGAGCTGGGCATCGTGGCCGAGCCGCTCGACAAGCACGGATTTCGCCGAAAGCGCGCCCGCGCCATCGACCACGACATCGGTCGGACGCAGGCCGATGACGACCTTCTCGCCGGGCCTGGCTGTCGTCGTCGTTTCCAGCACCACCCGTCCGGTCGCCGTGTCGACGGCGGGCATGCCGTCGGACACGACGACCGTTCCGGGGAGGAAATTGATAGCGGACGCGCCGATGAAGTCGGCGACGTATTTGCTGGCCGGCCGGTCGTAGACCTCGTCGGGAGAGCCGATCTGCTCGATCTTGCCGGCGCGCATGACCACGATCTTGTCGGCCATCGTCATGGCCTCGATCTGGTCGTGCGTCACGTAGACGGTGGTGGTCTTCAGCCGGTTGTGCAGCTGCCGGATCTCGGTGCGCATATGGGCGCGCAGCTTGGCGTCGAGGTTCGAGAGCGGCTCGTCGAACAGGAACACCGCAGCTTCGCGCACCATGGCCCGCCCCATGGCGACGCGCTGACGCTGCCCGCCGGAAAGATCCTTGGGGTAGCGGTCGAGATAGGGCGTGAGGTTGAGCGTCTCGGCCGCCCATTCCACCCGGCGCTTGATCTCGGCCGGGGGTATCTTGGCGACCTCGAGGCTGAAGGAGATGTTGTCGTAGACCTTCATGGTGGGATAGAGCGCGTAGTTCTGGAACACCATGGCGATATTCCGGTCGCGCGGATGCAGCGTGTTGACGCGGTTGCCGTCGATGAGCAAATCGCCCTCGCTGACGCTTTCCAGCCCGGCCGTCATGCGCAGCAGGGTCGTCTTGCCGCAGCCGGACGGGCCGAGCAGCACCACGAAATCCTGATCCGCGATCTTGAAGGAGATGTCGCGCATGATCGTGAAGGCGCCGAAGGACTTGCCTATGCGCTGGTATTCGACGGTCGCCATTGAATGTACTCCATAATAGGCCGTGGGTGGACGGCGTCTTTTCAGTAGGTCTGCTGCGTCGGCGTGATGACGATTTCCTGCACGATGGCGCGTTGCGGCAGTGCATAGGCGTCGAGGATCAGGCCAGCGACGATATCGGCGGAAATGCCGCCGCCGATGGCCGCCTTGTTCGACTTGTAGTTTTCCAGCGTCTGGAGATCGTTGACGTGATCGAGGACCTCGGTGTCGACGATACCGGGCGACACGACGACGACACGGACATTGTGGGGCGCGAGATAGGCGCGCAGGCTTTCCGACACCGCGTGAACGAAGAACTTCGTGCCGCAGTAGACGGTGTGGTCGGGATAGACCTTCCGCCCGGCGATCGAGCTCATCATCACCAGCGTGCCCTGCTTGCGCTCGACCATGCCGGCCAGCACGGCATGCACGCTGTTCATGACGCCCTTGGTGTTGATGTCGATCATCTCGTCCCACTCTTCGGGGGGCTGCGTGGCGATGTCGCCAAGCCTTGCGATGCCGGCATTGGCAAACATCAGATCGACCGGGCCGTGTTCTGCCTCCGCATCGCGGACGGCGGCGGCAAGGCTTGCGCGGTCGCGCACATCGACCTTGCGCAACACGGTGCGGGGAAGGTCGAGCGCCTCAAGGCGGTCCAGCCTGCGCGCCATCAGGAGAAGCGGGTGGCCGGCCTCCGAGAAGGCGCGGGCCACGGCCTCGCCGATCCCGGAACTCGCGCCCGTAATGGCGATCAGGGGTTTGTTGTCCATCATCGTTTCCTCCGTCGGTCTGCGTCGAGCGTCATCATGTTCGGAAGAGGTCGCGGGATTGCCGCGACCTCTTCGTTTCAAGGCGAGGCTCAGCCCTTCAGGACGGCCGCGATCCCGGTGCTGATGTCGTCGAGCGCTTCCTTGGACGAGCCGTAGCTGCCCGAGAAATACTTGCCGAGCGCCACGGGGATCGTGTCGGAGGAGATCTGCGCCCATTCCGGCAGGTCCGGTTCGGAGCCCATGTACTTGTCGATGGTCTCCCGTACGACCGGCAGGTGCCGGGTGGTAGCGGCGCCCACGCGGGCATGGCTCTTGACGCGCGGATCGTCATAGACGCTCGCCCGTGTCGGGCCGGTGCCGCCGCCCAGCGTCGTCACCAGTGCCTGCGTGTCGGCGCAGGTCGCCCACTGCATGAACAGCCATGCGGCATCCGGGTTCTTGGAGTAACGCGAGACCGCCAGCGACGAGCCGCCCTGATGGCCGACGCCGGGAATTTCGCCGAAACCGCATTCTTCCGGCTTGCGCAGGGAGATCGGCTGCGGCGGGATGACGGCTTCGCAGAGGCCGGAAACCTTGGTCTGCGTCGGATTGTCAAAGAAGGGGAAGAACTCGCCCCAGGACAGCATGGATGCCGCAACCCCTTGAGCGACCGCCTGTCCCTGTCCGTCCCATGTCCACTGGTTGACGCCCGGCGGCATGATGTCCTTGAGCTTCGTGTAGTAGTCGAGGGCAGCGATGCCGCGTTCGTCATTGCCGACAAAGGTCTTGTCCGCATTGAAGATCGACCCGCCGTGACCCCACAGCATCGAGGTCCATTCGCATTCCAGCGCATAGTGGCCGGACTTCATCTGCCCGGCATAGCCGAACGTGTCCGGCCCCATTTCCTTCGTGATGGTGGCGGAGTTGGTGTAAAGCTCCTCAAACGTCGCTGGCGCCTTCAGGCCGAGCTTTTCGTAGATATCCCGGCGGTAGATCATGATGAAGATCGGGATGTCGTAGGGCACGCCGACCCAGCGATCCTGATATTTCGAAATCCCGTCCACCAGCGCCGGCAGGAAGTCGTCGATATTGTAGTTCGGCATGGCAAGGTCGGCCTTGGCCTTGATCTGCTCGCGCGGATCGAAGACGTCCTGGCTGAAGGATGCGGCCCAGCTCTGGTCGATGTAATAGAGGTCGTAGGTGCCGAGCGAGGACGCCACGTCCAGCGTCATCTTCTGGAGAACCTGTTCGAGCGGCAGGACCTCGATCTCGACCTTGATACCCGTCGCTTCCTCGAAATACTTCTTCAGTTGCGAGTTGATCGCGTTCGATGGCGGCGTGGATTCCGTGGCGAATTTCAGCGTGGTGCCAGCAAAGGGTTTGCCGACGTCCTTCAGCCAGGCCATCACCTCGGCCGAGGGCTGCATCTCTTCCTGGGCCAAAGCCTTGTTCAGCATGAAGGGGCGGCTTCCCATGCCCATTCCGAGCGCTGCGGCGCCCAGTCCCAGCTTGCTGGTTGCGCGCAGGAAGGCGCGTCGGTCCATCTGGCCCCGCACGAAACGGTCCGTGACGGACGCCAGGTATGATTTTCTATCGCTGTCTTTCACTGTTCTCTCCTCCAATCTCCGCTGCCGGGATTGGCAACGGACGTCGTTGATCGAACGGCAGGCCCTCCCGGCCCGCCGCAGTCATTGCTTCAGCGAGCCCATGGTCAGGCCCCGCACCAGATGGCGCTGGACCAGAAGGACGACGAAGAAGGCAGGCACGATCGCAGCAGCACCGAGGGCAGCCATATTGCCCCAGGCGGTTCCGATCGAAGTCACGAAGGTGGACGACACCACGGGCACGGTCTTCAGGCCCGTCTGGGTGAGCGTGAGGACGAACAGGAATTCCGTCCACGAGAAGATGAAGCAGAGGACGGCGGTCGCCGCGATCCCGCCCTTGGCCATCGGCAGAACGACGCGCCGGAAGATCGTCCAGCGGGACGCGCCGTCGAGAAGCGCGCTCTCGTCGATCTCGGCGGGGATGTCGTCGAAGAAGCTTTTGAGCAGCAGCACCGCCAGCGGCAGGTTCATCAGCCCGTGGATCAGGATCACGCCGATATAGGTGTCGAGCAGGTTGAACTGCTTGAAGATGAAGAACATCGGGATGGCGACCGCCACCGGCGGCATCATGCGCGTCGACAGCACCCAGTTGACGAACTGGTGACGGCCACGAAAATTCATTCGGGACAGCGCATAGGAGGCGAAGGTCGCCACCGTGATGGCGAGCACCGTCGACATCGACGCGACCACGATGGAATCCCACAGCCGCGGGGCCATGTAGAAGTTTCCACCGCCGGGGGCGACGGCGTCCTGCCGGGCGAAGCCGAAGGAAATGCCGAAGACCTGCTCAAAATTGCGCATCGTCGGCTGGAAATTGAAGATGATCGGCGGCCAGTTGAAGATGTCCTTGGAGTCGCGGAAGGCCACCGAGGTCCAGAAATAGATCGGGAAGAAGAAGGCGCCGACCACCAGCCAGCCGGCAATGGTGCGAACGGTGCGGACGAGTTTGCTCTGATGCATGTTACCACCTGACCTTGGCGACGCGAATGAAGAGGTTGGCCATGACCATGACGATCACGAGGCTCGTCAGGCTCAGCGTCGCGCCATAGCCCCATTTCAGGAACGAGAATGTCTGCTGCCAGGCATAGAGACTGACCGTGTAGGTCGCGGTTCCAGGCCCGCCCGAGGTCATGACAAAGACGTAGTCGAACACCCGGAACAGATCGATGCCGCGCAGAAGGACGGCGACCGCGATGACCCGCGACATCATCGGCAGGGTCAGCCGGCGGAACATCTGGAACGAGGACGCCCCGTCGATGGATGCCGCCTCATAGGGCTCGGCCGGCAGCGACCGCAGGCCCGCCATGAAGATCAGCACCATGAAGGGCGTCCACTGCCAGATTTCCGCGACGAGCACGCCGAGAAGGGCAAGGGACGAGGTTCCAAGAATCGGCGTCGATTTGTCGAGCAATCCGAGCTGGCCGAGGAAGTAGGAGAGCACGCCGAACTGCGAGTCCTCCATCAGCAGGAACATCATGCCGGCGATGGCGGGCGGGATGACCAGCGTCATCGACAGGATGGCCCGCAGGGCGGCAAAGCCCGGCAGTTCGGCATCGAGCAGCATGGCGACGGACATGCCGAGGATGATCTCGACCGTCAGGGCGATGAAGAAATAGAGGAAGGTGACGCCGAGCGCGCCCCAGAACCGGCCGTCATTGACCAGCTGGATCCAGTTGGCCATGCCGACATATTTCAGCACTCTCTGCTTGGGCACGAATTCGTGGAAGCTGAGCCAGATGTTGTAGATCAGCGGATAGACGGTGAAGACCACCAGCAGCGCGACGAGCGGCAGCAGCCATGGCCACGGCGAATCCGAGATCGCGATGCGTTTCACCTGTGCAATGGACATTGCGCTTCATTCGTGCCTGATACCGGACGCAAGCTGCGCCGCATGCTCTTCCCGTATCGGTCACCGCTCTCTCCCAACGGCATCTCGATACGTCCCTTTCGACCGGCGCGGGACCGATCGCCGTTCGTGCTAGCCGCTGGCCACAGCCTTCGGAGCGTCTGCCTGCCGGCGTCTCTCCGCCATGAAGGCGTCGAGCGCGTCGATCTGATCCGGTGTCATGCGCAGCCCGGATTTCGTCCGGCGCCAGACGATGTCGGCGGCCGTGCGGGCATATTCCCGGTCCATCAGAAACAGGACTTCACTTTCCGTCAAGGAACCGCCGAAATCGCGGCCGAGATCCTCGCGGCGGCGTGCGGTGCCCAGAATGTCGCGGGCCTCCAGCCCGTAGTGCCGCACGAGACGCTGCGCCTCGCGCTCCGACAGGAAGCCGTATCTCTGGCGAAGGTCGCGCGCCACGTCTCCGGCCGTGCCGGGTGGGAAATCGCCGCCGGGCAACGCCCGCGTCGCCGTCCAGCCGCGCTTGCCGCCCGTGTCGGGGAACACCACGGCGAGCTTGTCCAGCGCATCTTCCGCAAGGCAGCGATAGGTGGTGATCTTGCCGCCAAAGACGGACAGGAGCGGCGCCCGGCCGGGGCCGTGATCGAGGGACAACACGTAGTCGCGCGTCGTTTCCTGGGCATTCGCCGCGCCGTCGTCATAGAGCGAGCGCACGCCGGAATAGGTCCAGACGACGTCTGCCTCGGTGATCGGACGCTGGAAATAGGACGAAATGGCCTTGACGAGATAGGCGATCTCCGCTGGCGAGGCCTTTACGTCTTTCGGGTCGCCGCGATAGTCCTGATCGGTCGTGCCGATCAGCGTGAAATCATCCTCATAGGGAATGGCGAAGATAATGCGGCCGTCCGGATTCTGGAAGATGTAGCACCGGTCATGGTCGTAGAGCTTCGGCACCACGATATGGGAGCCCTGTACCAGCCGCGCCCGTCCGTTGGCGTTGACACCCGCCACGCCGGAGAGAAAGCTGTCGACCCAGGGGCCGGCGGCATTGACCACGGCGCGGGCGCGGACCTCGCTGCGAGAGCCGGTCTCCTCGTCCTGAAGCGTCAACTGCCACTGATCGGCCTCTCGCCGCGCCGCGATGCACGCGGTCTGCACGCGAATGTCGGCACCGTTCGCGGCCGCGTCCCTTGCATTGAGCACGACGAGACGATTGTCCTGCACCCAGCAGTCCGAATATTCGAAGCCGATGCCGGAGACATCGCGCAAGGGTCGCCCGACCGGATCGGTGCGCAGGCGGCGCGTCACCGTCGCCGGCAGGCGCTTGCGACCGCCGAGATGATCATAGAGGAAGAGCCCGAGGCGCAGCAACCACGCCGGCCGCAGGCCCTTGCGGTGCGGCAGCACGAAGCGGAGCGGCCAGATGATGTGCGGTGCGATCGCCCATAGCCGCTCGCGTTCGGCCAGCGCATGGCGCACCAGTTTGAATTCGTAATGCTCCAGATAGCGAAGTCCGCCATGGATGAGCTTGGTCGAGGCCGACGATGTCGCCGAGCCGAGGTCGGACCGCTCGACCAGCAGGACCTTCAGGCCCCGGCCGGCCGCATCCCGCGCGATGCCGGCACCGTTGATGCCGCCGCCCACCACGACGAGATCGAACACCGGCGCACTCATGCCGCATTCCTCCGGGGGCCGGCGTTCAGAAGATGGTTGGCCACTTCCACGAAGCCGTAGCCGCCGCGTGCCACTGTCACATAGGTGGGGTTCGCCTCCATGCGGCCGTCGAACTGCAGGACATTGGCGACGCCGCAGGCGTTGGGAAAGAAACCGAACATCGGCGCGTCGTTCGGGCTGTCGCCGACGAAGACGATCGCGTCCTGCTCCCGGTCGATATCGATACCGAGGATATCGGCGGCGAAGCGGCGGGCCATGGTCAGCTTGTCGTAAGCGCCATACCATCCGTTCACATGGATCGAGGACACCTTGGCGACGGCGCCCTCCTCCTCGAAAATGCTCTTGATCCGGTCCACATCGGACACGGCAAGTGCTGGAATATCCTCGCAGAAATCGATGGCAAGGTCCGCCTCGCGGTAGAGCTGGTCTGCCGAAAGGGCCGAACCCGGAACCTCGCGCAGGATCCGCTGCTTGACGTGCTGCAGCTTTTCCCGGTCGCTTGCCCGCTGCTGATCGGCGACGGCGAAGACGCGGTGCATGCGGCGCAGCTCTTCATCGTAGGCGAAATAGAAGGCCCCGTTCTCGCCGACCACACCGGCGACGGGCCACATGCGGGCGATCATGTCGCACCATCCGGCAGGCCGGCCGGTGATGGGGGCGACCGCGATGCCGGCCGCGGTCAGCCGCTCCAGCGCGTCATAGGCGCAGGACGGAAGCCGGCCGTCATTCGTCAACGTATCGTCGATATCGGCGAACAGCACCCTGATCCGCGCCGCCGCCTCGATGGGCATGTCCAGGATCGGTCGCATCGCGTCATGCCTCCCCGGCCGCGAAGTCCGCGAGAATGCCGGCATCTGCCGCCACATCGAGAAAGGAATAGCGGTTGCGCATCTCGCGGCTGTGGATCACGGCCTCGCGATAGCGGGCGACGGGAAGGCCGAGATCCTGCGATGTCATCGGGCCTCCGGCGTCCGACAGAAGCCTTTCCATCTCGGCCACGGGCAGCGCGAAGGCATTCAACTCGCCGCGCAGGGTCGGCCAGAGTTCGGCGAATGTTTCGTTGATCCGGGCCGCGCCGCGCTCGTCGAAGATCTTGCCCTTCAGCTCCTCGAAGCATTGTGCCGCGATATCCGGCCCCATGCGCCGCGCCATATCGGCCGGGTCGATCCGCGTCGGGCGGATGACCGGTGCGGTTTCGCTGTCGAGAAAATGCCGCTGCAGCCGCGCCATGGTCAGCGTCGCCACGCCGACCTGCTGGCCATGCAGCGTGCCGGGATGATCTTCACCGGCAAAGCAGTCGATGTAGTGGGAGATCTGATGCTCGCCCATCGAGCCGTGATTGGACATGCCGGTAAACGAGACGCCAAGGCCGCAGAGCGTCAGGACGCGGTGGAGATAGCCATTCGCCGCGATGTCGCCTGCGGCAATCCCTGCCGCGCGGGCGTTCAGCTCTTCCTCGTCCTTCTCCTGGATGATGTAGGGAACGGCGGAGTAGAGCGTGGACAGCAGCCTGTGCGACATCCACCAGTCGACCTGCGCGACGGAGCGCACGAGGCAATCGGCAAAGCCGGAGGCCGACAGGTGCCGCGGCGCGCGGGCGCTGACGCCGAGATCGACGAAGAAGCCGGCCGGCCCCTGCGAGGGCAGGGAGACCTTCAACCCGCTTTCGAGCGTAATGGATGCCGTGGTGGAGGTGTAGCCGTTCATCGAAGCTGCCGTGCCGAACACGGCATAGCGCTTTCCGGCCTTCGCCGTGACGAACTTGCAGAGATCGTTGATCGTGCCGGACCCGACCGCGATGACGGCATCCGCGCCATGCAGTTTCTGGCGCAGGTCTTCGGCATGTCCCATGTCCGCATGGGGATGGTCGAGCACAACGGTTTTGACCGGTCCGAGATCCCGCAAGGCGCTCGCCACGCGGGAACCCATCGCATCCCACGTATTCGTATCGGTCACCACCGTGAAGCGCTCGCCGAGCCCGAGACCCGCGACCAGATCCGCCTCCCTGCCGTCGAGGCTCTCGTCGATGACGATAGACTCATAGGGAACGCGGGCGAGCTTGCCCGTCTCGGGGTTCGTCCATTTGCCCTCGACGATATCGTCGATCAGTGCGGTCCAGTTCGGGCGCATGCTCTGCGCCGTGTCGGTCGTTCCAAATTCCATGACTGCCGAGGCCTCCTCGCCTTTCGATCAAATGACAACAGGTCATGGCATATGTCAATACATAAGACAGTGGAAGTTGACAAATGACAGGATCGGCGTCAGATAGCGTCATGGCCAAGGCAAAGACGTCAGACCGGATCGATGCGGAAAAGGGGGCACTCGTCCCTATGGAATTCGACGATTCCATCATGTGGGCAGCTTGGCTCTATTATGCCGACGAGATGACGCAGAGCGAGATCGCCAAGCGGCTGAACGTGTCCCGCGCGACGATCGTCAATTACCTGCAGGAAGCGCGCGAGCGCGGCATCGTCTCCGTCAACATCCATCCGAAGGCGGGCAGTCGCACGAGCATCGCCCGCGCGTTGATGGCGAAGTTCGATCTCGCGGGCGCCTTCGTCATTCCGGACGGCGACGAGCAGGCTCTGACGCAGCGGCTGGGCGATGCGGGCGCGCGTGTTCTGGCAGACCAAGTGGAGGACAACGACACGATCGGCGTTGCCTGGGGGCGCACAGTGCTGGCCGTGGCCGACCAGATCTCGCTGACGCGACCGGCCCGCAACGTGACGGTCGTGCAGGTTTCGGGCAGCTCCACCGGCGAGGCGGACTTTTCGCCGGAGCTGTGTACGTCGCTTTTGTCCAACCGCATCCACGCGCGATGCGTCAACCTGCTAGCGCCGGCCGTGTTGTCGACCAAGGCCCTGAAGGCGCTGCTTCTGGCCGAGCCCGTGCTGCGCAAGCAGATGGACCTCGTTCATTCCGCCAACCGCATCCTCTTCGGCGTCGGCGATATCGGGCCGAAGAGCACGGTGCGACAGGCTGGCATCGCCGAGCCGGAAGAGATCGACGATTACGTGGCGCGCGGCGCGACCGCCGTGATCATCGGCCGCTTCATCGACGCCCATGGCGGCGCCGTCGGCGGGCCGCATGACGAGCGCGTCGTCGGCATCACGCTGGACGAGTTGAAGAACGTTCCAAGCCGCATCTGCGTGGCGGGCGGCCCCACGAAAATCAGGGCGATCATCGCCACGCTCGAGGCAGGATATGTTACCCATTTCATTACCGACATGGCGACGGCGGAAGCTTTAATCGCCGCGCCGCAATGATGCCGGGAAGGTTGAACGTGTAAGTCGGAACTTATATAAGGGATGTGCGTAAGGCCGGTGGAGGAGCTCCGGTTTGCGCAGGTGCGCTCGATCCCGTCGAGCCCCGGCATCTCGCTGCACAGGGAGGAGCAGTGCATGCCTGATCGCGAGCGTTTCGTCATCGGAATCGATTCGTCCACGCAATCCGTCAAGGCCATCGCCTGGACGCAGGACGGGCGCTGCCATGCGGAGGGTCGCGCTCCGCTGACGATCAGCACGCCGGACTCCTTGCGTGCCGAACAGAATGCCGACGAATGGTGGACAGCAGCTTGCGCCGCCCTGCAGTCGCTGATGCGGCAGGTGGACCCTGCGCTGATCGACGGTATTGCCATTTCCAACCAGCGCGAGACGATGGTCCTCCTTGATGCCGACGATCGTCCTCTTGCGCCTGCGACCCTATGGCTCGACCGGCGTGCCCACGAACTCGTCTCCGTACTGGCGAACGAACTCGGCCCCGGCCGGCTTCATGCGATCTCCGGCAAGCCGATCGATGTCATTCCCTGCGTCTACCGGCTGCGTTACTTCCGCGAGCACGAGCCGAACCTTCTCGACAAGGCCGCCCGCATTCTCAGTGTCCATGATTTCCTGACGCTGAAACTGACGGGCAGCGCCTCGGCCAGCTGGACGAGCGCCGATCCATTCGGCATCCTCGACATCGAGAAAAAGACCTGGTCGCGCGAGATCCTCGATCACCTTGAAATTCCCTTGGAAAAGCTGCCGCCTCTCCACGCGCCGGGAACGGCGATCGGGCAGATCACCGCGTCGGCGGCCGCAGCCACCGGACTTCGGCCGGGAACGCCGGTCTTTGCCGGCGGTGGCGATGGCAACTGCGCGGGCCTCGGGGTCAACGCGATCAATGAGGGCGCCGTCTATCTCAATCTCGGCACGGCCGTTGTCGGCGGCTTGTGGTCGGCAACCCCCGAACTCAGCAATTACTGGCGCACGCTAGTGTCTCCGAGCGGGGAGGGCTATCTGCTGGAAAGCTGCCAGCGCGGCGGCGCCTATTTCTTCAACTGGCTGCTGGATGCCTTCGCCGGTGGGCGTGGCGATCCCGGCGTCTTCGAGCGGCTCGAATCCGAGGCGATCCGCCTTCCAGTCGGCTCGAACGGCGTCACCGTTTGCTCCTATCTCGTCGGCTGCATGGACCCGCACTGGGACGATACGGCACGTGCGACCTTCTCGGGCATGGGACCGGACACGGGGATCGGCCATCTCTACCGAGCTTCGATGGAGGCGATCACGCTCGAATTTGCGCGCTCGCTGGCAAAAATGCGGGAAAGTGGCGCGAAAGCCGACCGCCTGTTCGTCATAGGCGGCGGTGCCGAGAGCAGGCTCTGGCGCAAGATGGTGGCGGACGCCACGGGCCTCCCCGTCATCCGCAGCCTGTCCAACGAGGCCTCCGCCCTTGGCGCTGGCATGTCGGCGGCCGTCGGCGCCGGATGGTACGATGGCTTCAAGGCGACAGCCAACGCCATGACCCGCCTCGCCGAGGAAATCCCGCCCGACCCGACGGCCCGGCCTCTCTGGGACGATCTTTCGGAGCGACAGGGGCGGCTGTACCGGGCGACACGCCAGGAGACGGTGCCTGCTGCCGGTTTCGTGGACACGCCGCTCAGGCGTTTCCGATGAAACGGGAGAGACCGGACCAAGGCGCGCCTGAAATAGGCGCCGAGATTCGACCCGGCAACAATTAATTCATGATCCCGTCATCCGCTCAATGTGCGTCGAACGGAATATAATCCGTGTCATAGCCGAAATAGCGGGGACCGACGAGGGCGATGCCCGCGTCCGTCTTCCATTGCGGGTTGCAGGGGAAGGCGAGGGCGACGAGGCGCAGGCCGTAGCGCAGCGAGTCCGCCGTGACCGGATTGCCGCTTTCGGCTTCCAGCAGCGTGATGAGATCCGGCGTCGTGCAGACGATCTCGCCATTGCGCTCTGCCATCAGAAATTCGTTCTGGAAGTCGAGGCGGAACGTCTGGCCTTTCCAGTCCTCCACGCCATCGAACCGCGCCGTTCCCCGGGCAAAGCCGCCGATCGTGCGGCGGTCGATATCGGTCAGGCGACCGTGGAAGAGGACGGAAGCACCGAGCTTCGCCGCGATGGCGCGGACCGGGTCTCCGTTCGAAAGGCGGCTTTCCCGAAGTTCGAGGCCAAGATTGGCGCAGAGCGACAGCGTACCACGAACGACGCATGCCTTGGCCTGCTTGCCGCTCATCGGGTAGAACGCGAGCAGCGCCGAGCCGCCCATCTCAACGGTGGCGGCACGCGCCAGCCGTTCCGTCCAGGCATTGCTGACGGTTTCGAGCACCAGCGCGTTGCCCTTGTCGTCGCAGAGAACCATGGGTGTGGCGGAGATGCCGTGCAGGGTGAAGGTCACCATCTGCAGCTCCGGATAGGCCCGGCCCATGCCGTCGCCATCGACCAGCGGCAGGCCCGCGGCGGCCGCCACCACGAAGGGCGTCGTAGAATTCACGCCGCCCGCTTCGCCGCAGAGCACGGCATCGATCTTGCGGCCGAGGAGCTGTTCCAGCTTGCGGAAGGCGGTCAGAAGCTCGTCGCCCTGGGGTAGCTTCTCGGTCATCACGGTCGGCGCCCCCATCATGCAGACGGGAACGACGAGGGCGTCGTCGGCGAGCTCGCTGACGTCGATCAGTTCGACCGGACCGTGCTTGCGAATGGCTTCCTTCGCCATGAGCTTGCCGACATAGGGATCACCACCGCCGCCCGTGCCGAGAATGGCGCCGCCGATGGCGATATCATCGAGATCTTCGGCATAGATCGTTCTCAGGATGTTCATGCACGTCGCTCCCGACCTTGCGTGTTGCTGAAGGCCATCGGCTCGAAGGTGAGTTCCGGGTAGCCGAACGCCTTGGGACCGACGATCTCCAGCGCGCGCGGCGTTTTCATCAGGTCATGGACCGGCAGGCCGATCACTGCGATGCGCTGGCCGTAGCGCAGGATTTCGGTGGTCAGGGGCTCGCCGGTGTCGAGTTCCAGATTGATGATGAGGTCCGGCACCATGGCGACGGCGACGCCATCCACCCAGAGCACGAGGTTTTCGTTCTGGATCGCGATCCGCGCCTGCGACCCCGCCCATCCGCCGATACCCGACAGCAGAGCCTCGCCTCTCGCAAAGCCGCCGGTCAGTTCGCGGCGGATGTCGGTGATCTTGCCGGTAAAGAACAGCGTTGCGCCCGTCGCCTCGACCACGCGTTCCACGACGTTCTGACGCTTCAGGCGGGCATCGAGAATGGTGCGACCGATCTCCAGCGCCTGCGTGACTGTTCCGGGCACGGAGGTTTTCTTGACGAAATCCCCGCGCATCGGGGCGACCGCGAAGCCGGCCCCGGCGCCCATGGCAACGGAGGCGTCGCGTGCGAAGCGCTCCAGCCAGAACATGTCGACCATCTGCTTGAAGACCACGACATTGCCCTTGTCGTCGGCGATGGCCGCCGGTGACGCGGGTGCGCCATAGATCATGTAGGTGGTCATCTGCACTTCGGGGAACGCCCGGCCCATGCCGTCGCCATCGACGACGGGAAGCCCGGCCATGGCGGCGGCGATGATCGGCTCGATGGCGTTCGCACCGCCGATTTCGGCCGAGATCATCGCGGAGACGGTGACACCCGCCGCCTCTTCGACGGCGCGCACCGCGCGGTAGCATTCGCCGCCTTCCTCGATCTTCTCGACGCCGACGACCGGCGCGCCGATGCCGCCGCACTCCGCCACCCAGGCATCGTCAGGCAGCGCGTCCAGCGGCAGCACGCGGACCTTAGCGCCCTTGCGCATCAGCTCACGGGCACGCAGCATGCCGATATACGGATTGCCCCCGCCGCCGGTGCCGAGCAGGGCGGCCCCCATCGACAGCGGCACGAGGTCCTCTTCCTTGAGGAGATAGCCTTCAACCGGCATGGAGCTCTCCCACGGCCTTGACGCGGATACGGGTGGCGTTGCCCGGCAGATAGGCGAGCGGAACGTCCTCGACATCGACGATCTCGATGCTGTCGGGTGCGGCACCTGCGGCAATCGCCGCATCGATCGCCCGTTGCTTCGCGTCTTCGAGCGCCTTGTCGCGGCCGAGTTCGGCTAGCGCATAGACGCGGTCGATTTCGCCGGAGACCTGCGCGATGGCAGCACCGACGGCGTTCGCGACGCCGAAATGCGCGGGCTTGATAACCTCGAGGCCACTCAGCGGGCCATCGACCAGGATGGAGCCGCCGCCGACCACGATGACGGGCAGCGGATCGGGCGAGAGGCGGGATTTCTCGACGCAGTCTTCCAGCATTGCGTGGATCTTCGCCTGCACGCGATCGATGAGATCAGGGGAGAGGTGCGAGACCTTGGCGGCATCGCCGAGCGAGGCACGGCCCGCCGCCACGGCCACATCGGTGGTGGTGAGCGTTTGCCCGCCGAAGATCAGCGCCTCGGTCTTGATGCGGTAACCGACGGAAACCGGGCCGACCTTGATGCCGTTGTCCGTTTCCACGACATGCGACCCGCCGCCGAGGCCGATCGAAAACACGTCGGGCATGCGGAAATTGGTGCGCACACCGCCGACCTCGACGGCGATCGTCGCCTGACGGGGAAAGCCTTTGTGCAACGACCCGACATCTGAGGTCGTGCCGCCGATATCGACCACGATGGCGTCGCTGACGCCGGACAGGAACGCCGCGCCGCGCATGGAGTTCGTCGGTCCCGAAGCGAAAGTCAGGACCGGGAATTTCTCGGCGAAGCTCGCATCCATCAGCGTGCCGTCGTTCTGCGTCAGGAAGAATTTTCCGGTGATGCCGGCCTCGCGGATGGCGTTGCGGAAAGCCTCGATGACATGGGCGGAGAGGTCGCGCAGGCAGGCATTCATGATGGCCGCGTTCTCGCGCTCCAGAAGCCCGATGCGGCCGATATCGCTCGACATCGTGATGTGCACGCCGGGGATTTCCGCTTCGAAGATGGCGCCGGCGCGGCGCTCGAAATCGCTGGACACCGGCGAGAACACCGAGGTGATGGCGATGCTGCGGATGCCCTTGGCGGCGATGTCGCGGGCGATGCCCTTCAACTCGTCCTCGTCGAGCGGCGAGATGACGCGGCCGTCGAACTCGTTGCCGCCATGGGCGAGATAGGCGTGGTTGCCGATCGACTGCTTCAGATCCTCCGGCCAATCGACCATCGGCGGCAGCGAGGCCGTGGCGGGCAGGCCGAGGCGCACGGCCGCGGTCTGCGCAAGATCGCGGCGCTGGACGACGGCATTGGTGAAGTGGGTCGTGCCGATCATCACGAAATCGACGGCGGAGGCTTCCATTCCTGACGCCGCCAGCACGTCGCGCAGCGCGTTGACGACGCCGCTCATCACGTCGGCAGTCGTTGCGGATTTGACGCCGGCGATCACCTCCGTGCCGTTCATGACCACGGCGTCCGTATTGGTGCCGCCGACATCGATGCCTATCCTAATCATGGGCTTCAAACCTCACTGCTTTTCATGCCTGACGATCCGCCGCTTGCCGCAGCGCGATCAGTTGTTCGGGTGTGGGGAGTTCGCCGTCGATCAGGGGGATGACGGGCCGGAGCGCTGCTTCCTCCGCCGAGATGACGGGCACGGAGGCGATCAGCAGACGCGTATAGTCGTGGGACGGGTTTCCGAAGACGGTGTCCGACGTGCCGCTTTCGACGATGGCGCCGCGGTACAGCACGCTGACCTCGCGCGCGAAATTGCGCATGAGGCTCAGATCGTGGGAAATGAACAGATAGGTCAGGCCCATCTGCCGGCCGAGATCGGCGAGCAGGTCCATGACTTTCGCCTGCACCGAGACGTCGAGCGCCGAGGTCGGCTCGTCCAGCACCAAAAGCTTCGGCTCGACCGCGAGCGCCCGGGCGATGGCGACGCGCTGCTTCTGTCCGCCGGAGAGTTCGTGCGGATAGCGCTCGGCAAAGGCTGCGGGCAGTTGCACCATGTCGAGCAGCGTCGCGACGCGGGTACGGCGCGCGCCGCGCGGAAACCCATGCGCGTCCAGCGGGACAGTGATCGACTGGCCGACGGTGCGACGGGGATTAAGCGAGGAACCGGGGTTCTGGAACACCATCTGCACGCGGCGACCATGCGCCACACCGTCCGAACGGTCGTGAATGCTGCGCCCGTCGATCAGGATCTCGCCGCTGTCGGGCGTTTCCAGCCCCATGATCATGCGGGCGATTGTGGACTTGCCCGATCCGCTCTCGCCGGCAAGGCCATAGACGTCGCCGGGCGCAATCGCCATCGAGACGTTGTCGACCGCCTGCAGCGCACCGGTCTTGCGGCCGAAGGCGTTGCGGATCGGGAAGGCCTTGCAGAGGTTCTTCAGTTCCAGCATCGGTCCGCTCATGCCGCCACCCCGGCGGTTCCGAAGCGGCGTCCGCCGGTGAGGCGCGGGACGGCGTCGATCAGGCTGCGGGTGTAGTCATGCGCCGGTGCCTCGAAGATCGCCGCGGTTTCGCCCTTCTCGACGATGACGCCTTTCTGCATGACGTAGACGCTGTTGCAGGTCTCGCGCACGACGCCCAGATTGTGGGTGATCATCAGGAGCGCGAGGCCGCGCGCCTCGACCAGATCCTTGAGGAGCTTCAGGATCTGCGCCTGCGTGGTCACGTCCAGCGCCGTTCCCGGCTCGTCGGCGATCAAAAGGTCGGTCTCGCTGAGCAGCGCCATGGCGATCAGCACGCGCTGGCGCATGCCGCCGGAAAGCTCGATCGGATAGGCGCGTGCCACCCGCTCGGGATCGCGCATGCGCACCTGTGTCAGCGTGTCGTAGACCCTCTGCATCCGGTCTCTGGAAGAGCGGACGCGGCCGAGGCGCCTGTCGGCATATTTCAGGATCGTCGCCATCTGGTCGGCAATGGTGAAGACCGGATTGAGCGAACTCATCGGGTCCTGGAACACCATCGACATCGCCGTGCCGCGCAGCTTCAGGCGCTCCTTCTCCGGCATGGTCAGGAGATCTGCGCCGTCATAATAGATCGCGCCGGAGGTGATGCGGGCGGGCGGCTGGCGCAGCAGGCCCATGATGGCCTTCATCGTCACGGTCTTTCCCGATCCGCTTTCGCCGACCAGCGCCACTTGCGAGCGGGCGGGTACATCGAGGCTGACGCCGTGCAGCACGGGCACCGTCTGGCCGTAGGTGGTGAAGGAGACCGAAAGGTTCTCGACACGCAGGAGGGGGAAGCTCATCGGACCTCCTGCACATCGAAGAGGTCGCGCAAGCCATCGCCGAGCAGGTTGAAGCCGAGCGCGACGAACAGGATGGCGAGGCCGGGAAGCACCGATTCCCACCAGAAATCCGGCAGGAAGCCCGCGCCCTGCGCAACCATGGTGCCGAGATCGGGTGTAGGCGGCTGGATGCCGAGGCCGAGGAAGGAGAGCGAGGCGCCGACCAGAATGACGAAGCCGCAATCGAGCGAGGTCTTGACGGCAATGGCGGAAACGCAATTCGGCAGGATCTCGCGGAAGAGAATGTGGAACTTGCTGGCGCCGAGCGTTTCCGCAGCCTCGATGAATTCCTGCGTGCGGATCTGTTTGGTGATCGCGTAGATCAGCCGCGTGTGCCAGGTCCACCAGAGCGCGGCGATGGCGAGCAGGGAATTGACGAGATCGGGCGACAGCACAGCGGCGACGGCGAGCGCCATGACGAGCGGGGGAAGCGCGAGCGCGATGTCCGTCACGCGCATGATGACCGTCTCGACCCAGCCGCCGAAATAGCCGGCGAGAAGGCCGAGGACCGTGCCGATGGGGACGGCGGTGCCGAGCACGACGAAGGCGAGCAGCAGCGAGATGCGCATGCCGTAGATCGTGCGGGTAAAGATGTCGCGCCCGACATTGTCGGTACCGAACCAGAAGGTCAGCGATGGCGGCTGGTGGCGGGCCCGGAAGTTGACGACGGCGCCGACATGCTCCGGATAGGGCGTGATGAAGGGGGCGAACAGGGCTGCGAGAATGCAGACGAGGACGATGGCGGCGCCGATCACGGCCGTCGGATTGCGCGAGAAGCGATACCAGTTCTGGTAGGCATTTGAGAGGCGGCGCGCCTCCTGAGGGGCAATGGACGTTCCGGTCATCAGCGGCGCCCCCGGATGCGGATGCGCGGATCGACGATGCCGGTGAGAACGTCGATGACGAGGTTGGCGACCACGAAGAACACGCCGGAGACGATGACCACGCCCATGATGGCGTTGAGATCCTTCTGGAGGATGGTGCGCACCCCGTAGGCTGCCATGCCGGGCCAGGAGAAGACCAGTTCCACGACGAAGGCATTGCCGATCAGCGAGGCGAACTCGAGACCGAGAATAGTCAGCGGCGGCACGAAGCTCGGGCGCAGCATGTACTTGAAGACGCGCACACGCTCTGGGATACCGAAGGCGCGACCGGCCTCCGCATAATCTTGGCTGGAGACGTCGATCATCGACGAGCGGGTGATGCGGGCAATCTGCCCCATCGTGGCGGCGGCCAGCGCGATCGACGGCAGCAGCAGATAGCGCAGCGCTTCGAGGAACACGTCCAGACGGCCGTGCAACAGCGCATCGATGGTGATCAGGCCCGTCATATCGGCCGAGAAGGCCAGTCCCGGCGGCAGGCGGCCGGTGGTGGGCAGGATGTGCAGGACATAGCCGGCGAGAATCTGGAGAAGGAGGGCCAGAAAGAAGCTGGGCGTCACGGCGGAAAAGATCGCGATGATGCGCACCACATTATCCGGCCATCGGTCCTTGTATCGCGCTGCGGCGACGCCCAAGGGCACGCCGAGCACGAAGGCGATGGTGATGGTCGACAGAACGAGCTCGAAGGTTGCGGCAAAGGTCTGGCGGATATCGTTTGCCACCGGCTGCTCGGTCAGCAGCGACCGCCCGAGATCGCCGCGCGCGAGGCCTGCGACATAGATGCCGTATTGCTGGATGAGCGGCTGGTTGAACCCCAGTGTCTCGCGCAGTTGCTCGACCTGCTCGACGCTTGCCCGCGGTCCGAGCGCAAGCCGCACGGGGTCGCCCGGCATGGCGCGAGCGATGATGAAGATCACCACCGAGAGCCCGAAAAGGACCAGCAGCGACCATGCAATACGCCTGAGAAGGAAGAGCAGGAATTCCAAGAATCCAGCCTTTTCGAAGGGTTAAGCGACAGGAAGCGGAGAAGATGTCCCGGTCCGCCTTGGGAGGATATCGGACCGGGACGAGGGAAACGGCGAAGCGTGCCGTTGATTAGGACGGTCGCCGGTTTCTCTGATGAGCCGTTAGTTGCAGGTCCAGCTGTAGCGTGTGAAGTCGTAGTCGAAGGACTGCATGGGCACGGCCTTGAAGCCGGTCAGGCATTTGTCCATCGCGTGCTGGACGGTCTGCGTCATCAGGAAGACATCCGGCTGGATCTCGACCAGCTTGCGCTGGAGATCCTTGTAGATCACGGCCTGCTTCGCGACGTCGGCGGTCGATCTGGCCTCGTCGATCAGGGCGTCGATGGCCGGATCCTGCAGCCATTCAGCGGAGGCCCAGGTGCCTGCGGACTTCGAGTGATACTGGGTGAAGAACATCGAGTCGGGCGAGGGATAGGTCGGAGAGAAGAAGATCTGGTTGACGGCGGGCGTCGTTTCGACCTTGGTCGCGATCTCCGTGATCCGGTTCCATGGATCGGATTGCTGCGTCACCTTGAAGCCGAGCTGTTCGAGGTTCGACTGCATCAGCAGGCTGATCTCCTCCTCGAACTTGGTGCCGGCGACATAGCCGAGCGTGATCGGGATCTCGGAGCCGGCATATTTCGACTGGGCGATCTCGGCCTTGGCGGCTTCCAGATCGTATTTTGGTGCGGGCACGTCGGCGGCGTGGAACTCCGCGAAACCCGACGGCAGCGGGGTCGTCAGTTCGCCGCCGGGAAGAATGACCTCGCGGATCGTCTGGTAGTCGGTGGCGAGCGCGAGCGCGCGGCGGATGTGCACGTCGTCGGTCGGCGGCACCTTGGTGTTGAGCTTGAGGTAGAAGGCGGTGGTCGTCGGTTCGCTGACGACGGTGAAGCGGCCCATGTCGGCGAGCGCCTTGTAGGTCTCGGGCGACTGGTACTGGCTGGTCATGGTCAGCTCGCCGGAGGCCGCCAGCGACCGCACGGTCGCCTCGTCATTGGTGATGATCCAGCGCACTTCGTCGATCGCGCCTTTGCCGAAGCCCTTGTAGTAATTGGGGTCGCGCTCGATCGTCATCCGCGCGCCGCGGTCCCATTCCACCAGCTTGTAGGCACCGGCACCGGCAACGGTGCTGCCGAGATAGGCCTGCGCGTCATCGCTGCCCTTGTTGGCTTCCACCACGTCCGAATTGACGATGAAGACGGCGGGAACGGTGGTCAGGAATGGTGCAAAGGTCTTCGACAGCGTGAACTTGACCGTCTTCTCATCGACCGCGACGATCGAGCCGGGCTTCAGGACATCGGTGAAAAGGTTGGCCGGGCCCTGGTTGATGCGGAAGAGCCGCTCGAACGAGTAGACCACATCCTTCGCCTCGACCGGCGTGCCATCCGAGAACTTGGCGTCGGCCCGGATTTTGTAGGTGACCTCTTTCGCATCGTCCGACACGGTCCAGCTTTCCGCCAGCTCGGGGATGATCTTGCCGGTTGGGTCGACCGTGGTCAGGCTGTCATAGAGGTTCACCGCGGACATGTAGTCCGTGTAGTCCGAAATCTTGGCCGGATCGATCGTGCCGAAAATCTGGACGGTGTTCATAGTCACGACGGTCTTGGCCGCAGCCGATCCGGCATAGCCGGCAACCAGTGCAATGGCGGCGGTGGAGGCGAGGGTGCAAAGCGTGCGCATTGTTTCTCCCGTGTTGTCGAAGGTTCCCAGCGCGGCCGTTATCGACCGTCATCTCGTTGTTGGACGTGAGGATGCATCGCGAGACGATGCACCTCAAGCGCCACCACGTCTAGGTTTTTGCCTAAATGGTCTAGGTTCTGAGCGAGCTGTTTATGCGAGGCTAGCCGAGAAGGCCGAGCGCCCGCGCAGAGCTGATCGCTTCTTGGCGACTGCGGCAGCCGAGCTTGCGGTAGACATTGCCGAGGTGGAACTTCACGGTTGCTTCGCTCAGGCCCAGCGTGTTGGCCACGTCCTTGTTGGCGGCACCTTCGGAGATCATCAGCAGGATCTTGCTTTCGCGCCGCGACAGCGTGTTGGCCATCTTGGTGGACTGGTTGTCGAGGCGGCCGGAATCCCTCAGCTTGCGAAGGATCTGGCGGTTGCCCGTGACGGTGGACAGGAAGCCGCCGATGCGCTGGTTGTCGATCAGTTCCTGCAGGAAGACGCGCTCCTCGGCGAGCGGGGCGATGGTGCCGAGCCGTGCACAATCGCCGAAGGTCTTCTGGAGCACGGCGCGTGCCTGCGTCGCATTGCGCTGGCGCTTGGCGACATAGGCAAGCCAGATTTCGGCGCTCATCCGCTGGCGATCCGTCAGGTTCATGTTGCCAATGATGGTGGTGACGAGCTGGTCGAGGCCGGGCCGTTGCGGTGCCTCGTAGACGAGCTGGCGTAGCCAGATGAGCGCCAGCGCTAGTTCGTCGCGCTCCTGCACGCGCGCCAAAGGTTCACCGCCTGCCAGAACGAAGGCGCGATCGACCCGGCCTGATATCGCCACCAGCGTGTCGGCCGCTTCCTGCCAGCGGTTTGCGTTCTGAAGGACGGCCGCCTCGCGGATCGAGATCATCGCCTGGAACTGCCCGTTCGACGTCTGGTAGACGCGCCAGCGATCGAGAAAGCTCCGGGCGGCCATGGTGGAGAAGTGCTCACCCAGCGCCTGGCTGCCATAGTGGAGCGCGAATTCGAGAAGGCTCGGCCAGATTTCGCCATGGGCGAAACCATCGATCTCGAGATTGAGGAACCGCGCCAGCGGCTCGGCCCGCCCGGCTTCGTACTCGACGCACGCGTCCATCAGCACTTGCAGCCGCGCGTCGTTAGGGCTTTCGAACGGCAACTCCGCGATAAAAGCGGCCGATTGGGTCGCGTAACGGCGTGCGGCCAACGCATCGCCCATCATGAGCCGGATCAGCGTCTGGTGGAGACTGATGTAGAAGGCGAGGAGCGGCGCCTGTGCGGCGCGATAATGAAACATTGCACGCTGCGCCACCTCTTCGGCGGCGGCAAACTGCCGATTGCGGATGTAGAATTCGAGCACCGAGTTGTAGAAGCTGCCGCGCGAAAGGTGGTCTTCCACCGGAAACTCCGCGATCAGCGCATAGGCGCGCTCCAGCAGTTCCTCGGAGAAGAAATAGTCCTCGTAGAGCAGCATTACGAGCCGGAACGCCCGAAACTGGCGCGAAAAAACCGAGCGGCTGGAAAACACCTGCGTGTAATCGTTGGCGATGTCTCCGAAGCGGTCGATGAGCAGGCGGCGGGCACGCGCGATATCGCCGAGCTTCAGCGATTGCAACGCCTTGGCGAGAACGAGGACCTCGGTCTGGATGGAAAAGGTCAGCGGGAATCCGGCAAGGACGGTGTCGAAGGCTTGGGGCCCGAAATAGTAGAGAAAGAACGGCCCGCCAGCATCCTGGAAGATCCGCAGCGCATTGTCGAAGAGACCGGCCTTCTGGAAGGCACAGATCGCCTCGACCACGAGACCTTTCGCCCGGTAAGCCTCGGCAATGGCCTTGGCGCTTCCGGCGTTGCGCAGACGCCGCTCCATTACATGGTCGATCGCCTCGCGCAGGACGTCACGCACGCCTGCCACCACCAGCGTCGGCCGACCTGTGCCGTCAGGGCGCATCAGGAACGGCGCCGTGAGCGGCAGAGGAGATGTGGTGGGGAAGTGCGATTCGGAGAAGGACGGATGCCGTGTCGCAGCGCTCGTCCGACCGACCGTCTCGACCAGCATCAGCTGCAGGACGACGAGTTCCTCGTCCGGCATCGTCGCCAGCACCTCGGCGTCGAGAAATGCACGCAGGACATCTGGAGGACCTTCGAAAAGGCGGGTATTGAACACGGCCAGCGGCCATCCCCCGCTTTTCTCGGCCACATCTTCGCAAGCACTCCCGAACAGCCGTTCGAGCTCGCCGTGCGACATCATCAGGCCCTCGCTGCCGATCAGAGTTGCCTGTCCGTAGGCCAGTGCTCGCGCCTGGCCCGGCAGCACCGTGTCAGGACGTTTCGCGATGATCAGGCGATGATTACCGGAAACGCAGGACTCGGGAATGGCAAGAGGCGCCGTGTAGGGCGGTATGTCCCACAGGCGAAGAACCGTGTCCGTGGTGGAGCCGTCTGCCGGATAGGTTGGCGGCTGGGGCGAGCGAACGACGTCGGCTCCCATGCGTTGCGCAATCAATGCCAGGACAGACGACTTGCCCATGCCGGCGGGAGCATCCAGAATGACGATCGGCGTCCGGGCACCGAGGATGCCGGCGATCAGTTCGGGCCGGTCGATCAGAGCACCCATCTCAGTCCTCCGGAAGGGTTACGCTGCGCCTCGGTAGCAACGGCCGGGCTGTTCCGCCAGTCCCCAGCCGCGGGACGACGACCGCCGAATTGCGACTTACGAAATCCATGCCGCTGAAACCGGTTTCCGTATCGCCACCGCGTCGTTCAAGGTTTGAGCGGCTGTTGACTCACCTGCAGCCTCCTACTTCTGGAGAAGGCGCTCTGCCGTGAACTTGTCGGTGACGAGAATGTCGATGACGCCGACCTTCAACGCTCCGGCGATGGCGGCGGTTTTCTTCGCGCCGCCTGCCAGCGCGATCACGCGTTCGACACGGGCAAGGTCTTCGAGGGGAAGCCCGATGACGCGATCGTCGAGCGGCGTCTTCACCGGATGGCCGTCTTTGTCGAAGAAGCGGAGCGAAATATCGCCGACGGCGCCGGCATCTGCAAGATCGGCCAGTTCGCGGGCGGAGAAGATGTTGCCGGAGCGCGCAAGCAGTTCGGACGGTTCCACGGCGCCGATCCCGACGATGGCGAGCGTGATGCTTCCGAAGAGATCGACCGTTTCGCGCACGAAGGGGTCGGCCATCATCAGGAGCCGCGCCTCGCGCGACGAGGTGACCCCCTGCACGGGCAGCAATTTCGGCTCGGCGCCCGTGAGGCCGGCAAGCCGCGTCGTCAGCTGCGTCGCATGGGTCTGCACCGAGGGGTCGCCCATGCCGCCGAGCGTCTGCACCACGAACTTGGCGCGGGCGCTTTTCTGTGGATGGATGTTCTCCACCATCTTGAAGATCGTCTGGCTCCAGCTGGAGACGCCGATCGTCTCGCCAGGCGCCAGCGTAATCTCCAGGAGATGGGCCGCGGCCTCGCCGATCCGCGACATGATGGCACCATCACGATCCTCCGTGCATTCGACGACGACGGCTTCCGGCAGGTTGAAACGCTCGCGGAGCGCGCTTTCGAGATCGCCATAGGTGCCGACTGGCGGGATGACGCTGGTCCGCACGATGCCTTCGGTTTCCGCGCGCTTGAGCATGCGCGAGACGGTCGCTTGGCTCAGCCTCAGGTGCTCCGCGATCTCCGCCTGCCGGCGCCGCTCGATGTGATACATCTGGGCGACCCGCGAGATCAGGCGGAGTTCGTTGAGGCGTCCCATGGGCGTTCCCGTCGTGAATTTTTATTCACTCTTAGCGGTTGCCGGGTCCAGCGTCGAGCGGGCGACCGCGTCATTCCACGTTTTGAGCCGTTCGGGAGCATCATTGGTGACCGGCGCTATCGGCACCGTCTGCCGGGGCAGGGCGGAAATGGCGTCGAGGTCCGGAAAGATGCCGAGCGACAGGCCGGCAAGGTAGGCGGCGCCGAGCGCTGATGCCTCAGGCGCCTCGCACTGGATGACCGTGTGGCGCAGCGTGTCGGCGACGCATTGCATGAGGAACCGGTTCTGGCTCGGGCCGCCATCGACATAGAGCGCGCCAATGACGCCGTCGCTCTGCGTCTTCATGGCCGAGACGACATCATGCACCTGAAAGGCGATGGAATCGGTGACGGCACGGGCCATCTGCGCCCGGCTGGTGCTGAAATTGATTTGCGAAAACAGCGCACGGGCGTTCGAATCCCAATAGGGCGCGCCAAGGCCGACGAAGGCCGGCACGAAACCGGGACCGCCCGGCTCGGCGGTGGCGGCGAGATCGATCAGGGCTGCGACGTCGGCAAGGCCGAGAATGTCGGTCATCCAGGGGAGGCTTGCGGCGGAGACGAGGATGTTGCCTTCGAACGCGAAGGTCGGCTTGCCGGCGATCCGCCAGGCGACCGTCGTCGTGATGCCGTTGCGCGGCGCGATGTATCCGGCAAGGGTGGTCATGATCGACGATCCCGTGCCGAAGGTCACCTTGCCGTCGCCCGGCTGGAATGCGCCATGGCCGAAAAGGGCCGCATGACTGTCGCCGATCGCCGCGCGGATCGGCGTGCCGTCGGCAATGCCGGGCACGCCGGATGTCCTGCCGAAATCGGCGGAACTGTCACGCACCTCCGGCAGGACGCCGGGATCGACGCCGAAAATGCTGCAGAGTTCCGTGCTCCAGACCTGTGCATTCAGGTCGAAGAGCTGGCTTCGCGCCGCGTTCGATGCATCGCAGGCATGCGTCCGCCCGCCCGTCATGCAGTGGATGAGCCAGCTGTCGATGGTGCCGGCCCGGACGCTGCGGCCGTGCGGCACGCGGTCCAGCAGCCAGCGGAATTTCGCGCCGGGAAACATCGGGTCGAGCGGCAGGCCGGTGATCTGCTGCACGCGGTCCAGATGCCCCTCGCGCGTCAGCCGCTCGCAATCCGGCGCCGTACGCCGGCACTGCCAGCTCAAGACCGGGCCGAGCGGCTCGCCCGTCCCGGCGTCCCAGACGGTCACAGATTCGCGCTGGTTGGAAATGGCGATGGCCTCGATAGTCGCGTCCGGCGCGGCGTTCAGGCAGGCGGCGATTGCCTCGCAGACCGAGGCCCAGAGCCTCGCCGGATCCTGCTCGACCCAGCCGGGCTTCGGGTAGCTGATGCCGACCGGGGCGGACCCGCGGGCGAGAACCTCGCCCTTCAAGGACACGAGCACCGCCTTCGAATTGGTGGTGCCCTGGTCGATCGCCAGTATCGCCTGCATTCTCTCACTCCTCACCATAGAAAATGCCGGGGCGGCGATGGAAACGCGCCCCGGCTTGAAGATTGTCCGTCTTTACTTGCGCTTGATCACACCTTCCGCGGCATCTGCGATCGCCTCCGGCGCCATGCCGAATTCGTTCAGCAGGAATTCTGCCGAGCCCGTGGGTGCAAAAATGCCGGGAACGCCGAGGCGCTTCATCGGGACCGGTGCAAGGTCGACGACAACCTCGGCCACGGCCGAGCCGAGACCACCGAAGGTCGAATGCTCCTCGGCCGTAACGATCGCGCCGGTTTCGCGGGCAGCCGCAACGATCGCGTCCTCATCCATCGGGCGAACCGTCGCAAAGTTGAGGACACGGGCGCTGATGCCGCGGGACGCCAGGATCTCGGCCGCCTTGACCATGCGGTGCGTCAGCGTGCCATTGGCGATCAGCGTGACGTCGGAACCCTCGCGCAGAAGATTGGCCTTGCCGACCTCGAAGACATGATCTTCGGGAAGCAGATCGGGAACGCCGACGCGCGACAGGCGCAGGAAGCAGGGTCCCTGATACTGCGCCGCCCATTCGACGGCGGCCGCCGTTTCAATATGGTCGCAGGGTGCGATGACCGGGAGATTGGGCAGGACGCGCGTCCACGCGAAATCCTCGATCGAATGATGCGTCGGGCCGAGGTCGCCATAGGCCATGCCGGAGGAGATGCCGACGAGCTTCACATTGGCATTGGAATAGGCGATGTCGGCCTTGATCTGCTCCAGAGCGCGCCCCGTGAGGAAGGGTGCGGCCGCACAGACGTAGGGAATGCGTCCGCCATTAGCGAGCCCCGCGGCCACGCCGATCATGTTCTGCTCGGCAATGCCGACATTGATCAGCCGCTCGGGAAACTTCGCCTTGAAGCCGCCGAGTTTGGAGGAGCCGACGGAGTCGTTGCAGACGACCACGATCGTCTCGTCTTCCGCCGCGAGGCGCTCCAGCGTGGCGGCGAAGGCGTCGCGGCAGTCGTGCAGCTTCTGGGATGGGACATGCGCGTTCATTAGAGGGCCTCCGACAGTTCTTTTACGGCGATCTCGTATTGTTCCTTGTTCGGAACCTTGTGGTGCCAGTCCACGGTATCCTGCATGAACGAGATCCCGTGACCCTTGTTGGTATGCGCGACGATGCAGTGCGGGCGTGTGCCGCGATGTTCGAGAGCCGCAACCACCTCGCTCATGGCATTGCCGTTGATCTCCGTGACCTCCCAGCCGAAGGCTTCAACCTTCGGGCGGAGCGGCGCAAGGCCATTGGTGTCGGCGATGGAGGCGCCCTGCTGAAAACGGTTATGGTCGATGAGGAGCGTCAGGTTGTCGAGGCCGAAATGCGCGCCGGCCATGATGGCTTCCCAGTTCGAACCTTCCTGCATCTCGCCGTCGCCGGTGACGACATAGGTGTGGTAGGACGCGCCCGAAAGCTTTGCGGCCTTCGCCATGCCAACCGCGACCGGCAGGCCGTGGCCGAGCGGACCGGTATTGGTCTCGACGCCGGGCACCTTGTTGCAATTCGGATGGCCGTTGAGGCGGGAATAGGGCTTGAGAAAGGTCGAGACCTCTTCTTCCGGGATGAAGCCGCGCTTGGCGAGCGTTACATAGAGCGCGCAGGCGGTGTGGCCCTTCGACAGGACGAAGCGATCTCGATCCGGATGCTTCGGCTGGTCGGGCCAGACCTTCAGGACGCGGAAATATAGGGCCGTCAGCACGTCGATCACCGACATTTCCCCGCCGATATGTCCGGCGCCTGCTTCGAACACGGCTTGCAGATCCCGCAGCCGGATTTGGCGCGCGACGCGCTCAAGATCTTTAATCTCCATCATTTCCTCGCCTGAATAAATATGCATGTAGTGATATTCTTGCATAGATGCCTGATTAGTCAACCCCCGTTCAACCGGCATGCATGTTGCACCGCAGCGATAAATCCGGTTGACACCTAAGTCATCGCTTGATAGTGAATTTTCCGGCAGGAGTGAATATTTATTCTATTTGGATTGTGGGTTTTGCCTGCGACATGCGTGAGGAGGAATGATGGTGGCGCTCGACATCAACGGACAGGCCCGGCCGTCCGGCACGTGGCGGAAGAAACTCAGTGGCGCGACGGGTCCCCTCGTCGGACTTCTCGCCCTCTGCATCTTCCTCGGCTTCAGCACCGATGCCTTCTTCTCGCTGCGCAACGGCCTGAACATTCTCGACCAGATCACCGTGATCGGCATCATGGCCGTCGGCATGACCTTTGTCATCCTTATCGGCGGCATCGATCTCTCGGTCGGCTCGGTTCTGGCGCTCTCCATGATGGTCATGGGCTGGACCGCGAACATTGCCGGCCTTCCCTTAAGCCTTGCCATTGCCGTGGCGCTCGTCGCATCCGCCGTCAGCGGTCTCATCGTCGGGCTTCTGGTGACGGTCTTCCGGGTTCCCGCCTTCATCGCCACGCTTGCGATGATGTCGGCCGCCCGGGGCGTCGCCAACATGATCACCGACGGCCAGCAGATCGTCGGCTTCCCCGAATGGTTCATGATGCTCGCGATCGATCGCCATTTCGGCGTTCTCACGGCCACCGTGTTCCTGATGCTCTTCGTGGTGCTGATCGCCTGGCTGTTCCTGCACTATCGCGCCGAAGGCCGCATGCTCTATGCCGTCGGCGGTAATCCGGAGGTCGCGCGGCTTGCCGGTATCAATGTCCAGCTGGTCACGATCGGGGTCTATGTGGTCAGCGCCGTGCTGGCAGGCTTGGCCGGCATCGTCCTTGCGGCCCGCCTCGACTCGGTCCAGCCCTCCAGCGGCTTCGGCTATGAGCTCGACACGATCGCCGCGGTCGTCATCGGCGGCACGTCCCTTTCGGGCGGGGCCGGCGGCATCGGCGGCACGCTGATCGGCGTCCTCATCATCGGCGTCCTGCGCAACGGTCTCAATCTGCTCAACGTCTCGCCCTTCCTGCAGCAGGTCATCATCGGCGTCGTCATCGTGCTTGCGGTGGGAGCTGAAACCATGCGTCGGCGGCGCGCTTAACCCGGATAACCGGTGGGACGGCCACAGAAATTCCCCTCCGAGATGTTTGGAGCGGAGCCTATGCCCCAGGGGTGGAGGATTACCCCCCGGGTTCTATCAACAACGGAGGAACGACCATGACATTTGCACGCACTCTTCTGACATCGGCGGCCATTCTCGGTCTGACGCTCGGCTCGGCACACGCCGCCGAAGTCAAGAAGATCGGCCTTGCCGTCGCCAACCTGCAGGCGAACTTCTTCAACCAGATCAAGCAGTCCGTCGAAGCCGAAGCCAAGAAGCGCGGCATCGAGGTCGTGACCGTCGACGCCAAGGGCGATGGCCCGACGCAGGTCAACCAGATCCAGGACCTTCTGACGCAGAACATCGACGCGCTCATCTACATTCCCGCAGGTGCCGCCGCCGCCACGGTTCCGGTCAAGCTTGCCAAGGCTGCCGGCGTGCCGGTCATCAATATCGACCGAAACGCCGAGGGCGCGCCGGGCGACACGTTCCTGGCAACCGACTCCGTCTCTTCGGCAAAGAGCGTCTGCGACTACATCCTCAAGGAAGCCGGCGGCAAGGGCGACATGGTCATCATCCATGGCCAGAAGGGCACGACGCCGGAAGTCGATCGCTCCAAGGGCTGCGCCGAAGCGCTGAAGGCCTATCCTGAGGTCAAGATCGTCGCCGAGCAGTATTCCAACATGTGGGCCCAGGACGAGGGCTTCCAGATCATGCAGAACATGCTGCAGGCCAACCCGAACGTCTCGATCGTCTTTGCACAGGCCGACGGCCTCGCGCTCGGTGCGGCGCAGGCGATCAAGGTTGCCAACCCCTCGCAGAAGGTCGTCGTCGGCGGCTTCGACGGTGACACGGCGGCGCTCGAAGCGCTCGGCAAGGGTGTCTTCAACGTCACGGCCACACAGCAGACCCAAAAGATGGGCCGTGACGCCGTCGAGAACGCGGTGAAGATCGTGGCCGGCGAAAAGGTGCCGCCGGTGCAGCTGCTCGATGCGACGCTGACCACCAAGGAAAACGTTGCCGAGTTCATCGCCAACCATCCCTGATAGCGTCGCGACGGTAGGAGGAAGTGCGCCATGACCCAACCGGTTCTGTCACTCAGAGGCATCTCGAAACACTACGGACCGCTCCAGGTGCTCAGATCCGTGAGCCTGGACGTTCATCCGGGGGAAGTCGTGGCACTTCTCGGTGAGAATGGAGCCGGAAAGTCGACGCTGTCGGGCATTATTGCCGGATCGCGGGCGCCTTCCGAGGGAACGATGACGTGGCTGGGGCAGCCTTATGCCCCGGCCACACCACGCGAGGCGATCGACAAGGGCGTCGTCCTCATCCATCAGGAGCTGAAACTCCTGCCGCAGCTTTCCATCGCGGAAAACGTCTTCATCGGGCGCTGGCCGACGCGCAATGGCGCCATCGATCGTGCCCAGATGGAGCGCCGCGCGCAGGAGCAGCTCTCGCGCCTCAACCTGCATATCCCGGCCTCCCGCAAGGTGGCCGGCCTGTCCACCGCCAACCAGCAGCTGATCGAGATCGCGAAAGCCCTGGCGCTCGATGCCAAGCTCCTGATCCTCGACGAGCCCACAGCGGCACTCGGCGGTGCCGAGACCGAGGCCCTGTTCGAGCAGGTTCGCAAGCTGCGCGCCGAGGGCGTCGGCATCATTTACATTTCGCACCGCATGGAAGAGATCAAGCAGATCACCGACCGCATCGTCGTGCTTCGCGACGGCGAGCGCGTGCAGGAATTTGCCGACAGCGCGACGCCGGTGCGCACGGTAGTGGAGAGCATGGTCGGGCGCTCGCTTGATCGTCTGTTCCCGCCCGTGCCGACACCGACCGAGCGCCCCGTGCTGCAGGTGTCGAACCTTACCTCGGCCGTTAACGCCTTCCGCGATGTCAGCTTCGAGGTGCGCGCCGGGGAAATCCTTGGGATTGCCGGCCTCGTCGGCGCCGGCCGCACGGAGCTTGTCCGCGCGATTGCGGGTGCCGATCCCGTCAAGGCGGGCACGATCCGGCTCGACGGGCAGGTGCTGAAGCTGCGCGATCCGGCAGACGCGATCGCCAAAGGCATCGTGCTCGTGCCGGAGGATCGCAAGGACCAGGGGCTGGTCGTCGCCCACAAGATCAGCGAAAACCTGATCTACGCCAATCTGGACAAGCTCGGCGGCCGCTGGATCACGGCCGGGGTCAAGAAGGCCTTCGCCGAGAAGGCCATCGCGAAATTCAACGTCAAGGGACGTGCCGAGCAGCATGCGTCCGATCTCTCGGGTGGCAACCAGCAGAAGATCGTTATCGCCAAATGGCTGATGCGCGATCCGAAGGTGGTCGTTCTCGACGAACCGACACGCGGCATCGACGTCGGCGCACGCGCCGGCATCTACGACATCATCGTCAACCTCGCCTGGCAGGGCGTCGCGGTCATCGTCGTCAGCTCCGACCTCGAGGAGGTGCTTGGCGTCTCCAACCGCATTCTCGTTCTTGCCCAGGGCAACCAGGCCGGCATTCTCAACCGCGAACAGGCCAATGACGTCTCCGTCATGGAACTCGCAACGATCTGATGAACCATAGAAAGGAAGAGCGGTGTCCGACATCACTCTGAACGCCCCTAAGCTGTTCGATCTCACAGGCCACGTCGCACTCGTCACGGGTGCGGGAAGCGGCATCGGCCAGCGCATCGCCATCGGTCTCGCCCAGTGCGGCGCCGATGTCGCGCTGCTTGACCGGCGCACCGACGACGGCCTTGCCATGACGGCCAGCCACATCAAGGCGGCAGGTCGCCGGGCGATCGAGATCGCCGCCGACGTCACCAGCAAGACCTCGCTCGCCGACGCCGTGGCCCGCATGGAGGCCGAACTCGGCAACCTGTCGCTCGCCGTGAACGCCGCCGGCATCGCCAATGCGAACCCGGCGGAGGACATGGACGAGGACCAGTATCAGACCCTGATGGACATCAACCTCAAGGGCGTCTTCCTCTCCTCCCAGGCAGAAGCGCGCGCGATGCTGAAGCATGGCCGCGGCGCGATCGTCAACATCGCCTCCATGTCGGGCGTCATCGTCAATCGCGGCCTCAGCCAAGCGCACTACAATGCCTCTAAGGCCGGCGTGATCCACATGTCGAAGTCGATGGCGATGGAATGGGTCGATCGCGGCATCCGCGTCAACACGATCTCGCCGGGCTACACCGCGACGCCAATGAACACGCGGCCGGAAATGGTGCACCAGACGAAGCTGTTCGAGGAGCAGACGCCGATGCAGCGCATGGCCAAGGTCGACGAGATGGTCGGCCCCGCCGTCTTCCTCCTGTCGGATGCGGCAAGCTTCGTCACGGGTGTCGATTTGCTCGTCGATGGCGGCTTCTGCTGCTGGTAGCAGCCGGTCGGTAGGTAAAACAGCGGTTTCGGCACCTCCCTGACGAGACCGCGGGCGGATCGTGCGTCAAGCGACGTTGCCGCGCGATCCGCTTTTTTCATGCGCAGGCGGTCGGTCTGGCGGGTGGGGGGAGAAGCGCGCGGACGAACCGGGCGCGAAGTTCATACGGAGGAGGATTCCATGAAGCGTTTCGACAACAAGACGGTCGTGATCACAGGCGCAAGCCGCGGCATCGGTGCGGCGATCGCTGCCCGCTTCGCTCGCGAGGGCGCGAATCTCGTCGTTTCGGCGAATGAAGACCGCGTGCACGGCGTCGCCGAGGAAATCGTCAAGGCGGGCGGCAAGGCCATCTCCTTCGTCGGCGACGTCACCAGCAAGGCGAGCGTCATCGCCCTCTACGATGCGGCCGAGGCTGCGTTCGGGTCGGTCGACGTGTCCATCCAGAATGCCGGCGTGATCACGATTGCCCGCGTCGAGGACCTTTCGGAAGACGACTGGGACAAGGTGATGGCCGTCAACACCAAGGGCGTGTTCCTCTGCGCCCAGGAAGCCATCGCCCGCATGCGCAGGCACGGCTGTGGCGGCCGCATCATCAACACGGCCTCGGGCCAGGCGCGCGACGGCTTCATCTACACCCCGCATTACGCCGCCTCCAAGATGGGCGTCGTCGGCATCACCCAGAGCCTTGCCAAGGAGGTCGCGACCGACCGCATCACCGTCAACGCCTTCTGCCCCGGCATCATCGAGACCGATATGTGGGCCTATAACGACGAGGCTTGGGGCAAGCTGCTCGGCACCTATGCGCCCGGCGAACTGATGAAGGAGTGGGTCGAAGGCATTCCGATGAAACGCGCCGGCTCCGGCGAGGACGTCGCCGGTCTCGTCACCTTCCTTGCGAGCGACGACGCCGCCTACATCACCGGGCAGACCATCAACGTCGATGGCGGCCTCATCATGTCCTGACGCCGCCGGCGCTTGGAGGTTGGACGACCGAACCATTTCTCGGAATGCACCGCGAATACCGGGCCTTTGGCATGCCGCTAGGTGTTTGGCGGAGCGCAGGAGGTGCCGATGACGAGTTTCGGGATGGCGATGTGGGTGCGCGGGGGAAGGCTGACGCCGCCGCGGTGCGTCATGCGCTCGATGAGGAAGTTGGCGGCGACCCGGGCCAGTTCCTCGACCGGTTGCGCGGCGATGGTCAGCCGTGGTTTTAAGACATTGCTCCAGGGCACGTCATCGACGCCCGTCAAGGAAATCTCCTGCGGGCAACTGAAGCCGAGATCGTTGATCGCCTGAAGGGCGCCCAGCGCCATGAGGTTGCTGGCGGTGACCAGCGCCGTCGGGCGCTGCGGCAGGGACAACAGGCGGACGACCTGATCATAGGCCTTCTCGCCGCTGAAATCCGCGACGATCTCCATGGCGGGCTCGACAGGCAGGCTGGAGGCCGCCATGGCATCGCGAAAGCCCTGGCGTCGCAGTGCCGCCGTCCACTGGCGGGGATCGCCACCGATAAACGCGATGCGACGATGGCCCATGCGAATGAGATATTCCGTCAGCATGGTCGTTGCCAGCGCGTTGTCCGAGCTGACGAAATCGAGGTTCGCGCCGTCCACGTTCTGGTCTATCAGGACGACCGGCATATCGAGCTTTCGCAGAAACGCCGCGAAATTCGGGTCGTTGGTCATCGGCGCCATCAGAATGCCGCCGACCCGGTGGCGCCGCAGCTGATCGAGCGTCGCGCGTTCCCGCTCGGCATGGGAGGCGGTTTCCACCACGATCACCATGTGGTCCGTATCCGACAGAATGCTGTCGACCACGCGCAGCAGGCGGCTGAAAAACGGGTTGCCGATGTCGCCGAGCACGAGACCGATCAGCTTGCTGTGTCCGCGTTTCAAGCTCTGGGCCAGAACGTTGGGCTTGTAGCCGACCGCCTCGCTGGCTTCCAGCACACGCTTCAGCGTTTCCGCGCTGACCGGACCGGTACCGTTCATGGCGAGCGAGACCGTCGAGATGGCCACGCCCGCCTTCTTTGCCACGTCCCTTATGGTTGCCATGCGTCACCTCGTTAGCCGAGCCGGTTCGCCTGCTCCTGCGGTCGCTCCGGAATGCCGGTTGTCGGGTCTGCGGAATGAGGCTCAGGCAGTTTTGTTTGTTCGATCTATTTTGATCGATGTTCGATGCTTGCGCCCTTAATTTAGGCATGCTTAATTCGTAGTCGAAACGGTTCGATCAATCAAGTGAGACCGCTATGTCGGCCATGGAGCGAGCATGAAGACGTTTTTGGAAAGACCCATTCATCTCCTGGCGTTCGCCGCCGGCTTGCTGTGCGCCGTGCCGGCCGCTCTGGCGCAGGACGTTACGCTGAAGATGTGGACGCTCGATAACCCCGGCTATCCGGAATTCATCGCGCAGGCGGCGGAGGCGTTCAAGAAAACGCATCCGGGCATCACGATCGAGCACCAGACCTTTCCGGGTGACGCCTACAAGACGAGTTTGCCCGTGGCCCTGGTCGGGTCGGACGCGCCGGATGTGTTCTTCAACTGGTCGGGCGATGCCGCCAAGCGGCTGGTGCGCGACGGTCTGGCGCTCGACATCACCGACGCCGCGATGGCCAAGGGTGGTTTCGGCACGGAACTGGGCGAGGGGCTGCTGGATGCCTTCCGGTATGACGGCAAGCTCTATGGCGCGGCGGCCGATGCGGTCAGCAAATACGTCTTCTACAACAAGGACTATTTCGCGGCGAACAAGATCGCCCTGCCGAAGACGATGAGCGAGCTTGCCGGCGTCTGCAAGGCGGTGCGCGCCATCGATCCCGACACGGTTCCCATGCCGCTTGGCAACAAGACGCGCTGGAAGGCGATCCACTGGATGACCATGCTGAACGAGCGGGTCATGGGTGTCGATGGCACGGCGGGCGATTACGATCTGTCGCGACCGGCGGATGCGCTGTTTACCGATCCGGGCTATGCGCAGGCCTTCGGGGAACTGATCAAGCTGCAGGACGCCGGTTGCTTCGAGGAGGCGCCGAACGCCACCGAATACACCGTCGCGGACGCGATGTTTGCCACGCAGGCCTCGCCGATGGAGTTCTGCGGCACCTGGTGCACGGCGGGGCTCGATGCGGCAGGCTTCACCAATTACGGCTTCTTCCGCCTGCCGCTCGTCGAAGGCGGCAAGGGCGATGCCGGTGCCAACTTCCTGGTGCCCGAGGGCTTCCAGGTGTCGAGCAAGACGCAGCACGCGAAGGAGGCTGTCGAATGGATCAGCTTTCTCGTATCGCCCGAACAAGGCGCCAAGTTCGCCGAGCTGACGAAATTCCTGCCGTCGAACCCGAAGATGATCGACAGCGTGGCGGGCGCCACGCCCCAGTTCAAGGCGATCGTGGCCGACATGGGCACCTTCACCCGCGGGGTCAACGTGCTGGACGTGCTGCTCGAGGCCAGCGTGGCCGACGCCTATCTCAACGCAACGGTCGAGGTTCTCAACCGCACCGTGACGCCGGCAGACGCCGTGGCGCAGATCCGCCAGACGGCCCTTGCCGCCCAGGCAAAGCTGCCGGCGAAGTAAGCGGCAGGCGGGGAGGGAGCGCGCGATGACAGATGTGACGCAACAGGGGCCTCTTTCGCCGCGTGGGCGGCGGGACATGCTGAGCGGGGCTATGCTCCTTCCGGCGCTGGCCCTGGTCAGCCTCTTCATTCTCGCGCCCGCCGTCTACGCGATCGTGGGGTCCTTCTTCGAATTCACCATTACCTCGCGCAACTGGGTGTTCGTCGGCTTTGGAAACTATGTCCGGGCGGCCGGCGACCCTGTGTTCTGGACGGCCCTTCGCAACAATGCCTTCCTGATCGTCGGTTCGGCCATCACGCAGGTGGGTCTGGGGACGATCCTTGCCGCCATTCTCGACCGTGGCGTCCGGCGCGGCAACGCGATCTACCGCACCATCATCTTCATGCCGGTGGTGGTGTCCTCCATCGCGGTCGCCTTCGTCTGGATCCTCATTCTCGATCCGAATGTCGGGCCGCTGAATGCCATCGTCAAATCGCTGGGCATGCGCCCGCCGAAGCTCGGCTGGCTTGGCGATCCCCAGATCTCGCTCTGGATGTTGCTGGTGATCGCCGCGTGGCAGAATGTCGGCTTCCAGATGATCCTCGTTCTCGCTGGTCTTCAAAGCATTCCGAAGGAGCTTTACGAGGCCGCGGCGCTCGACGGAGCCAAGGGGCTTCGCGCCTTTCGCTACATCACCCTGCCGGGCATCCGCAACGTGCTGATCGTCGGCACGCTGATCACGGTGGTCGGAGGGCTGAAAGTGTTCGATCTCGTTTTCGTTACCACCGGCGGCGGTCCGGCCAACGCCACGCAGGTGCTGGGGACCTACAGCTATCTGCAGGCTTTCCGGCTCGGCAATATGGGCTATGCCAATGCGATGTCGGTGGTGCTTCTGGCCATTGCCGTCCTGTTCGGCTGGCTGCAACTGCGCCTGTCGCGCAAGGCATGAGGGAGATGCATCCATGACCTCCCGCTATCGTCTCGTATCGATCGGCCTTCACCTCGTCATGTCCGTCTGGACGCTGTTCGTGCTGGCGCCGCTCTGCCTGATGTTCGTCGCCGCCTTCAAGTCGCAGGCAGACATCTTTACCCGGCCGCTCGGCCTGCCGAGAACCCTGAGCTTTGCCGCCTTCGAGCGGGCTTGGGGCATCGGCATCGGCGGCTTCCTGTTCAATTCGGTGGTCGTCACCGCGCTGTCCGTCACGCTGATCGTCGTGGTCAGCGCGCTCGCCGCCTATGTTCTGGCGCGCGCATCGTCGCGGCGGATGCAGGCGTTGTACCTCCTGATCGTCGCGGGCTTCGCCGTGCCGGTGCAGAGCGTTCTCGTGCCGCTCTACCAGTTCGTCTCCGCCGCCGGGCTGCTCAATTCGCAGATCGCCATCGTCATTCCCTATGCCGCCTACGGCATCCCGTTCACCACCATGCTGTTCTACGCGTTCTTTCTGGAGTTCCCGCGCGAACTGGAAGAAGCGGCGCGGCTCGATGGATGCAGCCGGTTCCAGGTGTTCTGGCGCATTGTGCTGCCGCTGTCCGGCCCGGTCGTCGCCAGTGCGGCGATCTTCCAGGCGGTGTTCAACTGGAACGAATTTATTCTCGCCCTGATGCTGCTCACCGAAACGAGGGTGCGCACTCTGCCTGTGGGTATCTACGGGCTGATCGGCCAGTACAGCGCGGACTGGCCGGCGCTGATGGCCGGCCTCGCCATCGCCACCGTTCCGCTGCTGATCGTCTTCGTGGCCGCCCAGCGTCATTTCGTCCGCTCGATGTCCGGTCTCGGAAAATAGGATCGCCTCATGCCCAGCCTGCAGATCGACACCGTCGTCAAATCCTATGACAGTTTCACCGCCATCAAGGGCGTGAGCTTCACCGCCGAACCCGGCGAGTTCATCGTCATGGTCGGCCCGTCCGGCTGCGGCAAATCCACTTTGCTGCGTTCCATCGCCGGGCTCGAGACGATCACCTCCGGTGCCATCCGCATCGACGGTCGCGACATCACCCATGCCGAGCCGTCGGACCGTGGCGTGGCCATGGTGTTTCAGAACTATGCGCTCTATCCGCATATGACGGTGGCCGAGAACATGGGGTTCGCCCTGAAGATGGCTGGCCGGCCGAAGACGGAAATCGCCGCCGCCGTGGCGAAAGCCGCAAAAATCCTGCGGATCGAGGAGCATCTTCACAAGACGCCCAAGCAACTGTCCGGCGGGCAGAAACAGCGTGTCGCCATCGGCCGCGCCATTACCCGCGCGCCCGACGTGTTCCTGTTCGACGAACCCCTGTCGAACCTCGATGCGGCCTTGCGCTCGCAGATGCGCGTCGAGCTTGGCCGGCTGCATGCCGAGCTCAAGGCGACGATGGTCTATGTGACCCACGACCAGACGGAGGCCATGACCATGGCGACGCGGATCGTGGTGATGAATGCCGGCCTGATCGAACAGGTCGGCTCGCCGCTCGATCTTTACAATCGCCCGCGAAACCGCTTCGTCGCCGGCTTTCTCGGTTCTCCGCGCATGAACTTCATCAAGGGCCGGATCGTTGCTGCCGGCGGGCGGACTGTGACGATTATGGCCGAAGGGCTGACGATGCCGATCCAGCTTCAGATCGAGCCGGATGCGGATGTGCCGGCCGTGGGCGACGTTGTTACGCTGGGTTTACGTGCCGAGACGTTCGGCACTGGCGCACCCGGCCAGATCGCCGTTCCCGCCCGCGTGGCGGTGGTGGAAAGCCTTGGCCGGGAAACGCTGATCTATGCCGATGCGGGGAACCTGCGAACATTCGATTCCGAGTCGCAGGACGGTTATCTCGCCGCCCATCGCTCAAGCCAGGTGATGCTGCGGCCGGGCGATCCGCTGACGCTGTCGATCGATCCCGCCGCCTTCTACCTGTTCGACCGCAACGGAGAGACGCTGCGGTTTCCACCCGTTTCCTCCTGAGCCGCGCGGAAAGCCACCGCCGTTCCCCCCACACACATTCAAGCCATCGAGGCCCCATGCGCTTTCGCCAGATCCATCTCGACTTCCACACATCTCCCCTCATCGACGGCGTCGGATCCCGCTTCGATGCGACGGCCTTTGCCAGCACCTACCGGGCGGCGCATGTGGATTCGGTCACGCTGTTCTCGAAATGCCATCATGGCCTGTCCTATCACCCGACAGAGATCGGTCGGATGCATCCGGGCCTCGGCTTCGACCTCCTGCGCGGGCAGATCGACGCGCTGCATTCCGTCGGCATCAAGGCGCCGGTCTATCTCTCGGCTGCCTGGGACGAGCATGCCGCGCAGACGCATCCCGAATGGCGTATCGTTTCGCCGGACGGCACGCTGCCACAATCGCGCAACGAGCCGACCGGCTGGGCTTTTCTCGATTTCTCCACCCCCTATCTCGACTATCTCTGCCGTCAGGTGGAGGAGGTCATGCGCCTTTACGGCGACGGCGACGGCATCTTTCTCGACATCTCCTTTCAGATGCCGACCGTCTCCACCGCGGCACGTGCGAAAATGGATGCGCTCGGGCTCGACTGGACCCGCCCCGCCGACCGGGAAACCTTCCTCGATCGCTCCACGGAGGCCTATTACGAGGCTGTGAAGGCGGCCGTGCGGCGGCACGATCCCGCCATGCCGCTGTTCTTCAACTCCGGCCATGTCCGGCGCGGCCAGCGCAAGCATTACCGCCAGTTCTACAGCCATCTGGAGCTGGAATCCCTGCCGACGGCCGGCTGGGGTTACGATCATTTCCCCTTGAGCGCGCGCTATGTCGATCCCATCGGCTTCGACTTTCTCGGCATGACGGGCAAGTTCCATTTCACCTGGGGCGAGGTCGGCGGCTACAAGCGGCCGGAGGCTCTGGTCTATGAATGCGGCGCGATGCTTGCGCACGGCGCGCGGTGCTCGATCGGTGATCATCTCCACCCGACCGGCGCGCTCGATCCCTCCACGATGGCGATCATTGCGCCGGCCTATCGCTTCGTGGAAGAGCGCGAACCCTGGTGCCTCGGTTCGGTCAACCGCGCGGATATCGGTCTGCTTTCGCTCCAGTCGGTGGAAACGCCGGCCGCCGGCGGTGGGTCGGATCGCGACAGCGTCGCGGATGACGGCGCGTCCCGCATCCTGCTGGAGGCGGGCCTGACCTTCGACGTGCTCGATCTCGACAGCGATTTCTCGTCCTACCGGCTGCTGATCCTGCCCGACGCCGTTCCGGTGGACGATGTTCTCCGGGTGCGCATTGAGCACTATGCGGCCAATGGCGGCAAGGTGCTCCTGACCGGGCGCAGCGGCGTCGATCCGGAACGCGGCTTCGTGTTCGATCTCGGCGCCCGCTGGCACGGGACATCGCCGATGACGGGCGGCGACTATCTCCTGCCGATCGCGCCGCTGCAGGCTGACGGTATCGACCAGCCGATGTTCATGTATCAGCCGTCCGAGCGGATCACGGTAACGGACGGCCTGTCGCTCGGCGCGGTCCACGAGCCCTATTTCGACCGCACGCCGCGACATTTCTCAGGCCACATCCATGCGCCCAGCCGCCCGGAAGCCTCGGCCTATCAGGCGGGCGTGCAGAAAGGCAATTTCGTTTATCTCGCCCATCCGGTCTTCAGCATCTACCATCAGGTGGGCGCGGTGCGCATGCTGGAAATGGCCGAGAGCGCCATCGCCTTTGCGCTTGGCGACGGCAAGCTGATCTCGACCAGCCTGCCGCGTGCCGGCCGGGTGACCGTGCGCCATCAGCCGGAACAGGCGCGCGACGTCATCCATTTGCTGCACGCGACGCCCGCGCTGCGCGGCCAGCTCTGGGAGGCCAATATCCAGCCGATCCAGGACATCACGCCGCTGTTCGACATCGCCGTTTCGCTGAAGACCGTAAGGCCGGTATCCACGGTCCGCAGCGTGCCGGACGGCGATGATCTCTCCTTCACGGAAGCGGACGGCATCGTCCATTTTACGCTGCCGCGTATGGATGGGCATGCGATGATCGAGGTCTCCTATCGGCGCTGAAATCCGTTGGTAGGCGATCCAGATAAAGCGTTGCTGCCCGATATGCTGGTTGACTTCAGCGGGGGTCGGTAAGGGCTCCTGCGGGCTGCGCTTCAGCGAAGGACCCGGACGTTATGGCATGTCGCCTTCCTTTGTGGGACGTGCCGTCGAGCCGCATTTATCGTGCCACGTAACACGGGAGGACATTACGACGGCATTCGGTTTTGATGGCGCGTCGGGGGAGGGTGGCTTATAGGACGTTGCCACCCCGGATGGCGTCGCTTTGGTCTCGTCCTCGTCCTCGTCCAAGGTCCGGCTCCGTGCAAACGGCAGGGTGATGTCACGCAACCGTGTTTTCCAGCAGGCAAGAGAGTGATGACGACAGAGAGCCTACCCTCCAATATCTATGCGATCGCCGATATCCACGGACGCGCCGATCTTCTTGATGTCATGCTTGCCTCTATCGCAGAAGACGCGGCGGTCCATGGTTCGAAGCCGGTAGTGATCTTCCTGGGCGACCTCATCGATCGCGGGCCCGACAGTCCCAAGGTCATCGATCAGGTCCGTGCGACACTGGACCTCTATCCGGGCTCCCGGCTCATTCTGGGCAATCATGATTTCTTCCTGCGGGAGCTTCTGCGTGGCACCCTCACATCCGAGGATGCCGTCAACTGGCTGGACTGGGGAGGCGTCGCCACTCTGAGCGCATATTCCGACCGGCCGGTGCCCGATCTTGCAAATATCGCCGCCGACATCCGCCGTGACTTTCCGCACCATGTCGATGTGCTGGAAAACGCTCTGACATTCAAGGAGATCGGCCGCTTCTGTTTCGTTCATGCCGGAATACGCCCCGGCATCGAGTTGATTGACCAGGATGAATATGACTTGCGCTGGATCAGGGCCGGCTTTCTCGATCACCTGGATGTGTTTCGCCATATCGTCCTGCATGGCCACACGATCACAGCATCGCTGCGACCCGAAATTCATTCCAATCGCATCGCACTGGACACGGGAGCCTACCGATCCGGCCGGCTGAGCGCCGCCGTCATCCGGGACGATGAACTTTCACACTTCCTCTGCACCGAGCTGACGGAAGAGGGTGCCATACGCATTGGCGAGTGGCGACCCGAATAAAGGATTCCCTATGCGCAAACTCATCTCAGTCGTTCTGGTCGCTGTCCTCGCGGCCACGGCATTTATCGGTCTACGCTGGTACCGGTATGTTTCGAACACGAGTTCGCCCTATGACGAGGTCGGTATCGAGATCAACAGCCGCCTGCCGGCATCGTTGAGCAAATGGGGCTGCGACAAGCTTCATGTCACATTTGGTAACGTGCCCCCGCCTTACGGCTGCGGTTCGACCGATGGAAATACGTGGCGATGATGGGATGACAGTACCGAAGTAGGTCTTGCCCATCCCCGCTCCTGGGCCTCCAGCTTCCCGGATGACGAAGATGTCTGGACGTTCGCGCTTTCCGCTCAGGAACGGGCCTCCTGAGCGGATTGCAGTCGCGAGGGAGACCTTCGGAAGCTAATGTGTCGCGCCCGAACCACCAGCGGCCACCACCGCAAACGGCTGGCCTTCGACCGGGATCGTGCGGACCTCCTTGAATGTCTCAACATCGATCAACCGCACGAGGCCGTGACGCGGGTCGGTGATGGCGATGTGGTCGCCGGCCACCGCAAGGCGCGGTCGCGCATCGCGCCAATGGCCGTCCTTGCTGTAGGGCTCGGTGACCGCCGCCGACCTCGTGATGGCGCCATCAACGACATCGAGGAGATGAAGCCTGCCATCCTCCGTCAGGATATAGGCATTGCGCGGATGGGCAGGGTCGAGCGCGAAATCGATGCGCCGCAGGGGAAGCTCGATCAGACGATAGGGCGTCTCGGCACCGGGCTCGATCAGCACCACCTTGTCCTCTCCGTAATTGCCGAGGAAGAACTGCATGGACGTGCCCCCGAGCAAGGTGGAAACCTTGCCCTCCGGCAGATCCTTTCCATAGGGCAGCATGTCGAGTTTCGGTCCGTCGATGCCGCCCGGCTGCGCGATCAGCACGCCTTCTGCGCAACCGAAGGCGACGAGGCGCGCGGATGTCGCTTCACCGTGCAGCCCCGTGCATGTCGCGACATCGCCCACCTGTCGGCCCTCCTCGTCGAGCACGCGCAGGCCGAGGCGCGGTGGCAGTTCGCCCTCCTTGACGGATGCCGTGGTGTCCGGCACGGAGACGAGGAGATGACGGCCCATCGGCACGGCAACGCCATGATGTGCGGCCGTCGTGTCGAACGTTTTCAGATCGACCTTGCCCTCCAGCAACCCGCTTTCGGTCACGAGATCGGCCTTGCCGCCACGGTCGTAAAACACCGCCACCCTGTCGCCACGCGTCACGACATGGCCCGGTTTTTCGCCGCTGATCGCAGTGTCCAGCAGCTTGGTGTCCCCGACCTCGATGTCGCGGTGCTCGCCATGGTCGGAGAGCGCGATGCCGGTATCGATGACGTTGACGACATTCTGGTCGCCCTGGATGGCAAAGACGGTGCGGCCGCTATCGCTGAGCGAAAGTGCTGCATAGCCCTTCAGATCGAAGCGGCCGATCTCTTTGTCGGTACCAAGGTCGATCGCGCGAACGACCGGCTGTGTGTGATCGGCGACGAAGAGCCGCCAGCTCTCGCTTTTCTCTTCCTCGGCACGAAGCGCAAGCGGTGCGGCGAGGGTCGCGAGAAGGGTGGTGGCCAGAAACATGGCTTTGCGGGAGCGGAACATCGGATATCTCCTGTAATACGGATAGGGTCGGGATGGCGTCTCGGGCTGAGGGAATGCGGGCTTTCCGTTGCTCAGGATGCCTTGCGTTCCCAAAGCGTGAAGGGATCGGCCAGCTTTCGCCAAAGGCTTGGACAGAACGTCTCAGCATCAACCAGGCACGCATCGAGATCGGCGCGGATCGTCGTCTCGTCCATCGGATCCGCGCCGATGAACACGATCTCCTGACGCCGGTCGCCCCAGGTCGGGTCGAGATACGGTTCCATCATCTGCAGGAAGCCGGGGTCGCGTGGCCATTGCGCCTTCGGTACGGCGGACCACCACGCCCCCATCCGGCTTGTTCGGACGAGCGCACCGGCCTGGCTGATCTCGCCGACATGGTCGGGACGCGTCGCGAGCCAGAAGAAGCCCTTCGCCCGGACGACGCCCGGCCACGCGCGGTCGATGAAGCGCTGGAAGCGTGTGGGATCGAAGGGACGGCGCGCGCGGTAGACGAACGAGCGGATGCCGTATTCCTCCGTTTCCGGAACATGGTCCTTGAAACCGTGCAACTCCTTGAACCAGAGCGGATGCTGTTCGGCCTTCGCAAGGTCGAAGCGACCCGTGCCCAGCACATCGTTGAGATCGACCTGACCAAAATCGGTTTCGATCAGCTTCGCATCGGGATTGAGGGCGGTGATGATCTTGCGGGCCGCATCGCGGTCTTCCGCGGTGGCGGTGCTCACCTTGTTCAGCACCACCACGTCCGCGAACTCGATCTGTTCGACCAGAAGATCGATGACGGTGCGGTTATCGCCTTCGCCCGCCGTGTCGCCGCGATCGGCGAGGAAATCGGCGGAGCTGTAATCGGCCAGCAGACTTGCGGCACTGACCACCGTCACCATGGTGTCGAGCTGTGCCACGTCCGACAGGCTACGGCCGTCCTCGTCGCGAAAGTCGAAGGTGGTGGCGACGGGCAAGGGTTCTGCGATGCCGGTGGATTCGATCAGCAGATAGTCGAACCGCCCCTGTTCGGCGAGCGCCCGCACTTCCTTCAACAGGTCGTCGCGAAGCGTGCAGCAGATGCAGCCATTGGTCATCTCCACAAGCTGCTCTTCCGTGCGCGACAGGTTCGCCCCGCCGTCACGCACCAGCGCGGCGTCAATGTTGACCTCGCTCATGTCGTTGACGATCAGCGCAACGCGCAGCCCCTGACGGTTGGAAAGGATGTGGTTCAACACCGTCGTCTTGCCGGCTCCAAGGAAGCCGGAGAGAACCGTGACAGGAAGTTTCTTGGCCATAATCGCGTCCATCCAGTTTTGTAACGTTATTTAGTTACGTATGCCGGAATACGCGATGGACGGTCAAGACGGTTTGGTCAAATTTTATCGCTCGTGGCGGTCGATACGGAGATCAGGCGCGGAATGAGCGCATCAGCACACGCATCTGCATCGAGACGCGCTGGGCGAACGCCGTCGTGGAGACGATGCCCGATCGCTCAAGGTGAACACGCGCAATTTTATAGTGGCCGTCAATAAACGCTTCTTTCAACGGAGCAACCTTGCTCTACTTGCATGTTACCGCTAGCAGATAAGCTTGACTGCGCTGTAATTGGAGAGTGCCATGATTGGCGACGAACATCAGAATGCACCGACTGACGTATCCGGGGATGTGCAGGACACGGACGTACAGCCATCAGATGACGGCGGCCGTAAAGCCCGGAAAAGGACACCCAAGAAGGTCCCGAGCGAAAAGCCCGTCACGCGCCAGATCCGGCGTCACACGCCCTCGGAACGCGCGGAAAAGATTCGCCGCATCGAAGACAGCCTTGCAAAGGACGGTCTTTCGCTGAAGGCTGCCGTTGAAGCCGTCGGAATCTCGGATCAGACCTATTACCAATGGAAGCGTGCAGAAAAGCCCGCAGACGTCTCCTCAACGCTCTCGGCATCCTCAGTACCTTCGGTATCCTCGCCATCCGCTACACCACCGGCCTCGGTCGGGAGCGAACTGGCCGAACTCATCAAGCTTGAAGAAGAGAACCAGAGACTGCGTCGGTTGCTCGGCGAGAAGCTTCGGGCGGAGAACGCCGAACTGCGTCGACGCCTCGAACTGGATTGACACGCGTCATGCGAAAAACCCAACCTAATTTTGTGGTGGAATACAAAGGCGGTCGGCGCCAGAAATCGTCGCCGAAGACGTCGATATGGGGAGCTGTAGACTTCACCAAGCTCACAAGCGAGATCGAATATGATCTTCCCCCTGAGGTGCGGAGCGACGTTGCCGACATAAACAACGGCGGCGGCCAGCATCCGGCCGAACATCACATGCCAAACAAGGATCTCGTTGCGGCGGACGTCGAGATCGGCGGCCGACCAGCCTCGTTAGCAGAGCCGTCGTTGACGAGCGATGTTGGTGGTGAAAGACGCGGCCGCATTCTGGAAGCTGTGCACACGCAAAGCGAAGAGATAGCCTCACCCGCGTCAGAACATCGTGTCCTTGAGCATGGATCGGATGGCGAGCCGAGACCCGAGGACCACCAGCATGGTCCAATGTTCGTATCTCGGGATGGCAGCGAACCTGCACTGTCAGCAGAGCCAGTTTCGCGACGGCAATTGGCGGCTCTCGAGAGTGAGAATAGAGAGCTCAAAAGGCTTCTTGTAGAAAGACTTACGGAAGAAAATCACTGTCTTGAGAAAATGCTGGAGCGATTCTTGGATTAGTGCGTCTTTTGCGGGAGCGAAGGCGAGCGTGTTCAGCGGTTAGAGCTGGAGCTTGCCGTTCTTGAACCCTGACAGCCTGCACCACATGCGGCGACAAGCGCAGGCTTGCTGCTGAGCGCATTCACGCCCAAACAATGGCCTTTCCATCACCGTCTAGCCGAACGTACCTATGACGTCCGTTAGACGAACTGTGATGTCCTCGAAATGCAGGTGACTACTTTTCGTATGGAAAAGCTGTCTTGAATTCATGTCAGCGCGATGGCAAAGCGTACTGATACAATATATCCTAAAAATAGGGGTATTAATTAGATATTCCGCATATATTACTATGATGAAAGCCCGAAATATTGGAGGGGAAATTCCTTAATTTCATATCTTCTCAAATAAAACGAAATTTTAAGCATCTTTATTTAATCTCATCCACAGTTCGGGTCGCGATTGCTTGGTGGTCCGCAAAGCAAACTGACGAGGGTGAATACGTGTTTGGGATATCGAAAATTGCTGGCATGCAGCGCGAAGCGATGAAGTCGATTACGGCGAACATCATGATCGCGGATGTCGATCTCAATATTCGTTACATGAACAATGCGGTGACGGATCTGCTGAAGGAAGCGGGGCCCGACCTGAAAAAGGAACTGCCACGGTTCGATTTCGACAAGTTGATCGGTAGCAACATCGATATTTTTCATAAGAACCCGTCTCACCAGCGCAATATGCTCGCGGCTCTCAAGACCCAGCACCGGGCAACGATCTGGATCGGCCACCGGGCCTTCGATCTGATCGTCACGCCGCTGACCAACGGGGCGAAGACGACCGGCTTCGTCGTCGAATGGAGCAATGCTAGGGAACGACTGCAGAATCTGGATTACCAAGCGCAGATGGTTGCCATCAGCCGCTCTCAGGGTGTCATCGAATTTACGACGCAGGGAGAGATCGTATCGGCGAACGCCAACTTCCTGAAAGCCATCAATTACAGCATGGATGAGATCAAGGAGCGCCCGCACAGCATTCTGGTGGAGCCGGGTTACGCGCAGTCGCCGGAATACAAGGCGTTCTGGGACGCGCTGCGACGCGGCGAGGTGCAGTCTGCCGAATTCACCCGATATGCCAAGAACGGCAAGGCGATCTTCATCAACGCGTCCTACAACCCGATCCTCGATGCCAAGGGAAAGGTCACCAAGGTCGTCAAGTTCGCGACCGATGTAACCGAGCGGGTGGAGGCCGTGAGTGCCATCGGCGAAGCCCTGACGAAGCTTGCGAATGGTGACCTCTCGTTCAGCCTTGATCAGCCGTTCGCATCCGACTTCGAAAGCCTTCGCAGCACGATGAACGTGGCTCTCAGCCAGATGCGGAACACGCTCGGCGCCGTTGCCCGGTCAACTGCCCAGATCGATATGGGGACGCGCGAAATCAGCCAGAGCGCCGAGGATCTCTCCAGGCGCACGGAGCAGCAGGCAGCGTCCCTTGAGGAAACGGCAGCAGCGCTCGATCAAATCACCGTCAATGTCTCCAACGCCGCCAAGCGTGCGGAAGAGGCGCGTCGGTCTGCCTCGACGGCCAGTCAAAATGCCGAACGCTCGGGCAATGTCGTGGCCGATGCCGTCGGTGCCATGTCGCGCATCGAAGCATCCTCGAACCAGATCTCCAACATTATCGGCGTTATCGACGAGATCGCGTTCCAGACCAACCTGCTCGCGCTGAACGCCGGTGTCGAAGCGGCGCGTGCGGGCGAAGCGGGCAAGGGTTTTGCCGTTGTCGCCCAGGAGGTGCGCGAGCTTGCGCAGAGGTCCGCGCAAGCGGCAAAGGAGATCAAGGAGCTGATCCGCAATTCCTCAAGCGAGGTCAGCACCGGCGTCAAGCTGGTCAGTGAGACAGGAGAGTCTCTGCAGACGATCCGGAGCAACATCGTCGTCGTCAACGAGCACATGGAGGCGATTACCAGCTCCGCGCGCGAACAGGCGACCGGCTTGTCCGAGGTGAACGCAGCCGTCAACCAGATGGACCAGGTGACACAGCAGAATGCGGCAATGGTCGAGGAAACCAATGCAGCCAGCGCCACGCTTGCGCAGGAGACCGCAACGCTGCGCGACCTGATCCGGCACTTTGAACTCGGACAGGACGCGACGAGAACGACCTCCCTTCCGTCGTCGCACTCGGCCTCCTCCTATCAGCGCACAGAGGCTCCCGCGCGGCGGGCATCGATGCGATAGCCACATATCGGCGCGGTTTCGATTTCGCTTCGAACCGCGCCGGCTTCGTTGACTGCCTGCACAGCAATGCCGAGATGTTTACGTCCCAGATATCAGCCTGGCCGCGACATGAGCTGGTGCGCTTCTGACGCAGCCTCGCGGATCGTCTGCAGCAGGATCGAGAGGGGCAGCGAGGCCATGCTATCCGCGCGCATGGTCAGCCCCACGGGACCGCGGGTTTCCCGGGTGTCGATCGGCAGTTTTGCCAGGGCGCCATTTTCGATATCGCTGGCGACGACGCCTTCGGAGATGATCCAGACGGCGTCGCTCATCTGGATGAATGCGCGTCCGAAGGCGTCCGAGACTGTTTCGATCTGGTCGGGGAGATGCCCCATCCCGTTGACGATCAGGAGGTTGTCGACGAAGGGGCGGATGATCGCGGTGCGCGTCGGCATCAGGATCGTATAATCGCTGAGACGGGAAAGCGGCGAGCTGTTGCGCGCCAGTAGCGGATGTCCTGCCCGGACGGCGAAGACGACCTGCTCGGAATAGAGATGCTCGAAGGTAAATCCGGTCATTTTCTCCGCTGCCGCCAGGCGGCCGATCACCAGTTCGAGATCGCCGACACGAAGCTGCTCGAGAAGCACGGCATTTTCGCCCGTGACGATCTTGACGCGGCTCCAGGTCTTTTCGTTCATGAAGAGCTGCATGGCGCGCGGCATGATATGCGTGGACACGGTCGGCAGTGCGCCGATGCGGATCGTCGGCGTCTCGCCGGAACGCTCACCAGACACCGAGTCGACGCCTTGCCGTAGCGCTGTAAGAGCCGCTCCGGCGTGTCTCAGGAAGACCTCACCATGCCGCGTCAACCGGATGCCGCGTCCCTCGCGTTCGATGACGGCGACACCGAGGATTTGTTCAAGCTCGCGGATGGTCTTGGTCACGGCTGGCTGACTGACGTGGAGGCCGGCCGCTGCCTTGACAACGCTTTTCTGCCGGGCGACCTCGACGAACGTCTGCAAGTGCCGGACCTTGATGCCGGATTCGCTCATGGATACATAACTCGTTGGTTATCGGTATCACCTGAATTATCATTTTACAGCACCGGATCAAGGCGCCATTCTGCGGCTGGGAGGTGAGCATGCGATTTGTAACCGTCAACCGCGTCACGATTCATCACGAGATCATCGGCGATCCGGCGAAAAAACCGGTGCTCGTCTTCATCAATTCGCTCGGCACCGATTTTCGTATCTGGCACGACGTGGCAGATCGTCTGCGGCACGCCTTCGCCATCGTTCTCTATGACATGCGGGGACATGGCCTTTCGGACATTGGTGGTGAGGCCTCAAGCATCGAGGATCACGCGGACGACCTGTCCGGCCTTCTCGATCATCTCTCCATTGGACGCGCCGTCATTTGTGGCCTGTCCGTCGGCGGACTGATTGCGCAGGCGCTGTACCAGCGCCGGCCGGATCTGGTGCGGGCGCTCGTTCTCTGCGCCACCGCGCACAAGATCGGAACGCCTGACATGTGGAACGGACGGATAAGGGCCGTCGAGGAGGGTGGGATCGAGGGTATTCTCGATGCCGTGATGGAGCGCTGGTTCACGCCGGCCTTTCGAAGCCCTGAAAATGCCGCCTATGCCGGCTATCGCACGATGCTGGTCCGGCAGCCGGTCGCGGGATATGCAGCCACATGCACCGCGATCCGCGATGCGGATTACACGGCTGCCGCCGCTCGCATAGCGGTTCCCACGCTCTGCATCGTCGGGGATCAGGACGGCTCCACGCCGCCGGACCTCGTGCGCTCCACCGCGACACTGATCCTGGGTTCCCGTTTCGAGATCATCGCCGATGCCGGGCACATTCCTTGTGTCGAGCAACCGGACGCACTGTCCGAAACCATAAGCACCTTCCTCCTCACTCTCGATCAAGAGGCTTGACGATGTCCGCGTTGAATTCCGAGCGATACCGGCAGGGCATGGCCACGCGGCGTGCTGTGCTGGGAGATGCACATGTGGACCGGGCCGAGGCTGCGGCCACCGAGATGGATCGGCCGTTTCAGGCGCTCATTACCGAGGCGGCCTGGGGCCATGTCTGGTCGCGCGATACGCTGACGAAGCGGGAACGCTCGATCGTCACGATCGCGCTGCTGGCGGCGCTTGGTCAGGACGAGGAGGTTGCCATGCATATTCGGGCGACGCTGAACACGGGAGCCTCGCGTGAGGATATCGGCGAGGCCCTACTGCATGTGGCGATTTATGCCGGCGTTCCCGCCGCCAACCACGCCATCAAGATTGCCAAGCGGACCTATGCCGAAATGGATGCCGCAGCGGAGCAGGGGGAGAGAGGATAAGATGTCGATACCATCCAATGACAAGCCGGAAACCGGCGCGTTCTTCGGACGAGACCGAACATGGCACTCGCCGGCACTCACCCCCGGCTACAAGACCTCGGTTCTGCGCGCGCCGCAGCGCGCGCTTCTGTCGCTGGATGGCACGCTGTCGGAAACGACAGGCCCGGTCTTCGGCCACGGAATGATCGGGGAGCAGGACAACGACCTGATCCATAATTTCGCCAAGCCCGGCGAAAGCGCGATCGGAGAGCGGATCGTTGTGCACGGTCGCGTACTCGACGAGCGTGGCAAGCCGGTGCGCGGCGCTCTGCTCGAGTTCTGGCAGGCCAATGCGGGCGGTCGCTACCGGCACAAGAAGGAGACCTACCTTGCTGCCCTCGACCCCAATTTCGGCGGCTGCGGTCGCGCGATCTGCGACGATGACGGCCACTATGCCTTTCGCACGGTCAGGCCCGGCGCCTATCCCTGGCCGAATGGCGTCAATGACTGGCGCCCGGCCCATATCCATTTTTCCGTGTTCGGACATGGCTTTGCCCAGCGGCTGATCACGCAGATGTATTTCGAGGGCGATCCGATGATCTGGAAATGTCCCATCGTCAATACGATCCCCGACAAGGCCGCCATCGAGCAGCTGATCGCGCCGCTCGACTGGAACAACACGATCCCCATGGACGCGCGCGCCTACCGCTTCGATATCATCCTGCGGGGCCGCCGCTCGACGCTGTTCGAAAACCGGCTGGAGGGAAACTAGATGCTCCGGTCAATCGACATACTGAAGGAAACGCCTTCGCAAACAGCCGGCCCCTACGTCCATATCGGCCTCATGCCGAACAGCTGCGGCATCGACGGCGTCTATGCCGGCGATCTCGGATCTGCGCTGGTGAACGAAAAGACGCTCGGGGACCGGATCACCGTCAGTGGCCGCATCTTCGACGGTGCGGACACGCCGGTGCGCGACGCTATCGTGGAGATCTGGCAGGCCGACAGTGCGGGCCTCTACAACAGCCCGTCAGAGAGACGGGGAACCGCAGACCCGAACTTCACCGGATGGGGACGCAGCGCGACGGCTGCCGAGGACGGTGTCTTCCGCTTCGAAACGATCAAGCCCGGCCGCGTGCCCTTCAAGGACGGGCGGATGATGGCGCCGCATGTCACCCTGTGGATCGTCGCGCGGGGGATCAATATCGGCCTGCACACACGGCTCTATTTCCCGGAGGAGGCCGAGGCCAACGCGGCCGATCCCGTGCTGCTGCGGATCGAACATCGGGCCCGCGTCGAGACGATGATCGCCAGCCGGAACGGCAACGACTATACGTTCGACATCCATCTGCAGGGAACGTCGGAGACCGTGTTCCTCGATATCTAGGGCATGTCCGGTGAACCCGTGTTTACCGGATATGCTTGAGGGCACGATATCGGAAACTAAGAAAGAGCCGACCCATGAGCATCGCCGCCTTCGATCATCCTTTCCTCTCCGGTCTTCTCGGCGATGACGAGGTTGCGGCTTTGCTTTCGGTGGACGCCGATATCAGGGCCATGCTGACCTTCGAGGCGGCGCTGGCACGCGCGGAGGGCGGGCGGGGGCTGATCCCGACAGCCTCCGCAGAGCGTATCGCCGAGGTTTGCGCAACATTCGCCCCGGATATCGCGTTGTTGAAGCAGGCGACCGCGACCGATGGGGTCGTCGTTCCCGAGCTGGTCCGGCAGCTTCGTCAGGCGGTCGGCGGTGCGGCAGCGGCACATGTCCATGTCGGCGCGACGAGCCAGGATGTCATCGACAGCAGCCTCGTCCTCTGCCTCAAGACGGTTTTCTCCCTGTTTGCCGGACGCATCGACGACCTCATTCTCAAGCTGGACGGGCTTGACGAGAGCTTCGGCGGGCAGCCTTTGATGGGGCGAACCCGCATGCAGGCGGCGATCCCGATCACGGTTTCGGATCGCCTGCGCAGCTGGCGCGCGCCCTTTGTACAAGAGCGGGAAAGGCTGGCTCACCAAATCCTTCCGCTCCAGTTCGGCGGTGCTGCGGGCACGCTGGAAAAGCTGGGTGCGGAGGCAGACGCCGTGCGCACCCTGATCGCGCAGGATCTGGGGCTGGCGGATACGCCACAATGGCAGAGCCAGCGCGGGTTTGTCGCCGATATCGGTCACCTCCTGTCGCTGATCACGGGGGCTGCCGGCAAGATGGGGCAGGACATCGCCCTGCTTGCGCAAGGTGGCGACGAGATCGCTCTCTCCGGCGGTGGCGCATCGTCTGCCATGCCGCACAAGCAGAATCCGGTCGCGGCGGAAACGCTTGTGGCGCTTGCCCGGTTCAATGCGGTTCAGGTTTCCGCCCTTTACCAGTCGCTCGTGCATGAGCAGGAGCGTTCCGGCGCCGCCTGGACGCTGGAATGGCTGATCCTTCCACAGATGGTCATGGCCACGGCCGCATCGCTGCGCCTGTCTCTTCAGATGCTCGATACGATCGCGCGCCTTGGCGCGAAGGCCTGAGAGAGGTTTTTTCAGCCCCAAGTAGCGGATGAGATGTTGCTCACCGGAGCCACCGGCAGGGATTTCCACCTGCCGGAAGAGCTCTCACGTCATCGGTGCCGCGCTCAGTAAGGCAGGCCGACATAGTTTTCGGCCAACGCTTTCGAGGCGGCTTCCGAATGGGTGAGGTAGTCGAGCTCGGCTTCCTGGATCTTCTGGTCGAAGGGGCCGGAGTCGGGAAAGCGGTGCATCATCGTCGTCATCCACCAGGAAAAGCGCACGGCTTTCCAGACGCGTGCCAGCGCGCGCTGGGAATAGGCGCCGATGCCGGCATTCGAGCGATCGGTGTAATGCTCCAGCAGACCCGAAAACAGGTAGTTCACGTCGCTTGCGGCGAGGTTCAGGCCTTTCGCACCGGTCGGCGGCACGATATGGGCGGCATCGCCGACGAGGAAAAGGCGACCGAAGCGCATGGGTTCGGCAACGAAGGACCGGAGCGGCGCGATCGACTTTTCGAAGGACGGGGCCGTCTGGAGGGCCTCCGCATGATGCACGGGCAGGCGCCGGCGCAGCTCATCCCAGAAGCGGTCGTCGGTCCAGCTCTCCACCTTCTCGTAGAGCGCGCACTGGATATAGTATCGGCTACGCGTTTCCGAGCGCATCGAGCACAGCGCAAATCCGCGCGGATGGTTGGCATAGATGAGTTCGTGACTGACGGGGGCGACGTCGGAGAGGATGCCCAGCCAGCCGAAAGGGTAGACCCGTTCGTATCCGGTGATCGCACCCTCGGGCACCGCCTTGCGGCTTACGCCGTGAAATCCGTCGCAACCGGCAATGAAGTCGCAGTCCAGCCGGTGCGCTGTCCCGTCCTTCTCGTAGGTTATGTACGGTTTTTCAGTATCGAAACCGTGCGGCTGGACATCAGTGGCGCCGTAGATCGTCAAGGCGCCGCCGGCTTCGCGGCGGTCCATCAGGTCGCGGGTCAACTCGGTCTGGCCATAGACCATGACGCGCTTGCCACCGGTAAGACCGAGAAGGTCGATCCGGTGATCGCGGCCGTCGAAGGCCAGCGAAAAGCCGTCATGCGGAAGGCCTTCGGCATGGAGCCGACCACTGGCCTTCGCCTTGTCCATCAGCGCGACGGTGCCTTCCTCCAGCACCCCGGCCCGGACGCGCCCGAGAATGTAGTCCCGGTCCGCACGGTCGAGAATGACGTTGTCTATTCCGGCCTCCGTCAGAAGCTGGCCCAGCAGAAGCCCCGACGGGCCCGAGCCGATGATGGCGATCTGGGTGCGCATATTTCCTCCCACGCTTCCACCTCCCACAGGTACGTTCGGCCCCGATTGTCGGCGGAGGAGGGCGTGACGACAATGGACAATCCCGGCAGAAAATTGCACAAATCGAACATCGGAAAGGAATGCATCATGCCGGGTGCCGTGCCCACCTACGATCTCTATGGCGAGCAGTCCGGTCAGGTACCAAGCCTCTGGCTGCACTGCGAAAGTATCCCGTCGCGCAGCCGTCTGCACCACTGGGAAATTCGCCTTCACCAGCACGAGAGCCTTTTCCAGATCCTGTACATTCAGACCGGATCCGCCGATGCTATCTTTGGTGAGGAGCGCCTTCTCGTAGAGCCGGATACGGTCATCACCGTTCCCCCCGGCGTGAGCCACGGCTTCCGCTTCTCCAGGGACACGGACGGGTTGGTCATCACGATCCTTGCCTCTCGCCTGAAGACGATGCCGGGCGGACGAAGCCCCCTCGGCGCCTGGCTTGCGGAACCAAGGGTGACCCGGCTCGACAGAGCCGATCCGGACGCGGCGTATGTCGCGGAGACGCTTCTGCGGCTCGGCCGGGAATATGCCGGGCAGCGAAACGGGCGTAACGATCTGCTCGACGCCTATGTCACGCAGGCCTTGCAGCTGGCAGCCCGTCTTTCGCAAGGCGGCGATGGCGGGACGGCGGATGAGCGAAGCCGCCGGATGGAGCAACTCGACGCCCTGATCAACCGCCATCTCCGCTTGCACAAGCCGGTTGCCTTCTACGCCGCCGAACTCGGCATTTCACCGACGCATCTGAACCGCGTCGTAAAGGCCACGAGCGGGCAGGGCGCGCACGAACTTCTCGCCGGTCGGTTGCTCGACGAAGCCAAACGCGAGCTGGTTTTTACCTTCGGAACCGTTCGGGAGATCAGCGACCGTCTCGGCTTTGCCGATCCTGCCTATTTCTCAAGGTTTTTCGTCAAGCATACCGGCAGTGCCCCGCGCGCGTGGCGCGAGGCAGAGCGCACGAAACTCAAGGATTCGAACGCCTAGCCATCTCGGCAAAGCCCGAAGGAGATATGCCGAACTCGTCCCGGAACCGCTTCGAGAAGTGGGATAGATTGCGGAAGCCCCAATTGAACGCGATGTCCGACACGCTTTTCGGAAAAGGGCCCGGGCGCGCGAGGTCGGCACGACATTTCTGTAGGCGACGCGTGAGGATGAGCGAGGCGAGCGTATTCGCGTCGCCTTCGAACAGGCGATTGAGCTGGCGCAGGCTCATGCCCATTTCGCGCGATATGCCGGTGGGACAGAGCTCGGGATCGTGGAGGTGGGTTTCGATGTATTGACTGACGCGTGTTCTGACGGCGGTGTGATAGGCCGAACGCACCTTCCCGTTCGAAAAGGCATGGGCGGTTTCAAGGACGGTCCACAGACGCTCCTCGTGGGATTGCCGCTGGGCAGTCGTCTCGACAAGACTGAGATCAGTTTCCACGACCTCCCGCAGCGCCCGTGAAACGATGCGCGTGGGATTGAGGAGGGCATCGAAGCGGACGGCCTCGTTCAGCTCCCAGCGCGGAAATCTCTTGCGGAAATCCTCTCCGGGAATTTCATAGATCACATGGCGCATCTGGGCTGGGAAGCCATGCATATAGGGCTTATTGGTGTCGTAGATAACAACGTCGCCCTCGCCGAGCATGCTGCAGGACTCGGCCCGGTTCACGAATGCCGAGCCTTTGCGCAGGAAGGTCAGGAAGACGCTGTCCTTCTCGAAGAGCCGGAGAAGGGACGGCGAACGCTCGATCACATGCTGGTTGCCGGTGATGTCGATCATCTTGATGGAGCCGAAGTCGCAATATTCGAACCGCGCTTCCAGCCCGCCCTCGGACATGCTGGTGCAGCGCAGGCCGACCACGCGCTCTGCGCAACGTTCCTCCCAGTAGTCGATACGGTCGTTGACGGCGACGTCACGCGTATCGAACGCTATGCCCGGATGCGCCTTGGCGCCACGCGGCACGACATGAGTACCTTCGAGCATTTCATCCTCCTCACCTCACATGGCCCTCCCAAGCCATGCGTATTGCATAAGGATCATATCTAAAAAACGGAACGGGTCAAACGGTGAGGTAGCCGCCATCGATCGGCAGGACGATGCCGGTAACGTAGCTCGCGGCCGGACTGGCGAGGTAGACGATCGCATCGGCGATCTCCCGGGCTTCGCCCCAGCGGGCAAAGGGGATGCGCGCCATGATGGGGCCGGAGGCGGCCTCGTTGGCGAACAGGCCCTTGCTCAGCGGCGTGACGATCCAGCCGGGCGCGACCGCGTTGACGCGCACCTCCGGCGCAAATTCCTGCGCAAGAGATTTGGTCAGCTGGACGATGGCACCCTTGGAGGAGGCGTAAGCCGGCCTATCGGCAGCGCCGAAGGTCGCATACATCGAGGCGATGTTGACGATCGCCGAGCCGCTGCCCATCTTCGGCCGCGCCAACCGGGACGCTTCCATGACGGGGAAGAAGTTGATGGACATCACATCCGCAAACGTCTCGGGATTCCACTCGTTCCGGTCGCGACTGACGCCGGCACAGTTGATGAGCACGTCGATGCGCGGCAGCGGATCGAGAAGAGCGGCAAGCACCGCGCCATTGCGGACATCCAATTCCGTTACCGAAACATGCGGTCCAGCCGGCGCTTCCGGACTGCCGGCGTTCAGGCCTGCCACGTGCACCTCGGCACCCAGTTCCGCAAAGGCTGCCGCCGCCGCTGCCCCGATACCCGAGGTGCCGCCGATGACGACGACGGTCTTTTCCTTGAACAGATCCGGCACAAAGCTCATGATCGTTCTCCTTTTTCTTGGGGATTGATGAGGATTTTCACATCGTCGCCCGGCTTGCGCAGGCGCTCGAGACCGTCCGTCACCGCGTCGGTCAGCGGGACGTCCCGCGTAACGATCCGCGACGGATCGAAGAGGCCGCTTGCGATCATGCCGATCAGGTCGGGATAGATGTCCCGATAGCCGACGGAGGCGATGAGCTCCAACTCGCGGTTGACCATGTCGAAGCCGTCGAGTGAGACCCGACCGTTACAGAGACCAACGAGGACCACGCGGCCGCCCTTGCGAACCGAAGCGAACGCCGCGTCGAGCGTCGATTGGATGCCGACGGCCTCGAAGGCGACATCCACGCCGTTTGCGACAGCCGCAAGATCCTGATCCGTGGCGTCTACGATGTCGGTGGCGCCGAGATCGCGCGCCAGGGCCAGGCGCACTTCGGAAACGTCGCTGACGACGACCCGTCTTGCCCCCGCCACACGGGCGAGTTGCGCGATCAGAAGCCCGATCGGACCCGCGCCGGCCACGGCAACGGTATCGCCGGCGCGAACGCGGCCGCGCCGCAAAGCATGCAGGGCAACCGCCGCCGGCTCCAGCACCGCTGCTTGGCGATCCGTCACGGCATCGGGCAGGGGATGCAGCATATAGGCGGGGACGATGGCTTCCTCGGACATTCCGCCCGAACCCATCAGGCCCGCAAATCCCATGTCGATACAGAGATTGTATTCGCCGCGCCGGCAGGCTTCGCAGCTGCCGCATCGATATTCGGGCTCCACCGCCACCCGCGTGCCCACGGCGATCGCGACGCCTGCCGCAGCCTCGGTCACCACGCCCGTGAACTCGTGGCCGATCACGAGTGGCGCCGTTTCACCGGAGACGCGATGCGGTTTCCCAACCGGGATCGCGTGCGGCCCATTCGCATATTCGTGCAGGTCGCTGCCGCAAATGCCGCAAAAGGACACGGCGAGGCGGACCTCGCCGTTTCGCAGCGGTCGGCGCGGGCGACGTTCGATCCGAACATCGCCCGCGCCATGCCAGACAGCAGCCAGAAAGCCGGTGTCGTTTTCCCGAGACATCAGCGGATCAGGGCGTTGATGTAATCGGCGCCGAGGCCGACCTTCTCGTAGTGTTCGCGTGCCATGCGGATGTAGTCGTGCACGTCGAAATAGCCGTTCGGTTCGCCATCCTCGTCCAGCCAGACCAGCGGCCCGGTGACCTTGAAGTGCACCCGCATCGGCTCGTCGCTCTCATAGGCGATCAGCGTGTGCCCTTCACCGGGCGTCTCGTAGACGAAGTCGCCGGCTGTCGCGGTCCAGTCATGTTCGAGGTAACCCCACTTGCCGGAGATCGTGTAGGCGAAGACCTCGTGCGGGTGATAGTGGCGGTTCACGAGCCCGGCCTTCTTCGCCATGAGCACGTCGCACCACATGTTCTTCTCCGGAGAGATCCAGAGCGGCCTCGATGAGACCGTTTCCGTGAACGGGACGTAATATTTGTCGTCCTCGGTCGGAGCATTCGGAAGATAGACTTCCGGTTTCGCGTCCGGCTGAAAGACCTTGGTGATGGGCTTGATATCGCGCCAAAACTCGCTTGTCGCTGCTTCGGGCATGGTGTTCCTCCCTGGATGCCTTCAAGAACGCGCAGCAAAACTGCCGCCATGCTTACAATAGTGATCCTGATCGATCGGGCTTTGCTGAGAAGGACAGAGCTTTTTGCTCTGAGGGAACATTGCATTCCCGGGCCGCGACAAGGCGATTTTCTGGCGCTAACACCGATGTCGGCACGCACTGACGAGGGGGATGCGGGAGGAGCCCGGCTACCGGGAACGCATCGTCTCGTTGGGCGAAACGCCGAAGGGAGGAACCATCATGACGATACCGAAGGTACTGACGCGTCGCACAGCCCTCAAGGGGCTCGGCGTCGGGGCGCTTGCCCTTTCTGCTCCAGCCTATCTGAAAGCAGCCTCCAACCCGACGATCCGCATCGGCTTCGTCAGTCCGCAGACCGGAGCCATGGGCTCGTTCGGCGAGACGGATGCCTATGCGCTGGATTTCATCCGCAAGCATATCGGCGCCGGACTGGACATTCGCGGCACGACCTATGCCGTCGAGATCATCGAGCGGGACTCGCAGTCGAACGCCAACCGGGCGGCGGAAGTGGCCGGCGAGCTGATCCTCAACGAAGAAGTCCAGATCATCATTCCCGCCTCCACGACGGATGTGACATTGCCCGTTTCGGAGCAGGCGGAGCTGAACGGCGTCCCCTCCGTCTCCTCCACCGCCCCCTGGCAGGCCGTCATCATGCCGCGCGGCGGCGATGCCTTCGAGTGGACCTACCATTTCTTCTGGGGCCTCGAAGACATCATCGCGTCGTTCGTCAACATGTGGTCGAGCGCGGAGACGAACAAGAAGGTCGGTCTGCTGCTGCCGCGAAACACGGATGGCGAGGTCTGGGGCAGCGAGGAATTCGGTCTGCCGCCGGCCCTGCGCGCTGCAGGCTTCGAGGTGGTCAAGCCCTCGCTCTTCGAGCCGCGCACCAACGACTTCTCCGCACAGATCGCCGCCTTCAAGAGTGCCGGCTGCGATATCCTCGGCGGGCTCGTCTTTCCTGGCGACTTGCGCACGGCGGCCATCCAATGCGCGCAGCAGGGTTTCAAGCCGAAGATTGCCACGATTGCCGCCGGCCTGCTGTTTCCCTCCGCCGTCGAGGCGCTGGGAAGCCTCGGCAACGGCATGTCGACCGAAGTCTGGTGGACGCCGGCCTTTCCCTATGCCTCCACGCTGACAGGGGAAAGCTCCGCTCAACTGGCGGCCACCTGGGAAGAGAAGACCCGCAAGCAGTGGACCCAGCCCTTGGGATACTCACATGCTATCTGGGAGGTCGTGCTCGATACGCTGAAGCGCGCCGAGGATCCGCTCGATCGGGCTTCTGTGCGCGATGCATTGAAGGCGACCGATCTCACCACAATGGTCGGCAAGGTCAAGTGGGCGAACGGCCCGCACCCCAACGTCTCTAAGACCCCGATTCTCGGCGGGCAGTGGCGCAAGGGCGAAAAATGGCCCTATGATCTGAAGATCGTCGAGGCGAAGACCTATCCGATCATGGAACCCCAGGCCAAGCTGGAGATGATGTCTTGGCAGGGCTGACGGATGCAAGCCCGGAGGGCCACGCCGGACGCGCGGCTCTTCTGTCCGCCCGGAACCTGTCGAAATCCTTCGGTGCTCTGCGCGTGACGCAGGACCTGTCGTTTGAGGTGGGTCGGGGCGAGGTGTTCGGGGTGCTCGGCCCGAACGGGGCCGGCAAAACAACGGTCTTCAACCTCATCAGCGGCGATATCGCCGCCGATGTCGGTGCCGTGGTTCTGGATGGTCAGGATATGACCGGTATTCCCGCCTTCAAGCGGGCCGCAAAGGGGATCGGCCGGACCTACCAGATCCCCCGTCCCTATACGCAGATGTCGACGTTCGAGAACCTGCTGGTCTCCGCGACGTTCGCCGGGCAGATGCGGGGGCAGGCCGCCTACGATCATTGTGCGACGACGCTGGACGAATGCGGACTGGGCGACAAGGCGAACCGCCCGGCGGGCAGCCTGACACTGCTCGACCGCAAGCGGCTGGAACTGGCCCGCGCCATGGCGGGTAAGCCGAAGCTCTTGCTGCTGGACGAGATCGCCGGCGGGCTGACGGATGGCGAGGCGAAGGATCTCGTGACGCTGATCGCGCGGCTGCGGGATCGCGGCGTGACGATCATCTGGATCGAGCACGTGCTGCACGCCATCATGGCCGTCGCGGACCGGATGATGGTGCTGAGCTTTGGTGAGAAGATTGCCGAGGGCAAGCCGGATGCGGTGATGCGGGACGCCGAAGTCCGCCGCGTCTATATGGGGATCGAAGCATGAGCGAAATGCTATTGAAAGCCCGCGCGCTCTGTGGCGGCTACCGCGATTTCCAGGCGCTGTTCTCGATCGATTTCGACGTGGCAAAGGGCGAGGCCGTCGCGCTGGTCGGCGCCAATGGTGCTGGAAAATCCACCCTGTTCAAGACGCTCGTCGGTTTGCTTCCGGTCAAGAGCGGCACACTGACCTTCAATGGGCGCGATATCGCCGCCATGCCCGCGCACACACTGTCGCGCCAGGGACTGGCGCTCGTCCCCGAAGGACGTCGGCTTTTCAAGGGACTGACGGTCGAGGACAATCTGCGCGTTGCTCTGGATCACGCGCGCACCGTCGAGCCGGGTGAAACCGTCTGGACCCTCGAGCGTCTCTACGATCTCTTCCCGATCCTCGCCGAACGGCGTCGGCAGGTGGTCGAGAAACTGTCGGGCGGGCAGCAGCAGATGGTGGCCATCGGCCGCGCGCTCATGGCGCAGCCGAAGCTGCTTCTCTGCGACGAGATCAGCCTCGGCCTCGCACCGAAGGTCATCGGCGAGATCTACGCGATGATCCCCAGCATCCGCGCGACCGGCACTGCCATCGTCATCGTCGAGCAGGACGTATCCCTCGCACAGCGATGCGCCGACCGTATCTACTGCATGCTGGAAGGCCGGATCACCCTGACGGGAGCGTCGTCGGACATCTCTCGCGAGCAGATAACAGAAGCCTATTTCGGGGTGAAACATGCGGTGGGTTGATGCAATCATTCAGGGCACGCTGCTCGGCGGGCTCTATGCCCAGTATGCCATCGGTATGTCGCTGATGTTCGGGGTGATGCGGATCGTCAACATCGCGCATGGCGACCTCGTCGTCCTCTTGGCACTGATCGGCATTTCGCTCGCGGCTGTCTTTGGGCTCGGCCCCGGGTTCCTGGTGCTGCTGCTGGTGCCGATCGGTGCGCTCGTCGGCTGGGCACTTCAACGGTTCATCCTCAACCGGCTCGTGGGCGACGATCCGCTGCCGTCGCTGATCGCGACCTTCGGCATATCCATTGCGCTCCAGAATGCCATGCTCGCCATCTGGTCCGCCGATACGCGGTCGCTCGACGCGGGCGCGTTGGCCAGCAAGTCGTTCCAGATCGGCGAGATGTATATCGGTCTGCTTCCCATCCTCGTCTTCGTCACAGCCGTCATCCTCACGGCGGGCCTGTCCATGGTGCTCAAGGGCACGAAGTTCGGCCGGGCCTTGCGGGCTGCCGCCGCCGACCGGGATGCCGCGACCCTCTCCGGCATCGATACGAAGTCGATCTATGCCAAGGCAACGGCCGTGGCGGTGGGTATTCTGGGGATTGCCGCCGTCTTCCAGGCCACCCGGACGACCATTGCGCCGGCTGATGGCGGCGGGCAGCTGATCTACGCCTTTGAGGCCGTCATCATCGGCGGCATGGGCTCCATCTGGGGTGCCTTCCTCGGTGCGATGGTTCTCGGTATCGCCCAGGTCATCGGCTCGCGGATTGATCCCGGCTGGGGCGTCCTCGCCGGACATCTCGTCTTCCTCGTCGTTCTCGCATGGCGCCCGCAGGGCATCATGTCCCGCAAGTAAAGGAGGGATTGCGACATGACAGATCCTCATTTCGCGACGGTGCACCGTCACACGTCCTCGAGCCGGATTGCCATCGGCTGCGGCCTCCTCCTCGTGCTTGCCATTCCCAGCATGCCGTTCTGGGCGTCGAGCGGCCACATCCGCTGGGCCGTCGAACTCGGCTGCTTCATCGCCATCGCACAGATGTGGAACCTGCTCGCCGGCTATGGCGGCATGGTCTCGGTCGGGCAGCAGGCCTTCATCGGCCTCGGCGGTTACGCCCTCTTCGTTCTCGTCACGCTTTTCGGGGTCGATCCGTTCCTCGCCGTCCCGCTCTCCGTCATCCTGCCCGCGCTCGTCGCGGCACCGGCCTACATGCTGCTGCGGCGCCTCGACGGCCCTTACTTTGCCATCGGCACCTGGGTGCTCGCCGAAGTCCTGCGGCTGATAACCTCCAATATCGGAGCGGTGAATGCGGGTTCCGGCATGACGCTGAAGGCGATGGCGAAGTACAGCGCCCATCAGCGCGAGATCGGCCTGACGCTGCTGGTTGCACTGCTCCTGTTGCTCACCGTCGGCGGAACATATCTGCTCCTGCGCTCGCGGCTGGGTCTGGCGCTGACGGCCATGCGTGACGATGCGGTCGCTGCGTCTTCGCAGGGCGTCAACGTCGGCCGCATGCGCTTCTCGGTCTATCTTCTGGCTGCCGTGGGCACGGGGCTGGCGGGCGCCATCTACTTCATGGCGCAGCTGCGCATATCTCCCACAAGCGGGTTCGATCCCAACTGGTCGTCCATCTGCATCTTCATCGTGATGGTCGGCGGCATCGGGCGCCTCGAAGGTCCGATCATCGGAGCGCTTCTCTACTTCTTTGCCACCCGGCTCTTCGGCCAGTACGGCTCGGCCTACCTCGTCGTCCTCGGCCTCCTCACGCTTGTGGTCGCTATTCGCGCACCCACCGGCCTCTGGGGACTGATGACCCGCCTGCGCCCCTGGCCGTGGTTTCCGACCGGCTACATTCTGACCAAGGGCTAGCGTCGGACGAAGACCATCGGCTCTGTCGCGGAAAATTCAGAGGCTGCTTTGTCGGATGATCAGCCCGGGCTCGATGTTGACCTGCATCGAGCCGGAGGCTCCATTGAGGAGATCGAGAATAAGACTGCCGGTGCGCCGGCCTATCTCACGCGAATGCGCATCGATTGTCGTAAGCGAGGGGACGCAGACACCGGAAATTTCGTAGTTGCCGAAGCCACCGATGGCGATCTGGTCGGGTACGACGATACCGCGCCTCTGGCACTCCGTGAGGGCGCCGAAGGCGGAGAGGTCGGAGACGCAGATAACAACCTCCGTATCTGGGTACTCCTGCAGAAGCCGCGCCATGGCATCGGCGCCTTCCCGCATGGAAATCGGCGGTGCGCCGGCCGCTATCAGGCGAATGTCGTCGTGCCCATGCGCTTTCATGGCCGCGACAAAGCCGCGCCGCCGGTCGCTTCCGCGCGTGTCCCGCCCTTGGTCGCCGCCGATAAACGCGATCCGCTTGTAGCCGACCGAAACGAAATGATCGACCATGGCGCGCACGGCATCGGCGTTCGAGAACCCCACATAATGGCCGATCGGCTGGTCCGGTACGTCCCAGGTCTCGACCACCGGGATCCGGGCATTCTCCAGCAGCCGGCGTGCGCGCGGCGTATGTCGCCCGCCCGTGACGACGATTGCCTGAGGATTGCGCCGCAGCAGCTGCTCGATCAGTTGTTCCTCGACGTCCATGTCGTAATTCGTATAGCCGAGCAGTGTCTGCATGTTTCGGCCGGACAGGATTTCCGACAGGCCTGCGACCGTATCGGCAAAGTTCGCGTTGTTGATCGACGGGATCGTGACCGCGACGAAATCCGTCTTCTGCGAACGAAGGTTTGAGGCCGTCGCATGGAAGATGTAACCGAGTTCCTCGGCCGCGGTTAAGATGGCGCTGCGGGTCTCCGGGCTGATGACGCTATCGGCCTTCAGAGCGCGCGAAACCGTCATGGCGGAAACGCCAGCCTTGCGAGCGACGTCGCTCATCGTCGGCGATTTCCGATCCGAACTCATGGGAAAAGGCTTATCTTCAGGCACGGGCGCATGTCACAGCGAGGCGGTGATGCCACCATCCACATAGAGGATATGGCCGTTGACGAAGGACGATGCGCCGGATGCAAGGAAGATGCAGGCGCCGACCAGCTCTTCGACCTTGCCCCAGCGACCAGCCGGCGTGCGCTTTTCCAGCCATGTCGAAAACGTCTCGTCGGCGACGAGCGCGGCGTTCAGCGGCGTGTCGAAATAACCGGGCGCGATGGCATTGCACTGCAGGCCGTACTTCGCCCAGTCTGTCGCCATGCCCTTCGTCAGATTGCCGACGGCACCCTTGGTCGCGGTATAGGGCGCGATACCGGGGCGGGCGAGCGCCGTCTGGACGCTCGCGATGTTGATGATCTTGCCGGCACCCCGCGCGATCATGTGGCGGGCAACGGCCTGGCCAACATTGAAGACGCTCGACACGTTGGTGCGCAGCAGCCTCTCGAAGGCGTCGGCCGGGAACTCTTCCAGCGGCGTGCGATACTGCATGCCGGCATTGTTGACCAGGATATCGATGGGGCCAACATCCGCCTCGAACCGATCCACCGCCACGCGCGCCGCCTGATGATCGGTGGCGTCGAAGGCGAGATGGTCGACCGGCGTTTCGAATTGCGCTGCCGCTGCCGAAAGCTTCCCCGCATCGCGCCCGTTGAGCACGATATGCGCGCCGGCGGCCTGCAGGCCATGGGCAAGCGCAAGGCCGATCCCTTGTGACGATCCGGTGATCAGAGCCCGTTTCCCGGAAAGGTCGAACAGCCGTAGCGACATGTTTTTCTCCTGATGTCTCTCGACAAAGTCTTCTGGCTCCGTTTATGTTATCGATAACATATCCTGTCAAGCCATTCCCTGGACATGCGGGCCCTGAACATACGGGCCCTTAGCACGAAAGCCCCGAACGCGAGAGCCATGATGACAAAACCGCATATCCTTCAGGTCGGTCCCTATCCGGAATGGGACGAGACTCCCCTGAACGCCGCGTTTGCGGTCCATCGCTATTTCGAGGCGGCGGATAAGCAGGCCTTTCTGGCCGAGATCGGGCCCGACATCCGGGGCATCGCGACGCGTGGCGAACTGGGCGCCAGCCGCGCCATGATCGAGGCGTGTCCGAACCTCGAGGTCATCTCCGTCTATGGCGTCGGTTACGATGCGGTCGATCTCGCCGCCTGCCGGGAACGGGGCATCCGCGTGACCAACACGCCGGACGTGCTGACCAAAGACGTGGCTGATCTCGGCGTCGCCATGATGCTCTGCCAGTCGCGCGGCGTGATCGGTGCGGAAACCTGGGTGCGGGATGGAAGCTGGGCCGGGCGGGGTCTCTATCCCCTGCGCCGCCGGGTCTGGGGCCGTCGTGCGGGCATCCTCGGCCTCGGCCGCATCGGCCTGGAGGTCGCAAAACGGCTGAAGGGCTTCGATATGCAGATCTCCTACAGCAGCACCCGGCCCAAGCCTGAGGCCGATGGCCTGACATTCGTGGCCGATCCCGTCGCGCTCGCGCGGGACGTGGATTTCCTGTTCGTCACGCTGGCGGCCTCTGCCGCCACGCGCCACATCGTCGGCCGCGAGGTCATCGCGGCACTTGGGGAGAATGGAATGCTGATCAACATCTCCCGTGCGTCCAACATCGACGAGGAGGCGCTGCTCGACGCCTTGGAACAGGGAACGCTCGGCTCGGCGGCACTCGACGTGTTCGAGGGCGAGCCCGCGCTCAATCCGCGCTTCCTGGCGCTCGACAACGTCCTCCTCCAGCCGCACCACGCTTCGGGCACCATCGAGACCCGCAAGGCGATGGGGCAGCTGGTTCGCGACAATCTGCAGGCGCACTTTGCCGGCGCGCCGCTCCCAACGCCGGTCCTGTGAGGTTGTTATCATGAAAGCCATTATCGCCCATGCCGCAAAGGATCTCCGCATCGAGGAGACGGCGGACGAGCAGGCCGGTCCCGGCGAGGTCCGGCTGCGGCTTGCCACCGGCGGCATCTGCGGCAGCGACCTGCACTACTATCATCACGGCGGCTTCGGCGCGGTGCGTCTGAAGCAGCCGATGATCCTCGGTCATGAAGTTTCCGCCTATGTCGAGGCTCTGGGCGAAGGCGTTGACGGGCTGGAGATCGGAGACCTCGTCGCCGTGTCGCCATCCAGGCCGTGCCGTACGTGCAAATATTGCCAGCAAGGCCTGCACAATCAGTGCCTGAACATGCGTTTCTACGGCAGCGCCATGCCGTTTCCGCATATTCAGGGCGCCTTCCGCGAGACCCTCGTTGCGGACGCCTACCAGTGCGTTCCCGCCGGCGATCTGTCGCCCGGCGAAGCGGCCATGGCGGAGCCGCTGGCGGTGGTCTTGCATGCGACGCGCCGGGCGGGAGACCTGCTCGGCAAGCGGGTGCTCGTCACTGGCTGCGGACCGATCGGCGTGTTGTCGATCCTGGCTGCGCGGCGTGCCGGTGCCGCGGAGATCGTGGCGATCGACCTTTCCGACTTCACGCTCGCGATGGCAAAATCAGCCGGCGCCGACCGTACGATCAATACGGCAAGCGAACCCGATGCGCTGGCGCCTTACGCGGTGGACAAAGGCACGTTCGACATTCTCTACGAATGCTCGGGGGCTGCACCGGCGTTGCTCGGCGCCATTCCCGCCCTGCGTCCGCGCGGCATCATCGTCCAGCTCGGCCTAGGCGGCGACATGACCCTGCCGATGACGGTGATCACCGCCAAGGAGCTGGACCTGCGTGGCTCGTTCCGCTTCCACGAGGAGTTTGCCACGGGCGTCGCGCTGATGCGCAAGGGCTTGATCGACGTCAAGCCGTTGATCACGCACACCGTTCCGCTCGATGATGCTCTCTCCGCCTTCGACATCGCCTCCGACCGCAGCCGAGCGATGAAGGCGCAGATCGTGTTTTCCTGACGTGCGGCCAGGGAAAGGCCGGCCCTCGTTACCGGCCTTTCCCTGATGTACTGCCCGTCCAACTCCAGTGACCCTCGGCCCCCAGCCTCTCCACGACCGAGAGAACGATGTTACGGACCTCGATGACGGCCCGGCTGGGCGGATGGTTGACCGGCATGTCGAGAACGAGCCGGCGCTGGAGGCCGGGCTTCACCAGTGTCGCGGTCGACAGGCGTTCGTTCTCGTGATCGGCGTAGATGGCACCACGCCCGAGGATCGTGACGCCCAGTCCGGCACGGATGGCGGCCTTCGTGCTCGCCACGCCTTCGATTTCCCGGATGATATTGATCTCGCGCCCGAGCATCAGCGCCTGTCGTTCGAGAAGAATGCGAATCCCGTGTCTGCGCGTGGGCAGGATCAGCGGTAGTCCGAGCGCCTTTTCGATCGTCAGCGTTTCACCGTGCGCAAACTGCCCGTTTGCGCCGACGGCAAACAGCACCTCATCGAACAAAGGGATGGCGGCCGGCTTGGCAACGCCCTCGAGGGTGACGGCGAGATCGTAGAGCTTCGTGTCCACCCCGACGCGCAGCGCCTGGCTGTCCCCCTCGCTGATCGTCAGTCGCACCTTGGGAAAGCGCTGCGCGCACGCTTCGATGACGGGAATGCCGAGGATCGGGCTGATCGAGCCGAGAATGCCCAGCGACACGTCGCCGCTCGGATGTTTTGCCTGTTCCTTCGTCGCGATCTCCGCCTGATCGACGGCCCTGAGGATCGCCTGGGCGTGGGTCAGCAGCGTCTGGCCGGCCGCCGTCGCCGTCACGCCGCGCGGCGTCCTGTTGAGCAGCAGAACCCCAAGCTGCTCCTCCAGTGCCCGCATGTGCGAACTCAACGCCGGCTGCGCGACACCCAGTTCACCGGCTGCGCGGGTAAACGAACCGAGTTCCGCGATCTTGCTGAAATACCGCATCTTCAAAAGATCGAGCGTCATCGTCTCATGCCCAGTCCATATCGAATGCATATATCTATTATGCTCAATATATATTTGTTCGAATGCCCGGCAATCGGTAAATGTTTTCCACCAGCGAGAGGATGCGCTGTTGGGGAGGATCGATATGAACATGAAGCAAATTCTGGGGGCCGTCATCTTTGTCGGCGCAGCCTCACTATCCACGACAGCGAAGGCGGAACTGCTCGACGATATCAAGGCGGCGGGAACCCTGAACTGCGGCGTGCTGACCAATTCGCCGCCGCTCGGTTTCCAGGATGTGAAGACACGCGAGCCTGCCGGCTACGAAATCGAGATTTGCCAGAAACTTGCAAAATCGCTCGGCGTTACGGCGAAGCTCACCGCCGTTTCTCCCCAGACCCGCATGGCGGAGCTGACGCAGGGACGCGTCGATATCCTGGCGTCGCTGCTCAGCTACAGCAAGCAACGTGCCGAACAGGTCGATTTCAGCGGTGCCTACATCGCCGAAGACTTCAACTTCGTCGTCCTCGATAAGTCGGACATCAAGACGGTGGACGATCTCGCAGGCCAGCGCATCGGCCTCGTCAAGGGCTCGGTGCTGATCCCGATCACAGAGAAGCGGCTTCCGGACGCCCGTGTTCTTTCCTTCGAGACGAGCGCCGCTTCGTTCCTCGCCCTGCAGCAGGGTAAGGTAAAGGCGACGGTCTATCGCTACTCCGAAGGCAAGGCGGTCGAGCGCAATGCCGGGGCGGATATCAACAAGCTCCGTTTCCTCGATGAGCCGCTCCTGTCCATGCCGTCCGGCTTCGCGTTCCGCAAGGGATCGCCGGAACTCGTCAAGGCGACGAATGCCTTTCTCGCATCGCTGGAAACATCCGGCGAGGGACAGGCCCTCTACGACAAGTGGCTGGGCAAGGACAGCGACCTGAAGGCGACCCGGAAATTCGAATTCGGCAAGCCGCAGGAAACCTGGTTCACAAACTGAGACATCATCGGCATTGACGGTTCCGCGGCCTTCCGGCGCGGAACCGTCCCACAGGTCAGGACGGCGACGGTGATGCGCGTGGAAGCGTGTGTCCTGTCCCAGGCGAGACGTTTTTCCTATGGGCTATCAGCTTGATTTCAGAAAGGTTCTGCAGGGCGAGTACTTCGGTCTCATTCTGCAAGGGCTCCAGACGACGATGGTTCTCTTCGTCATTTCCTGGGTACTGGGGCTGATCCTCGCAATCTTCCTGACGGTGGTGCGGGCCATCGAATTCCGGCCGACGCAGTTTCTGGTCGCAGCCTTCGTCGAGTATCACCGCAACGTACCGATCCTGATCCAGCTGTTCGTCTGGTACTTCGGCTTCGCCGTGGTGCTGCCGGATGTCGTCAACGACTACCTCAACGATGTCGGTGCCGAGATCGGTTACGCCATCGTGGCGCTGGCGCTGAACAAGGCGGCCTATATGTCGGAGGATTTCCGCAGCGGGCTTCGCTCCATCCATCCGGCGCAGATGGAAGCCGCCCGCGCCATCGGTCTTACCTATCTCGGCGCGATGAAATGGGTGATCCTGCCGCAGGCCTGGCGGCTGGCGCTGCCGGCCCTGCTCGGCCAGACGCTGATCCTGTTCAAGGGCACCAGCCTTGCCGCCGGTATCGGCGTGGCGGAACTCAGCTATCAGGCACGCTATGTCGAGGAGCAATCCTTCCGGATCTTCGAGGCCTACGGCGTCGTCACCGCGATCTACATGGTGATTTCGTTTGCGATCATGTGGGCCTCGTCGGTTCTGTCCTCACGCTACCGGCTGAGGGTCAAGTGATGCTGGATATCCTTCAGGAATACGGCGTTCTCCTTCTCATCGGCGAGTATCCGCACGGCAAGCTCGGCGGTCTGGCGATGACGCTCATCATCTCCTTCGTCAGCCTGATCGTGACGTTTCCCTGCGCCATTCTCATCGCGCTCGCCCGGACGGGAAAAAACAAGCCTCTGAAAAGACTGGCCAGCGGCTTCGTGCACTGCGTGCGCGCCATTCCGCTGCTGATGTTGATCTTCTGGGCCTATTTTGCGCTTCCCGTCGTCATCGGCATACCGATCGATGCGACCTATACGCTGATCATCGCCATCGTCATCTATCAGACAGCCTATCTCGGCGAGATCATCGCTTCCGGCATCGAAGGTCTGCCCAAGGGGCAGATGGAAGCGGCCGAAGCGCTCGGTCTCGGTTACATCCCGACGACGTTCCGCATCCTGTTGCCGCAGGCGCTGTTCAACGTCATCCCCGGCATCGTCAACCAGTTGACGACGATCATCAAGGAATCCTCGCTAGGCTCGATCATCGCCGTGCCGGAACTCTCTTATGCCATGCTTCAGGTGAACTCGAACGAGGTCACCAAGCCCTTGCAGATCTTCGGCATTCTCGCCGCCACCTATTTCGTTCTCTGCTTTGCGCTGAGCCAGGCAACGGGCGTGCTGGAACGGCGCATTTCCAACCGGCGAACCGGCCGGGTCGTCGTGGGGGCCGTGGCATGATCGAGTTTCACAGCGTCTCCAAGCGCTATGGCGCGCTGCAGGTCATCCACGATGTCTCGGCCACGGTCGAGAAAGGCACGACCATCGTGCTCTGTGGTCCCTCGGGTTCGGGCAAGTCCACGCTGGTGCGCACGGTCAACCGGCTGGAGCCGATCCAGTCGGGACGGATCACGGTCGCCGGGCGCGATATCCACGAGAAGTCCGTCGATGTGAATACGTTGCGCTCGGGCATCGGCTTCGTCTTCCAGCAGTTTAACCTGTTTCCGCACCTGACGGTCGTTGACAACGTAATGCTGCCGCTGCGTCGCCTTCGCGGGCAGTCGCGCAGACAGGCGCTGCCGACGGCCATGCTGATGCTGGAACGGGTCGGCCTTGCCGATCGGGCGCAGTCGCTGCCGGCCGATATCTCGGGCGGGCAGGCGCAGCGGGTGGCCATTGCCCGTTCGCTGATCCTCAAGCCCGAGATCCTGATCCTCGACGAGCCGACCAGCGCGCTCGATCCGGAAATGGTTGGCGAGGTGCTGAAGCTGCTGCGCGAGCTTTCCGCCGGCGGCATCACGCTGATGTGCGTCACCCACGAAATGGGCTTCGCCCGCGAGGTGGCCGACCGCATCTGGTTCCTCAAAAGCGGGCGACTGACGTTCGACGCCAGCCCTGACCTGTTCTTCTCGCAAGAGGCGCATCCCGACGTGCGGGGCTTCCTCTCCTCCATCCACCGCAATCACTGAAACAGTCGAAAGATCCGATCATGATCCATATCAAGCAAATCCCGGAGCGTCCGAGCGCGGAAGACATCAAGGCGCTTTCGCCCTTCTCGCCGGCAACCATCCATGAGGCTCAGGGGCGTCGTGGCGCCCTGTCCTCGCGCATCAAGCCGGTCGATTACCGCATGAAGCTGTGCGGACCGGCCTTTACCGTGAAAAGCGCACCGCGCGACAATGTCATGCTGCAGCTGGCGATCAACTATGCGAGCCCGGGCGATATCATCGTCGTCTCCGGCGGCGCGTACGAGGAGGCCGGCTCCTTCGGCGACGTGCTGGCCAATGCCTGCCTTGCCAAGGGCATCGGCGGCCTCGTGACCGATACCGGCGTGCGCGATACGCTGCAGCTCCGCGATCTCGGCTTTCCCGTGTTCTCGCTCAGCGTCTGCATCAAGGGCACGGTCAAGGAAACGCTGACCTCGGTCAACGATCCGATCATCGTCGGCGACGAACTGATCTATCCCGGCGACATCATCGTCGGCGATGCCGACGGGCTGGTGGTCGTCCGTCGTGGCGAGGCGCAGGCGGTGGCGAAGCTTTCGCAGGAGCGCGAAGACGCCGAAGCCGGCTATATCGCCGCCTACAAGGCAGGCAAATCGGTGATTGAGGTCAGCAATCTGGAACCGGTGTTGAAAGCCAAGGGCTTCCGGTCGGATATCTAATCTCATACCAAGTGTCGATGACAGAAACCTATAGGTTCCTATCGACGACACTTGGTATCAGGCCTCGGCGGCGGCCAGCGCCGTCTCCGTCATCTGCAAGCTCCGCTGCAGCCGGCTCTCGCGCCATACGGCGAATAGACCGGCTGCAGCAACGATGACGCCGCCCGTGATCGTGGTGATAACAGGTAACTGGCCGAAGGCGAGATAGCCGATGACCACGGACCAGATCAGCGTCGAATATTCGAACGGAGCAAGCAGCGAGGCTTGCGCATGGCGCAGGCTCAACGTGATCAAGATCTGTGCCATACCGCCGGAAATGCCGGCGGCGAGCAGGAGACAAAGCTGCGTGACGCTCGGCATCGTCCAACCGAAGACAGCCGTCGCCAGGCCGATGACAGTGGTGACGAGAGAAAAATAGAGCACGATGGCGCCCGGCTGTTCGGTCTTTGCGAGGTGACGGATCTGCACCGAGGAAACCGCGGAGAAGAACGCCGCAACGAGCCCCGCCGCACTGCCGAGCAGCATGCCCATGCCGATGACGTCAGCTTTGAATATATCGAGATGCGGCGCCAGCATCACCAGCACGCCGGTAAAGCCGACCGCGACCGACGTCCAGCGGTAGACCCGGACGACCTCGCCCAGAAGCAAGGCTGCAAGGATGACGGTGAAGAGCGGTGCCGCGTAGCTTAGCGCCGTCGCGTCCGCGAGCGGCAGATAGGCAAGCGCGAGATAGCCGAAGAACATGCCGCCGGTGCCGGAGATGCTGCGGACGAGGTGCCCGCTAAAATGCTTCGTGCGGGTGAGGGCAACAAGGTTTCCCTGTAGCCCGAGCCAGATGCCCAAGGGGAGGAGCGCGCCGACAGACCGGAAGAACACGACTTCCCCTGTCGGAATCTCACCATTCAGCCCCTTCACGCTCGCCGCCATCAAGGTCGCGCAGAGGGCTGCCAGAAGTTTGAGCAGAATGCCTTTTCCGGGGTTCATTACTATTCACCGTCGCCAAACCTCCCGAACTGGCCTCCCTGTCGCCATTCACCACGAACCGTCTCGGACGGAAACCGGAAAGGCGCTCCATCAAAACTTCGTCTGACCCCATCGCCCCACCGCTGATGTAGCAAGAATGGCGCCCTTCGCCGCGTCTGTCAGCGAACCGGGACCTTGCAAACAGGTGGCGAATGGACCTCTCGAAAATCAAAACCCTGATCGACTTCGTCGGCCAATCCGACATCACCGAACTCACGGTAAGCGAGAAGGATACGACGGTCCGGATCTTCCGGACGAAGACGACGGGCGAAACCGCCGGCCCGGTTGCCGGGCCTGCCGCGGCCGCGGAAGAGGCCGGCTCGACGCAGGTGACCGCGCCGATCTTCGGAATTTTGCACGCCGCATCGGCACCCGGCGAGAAGCCGTTCGTCGCCGTTGGCGATATCGTCGAGGCCGGCCAGACGCTGTTCATCATCGAGGCCATGAAGGTCTTCAACAGCATTGCCGCGCCGTGCGCAGGTCGTATCGTAAGGCTCGCGGGCGTGGATGGTGCCGAGATCGAGGCGGGCGACCTGCTGGCGGAGATCGCCTGATGTCCGGGGACGCTACAAACGCGCAGGAAGCACGCAGCTTCGATACCGTCCTCATCGCCAATCGCGGCGAAATCGCGCTGCGGGTGCTCCGGGCCTGCAAGGATCTGGGCCTGAAGACGGTCATGATCTGCTCGCAGGCCGACCGGGACGCGCAATACGGTGCGCTGGCAGACAGGTTCCTTTGCATAGGCCCGGCAAGCGCCGGCAAGAGCTATCTCAATCAGGATGCGATCCTGCTGGCGGCGCGCCTGACGGGTGCCGGCGCCATTCACCCAGGTTACGGCTTTCTGTCCGAGAATGCTGCTTTTTCCAATGCTATCGAGACGGCCGGGATGGTCTTCATCGGCCCGACCGCCGCCTCGATTTCGACCATGGGCGACAAGATCGCCGCGAAGTCAGCGATGATGGCGGCCGGTGTCCCATGCGTTCCTGGCCCCGATACGGCCCTTCCGGACGATCCGGCCGCAGTCCAGGCCATTGCCGCCGAGATCGGCTATCCGGTAATCGTCAAGGCGGCCGGCGGCGGCGGCGGGCGCGGCATGCGCGTGGTGCACGAGGCGGGACATCTGCAGGAGGCGGTGTCGCTGACCCGCGAGGAAGCGCGGCAGGCATTCGGCAGCCCGGCGCTCTACATGGAGAAATTCCTCCAGCATCCGCGCCATATCGAAATACAGGTTCTTTGCGACGTGCACGGCAACGCCATCTGGCTCGGGCACCGCGATTGCTCCATGCAGCGCCGCCACCAGAAGGTGGTGGAGGAGGCCCCCGCGCCAGGTATCGCGCCGGAACGCATCGGCCCCGTCGCCGAAGCCTGCCTCACCGCCTGCCGGCTGATCGGCTATCGCGGCGTCGGCACCTTCGAGTTTCTCTATGAGGAAGGGGAGTTCTTCTTCATCGAGATGAACACCCGGCTTCAGGTCGAGCATCCCGTGACCGAGATGACGGCAGGCATCGACATCGTACAGGCGCAGATCCGAGTGGCGCAGGGCGAACCGCTGTCGCTGGGGCAGGGGGATGTGGCGACCGAAGGGCATGCCTTCGAATGCCGCATCAATGCGGAAGACCCCGAAACGTTTCTGGCCGCAGCCGGCACCATCACCGGCATCGCCCTGCCATCCGGCCCCGGTATCCGGGTCGATACGCATGTCCATGCCGGCTACAAGGTGCCGCCCTATTACGACTCGCTGATCGGCAAGCTGATCGTGCATGCGCCGAGCCGGACGGAGGCCATTGCCGCCATGCGTAGCGCGCTTGCCCAGACGCGCATCGACGGCATCGCCACCAACCTGCCGCTGTTGCGCGCGCTGTTCGACGATGCCGGCTTTGCGGCCGGGGGCACGGACATTCACTATCTCGAGAAATGGTTGAAGCAGCGGAGCGCCGCATGAGCAAGCTGGACTTCACCGATCCCGCCCTCCTCGACGCGCTTGCCGCCGCCCTGACGGCCGCCGGCGTGGACGGCATCGAGATCGAGCAGTCGTCGCGCACGCTGCGGCTGGTCGTAGAGGGGAAGACCCCGCGCGCGACGGTGCGCCCCCATGCCGGCCATGCATCAGCAGCCGATATCATCACCGCGCCAATGGCCGGTATCTTCGACCTCGATACGATCCCGAGCGAACTGCCGCGAACCGTTCGTGCCGGAGACATTCTTGCCTGCCTGCGCATCGGGCCGGTGCTGGTGCCCGTCAGGGCCTCGAAAGCCTGCACCGTCACGCGGTGCCTTGTCGTTGCAGATACCCTTGTCGGCTTCGGCGACCCCCTGTTCGACATCGAGGCACACCCATGAGCCGCGCAGCCACCTCCCTTGCCAGCCGACCGCTGATCCGGTCGCGACCCAAGATCTCGGCCATCGGCGCGCGGGCGTTCCTGCTCGATGCGCCGGGCGAGTTCGACCTTGCCGCGCAACGCCGGATCTGGGCGCTGACGCAGACCGTGCGGCAGTGGCCCGACGTGATCGAAACCGTGCCGGGCATGACCAATCTGCTGGCTGTTTTCAAGGCCGTGCCGGAAGACCCCGACAGCGTGATATCTAGGCTGCTCGACGCCTGGGAACGCGCCGAAAGTATCGACATCAAAGGCAAGACGATCGACATTCCCGTGCATTACGGCGGCGCGCATGCGACCGATCTGGCAGCCCTCTGCGATCTTTGCGGCCTTGCCGACAAGGAAGTCGTGCGGCTGCACCATGAGGGCACCTATACGGTGTTTGCGCTTGGTAGCGCGCCGGGCTTCGGCTACCTGCATGGGCTCGATCCGCGCCTCCATATGCCGCGCAAGACCGTGCCGTCTCTCCGGATGGAAAAGGGCTGCGTCACCATCGGTGGCATGCAGACGGGCGTTGCCGTTCTGACCGGGCCGAATGGCTGGAATTCGATCGGCTTTGCCGACCTGCCGATGTTCGACCCCGCAGCAGAGGTGCCCGCCCTGATGGCGCCGGGCGATATCGTGCGCTTTCTCCCTGAAAGGATCGAGCTGTGATCGAGATCGTCGACACCGGGCCGCTGAACACAATCCAGGACCTCGGCCGGCCGGGCTACCGCGACATCGGCGTCACGGTGAGCGGAGCGATGGACCCGCTGGCATTGACGATCGCCAATCTGCTGGTCGGCAACGATGCGGGAGCCGCGGCGGTCGAACTCCAGACATTTCCCGTGCGGATCCGTTTTGAGCAGAATACTGCGTTCTCCGTCACAGGCGGCGGCTCCGCGGCGCTTGACGGGGAAACCCTTCCGCCCTGGTGGATGCAGATTGCAGACGCCGGCCAGATCCTTGAAATCCTGCCGTCGAAAACGTCGGCCCGCGCCTATGTGGCCTTCGAGGGTGGCGTCGATGTCGCGCCGGTCATGGGCTCGCGCAGCACCTCATTGCGCGGTGCATTCGGGGGCAATGACGGTCGCGCGCTGCGCAAGGGCGACGTGCTTCGGCTGGGGTCTCCGGCTGCCGATGTCCTCCCCGCGGGCGGCTTCGGCGTGGTGCCTCCCCTGCGCGAAATGGCGTCTCTCTTCCCTGTGGCCGAAAACGGCGCCTTGCTGATCCGGGCGCTGCCGGCCGGCGAACACGATCTGTTCGGGGCGGATGCCGAGCGATTCTGGACCGAGGACTGGAAGATCTCCGCGCAGAGCGACCGGACGGGCTACCGCCTTTCGGGCAATCCCATCCGTCTGACGGAACCGGTCGAGATGCGCTCCCACGGCATCGTCGCAGGTGTCGTTCAGGTGCCGCCCGGCGGCGAGCCCATCGTGCAGATGAGCGATGCCAATACGGCGGGCGGATATCCGAAGATCGCCGGCATCGTCGAGGCCGATCTCTGGCGGCTGGGCCAGGCGCGTATCGGCACCCGTCTGCGCTTCGTGCGCGCGACGCATGCGGAGGCGCGGATGCTCGACCAGGCGATTGCCACCTATATCGGCGACGTCGAAACCACCGCGAGACAAGTCGGGCGGGCGTTGAAGGCGATGGCAGGCCGATGACAGGAGGTAAACCCGTGAAGGTCGACATAAATTCCGATATGGGCGAGGGCTTCGGTCCGTACAGTCTGTGCGACGACGAAGCCCTGATGCAGGTCGTTTCCTCCGCCAATATCGCCTGCGGTTTTCATGCCGGCGATCCCGAAACGATGGCGCGGATGGTGCGGCTTGCCAAGGCGAACGGCGTCGGCGTCGGTGCGCATCCAGGTCTGCCGGACAGGCTCGGCTTCGGCCGCCGCGAGATTCCCTCGTCGCACGACGAGCTGCGCCAGCAAATGCTCTATCAGCTCGGCGCACTGACGGCGGTCGCGAAAGGGGAGGGCGTGCCCGTCGCGCATATCAGCTTCCACGCTGCCATGGGCAATATGGTCAATCGCGATCCCGTGCTCGCCGACCTTATCATGGACGCCGTCCGCACCGTCGATCCGAACCTCATCGTCTTTGCCATGCCGGACAGCGTCATCGCGACAGCTGCCGCGCGTGCCGGGCTGAAGACGCTGCTGCTGTTCCTTGCCGACCGGGCCTACGATGCGGAGGGCAAGCTGGTTGCACGCGGCCTGCCGGGCGCCGTCATCAAGCAGGAGGACGCGCTTCGCGCCCGCGTTCGCCAGTTCCTCCGGCACGGCACCGTCACCACCATTGATGGCGCGACGCTGGCCATGCCGGCACGCTCCATCCTCGTCCATAGCGATACGCCCGGGTCTCTCGACCTCGCGCGGATCGTCCGCAGCGAGATCGAGGCCAGCGGCGCGACCATCGCCCCGGCGTCTCAGATCGTCGAATCCTGATCCGGACCCCAACCACAAAGACCGAAAGCGCAACCCCGATGCCCGCCATTGCCGACCGCCTCAAGCACGTTTCCATCTCCGCGTCCGCCGCCATGACCCAGCGCGCGCGCGATCTCGCAGCACAAGGGATTGGCGTCATCAGCCTGTCGGCCGGCGAGCCGGATTTTCCGACGCCCGCCCACGCGACCGAAGCGGCCCATGCCGCAGCGCTCGCGGGCGACACGAAGTACCCGTCGATGGATGGGACGCCGGCGCTGAAGGCTGCGATCTCGCGAAAGTTCAAGCGCGACAACAATCTCGACTACGATGCCAGCCAGATCGTCGTCTGCGGCGGCGGCAAGCAGGTGATCTTCAACGCCATTCTCGCCACCTGCAATCCCGGCGACGAGGTGGTCATTCCCACGCCGTCCTGGATCAGCTACGCCGATATCGTCCGCTTTGCCGGCGCCGTGCCGGTGCCCGTTGCCTGCCCGCAGCAGACTGGGTTCAAGATCCGGCCGGAGGATCTGGAAGCGGCGATCACCCCCCGCACCAAGTGGCTCTTTCTCAACTTCCCCAACAATCCGACAGGCGCTGCCTGCTCGCGGGAGGAAATGAAGGCGATCGCCGAGGTGATGCTGCGCCATCCCGACGTCTGGATCATGACCGACGATATCTACGAACATCTGATCTATGACGGTTTCGAATTCTGCACGATCGCCGAGGTCGAGCCCCGTCTTTACGACCGGGTCCTGACCATGAACGGCGCATCCAAGGCCTATGCCATGACCGGTTGGCGGCTCGGCTTCTGCGGTGGTCCGAAGGATCTGATCAAGGCGATCAGCAACGTCAACGGCCAGAACGGCGGGGGCACCGCGACCGTCGTGCAGGCCGCAGCCGTCGCTGTGCTCGACGGACCGCAGGATCTCTTGAAGGAGCGCGCCGCCATCTATAAGCAGCGGCGCGATTTCGTGCTCGGCAAACTGGCGGAGATCGACGGTATCCGGTGCCACAAGCCGGAAGGCGCGTTCTATATCTTCCCCAACATCGCCGGCCTGCTCGGCAGGACATCGAAGGGCGGCCGCAAAATCGAGACGGACACCGACTTCGTCATGGCACTGGTCGAGGAACATCACGTCGCGACCGTTCAGGGTGCGGCCTACGGCATGAGCCCGTTTTTCCGCATCTCCTATGCCACCAGCATGGAGAAGCTGGATGAAGCCTGCGCCCGGCTTTCGCAGTTCTGCGCCGATCTCCGCTAAAACGGTCTTCGCTGATGCCGAAGGTCAGCCGCGCGGCAGTTTCAGCCGCGCGGTGAGTTCCAGCAGGATATCCCGCACCGCCGTTGCGGGCTCGGACAGCGACATCCCATCCGCCACGCAGAGCGACAGCGTTTCCTCGATGCGCGGCGTCACCATGCGGCAGACCAGCGGCTCGCCGGACTCGGTCACGATCCGGTCCGCAATCGCCTTCGGCATGATCGTCGCGCCGAGACCGGCGCTGACGGCGCGGGTCAGTGTGCGCACGATCTCTACCTCGCCCACGACCTTCAGATTGACCCGGCTGCGGGTAAAGGCAGTATCGACCGCGCGACGCACGAAGTTGTAGGCCGGCGGCATCAGCAAGGGCAGGCCGTCCAGCGCCGCGACGGCAATGGGCTTCTCGTCCGCCTCGATGGCGAAGTTCGGATGCGCGACGAGGAAGAATTCCTCGCTGAGGATCGGCTCGAATTTCACGCCCTTGAGCGGTCCAACGCCATGGATCAGCGCCATCTCCAGGCGGCCGGTCATGATCATCTGGCTGTAGGTCTGCCCGACGCTCTCCGTCAGATGCAGGAGAATGCCGGGATGCCGCTTGCGTGTTTCCGCCAGCAGATCGACCGACAGCGTCGCCGCACTGCTGAAGGGCACGAGGCCGACGGATACGCGCCCCGCAAGCGAATTGCCGGCGGCGGAGGCATCGGCCTGGGCCTGGTCCATCTGCCGCAGGATAATTTGCGCATGGCGATACACGGCATGGCCCGCATCCGTCATGCTCACGCCCTGCTGGCTGCGCAGCAACAGCTTCTGGCCAAAGTGCTCCTCCAGCGAGGCCAGCTGCTGGCTGAGGGCCGGCTGGGCAACGTGAAGGATATCAGCTGCCCGCGTGATGCTGCCGGTATCCACGATGACGATGAAAGATTTTAAACGCCTGATATCCACGTTCTGCCCACAGATCGCCCCACTTGCCGCCACTCTACAATCCGGCCCTGATATTTCAAAGCCAAATCCATCACTTAGCAGATCGTCTCATTGTGCATTGCACGCACATTCTGCTGCATTTGCAAGCGTAGCCCGGAGCGCTCTGCTTATTTTATGATCACCATAAGGCTTGCTTATTGCTCCAGAGATAATCGGTCTTATTCAGCATCGGACAGTTTCGTTACTGTGAAAAAAACAGACGGTGAAGGGGAATAAACATGTCATTTTCCGACTACAGGACAGCCCTTGTCACCGGCGCTTCGTCGGGCATCGGCGCCGCCGTCGTGGAGCGGCTGTGCCGTGAGAACATCGAGGTGCATGCGCTGGCGCGCAGCGCCGAGCCGCTGAAGGCGCTTGCCGCGAAGACGGGATGCATCCCGCATGTCATCGACGTCACGGACCGCGCTGCGCTCGCCCGGCTGACCGCCGAAACCGAATTCGACATTCTCGTCAACAATGCCGGCGTCGACAGGCCGAAGAAGTTTCTGGAAGCCGACGAAGCCGACATCGATCTTCTGGTCGACGTCAACCTTCGCGCCGTCCTGCATCTCTGCCGCATGGTCGTGCCGGGCATGGTCGCGCGGGACAATGGCCATGTGATCAACATCTCGTCCATCGCGGGCGCCTACAACTTCGGCGGAAACTCCTCCTATCACGCAACGAAGGCCGGGGTGAGCATGCTGTCCAACCAGCTGCGCATCGATGCGTTCGGCAAGCGCGTCAGGGTCACCGAGATCTGCCCCGGACGCGTAGCGACCGATATCTTCGCCCATGTCCATGGCGACGATCCGTCCATCCGCGAGCGCTTCATCGACGGCTTCGAACTGCCGGAAGCCTCCGATATCGCCGATGCCATCGCCTTTGCTATCGCTGCCCCCATCGCCGTCAATATCGGCCACATGGAAATCACGCCGACGCTTCAGGTCATGGGTGGCCTGCAGACCGCGCGTCCGGAAACGGTGCGTCCCAAGGCGCCTGCGTCGGACAATAAGCCGTGAGCGGGTTCGATATTACGGCGATCCTGTCCAATCCGGACTATGTCGCGATGCTGATCGAAGGCATCAAGATGACCTTCGTGATCGCCATCGGCTCCTGGGTATTGGCAATGACGCTCGCCGTGCTGCTGCTGGCGCTGCGCTTTTCGCCCGGCCGCTTCGGCAACGCCTTCGTTTCGGCCTATGTCTCCTATCACCGCAATGTGCCGACGCTGGTGCAGCTGATGCTCTGGTATTTCGGCATCTTCACGCTGCTGCCGGACTGGCTGACCTTCTGGCTGTCGAACCACAATGCCGAGGCGATCTTTGCCGTGGTGGGGCTTGGGCTGTGCCAGGCGGCGTATTTCAGCGAGGATCTGCGCTCCGGTCTTCGCTCCGTTAGCGTCGGGCAGATGGAGGCGGCGCGCGCGCTCGGCCACGGTTATCTCTCGGCCATGCGCTACGTGCTGATGCCGCAGGGGGTTCGCAACGCCCTGCCGCCGCTGATCAACCACAGCGTTTCCCTGTTTAAGAACAGCAGTCTCGGCATCGTCATCGGCGCGTCCGAGCTGACGCATGCGGTGAAGGAGGTCGAGAACCTGAGTTTCCGCACCTTCGAGATCTACGTGATCGGAACCGTGCTCTACCTGGCCTTCACCCTGCTGATCATGGCGGCCGGCGCCGTGGTGACCATGCGCACCGACGTCTCACGGAGGGCGCGCGCATGATCACCGATATCGTCACGATCTTTCAGGACTACTGGCTGCTGCTGCTTATCGGGCAGTACCCGAACGGCCCGCTGGGCGGTCTTGCAAATACGCTGATCCTGTCGGCGCTCAGCATCGCGCTCGCCTTTCCCGTCAGCATTCTTATGGCGCTCGCCCGGCTTTCCAAATGGCGGCTGCTGCGCTGGCCCGTCACCGTGCTGGTCTATGTCACGCGCGGCGTACCGCTGCTGATGCTGATCCTGTGGAGCTACTTCCTCGTGCCGCTGATGACCGGCGCCGACGTGCCGAGCTTCGTCACCATGCTGACCACGCTCGTCATCTACCAAGGCGCCTTCCTCAGCGAAGTCGTGCGCGGCGGCATCGTCGCTCTCAGCCACGGGCAGATGGATGCGGCGAAGGCGCTGGGTCACAGCTACCTCGGCGCCATGCGCTTCGTCATTCTGCCACAGGCGCTCTACAATATGATCCCGAGCATCCTCTCCACCTTTGTGTCCACCATCAAGGATACGACGCTCGGCTACGTCATCAACGTTCCCGACCTGACCTTTGCGGCGAGCCAGGTGAACAACCAGCTTCTGACGCAGCCCTTCCAGGTCTTCCTCATTCTGGCCGTGATCTACTACGTGATCTGCTGGAGCCTGACCCACGCCACCCATCGTCTCGAACGCCGCATCACCCGCAGGCGTGCCGGTCTGTCCGCAGGCCGCACCGCTCCCGTGGTTGCGCCGCCGGTCAAAATCGCAACGGAGCAGCCATGACAAGCCTCGATCGAACAGGCCCGCAAAATGGACAGGATCCGACGGCCATCCGGATCGCCGGAGTCTCCAAGACATACGGCACCTATGAGGTGCTCAAGGGCATCGACGTCGAAGTGGCGCGCGGCGAAGTCGTCGTCATCTGCGGCCCCTCGGGCTCCGGCAAATCGACGCTGATCCGTACGATCAACCGGCTGGAGGAGATCAACAGCGGCGCGATCACCTTCGACGGCCAGAACATTCACGCGCCGATGAAAACGCGGGACCTCAACCGTTTGCGCAGCCGCATCGGCTTCGTCTTCCAGAGCTTCAACCTCTTTCCGCACCTCTCCGTGGTCGACAATGTCTCGATGTCGCCGATCCGGGTGAAGGGCGTCTCTCGTGATGTCGCCCATGACAAGGCCTTGCTGCTGCTCGACCGCGTCGGCCTTGCCGACAAGGCGACTGCCTATCCGGGCCAGCTTTCCGGCGGCCAGCAGCAGCGCGTCGCCATTGCCCGCGCCCTGGCGATGGAGCCCCCGGTGATGCTGTTCGACGAGCCGACAAGCGCGCTCGATCCGGAGATGGTCGGCGAAGTGCTCGCGGTCATGAAGAGCCTCGCCAAAGACGGCATGACCATGCTGTGCGTCACCCACGAGATGGGCTTTGCGCGCGATGTCGCAGACCGGATCTGGTTCATCGATGCCGGCGAGATCATCGAAAAGGCAACGCCCGAAGAGTTCTTCACCCATCCCCGCCATCCGCGCGCCCAGCGCTTCCTTGCCGACCTGCGGCACTGACGGACGTCACTTTCTACCCATAATAATCAAAGGAGAACAGCATGACCCTGACACGCATCACACTCGGCCTCGCTTTGGCAGCGACGGCTCTAGCCACCCCTGCGAAAGCCGATCAGCTCGCCGATATCCTGTCTGCAAAGACCCTGCGTTGTGCGACCTTTGCCGACGTTCCGCCTTTCGCCTCGCCGGATCCGAAGACCCGCGAAATGGCCGGCTTCGACGTCGACCTCTGCAATGCCATCGCCACGGAACTCGGCGTCAAGGCCGAAGTGAAGCCTGTCTCCGTCGAAGCGCGCGTGCCGGAAGTCAAGCTCGGCCGCGTCGACATCACCGTTGCAAACCTTGCCTACACGCTCAGCCGCGCCGAGCAGATCCAGTTCAGCGACCCCTATTACCTCGCCAAGGAAATGCTGATCGTTCCCGATGCAGATCCGGGCAAGACGAAGGCCGACTTCGAAGGCCAGCGCATTGCCTCCACCAAGGGCTCGACCTCGGAAATGTCGATCAAGCTCAACAAGTCCACGCCGCTGACCTTCCAGGATACGGCATCGGCCTATCTCGCCGTTCAGCAGGGCAAAGCGCGCGGCATGGTCGCCAACACCATGACGACGACGAAGTTCGTCAACCAGTCCCAGACCCAGGGCAAGAAGATGCGCATGATCCCGGATCCGATGATCTTCCAGCCCATCGGCGTCGGCATGCAGAAGGATCAGCCCGCGCTGACCGCCAAGATCAACGAAGTGCTTCGCAAGCTCGACACGTCGGGCGAACTCGGCAAGATCTGGGACAAATGGCTCGGCCCGAACACGGAATACAAGATCGTCCGCAACGACAAGGTCGTGCCGCTCAGCGAGCTGAAGTTCGAGCCCATTCCCTGAACTAAATGCCGATAAGCTTAAAACACAGGGCGCAGCCGATGCGCCCTGTGTTTTGCTATTTTGGCCAAGGCGCTTGGGCGCTTACGAAAAGCTTTCCAGCACAGCCAGAAACGTATGCCGGTCGCCCTGTCCCTCGGTCAGTCGCACGCGCGCTTCGATGTCGGCGAGGTGGTGGTCCATGAGGTCCTGGGCTTTGCGCAGGTCCTTGGCCTTCAGGGCGGCGACGATGAGGCGGTGGTGGTCGGCGCCGCAGTCGTCCTTGCGCTCTTCCTCGTAGAGCGACATGACGAGGGAGAGGCGGGCGACGATCTTGGCGAGCATTTCGGTCAGGACCGGGTTGCCGGCAAGCTCCGCCAGCACGATGTGGAACTTGCCGGAAAGTACGGTCTTCGACTTCTCGTCGCCGTGATGGTGGATGTGCTCTTCCTCGTCCGTCAGCGTCTGCAGGGCATCCAGCTCCTCCGTCGTCGCGCGCGCGATGACGAGGTCGAGGAGAAGGTGCTCCAGCTTGCGGCGAGCTTCGAAGAGGCTCTTCGCCTGTTCGATGCTCGGCTCGGCGACGAAGGTTCCGCGGTTGCGTTTGCGCTCCAGAAGATGGTCGCTTTCGAGCACGCCGAGCGCTCCGCGTACGACAGTGCGGCTAACGCCGAAATGCTCGGCGATCGCTTCCTCGAGAATCTTGGTGCCGGGCTTCAGCGCGCCTTCGCCGATGGCGGCGGCCAGCGTGTTACGGATGCGCTCCGAGACGTCGTCATTGCCGGTATCCGCCGTTTCCACAGCGCCGCTGGTGCCCGACGGGGCTTTCGTATTTTGCCGGCGCGGCTTTCTCATGGGCGTCTCCACATCACGTCTGTATGGCTTCCGAACGACGGTCGCCCTTCGTTCCAGATATCCCTATGTCGTAATACTTTCCATAAGAATGTTCCTGCGCATATCGCACAATCCAAAGGATCGCTCCGGGTGTCGGATGCCGTTTGCGGGCCCGACACCCGGATCGACAATCAAGCCGCTTGCTGCTTCGCCTCGGGGGAGGCAAGGGCGATGCCCTTGTCGCGGCAGATCGAGCGGATGTGGTCGGCCGACTGCTGGATAAAGGCGATCGCGGCATTGAACCCATAGGACTGGTTTTCATAGGTCGGATAGCCGTATCGGCTGGCTTCATAGGCCTCCCAGTCCGGCACGGCGCCCGACTTTACCCGTACTTCGTAGGCATCCACCATCGCCATGTAGGCAGCGAGCTCGTCCTCTGTCAGGTCGGGATGGCCGGCGCGCCAGATCGGGTCGTCGATCTCGATGCACTGGCGCGGATTGGCGCGGCGCGGCTTGTCCTCGACCGATTGGGCGACTTCGAGCGAGAGGTTGAGGGCCGGGTTGGCGTCGGCGAGGATCGGCAGGATGGTGGCGAAATCGACGATGCCGCCGCCGCAGGGGCGGGTCTGGAAATCGAGGCCGCCGGGCGCCCGCCCGACATAGGCATCCTTGATGTGCGTCTGGCGGATATACGGGGCGAGGCGGCGGGCGGCGAAGACCGGATGCTCGCCGCGCTGCAGGCCGTTCCCCGTATCGAACACCACGCCGACGCAGTCCTCGCCGACTTTCTCGATCAGGCGCAGGATTTCAAACGACGTGATCTCGTCATGGGTCTCGATGTTCATGTGCGCGCCATGGGCACGGGCGACCGGCGCCAGCTTCCGCAACACCTTTTCCATCCCGTCCAGCTGGTCCTGCCAAGTCACATCCGTGCGAAAGCGGTCGTTCGCCAGCCGGCCGCGATATTCGGACTTGAAATTGCCCGGTGCGACCCAGAGTTCCAGGCAGCCGATGGCGGCGCTCGACTCGATCATGCGGGTGAAGCCGGCGATGATATCGCCACCGCCGGCTGCCCGAAGGGCTGGCTCCTCCGCGCTGCAATAAGGGTTGATCTTGCCGATGCCGCTTTCGAGGTAGAGGCCGAGATCGTCGGCCTTGGCGCGGATGTCGCGGAGGGCGCCGGGCTCGAGCGTCGGGCTCATGTCCAGCGCGGTGCTGAAGAAGATGCCGGCAAGTCCCAGCTCCTTCACGTGGTCGAGGCTGGCAAGCGGTCCGCGCGTCTTCGATTGGGGCAGCTTGATGCTGTCGATTCCGAGTTTCATGTCGAACGTCCTTTTCGTGTTTCCGGATGCGACGCGCTTTGGTGGCGTCTTATGGGTGAGGTGGGTAAGGGGATCACGCCCGTGCCGGCGCGGTCGTCGCGCTTCGGTTCTTCGGCTGGAGGCTTTTTTCAAGATAGTGCTGACCGACCGAGGCGACAGTGGTGATGGCGAGGTACCAGATGGAGGCGACGAACAGGAGTTCGATGACGAGGAAGTTGCGGGCGTAGATCGCCTGCGCCTGCGTCAGCAGGTCCTGCATGCCGATGACGGAGACGATGGCGCTCGCCTTCAGCATGCCGATCGCCTGATTGCCGGTCGGCGGCACGATAAGGCGCGCCGCCTGCGGCAGGATGACGGTCTGGAACGTCTGCCGCGGCTTCAGCCCGAGGGCGGTTGCCGCCTCGCGTTGACCCTTATCGACAGCGACCAGTCCTGCGCGGATGATCTCCGACATGTTCGCGGCTTCATGCAGGCCGAGCGCCAGGAAGCCGGCGAAGGCCGGAGTGACCAGATCGTTGATAGATATGCTGTAGTCGCCGATCCCGACCTGCGGAATGAAGAGGGCGATATTGAACCAGAAAAAGATCTGCACGATCAGCGGCACGCCCCGGAACCACCAGACGAATGCCGCGGCGATGACCTTCAGAACGAGATTTTTGGAAGTTGCCATCAGCGCTAGGATGCAGCCGAGCGCGATGCCGAAGATCATCGCAACCGCCGTGAGCTGCAGGGTCAGCACCACCCCCCGCAAAATCGAGGGGTGAACGAGATAGCGTGGGATTTCAGCCCACTGGATGCTCTGGCTCTGGGCCACGATCATCGCGAAGACGGCCAGCACGAGGATCGCGCCGGTCCCTGTCAGAAGCTGCCCCCACCGGATCGACCTGCCGGCCGGGGGTGCGAGGTGAAGGGAGATGGGGGGAGCCGCAAACAGGGACATGGGCTCATTCCACCGGCATGTTTGCGGCGTCGTTAACCTTGACGGTCTTCACCGCGAGCGGTCCGAGGCCCCACTTCGTCATGATGGACTGGTAGGCGCCGCTGTCGACCATCTGTTGCAGGGCCGCGACGACCGTGTCGCGCAGCTCCGGATTGTCTTTGGACGTGAGCATGCCGAGATAACCGACGGCCAGCCGGACATCCGGCAGTGCCTGCAGGCCCTTGCCTTTGCCGGTCTGGTTTGCCGTCGTGTAGACGCTCGTGGCATAGCCGTTCACGGTCGCATCCGCCCGGCCGGTGCGCACGGCCTGCAGAACGTCCGGCATTTTCGGTATGGACATGATGTCGATCGGCGTCGCGCATTTCGCGGAGGCGGCCTCGACCAGCTTGCCCTGGAAGGTGCCGACGGGAACCGCGACCTTCTTGCCGCAGAGATCGCCCATGTCCTTGATGCCGAGCGGGTTGTCCTTGATCGTCATGATCGTCGTCGCGTCGAACATATAGTCGATGACATCGACCTGCTTCTGCAGTTCCGGATCGTCGTTGATGCCGGAAATCGAGATGTCGAAGCGCTTCGACAGGATCGAGGGCACGATCGCCGCACCGGCGCCCACATCCGTCATCTGGATCTCGACGCCGAGGATGACACCGAGGGCCGCCGCGAGATCGGCATCGATGCCCACCAGCTTGCCTTCGTCACTGTGGAAGCTGATCGGCGGGGTGAGGTCGGTCGCGACCTTGAGAACGCCAGCCTTCTTGATGCCCACCGGCAGGCCGTCGGCCAGTGTTTGCGAAAGGGCGACGCCCGGCAGTTTCGCGATGTCCGTCTCCGGTACCATCTTTACGGCTGCGCCTTCCGCAGCCAGCGCGGATGCTGCCGAAAGCGACATCACCACGCATGCCAGGCCTGCCTTCATAAGTGTCTGCACGTTTTTCATGGGATGCCCTTTGACGATTCCGATTGTTAAGTCTCGAAATCATCGAAGCAAATGCCATGCCAACTTTTCATATGAACCGGTAAGAGACTGAAATAAAATCAATTATTTTATTGTATCGTGCAATCGGCAAAATCTACGAAAGTATATGCGAATAAAAATTCGCACAGACGCTGCTCGTTTTTTGATCGTCAGCGCGTTTTTGAAGGCAGGAGGCCGGACAATGTTCATCCATGGAGGGAACTGGCGCATCTGCCATGTAACGTCCACGCGCGGTTTTAAAGGGACAGCGGATGATTGCGCCCGGTTCAGGCAGGTATCGAAATGCTTATAAAATACACAATAACGGTCAAATGATGCCCATATGCATTTAAATTGATCTTTGATATTTTAATTACGAATAAATATGCGAAACTATGTAGATCATAAATATCGTATTAAAATGAGTTGGATACAAGATTTCCTCTGGCGTTTGCCGTGTTTGGCACACCTCTTGCAGCAGCCTTTGCATGAACACGATCGAAGCACCACGCCCGCCGCAAACGCCTTCACGCCCCACGGTGACGCGGAACGGGCTGTCGATCGTCGCAACGCCAGAACAGGGAAGCCCGATGCCGGACATCGCAACAATGGCAGATCGCAAGCGGCTCAGCGTTCGCGGGGTCACCCACAGCTATGGTGGCCAGAACGCCGTGAGCGACATTTCCTTCGATGTCGAGGCGGGCGAGATCGTCGCGCTGCTAGGTCCGAGCGGCTGCGGCAAATCGACGGTGCTGCGCGCCATTGCCGGGCTCATCCAGCCGAAGGCCGGCAAGATCATTCTCGGCGATGACGATCTCGCCCATATCTCGGCGCGCTCGCGCGGCATCGGCATGGTCTTCCAGAACTATGCGCTCTTCCCGCATCTCACAGTTTCGGAAAACATCGCCTATCCCCTGGCCTGCCAGAAGGTACCGCGCGTCGAGCGCAAGGCGCGCGTCGAAGAGATGCTGGCACTTGTTCGCCTCGATGGCTACGGCAACCGGTTGCCGCGCGAACTTTCGGGCGGGCAGCAACAACGTGTGGCCGTGGCGCGCGCCATTGCGGCAAGACCCTCTCTGCTGCTGCTCGATGAGCCCTTCGGCGCGCTCGACCGGGCGCTGCGCTTCGACCTGCAGGTCGAGCTTCTGCACCTGCAGAAGACGCTCGGCATCACAACGCTCATCGTCACCCACGACCAGGAAGAGGCGCAGAGCCTCGCCAACCGTCTGGTGCTGATGAACAAGGGCAATGTCGAGCAGATCGACACGCCGATGGCCGTCTACGATAGGCCAAAAACCCTGTTCGTGAACACTTTCATCGGCCAGGCCAACATGCTGCACGGCACGGTTGCCGCGCTGGAGGCCGCAAGCACCGGGATCGTTCTCGAAAACGGTTCGTCGCTCCGCCTGCCGCGCCGCCTGAACTTCACCGTCGGCTCCAGGGTCACGGTCACCGTCCGCCCGGAAGAGGTGCGCCTGTCGTCGCAGCCGGGCGAGAACACGCTTCCCGCAACCGTCACCGTTTCCGTGCCGCTCGGGCCGTCGCTGGTCCACGACATGGTGCTCAGTGACGGCTCCGGCCTTCGCGCCGCCGAAGTGCGCGGCCCCGCCACCGTCATTCCCGAGCCGGGGATGACGCTCTTCGCCGAGATCGACACCGCAAGGTGTCACGTCTTTCCGGCCATTCCGGAAACCATCCCGTCGTCAGAACACTAATCAACAGAGGTGAACATCATGCATGACTTCAAACTCAGCCGTCGCCATTTCGGCATGCTTGCAGCCGGCGTTGCCGCATCGGCAGCATTGCCATTCTCCGTGCGCGCTGCCGGCGGCACGGCGATCGCCGCGACCTTCCCCGGTAACTGGGAGGACGGCTACCGCAAGGCGCTGACGCCAATCCTCGAGGCGGAAGGCTTCGGGCTGACGGTTGCCCCGGCCATGGCGCAGGACCAGCTCGCCAAGGTCATGGCGAGCCCCGGCAATCCGCCCTACGACACGCTCCTGATGTCGCCCGGCCAGATGGCCACAGCCATCGAGAACGACCTGATCCAGAAGATCGATCCCAGCCGGTTGAAGAACTGGAACATGCTCGACCCCGCCTTCCAGGGCGAATACGGCCCAACGGTCACCATCGAGGTCAACGGTATCGCCTACAACCCGGACATGGTGCCGCGCCCCAAGGGCTATCGCGACCTGTTCGAGAACCCGGCCTATCAGGGCAAGGTGTCTTGGACCGGCTTTGCCTCCAACACCGCCGTCATGGCCTATACCGAGATGGCGAAAATCTTCGGTTCCGGTCCGAACGACATGGATGCCGTGTTCAAGCTGTTCAAGGACCATCCGGAGCAGCTGCAGGGCGTGGTCGACAGCACCAATCACCAGATGACGCTGTTCCAGCAGGGCGAGATCGCCGTGTTCATGTGCTCGACCGGCAATGTCGCGCGGCTGAAGTCGCTCGGCATGAACGCCGAATTCGTGCAGCCGGAGACCGGCTCGCCGGCAGCCCCCGTCAACATCCACCTGACCAAGGGCGCGAAGAACCTCGATGCGGCCTATGCCTACATGGATGCCGCGATCTCCAAGGCCGCGCAGGACATCCTGAAGATGCCGCCGACCGAGATGTTCCCGACCAACAAGGAGGTCGCGCTGACACCGGGCATCGAAGCCTACGTCACCCGCGATCAGCTTTCCAAGATGGTCTACCCGGACTGGGCGGCGATCAACAAGAACCGTGCGGCGTGGATCCGCACGTTCGACGCCCTCGTTGCCGGCTGAGGATCGAAGATCATGAAGGCGAGCGGTTTTCCCTATGTCGTGCCGATGCTCCTGCTATCGGTGGCGTTCTTCGCGACGCCGCTCGCCGTCCTCGTGGGCTTCAGTTTCTCCGGGCCAGGCGGTGCGACCGTCGAACATTACGGTCGCTTCTTCGGCGATGCGTTCAATTTCCGGGTGCTCGTCTCCACGGCGAGACTCGGGCTGGAAACGGTGGTGGGCACGACCTTGCTCGGCGTGCCCATCGCGCTGCTCTACTGGCACAGCGGCCGCACCGCCCGCCAGGTCATCATCTTCCTCACCCTCATCCCCATGCTCACCAGCAATGTCGTGCGCACCTTCGCCTGGATCGTCATTCTCGGCCGGCAGGGGCCGATCAGTGAAACCTTGATGGCGCTGGGGCTGACCGGCAGTCCGATCAGCCTGATGTTCACGGAGTTCGGACTTCTGATGGCGATGTGCCAGATCGACCTGCCGCTGATTATCCTGCCGCTGATTGCCATCCTCTCGCGCACGCCTGTGCAGTTCACCGAAGCCGCGCAGGTTTCGGGCGCCGGTCCTTGGCGCATTCTCGTCACCGTGCTTCTGCCCCTGATGCTGCCGGGGCTGCTCGCCGGGTGGATCCTGGTCTTTGCCAGCACCAGCAGCTCCTTCGTCACGCAGGCCGTCATCGGCGGCGCGCGCAATGTCTACGTGCCGCAGCTCATCTACCGTGAGGTCGGCACCCTGTTCGACTGGCCGCTTGCCTCTGCCATCGCGGTCGTCCTGCTTATTTCCACCGGCTGCCTTCTGGTCGCCATGACGATGATTTCCCGCCACAGGAGGCTGGTCGGCCATGCGTGACATGAAGGAAAATCCGGTTCCGGCACTCCTCTACAAGGTGTTCGTCTTCGGCTTCGGCAGCCTCTGCGTCGTCTATCTCGTCGCCCCCATTGTCATAGCGCTGACGATGTCGTTCACCTCGGGACAGACGCTCAAATACCCGCCGGAAGGTTTTTCGTTCCGCTGGTACGAGGCCCTGCTCGACCCGGTCCGCTCGGCGACCGAACATGCCGCTGCCTGGAACTCGCTGAAGATCGCGGGTCTTGCCGTGCTCGGCGCGCTCCTCTTCGCCGTACCCGCCACCATCGGCATGACGCGGATGCGGCGCAGCACGGTCGGCACCATCGAGCCGCTGCTTCTGGCGCCGCTCGTTCTCCCGAGCCTCGTCTATGGTCTGGCGGCCCTCATCGTCGCGAACTTCGTCGGTCTCCAGCCCTCGCTCTGGCTGACGGTCACCGGCCATGTCGTGGTGTTCGGGCCCCTGATGTACCGCGCCGCATCCGTCGTGGCGCAAGGGCTCAACCCGTCGCTGGCGGAGGCCTCGACCGTGATGGGTGCGTCCTGGTTCACAACGTTGCGCCGGGTGACGATCCCGCTTCTGATGCCAGGCATTCTCGCCGGTGCCTTCCTCGTCTTCATCCAGTCGCTCGACAATGTCTCGGTCTCGCTCTTCCTTGCCGATGCGCAGACGACGGTGCTGCCGTTGCGCATGTTCGCCCTGATCGAGGAGTCTCTCGACGTCCGCGTCGCCGCCATCTCCGGCATCCTCATCGGCCTGACCCTCTTGGTGATGCTCGTCGCACGGCGCGTGCTCGCGCCACAGAGACAGGCCTAACCCACCCTTTTCAAACTTTGCCAAACGTCCAAGGAAATTGCTCATGAACATGCGTCCGACCCAGACAGGCGCCTACCGCATCGGATCGCTGCTTGCGGACTTCGCGCCCGACTTCGATTTTTCAGCGCCCCTGCCGCTGCCCGTCGAAGAGTTCGAGGAGCGCCTGCGCCGCATCCGCCGGCAGGCCGTTGAAGCCGGGCACGACGCAATCATCGTCCACACCGGCGGCGTCGGCTGGTTCCACACGTCGAATGCCTATCTCCGCTACATCTGCGACTGGATGCGCGAAGGCGTGCTGATCATCCCGACGGACGAAGACAAGCCGCTGACGCTTCTGTCCTTTTTCACCCAGTCCGTGCTCCTGCCGCCCGGCGGCGAACCCGTGCTCGTTGAGGACATCTGGCAGATCGGCCCCATCGGCCGGGAATATGCCGATCGTCCGGGCGACAGCGTCATCAAGACCGCGGAGAAATGCGCGGAACTGCTTGGCAATCTCGGCCTCGCCAAGGGCCAGATCGGCCGCATTGGCGACCGGACGTCGCTCACCTTTTGGGCCGGGCTGGAGGAGCTTCTGCCCAAAGCGAAGTTCGTTGCCGACAACCCCATCCTCGACCGCCTGCAGAAAGTCCGCTCGCCGCGCGAGATCGAGATGTTTCGCGCCGCAGCGCAACTGGTCAGCATCGGCACCCAGGCCGCCTATCATGTCGCCAGACCCGGTGTCACCGACCACGAAATCTACGCGGCCTTCAGCGTCGCGCAGATGTCGCTCGGCGGCGAAACGGGTGACGGATACCAGATCGGCATCAACGAATTCGGCACCCATTGCGGCAAGCCCTACGGCCACATCGTCCGCCCCGGCGACCTCATCAACCTCTACATTTCCAACGTCACCTATCGCGGATACACCGCCCAGACGGCCCGCATGATCGCGGTCGGCGACATCACCAGCCGCCAGGAAGAGGTGCTGGCCGCCTGCACCGACGGCGTGAAACGCGCAGAAAAGCTGATCCGGTCCGGCGCCCTGATGCGCGACGTCAACAATGCCGCCTTCGAGCCGATGATCGAGCGCGGCATGCTGTCCTCACCCGAGGCCCGTGGCATGCCCTATAACTGGGCGCCGATGGAGGATGGCAGCGCCCGCCTCGTTCCCCGGCAATATGTGAAGAATATCGATTGGGAGGCGCAGGGCCGCACGCTCATGCACCTCTACCCGGCGACCGAGGGGCCGCATAACCCCAACCTCGGCCACTCCGTCGGCATGGCAGGCGGGCAGAACAGCTTCAACATCTCCTCCCACAATTACGACAGGCTGGAGGAGGGGATGGTGTTCGTGATGCATACGCAATGGCTGGAGCCTTTGTCCGCGGGCTGCAACATCGGCGACATGTATGTCGTGACCAAGGAGGGCTTCGAGAACCTCAGCCGCCACACACCGCTCGAAACCCATCGCATTGCCACGGACGCCTGACATGACCAACAACAAAGTCCATACGCATTTTGATTTCGCCAAACTCACCGAGCGCGAGCGCTACAAGATCCTCATCGGGACGGTCATCCCGCGGCCGATTGCGCTGGTGACGACGGTGAACAAGGCGGGCCGGCCGAATGCCGGGCCGTTCAGCTTCTTCAACGTTCTAACCCATGATCCAGCCATCGTCGCCATCGGCGTCGAGAACTATTCCGACATGCGCTTCAAGGACACTGCCCGCAACATCCGCGAAACCGGCGAATTCACGGTCCATATCTGCGATGATGCGCTCGTTGCCCAGATGGAAATCTGCGCCATCAAGTTCGGTCCCGAGGTCGATGAGCTCGACGAAGCCGGGCTCGACACCGTGCCCGGCAACATGGTCCGCAGCCCCCGTATCCTCGCAGCACCCGCAGCGCTGGAATGCCGCCGCCACACGACCCTCCAGGTCGGCCCGGCCCGCGAGATCATCCTCGGCGAAGTCGTCGGCGTCTACGTCCGCAGCGACGCGGTCAACCCGGCCAACCTGCATATCGACCAGCAAATGATGGACGCCGTCGGCCGCATGGGCGGCCATACCTATACGCGGACCCGGGATCAGTTCGACGTCAAGACGCAGACGCCGGAGGAATGGGACATGCGGACCAGCGTAGACCGGGGAAGGCGGAAGGGTTGAAGATAAGCGGAAGATCGTGATCCTGTGAGATCATCTTCGCGCCTCTGCCTTTTCTGAAGACCGCGTCGATACCAATATGCCGCTCCTCCCTATCACGGTCGAACGCTGCGCCTTCCCGCGAGGATATCAACACTCCGTCGCTATCCTCGCCTCGGTCTCCGCATCGAAAAGGTGGATATGTTCGGGGGCTATACCGATCGAGATCCTGCTTCCGACACCTACGGGACTGCGCCCGTTGGTGACCAGAACGATTTCCGGCTTGCTGTTCGTGGCGATATAGCTGTTCGATCCCGTACTCTCGACCGTCGCGACATCGAGGTGGATCGGCCCGGCGCCGGTGGTATCGATGACGAGATGCTCGGGTCTCAGACCCGCGATCAGTGAGCGCCCACGGGGCACCGGGCGGTTGACCGGAAGGTGCTGTCCTTCCCCGAACGGAAGAATGATCGAACGCCCATCGTCAGCGGCAACCGCCGGTACGAAGTTCATGGCGGGCGAGCCGATGAAGCCGGCGACGAAACGGTTGACCGGACGATCGTAGAGATCGAGCGGCGCGCCCTGCTGCTCGATGATGCCCTGGCGCATGACGACGACGTGGTCGGCCATGGTCATCGCCTCGATCTGGTCGTGCGTGACATAGACGGAGGTGGCACCCAGCCGGTCGTGCAGCGCGCGGATCTCCTTGCGCATATGGACGCGCAGCGCGGCATCCAGATTGGACAGTGGCTCGTCGAACAGGAACGCCTTGGGATGCCGGATGATGGCGCGGCTCATGGCGACGCGCTGGCGCTGGCCGCCGGAAAGCTCGCGCGGGTAGCGCGCCATCAAGCCGGAGAGTCCAGTCGTCGCCGCCACCTCTTCGGCTGCCTTCTTGGCCTCGGCCTTCTTCACGCCGCGGATGCGCAGGCTGTAGGTCAGGTTCTCTTCCACCGTCATGTGCGGATAGAGCGCATAGGACTGGAACACCATGGCCAGATCCCGCTTGCGCGGCGGGACGGCGTTCATCCGCTCGCCGGCGATGACGAGATCGCCGCTGGTGATCGTCTCCAGCCCGGCCATCGAGCGCAGCAGGGTGGACTTGCCGCAGCCGGATGGCCCGACGAGTGCGACGAACGACCCCTTGGCGATGCGCAGGTCGATATTCTTCAGGGCATGATAGGCGCCGTAATGCTTGTTGACGCCTGTCAACTCGATCTGCAGTTCGGTCTGGTTGCTCATTTGAGGGCTCCCGAGGTGAGGCCGGAGACGATGCGGCGCTGAAGCAGGACGAAGATGGCGAGGATCGGCGTCACATACATCGAGGCATAGGCCAGGATGTTGTTCCACTCGTTTGTGTTCGGCCCCATGAAGGAATTGAGCCCGACGCTGGCCGGTTGCAGCTCGATGTTCTGGATCATCGACTTGGAATAAACGAACTCGCCGAAGGCCTGCATTAAGATGAGGATGCCGCTGACGAGGATGCCGTTGCGGGCGAGCGGCAGCACGATGTTAAAGAAAGCCCCGATGCGCGAGTTCCCATCGACGAGCGCGGCCTCTTCCAACTCCATCGGCACGCTCATGAAGGTGGAGCGGACGAGCACGACGTAAAAGGGCATGCTTTTTGCGGCAATCGCGATGATGACCGCCGTGCGCGGCGTGGAGAGAAGGCCCAGCTGCGAGAAACCGACGAAGATCGGCGTGATCAAAAGTGACGCCGGAAGGACCTGCAGCATGAGGATGAGAAACAGGCCGACATCGACCCAGCGGTTGCGATAGCGTGCAAGCACATAGGCGCAGCCAGTGCCCAAAAAGATGATGAGAGCGACGGACCCTGCCGCGATCACCAGCGAATTCCACATGTAGCGGCCCATGTCGCGGGTTTCCCAGACATAGGTATAGACGCTCCATTGCGGATCACTAGGGAAGAGGCCCGGCGGGGTCGCGAACATGGCGGACCCGCTTTTCAGCGAGGTCACGTACATCCAGTAGAGCGGAAAGAGATAGATCGCCGCGAGGATGCAGGCGATCGCCAGCATCAGGCGGTGTTTCGACGCTTCGCTCATCCGCGCACCTCATGTCGTGTCGAACGCACATAGACGATGGCCGCGATCATCACGAACACGATCATGACGACAGAAATGGTCGCGCCCTGCGCAAAATCATACTGTCGGAACGACAGGTCCCACGCCCAGTACTGGGTGACGTTGGAGGAATTGTTCGGCCCGCCGGAGGTGATGGCCGCGAACAGGTCGAACTGCTGCAGGGTGAAGATCAGCCCGAGGGAGATGATGGCGCCGATGGTGGAACGCATCATCGGCAGCGTGATCGTCGTGAACCGCTGGAAAGCATTGGCACCGTCGAGTTCCGCCGCCTCGAACAGGTCCTTGGGAATTGCGGACAGGCCGACGGACAGGAGGATCATGTTGAAGGAGGTGCCGAGCCAGATATTGGCGATGATGACGGCCCAGAGCGAATAGTTCGGGTCGGAGCGCCAGAAGATGTTGCTGTCGATGATGCCGAGCGCGTTCAGCAGGTAATTGAGGACGCCGAAGTCGCCCGAGAGGATCCAATTCCAGATGGCGCCGACCACGAGGCCGGGCATGACCCAGGACACGAGAAACAGCCCGCGCAGCCACGATGCGCCGGGAAAGTTGGTCCAGAAGAACAGGGCGAGCGAGAAGCCGACGATGAACTGCCCGGCGATCGACGCGACGACGAAGATCGCGGTATTCTTCAGGATCGGCCAGGTCTCGGGCTGGGAAAACAGTGTCACGTAGTTCTTGAAGCCCACGAAGGGACGCGCGAAGGTGCCGAGGCTGAACATGTCCACTTCCTGGAAGCTCATCACGACGTTGTAGATCAGCGGCAGGCCGGCCATCACGAACAGGAAAGCGAAGGGCAAGACGATCAGGGCGACGTCGAAGCCCTTTCCGTCCGCCATGCTGGAAAAAATGCGTTTCATCGTCGCTCCCATGTTGGGGCTTTTCTGCGGGGTGCCGTGGGGGTGTCTTGCCGACACGGTGCCGGGGGAGGCAATCGAACCTTGCTCCTCCCCCGGCACCATGCTCTCCGGGAGGAAACCCGTTAGCCGAGGACCGACTTGATCTTCGCCGCAGCCTGATCCAGCGCATCCTGCGCACTCATCTGGCCGGTCAGGGCGCCCTGGATAGCGTCCTGGATGGCCTTGGAAATCTTCGGCCATGCCGGATGCGGGCCGCGGGGCTTGGCATACTTCAGCTGCTCGACGAACACCTTCAGCGCCGCATCCTTCTTTTCGTTTCCGGTCGGCGGAATGGCGATGTCCGAGCGGGCGGGAAGCTGGCCGAAGTTCTTGAACATCTGGTCGTCCTGCGATGCGAAATATTCGAGCACCTTGAAGGCTTCGTCCGGATGCTGCGTGGTCGAGAAGATCGCCCAGTTGAAGTCACCCATGGCGGAGGAGCGCTCGGCGCCGACTTCAGGCACCGGCAGCAGCGTTACGGCCCAGTCGAACTTTGCCTCCGTGCTCATCCGGTCGAGTTCCCAGGGGCCGGAAATGGCCATGGCGGCATTGCCGGAATTGAAGGTGCCGGTGGAATCCCACTGGCCACGGGTCAGGGAATCGGGCGAGGCAAGCTTCTCGTCCATAATGGTTGTCCACGTCTCCAGCGCCTTCACGGCACCTGGTGCGTTGATGTTCTGGTAGCTGCCGCCACCCATCTGTGCCCAGGGCAGGAACTGGAAGGTACCCTCTTCGTTGGCCTTGGCGGAAAAGGCGAGGCCGTAGACGTTCTTGGTGGGATCGTTCAGCTTCCGTGCGGCATCGAGAAGCTCGGCCCAGGTTTGTGGCGGCTTGTCGGGATCGAGGCCCTTCGCCGTGAACATGTCCTTGTTATAGTAGAGCGCGATCGTGTTGGTGGCCTTGGGGATGCCGTAATATTTGCCGTCCCATGTGACCGAGGCGAGCGGGCCGGCGAAGTAGTTCGCGGCCTTCACGACGGTCGAGGCCTTGATCTTGTCGGTCAGGTCGAGAAAGGCGTTGCGCGAGGCAAACAGAGCATGCTCGGGATTGTCGATGGCGATGATGTCAGGCGCCTGGCCGGTCGAGAAGGCGCGCATCGCTTCGCTCACCACGTCGTCGAACTGGATTTCCCGGTATTCCACCGTGATGCCGTTCTTCAGGGCGTTGAATCCCTTGATCAGATTGGGCGCCGGCTGTATCGGCTTGTCGAGCGACCAGACGGTGATCTTCACGTCTTCGGCACGGGCGCTGAGCCCGAATGTCGAGACGGTGGCCAGTGCGATCGCACCGGCGGCAAGCCATGTCCTCATAGTCATGTTCTCCTCCTAACGTTGTGGGTCTTGATCCGGCCGCCATCCTCCATGGCGTCCGGCCGGCTCACTGCGGATCGGTGACGAAATCGCCGCCCCTGCAATTCTTGAGATAGTTCAGCCCATGCACCTGCCCGGTCATTTCCAGCGCATCGCGGTAGACGGGATCGTGCCAGCCTTCGATGTCGATCGAGCCGGACCAACCGGCGAGACGCAGCTCCGAGATGATGTCGGTCCAGTTGCTGTCGCCGAAGCCGGGTGTGCGCATGAACACGAAGGGATGCTTGCCGAAGATACCGTGTTCGCGGATGACGTCCCAGCGGATCGTCGCGTCCTTGCCGTGGACGTGGAAGATTTTGGACGCCCACTTGCGGATCTGCGGCAGCGGGTCGATCAGGTAGACCATCTGGTGGCAGGGCTCCCATTCGAGCCCGATATTTTCGTCCGGGGTCTCGTTGAACATCAACTCCCAGGCGTCCGGATTGTGGGCGATGTTCCAGTCACCGGACTGCCAATTGCCGTCCATGGCGCAGTTCTCGAAGGCGATCTTCACGCCCTTGTCGGCGGCGCGTCGGCCAAGTTCGCTCCAGATTTGCTTGTAGCGGGGCAGGCTCTCGGGCAGCGGCTTGCCGCGAACCCGGCCGGTGAAGCCGGCAACGCAGGTGGCCCCGAAGTGATGCGCGTTGTCGATGCAATCCTTCCAGCCCTGCAGCGTCTGCAGGTCGAGGTCCTCCTCCTCCAGCGGGTTGCCGAACATGCCGATGGTGGAGATCGTGATATCGCGATCGCCGATCGCCTCCCGGCAGCGCTTGCCGAGATCGGCGAGATTCTGCCCGTTGGTGGTTTGCCAGAAAAACGGTTCGAAGCTTTCGAAACCGAGGTCGGCGATCTGTCCGATGCGGGTGGCCGCCTGGCCGGCGCTCGCGCTGATCATGGTGCCGACGCGGATGGAGTTTGCGGGGTTGCTCACGGGTTCTGTCCTTGTGCTGAAAGATCGACGGCAAGGCCGGTCCGGGCGCTTTCGATGGCGCCGAACACCATGGAAAGGCTCTTGATGTTGTCGTGACCGATTGTCTCGGGCTCGCTCCCGGTGTCGATGGCGCGAATGAAGTCGAGGAGGACGCTGGCATGCCCTTGCGTTTCCGCCTCGTCGGTCACCTCTGGCATCGGCAGTGACCGCGCGCCGTGAAGAAGGCCCGGCTCGTCACCGGAGACGGTGACCTCGAACGCGGCCTCGCCATCCCAGGTCAGCATGCCGTTTGCGCCGACCAGCCGCCATTCGCTCTCCCAGCTCGTGCGCCGACCTTCCGCGCACCACGAGCCGCGATAGGTGAAGACGGCATCGTCGGACAGCTTGAAGATCGCATTGGCAGCGGCGCCGTGTACGTACCAGGACCCGGCCGGGTTGGTTTCCACGCAGTAGACCGACAGCGGTACCTTGCCAGACACGAAACGGGCGGCGTCGAAGGTGTGGATTGCCATGTCGAGCAGCAGCACGTTCTGCATCTCGTCGCGGAAGCCGCCAAAATGTGGTGCGAGAAAGAAGTCGCAGTGGACGGCCGTGAGGTCGCCGATCGCGGCGCTCTCGACCAGTCGCTTCATGCGCCGCACGCCGGAAATGAAGCGCCGGTTCTGGACGACGGCATGGATGCGGCCGGCCTTGCGGGCCAGATCCAGAAGATCCCGCGCCTCATCGAGCGAGGTGGCCATCGGTTTCTCGCTGAGGACATGGCACCCGTGCGCCAAAGCTGCGGAGACGACCGCGCGGCGGGCAGCGGGGATGACGACGTCGAAGACGAGCTGCGGCTGTGTTGCTTCCAGCATTGCGGGAAGGTCCGTATCGATCGTAGCCTCGGTCAGTCCGAACTCTCGCGCAAGCGCTTCTGCGGTAGCGCGATCGAGATCGACGAGGCCCACGATCTCGACGCGGCTCTTCAAGAGCGGGTCTCCGGCCAGTGCCCGGAGCCAGCCTTTGGCCATAGCTCCGCACCCGCATAAAACGGCTTTGTATGCTGTCACTGAAGTCCTCCCGAACGGGACCGAAACTCCTCTTTCGATCTCCGTAAACGTTTACGAGACTATGGACAGGATAGGGTTCGTGTCAATAGGATTTGTGGGAAGACGAAGGGTGGGACATCGGTGGTGGTGAAGGGCATACGGCAATTGGCCGATCATCTGGATATTTCGATCGGCACGGTTTCACGCGCGCTGAACGGGAAGAAGGACGTCAACGAGGAGACGCGACGGCGCGTTCTGGAGGCGGCCGAGCGCCTCGGTTACGTCGCCAACCAGTCCGGCCGGGCGCTGCGCAAGGGGTCCACAGGTGTGATCGGCTTCATGATGCAGACCGGCCACGAGATCACGGGGCAGGGGGATACGTTCTTTATGAGCGTCTTCGATGGTGTGCAGACCGTGTTCGCCCGACACGGGCTGGACCTTGTCGCGCTTCTCTGCTCCTCCGAAGAGGATCCGGACGCCTACCTGGAGCGTGTCGTCGCGCGCGGATTTGCCGATGGCATCATGCTGTCGGCCACGCGGCGGATCGACCATCGCTTCGCCCTGCTCGACCGGCGCAAAATCCCTTTCGTCTCCCTCGGTCGCAGCCTGACGGATGTCGGGCAGCCCTTCATCGACCTCGACTTCGAGGGCATGGCGACGACCGTGATGATGCGGCTGGCGACACGCGGGCATCGCCGCATCGCGGTGCTGCGCCCCCATGACGATCTCAATCTCGGCCATGTCTTCGTGGAGCGTTGCCGGGAGGTTTTGGCAGTGCATGGGCTGTCGCTGGAGGACGACCTGATCTTCAACGCCTCGCCGAACGAAGCTGGCGGCTATCGCATCGGGCAGGAACTCGCCCGCCATCCCAACCGCCCTTCGGCCATCGCGGTGCTTAACGACGGTAGCGTCACCGGCCTGTTCCATGGTCTGGAAGCCGCCGGCCTCACACCCGGCAAGGACATCGCCGTCATCGGTCTCCACAGCCCACAGGCCCGATATCTTTCGCCGCGACTGACCTGTTTCGACCTGTCGCTCCGGGACCTGGGCATCTCCCTCGCCGAAACCCTCCTCGCCAGCATGCCGGCCTATGCCACGCTTTATCCAGATGCCGCGCATCGCCGGCTCTGGCCGATGACACTGATCGACGGCGATAGCGGGTAGGAAATGAGCGCCTTCTCCAGAGCTCGAGGGCTGAAGCAGGCGTCTCGTTAGGCCATTTCCCCTTTAAGGTTCATGTGAGCGGCTTCAAACCGACACCCAACCCCGCTCCCGATAGGACTGCGCCATTGCGTGGACGCTGCGCTCTATTCGCAGGCCATCCTCGAAGGAGACTGTGGTGGAGGGGTTGCCGGCGATGGCATTGATGAGTTGGTGGCACTCGATGATCTTGAGGTCGTTGAAGCCGAGGCCATGGCCGGGAGCCGGGATGAAGCGGTCGTAGGGCGTGTGGATCGGGGCCGTGAGGACACGGGCGAAGCCGCGCGTCGCCTCGGGGCCATCGGCTGTGTAGAGCTCGAATTCGTTCATGCGCTCCTGATCGTAGAGGATCGACCCTTTCGAGCCGAAGATCTGCAGCGCGATGCGCCCCTTGCGGCCCCAGGCGGAACGGTTGGCCATCAGCACGGCGGAAATATTGCCCTCCAGCTTCAGGAGAACGCTGGCGACGTCATGATTCTCGACCTCCCGGCGCGTGCCGTCTTTGACCGGACGGTCGGTATAGGGCTTGCCGAGGTCGGCGATGACCTCCTGCACATGGCCGAAGAGGTGCCAAAGCAGCGAGAGGGGATGAACGGCAAAATCGTCCAGCGCGCCATAGCCGGACGCCGCCTCGCTCTTCCAGTAGAAGAGGGCTTCCGGGTCGGCCATGAAGTCTTCGTCCATTTCGACGCGCACATGATTGACGGTGCCGATCGTGCCGTCCTCGATCAGGCGGCGGATCTGGGCGATGGCTGGATTCTGGATGTAGTTGTAGCCAAGAATGGCGGTCTTACCCGTCTTGCGGGCGGCTGCCAGCATGGCTTCGGCGTCGGTAAGGGCCGGTGCCATCGGCTTTTCGCACCAGACATGCTTGCCGGCTTCAAGCGCGGCAATCGCCATTTCCGGATGGAAGGCATTCGGCGTGGTGATCGAGATGACATCGACCTCTGGGTCGGCAAGAAGGTCGCGCCAGTTGCCGGTCGATTTGCGGAAGCCGAAAGCGCTGGCACGGTTCGCCGCCATCTCGGCATTGGCCTCGGCCAGGTAGATCAGGTTCGGAGCGGGAACGTCTCCGAAGATCTGGCGGACACCGTTCCAGGCGAGTGCGTGGCACTTTCCCATGTAACCGGTTCCGATCAGGCCGACGCCTAGAGCTTTCATGTTTGTCTCCCGAGAGGGTTGATCGCAGCGCTGGAGGTGACTGCTGAAATGCTGGGGAAAAGATTTCCCAAGGACGCGGCAGTGACAGTGCCGGCCTTATGGAACGGGTGATATTTGCGGGTCAGCCCTTGGAACGTTTCTTCTGGCGATAGACATCGACCACGACGGCCGTGACGATGATGAGGCCCTTGACGATTTCCTGGTAATAGGCGTCCACCCGGAGGAAGGTGAAGCCGGAGGTCATGACGCCGAGGATGACGGTGCCGATGACCGTGCCGGTGATGCGGCCGACGCCGCCATTCAACGATGTGCCGCCGATGACGGTCGCGGCGATGGCGTCGAGTTCGTACATCACGCCCATGCCGGACTGTGCGGTCTGGGCGCGGGCGGCCGTGACCACGCCGGCGAGACCGGCCAGCATGCCGGCAATGGCGTAGACCTTGATCAGGTGGCCTTCGACATTGATGCCGGAAACGCGCGCGGCCTGCATGTTGGCGCCGATCGCATAGGTGAATTTGCCGTAGCGGGTGTAGCGCAGGGCGATGTGGAAGATGAGCGCGACGACGAGGAAGACGATGACCGGCCAGATGCCCGTGCCGATGAAATTGAACTGGTCGGTCAGCCCCGAGACCGGCTGGCCCTTCGTGTACCATTTCGAAATGCCGCGGGCCGACACCATCATGCCGAGCGTGGCGATGAAAGGCGGGATCTTGGTGCGGGCAATCAGCTGCCCGTTGACGAAGCCGGCAAGTAGACCGATGCCGATGCCGAGCGCGATCGGCACGATAAAGGGCATGTCGGTCAGCGAGGGATAGACCGCGCGGGGCCAGGTGGACGCCTGCGCGACGCTGGCCGAGATCATCGCCGTCATGCCGACGACCGATCCGGAGGAAAGGTCGATGCCGCCGGTGATGATAACCTGCGTGACGCCCACGGCGATGATGCCGATGACCGAGACCTGCAGGATCATGATCGTCAGGCGCTGCGTGTTCATCAGGAAGCTCTGGCCGATGAAGATCCAGCCGAGCAGTTCGTAGACGAGCGCGATGGCGATCAGCACGAGGAAGATGTTGAACTCGGACGGCAGTTTTCGCCGCGAGCGTGGCGAGACGGGCGACGTGCCGTGCACGGCTTCATTGTTGGCCATTGATAGTCCTCCGTGACGCGATGGATAAGCGGCGTGAACGGCGCGCTCAGCGCGCTGCCAGCTCCATCACCTTGATTTGCGTGGCTTCGGCACGATCGAGAAAGCCGGTGACGCGGCCTTCGTGCATCACCATGATGCGATCGCTCATACCGAGAACTTCGGGCATTTCCGACGAGATCATGATGATGGCGACGCCGTTGCGGGCCATCTCGCTGACCAGACGGTGGATCTCGGCCTTGGCACCGACATCGATGCCGCGCGTCGGCTCGTCGAGAATGAGAATACGAGGATCTGTCAGCATCCATCGCCCGATGAGCGCCTTCTGCTGGTTGCCGCCGGAAAGATTTTCGATCCGCTCGTCCAGATTGGGCGTCTTGACGCGCAGCTTGCGCGCCATCTCCTCGCATTTTTCGGCAAGCGCCGTCTGTTTCACGAAGCCGTACTTGACGAATTTGTCCTGCAGCACGGCGATCTGCATGTTCTCCAGCACGTTGAGGATCAGCAGGCAGCCCGTGTCCTTGCGGTCTTCGGTGAGGAAGGCCATGCGATTGGCGATGGCCTTGGTCGGCGTGTCGATGACGACGTCGCGACCGTTGATGGCGATCGTGCCCGAAGTCGCCGGCGTCACGCCGAAAAGGGCTTCGGCGACATTCGACCGGCCGGAGCCGACGAGGCCGGCAATGCCGAGGATTTCGCCCGCGCGCACTTCGAAGGAAATATCCGTGAAGACGCCGCGCAGCGACAGGTTTTTGACCGCGAGAACAGTCTCACCGATCGGAACCTCTTCCTTCGGAAACATCTGGGTGATCTCACGGCCGACCATCATGCGGATGATGTCGTCTCGTGTGACGTCCGTGGATGCGTGCGTGCCGATATATTTGCCGTCGCGAAACACCGAAAACTCGTCCGCGATCTCGAACAGCTCGTTCATCTTGTGCGTGATGTAGACGATGCCGATGCCTTGTTCGCGTAGGCTGCGGATGATGGCGAAGAGGTGCTCCACCTCGCGCTCGGTCAGCGCCGATGTCGGCTCGTCCATGATGAGGACGTCGGATTCGTAGGAGACGGCCTTTGCGATCTCCACCATCTGCCGGTTCGCGACCGAGAGGTCGCCGACCAGGGACTGCGGATCGAGCGCGATGTTCAGGCGTTTGAAGAGGTCGGCCGTCTGGCGGTTCATGGCGCCGTGGTCGATAAGCCCGAAACGGCCCTTGGGCTCGCGGCGAATCCAGATGTTTTCCGCGACCGTCATGAACGGCATCAGGTTCAGCTCCTGATGGATCATCGCAATGCCGTTTTCCAGGGCATCCAGCGGCGAGGCGAGCTCGATATCGACACCCTTCAGGCGAACCTGCCCGCGATCCGGCCGATAGATGCCGGCGAGGATCTTCATCAGCGTCGATTTTCCGGCGCCGTTCTCGCCCATCAGCGCATGGACCGTGCCGCGCTTCAGCCGGAAGGTGACGTCATCAAGGGCGACGACGCCGGGAAACTCCTTGCGGACGCCCTCGGCCGTCAGCAGAAATTCGGCATTGGGAATGGCGCCGCTCTTGCGCACAGCGGCCATCGTCGACGGGCTGACCATCGTTATCCTCCTCGAAAGACCTTCCACCCGTCCGGTAACCGAAGGTACCGGGCGAGCATTCTCTCTGGGTCGCTGCGGCAGTATCCGGGGGCGAGGTGTCGCCCCGAGGGCGAGGTGTCGCCGCTTTGCCCGGACCTGCGCAGATCGGACTGCGGGTGGTGCCCGCAGTCCGTCGTCAGGCCTTAGTTCTTGGCCTGGTAGTCCTTGAGGTTTGCGGGCGTGACGAGTTCGAAGGGGATGTAGACCTTCTTCTCCACGGTCTCGCCCTTCACCAACTTCAGCGCGGCATCGACAGCGCCCTTGCCCTGGCCGGCAGCGTTCTGGAAGACGGTGACGTCGAGGTCGCCGGCGGCCATTGCGGCCAGCGCGTCCTGCGTCGCATCGACGCCGGCAATCACGACCTTGTCCATCGGACGGCCGGCCGCCTTCAGGGCCTGCATCGCGCCGATCGCCATTTCGTCATTGTTGGCGATCACGGCGTCGAACTCGGTTCCGGCCGACAGCCAGTTGGTGATCAGGTCGGCGCCTTCGGTGCGCTGCCAGTTGGCGGTCTGCTCCTCGACGATCGAGATGCCCTTGCAGTCATCCGTCGCCAGAACGTCATGCACGGCGGCGGTGCGCATGCGCGCGCCCTGGTTGGAAAGTTCGCCCATCATGACGACGGCCTTGCCCTTGCCGCCGAGAAGACGGCAGACTTCCTGCGCTTCGAGCGTGCCGGCGACCGTTTCCTCGGAGGCGACGAAGGCCTGCTTGTCCGGCAGAGCGTCGAGATTTGCCGGCTGGCGGTTGACGTAGACGAGCGGGATCTTCGCGTCGGAGGCGATCTTCGACATGGCGGCGGTCGCGTCGGTATCGACCGGGTTGACGATGATCGCATCGACGCCGGCGGCGATGAAGTTCTGAATCTGGCTCTGCTGCTTGGCGACGTCGTTCTGGGCGTCCTCGATCTGCAGCGAAACACCGTTCAGCGTCTGCGCGTAGTCGCTCATGCCGTTGCGCAGAACGGTCAGAAAGTTGTCGTCGAACTTGGCGATCGACACGCCGATGGTCTCGGCATGTGCTGCCGTCGAGAGCATCACGGCAAGCGCCGCGCTGAAAATGATCTTCTTCATGTTTCCTCCTCAGGCGGGTGTCCGGTCGCACCCCGTTATCCGGATCTCCCAAAACGGGTTCCTCGATGTCCGCAGGCGCAACGCCGAAACGGTACAAAACTAACAAAATAAATCCTCGTGGAATGTTTATTCCATTGTTTGTATCCGTCGTCAAATTGAATCTTCGCGATGTCTTCTGGATGGTTTGCAGAGGAGGTCGGAAGGGCTTCCCGTTGTAGACGCAAGAAGGGGCGGGACCTTTCGGTCCCGCCCCTATCCGTTCAACGGCAAGGCGTTTGCGTTTCGCCTTGGTCAGTTGGCGGCGCGCAGTTGTAGGCGCGAGACGCCGGCGGCGACGTTGAGGCCGGTGCCGGCCTGCGTGCTCAGCGGCTGGAGACCGAAGTTCTTCGAATTGCCGCCGACAAGGGCGTTTGCGCCAAGGCCGAGGCCGACGGCGGCGCTTGCTGATGCGCCGACATAGGTGCCAGCAAGGCTGCCCTGGCCGATGGTGGTCGGGACCGTGTTGACGACGATCCAGCTGAGATAGGACTTGCCCGTCACGCCGACGTCGATGCCGAGCTTACCGATGGTGCCGGTGTAGCGCTCGGTCTTTCCGCCGCGCTGCTTGAAGGTGCAATCCACAGCCTTGCTCGACCCGATGAGCAGGCCGATTCCGCCGGCGACCTCGCAGGACAGCGTACCCAGACGTTCGCGAGGCTCGTCAGCGACCTGCCTGCCATGGTGCTTCTTCGACGGTGTCATGTCGGCCGCCGATGCGGTGGTGCCGATGGCCAGGATTGCCGCGACGGCGAGGATGAGGGTCTTCTTCATAAAATGACTCCGATATTGATTGTGATGTTCGGTTCGATGTTTGGGCCTGAAGCGCACCGGTTCAGCACGGTGCAGCGGGCGAAACGATTTCGACGTCGCTGATGACGCGGCGCGACGAGAGGTCGGCGGCAATGCCGATGGCCATGTCGATCGCCTCGCGGCTCGGGGCCGTGCCCGAGAGCAGGACGTGCTCCTCGGTCACAGCAACCGCGATCCGGCAGTCTTCCAGCCCGTATGTATAGGCAAGAACGCAAGCGATCGTTGCTTGAGTCGATCCCTGGTCGGGGGTGAGGGCGGTGTTCGAAAGAACGGGGAACAACATGATGGCTCTGCCTCTCGGTCGGGCTCTCAAGGGGATCATCTCGCCTGCGTCCCGGCTCTCCAATGGTCGAGAGCCGGCAGCCGCAGCAGCCTATTTGAGGGCACCCTTGATGGTGTCCTTGGCCTTGCCGAGCGTGCTCTGAGCTTTGCCATCCGCCTTGTCGATCTTGCCTTCGGCTTCGAGGCGCTCGTTGCCGACAAGCTTGCCGACAGCCTCCTTGACAGTACCCTTCGCTTCCTTGGCTCCGCCTTCGATACGGTTCTTGTCCATCCTGGTTCTCCTTGAAAACTGACGTTCAGGTTCAGATGGCAGCGACGATCTCGCTGTCATGAGAGGGGAGATAGGCGGTTTGGATGGATGATTTCAGATTGGGAAATACCAGTCGGCCTGGTAGTAAATGACCTTTTTTCAGGTCGCAGATGGTTTTCTGCTATTTTTGCCGTCCCGGCCGCTTGCTGAGCTTGGCATCCGGCAGTCCCGTAAAGCCGCGCTCCCGCGCCCAGATGACAGCGGCCGCGCGGCGGTTGACGCCGATCTTTCCGTAGAGCGATGCGATGTGGTTGCGGATCGTGTTTTTGGAGAGATGCAGGGTGTCGCTCATCTCGGCATCGGTCTGCCCGCTGCAGATCAGGCCGAGGATTTCGCGTTCCCGGTCGCTCAAGGCGATAAGCTGCGCCGTCGGAGCCGCGCTCGAAGTCTGCTTCAGCGTCGCAAGGCGATCGACGATCGAGCGACTGAGCCAAGAGGTGTCGGCCATCACGCTTTCGATCGCCTCCACCAGCTGCGCCTCGCTCCGCCGACGCTCGGTCACGTCCTGCAAGGCCCAGATGACGCATTGTTCGTCGTTGATCTCGACGCGCTCCGCAGAGACGAGGCATTCGGCAAAGGCACCATCCTTCTGCTTCATGCGCATCGGTTCGTCGCGCACGAAGGTGTTGTCGCGCAGCTTCTGCTCGATGTCTTTACGCGCGGCGATATCGTCCCACAGGCGCAACTCGCCCGCCGTTCGGCCGACGACGTCCGTCAGGCCGTAGCCGGAGATCTGCAGAAACGCATCGTTCGCCTCGGTGAAGACGAAATCGTCCAGCCGCGAGATGGCTGCGGGTGCCGGCGAAAGACGGAAGGATTTCGAGAACCGTTCTTCGCTCTGCCGCAGGGCATTTTGCGCTTTTCGACGCGCATCCAGATCGGCGAAGGTGAAGAGCATGCAGGGCTCCTCCACGACCGCGATCGGCTCTCCCGCCACGATCACCAGACGGTCGCCGCCGGCCGGCAGGGGAACCAGCGCCTCGCGATGCCGGATGACGCGGCCCTCGACAAGCTTCGCCAGTGCATCCTCGCCGCTTTCGCAATTTGAAAACAGCCCGATGGCTTCGACCGTTCGCCCGATAATGTCTTCCTTGATGAAGCCGGTCATCTCGAGGAACCCCTGATTGACGCGGATGAACCGGTGGTCATCCAGCCGACAGATAAGGCCGGGGGCGGGGTTGGCGTTGAAGGAGCGCTCGAACCGCTCCTCGGCCTCGAAGCGTGGCGTCTCGTCGCGGATGACCAGCGCCAGAACCGCATCGCCATCGCTCCTGCCCGAGATCGCCATGCTCCGGCTCGTGTGAACCCAAGCCGTATCGAGGTCCGTTGCCGGCGAGATCTCCACCGTGACGTCCTCGACCGTTTCGCCTGCCAGCAGACGCTCGATCGGATACTGGCCCTCTTCCAGCGGATGGTTGTTGCGATAGCGCAGGGTGAAGGTCCGCCGGTACCCTTTCGCGTCGCCGCCAAGATCGTCGATGGCCTCGACGCGGTGCATCGCCAGAGCGGCTGGGTTCGCCCAGGTGATGCGCCCTTTGCCATCCAGAAATATCACCCCCTCGCTGAGGCCGCCGAGAAGCGCCTGGAGGGTTTCGCGGTCGAGGGATGGCGCTTTGAGGCGTTCGGGCATGATCTGTTTCCGGTCGGCGCGCTGGGGGTTGGTCGGTCGTGCGACAAGCAAGGCAGGAGAGGTTATCGGTATCGATGGCGCATCAACACCGCGGTCCCGGCAATGCCAGCCATCAGCGCTGCAAGCGCGATGAGAAGGTGGAAGTGCAGGCGCAGATGTCCAAACAGCATCTCCACGGCATTGCCGAAGAGAAAGCCGATGGCGGTGATCGCCGTTCCCCAGAGGCAGGCGGCAACCCCGTTCAGCACGAGGAAGCGAAAAGCGGAAATGCTCGTCCGGCTGATCAGCAGGGGACTGATGATGCGCATGCCGTAGATGAAGCGGAAGGCGAGGATGAAGCCGACGGGATAGCGCTCCAGCAGGCCGGTCGCGCGGCGCATGGCCGTCGTCGCCTCAAGCCGCTCCACGAAGCGAAAGCGCGCGGCATGCCGGCCGATGAAGAAGAAGAGCTGGTCGGCAATAAACGAACCGAACGCGGTAGCGGCTGCCACCTGCCAATAGACGAGGAGACCGCGATGCGCGAGCACGCCGCCGAGGAAGGCGACTGCTTCTCCCTCGACGCCGGCGCCAACGAGAACGGCCCAGATGCCGTAGTCCGAGATCAGCGCTTCCAACAGACGTCCGATCCGATCACCGAGGCACCGCCTGAACTCCCCGCCATCCGTCACTCTCCATCAACGATCGCTGTCGAAGATAGTCCTCGACGGCGCGTTTTGAAGAGCCGATGAATATACGCGGTTCATGTCGTGGAGCGTGGCGCGGAGGTCGAAGACCTCCGGCTCTTATACGCGCTCGAACGCCATCGCGATGCCTTGGCCGACGCCGATGCACATGGCTGCCAGAGCGTGCCGGCCCGTGCCGAGGGACAGTTCGAGTGCCGCCGTTCCGGCAATGCGGGCGCCGGACATTCCGAGTGGGTGGCCGAGCGCGATGGCACCGCCGTTCCGGTTCACGTGCGCGGCATCCTCGGCAATGCCGAGTTCCCGCAGCACGGCGATGGCCTGGGAGGCGAAGGCTTCGTTGATTTCCACCACGTCGAACTGCGTCGGCGACAGGCCGAGACGCCTGGCAAGCTTCTGTGTCGCCGGCACCGGCCCGATGCCCATGACCCGCGGCGGCACGCCTGCAGCAGCACCTCCGACGATCCGCGCGATCGGGGTCAGTCCGTGGCGCTTCGCGCCGGCTTCGGATGCGATGATCAGGGCTGCAGCGCCATCATTCACGCCGGACGCATTGCCCGCCGTCACGGTGCCGCTGCCTGTCTTGTTGACCGGCCTGAGGCCGGCGAGCGCCGCGATGCTGGTCGCGCGAGGATGCTCGTCCTTCGCGACGACAAGGGCATCGCCCTTGCGCTGGGGAACGCTGACGGGCGTGATCTCCCGGTCGAGACGGCCATTCGCCTGGGCGGCCGCTGCCTTTTCCTGCGAGCGGACCGAAAAGGCGTCCTGGTCTTCGCGGGAGACGTGAAAGTCGTTGGCGACGTTGTCTCCTGTCTCCGGCATGGAATCGACGCCGTAGAGCGCCTTCATCTGCGGATTGACGAAACGCCAGCCGATCGTCGTGTCGTAGATTTCGGCCTGCCGGGAATAGGCGGTTTCGGCCTTCGGCATGACAAAGGGTGCCCGGCTCATGCTTTCCACGCCACCGGCGATCATCAGGTCGGCCTCGCCGGAACTGATCGCCCGCGCAGCCGTCATGACCGCGTCCATGCCGGAGCCGCAAAGGCGGTTGAGGGTCGTACCACTGACGGAGACCGGTAGTCCGGCGAGCAGAAGCGACATGCGGGCGACGTTGCGGTTGTCCTCTCCGGCCTGGTTGGCGCATCCGAAGATGACGTCATCGACCGCTTCCCAATCGACGGAAGTGTTGCGCGCCATCAGCGCCTTCAGCGGCACGGCGCCGAGATCGTCGGGGCGGACGGAGGCGAGCGCTCCGCCGAAGCGGCCAATGGGTGTGCGGATATAATCACAGATGAAAGCGTCTGGCATGGCTCAGCTCCTTCAGAGTTCGGGCACGACGAGATCGACGACCGGCGCTGCGACATGGAGCGGCGCGCCGGTCATGGCCTGGAGATCCTCCATCGACACAGCGGCAAGCTTCTCACGCACCACGAAGCGACCGTCGGAAATGTCGATGACGGCGTGGCTGGTATAGACCCGTGTGATGCAGGCGACGCCCGTCAGCGGGAAGGTGCAGGCCTCAACCAGCTTCGGCTTGCCGTCTTTCGTCACATGCTCGGTGATGACGAAAACTTGCTTTGCGCCGTGCACCAGATCCATCGCGCCGCCGACGGCGGGAACGCCCTTCGATCCGACCCGCCAATTGGCGAGATCGCCCGTCTGGGCTACCTGATAGGCTCCGAGAATGGCGACGTCGAGATGCCCGCCGCGCACCATGGCGAAGCTGTCGGCATGGTGGAAGAAGGCAGCACCGGGGTTCAGGGTGACAGCACGCTTGCCGGCATTGATCAGGTCCCAGTCTTCCTCGCCTGAGGCCGGGGGCTCGCCGAAATCGAGAATGCCGTTTTCGGTGTGGAAGATCGCCCGGCGGCCGGGCGGCTGGTAGCGCGCCACCATTTCCGGGAAGCCGATGCCGAGATTGACATAGGCCCCGTCCTCGATGTCCTGCGCAGCGCGCCATGCGATCTGGGCGTTGGAAAGCTTGATGTCGTCGATATCGCCGGTGCTCATGCGTAGGATACTCCGGCTCGGATGAGCTCTTCTTCCTGTTGTGGCTGTGCGACCTCGGTGACGCGGTTCACGAAGATGCCTGGCGTGATCACATGCTCCGGGTCGATCTCGCCCGGTGCGACGATCCGCGACACCTGGGCGATCGTGATCGCCGCCGCCATGCACATCAGCGGATTGAAGTTGCGGCCGGCCTTGTTGTAGATGAGGTTGCCGTGGCGGTCTCCCAGATGCGCCTTGACGATGGCGAAGTCCGCCTTCAGCCAGCGCTCCTGCACATAATGGCGGCCGTCGAATTCGGCGATCGGCTTGCCCTCGGCGAGCTCAGTGCCATAGGCGGTCGGCGTGTAGAAGGCTGGGATACCGGCGCCGCCCGCGCGGATGCGTTCGGCAAGCGTGCCTTGCGGAACAAGCTCCAGGTCGATCTCGCCGGCGAGATAGCGGTCGGTAAAAGCGCGCGGATCGGATGAGCGGGGGAACGAGCAGATCATCTTGCGGACCATGCCGGCGTCGATCATGGCGGCGATGCCGATGCGACCGTTTCCGGCATTGTTGTTGATCACCGTCAGCCCGGTCGGGCCTTTGTCGATCAGGGCATGAATGAGTTCGATCGGCGCGCCAGACCCGCCAAAGCCGCCGATCATGATGGTGGCACCGTCGCCGATGTCCTTCACGGCGTCCGCCGTGCTGCTGACCGTCTTGTCCACTGTATCCTCCGCCTAAAACCCGCCTTCGAGAGGCCGGCCACACGAAAACGGTAACGCGACGGGCCATCGACGGCAATGAGAATGTGCGATATGGTGCATTTGTTGCGATATCGCACATTTGAGGCCGGCAATGGAAACGAAGCAGAGCGACATGATGGGCGGGCTCGCCAAAGGGCTTCGGGTGATCGAGGCCTTCACGGTGGATACGCCGCGCCTGAGCATTTCCGAGGCCGCCGCGATTGCCGGACTCGACCGGGCGACGACGCGGCGCTGCCTGCTGACGCTCGCGGAGCAGGGGTACTGCGCCTATGACGGCAAGTTCTTCACGGTGACGCCACGCGTGTTGAGGCTCGGGACCGGCTGTCTCGCGACCATGCCGCTGCCCCGCATCGTCCAGCCCTGGCTGGATGACCTTTCCGAAAAGATCGGCCAGAGCACGTCGGTTGCGATCCTCGATGAGAGCGAGATCGTCTATGTCGCGCGGGCCGCGCAGCGGAAAGTGATGTCGATCGCTCTCATGCCCGGCTCGCGCCTGCCAGCCTATTGCACCTCCATGGGGCGCGTGCTGCTGGCGGCTCTGCCGGAAGATAAGGCACGAAGCCTCCTCGGCGCTGCGCCGCTTGCCCGGCGAACGCCGCACACGATGACGGCTGTCGAGAGGCTGATGACGGAACTGGAGACGGTTCGCGCGCAAGGATATGCCGCTGTCAGCGAAGAGGTGGAGCTTGGCCTCCGATCGATCGCCGTTCCCATCGTCAACGCTCGCGGGCAGGTGGTCGCGGCGTTGAACACCGGCTTTCCCGCATCTTCGGAAACGATGGAAACCGTTGCGCTAGCCTTTCTGCCGCCGCTTCTGCATGTGCGCAAGGAGCTTTCCCGGATCCTCAACTGAGGGCTGCCCGGTTCTCGCCTTGCCGTCAGCTTGCGGAGATCAACTCGCTTACCCGCCGGGCGAAGGCGTCCGCCTCGAATGGCTTGGTGATGACCTGCATGCCCTGTTCCAGATGGCCGTGGTTGAGCACGGCATTCTCTGCGTATCCGGTGATGAACAGAACGTTGAGTTCCGGGCGTTGCGCGCGAATGGCATCCGCCAGCTGTCGCCCGTTCATGCCGTTGGGCAGACCCACATCGGTGATCAGCAGCTCGACGTCCGGGCGGCTGGTCAGGATCTTCAGCGCCGACGGGCCGTCCTCCGCCTCCAGCACGGCATGGCCGAGTTCTTCCAGGATCTCGACGGCGACCATGCGAACCAGCGGCTCGTCATCGACCACGAGGATCGTGTTGCGGTCGGTCGCCGAGACGGAGCGCGTCGCTTCGGCCGGCGCTTCGTCGCTTTCGTCGTCGCCGACGTAGCGCGGCAGGTAGATGCAGATCATCGTGCCTTTGCCGACTTCGGAATAGATGCGCACGGCGCCACCCGATTGGCCGGCAAAGCCGTAGACCATCGACAGGCCGAGCCCCGTTCCCTGACCGATCGGCTTCGTCGTGAAGAAGGGATCGAACGCGCGGGCAATGACGTCCGGCGACATGCCTGTTCCGGTATCGCTGACGCAAAGCGACACATACTGCCCGGGCTCGAGGCCGCGCTCCTTGGCTGTGCGCTCGTCCAGCCAGCGATTGCCGCTCTCGATCGTCAGCTTGCCGCCGTCGGGCATCGCATCGCGCGCGTTGATGCAAAGGTTCAGGAGCGCGTTTTCGAGCTGTCCCACATCCACGAACGCCTTCCACAGGCCGCCAGCGGCCACCGCCTCAATGGCGATCGCTGGGCCGACGCTGCGGCTCATCAGATCCTGCATGTCTGCAACGATGCGGTTGATGTCGGACGGCTTTGGATCGAGCGTCTGCCGTCGCGAGAAGGCGAGAAGGCGTTGCGTCAGGCCGGCGGCGCGCTTCACCGCCGACTGGGCGCCGGTGACGTAGCGGTCGATATCGCCGATCCGGCCCTGGGCGAGGCGGGTCCGCATCAGGTCGAGGCTACCGCCGATGCCGGCGAGAATATTGTTGAAATCATGCGCAAGGCCCCCGGTGAGCTGGCCGACGGCCTCCATCTTCTGAGCCTGACGGAGCGCTTCCTCGGCCTGCAGAAGAGCGGCCGTTCGCTGCTCGACGCGCTGTTCCAGCGTATCGGTCAATGCGCGGAGCGCGGTGATGGCGCGGTCGCGTTCAGCCTCCACGGCGCGGCGCCCTTCGATATCGATGAGGACGCCGGGGAATGTGACAGGCGTGTCGTCGGGGGCGAGATCGACCCGACCGTTCGCCTCCAGCCAGTAGTATTTCCCGTCGGTGCGTCGCGTCCGGTACTGATGCGCATAGGACCCGCCGCGCGACAGGGCTTCCGCAATCGCTGCAGCAAGTCCCGCCTGATCGTCCGGATGCACGGTCTCCACCACCTGCGCGAGGCTCAGTCCGGACCGCCCGAGCGAGGGATCGAAACCGAAAGCGGCCGCAAAACCTTCATCGACCGTGAAGCGGTCCGTCGGCAGGTGCCAGGACCATGTTCCGATGATTGCGCCCGCGGCGAGGGCCAACTGGACGCGCTGGATGTTCTCGCGCGCAATCGCCTCGCTTTCGCGCAGGGCTTTTTCTGCTTGCTTGCGGGCGGTAACGTCGCGGAAAAGAACGGAGACCTGGCGGAGGCTTTTCGGCTCGACACGCGAGGCGGACACCTCGATATGGCGGCCGATCGCCGCGAACTCCTGCTCGAACCGTACGGTCTGCCCGCTCTTCAGCACGCCGCCATAGAGCTTCAGCCACACATCCGCATTCGCGGGCTCGATCTCGCGCAGGCGCTTGCCCACGATATCGGCGATGCCGGTCTGGCGCTCGTAGCCGGAGTTTGCCTCTACATGAAGATAGTCGCTCATCGGACCGTTCGGGCCGTCGATGAACTCGATGATGCAAAAGCCATCGTCGATGGCCTCAAACAGTGCCCGCCGCCGTGCTGCACTCTGCAGCGCGTCGTCGCTGGACATCTGCGATCTCAAGAGCACGACTTCCTTCTCGAGGTCTTCACGCGTCAGGGATGTCGTCTCTCTGTTCAAATTCATGCCCTTTCCGTGCGTTCGTAAAACCTGCGTCCGGCCAAGGACCTGTGCGGTGCTAACAAGGCACCAGACAGATAGGCAAGGTGTTTCTGAATGCCACTGCCCGCGGGCCGTTGATGGGGGGGCGATTTCGTCATCGTGAGACAAATTTCGCATTTTTACGAAGGAGAAAAGACGAGAATCCTACCGCGAAAGTTTCACTTGAGTTTGTAAAAATTCGGGAATTTTCTCGTCGGGAACAAACCGATGAAGGCTCAGTTTGACAGGCCACCAACCTTGGAGATGTGTTGATGACCTTACGAAGCCTAACCCTTTCGACTGCCGTGGCCCTCTTGGTTCCGCTCAGCTTTGCGACCACCTCTCTGGCGCAGGACATGGCGAAACCCACCACGGAGATGCAAGCCGTTCTCGACAAGCTGGCGGCGCTGGACGCAAAGCCCTTCTCGACGCTTTCGGTTCCCGAAGCCCGCTCACAGGCAACGCCTGCGGACGCGGCCCGTGCTATCCAGTGGGACAAGCGCCTCTCGACCAACCCCGAAGCCCAGGTCACCACGCGTGACATCGCTATTCCCTCGAAGGCTGGCGGACTTGCGGCGCGCGTCTACATTCCCGGCGGCAAGGGCCCGTTCCCCGTCGTCGTCTACTATCACGGCGGCGGCTGGGTCGTGGCCGACATCAACGTCTATGATGGCGCACCACGCGCCCTGGCGCTCGGAGCGAACGCCATCGTCGTATCCGTCGAGTATCGGCATGCACCCGAGCACAAGTTTCCGGCAGCCCACGAGGATGCCTGGACGGCTTATCAGTGGATCGTCGAGAACATCCATGAGCTGAACGGCAATGCAGATAAGATCGCGGTCGCAGGTGAGAGCGCCGGTGGCAATCTTGCAGCCAATGTCGCGTTGATGGCCAAGTCCATGAAGACGAAGCAGCCGGTGCACCAGCTTCTCGTCTATCCCGTGGCCGGCAACGATATGAACACGCCGTCCTATACGGAGAATGCCAACGCCAAGCCGCTCGGCAAGGCCGATATGGAGTGGTTCGTGAAGAACGCGTTCGCCTCCATGGATGAAACCTCGGACGAGCGCCTCAATCTGGTCGGCCGTACGGATCTCGCAGGCGTTGCACCTGCAACCCTCATCATGGCGCAGATCGATCCTCTGCGCTCGGAGGGCGAAGCCTATGCCGCGAAGCTGAAAGATGCGGGCGTGAAGGTCGAGACGAAAACCTACCCCGGCGTAACACATGAGTTCTTCGGCATGGCGAAGGTCGTTCCCGAAGCGAAACAGGCGATGGACATGGCAATCGCCGACCTCACCGCCGCCTTTGCCAAGTAAGGAAGAATGATAATGAAAAAGACATTCACCGCCGCCTCTCTGGCACTTGTGCTCCTCGCGGCACCGCTCTCGCCGACCTTTGCGGCCATGCCCGCCAGTTCGGACACGGCGGCCGCCGCTTTCAATGTGGACAAGGCCTCCTTCGTCAAACAGGTGACGAGCTCAAACCAGTTCGAAATCGAGTCCAGCAAACTGGCTGCGGAGAAAGCCCGCGATGCCGATGTGAAGGAATTTGCCCGGCAGATGATCGCGGATCACACCAAGGCAGGCGAGGGACTGAAGACGGCAGCCAAGCTCGATGACGCTGCACCGGCCCTATCGCCGAAGCATGCCGCGATGATCGAGACACTGAAGGGCGCATCGGAACAGGACTTCCAGCCGCTCTACATCGAGATGCAGACGGTTGCCCATATGGAAGCCGTGACGCTGTTTGCGACCTACGCCAAGGGCGGGGACGATGCTGCGGTGAAGGCCTTTGCGGCGGAAACGCTGCCGAAGCTCGAAATGCACAAGGCGCACGTGATGAAGCTCGTCGCTGCGCATTGATCTCAAAGATCTCCCCAGCCCGGCTTCGCGCCGGGCTGGGGACACTATGCCTTGGTGGCTTGCTCGAAAGCGTCCCGTGCCCGATGGACTTGAGCAAGGTTCTCTTCCGCCCAGATCCACACGCCGCAAAAGGCCGCGCCGAGGCTTTTGCCAAGTCCGGTCAGCCGATACTCCACTTTGGGCGGAACGACGGCATGGATGGTGCGCTTGATCAGGCCGTCGCGTTCCATCTGCCGGAGCGTCTGCGTCAGCATCTTCTGGCTGATGGTGCCGATTTCGCGGCTGAGCTGGGTAAACCGAAGCTCGCCTTTTTCCTCCAGTGTTTCCAAGATCAGCATCGTCCATTTGTCCGCCACGCGTCCGATCAGCTCGTGGACGAGAGCTTCGACGCGCGGGTCCACAACATCAGCGATCTCTCGTTCCATTGTCTCTGCGGGAGCTTCGGCAGGGCGGCGGTGTAGGCTCTGCATCCGACACTCTCCTTTCGGTGCGTATAAATCTTTTTGGTGCCTTCTGTTATGTGGAGAGTAACAGCGTTAGCTCTGCTGGACAATCAACGTGAACCCTATCGAACGTCGTGAGGCATGACATGAAAACCAGCGGAAACACCATTCTCATCACCGGCGGCGCTTCCGGCATCGGACGCGAACTGGCGGAGCGCTTCCACGCGCAGGGCAACACCGTCATCATCGCCGGCCGCCGGCAGGACCGACTGGACGAGGTCGCCGCAGACCATGAAGGCATCGTGGGCTATGCACTCGACATCTCCAGCCCCGAGAGCATCGCAGCCTTCGCGGCCGATGTCATCCGCAACCACCCGGAATTGAACGTCCTCATCAACAATGCCGGCGTCATGATGTTCGAGGACCTGACTCAGTCGCGCGATCTGACGGATGCGGAATCGACCATCGTGACCAATCTCCTCGGGCCGATCCGGCTGACCAATGCACTGATCGATCACCTGACGACACGGCCGGACGCCGCCATCGTCAACGTCTCCTCCGGCCTCGCCTTCGTGCCTCTCGTTTCCACGCCCACCTACTCGGCAACGAAGGCGGCGATCCATTCCTATACGGTCAGCCTGCGGGATGCGTTGAAAGGCAAGATCGAGGTCATCGAGCTTGCACCGCCCGCCGTGCAGACGGAACTGACGCCCGGACAGTCCACGCGCTCGGGCTACATGCCGCTGAACGACTTCATGGATGAGGTGATGTCGCTCTTCTCACGGCAGCCGACACCCCCGGAAATCCTTGTCAAAAATGTCGGTTTCCTGCGGTTTGCCGAGTCGGAAAAGCGGTTCGACGAGACATTGACCACGTTGAACGACTTTGCGCGGAAGGCCCGTGAGGGCGGGCATTAGGCGGCGGGGGCTTTGATCAGTGTGTCGAGGCGAGACTGTCGCATCTCTAACTGTGTTGAAACCCAAGCCAATTGTCCCGGTAGCACATTTGAAAACAGAGACTTAGAGGACTGAAATCATTCCTCTAAGAAATATCTAAAAACGACTTGCACAATAGAAAAAACTTATGAAATGAGCGTGCGGTTAGGCAAGGCCTGTCGAAACCCAATCGCATGCTGCTCGTCCGAAATCCCAAGGTCCAGGCGACCGGCACTCCCAAGAAGTTGAAATCCATCTTATTGGCTAGGATCATCAACATGTAAGGTTACCGCAAAATCGATGTTCAGGCCTACATACGGACGATCTGATCGAGGGTGAACTGCGCAGTCTTGATCTGGACGCTCGCCTTGCCAGACGGCAAGAGCGGTCGGTGCCGCTGATCGCCGAAGTGCGGATCTGGCTCCTCCATCACCGTACACATGTCGCGACGCGCCTCCTGAATGGAAAGATTGCTCTGGACGTCTTTGCGGGCCTGCATCAGTAGAAGGACCAGCGACGAAAAGACGATAATGGCGACGATGCCGGAGCGGGCTTCCATGGGGCGGCGGGCGGACATCGGTCTTCAATCGACTGCTTCGGCGCCGAGCGAGCCCCGGCCGAGTCCGACGCCCAGCCGGTCAGGCGCGATGGCTGCCAACGCAAGATAGAGAAAGCCTGCCAGGGGGGCGCCGACCAGAGGCGTCACGATGTCGAGAAGATAGAACCAGATGAAGAGGGTCGCAGCCACCGCGACGCCGAGCGCAATCAGCGCCGCCGCGTTGAACCGCATCTCGTGACCTCTTAAAAAAACGGAATGGGCGCGCACGACGTAATAATCTGCCACGATGATGCCGCCGATCGGCGGCACGACGGCTGTCAGAAACGTTGCCCACGAAAACAGATCGCCGACGATGCCGCCAAGCGCGAGCAATCTGCACATGATCAGCGAGCCTCGGGTTTGAACTTCCAATTCTCTGAAACAAGAACCTGATGTCCCGGCGCCACACATTCGAACAGGTCGCCTGCATCATGGTGGGGAAGTTGTTCCGGCAAGCGCTTTTCACCGGTTCGCCGACGTCCGAGGCGCGGCACTGCCTCCAGTAACATTTTCGTATAAGGATGCCGGGCATCGCCCACAACGCTTTCCGTTGGCCCGCATTCAACGATCCGGCCGCGATGCATGACCGCGATACGGTCGCTTAGATGGGCGACGACCGCCATATCGTGTGAAATGAACAAATATGAGAGGGCGACCTGTTTCTGAATATCGAACATCAGATCGAGGATCTGCGCCTGGATGGTTACGTCGAGTGCGGAGACCGGTTCGTCGGCGACGATGATACTTGGTCCCGGCGCCAGCGCTCTTGCGATGGCAACACGTTGCCGCTGCCCGCCTGAAAACTCGTGGGGGAAGCGATCCACCTGGTCTGGCCTGAGGCCGACCTGGACGAAGAGCTCGGATACCCGTTCGTGGATATCCCTCCAGTTTGATATGCCGCTGGCAAACAGACCTTCGCCAATCTGGCGACCGACTTTAAGTCGTGGATTGAGCGAGGAGTAGGGATCCTGAAAGATCATCTGGCTGCCGCGAAACAGCTCACGTCGATTGGTGGTGCTTACGGTGGCGACGTCGACGCCGCCGATCCACACCTTGCCATCGGTCGGATTGTCGAGGCCGACGGCGATCCGGCCGAGCGTGGATTTGCCCGAGCCGCTCTCCCCAACGATCCCGAGCGTTTCTCCGCGTTCGAGCAACAGCGAAATGCCGTTAAGCGCGTTCGTCTTTCGCCCCGACGACGTGAAGCTACGGCGGATGTCCTGAAGCTGGAGGAGGGGTTTGCCATTCATGATGTGCGGCCTCGTCGTCCCTCGGCATGTCGCTGGCGCATGGCGCGCTCAACGGTGAGGTGAGACGCGATGAGCCCCTTGGTATAGTCGTGTTGCGGATTGGTGAGGATATCCCCAACAGTTCCGGTTTCGACGATACGGCCCCCGCGCATAACCGCAACGCGGTCCGCGGTCTCTGCGACGACACCGATGTCGTGGGTAATGAGAAGAACCCCGGAACCGTGGCGCGTCTTCAGGTCTACGAGGAGGTCGAGCACCTGCGCCTGCACCGTGACGTCAAGCGCCGTCGTCGGTTCGTCGGCGATCAGTACGCCGGGCTTGAGGGTCAACGCGGCTGCGATCATAACGCGTTGCCGCATGCCGCCGGACAAATGGTGGGGATATTGATCGAGAAGAGATTTAGGATCGGGGATGCCGACATCATCGAGAGCCGCGATCGCGGCGATGCGCGCCTGATGGCGAGGCATTCGCTGGTGGCGGATGAGCCCCTCCGTCATCTGCCTGCCTATTTTCAGGACAGGGTTGAGCGAGGTCATCGGTTCCTGGAATATCATACCGATACGTGCTCCGCGCACGTCCTCCATATGCCGCCGGTCAAGGCCGGCAATCGCCGTGCCGTCGATCGAAATGGTGCCATGAAATCTGGCTGCATCTGGCAGAAGCCGCATGATGGCGAGCGAGGTCATGCTTTTTCCGCTGCCGGACTCGCCGACCAGCGCGAGGATCTCGCCGCGCTTGAGGGTGAAACTGATATCATCGACGGCCGCAAATGTACCGGAAGCCGTTGGAAAAGTGACGGAGAGGTTCCGCACGTTCAGAAAGGATTCGCTCATGATGGTGACTTCCGCCTCGGGTCGATCAAGTCGCGCAGGCTATCGCCGATCAGATTGAAAGACAGCACGGTGACACAGATCGCCAGACCCGGAAACAAGAGGATCCAGGGCGCCTTCGTGATGTAGTTGCGCCCGGAGGCAAGGATGCCGCCCCATTCCGGCGACGGTGGCTGGACGCCAAGGCCGAGGAAGGAAAGACCCGCTGCCGAAAGAATAGCCGAGGAAAAGCCGAGCGTTCCCATGACGATGAGGCTCTGCGTGATGTTCGGCATGACATGCACGCGCACCAGCCGGGCCGAGCGGATGCCAGCGAGCTGTGCCGCCTCGATATAGGGTTTGGCGCGCTCGGCTGCCGCAAGACCATAGGTGACCCGGGCGTAGAAGGGGATGAGGCTGATTGCGATCGCGAGCGTCGCATTGCCGATCCCAGGTCCGAGAAAAGCGACCAGCGCAAGGGCGATCAGCGTGTCGGGGAAGGAGTAGAGCACATCGATCAGACGCAACAGGACGGACTGGATCACACGCCCTGAAAAAGCCGCGATGAGGCCGATCAATCCGCCGGCAAGAATACCGGTCAAGACCGCCGTCAGGCCGATGCCCAGCGATAGCCGTCCGCCGTGGAGAACGCGGCTGAACAGGTCCCGGCCGAACTCGTCCGTCCCGAACAGATGCGTAAGCCCCGGTGCGGAAAGGCGCGGACCCGATGCCATACGCATTGGGTCGTAGGGCGCGATGACGGGGGCGGCGAGAGCAAGAATGATGATGACGAGCGCAAGGCCGAGCCCGATGATGACGCTCCATGGCAAGGCCCGTCGCCGGATTGTGGTTGTCGGGACCATACTCATCTTTGCCTCATGCGCGGGTCGAGAAAGCCGTAGAGAATATCGATCAGCATGGAAACGATGACGACCGAACTTGCGAAGACGACAATGAAGCCCTGGATCATCGGATAGTCGCGCTCAAGCATGGCCTGCACCGCGAGGCGGCCGATGCCGTTCCAGGAAAACACGTTCTCGACGATCACCTGACCGCCCATGAGATAGGCAAAGACAAGCCCGACGACGGTGACGATGCTGATCAGGGCGGGCTTCAGAGCATGAACGAACAGCACCTGATGTTCGCGCAGTCCCCGTGCGCGGGCCGTGCGGATGTAATCCTCGGCAAGAATATCGACGAGTGCCGAGCGGGTCATGCGGGCGACCAGCGCGCAGTAGGTAAGGCCCAGCGTCAGGGCCGGGAGAACAATGTTGCGATAGCCTGAACCCGCGACCGGAAACCAGCCGAGCTTGAGCGAGAAGACCTGGATCATGATCAGTCCAAGCCAGAAGCCGGGGATCGAGACACCGAGAACCGCGATGACCATCACGGCGGTATCGGCGAGCCGCCCACGGTTGATGGCGGCAAGGAAACCCAGAGGAATGCCGATCAGGAGCGCGACCGACAGGCCGGAGACGGCCAGCGCGAACGTGTTGGGAAGGCGTTCGAACAGAAGCCGCGCCACGGGTTCGTTTCCACGGATCGTCGTTCCGAGATCGCCTGTCAGCACATGGGAGGCATAGAGGACAACCTGTTGCCAGACCGGAAGATCGAGCCCGAGCTGGGAGCGCATCTCGGCCATGACTTCGGGCGTCGCCGTCACCGACTGGGCCATCATCGCCGTGACCGGATCACCGGGAACGACATGGATAAGAATTCCGGAGAGCACGATCACCGTCAAGACGGTGACGAACGCCGTCAGCACTCTCTTTGCGATCAGGAAAAGCATGAGATTCCGTCTTCGATTGTGACCCGCTCCAGGCTTTGCCTGGAGCGGGATGCTGTTCGTTTACGATTTGGTCACGTCGTTGAAGATGAGTGAGGCCGAAAAACCCATCGTGAAGCCATCGACCTTCGATGTCGATGCCATCAGCCAGCCCCAGCCCGGTGACAGGAGCGGAATCGCGTAGGCATTCTCCATCAGATATTTCTGGATCTCGTGGATCTTGGCGGCCCGTGCATCGCCACTGAGCTTGCGCTGCTCCTCAAGCATGGCATCCACGTCGGCGTTCAGGCCCATGTTGACGAAGCCCGGCTGCTTCCAGAGAAAGTAGAGGTAGTCTGGATCGACGCCCGACATGCCCATGGTCCAGACAGCCGGTTCGCCGTCGGTCTTTTCGTTAACGCCCTTCATGTGATCGAAAAAGGCGGCCACTTCCCGGGTCTCGATCTCGGCCTCCACGCCGATGGCTGCGAGATCCTGCTGCATGATCTGATGCATGGCGTCCCAGCCTGGCAGCTTGTGAACGAGAAGCTTGACCTTCAGCGGCTTGTCGGGGCCGTAACCGGCTTTCGCCATCAGGGCTTTTGCCGCTTCCGGATCGTAGGTGACACCCCATGTCGCGCACAGCGCTTCGTCGGTGGCGAAGAGATTGGGAGCGACCGGGCAGTTGGAGGTGTTGACCAGGCCTTCGAAGGCTATCGAGGCATAGGCATCGCGGTTCATCGCCATGCCGATCGCCTTGCGGATATCGGGATTGTCGAGCGGCTTGATCTTCCAAGTAAAGGCAGCAAGCATCTGCTGACCGGACAGTTCGGCGGAGTAAACCTTGAAGTTGCTGTCAGCCTTGAGATCGGCTGCTTCCTCAAGCGAAGGCTCCACCATGTCGACTTCGCCGGAGCGCAGTGCTGCCATGCGGGCGACTGCTTCAGGGATGACCTTCAGCATCAGCGTGTCTATATGCGGTTTGCCGGGATTTTTGACCAGTGGGTTGACGTTGGCATAGTCCGTATTGGCCTCCAGCTTGATGCTGTCGTTGCGGGTCCAACTGGCGAACTTGAAGGGACCGGTGCCGATCGGCTTGAATTCGCTGCCGGCAACCGAACCCGGGCAGATGAAGGCAGCCTGGATGCTGGTCAGGAACGAGGCGAAAGGACCGTAAGGTTCCGACAGGGTCAGCTTGAGCGCCTTGCCATCAACGCTGGTGCCGCTGATCGGACCCCATGACGAGAGATTGGGATTGACGGTCGCCGGATCGAGGGCCCGATCGACGCTGGCTTTTGCTGCGGCGGCATCGAACACCGAGCCGTCATGGCATTTCACGCCGTCGCGGATCGTGAAGGAATAGGATTTGCCGTTGTCTGACATCGACCACTCGCTAGCTAGACCTGGATGGACGGAACCGTCCTTGTCCATGGTCAGCAGGGTGTCGAAGATCAGGTTTGTGACCTGCAACGACTGGGTGGTGCTGGCCTTCTGCGGATCCAAGCCGTCGGCATCGACCGACCGGGCGATGGTCAGATCGGCCGAAAGGGCTGGAAGCGTTGTCAGCAAGGCTCCCAGTGACAGCATCAAGGCCGAGGTTCGAAGTGCGGTCTTGCGAAGTCTTGATCTCATCTCTCTGTTCCCTTTTTATCGTGTTGAGACGTCATGCAATGGAAATGGGTGGTCTCCTGTCCGCCCAAGGACGGGCGGTTTCAAGCTGCCCCGCCAGACGGAACAGCAATCCTTCGGCAGCCGGTGCTGCTGCGAACTGAACCCCAATCGGCAGCGCGTCTGCATTCCAAGAGAGGGGCACCGACATGGCGGGTGACCCGTTGATGTTGAAGATATGCGTGTACGGCATCCACGACAGGTAGAATTCGTAGTGGCCGCGCATGGAGGTCGCCTCCGGAAAGGCTGCGTGCGGCAGCGGCGGCTGTGCGAGCGTGGGAGAGAGGACGACGTCGTACCTGTCGAAGGCAGAGGTAACGGCGGCGGCGACCCGATGCAGTCGCGTTGTCGCGACATTGACATCGACCGCGGTAATCTGGTTGCCGGCCTCGATCATGTCCCAGAGCATGGGGGGGAAATCCGCAGCCGTGAGGGGGCGGCCGATGACATCTGCTTCCAGCCGCATGTCGGTCGCATATTCCGCCAGAATGAAGGTTTCGAACGCATCCCACCCGTCGTCCGGCAGGTCTATGTCATAGGGTTCGCAGATATGGCCGAGGCTTTCCAGCAGCCTCACCGTCTCCGCAACGGCCGCTTTGCAATCTTCATGGGTTGTTGCGCCATAGGGTGCACGCGTGGACACGCCGACCCTCAGCCTCCCCGGATCGCGATCGACGTCCTCTGAAAATTGACCGCCTTCGGGCGCGTTGAAGAATTGCCCGCGGTAAAGACCCGACGTTGCATCAAGCAGGGCCGCGCTGTCGCGTACAGAACGTGTCAGCGCATGCTCGACCAGCATGCCTTGCCACGTGCTTCCGGCCGGCGCCACCGGATTGCGTCCGCGAGTCGGCTTCATGCCGAACAGCCCGCAACACGAGGCGGGCACGCGGATCGAGCCGCCGCCGTCATTGCCATGGCCCATCGGCACGATGCCGGCCGCAACGGCGGCGGCGGTCCCGCCGCTGGATGTGCCTGCCGTCTTGCCCGTGTCCCAGGGGTTGGAGGTGACGCCATGGGCACGCGACCGCGTCGTCCAGTCCATGGCAAGCTCCGGAACCGCCGTCTTGCCAAAGATCACAAGTCCGGCTTTCTTGAACCGGCGAACCAGTTCACTGTCGTCGGCGGGCCTGACGCTTGCGCGCGGAGGCCAGCCCGCCCCGGTCGGCTGGCCGGCATAATGGGCCGTCAGATCTTTGAGAAGAAACGGCACGCCTGCGAAGGGTCCCTCGGTAAGCTCCTCACGAACGAAGCGAGAGGCCTCGTCCTCGAAGGTCGCAACGACGGCGTTGAGCGGGCCATTGACGGCCTCGACAGCCGCCATGGCCGTGTCCAGCAACTCCTGCGGCCGAACTTCGCGTCGTTTCACGAGGTCCGCCAGCCCTGTCGCGTCGTATTTTACATAATCACTCAACAGCATGAGTGTCATCCCTTCCGTCATCTCTGCTGAAAATTACGGCGCGCTTATATTTTTGGCATGATCCGGAAGGGTGAGTTGGAAAAATAACTTCATCTCACCCTTAAGGGTGATAGGCTGCCTGAAAATAAAGAGGTCCTCCACGGGAGCGATGCTGTGCGACGCGTGAACTTCCTGAGCCGACGATCCTTGCCTCCGCATGCATCAGCCGGCGTCATAGACCGGCCGCGCCTAACGAAAATGGCAGGCATTCTTGTGCGCCATCGGCTGGCGCTGGTGCATGCTCCGGCAGGATCGGGAAAGACCACGCTTCTTTCGCAGTGGCATCACGCCGTTCAGGCCGCCGACATCCGCACGGTCTGGTATTCCGCCGGTGACGATGACAAGGACCCCATCAGCCTTGCTGAATATCTGTTGCTAGCGATCGACCAATCCACAGGGTATCTTGGTGGCAGCTCTGCCGATGTGGCTGGAGACTTCATTCCGGCGGGTGACGAGGATGATGCTGTTCGGCGTCTCGTCGCCGCCGTTGCCGAACTGGCGACCGACAATCCCTTCGTGCTGTTTATCGACGACTATCACCTCTCCGAAAGCAGCAGCGGCGTGGCGACGATCAATGCCCTGCTGGCGGCCCGCCTGCCGAACATGACGGTAGTGCTTGCGAGCCGCACCCGTCCGACACTGGCCGTCGGGCGCTACCGTGCCAATGGCGAGATGATTGAGGTGTCGGTCGCCGACCTGCAATTCGACGAGAGCGAGACCGAGGATTTCTTTCGGCTCGCCTCCAATGTCGCGCTGTCATCGGCGCAGAGCCGACAGATGCGCGATCATACCGAAGGCTGGGCCGCCGGACTGCGTCTGGCCTCTCTAGTGCTGGGCCGGACACCGGGCAGTTTCATGGAGACGGCACCGGCCGGAAGCCACAGGGCATTTGCGGATTATTTCCTGGAGGAGGTGATTGCCGGGCTTCCCGATACCGTCTGCACGTTCCTTGCCAGAACCTCGATTCTTGAGACCTTCAACGCCGATCTCTGCGGTGCCGTGTCGGATCAGGAAGATGCCGGCTCGACCCTGGCTGTGTTGGAGGAGACGCAGCTTTTCATCGTGGCGCTTCCCGGCGCGCAGCGCTGGTACAAATACCACCATCTGTTTCAGGAGTTCCTGCAGACGCGGCTCTACAAGGAGGGGCTCGACAGTTTCTGCAATGCCCACGAGCGCGCGGCGCGATGGTTTATTCGGTCGGGCTCGCCCGTCGATGCCGTCCGGCATGCTTTTCTGGCGCGCCAGCCCACATGGGCAGCGGAACTCATCGAGCGCTACTGCCTCTACGACTATCTCAGCCACGGCCGGTTCGAGACCTATTCCCACTGGATGCAGCAGTTGCCGCGTGAATCTCGCGAGGAGCGGCCGTTGCTGATGTTCCTGCTCGTCTGGCGCTCCATCAATATGCGCCGGTTTCTGCAGGCCGAGCAGACCTTGATGGCTATCGAGACCGCAGCGCGCGATCCGGAAAGCCGGTTTTCCACCATCGCGCGGGAAGAGGGTGTCGATATCCAGGGGCGCCTACATTTGATGCGGGCGCTGATCGGAGCCTATGGCGGCGATCTTTCTGCGGGTGGCACGCACATTAAGGCATTGGATCGCAGGGAACTGGACCATCTGGCGTTCGGCCAGGTTGATCTGGACTCCATCCACAGCTACCTTGCTTTCAACGCTGGCGATCTGGAACAAGCCGAACGGCTGACGTTCAAGGCCAAGGGTGTCTACGATGATATGGCGTGCCACTGGGGCGGCATCCATTCGCGTTGCATCGCTGCGATGTCCTATCTGGCGCGGGGCTGGTTTGATCAAGCCGAGTCGCTGCTCAAGGACGCGCTGACCATCGCTCAGAAACACTTCGCCGAGAATTCCTACATGGTGGCCTTGCCGTCGGCACTGCTCGGTACGGTCGCGTTCAACGCCGGCGACCTTCCGCTCGCCGAAGACCTCTGGCTGCGCTCCATCCCGTCGGAGACCTCAACCAATGTTTCGGGCCTCTCCGAACGCGTGCTGACATCGACCATCGGCCTTGCGCGCCTTTACGATGTCCAAGGCCGTTTCGATGCGGCATCCGCTTTGCTCGTCCGCGCCAGCCGGCGGGCTTATGAAACGGAGGATTTTCGGCTTGAATTCCAGCTTGCAATCGAACGCGCCGACCGGGCTCTGCGTATTGGCAATACTATCGAGGGTCGGCGTGAACGGGAAAGACTGGGTTTGCAGCTCGCCGAAGCGGAGAAAAGGTTCCCACGCGTAGTGTGGCAGATCTGGGATGCTTTCGACGTGGTCGAAGCGCGTATTCTGGCTACCAGCGGACGGATGGATGGTGCACGCGCTCGGCTGGAGGGCATCAGCCGCGTCGCCCGCCTTCAGGGCCGCCTAGTCTATGCGATCCAGTGCGAAGCCCTGGCGGTGACGTATCGGTGCGAAGACGATAATCCGGCCGAAGCTATGAACGCAGCAATGGACGAGGCGGGGCAGATGGGGATGGGAACGCTTTCAGAGCAGTTTCTCTTGCCCGTTTCACAGCAGCAAAAATACGTCGCACGCGTAAAGCAGGGGCTGTCTGGAAACCCGTCTCAAGCCGGCGGATTGACTGTCCGCGAAAATGCCGTTCTGGAGCTTCTGCAATGGGGATTGTCCAATCAGGACATCGCAACGAAGCTTGGTATCAATCTCAACACTGTGAAATCGCACATCAAGAATATTTTCGAGAAACTCGACGTCAAAACGCGCACCCAGGCGGTTCTAAAAACATTAGAGCGATGATTAGAGGGTCGTTATGCGTATCACATCGCCAAGTTGCTTCCCGTTCGCTTTCCGTAAATGACGGTTTCAAATCCACCAAACTCGAGCCGTTTTATTCTGACCACACCGGGACGACCTATTTTTGCGGGCCGAAGTGTGCACACAGAAGACATGCGTCAGCATTTAAAAATCGGAAAGCGGTCTAACTTCGCGGATATAAGGAATTGCGTAGCAATTGCAAGGTGGGGCCTATTCTTCAGGCCAGAGTGAGATTCCTGTCGCCCTGCTTCCGCCGCGCTGGTGCGGTCTGGTGAAGATAGACAGCGAACGTGTCCCACGGCGGCGTGATGGAAAGTTGCCTGAGAAAACGGCAGCAGTGATGCTGAGACACGACCCAGTCCTGGATTGTCCCGGTGTTCGGGCGGCAGGGGGATGTCGACGATCCGGTCGAGGCTGCCTTCATCGAGTACGTCGCGCAGCGATTCGGTCTGCTTGCTCACGGCGTCCGACACGGTTTCCCTGATGAGATCGGCCTTCCAGGGAACGTGGGGATAGCGGCGCCGTTCGTCAGGCCAGCTCCTTCATGATCGTAGCAAGGCCCGAGCCTGCAATTCCATCCGAGCGGAACCGCTCGACGGCGACGTCCATGATCCTGCGGCGCGACGTGTCTCTTCGGCCCTTTTTGTGTCGCATGACACTTCTTCCAAGTTTCTATTGCATTACGATTGTAATATTAGTAAGTCATCATAATGCAATTGTCTCCGAACCTTAAATCCGGGACCTTCATCTGCGGGAAAAAACATGGACGCCGTAAGAACTGCAATCGTGACTGGGGCATCCTTTGGCATCGGTTTGGCGAGTGCCGAGGCCCTGGCCAGGTCAGCTTGCTGCGACGTCTCTTGCCCGCATCGGTGTTCGACAAGGCTTTGCGCCAGCAGTTCGGCATGCCGGTCTGATCGCAGCCTCGACTTGGCCGCCTGATTTCCGGTCGTGCACCGACAAGGAATATCAGGTGGGCCATATTCATCTTCACTACCCGACAAAGGACAGAAGAATGACCTTCAAAGCGCTTTTGGCTACCAAAGATGGCGATAAACTTTCGACCAACGTGGTCGAACTTGAAGACAAGGACCTCATGCCGGGGAACGTCACGGTTACGGTCGACTATTCGACCGTGAACTACAAGGACGCTGGGGCACTGGGCGATTATGACGTCATCAAGCAGTTTCCGTTGATCCCGGGCATCGATTTCGCAGGAACGGTGGAAGCCTCTTCCTATCCCGGCATCACGATCGGCGATCGGGTCGTCGCCAATGGCTGGGGGCTGGGCCAGACGCATCATGGCGGCTACGCGCAGAAAGCGCGGCTGAACGGCGACTGGCTCGTCAAGATCCCGGAGCCGTTCTCGACCAAGGATGCCATGGCGATCGGCACCGCAGGCTACACCGCCATGCTGTCCGTACTGGCTCTTGAACATGGCGGAATCACTCCGGAGCGGGGCGACATCCTCGTGACCGGAGCGAATGGCGGTGTTGGATCGCTTGCGATCGCGCTTCTTTCCAATCTGGGCTACCGGGTTGTCGCCTCGACCGGGCGTCCCGAAGAGGCCGATTATCTGCGCGAACTCGGCGCTGCCGAAATCATCGACCGCCGCACGCTCTCCGAACCGGGAGAGCCTGTCGCGGCCGAGCGTTGGGCAGGCGCGGTGGACTCGGTTGGCAGCCACACGCTGGCGAACGTATTGGCACAAACCAGATATCGCGGTGTGGTAACCGCTTGCGGCATCGCTCAGGGACACCTAGCTTTGAAAAAGACCAGGGCGGAAAGCCGACGAAGAACCGCGGGCCTGACAGAGAGACGCTGAAGGCCTTTCCTCTGGGTGTCGTGCTGAAGGCATGCCCACAGATTATCGACTATGGTCCGGCAGGATCTGTGGGTGATTGGCGTGATCTCATGTCGGCCGCGGTTGTGGTGAGATCGATGCTGGGTGTGAGCCCGTCGGCCTATCAGGAGGCGTGCGAAACCATGGGGCCTGAAAACGCAGCGGTTGCGATTGCCTGTATCCTTGAGAGGGCGGCGCATATCAACTCCGCGGGCGGCTATCTACGTGATCTCACCAGCCGGGCGGCGCGCGGGGAGTTTTCACTCGGGCCGATGATGATGGCACTGCTACGGTTGAACGGGGAGGCTGGAAAGCGGTTGGCGTGACTGATCATTGACATAAGAGATTTCAATTGCCATAACTACCCCAATGGGTTATAAAACACTATGCAGACAGTTGCTGAAACACCGCTTTTCGTCAAACAGGCCGCGGCCCTATTTACGGACGACGAGCGCAAGGATCTTATCGACTTTCTGGCGACCCATCCTCAGGTCGGTGATGAAATACCGGGTGCGGGTGGTGTCCGAAAGCTAAGATTTGGTGCCAAGGGTAAAGGCAAACGGGGTGGTGCCCGCGTTATCTATTACTGGTACGGCGACGACGCGCCCATTTATGCGCTTCTCGTCTACGGAAAGAATGAAAAGACCGATTTGAAGCCGGAAGAGGCCAAGGCGGTTGCGGCGTTCGCAAAGGCGATCAAAGCGACGTACAGGAGTAAACCATGAGCGAGACAACAAAATTCGGCGAGGATTTGATTCAAGCTATGACCGAAGCTCTGGGACATGCCCAGGGTAAGGACGTGGTTGGACTTCGCATCACTGCCGTTGATTTGGAAACCGTGGACGCAAAAGCAATCCGCCGAAAGCTACACCTGACGCAAGACGAAATGGCTGCATTTCTCGGCACGAGTGCTTCAGGATATAAAAAGTGGGAGCAGGGGGCTCGGCAGCCGTCAGGCGCTGCTCGAACGCTTCTTCGTGTGATGGAAAAAGAACCCGAAGCAGTGCTGCGAGCGTTGTCGAACTGATTTGTTGGGCTGCTTACTTGGAGTTTCAGCTTAAATTATGCCGTTTTCTCATCGCGGGTTCCCCCCGCAGCGAACTGGACGAGGGGATTCGCATCGGACTTGAGCGCCGTACCTCGATCGCGTTCTGCGTCTAAGGTGATACAGTGCTCATCCTCATCCTGCTTCATGGCGGCCGGGATTCCACCGACGCATGGGACGGCAACTAGCCTCCTACGTCGCTGGAGACGCCACTATAGCAGCATCAAGGTTCCGTTCTGGAACATGACCCGATAATCGAGTACTTCAGCGAAACTGGGGTCTGCCAGGTTCCGTCTGAGGTATCAGTGCTCACAATCCGGTCGTTGACGAAGGTCTACAAGTTCCTTCAGCATCCTTCGCAGTTGCAGCCAAGGCTCATGCTCATGTCTGAGCCGAGGATCGTGCAGCTCAAGAAGGCAGTGAAGCTTGGCAGCGACCTCCATGAGGGAGAACGGCGGCATCAGTAGTACCACGTTGGCGGAAATACCCGCAGAGCGATCGAGGTCCCTTTCCCGCCTGACGGCAGCGCTGTACCCTATGCGAGCGTCGGCCTTTTTCCAGGCTTGCCGTCTTTGGCGTAGCGTCGATCGTGCGGCGTCGAGCCGACCTGCGTCGATCCTGGAGGACAGGTGTCGGATCTCTGCGTACGTCGTCGCAACGTAGGGCGGCTCACCTTCAAGTCCGTCGATCGCTACAGACGGATAGCCATCGAGCTCATCCAACAGCCTGTCGCTCAGCTTCCGCACTCTGCGACTCTGCCGCAAATGCTGTTGCTGGAGGATCCACCAACGTAGCCAGATTTCCCGTACTGAAGCAGGCCCCCTTTCCGTCCGAGGCGGCATGTCGGTGAAGCAGTGCTGCAAAACCCGCGCTGTGTGTGAAAGAAGGTTTCGCCGCGAGATGATGGTTGGCGCTTCGTCAGCCTTGCCGCCTGTCGTGGTGTTCTTTTCAATCGAAATTCCAGGCAGAGTTCTGCTACTCTCGGAATCAGCCATGATCCAAGCTCCTGATAGCTAGGGTTTTGGTCAGGTCGAGCAGGGTGGTTGCAACACTCTGTTCGACCGTCTGCGTGCCGCAGGCGACCTACTTTACAACAGACACAGGGCGGATCAAAGAGAATTCGCCTATATTAGGCGAATTTACATGTTACCGATTCAATGTAGGATGGCGCGCGCGGCCTTGGGGTTGAAGATCGCGGATCTTGCAGAGCGGGCCGGTATGTCGACCAACACAGTCGTCCGATTTGAAACGGGTTATGAATTGAAGCAGTCGACGGTCGATGAGCTTCGTGCTGTGCTGGAAGAAGCAGGAATCATCTTTATTCCTGAGAACGGCGAGGGGCCGGGCGTTCGCTTGCAAAAATCGCGCTCGTGATACTGCTAGCAGACTCTTTTGCTGCGGGAGCCTCGAGCGCGTCGCTAGCCATGGCGCCATCCTGCCGGAGATGATCCGACAGATCTTTTATGAAGCATAAGTTTGTGGAGTGCTTTCCCCAAAGCAGCTGAGTTTTTCGCGATTGCTCACGCTTCAATGGCCGGTCATCTCCACCAGTCCCAACATTTCCAAGACATCATCGACGAGAAGGTTGAGCGCCTGCCAGTCAGGTAGATCATGCTCGTTCACCCGCTCCTGGATCGCGGTGAGCAGCCAGCCAACGCCGGCAACATCCTCCCTGGATTTGTAATCGTCGAACGCTTCAAAGCAGGCCACGATCCGCGGCCGCGCATCGCCATTGGCGGCCGGAATGGCCGCGACCCGCTCCTGTGCTTTCCGATATGCTCTGGCGATCCGGCGTCGATCCGCCGGGCCGCTCTGCAGGACCATACCCGCCGCCCAGATCAGCGTTCTCGCCATGTCGTCGAACTCGTTTCTCATGCCGGATCAAACGCGCCTGCGAACTCTGGGTCGGAATAGTAAGCGAGCTTGCGCGCAACGATTGGACGTTGCCCGGCAAGGAACAGAAGCTCGACCTCCTTTGGCAGATTGCGCACCTCGTCAGGTGTCATGAGGGCACGGCCGGTGTGCTGCTGGCTGAGCGAGATGCCAGGATCGCTCGCATCGAGATTGCGTCCCATTGTCTGGAAGACGACCGTCTCCTGTCCAAGGAGATCGGAGATCAACCGGGCACTCTCGTGATCGTTGACGCCGAACACCTGAAGGACGCCGGCATTCGACAGGAACGTGCCGGCGCGTTTCTCGTATGTGGCGCGTAGTTGATGGATGTCCTGCAGGATCGGCCAGAGCTGGACGCCGTAGCCGGCCATCAATCCCATGGCCTGGCTGACGGGCGCGAGATACCCAAGGCTTGCGAACTCGTCGAGAAGATAGAGCACGGGGACATCCGGCTTTTGCCGATCGCGCGCCATGTCCGTGAGGCTCTGGGTGACGAGCAGGCGCAGCCAGCGGGAATAGGCCGAAAGCCGATCCGGCGGCAGCACGAGGAACACCGTGGCGTGACGCGCTTTCAGATCGGCAAACCGGACATCGGATCGTGCGAGAACAGCCGTCATGCGCGGACTGTCGAGGAAGTGCGTGTGACGTTGGGCGGATGACAGAACACCGGCCGCCTCGCGGTCGGATTTGGCAAGATGACGGTTGGCGGCACGCGCAACAAGGTTGCCGGCAGAACTGGC
>NZ_SLYH01000006.1:0-211839 GCF_004343445.1 Rhizobium sp. PP-CC-3G-465
CCGATCGATCCGGTCCGTGACCCCGACCTCATCGTCGTCTCGCGCTCCTTTGCCGAGCCCATCGGAGCCGCCGAGACCATCGACAAATATGTCGGCCGTCTGGTGGTGGCGCTCGTGGGAAAGCTGCAGGAGAAGGGTCTTGGCATCCGGCGCGCCGATCTCCTTGTCGAGAAGGTCGACGGCACGCGTCAGGCGATCCGTGCCGGCACGGCAAAACCTGCGCGCGACATCGCCTGGCTGACAAAGCTCTTCCGCGACCGCACTGAGAAGATCGAGCCGGGTTTTGGGATCGAGAAGCTGTCGCTGGCCGCCGTCATGGCGGAGCCGCTGGAGGAGACACAGAGCGCGTCGAGCCTTGTGGATGATTGTGATCGCGACATCACGCCGCTGATCGACATCTTCGGCAATCGCGGTCACAGGGTCTACCGCTATGCGGCGGTTGCCAGCGACGTGCCGGAACGTAGCGTGCGCCGGATTGCTGCGGCGGCCGCCGATGTGCTGGAGACATGGACCTTGCACTGGCCGCGCCCGACGCGTCTTCTGGCCCACCCCGACCCGATCGACGTCATCGCGCTCCTGCCCGACCAGCCGCCTGTGTCCTTTACCTGGCGGGGCAAGCGGAGACGCGTCAAGCGGGCGGACGGGCCGGAGCGTGTCTTTGGCGAATGGTGGAAGCGCGACAGCGAGAGTGCGGCGGTGCGCGACTACTTCACGCTGGAGGACGAGGCCGGCGAACGCTTCTGGGTGTTCCGCAGCGGCGACGGCGAGAACCTTGAGACCGGCTCGCACCGCTGGTTCCTGCACGGGATCTTCGCGTGAGGTGGGCGCTATGAGATATGCCGAGCTCCAGGTCACCACCCACTTCTCGTTCCTGCGCGGCGCGTCCTCCCCAGAAGAGTTGTTTGCGACCGCCCATGCGCTTGGCATCGAGGCGCTCGGCATCGTTGATCGCAATTCGCTTGCCGGCATCGTGCGGGCGCTCGAGGCCTCGCGCACGACCGGCATTCGTCTGGTGGTCGGCTGTCGCCTTGATCTGGCCGACGGCATGTCCGTGCTAGTCTATCCGACCGACCGCGCCGCCTATTCCCGGCTGACCCGTCTTTTGACGCTCGGCAAGGGGCGTGGCGGCAAGGGCAACTGCATTCTATCGTTCGAGGATCTCGAACTCTATGCCGAGGGCCTCATTGCCGTGCTCGTGCCCGATCTGCCCGACGAGACCTGCGCGGTGCAGCTCCGCAAGCTGGCCGGTGCCTTCGGGGATCGTGCCTATCTCGCGCTGTCGCTGCGCCGCCGACCAAACGACCAGATGCGGCTGCATGAGCTGGAGATCCTTGGAAACCGCTACCATGTGCGCACCGTCGTCACCAACAACGTGCTTTTCCACGAGCCGGGCCGTCGGCAGCTCCAGGACATCGTCACCTGCATCCGCAACAACACCACCATCGACGAGGTCGGCTTCGAACGCGAGCGCCATGCCGACCGCTACCTAAAGCCGCCTGAGGAGATGGAGCGTCTGTTTCAGCGCCACCGCGAGGCGCTCGCCCGCACGATGAAGATCGTGTCCCGCTGCACGTTCTCGCTTGAAGAACTAACCTACCAGTATCCGGAAGAGGCGATCATTCCCGGCATGACACCGCAGGCTTCGCTCGAGCATTATGTCTGGGACTGCATCCCCAACCGTTATCCCGAAGGTCTGCCCCCGAGCGTGCTCAAGACCGTGCGCCACGAGCTCGAACTCATCCGCACCATGCGCTATGCGCCCTACTTCCTCACCGTATTCTCGATCGTTCGCTTTGCCCGCTCGCAGGGCATCCTCTGCCAGGGGCGGGGGTCGGCCGCTAACTCCGCCGTCTGCTACATCCTTGGCATCACCTCGATCGATCCCGAGACCAACGATCTCCTGTTCGAGCGGTTCGTCAGCCAGGAGCGGGACGAGCCGCCGGATATCGATGTCGACTTCGAACATGAGCGGCGCGAAGAGGTCATCCAGTGGATCTACAGGACCTATACGCATCAGAAGGCAGCGCTCTGTTCTACCGTCACGCGATATAGGGCGAAGGGCGCGATCCGAGACGTCGGCAAGGCGCTGGGCCTGCCGGAAGATCTGATCAAGGCGCTGTCGTCAGGCATGTGGTCATGGTCTGAAGCCGTCAGCGAGAGGAACGTCAAGGAGCTGAACCTCAACCCGGATGACCGACGACTGGTGTTGACGCTGTCGCTCGCCCAACAGCTCATGGGCGCGCCGCGCCACTTGGGCCAGCATCCGGGTGGCTTCGTGCTGACGCATGATCGCCTGGATGATCTCGTGCCCATTGAGCCGGCGAGCATGGCCGACCGGCAGATCATCGAGTGGGACAAGGACGATGTGGAAGCGCTCAAGATGATGAAGGTCGACGTGCTCGCGCTCGGCATGCTCACATGCATGTCCAAGGCCTTCGACCTCATCCGCGAGCACAAGCACGAAGATCTCGATCTCGGCAGTATACGCCAGGAGGATGCCGCGACCTATGCGATGATCCGCAAGGCCGATACGCTCGGCACCTTCCAGATCGAAAGCCGGGCGCAAATGGCCATGCTGCCCCGGCTCAAGCCCCGGACCTTCTATGATCTCGTGGTGCAGGTAGCGATCGTGCGGCCCGGCCCCATCCAGGGCGACATGGTGCATCCGTATCTCCGGCGCCGGGAAGGCAAGGAGAAGGTGGAATATCCGACCCCTGAACTCGAGTCCGTGCTCGGCAAGACGCTCGGCGTGCCGCTCTTCCAGGAAAGCGCCATGCGGGTGGCAATGGTCTGCGCGGGCTTTTCCGGCGGCGAGGCGGATCAGCTCCGCAAGAGCATGGCGACCTTCAAGTTCACCGGCGGAGTGAGCCGGTTTAAGGACAAGCTGGTCTCCGGCATGGTGAAGAACGGCTACTCGCCAGAGTTTGCCGAGAAGACCTTCAGCCAGCTCGAAGGATTTGGCTCCTATGGCTTTCCCGAAAGCCATGCCGCGTCCTTCGCGCTGATCGCCTACGCCTCCAACTTCGTGAAGTGCCATCATCCCGATGCCTTCTGCGCAGCGCTCCTCAACTCCCAGCCGATGGGCTTCTATGCGCCGGCGCAGATCGTCGGGGACGCGCGCGCCCATGGGGTCGAAATCCGCCCGGTCTGCGTCAACCGCTCCCGCTGGGACTGCACGCTGGAGAAGATATCCGGCACCAAGATGCGGGCCGTGCGTCTCGGCATGCGGATGGTGCGGGGACTGGCTGCTGCCGATGCCGCCCGGATCGTCGCCGCCCGGATGGACGATCCCTTCGAAAGCGTCGACGACATGTGGCGGCGCTGCGGCGTGCCGGCGGCATCTCTCGTGGAATTGGCGGAGGCCGATGCCTTCCTGCCAAGCCTGAAGCTCGAGCGGCGGGACGCGCTCTGGGCGATCAAGGCGCTGCGCGACGAGCCCCTGCCGCTCTTTGCTGCCGCGGCCGAGCGCGAGATGCGGGCGATCGCCGAACAGCAGGAGCCTCATGTGGCGCTACGCCAGATGACCGAGGGGCATAATGTCGTCGAGGACTATGGCCATGTCGGGCTGACGCTGCGCGAGCATCCGGTCGCGTTTCTGCGGAAAGAACTCACAAAGCGCAGCATGGTCACCTGCGAGGAAGCGATGACGGGCCGCGACGGTCGTTGGGTCTACACCGCCGGTCTTGTGCTGGTGCGCCAGAAGCCGGGATCAGCCAAGGGCGTGATGTTCATCACGATCGAGGACGAGACGGGGGCGGCCAACATCGTGGTCTGGCCGAGCCTGTTTGAGAAACGCCGGCGCGTGGTGCTGGGGTCGTCCATGATGGCGATCAACGGGCGCATCCAGCGGGAAGGGGAGGTCGTTCACCTCGTGGCGCAGCAGCTCTTCGATCTCTCGGGCGACCTCTCCGCTCTGGCCGACATGGATGCGGCGTTCAAGGTCACGTCAGGGCGTGGCGACGAGTTCGCGCACGGCTCCGTGGGCGGGGGCGATGCGCGGGACCGGCCGAAGAAAGCGCCGCAGCCGCGGGACATCTTCGTACCCGATCTGCATATCGATACGCTGAAGGTGAAGGCGCGGAACTTCCATTAGCAGGAGACTAACCGAATCCTTGAGGGAACGAAGCAACATCCCGGCAGGACACGGCCGCAATCCTTGAAGCACTATGGCCGAGTGCGCATCTCTCACAGATTTGCAAAACACTGCCACGCGATTCCTGAACTCAAAGCTTTTTTTGAATCCTGTAAAGATTAACCGATTTATATAAAATTGAGATTTTTGTTTAAAAAGAAAAGGATTGGCCGGGTTATCCGAAAATAGTGTAAATTGTCAACAATTATGGTTTTTCCATACTGCAATTTCCCTTGTATGTCAAGTATAAATTCAATTATATCCTCATATAAATAATGATTATCGACGTTTACATCATAAGTTATTATCTACATGTTCCATTCGTCACCGATTCGTGGAGGGGAAATGATTAGGGGTTGCAACTTGGAAGCCTCGCTATCGAGTAGTCCGCTGGCAACAGCTGAACAGTGGAGCGTCCACTTCCTGGCTGGGTTTCGAAGTTGCCGTGTCTTGGGTTTGGAGGCCTCTGATGACTACTCGGGTTCCCAGCGACTCTCAGATACCGATCAAGACGATATTGGTGGCGCATGAGAATGCGGCCGGCCACGATAGTTTTCCCTCGTACTAAGCTGGTCCGCCGTGGAGAGCGGCTCATCGTTTATGACAGGCAGGGAAGGATCGTGCTGGCAGCCACAATGTTCCTCTTGCACCTTCTTACATACGGAAGGTCTCCGAAGACGGTGCTTCAATACGGAGGCCAGATTGTGTCTGTGCTCAGAGTTCTTGAAGTTTCGTCCATTGCTTTGTTTGAGGTCAGCGAAGATACCCTGCTGTTGCTTCAAGCTCATGCGCTCACTGTAAGAGGAGCAAAGGTTCGCAGTTGGAAGAATGTACTTTCGGTCTTTCTAAGGATGCTCGTTTTCGCGGAATCGCAAGGGTTATGTCACGGAATGATCGGGACTAACCGCGAAGGATCCAGAGATTTTCGTATTTCCCTGATGTCCGGAGAAGGCGTTAAACACGAACTGCTCAAGCAGCGCGGCGAAAAGAAAGACGTCCCGGATCTTCCGGCGGATGGCGAATTTGCGCTTGTCGAAGCGGAGATGACCTCTGCCAAGTCTTGGGTACTCCGGAAACAGCGACACGCGATGATAGCGCTCTTACATGGAGGACCGCTTCGCAGATCGGAGCTCACGACCTTTGGAAAAGCCGACATACCCTCTGCTGCGGAATTTAGGTGCCTCTTGGAAAAGCTTCAGAAGGAAGGCAAGCCGCCTGTGATGGAGATCACATTCTGGCGCGCTAAAAAGCAACGAGATCGGCGAAGGCGCGCCTATATGTCTGTAAGCCTTGTCCGGCAATTGATAGAGTTTCGTGATGAAATCCGTCCACGGCTGCTTAAGGAAGGCTTGGACCCGCCCGAGCTCTTCGTCTCTTCCAAAAGCGGCGTGGGTTACCTCCCGCAGTCGATCACCAATTTGGTGAAGGCCGCCGCGAAGGTTGCGGCTCTTAAAAATGGAGAGCATTTAAAGAAGATCCGACCTCATTTCTACAGACACAGGTCTGCCACGACGAAAATCAAAGAATACCTGGCTGCAGGCATGGATGTTGTCAAAGCTTGTCTGTTAGTTCAGGCCGAAATGGACGTGACCTTTGATGTTATGTGTCATTATCTGCACATCGCACAGGAGGAAATGAACGTGGAGAGCCCAGAGTTCATGAAGGCATCGACTGCCTTTGACAATCTCGCGAAGCTTCGATGGAGCCTATCTGACGTCTTAGGAGGCGACTTTCGCCAGCGAAGGAGGTAGGTGTCTTGGCAACGCAGTATGTCGACCTTAACAAGCTCAAATTTGTGGCCGGGAAAATCAACCCAACGAGTTACGGCGAGTTGTTCGTCTACTCTTCAGCTCACAGTTCAGAACGAACTCGGGTCTACTTCAACTTTAGAACGTGCTCTGGTCTGGGACCCCTGGCGGCGAAGCTGGCGGCAGAGTTCACAATCTGGACGGCACCAAAAGAGAAGGGCTCTGCTTTAGCCGCTTTGGTCCCCATCCGGGGATGGATGAGATATCTTTCCGACTTAGCCAGGGTTGACGGATCAAATACTACCGATTGGACGGCCCAAAAGTGGGGTTTGCAAACCGGTGAGTGGTTGCTTTCTATCCTGTCAGATCCTGACCTCAGAGATAGAACCAAGAACCAGTACCGTTCGAATGTGCATGCCTTTGTTGCTCGGATGCAGACAGCAGGCGTGCTTCCTGCCTTCAGAATCTTAAACGGCATCAAAAAACCGGAGGGGGGGAAGAAGCTGTCTATCGCACTCGTTAAAAAGGCGCTTCGAGACGGCGAAGACATTCATATCATCGACGTTGCCACTCGCGAAGCCCTTTCGGAACTGGATAACTTAAACGATCTGACCGACTCCGCGCAGGTTCTGCGGCGGATAGACCTTCTTCTAGGTGCGACGAGGAAGGCGATCGAAAACCGAATCCGACATTTCTGGTACGATTGGCAGGAAGCTCGTCAAATCGTTTCAAGCGGTATCTTCGACCCCATCGGCTTCCTTGAGAGACATTGTGTTTCCCGCGAGCCGTTGAAATTGCGACGAGGTTGGAAGTATGAGCTGACGGACGACACGGACATGATCGCCCTCTTACAGCATCTTTACGACGGTATCATTCCAATCGATGAGCCTGGCAACCCGTTAGTTCGTTGGATCTATAATCAATACTCGGTTCGTCACATCCGGAATCTGCTTCACTCAACTCCAGACAACGTGATCCCCTTTCTTGTCACCATGCTCATCGATCGTCCGATCGAAGTGTCGTACGCGGCTGGATTTGCGGTCGATGCGATGAGGAGTACGGCTAATCCCAACAATATGAAGATTACTTACGTCAAGAAGCGAGCAGGACACCGGATGATCACAACAATCTGGGCGTCTGGAGACGATCGTTCCCTAGCTTCAAGTAGCCGACGATCCATCGATCCGGCAACCGCTTTCCGCTGCGTGCAGAGCATGCGAGAGCCTTTGATCAAATTCGCCGAGGCCCAGGATGCGGATAAGCTTTTCCTGGTTCTCGGGAACGGTGGGACGCGCAAAACTGTAAAAGCTGTTTCTCCCAGGGCTTGGCTCGATGCCTGGGACCGGTTCAGGGCTGGTGATCCGATACTTACCCGCTATCGTTTCACATTAGATAAGATCAGACCTACCTTAATCCTGCGAGCGTATATCGTTTCCGGGGGAGACATCTTCGAAGCGTACAGAGTGGCGCAGCACAAGCTGCTAGGCACGACGCAGCGATATCTCAATGAGCAGGTGAGCGAGCAGCTCAGTGCCGAAGATGCGCGGAACGTACAGGGCGCGATAAGTTTAAAGATATTGGAGAAGCGCCCCGAACTAAGGGGCGACCTGCGGATCAACGAGCAGAGCGCCAAGCGGGTTCTGCGTCAAGCCGCGAATCTCGGGTTTCTGGAACATAACAAAGAAGCTGAAAATGTTCGCGAGGAGGTTCAGTCGGAACTCGTGCGGTTCTTTCTTACCGGTGAAATCATCGTGCTCGAGGATCCGGAAGTGGCTGCAGAACTTATTGTATTCAAGGAACATCTCGTGACCGAGCTACCGACCTTGAAGGGACATCCAGACTATGAGACCAGTTGGCTTCCTCTTCTTGTATTCCTGAATGCCGCTATCGAAGCCATGCTTCCACACGTGCGCCAACGTGGCCGGAAAGTGGCTGCGGAAATGGGAATTGAATATCTGGAGCCGCCAATTGTCTGAAAGGCTTTCCGCTCCGCGCACCGTTATCGGCAGCATCGAGGGCGACCCTAATGCAAGGCTGCTGGTGCCTATGGAGCGACCCGCAGGTCTCTTGGGGGGATGGGATGATATCGAGTGGAAATACAGCTTGTTGAGATCTGGGCGGCCGATGATCTTTCGCTGGCGTCGTGTGATGGCGAACGGCAAGTCGATTCGTCACAACGACAACCGGAAATATTGGGAGCTCGCCCGGAGATATCAAACAGTACTTAGGAACGAGCTGCACCCGAACGGCAGAAAGATTGCCCTCTCGACTGTTTTTCAAAAAACATACACCGTACTGGCTATATGCGATTACGCTATAAGGTTGGGACTTTCATCCTTAGAAGAATTTAACAGCCGGCACTACGAAGGCCTTTTGGCCGAGTTCAACGAAGGTAGGACAGGTTTTACTCAAAACACCGTAACGCGGGGACGGCTACAGACTACCTTCAACGTTCTCGATGATCTTCATACGCTTTTCGCTCGCCCCCTCGAAGATGGGCGCTTCTTGTTGAACGACGGCTTCAGGTTTGCTTGCCTTCTTTCTGCAGACGACCGGAGAGCTATGGCACGAAAAGGGAAAGACACTGGTCAGACAGACGATGTCCCAGAGGAGGTCGTCTTCGCGCATGTAGCTGCGGCAGTGGAGTACGTTCAGCTCTATTCGGAAGACATAATGCAGTTGAAGAGGCGAGGGCTGGAGGCACAGCAAAAAGTGCCGGACAGCAAGCGAGCGCGTCCAGGTGAGATAATTGCATATGTTGCTCGAACACTGCTGGATGCTTTACTCAGATCGGATCGAAGAAGAATATTTTCTGGAAATACCGTAAACAAAAGGAAGCTTGGGTCCATTTGCGGCATCGAAGTTCAAACGCTCTATAAAGAGAGGTATTCAGGCATGATATCCTCAGTAGAACGTTGGCTAAATGTTCCAAGTGCCGCAGCATTCTCCTCAGCCCAAGCTTATCTTGTTGCTGAGATCGACAAATTTAACAAGCTCGACGCGCGTACCCCGAAACAGCGGAACACCGCTGCGTGCGTCGGCCTACCGTTCTCTGGAGAAGATGGAGAGTTTGCACCGTGGCCACTAACGGCGCTTGGGTCGAGTGGCGTTTCTGGCAGTAGCGTTGAGGAGGCAGTGACCGACCTTTGGACGTCCTGCTACCTCCTCATCCTTGCATATATAGCAGTTCGGCTAGAAGAAGGCTTGACGATCAAGGTCGACTGCATTGTCGAGCGTATCGACGGCCCTTACATTAGGTATCGCACCTCCAAGGCTGCCAATACGGAAGGGGGCTCACTCGTCGAGCGGCCATGTCCTGACATTGTCGTACGCGCAGTGCAAGTGCTGACGGAGCTAAGTGCTGAGGCTCGAAAGAAGCATAATACCAAAGACCTTTTCTTCGTGGAACACAGGCACGGCGCGTCGAATCTCGAAGACAGTACCGTTCGACAGCGACTTAAATTGTTCGGCAGGCGCACAGGGGCAAGTTCCATAGAAGGTGAAGGGCATCGAGCCGTGGTGCCCAACGAGATGCGAAGATTCTTCGCCACGATGTGGGTTAATTACTACGAATATGCTGGTAAGTACGAGTCGTTGCGCCGGTTCCTGAACCATGCATGGATTACGACCACTGTCCGTTATGGCCTCCGAAGAGACGATGTGCCGCGACTGTCGCAAGCTCAGGCAAAACTGTCGGCAAAGGTTCTGTACCGTAAACTACTGGACGGAGCGGGCGAGCTTTCTAATCTGCCTGGAAGCATCCTTCCTTTTCTCGACAAGCTTCGGGTGCGCGCGCTACCGTTGGAGGAGATGTCAAGGGAGCTGGCAGACTTTGTGGAGGACCAAGGAGTGGAATTGTTTCCAATGGCTTGGGGCTACTGCGCGTGGCATCACTCTGCCGCCTTATATGCAAAATGCTTAGAATTCGAGTTGCGCAAAGCTGGCACAGATAGAATTGATGCGGAGAGATCCTGCATCAACTGCGATGGATGCCAAAATCTCTTACGGGATCACGTTTTTGATCCCTTCTACGAAGCCGGTGCAGAGCGCCACGCACGCATCGCCGCAAACCCTCGCGCATCTCGCGCTCTGCGCGCTGTGGCAAACCGTTTCGTTGAAATGGCCGGCCGTGCTTTGAGTAAGGTATTTTAGGTATGCAGAAATTTAGGTTGAAGCGTAAGGTTGAGGGACACGGCTCTAGCGACAACGAAAACCTAGCGGCGTTCGAAGATATCGATGATCCTCGGCGCCGTATCCAACTCGCACTGGATGAACTTTACCAGCTAAATACGAAAGCCGAGATTGATGCGGCGCTCACTCGCGGTTTGCAGTTTTCACACGAAGGCTTCGCCAAGCGTATCCGCGTTGGTACCGGGACGTTTCGAGTAACGAATAGCGATCTTTTCGAGAAGGTCCGAGACAGGCTGTTGGTCCTTGAGCGGGTGGCTGGACAACGGCTTAGAGGGCAGGCAGCGAAAGGCAAAAGTAGACCTCAAGAATCTAGGACTAAGAGTATTCGTAAGGTCCAGGTCTCTTCGGAGGGAGCCGAACTGCAAAGGTTGAGAGAGGAAAATAGGATCCAAAAGCAGCTACTGATAAATGCACAAGAGGAAATTCTCGACCTAGTCCTCAAGTTAAGCATGGCATTAAAGCTTCCAAATATTTAAAAAGGCCCCATTTGGGGCCTCTGCTGTTCATAAACGGCGATATTACTCCATTCCAAGGGCAGCCATGTAGGTTTGTAGGATGGTCTCTTCTTCAATGCGCTCATTCGCATCTTTTTTCCTAAGCCGGATGATCGTCTTAATAGCCTTCACATCGTAGCCGCGGCCCTTTGATTCTCCAAAAACGTCTTTTATGTCATCCTGTATTGCCTGTTTCTCTTCCTCTAGGCGCTCGATGCGCTCTATGAACTGGCGAAGCTCTGCTGCCGCGACGTTAGTGGAATCTGTTTGAATTTCGTCTGTCATTCATTCGGCCTTTCATTCTTGGGTCAGCACGCAGCATAGGGTGGCATACTACGCGATGTTGAGGTTGATTGACTGCACAACAGCCAGAGCCACGCCGTGTCTTATTGATTGTTATCTAAAATAAGCGCAGCTCATTTGCTATCGATAGGCTACCGCATCGTCAGATGGCGTTAAGCGATTAATTTCATGGCTAAATCAGTCGGGTAGGCAACGTCAGAATGTGTGCAAATCAGAGTTAATCGCAGCCTTTTCTTCTTCCAGGCGCTCGATACGCTCGATGAACTGGCGAAGCTCGGCAGCGGCGACGTTTTCCACGCCCGTTTCCGGGATTGTTCTCTCGTCCATTCCTGTTGTCCTTTTCGTTCAGGCTGTTTGATTGAGCATACGCCTCGCCGTCCGGCCGGGGAGGGCGAAGACGGGATGCGGGAATTTCGGAGGCTTTCGGGCCTCATGCCCGGCTGGGCCGTCACCTGCCGTGAAGCAGCGTCGAGGTCAAGTCACTTTGCGCAAAGATTGCCGCGCACTGCCTCCGCCTGCACCGTGCTCACGCCTTCGGGCGGTTGATCTCGAAGGCCGCCTGCTTTTCGGTGCTGGCTTCGCGCTGGTGCTTCTCGCGCCATTCGTCATAGGGCATGCCGTAGACGATCTCGCGGGATTGCTCCTTGCTCAACGGCTGTCCACTCGCCTCCGCCGCATCGCGATACCAGTTGGAAAGGCAGTTCCGGCAGAAGCCGGCAAGGTTCATGAGGTCGATGTTCTGCACGTCGCTGCGCTCGCCGAGGTGCGCCAGCAGGCGGCGGAAGGCGGCCGCCTCGAATTCGGTTCGCTGTTCCGGTGAGAGCTCGGGCATCGGGCTTGTGTCGGGCATAGGCATATCCTTTCGGTCGGCGGAGCGGGCAGGGGCTCCCAATGCAAAGTGTTACGCGGCGTAAGGTCCCGTGCGGGATGGGTGTCGCTCCGTGCGGTGCAGGTCGGCACGGGCGTTCAGCCGCTCGAAGATCGGCGCCAGACGGTCGATCCAGGTGGCGACGCCTTCGGGGGTGCCGATCTCGTCCTGGCGCACCTCGATCAGCGCATGCGGCATGCCGGTTTCCATGCAGTGCCGGTAGAGCGTGTCGCCGCGCAGGGCGCCGTCATAGGGCTCGTTGTCGCCGACCACGACGTCGCCGGGTTCACGCAGCGCTGCCAGAAGCGGCAGCACGGCGCGCGCGTCGGTGTCCCAGAGCACGGTGACATGCCAGGGGCGGGGTTCGCCCTTCCAGGCCGGGGTGAACGAGTGGAGCGACAGGATGAGCGGCGTGCTGCCGCTTGCCTGCGCAACCTCGGCGATGGTGTCGGCCACGGCCCGGTGATAGGGGCGATGGTAGCCCTCCAGGCGCGCCTCTGCTTCTTCAGGCGATAAAGGATGATTGCCGGAGATGATCGCGCCGTCGGAAATCTTCATGATCAAGGTCGGATCGTCCTCGCCGCGGTTCGGGTCGATCAGCAGGCGGGAATAGCGGCTCATCACGGCGGGCACGTTGAGACGCTTGGCCAATCCTCGGATCAGCGGCTCTACGCCGATGTCGTAGGCGATGTGCCGGGAAAAGGCGCTTTCGGCCAAGCCGAGGGTGCCGTAGCGGGGTGGCAGCCGGTTGGTCGCGTGGTCGCCAAGCAGCACGAGCCCGCGGCCCATATCGCCTCTGATGATCTCGAACGGCGCCTCGTCGGCCATGGGGTTCAACCTCTTTGCATGCCTTTACAATTTTGATGACATGTCGAAAAGGCGATCGCAAGGCAGGCGCTTTAGGACTATGCCGTGCCTGCCCGGAAAAAGCCGGAAATGAGGCCTTACACCTCCGTTGACTTTCGCCCCGCACCGTCGCAAGAAAGTGCCTCGACAAAATGCAATGGAGCACCATTGGAAACCGTGTCTCGACATCTTCTCTCCCCGTCGAACATGCGTCGCTTGTCTCTCGGTGGATTGACTGTCTTCGCGCTCGCGCTCGCCTCCCCCCTTGTGGCAACGGAGGCGCTCGCCGAATTTCGCGTCTGCAACGGTACGCAGAACCTCGTCGGGGTGGCCATCGGCTACCGCGCCAAGGAAGGCTGGATCACCGAGGGTTGGTGGCAGGTACCTGCCACCACCTGCGCGACGCTGATCGAGGGCGAACTGCAATCCCGCTACTATTATCTCTACGCCGAGGATGCGGCGCGTGGTGGCCGGTGGACAGGCAACGTCAACATGTGCGCCGCTGAAAACGAGTTCAAGATCGTCGGCGTGCAGGACTGTTTTGCGCGCGGTTTCCAGCGCATGGGCTTCAAGGAATACGACACGGGACGCCAAGGCAGCTGGATGGTTCAGCTTTCCGATACGCCCGGGACTCAAGAAGGCCAGAATTGATGAGACGGAATAGAAAAGCCAAAATCCTTGCGACGCTGGGACCGGCGTCGAACGAAGAGGCGATGATCCAGAAGCTGCACGAGGCCGGTGCGGATCTCTTCCGCATCAATATGAGCCATGCCAGCCACGACATGATGCGCACGCTCATCGAGCGCATCCGCTCCGTCGAGGCCCGTTGCGGCCGCCCCATCGGCATTCTCGCCGACCTTCAGGGCCCGAAGCTTCGCGTCGGCAAGTTCGTCGATAGCAAGGTCGACCTCGTTCCCGGCCAGACCTTCACGCTCGACGACAACGAGGCGCTTGGCGACAAGACCCGCGTCTTCCTGCCGCATCCCGAAATTCTCGAAGCGGTCAAGGCCGGCGACCGGTTGCTGATCGATGACGGCAAGCTGCATCTGCGCGCCGAAAGCGCCGACGGCAAGAGCATCGTCTGTACCGTCGTGTCCGGCACCAAGATCTCCGACCGCAAGGGCGTGAGCCTGCCCGATACGCTGCTCGGCGTCGGCGTCCTCACCGACAAGGACCGCGCCGACCTCGATGCCGTGCTTGCCACGAATGAAGTCGACTGGGTGGCGCTCTCCTTCGTCCAGCGTCCCGAAGACCTGATCGAAGTTCGCAAGATCTCCGGTGGTCGCGTTGGCCTGATGTCGAAGATCGAGAAGCCGCAGGCGATCGAGCGGATCGACGAAATCATCGAGCTTTCGGATGCGCTGATGGTTGCCCGTGGCGACCTTGGTGTCGAGATGCCGCTTGAGGCCGTGCCCGGCCTGCAGAAGCAGCTCATCCGCGCCTGCCGCCGCGCCGGCAAGCCGGTCGTCGTCGCCACGCAGATGCTGGAATCGATGATCTCGGCACCGGTCCCGACCCGCGCCGAAGTCTCCGACGTCGCCACCGCCGTGTTCGAAGGTGCCGATGCCGTCATGCTGTCGGCCGAGTCCGCCTCCGGCGATTACCCGGTCGAGGCCGTCGCGACCATGTCGTCGATCGCCAGCAAGGTCGAAACCGACCCGCATTATTCCGGCATCATCTACGCCCAGCGCACGCCGCCGGAAGCGACGGGTGCGGATGCCATCTCGCTTGCCGCGCACCAGATCGCCGAAACGCTGAAGCTGTCGGCCATCGTCTGCTACACATCTTCGGGCAATACCGGTCTGCGCACGGCGCGCGAGCGTCCGCAGGTGCCGATCCTTGCTCTCTCGCCCGTCATCCAGACGGCGCGCCGGCTCTCGGTCGTCTGGGGCATGCATTGCGTCGTTACCAGCGATGCGACCGACCTTGACGATATGGTCAACCGCGCCTGCCGCATCGTCGCCTCGGAAGGCCTTGCCAATCCGGGCGACCGCATCATCATCTCAGCCGGTGTTCCGCTCGGCACGCCCGGCGCCACCAACATGCTGCGCATCGCCTATATCAGCGAAGACGGCGCCGGCGGCGTCTAAGCGTTAGACTATCCAGTAGCAAAACGCCGCGTTCCCTCTTGGGGACGCGGCGTTTTCGCGTTCAGTCCTCGTTGTCGCCGGCGATGCGTTTTTCCGCTGCGCGGGCGATTCCCTCAAGATCGGGCGTCTCACCGGCAACGGTCTCGATGGCGGCGATGGCGACGTCGGTGACGGTATAGTCGGGCTTGTGGCCGAGATTATGGATGGTGACCAGCCGTGAGCCGGCGATCGCCTCGTGCAGCTGGCGGGAGTGGATGTCCGGCAGGACGACCTTGTCCTGGTCTCCGGTGATGATGACCGTGGGCGCCGTGATCTCGACATAGCGTGGCGCGACCTTCGTGACATAGGCGAGCAGGTTGGCGATATCGACGGCATTGTTACGGAAGGTCGCCGGGCGGAGCGCCAGATAGGTCTTGCTCTCGGCGATATAATCGTCCGGCCGGTGGTTGGGCGCAAAGACGCTGCGGGTGGCCTTGTCCACCAGCAGGCGGCCGACGGTGGGTGCGACGAGGGTCGCGAAGAGATCGCCGAGCAGGGGCGTCTTGGCGACATTATAGTACCATTCGACGCCGCCCGGCCAGGGATGGGTGGCGGGGGAGAGGAAGACGAGGCCGGCCACCATGTCCTTGTGGTTCAGGGCAAAGGTCGCGGCAATCGCGCCGCCGAAGGAATGGGATACGATGATCGCCTTGCGGATTCCGCGCTTCTTCATGAGGGTGGCCACCGCCTCCGCCTGTCCATCCGGATAGGCGTTGCGCGGCCCGCCGCGCTCCGAATAGCCGAAGCCGGGGCGATCGAGGAACAGCATCTCGGCCCGGCCTTCCAGCTTCGCACGAAAGGCTGCCATCGGGTCGTTGAGATTGGCGCTGGCGCCGTGGATGAAGACGATGGGCGGCAGGTCTGCGCTGGGCGGGCGGGGCACGTGAACGCTGTTCATAAGGGTGCCGCCGACATCTGTGAGGTCGCCCTCATGGCCGCTGGTCCGCTCGAAGGCGGATGCCTGATAGGTTCCGGCGCCGACACCTACGGCCATGAGGATGAGGAAGGCGGCGAGCGTCGAAAGCATGATGATCCTGCGGGTCGGGAAGATAGGCATGGTCCGTCGTCGTCACACCGTTAGCGATCCCGGCGCCGATGGGCCACACCGAGGATAGGGCTTGCGGTCTGGAATCGGATTTTCGATGTCATACGGAGCGCTGCGGGAAACGGTTCACCCGCGTGCAGAGCGGCCGATTTCCGGAAGGTAGAGTGAACGGACCCTCTCAGGTCCGGTTGCCCGCCAGCTTCTCTTCCAACTCGCCCACCTGCTCCTGCGCCTTGCGCTCGGCTGGGTAGACGGCGAGGAACTGTTCCCAGGCCCGCAGGGCCAGTTCGTCCTTGCCGGAGGCGGTGAGGATTGCCGCCATTCCCGCGAGCGCACCGAAGTGCCGCGGCTCAAGCGCCAGCACGCGGTTGATGTCGGACATGGATTTCCGGTAGTTGCTCATCTGGTAGTGCAGCGTCGCCCGCTGGTTCCAGCCTTCGACATAGTCGGGCGCCAGCGCGATGACCTGATCGTAGAGGTCAAGGGCGCTCGGCTGTTTGCTGTCGGCCACGGCCTTTGCCGCCCACTGCATGAGCAGGTTCACGGTCGCACTTCCCGAATCCTGCCATTCCAGACGGATCTGCTCGGCAATGCCGCGCGCCTTCTCGGCGTCCCGCTCGCGCTTCAGCGCGGCAAACAGGGTGTCGAGCTTCTCGGCCCGCGTCGGGAGCTTTTCCGGCTCGGCAGGCTTCGCCGTGGACATCTCTGCCGTTGGCACCTGCGCGGTATCTGCCGCCTGGACAGCGCCGAGGGACGACATGACGAGACATGCCGCAACCAGAGGGGCCAGGCGAGACGGTGCGGGAATCAGGGTACGGGACATGAAAAAGGCCATGGTGAGAAGGTATCCCGCCATGGCCTCAGATCAAATCAATTTTATGACATGCTTCTCGACCGAATGTCGAAACACATGTCACTTCAGTCCCGTTTCGGCAGATATGCCTCAGCCCTGACGGGCCTTGAAACGCGGGTTGAGCTTGTTGATGATATAGACGCGGCCCTTGCGGCGAACCAGACGGTTTTCGCGATGACGGGCCTTCAGCGACTTAAGCGAATTTTTGATCTTCATCTTTCTGATCCGCAGTTGCGGCGAATGCACATTCGCACAGGGTCTAAACAATCAAAAAGCGCGCCTGCGAGCCTGTCAGGGCTGAGCGCGCTCTTTACGGTGGCTGGCAAATACCCCGAGCCCGGGCTGCTGTCAACCATAACGGCCGGGATTTCGGACGCGAAGCCCGGTTTTTAGCAGGTTTGCGACATCCGGCGCAAAGCCTGCCCAAGCACCGTCACATGGCCCATCTTCCGGCCCGGACGGGCATCCTCCTTGCCATAGAGATGAACGAGCGTACGGGGCTCCTGCAGCCAGCGCGGCAGATCGTGGATGTCGTCGCCGATGAGATTCTGCATCACCGCATCCGAATGGCGGGCGGTATCCCCAAGCGGCAGGCCGCAGACGGCGCGGATATGCTGCTCGAACTGCGAGACAACGCAGGCCGCCTCCGTCCAGTGGCCGGAATTGTGGACGCGGGGCGCGATCTCGTTGACGACAAGCCCGCCATCCGGCCGCACGAAAAACTCGACGCCGATGACGCCGACGTAATCCAGTGTTTCGAGAATCGCTTTTGCCGCAGCGGTCGCAGCCTGCGTGGCTGCCTCGTCGATCGTCGCCGGTACGGTGGAGGTGTGGAGAATGCCGTTGCGGTGAACGTTCTCCGCCGGGTCGAAGGCGGCGAATGCTCCGTCGGTGCCGCGCGCGGCGATGATGGAGATCTCACGGTCGAACGTGACGAAGCTTTCCAGAATCAGCGGCACGGCGCCCAGGCGCTCGTAGACGTCTGCTGCATTCTCGCTGCCATCGCGGAAGACATGTTGGCCCTTGCCGTCATAGCCGAGACGGCGGGTCTTGAGCACGCCCTTTCCGCCGAAATCGGCAAGGGCTGCCGTCAGCTCCGCGGCGCTGTCGATCGTGTGGAAACGTGCCGTCTCCAGGCCGCAGGCATTGAGGAAGCGCTTCTCGGTCACCCGGTCCTGCGCCACCTCCAGCGCCTTCGGCGGCGGGTAGACCGGCCGGCTGCGGGCAAGGCGCGCGGCGGCGGCCACGGGCACGTTCTCGAATTCGTAGGTGACGATATCGCAGGCCTTAGCCAGTGCGTCGAGCGCGGCTTCATCGTCGTAAGCGGCGACGATCTGCCGGTTGGCGGCCTGCGCTGCCGGACAATCCGCCTGCGGCTCGAGGATGACGGTGCGCACGTTCAGACGCGCGGCGGCCATGGCGAGCATGCGGCCGAGCTGGCCGCCACCGATGATGCCGAGCGTGATCATGCCGGGTCGACCGGATATTCGGCGACGGCGGCGCTCTGCTCTGTGCGCCAGATATCCAGCCTGTCGGCAAGATCCGGATCGGACAGGGCGAGCACGGCGGCCGCCAGCAGTGCGGCATTGATGGCGCCGGCGCGGCCGATGGCGAGCGTGCCGACCGGAATGCCGGCGGGCATCTGAACGATGGAGAGCAGGCTGTCCTGGCCCGACATGGTCTTCGACTGTACCGGTACGCCGAAGACGGGCAGGGCGGTCATGGCGGCGGTCATGCCGGGAAGGTGGGCGGCGCCGCCGGCCCCGGCGATGATCACCTTGAAGCCTTCCTCGCGGGCGGAGGTGGCGAAAGTTACCAGCCGGTCGGGCGTGCGGTGGGCCGAAATGATGCGCGCTTCATAGGGGATGTCGAGCGCATCGAGCATATCGGCGGCATTCTTCATGGTTTCCCAGTCGGACTGGCTTCCCATGATGATGGCGACGGGCGGCGGACCGGGGGTCGTCATGTCTCGCACTCCTTGAAGAGAGGTTCGCGGGATAGAGGTTGGCGCCGGCCTTCATGCAAGCCCGCGCTGGTCGATAAAGGGTTCACTCTCGGTCGTGTCTCACATCCGCATCAGGCCCATTTCAGGCGATGATGTCGGGAATGATCACATCCTCGATCTTGGTGATCCTGTCCTTGATGACCAGCTTTTTTTTCTTCATCCGCTGAATTCGCAGCGCATCGCAGCCGGTCTGGATCATTGCATTGATGGCGACATCGTAATCCTCGTGCTCCTGCCGCAGACGCGCAACGCTCAGTCTGAGTTCGGCCTGGTCCTGATCGGGCATGCGGATTTCCCTGTCGGCATCCGGCGGCAGAACTGTCGTCGGGTAAGAAAGTTGGTGCGTGGCCGCACGGTCTCAAGCGGCCTGTTCGGATCATTACGGCGCGGCGGGAACCTTCCGGCCCCGTGCGCGATTCATCCAAGGCGCGATCCTCTAGCATAGAACGATCGTTCACGGGAAGTTATCCGTTTCTGCGATTTCGCCTTCGACAAATCGGCAAACGCATGGCACACTTCCCCAGTTAGAACCTGAACATCCGGCGCCTGGCGACCGGATGCAAGCAAAAGGAAGGGACTGCCACATGAACATTGAGGCTCATCTTGCAACGCTTGAGAAAAAACACGGTGCTCTCGAAGAAGAACTGCATTCGGCTCTGACGAGACCGTCTGTGGAAGACGAGTATATTGCCACGATCAAGCGTCGGAAGCTGCGTTTGAAGGACGAAATCTCGAAGATCCGTTCGACGACTCATTGATTACGTAAAGCATTCTCTCCAGGGAAATTCACGTGACAGCCGGACCCAGCCAATCATGATGGCACGAGATCCGCGCTTTTGAAGCAAGACGCCTCGCAGACCGGCTTACCCCGTCTGCGAGGCGTCGGCTTTTTGGGCCGCCAGAATTGGTGCGCGCTGTGAAGGAGTGCCGATGTCTACGACCTGCTGCCGGGTCGTCAATGCTGGTACTCCGCCGGACCGTCGTCCACGCGGCCTCTCCGTCTGCCATTCTCTCCAAATCTCAGAGCCTGCACGCTGATTCTGCCCGCTTGCCCGACGGCGAGGATGACTGGGGGTTGGCAAGGCGTGCGGACTCCTTATGCGGGCGGGTCGGGCCGCACCCTCTTTATCCGCCGATCTACGGCTGGCGCTGTTGGCATCAGGCAGTGGGTCTGAAGTGCGTCGTTGCGGGAAGGCTGGTCTTCGGGACGCATGGCGTCACGCCGAAGAGTGCATGGTAAGTGAACGAATACAAAAATGGTGGGACAACACCGGATGTCGTGCATCTAGTGGAATTACAGTCTCGGCGCACCACGAACGAACATTCTGTGCGGCCTGCCGCAGAGCCTGCGGAATGTGAAGCAAACACCATGTTCGCAAAGGGATACGAGAACGAGCCAACACAGAATGGCGCATCCCGCGAACAGTTCGATGAAGCAACCAAAAACGTCGCGAATATGCGACTTCGACGTGAACACGTTATAGAGCGTGCGTCAGACGTACCGCACGCAGGTACGGTGCAACGCTCAATGCCTGCTGCACAATCAATCCCGATTCAGGGACTTACGCAGCATACCCTTGAATCGGACACCACGTACCGATTCTTCCACGGCTGAAACACGCATGCCTTTACCGAAAACGCCCCGAAGCCGCGTTCCGGTCACGGACAGAAGCCTTGTCCTCGCTCTGGCAGCTATCTTCAAGCGGTAGCCAACTCTCGGCGGTTGGCTTACCGCTGATAACCGTATGCACAGCGGCGACTAGGCCCAGAACTGATCCAACCAGAGATTGACGGCGTCGAATCCCGGCTTGTTGATCTGGTAGATGCGTTTCGTCCCGTTGGGCGAGACCGAAACGAGGTTGGAATCGAGCAGAGCCTTGAGGTGCTGCGAAACGGCCGGACGACTGATTGGTAAGCCTTCGGCAAGCTCATTGACGGTCTTCGGCGCGCGCCGAAGCTCCTCGAGCAGGTAGCGGCGGTTCGGGTCTGCGATGGCATTGAAGGGTGATAGATTTGACATATTAGAACGTTATTAGAAATGCACATTATCATCAAGTAAATTGTGCGTTGCCACAACCTATTTTTCGCAACCTTCTAATACTCGCCATTTGCGAGTATGATTTTTGGTGAATTTCTCTTGTAAGTAGAGATGCGCGCTCGGGCGGCGTGCCCTGGCATGGTTGATCCCCGACGCGCGAGCGGCTATCGCTGAGCACACAGACAACACGCAGATGCACGCCCCCTGTGGCCTGCTGGAGCACCTTCATGAGCCTGACCGACAATCGCTGCCGCCTCGTCCTCATCGTTCCCGATATCGCGGATGCCGCGGAGCGCGCCCGCATCGTCGGCGACGCGTTGAAAGGGGGCGACGTTGCCTCCGTCATCGTGCCGCAATACGGGCTTGATGACCAGGCCTTCCAGAAACATGCGGAAGCGCTTGTTCCGCTCATCCAGGAGGCCGGCGCCGCGGCGCTCGTCGCGGGCGATACCCGCGTCGCCGGACGGGCCCGCGCCGATGGCTTGCATGTCGAGGGCAATCACGAGGCCATGACCGAGGCGATGGAGAAATTCTCGCCGAAGCTCATCGTTGGCGGCGGCAATGCGGCCGACCGGCATCATGCGCTGGAGATCGGCGAGGCAAAGCCCGACTATATCTTCTTTGGCAAGCTGAACGGCGACATCAAGCCGGAGGCGCATGGGAAGAACGTGGCGCTCGGCGAATGGTGGTCCTCGATGATCGAGATCCCCTGCATCGTCATGGGCGGTGCCGACCCTGCCTCCGCCCTCGTTGTCGCGGAAAGCGGCGCGGAGTTCGTGGCGCTGCATCGGGCTGTTTTCGAGGTGCCGGAGCGGGCTGCTGCCGTGATTGCGGAGGTCAATGCACTGCTTGACGAAAAAGCGCCACGGTTTGGCGCTTAAGACCGGGAATGCTGGATCGTTCGCCCCGTCTCTGCCTTTTTTCCGCTGCCCTGTTCTCTGTGAGTATGGCAGGCCTGCCTGCGAGCGCGCAGGATGCGCTTCCGGGCGTCGAGCCCGATACAGCCATTATCGCTCCGGCCGACACGCAAGCGCCGCCTGATACGGAAGCCGGGACCGAGCCGGAGGACGATGCGACGAGCGAGACCGGCGTGACGGCCAAGCGCGGCCGCATCACCCCGTTCAATGGCGCAGCCCTTCCGGAAAACGAAATTCCGGCGCTGCGGCGGCCGGGCGGCGAAGGAAAGCCTGCCGACGGCAAGATCGCGCCGTCCGGCGGCGTCAACGTGCTGGAGCGAATGGGCGTCGCCCTTCCGGCGCTTCCGGCGGAAAAGCCCTTCGAGGGCAAGGCCGACGATGCCTATGGCGCGTTCCAGCGCGGCTATTACCTCACGGCCATGGAACTCGCTCTGCCGCGTGCGCAGCTGGGCGATGCCTCGGCGCAGACGCTGGTCGCGGAAATTTTCGCCCAAGGGCTCGGCGTGCCGCGCAAACCGAAGGATGCCGCCTTCTGGTACGGGCAGGCCGCAGCCTCCGGCGATCCCTCCGCCATGTTCAAATATGCGATCCTCCTGATGGAGGGCCGGGACGTGCCGCGCGACAAGGCCCGCTCCGAGGAACTGATGAAGAAGGCGGCCGATCGCGGCAATGCCTCCGCCCAGTTCAACTATGCCCAGCTGCTCGTGGCCGACCAGCCGGGACAGGCCGGGCTGAAGGCAGCGATGCCCTATTACGAAAAATCTGCCGTACAGGGTATTGCGGATGCGCAATATGCGCTGTCGCAGATCTACCTGAATGTCGACGGCATTCCCGACGACAAGCGGGCGCGGGCGCGGGAATGGTTGTTGCGGGCGGCGGCGGCCGGGGTCGATACGGCCCAGCTCGATGCCGGCATCTGGCTCGTGGACGGGGTCGGCGGCAGCCGCAACCTCGAACAGGGTTTCGGCTGGATGCTGCGTGCGGCGAATTCCGGCAATGTCGTCGCGCAGAACAAGCTCTCGCACCTTTATATCAATGCCATCGGCACGCGGCCCAATCCGGTGGAGGCGGCCAAATGGTACGTGCTTTCGCGCCGTGCGGGCCTGAAGGACGACGATCTCGAGGACTTCTACCTTGGCATCGGCGAAGCCCAGCAGAAGGCGGCCCGCGAGGCCGCGAACCGTTTTCGCGCGGTGCGCGGCTGAGCGCTTCCGGCAGCCGTGCTGTTCGGCAGGTTTGCAGGGACTTGAAATTGGCGGGGATCTGTGGTCTTGAGGCGCCGCCCGGTGGATCGTCAGAACGATCCGCCGCGTTGTCGGCTTGATCCCCGGTTTCCTCGATGGACGCCGTCGTCGCCGACCGTTCTGTGACAGCCCCGCGATCTGCCGGTCCTCTCTCCGGCGCTTTTTTCAGAGGAAGCCCGAAATGGCCCGTTCCGCCCTTCTCAACGTCATGGTCCAGGCCGCCTTCAAGGCCGGCAAGTCGTTGTCCCGCGATTTCGGCGAGGTGCAGAATCTGCAGGTTTCCATGAAGGGACCCGGCGACTACGTGTCGCAGGCCGATCGCAAGGCTGAAAAGATTCTTCGCGAAGAGCTGATGAAGGCCCGCCCGACCTATGGCTATCTCGGCGAGGACGGTGACGAGGTCGAGGGCACGGACGGCGCGCATCGCTGGATCGTCGATACGCTCGACGGCGCCACCAACTTCCTGCACGGCATTCCGCATTTCGCCATCACCATCGCACTCGAGCGTCAGGGCGAGATCGTCACCGCCGTGATCCTCAACCCGGCAACCGACGAACTTTACACCGCGGAGCGCGGCGGCGGGGCCTTCCTCAACGATCGCCGCCTGCGCGTGGCCGCACGCCGCAGCCTGGCGGATTCCGTTATTTCCTCGGGCACGCCGTTCCTCGGCCGCGGGCACCACGGCAACCACCTTATCGAACTGCGGCATGTGATGGGCGAAGTCGCCGGCGTCCGCAGCCTCGGCTCGCCCTCCCTGGCACTGGCCTATGTCGCGGCCGGCCGGTTCGACGGCTACTGGGAACGCGGCCTGATGCCGTGGGATCTGGCAGCCGGCATCCTGATGGTGCGCGAGGCGGGCGGCTGGATCGCCGATATCGACGGCGGCAACAAGCCGATCGAAGACGGCTCGATCATCGCCGGCAACGAATATATCCGCAAGGCGCTGCACGAGGTCCTGCACCGCCCGATGCCGGGCAAGTAAACAAGACCGGACCGTGCCGGCCGCCTGGCACCCGGCACGTCCCATTTCTGCCGTTTTCCCGCGTCGATATCGGTGCGCCGGCGCGGTTTTTCCGGGCCGGCGGTTGCTCTGCCCAGGTCGTTGATCTCTCGCAGAATATGTGCGCGAACCGTTCCGGTTTGAAGAATTATACAGTAGGGTCTGCGCCATATGGCCGGGCCCGGCCGAGAGATGACCGGGTGGCCGGCTGGGAATCGAGAGAAGCGGCATGGCGAAACTGACATTGTCTGGCTGGGATGCGGAGCAGGGCGGGGACTACAATCCGAACAAGCTGACGAGCCCCATGGTGTTCTTCTGGACCATGGTGATCTTTCTCATCATCGTCGGTTTCGTCGGTGCCATCCTGTTCCGGCAGGCGCAGGCCGCCTTTCTCAGCAATCCCGGCCTCAACGGGCTGATCCTCGGCGTGCTGCTGATCGGCATCCTCCTCGTCTTCACCCATGTTCTGGCGCTCAGGCCCGAGGTGCGCTGGTTCAACAACTTCCGCGCCGCTGGCAGCGCCGACAAGGTCGGGCGCGATCCGGTTCTGCTCGCTCCCATGCGCGCGCTGATCGGCAAGCGCCATTCGATGGCGATTTCCACCGCCGCGCTCCGCTCCATTCTCGACAGCATCGCCACCCGTCTCGATGAATCGCGCGATACGTCGCGCTACCTTATCGGCCTTCTCGTCTTTCTCGGCCTGCTCGGCACCTTCTGGGGCCTGCTCGGCACGATCGGCTCCATCAACACCGTCATCCAGTCGCTGGATGCTGGCAGCGGCAGCACGGAAGATGTGCTCTCGGCGCTGAAAACAGGCCTGTCCGCCCCCTTGACCGGCATGGGCACCGCCTTCTCCACCTCGCTCTTCGGTCTTGCGAGCTCGCTGGTTCTCGGCTTCCTCGATCTGCAGGCCGGCCGCGCGCAGAGCCGCTTCTATACCGAACTCGAAAACTGGCTGTCTTCCGTCACCGATGTCAGCTCGGATGTGAATGTGCGCTCCGAAGTCGGTGCGGGCGATCGCTCCGAAGACCTGCGGCTTATCGCCGAGGAGCTGAGCCGCATGACGCAGGAGGGCGGCACGAGCCAGCGCACGACGGCTGCCATGGCCAGCCTTGCCGAGGGCATTCAGGGCCTGGTGAAAAACATGCGCGGCGAGCAGCAGATGCTGCGCGACTGGATCGAGGCCCAGCAGGAAGAGGCGCGCTCCATGCGCCGCACGCTCGACAAGCTGGCCGCGCGACTGTCGGACAACGACAGAAAGACCCTGCCGACGCCGCGTCGGGCCAGCGAAGAGACGGGACAGGACTGAGATGGCGCTACGCAGGGGTCGCCACCAGCGCACCGTGGATTACTGGCCCGGCTTCGTCGATGCCCTGTCGACGCTGCTGCTCGCCATCATGTTTCTGCTCTCCGTCTTCGTCATGGCGCAGTTCCTACTCAGCCGCGAAATCAGCGGCAAGGACGAGGTGCTGACGCGGCTGAACAGCCAGATCAACGAGCTGACCCAGCTTCTGGCGCTGGAAAAGAGCGGCAAGCAGGATCTGGAGGATTCGCTCGCCAATCTGCAGGCGTCGCTTCAGACGTCGGAGGGCGAGCGCTCGCGGCTGCAATCGCTGCTCGACCAGGGCAGCGGCAGCACGGCTGCGGCCGACCAGCGGATCGGCGACCTCACCGGACGGCTTGAAGCCGAACAGCAGGCAAGCGGCCGGGCGATGAGCCAGATCGATCTCCTCAACCAGCAGATCGCCGCCCTGCGCAACCAGATCGCCGCCATCGAAAGCGCTCTTCAGGCATCCGAGGCGCGCGACACGACATCGCAAACCAAGATCGCAGATCTGGGCCGTCGCCTGAACGTAGCGCTGGCCCAGCGCGTGCAGGAACTGAACCGCTACCGGTCCGATTTCTTCGGCCGCCTGCGCGAAATCCTGTCGGACCGCGAGAACATCCGCATCGTCGGCGACCGCTTCGTCTTCCAGTCGGAAGTCCTCTTTCCCTCCGGCGGCAACGAGCTGAACCCGGCAGGGCAGGAGGAGATGGGCAAGCTCGCCATGGCGCTGCTCGATCTTGCCAAGGAAATCCCGGCCGAGATCAACTGGGTGTTGCGGGTCGATGGCCACACGGACAACGTGCCGCTGTCGGGCGCCGGTCGCTACATCGATAACTGGGAACTTTCGTCGGCCCGCGCCACGTCGGTGGTCAAATACCTCATCTCCAAGGGCGTCCCCCCCGGCCGCCTGGTCGCCGCCGGCTTCGGCGAATTCCAGCCGATTGCCGAGGGCGACACCAAGGAAGCCCGCGACCAGAACCGCCGTATCGAGCTGAAGCTGACGGAGAAGTAGGGGGAGCGGGGCACAGCAAACATTCCGCGCTGGGGATTGCCCCTCACCCTAGCCCTCTCCCCGCGCGCGGGACGAGGGGACGTGCCCTGTTCGGTGTTTTATGTGAGGTGAGGCGCCGCCACGAGTCCGTTCGCCCCGCATGCGGGGAGAAGGTGGCGGCAGCCGGATGAGGGGCTGTGCCCCGGTTACAAACGCCCCATCAATCCAGCGTCACATTGGCGTCCTTCACCACCGGCGTCCACTTGTTGATCTCCGCCTTCACATGCGTCTTCAGTTCCTCCGGCGTCGAAGCGACGATGGTGGCGCTAAAATCCTTCATGCGGGCAACGACGTCGGGATCGGCCATGGCTTTCTTCGCCGCCGCGTTCAAACGGGCGATGACGGGTTCAGGCGTGCCGGCCGGGGCAAACAGTGCATTCCACGTATAGGTCTCGTAGCCTGGCACGGTCTCCGCGATCGTCGGCACGTCGGGGAAGGAGGCCGCGCGTTCGGCGGTGGTCACGCCGAGTGCCCGCAAGGTGCCGCCCTTGATGTGGCCGGAGGACGAGGGCAGGTTGTCGAACATGATCGGCACCTGATTGCCGATCACGTCGTTCAGCGCCGGCCCGGATCCCTTGTAGGGGATATGTTGCATGCTGACGCCGGCCATCTTCTTGAAGAGTTCGCCCGACAGGTGCAGCGGCGTGCCGTTGCCGGAAGAAGCATAGGAATATTTCTCGGGATCGGCCTTCAGAAGCGCGATCAGCTCGGCCACCGTCTTGGCCGGCAGTTCCGGATTGACGACGAGGACGTTCGGCACCAGCACGAGAAGCGACACCGGCGCAAAGTCCGTCTCCGGGTCGTAAGGCTTGGTCTTCAGGATCAGCGGGTTCAGCGCGTGCGTGGCGACGGTGCCCATCAGGATCGTGTAGCCGTCCGCATCGGCGCGGGCGACGTTCGTCGCGCCGAGATTGCCCCCGGCACCCGCGACGTTCTGGACGATGACCTGCTCGCCGAGATCGTCCGACATCTTCTGCGCGACGATGCGCGCCACCACGTCCGTCGAGCCGCCAGCCGCAAAAGGCACGACCATGGTCACGGTGCGCTCCGGAAAGTCCTGCGCCTGCGCACTGCCCGTGGCCATTGCCAGCGGCAAGGCGAGAGCAAGGGCCGGCAGCGTTCCGGTCAAAAAGGATTTGAAGACAGACATCGCGTTCCTCCCGTCACTGTCTGAGATCTGGCCTCAGCGCAACCTCCGAAGCGCCAGCCGGGATGGAGAGTGACATCGGGGGGAGGGCAGAGACAACCGCCTCTTTGGTCGAAAGCCGCCGCCTTGCCGCATTTTGCCGCGCGGGCCTTCGTTCACGGGTAACCTTCCACCCACCCACGAACGAGATGGGTGGAAAGATACCCAGCTGCGCTTAAAGGTTGGCGACGTTGAGCGCTTGGGCGCCATGGTCGAACTGCAGCCGCGCGAGGCGCGCATAGAGCCCGCCCTGACGCACCAGCGAGGCATGGGTGCCGTCCTCGACGATGCGCCCCTGATCCATGACCAGAATGCGGTCGGCCTTCAGCACGGTCGCCAGCCGGTGGGCGATAACCAGGGTCGTGCGCGTGCGCATCAACCCGTCGAGCGCCGTCTGCACCAGCGTCTCGCTTTCAGCATCGAGCGCGGATGTGGCCTCATCGAGGAGCAGCACCGGCGCATCCTTGAGGATGGCGCGGGCAATGGCGATGCGCTGGCGCTGACCGCCCGACAGGGTAATGCCGCGCTCGCCGACCGGTGTGTCGTATCCATCGGGCATGGCCCGAATGAAGGTGTCGGCCTGCGCGGCGCTCGCCGCCGCTTCCACCGCTGCCCGCGTCGCACCCGGCGTGCCGAAGGCAATGTTCTCGTGGATGGTGGCCGCAAAGATCGTCACGTCCTGCGGCACGATCGCCACCCGGCCGCGTAAACCCCGCGGCGAGAGATCGCGGATGTCGATACCATCGAGACGGATCACCCCGCTGTCGGGATCATAAAAGCGCAGCAGCAGCGAGAAGAGTGTGCTTTTGCCCGCGCCGGAGGGACCGACGATCGCCACGGTCTGGCCGGGCTCCACCGCGAAGCTTAAGGCTTTGAGGCTCTTTTCGAGCGGCCGCGTCGGGTAGGCGAAGTGGACGGTCTCGAACGCCACCCGGCCGATGGCGGGCTGCGGCAACACCTTGGCATGCGCCGGCTCGGTGATTGCGGGCTGTTCCTGCAGCAGTTCGCTCAGCCGCTCGGCCGCGCCGGCCGCCTGCGAAAGCTCGCCCCAGACTTCAGACAGGGCACCAAGGCTGCCGGCTGCAAAGACCGAATAAAGCAGGAACTGTCCGAGCGTGCCGGGCGAGATCGTGCCGGCCAGCACGTCCTGCGCGCCGAACCAGAGCACGGCGACGACGCTGCCGAAGATCATGGTGATGGCGAAGGCCGTCAGCGCCGAGCGCGCGGTGATCGCACCGCGTGCGGCCCTGTAGGCGTCTTCCACCGTGCTGCCATAGCGCGCCATGGCGGTCGCCTCGCCATTGAAGGCCTGCACGGTGCGGATCGCGCCGATCGCCTCGCTGGCATAGGCGGACGCGCCCGCCAGCCTGTCCTGCGCCTCGCGCGAGCGGCGGCGAACGTTACGGCCGAAGGCGACCAGCGGAAAGACGATGACCGGTATCGCCATCAGCACGAGGCTCGAGAGTTTCGGGCTGGTATAGACCATCATGGCGATGGCCCCGAGGCAAAGGATGATGTTGCGCAGCGCGACGGAGGCCGTGGCGCCGACCGCCGACTTGATCTGCGTCGTATCCGCCGTCAGCCGCGAAACGATCTCGCCGGATTGGTTGACGTCGAAGAAGGCGGGGGACAGCCGGGTGATATGGTCGAACACCTCGCGCCTGATATCGGCCACCACTCGCTCGCCGAGCGTGATGACGAAGAAGTAACGCCCGGCGCTCGCCAGCGCCAGCACGATGGCCAGCACCATCAGCATGGCGAAATAGGTGTTGATGAAGGCGCTGTCGGAATTGGAAAAGCCGTGGTCGATCATGCGGCGCACCGCCAGCGGCAGCGTCAGCGTGGTCAGTGCCGCGGCCACCAGACAGACGGCGGCCCCGGCCATCAGGCCGCGATAGCGTTTCACATAGGGAAGAAGTCCGGCCAACGGCCGGACCTTTCGCGTGGCCCCTGCCGCCTTGTCGTTGTCGATCGCCACACTGTCCTCCCGTCGCCCAGCGTCTGGACGAAACATTTCACGCGTCTTGCGGCCGGATCATCGAGATTCGGCTTTGCTGACAGGCCTTGCTATGGCCCTTGTTATCTCTTGGACCTTCATGTATAGGCACCGCATCCAATTGAAAAGACGTTGGCCGAAATGCGGTCTGCGGCTTCATTATCGTGTTCGGTCCCGCAGCCGCAAGTGGTTGCGACAAATGGACCCGGGAACTGCAGGAAGAGTGTTATGAAGGCTGATATCCATCCCGCTTACCACATGATCAAGGTGGTCATGACCAACGGCACCGAGTACGAGACCCGCTCGACCTGGGGCTCCGAAGGCCAGACCATGAACCTTGAAATCGATCCCCATTCGCACCCGGCCTGGACCGGCGGCAACCAGCAGCTCATGGACCGCGGCGGCCGCGTTTCCAAGTTCAAGAAGCGCTTCGAAGGCCTCGGCCTCTAAGATCCGCTTTGGCTGGCGCGTCGCTTCGGCGCGCTGGATGCAGTGATTTATTGGAAAAGCCCGGTTCGCCGGGCTTTTTTGCGTTTGTTTGGGTAATTTAAAGAGAGGCCTCTGGGTGCGGCAGCCCCTCATCCGGCTGCCGCCACCTTCTCCCCGCAGGCGGGGAGAAGGGACTGCGCGGTGGGCTTCGCGAACCTCATAGCACACAAAGTTTGCGAGGAAGATGTGTCGGTATTGCCGCACCTGCGCCACACGTCCCTTCTCCCCGCGTGCGGGGAGAAGGTGCCGGCAGGCGGATGAGGGGCTGCCAAGTCCTCAGCCAATGGCCAAAAAAACGCCCACCAGACACGAAAAAGCCCGGCATGCCGGGCTCGTTTCTTCCGATAGTAACCGTCTGAAACCTCAGTTCGCGCCGAACGCCGTCTGAAGCAGGTTTAACTGGGCCTTAACGCCGTTCTGGTTGTCGGGCACGAAGCTGCCGGCTTCCTGCGGGCGGTAGATTTCGCGGTCGAGCAGGGCGACGCGGTTCTGGAGGCGGAGCGAGCGGTCGATGAGGTCGCGGAAGCCCTCGGGGAGGTCGGACCAGCCCGGAGCGGTGCGATCGACGTTAAAGCTGTCGAGGCGAACCTTGTTCTTTTCGGAAAGCACCTGGTCGCGGGTCATTTCGCCGTTGTTCACGGCGCGCTGGAGAAGAAGCCAGGAGGCCATCTGCATCAGGCGGGTGGTAAGGCGCATGGATTCCGCCGCATAGAGAACCGACGCCATGCGCGGCAGAACCTTGGAGGCTGCGCGGCCGTGGCCATCGAGATAGCTCGCCGTTTCCTCGACCAGCCCCATGCCCTCAGCGTAGAGCGCCTTGAACTGTGCCGATGCTGCGGCGTGGCCTGCAAAACTGACGGTGTTCAATCCGCGTTCGGACATGTTTCATTCCCTGGTTAGACGCATTCACTCGGTCAGGTAACGGGCGGGTCGATAAAAAGTTTCTAACGCCGCTCTTCTCAACACGAAGAATGGTCTCATAGCGCATTTCGCGCAAGTATATTCTTAAGAAAGGGTTAACATCCACACCTTGATGAAGACGCCTGGCCCAAGGTGTAACGAAGGCAAAAAAAAGAGCCGCAAAAGCGGCTCTCAAGGTAAAACAGGGAGAAAATCAGACCATTCGCCGAAGTGAAATGTCTGAGTCCAGAGCGAACTGGATGTCATGATGTATAAACCGAAATGCTTAACGGACGGTTAAAAGTGTATTGTTCCGGCCTCGATCCGCGACATTTTTCACAAAATTATTGTTTCGTTCATCTTTCGACACAGCGGGCAGCATCGCGATTCGTCTGCTGTTCTCTGGTCCTCTACGGATTGGGCTGTGTGCCCTCCCGATTCACGGTCTCCGTTGCACAATCTCGTTCTCCGGCCTCGTCCAGTGACGGATCGACCACTGTTGCCTGCGCGGCGCGCGGGGACATCTGCAGACTTTCCGGCGTCGCCATCAGCGGTCCGTTCGATATGGTGGCGGGATAGGGGTCGCGTTGCGAGACGGGAACCGCCGCCCGGCGGCGGCTGCGGAAGAGGGCATAGGCGAAGACGATCATGTGGGCGCAGGCGGTGATCATGAACAGCGCGTAGGGGCCCATCATCGTCATCACCGGGCCGCCGACGGTCGGGCCGATGATCGTGCCGATGCCGTAGAGCAGCAACAGGCCGCCGGAGACTTTCACGAAATCCTCCGGTGCGGCGAAGTCGTTCGCGTGGGACACGGCGATCGGGTAGAGCGCGTTCGACATGGCGCCGTAGAGGCCGACCATGATGAGCAGCGACACCTTGCCCGCCGGCTCGAACAGGAAGATCAGCAGCCCCGCCAGCGCGGCGACGGCGGAGATGCCGGCCAGCACGTAGCGTCGGTCCATCCGGTCGGAGAGCCGGCCGGCCGGAAACTGCATGATGGCGCCGAGAAAAATGACGGTGCTGACCATCACGGCGACATCCGCATCCGGCAGACCGGCCTGGCGCCCGAAGACGGCGGCAAGCGTGCCATAGGCGCCATTGGCGATGCCGACCATGAGAATGCCGAGGAACGACACGGGAGAATTACGATAGAGGCCGGCCAGATCGAGGCGAACCTGTTTCAACGGCTGGGGGGAAACCGCCGTCGACATCAGGGTCGGCAGCATGGCCACGCAATAGACGATGCCGCAGACCATGAAGAGCACGGCCGTGTTGGTGTCGCCGAAGGGCACGATCATCTGGCCCGCGACCACGCCGAAGAGGGTGATGGCGATGTAGAGCGAGAAGATCGCACCGCGGCTCTCGTTGGTGGCACGCTCGTTCAGCCAGCTCTCGATGATCATCGACGTGCCCGCAGTGCAGAAGCCGGTGAAGGCCCGCAGCACGACCCACCAGATCGGATCCACATGGATGCCGGTCATCAGCGCGACGATGGCGAGGATGGCCGCAAAGATGCTGAAGGCCCTGATATGGCCCGCACGCCGCACGATGGCCGGCGCCGTCAGGCAGCCGAGCACGAAGCCGCTGGCCCACGAGGTGCCGAGCAGGCCGAGCAGCGTGGCCGAATAGCCCTCCGTGGTGCCGCGCATCGGCAGGAGCAGGCTGTGAAGGCCGTTTCCGAGAAACAGGAACAGGGTTCCAAGGAGAAGGGCCGCGACGGGGAGGAGATTTCTGGTCATGAGACTTCGCTTGTTCCGGACGTGCCGGCGAACCTACTGCAAATTTCCCGAAACCGGAATCGGTTTGAGCATCAATCTCCTCCAATGTTCGAGATGGCGGCTGCGTCGCCATCCGCGACAGGTTTCGGCGGCAACCGAACGTTCCCGCCCGGTCGCCAGGACGCTCGAAACCGGACGGAAAGCGCGTCGCATGCCGGCCACAATTGTTCTATGGTCGCGGCGATGTCCAAAGCGCTCTCCCTCCTGCTTCTCGCCCTGATGACGGTCCAACTGGTGAAGCCGCTGGGCTGGCCGGGGCTTCGCTATCGCCGGGATTTCTGGAAGATCGCGGTGGCGGCCATCGCCGTGATGATGCTGACGGTGCTGATCCGGCCGTAGCGGCGATCCAGAGAGCGCGTCAGACCGTGAGGGTGCCGCGCATGACCTCCACGCAGTCGCCGATGACCAGCACGCTGGTGGGATTGCCGTCCGACATGGCGACGCGCAGGCGGATGTGGCTGGCGCGGCCCATTTCCACGCCCTGATCGATCGTCAGGTCCACCGTTTCGGGTACTGAAGCCACCGTGGTGGCGAGATAGGCGGCGAGGGCTGCCGAGGCGCTGCCGGTGGCGGGGTCTTCCGCGATGTTGTCGAGCGGCGCGAACATGCGGGCGCGCAGCGAGAGCGGATTCTCGGCGGAGCGGACATAGAGGAAGACCGACAGGCGGCCATCGACCGGGTCTAGGCCGGCCTCGGCCGCCGAGAACAGGCTTGTGTCCGGGTGCGCCGCGGCGAGCGTTTCGAGATCGGGCAGCTCGGCGACGAGGAAGGGCAGGGCGACCGAGAGGAACAGCGGGGCGTGGTTGCCGGTGGCGATCTTTGCGGGTGCAAGGCCGATCATGGGGCCAAGCGTGTCCACGGACAGGCCGTCTGCGACGGTCAGCATTTGCGGCGCCTGAATGCTGGCGCCGGTGGCAGCACCGCCGGCGTCGCGCTCCACGGTCACCTCGACGATGCCGGCCCTCTCCTCGAAGCGCAGCCGGTCGCCGACCGGCTTGCCGAAGACATGGCTGGCGCGGGCGAGCGCGAAGGCGGTGCCGACATTGGGATGGCCGGCGAAGGGCAGTTCCATGGTCGGCGTGAAGATTCGCACCTCTGCCGTATTCTCCGGGTTCGCCGGCGGCAGCACGAAGGTAATCTCGGAGTAATTGAACTCGCGCGCGATCGCTTGCATCGTCTCGCTATCGAGCCCCCGCGCATCGGCGATCACGGCCAGCGGATTGCCGCGGAAGCGCTCTTTCGTGAAGACATCGAGGGTGACGTAGTCGAACTGGGTCATAGGGAACGGGCTCCGGTGATGTTGGGTTAAGAGCTATCCCGGATGCCGGCAGGTACGAAACGGCAGACTTGTGACCGTGACAATTTCGAGGAGGGCTCTGCGCGCCGCCCTTTTGCGCCAGCGATCGGCACAAAAAAACCCGGCCGCACGAGGCGGCCAGGTCTCCTCCCTCCCAGAAGGTGTGCAAGGCATCCTGTCGGACGCCCTGAATGGGGTATGCGAAAGGGTGATCAAGCCGCTTTCTCAAGATCCTTCTTCCAGCCGCCCTGGGCAGCCAGGCCGCACATCCGGGCGCGGTGGGTGAAGGCGCGCTGGCCGGCGGCGACGTTCTCGGCCTTGCCGTGCCAAGCGTTCAGCGCTTCGGTCTGCAGTGCGCGGCCGTAGGAGAAGGTCATGGCCCAGGGGAGATCGTAGCCGGCGATCATCGCGGAGAGGTGGGCGGTCGCTTCTTCCGTGGACTGGCCGCCGGACAGGAAGGCAATGCCGGGGACGGCGGAGGGGACGGTGCGCTTGAGAACGGCGACGGTGCGCTCGGCGACCTGCTCGACGCTCGCCTTGCGGGCCTTCTTGCCGTCGATGACCATGCTGGGCTTCAGGATCATGCCTTCGAGCGAGACGCGAGCGTCGGCGAGCTCGGCAAAGACGATGCGCAGCGTTTCCTCGGTCACCTCGGCCGAGCGCTCGATCGAATGATCGCCGGGAACGCCGTCCATCAGCACTTCCGGCTCGACGATCGGCACGATGCCGGCTTCCTGGCAGAGGGCGGCGTAGCGGGCCAGCGCCTGGGCATTGGCTTTCACCGAGCCGAAGGTCGGCAGCGTGTCGGAGACGGCGATGACGCCGCGCCACTTGGCGAAGCGGGCGCCGGCCTCGTAATAGGACTTCAGGCGGTCGGCGAGGCCATCGAGGCCTTCGGTGATCGTCTCGCCTGGAAACTTCGCCATCGGCTTCGCGCCGGTATCGACCTTGATGCCGGGAACGGCGCCGGCCGCACGGATGATATCGACGAAGGGCGTGCCGTCGGCCGCCTTCTGGAACAGGGTTTCCTCATAGAGGATGACGCCGGAAATATGCGATTTCATGGCCTCGTCGGCGCGGAACAGCATCTCGCGATAGTCGCGGCGCGAGGTCTCGCTGGAGGCAAGACCGATCGTGTCGAAGCGCTTGCCGATCGTCGCGGTGGATTCGTCGGCGGCCAGAAGACCCTGTCCCTTTGCCATCATCGCTGCGGCAATATCTTCCAGTCTCTCGGTCATGATCCATCCTCTGCGGCGTTTTGTCTCTACCTCTGGCGATAGCAGAAGTCGAAGAGGATGCAAAATAAATTAAAATATTTAAAACGATTGAAAATAATTTAATCGTTTGAATTGTCTGTGATTTCCAGTGGTTTGTTCCGACCACGCGAGTGCAAGCGCTTTGGATCGCCTGCACGCTGGAGGCGCATGGCTGACCACGCGCCTCCATGGATGGCTTGGTTACTTCTGCTGGTGGAGGATATCGACGCCCGGAAGCGGCTTGCCTTCCATCCATTCGAGGAACGCGCCGCCGGCCGTGGAGACATAGGTCAGGTCGTCGGCGACGCCTGCATGGTTCATGGCCGAGACCGTGTCGCCACCACCGGCGACGGAGACGAGCGCGCCGCTCTTGGTGCGCGATGCCGCGTGCCTGGCGACCGCGACGGTCGCCTTGTCGAAGGGGGCGATCTCGAAGGCGCCGAGCGGGCCGTTCCACACCAGCGTTTCCGCCTTGCTCACCCAGTCGTTCACAGCCGCGATCGACTTCGCACCGACGTCGAGAACCATGGCGTCGGCCGGGATCGCCTTGATATCGACCACCTCATTGGCGGCGCCCGCCTTGAACTCGCGCGCGATCACGCCGTCCACCGGCAGCACGATGGCGCAACCCGATGTTTCCGCCTCAGTGAGAATGCTGCGCGCGGTCTCCGCAAGGTCGTGCTCGCAGAGCGACTTGCCGACGTCGATGCCTTGGGCGGCAAGGAACGTGTTGGCCATGCCGCCGCCGATGACGAGGGCATCGACCTTCTTCACGAGGTTGGTCAAAAGATCGATCTTGGTCGACACCTTGGCGCCGCCGACGATGGCGACGACAGGGCGCTTGGGATTGCCGAGGCCGGCTTCCAGCGCTTCCAGTTCGGCCTGCATGGTGCGGCCGGCGTAAGCCGGCAGCAGATGCGCGAGACCTTCGGTCGAGGCATGGGCGCGGTGCGCGGCGGAGAAGGCGTCGTTGATGTAGATATCGCCGTTCGCGGCCAGCGCCTTGGTGAACTCGGCGTCGTTCTTTTCCTCGCCCTTGTGGAAGCGCGTGTTTTCGAGCAGCAGGATATCGCCGTTCTCAAGGCCGGCCACGGCGGTTGCCGCGGTTTCGCCGATGCAGTCGGCGGCGAAGTGAACGCGCTGGTCGATGATGTCCTCGACGGCGGCGGCGATCGGCTTCAGCGACATCTCCTCGACCGTCTCGCCCTTGGGGCGACCGAAATGGGCGAGCAGGATGACCTTCGCGCCCTTTTCCGATAATTCGCGGATCGTCGGCACGACACGCTCGATGCGGGTCGCGTCGGTCACCTTTCCGTCCTTGGTCGGCACGTTCAGGTCGACGCGCACGAGCACGCGCTTGCCGGCGATGTCGCTCAGGTCGTCAAGGGTCTTGAAGGTCATGTGTCGTCTCCGGTTGCGTCTGATCGGGTCAGGTTCGAATGAAAAGCGTGGGATAGTCGAGCACGAGGCCGTCCGCATCCAGCGGGAGATCCGCCGTGAAGCTGCGGTCGGCGGCCTCGTAGCGATAGAGCCGGTCTTCGGCAAGGCAGGTATAGAGCTGGGCATCGCGCAACGGCTCGAACGTGTCGAACGGGATATAGAGCATATCGAGGCTGCGGGTGCCGTCTTCGGGGCGCAGGCCCAGCCTGCGGATCGGCAGCGTGTTGGTGAAGGGCGTGCCGGCGAGATCGACGTCGATGCAGCCGTCAAAGGCCGGCAGCGCATGGCCATCGCCGTCCTGCCAGTGGCCGAGACCATCCGAGACGAGCGAGAGGCTGATGCCGGTCGTGGTCTCGAGCGTCAGGGATGTCGTCGTCCAATGGGGGTCGCAGTCGATCGTATAGCGGACGCCATAGGTCGTGCCGCCGCGTGCGCCGATCACCACCGACAAGATGCGGATGCCGGGTTGCGGCCCGGACAGCGGCATCAGCGTCAGATGCTCCAGGCCCTCGTCCTCGAACGGACGCCAGCGCACGGTCATCGGCTGCAGCGGGCGAAACATCGATGGGATCCTTGCCTTACCCTGCGTTGGATATGCCGGGACGTTGCTTCAAGGCGGTCAGGCCTGTTGGCAAGCCACCGATAGAAAAAGCCCCGGAACGCCTGTGGCGCCCCGGGGCTCGTCATGGTCTCAGAGCAGCTTGCCCATGGCGACGGCCGTGTCGCACATGCGGTTGGAGAAGCCCCATTCATTGTCGTACCAGGACAGGATGCGCACGAAATTGCCTTCGAGAACCTTGGTCTGGTCGATGGCGAAGATCGAGGAATGGCTGTCATGGTTGAAGTCGCGGGAGACCAGCGGCTCGTCCGTGTAGCCGAGAATGCCCTTCAGCTTGCCGTCGGCGGCAGCCTTGATGGCATCGTTGATTTCGGCGACGCTCGTGTCGCGCTTGGCGACGAACTTGAAGTCGACGACCGAAACGTTCGGCGTGGGAACGCGGATCGACGTGCCGTCCAGCTTGCCCTTGAGTTCCGGCAGCACGAGGCCGACGGCCTTGGCGGCACCGGTGGAGGTCGGGATCATGGACAGGGCTGCGGCGCGGGCGCGGTACAGGTCCTTGTGCATGGTGTCGAGCGTCGGCTGGTCGCCCGTGTAGGAGTGGATCGTCGTCATGAAGCCGTGGTCGATACCGATCACGTCGTTCAGAACCTTGACCACGGGAACCAGGCAGTTCGTGGTGCACGACGCGTTGGAGATGACCGTATGTTCCTTGGTCAGCTGGTCGTGGTTGACGCCGTAGACGACGGTCAGGTCGGCACCATCGGCAGGGGCCGAGATGATGACGCTCTTCGCGCCGGCCTGCAGGTGGGCTGCGGCCTTGTCGCGGGCGGTGAAGATGCCGGTGCACTCGAGCGCGATATCGACGCCGAGGTCCTTGTGCGGCAGTTCGGCCGGGTTGCGCACGGCCGTCACCTTGATCGGCTTGCCGCCGTTGATGACGATCGTGTCACCCTGGACTTCGACCGTCGCGGGGAACTTGCCATGGATAGAGTCGTAGCGCAGCAGGTGCGCATTGGTTTCGACCGGGCCGAGGTCGTTGATGGCGACGACTTCGATGTCGGTGCGGCCGGACTCGACGATGGCGCGGAGCACGTTGCGGCCGATGCGGCCGAAGCCGTTGATGGCGACTTTCACTGTCATATGGGGGCTCTCCCTTTAAGAAAAGGCACGATTGATAAAGGCGCGGTCCGTGCGCCGGCAGAGATGAAAAACGGGGCGCGTCGGACGCGCCCCGCCGAACTTAGGCCAGCTTCTTTTCGGCCGCCGCGACGATCGCGTCAGCGGTGATGCCGAAGTGCTTGTAGAGTTCCTTGGCCGGGCCGGAGGCGCCGAAGGAGTGCATGCCGACAAAGTCGCCGTCCGAACCGATGAACAGATCCCATCCCTGACGGATGGCGGCTTCCACCGCGATCTTGACCGGTTCGGTGCCGATGATCGCCCTGCGGTAGTCGGCCGGCTGGTCTTCGAACAGCTCGAAGGACGGTACGGACACGACCCGAACGGCGGTCCCCTTTTCCTTCAGGGCCGTCGCGGCCTGAAGCGCAAGCTCGACTTCCGAGCCGGATGCGAAGATCGCAACCTTGGCGTCCGCGTCGGACACCAGCTCGTAGGCGCCCTTGGCGGATAGGTTTTCCTTCGTGTAGGTGGTGCGGGCCGGGGCGAGGTTCTGACGCGTGAGCGCCAGGCCCGAGGGCCGCTTGTGGTCTTCCAGTGCCAGCTGCCAGCATTCCGCCGTCTCGACCGCATCGGCCGGGCGATACATCACGAGGTTCGGGATCGCCCGCAGCGCTGCCATGTGCTCGACCGGCTCGTGCGTCGGGCCGTCTTCGCCCACGCCGATTGAGTCATGCGTCAGCACGTGGATGACGCGGATGCCCATCAGCGCGGCGAGGCGGATCGACGGACGGCAATAGTCCGAGAAGATCATGAAGCCGCCGGAATAGGGGATCAGGCCGCCATGGAGCGCGACGCCGTTCATGGCCGCGGCCATGCCGTGTTCGCGGATGCCCCAATGCATGTAGCGGCCGCCGAAGTCCGTCGGCGTGATCGACGTCATCTGGCTGGTCTTGGTGTTGTTGGACGGCGTCAGGTCGGCGGAGCCGCCCAGCGTTTCCGGCAGGAAGCCGTTGATAACTTCCAGCGCATCCTCGGACGCCTTGCGGGTCGCAATTGTCGGCGGCTTCTCGGCGAGCTTCTTCTTGTAGTCGTCGATCGCCTTGTCGAAGCCGGCCGGCAGCTGGCCCGCAAAACGGCGGGTGAACTCGGCCTTCTTCGTCTCATCGGTGGACGACAGGCGCGCTTCCCAGGCCTTGCGGGCCTGGACCGAACGCTCGCCGGCACTGTGCCAGGCGTCGAGAACGTCGGCGGGCGTGTCGAAGGCTTCGGCTTCCCAGTTCAGGGCCTTGCGCGTTGCGGCGATTTCTTCCGCGCCGAGCGGCGAGCCGTGAACCTTGTGGGTGCCGGCCTTGTTCGGTGCGCCGAAGCCGATGACGGTCTTGCAGGCGATGAAGGTCGGGCGGTCGGATTTATGGGCGGCTTCGATCGCGTCGGAGATCGCCTTCTGGTCGTGGCCGTCGACTTCGATCGTGTTCCAGTGCACCGCCTTGAAGCGGGCGATCTGGTCGGTCGAGTCCGACAGCGATACGGCGCCGTCGATGGTGATCGAGTTGTTGTCCCAGAAGAGCACGAGCTTGTTCAGCTTCAGGTGGCCGGCAAGCGCGATCGCTTCATGGCTGATGCCTTCCATGAGGCAGCCGTCGCCGCAGAGCGCGTAAGTGTAATGGTCCTGCAGGTCCGAGCCGAACTCCTGTTCGAGCTTGCGCTCGGCGATCGCCATGCCCACGGCATTGGCAATGCCCTGGCCGAGCGGGCCGGTCGTCGTCTCGATGCCCGTGGCATGGCCGAATTCCGGGTGGCCGGCGGTCTTGGAGCCGAGCTGACGGAACTGCTTGATGTCCTCGATTGTCATGTCCGGATAGCCCGTGAGATAGAGCAGGGCATAGAGCAGCATCGAGCCATGGCCGGCCGACAGGACGAAACGGTCGCGGTCGGGCCAGTTGGGGTTCTTGGGGTCGAACTTCAGGTATTTGGTGAAAAGGACGGTCGCGATATCGGCCGCTCCCATGGGCAGGCCGGGGTGGCCGGAATTGGCCTTCTCCACCGCATCCATGGCCAGAAAACGGATCGCATTCGCCATCCGGTCGTGTTGTTCATTCGAGATCATGACTGTTCCGCTTAAGCTTGATGATCAGGGAACGGTCTCTATCCTCCAAAGACCGCATCGGAAGCGGGTGAGACATAGCACCTCGCCCGGTGGAGTCAACAAAGACGGCAGGCGTCGAGGCCCTGTCGAAGCACGAAAAATCGTGCTTGATCCACAGCTTCCAGCCTGAAGCTGACAGGCTGGCGTTGTGTCGTCCGATGGATTGAGTCTAATAGTGCGATTGGCTTTGACAAGGGCGCGCCTTGCCGATTCGGTGCCCCGGCCATGGATTGGAAGCAGACACGATGGCGGCAGGGAAGACAGTCAGGGCGGCAATCGACGAGCTGAAGGGGGCCGTCGCCGGTCTGGAGAGCGTGATCGACGGCCGGCTGGACCGCGAGCGCGACCGGGTGGAGATCGAGGGCGAGGTTCGCCGGGTCAACACGGACAGGGCGCGGCTCGCGCAGGAACTCGACCAGTCGCAATTCCGCGCCAATCGCCTCGAAGAGGTCAATCGCGAGGTTTCACGCCGTCTCGTGACCGCCATGGAAACCATCCGCGCGGTTCTCGACCGGTGATCCCCCCGATATCATTCGTCAACGGGCCTCGGGCCGGGAGTTAGCCAATGGCGCAAGTCACCGTGACGATCGACGGCAAGGCCTATCGCATGGCCTGCGAGGAGGGGCAGGAGGGGCATCTCACCGATCTCGCTCTGCGTTTCGACCAGTATGTCAGCCATCTCAAGGGCCAGTTCGGCGAGATCGGCGATCTCCGCCTGACGGTGATGGCGGCCATCATGGTGACGGACGAACTTTCCGAGGTGGATCGCCGTCTGAAGGCGCTGGAGGCCGAAGTGGATGGGCTGAAGCGTGCCCGCGACGCCGCCGTCGCCAGAGAAGCCGAGGCCGAGGAGGCGCTGGCATCCGCGCTTGGCGAAGTCACCACCCAGATCCAGGGCCTGGCCGCCCGCATCGTCAACCGTCCCGCGCCGCCCGCCCAGCCTGCGCAGCCACCGGCCCATCCGCGGTAAGCAGCCGTTTTCGGACGTCACGTCTGGATTTCGCAATCGGCTCTGGCCCGATTTCGCAATCGGCTCTGGCATGCCGCGCCGAAGCACTCTATATTCCCTCTTGCGGTCTGCGCTTCACGACAGGAACCACAATCCCTGGGGCCATACTCGATCCAACGGGAGCTGTCCCTGTCCAGGCTCGTGGGCCTGGGCATATGGCGCCCACCTACGTTTGTAGGCACCCAGGATCGTAAAAATCCATCGGTTGTGCGGATCGCACCTTACCTCCTTTCTTCAGTCCAGGTTGCCGGCAGTGCGGCGGCGACGTCCTCGCGGCAAGCGACATCTTGATCTCGCCCGGTAGACCGTTCAAACCGGATGGCGGATGTGAGGGGAGATCATGACGTTACCACCCAGAGAGCAGAAGGCCCGCCTGCGCGCCGAACGGCTGGCGCTGCGGGATGCCCTATCATCGGAGGCGCGGGCCGACGGTGCCGCTGCCATGCTGCGTCACATAGGTGCGCCGTCCTTTCGTCAGGTCTTCGATCCTGCCGGCGCGATGGTCTCCGGCTTCTGGCCGATCCGTTCCGAGCCTGACATCCGGCCTCTCATGGAGGGACTGCGTGCCATCGGTGCCCGCCTTTGCCTTCCCGTCGTTCTCGACCGTGAAACCATCGTCTTTCGCGAATATCTTGCCGGCGCGTCCGTCGTGAAGACCGGGTTCGGCACCACGGGACCCGACGAGACGGCGGCGGTGGTCGATCCGGATCTCATGCTGGTACCGCTTTCCGCCTTCGATCGCGTCGGGCACCGGATCGGCTATGGTGCCGGCCATTATGATCGCGCCATCGCGCGTCTCGACACGCTGGGCAAGCGCCCGCGACTGATCGGGATTGCTTTCGCCTGCCAGGAAGTGGCATCAGTGCCTTTCGAGCCGCACGACATCCCGCTTGACGCCATCCTGACGGAGGAGGGCCTGATCGAGACGTAGCGGCAGCAAGTGTAACGTGTTGGAGCGACCTTTGCGCGTCATGAACGACGCGCGGTGCTCCATAGGCGAGATCGATCTGATATGAGACTTCTGTTCCTCGGCGACATGGTGGGCAAGACGGGCCGGACGGCGGTCTGGGAAAAGCTTCCGGGCCTCGTCTCCGACCTCAAACTCGACTTCGTCATCGTCAATGGCGAGAACGCGGCCGGCGGCTTCGGCATCACCGAGGATATCTTTCTGGAGACGATCAATGCCGGTGCCGATGTCGTCACCACTGGCAACCATGTCTGGGACCAGAAAGAGGCCGTGACCTTCTGCCAGCGGCATGACCAGTTCTTGCGGCCTGCCAACTATCCCGCCGGCACGCCCGGCCGCGGCTCCGGCCTCTATTTCGCCCGCAACGGCGCGCGCGTGCTCGTCGCCAACATCATGGGCCGGGTGTTCATGCATCCCGAACTCGACGATCCCTTCAAGTCGGCCGAGGCCATTCTCGCCGCATGCCCCTTGACGGAGCAGGCGGACGCGATCGTGTTCGATTTCCATGCCGAGGCGACCAGCGAGAAGCAGTGCTTCGGCCATTTCGTCGATGGCCGCGCCAGCTTCGTCGTCGGCACCCACACGCATGTGCCGACCGCCGACCACCAGATCCTCAACGGCGGCACGGCCTATCTCTCGGATGCCGGCATGTGCGGCGATTACGATTCCTCGCTCGGCATGGAAAAGGAAGAGCCGCTCAACCGCTTCATCTCCAAGATGCCGAAGGGCCGCTTCGAAGCGGCATCCGGCCCCGCCACGATCTGCGGCGTCGGCGTCGAGATCTCCGACCGCACGGGCCTCGCCGAAGCCATCGCCCCCTTGCGTATCGGCCCGCGTCTTGCGGAAACGGTGCCGTCCTTCTGGGCGTGACGGGAGGGTTCGTCTCGATGCGGAATATGAGATGTTTCGCATATTGACATCAGCCGGCAGAGCGCATTTTCTGTTGCCGACCAAGACCACTTGGCGCGCCTGGCGGAGTGTGTTCGACGAGATCAAACGCCGGAGCAATATCCGGAAGCACGGATATGACTTCGATCTGATCGAGCATTCCTTCTTCGTTGCCGCCAGGATCTTCGAGGCGAAACAGGGTCGGAAGGTTGCGATCGGACCGATCGGTCCCAATCTCATCTCCGTGATCTTCGTTCCGTTGGGTCGTGAGGGATTGTCGGTCCTTTCCATGCGGCGGGCAAGCAAGAAGGAGAGGCGCGCTTATGGCATCGTCTAAACCAGCCTACAAAAACCTGTCGGACGAGGAGGAGGCCGATATCCAAGCGGAAATCCTCGCGGATCCCGATCACCCGGAACTGACGGACGAGCAGATCTCAACCGGCCGCCCTTTCGCCGAGGTCTTTCCCGATCTCGCAGAGAGCATCCGGCGAGCGGAAGTGGAAGCGGAACGGGAAGCGTCGAAGGAACGCGTTTCCCTCGATCTCGATGGCGACGTGCTTGCCAAGTTCCGGGCGACCGGCGAGGGTTGGGAAGAGCGGATCAACACGGTGCTACGCTCGGCCAAGCCCTGAAACCAGCCGCCTTGCAATGACGCAATCGTGACGCGTCGCCTCTTTACCGCAATGCGCCTGCGCATATCCTGACGCCACCGCCGAACAAGGCCGAACCGGGGTCAGGATGTGCCATGCTGCGATCTGCCGTTCTCACCTGTGCTGTTCTTGTCTCAGCCGGCATCGCCTTCCTGCAGGTGCCCACCTTCGCGCAGCAGCCGGCGGTCAGCCAGTGCCAGGCCATCGCGCGGGCGCTGCCGGACGCCGGTTTCGTCCAGTTGGCGAGCGCCGATCCCTTTGCATCCTCTCTGCAGCAGGCCGCAGCCCGCGACCAGACGGTCGCCATCACCTTTCTCGGCCACTCCACCTTCCTCCTGGAAACGCCGGGTGGGGTGACGATCGCGACCGACTATTCCGGCTTTCACCGGCCGCCGCAGCCGCCGATGGTGGCGACGATGAACAAGGCGCATTCGACCCATTACACACTGACGCCGGGGCCTGAGATCGCCCATGTGCTGCACGGCTGGAGCGACGACGGCAATGCCGCCGATCATGATCTCGTCGTGGGCGACGCCTATATCCGCAATGTGCCGACCGACATTCGCGCCGGCTATGGCGGCGCGATGGAGCCGGACGGCAATTCGATCTTCATCTTCGAGGTCGCCGGCCTCTGCATCGGCCATCTCGGCCACCTGCATCACGAGCTCGACGAGACGGACTATGCCGAGATCGGCAGGCTCGACGTGGTGATGGTGCCTGTGGATGGCGGGCTGACCATGGGGGCGGAGAGCATGGTGCGCGTGGTCACCCGGCTGCGCTCCGCGCTGATCCTGCCCATGCACCGGCGCGGTCCGCCGGTCGAAAGCTTCCTCGGCCTCTTCGGTCCCGGCTTCGACCGCACAGTGGCCGACAGCGCCACCGTCACCGTCTCTCTGCGCACTCTGCCCAAAAAGCCGCTGATCATGGTTCTCCAGGGCCTTTGAGGCTTTGCACCCGCGATGAGCCGGACAACAGGCTGGACGAACCGGCCGGATGAAATTATAAGGCGGCCCGATCCCATCATCGGCAGAGTTTATCCAAGAGGGCGCCATGGCCGGCCATTCACAGTTCAAGAACATCATGCATCGCAAGGGCCGCCAGGATGCCGTGCGCTCCAAGATGTTTTCCAAGCTCGCGCGCGAAATCACCGTCGCGGCCAAGGCCGGCCTTCCCGATCCCTCGATGAATGCCCGCCTGCGCCTTGCCATCCAGAATGCCAAGGCCCAGTCCATGCCGCGCGACAATATCGAGCGCGCCGTCAAGAAGGCATCGGGTGCCGACAGCGAGAACTATGACGAAATCCGCTATGAGGGCTACGGCCCGGGCGGCGTCGCCGTCATTGTGGAGGCACTGACCGACAACCGCAACCGTACCGCCTCCAACGTCCGCTCGACCTTCACCAAGGCCGGCGGCGCGCTGGGTGAGACCGGCTCGGTCTCCTTCTCCTTCGATCGCGTCGGCGAAATCACCTACAAGCCCGATGTCGGGACAGTGGACGCCGTGATGGAAGCCGCTATCGAAGCCGGTGCCGAGGACGTCACCAGCGACGAGGATGGCCACACGATCATCTGCGGTTTCGAGGATATCGGCGAGGTCGCCAAGGCGCTGGAAGCTACGCTCGGCGAAGCCGAGACGGTGAAGGCGATCTGGAAGGCGCAGAACAGCGTTCCCGTCGACGAAGAACGGGCGGAATCGCTGATGAAGCTCATCGACACGCTGGAAGACGACGACGACGTCCAGAACGTCTACGCCAATTTCGAAGTGTCGGACGAGGTCATGGCGAAGCTTTCCGCCTGATCCACAGGTTGCAATAACCTCTCGCAGTGGTTGTTTTCGGCGTGAGAGTACGCCCGTGCTAACTTAATCGTAATGTCTGTCGGTCAGCATGCAGCCCGTCTGCTGCTGCCGACGCCTCGTTGTCATCGAGGCGTTTCCCGCGTCGGCCGACGGACTGGCGGAGGCCCATGTTGCTTCCGATGCGCGGTTTCCGCGCAGGTCCAACCTGAATGCTGGATGGAAAGCGGGCCGGGCGATGCGTTTCGTTCACCTCAGACTGATCGGGCCCGCCATCGGCGGCGTCGCCCTTTTCATTGCCGCCATGGCGACCGTTCCCTATTACGGCGCGGCGCGGATCGACGGCGAGGCGCGGGTTCAGCAGGAGACGCTGGTCGAGCGCAATCTCGCGCTCTGGATCGCCGACATCGAATTCGCACTGACCTCGTGGACCATCTGGGACGAGGCGATCGCCAAGCTCGACAACACGTTCGATTTCGAGTGGACGGATCGAAACGTCGGCTCCTCGTTGATCGGAACGTCGCGAACGCGCTTTGCCGCGGTTCTGAAGCCCGACGACTCCCTTCTTTACGCACGCACGGATGAGACGGTAAAATTGCGGCCTTTCTTCGCCCGTGGCGCGGAGCGGATCGTTGCCGACGCCGAGCCGCTCGTGGCCGACGTGCGCAAGCGCGAAGCCGGGCCGAAGGGGCAGGGCATCCCGAAGCCCATCGCCATCAGCCGGATCGAGGTCATCGGGCAGGATGCCGTGCTGCTGTCGGCAAGCCTCTTCCAGCCGGATTTCGGTACGGCGCAGGTCAGCGGCCCTCGCGCGCCCGTGCTGATCACCGCCATGCCCATCGGCAGCAGCCTGCAGGATTTCTTCGGAACGCGGTTCCTGCTCGATGATGCCCGTGTCAGCCCCTTGAGCGAGGTCGCACCGGAGCGCGCTCGGTCGGAAATCGCGGTCGGGCCCGATGGCGAGATACAGGTCCTCTCGTGGCGGCCACCGACCCCCGCGCGCGACATGCTCTATCAGGCGACGCCGCTCGTTCTCACGGTCTTCGTCGTGCTCCTCGTCGGCGGCTTCCTGCTGGTGCGCATCTCGCAGACGACCGCCCAGATGCTGGTCGGTCGCGAACGCATGATGACGCATGCCGCGACGCATGATGTCCTGACGGGTCTTGCAAACCGGGCGCTGCTGGACGCTGCGTATCTGGAGTCAATTTCGTCGGGGCCGTTCGTCGTGGCCTGCCTCGATCTCGATGGTTTCAAGGGTGTCAACGATACCTTCGGTCACGCGATCGGCGACGATCTGCTGCGCGCCGTCGCAACGCGGCTGCGCGCCAATACACGTGATATGGACCGCCTTTTCCGTCTGGGCGGCGACGAGTTTGCCATTCTGATGCCGTCGATCACCATTGCAGATGCGGAAGCCGCCTGCTGGCGGCTCGGGGAGGCGTTGTCGGCGCCGATGTATCTGCCGGGCGCCTACCCGCCGGGCCATCGCATCGAAATCGCTGCCTCGTTCGGGCTCTGCCACGTCATGAGCCCGGAAACGAGCCGCGATGTCGCCTTCCGGTCGGCAGACGATGCTCTCTATCAGGCGAAATCGCTCGGCCGCGGTCGCGTCGTCGTGGCGGAGAGTGTGGATGCCGGGGAGCAGACGGCAGTAACCGGCGATCTTCGCCGCGCTGCCGCCAGTCTGCGCGGCTGAGCCGACATTATGCGGCGGCGGCAAGTTCCTGCCGCGCTTCTGCAAAACGACGGACCGACGTCAGCCGGGCCTCCATGTCGAAGACCGGCATGGAGATGATCAGTTCGTCCGCGCGCGTATCCGAGAGGAACGCCTGCGTCTTCCGGCGCACCGTCTCCGGCCCGCCGACGATGGCATAGGTCATCGCATGATCGACGAAGCCCTTCTCCGACGCGTTCCAGAGACCGTCCATGCTGTCGACCGGTGGTGGAAACTGGCCGCGAGCATTGCGGCGCAGCGCCACGAAGGACTGCTGCATCGAGGTGAAGAGATGGTGCGCCTCCTCGTCTGTATCCGCGGCCACGCCCATGATGCCGACCATGGCATAGGGCTTGTCGAGAATAGCCGATGGCTCGAAGCGTTCGCGGTAGATCTCCAACGCCGAAAAAAGCATGTCCGGCGCAAAATGCGAGGCGAAGGCGAAGGGCAGGCCGAGCATGCCGGCAAGCTGTGCGCTGTAATGGCTGGACCCGAGAAGCCAGATCGGCACGTTGGTGCCGGCACCCGGCGTGGCGATCACCTCGCCCTCGCGTGGCGTGCCGAGCAGCCCCTGCAGTTCCACGACATCGTTCGGGAACGCATTGGCGCTTCCCTCCATGTGGCGCCTCAGCGCCGCCGCCGTGCGCATGTCCGTGCCCGGCGCCCGGCCGAGGCCGAGGTCGATACGGCCCGGATAGAGCGCCGCGAGCGTGCCGAACTGTTCGGCGATGACGAGCGGCGAATGGTTGGGCAGCATGATGCCGCCGGAGCCGACGCGGATCGTCTTCGTGCCCGCCGCCACATGCGAAATCACGAGCGCGGTCGCGGCACTGGCAATGCCGCTCATGCCGTGATGTTCTGCCAGCCAGAACCGCTCGTAACCGGCGAACTCGGCCTCCTGCGCCAGTCGCCGCGAGTTGTCGAGCGCGTGTAAAACAGTGCTGCCTCTGGTGATCGGCGACAGGTCGAGAATGGAAAAGGGGACCATGGCGAACGGCCTTCAATTGATGAACGTGATGGTCATGTAAGTGGCCCGCACCCTAAATCCAAGGGCGGCCTCGAACGCGCTTATAGTGGATGTTTTTGTTTTGTTCACATTTTGCTGGCAGCGTCCGGGTGCAAAGGCTAGGATATTTTCATGCAATCCACGATTCGCATTATCGGTATCGATCCCGGGCTCCGGCGCATGGGATGGGGCGTGATCGACACGCTGGGCAACACGTTGCGCTTCGTGGGTTCCGGCACCATCCTGTCGGATGGCGATGCGGATCTCGCCTCGCGGCTCTGCCAGTTGCACGACGGGCTGGCCGATATCATCCATCTCCACAAGCCGGACGAAGCGGCCGTCGAGCAGACCTTCGTCAACAAGGATGCGGTGGCGACGCTGAAGCTCGGTCAGGCCCGTGGCATCGCCATGCTGGTGCCGGCCCGCGCCGGGCTGAAGGTGGCGGAATATGCGCCGAACGCCGTCAAGAAATCGGTGATCGGCGTCGGGCATGGCGAGAAGCAGCAGATCCACATGATGATCAAGGTTCTGATGCCCAAGGCGACCTTCAAGGGCAACGACGCAGCGGATGCGCTGGCGATCGCCATCTGCCACGCGCACAACCGCCAGAGCTTCGCCGGCAGTCTCGCCCATCGCATCGCGGCCGCCACGGCGTGACGGGGTTTCATCTAGGGCGCTGTTGCTCTCGACAGCCTGCGGCGCGTCCGTCATGACGGATGGCCTGTAAGCTTTCTTCTTTTTCTCGGGGACCTCAGCGGATGATTGGCAAGTTGAAGGGCACGATCGACGAGATCGGCGACGACCATGTTGTGATCGACGTCCATGGCGTCGGTTATGTCGCCTATTGCTCGGCGCGTACGCTTGGCAAGCTCGGCACGTCCGGCGAGGCAGCGGTGCTGTTCATCGAGACCTATGTGCGGGAAGACCAGCTGCGCCTGTTCGGCTTCCTCTCCGCGCTGGAGCGCGAATGGTTCCGCCTGCTCCAGAGCGTGCAGGGCGTCGGCGCCAAGGTCGCACTCGCCGTCCTCTCCGTCCTCACCCCCGGCGAACTCGCCAATGCCATCGCGTTGCAGGACAAGACGTCCATCTCGCGCGCACCCGGCGTCGGCCCGAAGGTGGCGGTGCGCATCGTCACCGAGCTGAAGAACAAGGCACCCGCCTTTGCCGGCGATGCCGCAGCCGGCATCGGCTTCAAGCAGGAACTCGGCGAAGGCGCCGTGCCGGCGCCCGTCGCGGATGCGGTCTCCGCCCTTACCAATCTCGGCTACTCCCGCGATCAGGCCGCCAACGCCATTGCCGCGGCACTCCGGAACGGCGGCGAGGGTGCCGATAGCGCCAAGCTGATCCGCCTGGGCCTGAGGGAGTTGTCGCAGTGATTCCTTGTCTGCGAGGGGATTCCTTACTATAGTGTGAAGGTAAGGAATGGAGCGTCTTATGGGCTATTCTGCGAAACTGACATCCAAAGGACAGACGACGATACCGATCGAAGTCCGGAAATATCTGGACCTCAATCCGGGCGATCATATGGATTTCATCATCGAGGATGGCGAGGTCAAAATCCGGGCGAAGACCAGAAGCATCATGGAGTTTGCCGGCATTCTCGGTCGCGCTCCCAATGGCGTGAGCCTGACGATCGAAGAGATGGACGATGCCATTGCCCAGGCGGTGGCCGATGACGACCGGAGGATCACGCGTGATTGGAATCGATACAAACGTGCTTCTCCGCTTTCTGATGACGGATGACCCTAGGCAGAACCAAAGCGCAGTCGCGTTCTTCCGTTCGAGATCGGCTGCTGATCCGGCCTATATTTCCACCTTCGTGTTCGCCGAAGCCTGTTGGGTCCTGAGCAGGAGCTATGGTTTCAAAAACCATGAGATCGCAACACTGTTTGAAGGCTTGATGGCCAGTCGCGAGATCGTTTTCGAGGATTCGGATGTCATAAAAGGCGTCTTTTCGTCAGATGAATTTGCGAAAATCGATATTGCGGACGTCCTCATCGCAGGTTTTGCCAAGCAAGCCGGCTGCGAGAAAATCGTTACGTTTGACCGGAAGGCTGCAAGCCTCATCCCCGGAATGGAACTTCTCGCATGACAGACGACACCCGCCTGATCTCTCCCGAAAAACGCGGGGAGGATCTCGATACCGCGCTTCGGCCGCAGTCGCTGGACGAGTTTACCGGCCAGGCGGAGGCGCGCGCCAATCTGAAGGTGTTCATCGAGGCGGCGAAGCATCGCGGCGAGGCGCTGGATCACGTGCTGTTCGTCGGTCCGCCCGGCCTTGGCAAGACGACGCTTGCGCAGATCATGGCCAAGGAACTCGGCGTCAATTTCCGCTCGACCTCCGGCCCCGTCATCGCCAAGGCTGGCGATCTCGCAGCACTCCTGACCAATCTCGAGGAGCGCGACGTGCTCTTCATCGACGAAATCCACCGGCTGAACCCGGCGGTCGAGGAAATCCTTTATCCCGCCATGGAGGATTTTCAGCTCGACCTCATCATCGGCGAGGGCCCGGCGGCGCGTTCCGTGAAGATCGACCTGTCGAAGTTCACGCTGGTTGCCGCCACCACGCGGCTCGGCCTGCTCACCACGCCGCTGCGCGACCGCTTCGGCATCCCCGTACGCCTCAGCTTCTACACGGTGGAAGAGTTGGAGCTGATCGTGCGGCGCGGTGCGCGGCTGATGGGGCTTGCCATTACCGACGATGGCGCTCGCGAGATCGCGCGGCGCGCGCGCGGAACGCCGCGCATCGCCGGGCGGCTTCTGCGCCGTGTGCGGGATTTCGCGCAGGTCGCCCGGGCCGAGGCGGTGACGCGGCAGATCGCCGATGAGGCGCTGACGCGTCTGCTCGTCGACAATATGGGCTTCGACCAGCTCGACACGCGCTACCTCACCATGATCGCGCTCAATTTCGGCGGCGGCCCCGTCGGCATCGAAACCATCGCGGCGGGCTTGTCCGAGCCGCGCGATGCGATCGAGGATATCATCGAGCCCTATATGATCCAGCAGGGCTTCATCCAGCGCACGCCGCGCGGACGGGTGCTGACTGTCAATGCCTGGAAGCATCTCGGCCTCGTGCCGCCCAAGGATCTGGAAGCCTCGCAGTTCCGCCTGTTCCAGGAGGACGACTGAGTGCTCTCCCGGCGCGGGCTCCTGAAGACATTCGGTGCGTTCGTGCTGGCGGCCTTGTCCACCGGCGCCTATGCGATCGGCATCGAGCCGCGCGGCCGTCCCCGTGTCGTCACGCACCGGATGACGCCGCCGGGCTGGCCGCAGGGTCTGACGCTGCGGCTCGTGCTGGTCAGCGATATCCACGCCTGCGACCCCTATATGCCTGCGTCGCGGATCGCCGAGATTGCCCATCAGGCGAACGGCCTTAGCGGCGACATGATCCTGCTGCTCGGGGACTTTCTATCCGGCATGCGTCTGGGCTCGCAGGTGCCGCCGGAGGCCTGGGGCGAGGCGCTGCGTCCCTTGAGTGCGCCGCTCGGCGTTCACGCCATTCTTGGCAATCATGACTGGCTCGACGATCCCCAAGCCATGGAGACGGGCAGGCCGGGGATCGTCCAGGCCGTGCTCGATCGCCTCGGCGTGCCGCTCTATAGCAACCGGGCAGTGCGGCTCGAAAAAGACGGTCACGCCTTCTGGCTGGCTGGTCTCGCGGATCAACTCTTTCCGGCCACCGGGCTCGACGATCTCGCCGGCACGCTGGCAAGCGTGACGGATGACGCACCGGTCATTCTTATGGCGCACGAGCCGGATATTTTCCCCACTGTTCCCAAGCGTGTCGCGGTTACGCTGTCCGGCCATACGCATGGCGGGCAGATCCGGCTGTTCGGCTTTTCTCCCGTCGTGCCCTCGCGCTATGGCAGCCGCTATGCCTATGGTCATATCGTCGAGGACGGCCGGCATCTCGTCGTCTCCGGCGGGCTCGGCACGTCCATCCTTCCCGTCCGGCTCGGTTCGCCGCCGGAGATCACCGTCGTGGAGTTGGGCTGATGAGCAAGCGCAAGATGGTCCGGCTCGATTCCGGCAGCAAGCGTTTCAATTTCCGGATTGCCGGGCTCGGCTTTCGCGACGGGTATGTGCTCGTCCATCGGGCGGTGCATGAGACGTTCTGGACCTTTCCCGGCGGTCGCGCCGAAATCGGCGAGACCTCGGAGGCGACGCTTCGCCGCGAGATGCAGGAGGAACTGGGCGTCGATGTCACCGTCGGGCGGCTGCTCTGGACAGTCGAGAATTTCTTCCACTACGAGGCGCGCGACTTTCACGAGATCGGTTTCTACTACCTCATGACCGTGCCCACGGTCTTTCCGTTCCACCCGACCGAGATCGTGCATCGCAACCGGGACGGCAAGAGCGATCTCGAGTTCAAATGGGTGCCGGCGACGGTCGCCGCACTCCGGGCGCTCGACATCCCGCCCTATTTCATCGCCGAGGAGATCGAGACCTTGCCGGAGACCAGTCGGCACGTCGTCTGGCACGATGGCGATCTCGACCTGATCTGACGGAACCCGTTTCCCGCGCGCGCATTTCTTGAAGCGACCGACAGTCGCGTCAGAGGAGCGAGCGATGAAGAAATTTACCAAGGGCACCACCGTTTCGTGGAAATGGGGGCAGGGTATGGCGGAAGGCAAGGTGGACGAGAGCTTCACCGAGGATGTCGAGCGCACGATCAAGGGCCATAAGATCAAGCGCAAGGCCTCGACCGACGAGCCGGCCTATCTCATCAGCCAGGAAGATGGCGCGCATGTGCTCAAAAGCCATTCGGAACTGAGCGCAAGCTGATGGCCGGCGATCACGTTCCCCCGGAGGCCGTCGCCAAGGCAGCCGAGAAAGGCCTCGATCTTCGCGAAAAGTTCAAGCGCGGCGGCACCCAGATCGGCGTCGCCCGTGCCCGCGATCTGAAGAACCGCGTCAATCTCTCGGCCGATACGATCAAACGCATGTCGAGCTACTTCTCCCGCCACAAGGTCGATAAGCGCGCCAAGAATTTCGGCGACGACAGCGATCCGTCCGCCGGATACATCGCCTGGTTGCTTTGGGGTGGCGATGCCGGGCGGGATTGGGCGGAGAAGCAGAAGGGGAAGATGGGGAAAGAGTGAGTGGTGAGCCGTAAGCAGTAAGCCGTGAGGAGGGCTTCGGCAGTCGGGCTCTTACAGGTCGGTGGCAAGGCGTTCTGCGAGGGCTGCGATGTCAGCGCGGAAGCGGGCGTTCCCGCCAGGGTGCCAGCCAAGCGAACGCAGGCGGGCCGTGTCCATCCGGCTGAAGAGGCTTTTGTCGAGCGGCTCGGGTAGCGGGTGGATGCAGGCCGTGGCCTGCTGGAGTTCCGAGAGGACGTCGTGGTGGCTCGTCAGGAGGTCGGAGGCGTTGAAGGCTCTGTTACCGACGAGGGCTGCATCGGCGGTCAGCAGCAGGAGAACGGCGGCGGCGAGATCGTCGCCATGCACCTCGGTCCCCACCCGATCCTCCATCGGCCGGCCGGCGAGGTAATCGCGCGCCAGCGTTTCCCACTTGTGCGGCATGCCGGGGAGCAGGCCGTAGACGCCGGTGGAGCGAAGGCTTGCCGTGATGAAGTTATCCGAATGAAGCGCCGCGAGCGCCTGTTCCGCGTCCCATTTGACGATGCCGTAAAGGCTCTCCGGTGCAGGCTCCATATCCTCGCTCAGGAGGACTCCCGCCGGTTGGCGACCGTAGACGGCGCGGCTCGACAGGAAGACGCAGCGCCGGGCGTCGGCCTGCTTCGCGGCCTCGAACAGCCGCAATGAGCCACCGACATTGGCGCGCCGAAAACCATCAGGGTCGTCCCCCTCGCCACCGCGATATCGACCAGGCACATGCTCGAAGGCAGCGTGGACGAAGGCGTCGCATCCATCGAAGGCGGGGAGGGGCGCGGTGGGGTCCAGCGAGAGGAGCGTGGTCTCGACAGGCTGCGAAAAGGGCAGGGCGGTGGTTACATCTCTGACGCCGGCCACCACTTCATGACCCTGCGCCAGCAAATGCTCCACCACGAACCGCCCGACGATACCCGTTGCGCCCGAGACCAGAACCCGCATCAGCCGGCTCGTTCGCCGGAGGAGGGGCCGGAAAGGCTCGCGATATCGGGAATGTCGTAGCCGTCGTGGAAGGCATGCCAGATGTCGATCAGCGGTTTCAGCGCCTCCGCCTTCGGGTGATCCGTCTCCCACGGCTTTTCATACTGGTAGTGCAGGACGCCGATGGAGGGCCAGTCCCACAAAGCCGGCAGCGCGAACCAGACATATTGCAGCATGTTCATCGTCACCGGCAGGCCGTGCCAGTCGGGAAAGAAGGCCTGCAGAAAACTCTGGTCGGTGCGAGGCCAGAAGGCGTCCGGCGCATCCAGCCTTTGCAGCATCGCCCGGAACGTCTCCTCCGACGGCTTCGCGACGAAGACGCCGGAGTTCAGCCGGTGGAAATCGGCAAGGCTTTCATAGACGTTCGGTGCAGCCGAGAATTCCGGATAGGCGAACAGCTTGTCGATGTTCTTCAGCACCAATGCATCCGCATCGATGAAGATGCAGCGCTCGTATTCCGTCAACTGCCAGAGCCGCAGCTTGCAGAAATTGTCGAGCGGCGAGTGGAAGGCGGGCTTCCGGCCTTTGGTGAAGGGCGCTGCAGCATGCACGTTGCGTCTTGCATGTCGCTCGTTGAACGCGTCCGACAGTGGCAGCAGATCGGTCTTGACCAGCCGCACAGCGAACTCGCCCAGCGGCGCGAGCGCGGCCATCGCGACGGCCGGCGTATGGAGAACCACGATATCGGCCGCCGTGCCGGTGCAGCGGATCGAGCGGCAGAGCGCTTTCGCGCCCATCGCATAATCCGCATTGGTCACCAGTGTAACGAAGGCGTGTTTGCCGCCCCCGCTCATGAAACGGATTTCAGCCGGCGCCCTTCCGGATCGTGGACGATCTTGGCGGCGATGTCCTTCGTCCAGGCGGAAACGGCGGGAACGCGGCTGCGATCGACGCGATAGCTGTATTTCTTCGCCACATCGACGATCTCCGACAGCAGGCCGTCCTTCAGCTTCGTCGGGGCAAGACCGAGATCGAGGAACTTGTCGTTCTTCACCACCAGTTCGTTTTCCGGCGCTTCCTTGCGCGGGTTCGGCAGCCAGGCGATCTCGGCGCCGGTCATGTCGCCGATCATGCGGGCGAGGTCGCGCACCCGGTGCGTCTCGGTCATCTGGTTGAAGATCTCGACGCGCGATCCCCGCGCCGGTGGGTTCTTCAGCGCCAGCTCGATGCAGCGCACGGAGTCTTGGATGTGGATGAAGGCGCGGGTCTGCCCGCCGGTGCCGTGCACGGTCAGGGGATAGCCGATGGCGGCCTGGATGAGGAAGCGGTTCAGCACGGTGCCGTAGTCGCCGTCATAGTCGAAGCGGTTGACCAGCTGCTCGTGGCGGCGGGTCTGTGCGGTGTGGGTGCCCCAGACGATGCCCTGATGCAGGTCGGTGATGCGCAACGCGTCGTTTTTGGCGTAGAACTGGAACAGCAGCTGATCGAGGCACTTGGTCATGTGGTAGATCGAGCCGGGGTTCGCCGGATAAAGAATATCCTGGCTCACCGTTTCCCCGCTCTCGGTGGTGATCCCGACCGGCAGGTAGCCTTCGGGAATGGCGGCACCGACGGTCGAATAGCCGTAGACGCCCATGGTGCCCAGATGCACCAGATGCGCGTCGAGGTTCAGCTCCACCAGCGCGTTGAGCAGGTTGTGCGTGGCGGATACGTTGTTGTTGACCGTGTAGTTCTTGTGCCGGTCGCTCTTCATCGAATAGGGCGCGGCGCGCTGTTCGGCGAAGTGGATGACGGCGTCCGGGCGATGTTCGGCCAGCCAGTTCTTCAGAAGCTCATAGTCGCGCCCGAGGTCGATCAGGTTGAAATGGATACGGCGCCCGGTCTCGGCATGCCAGATGCGCGTGCGCTCCTGGATCGAGTCCATGGGGGTGAGCGATTGCACCCCGAGTTCGGTGTCGATCCATCGGCGGGAGAGATTGTCGAGGATATGGACGTCATGGCCCACTTCCGAAAGGTGCAGGGCCGTCGGCCAGCCGATGAACCCGTCTCCGCCCATCACTGCAATCTTCATGACGTCGCCTCCTGGAGAGAATGTCGGTCGGCGGCAGCCGTATCCCGAACGAATTTTGCGCCTTCACCGCTGTAATTAGAAATCATGACAGTTGTTCAATGCTTGTCGCGATGCGTTCTTTGCGCCACAACGACCGCACAGGGATGATGACGGCGGCAAAGAGGCGGCAGGACGTGGATTTCTCGATTGCGGGTCGGCTCGGCGACGACGGGCATCTGCTCCACCAGCGGGTCTATTACGAAGACACGGATTTCTCCGGCCTCGTCTATCACGCCCGCTACCTGCATTTCCTCGAGCGCGGCCGCACGGATTACCTGCGCTGCCTCGGCGTCGAGCAGCGGGCGCTGTTGACGGCCGATGCCGAGGGCCTCGTCTTCGTCGTCCACCGCATGGAGATCGACTTTCGCCTGCCGGCCCGCATGGACGATATCCTCGACATCCGCACAGTGACGGAAAAGGCCGGCGGCGCGAAGATGGTTCTGCAACAGCAGATCCTCAGCAGCGATCGCCTGCTGATCGCCGCGAAGGTCATCATCGCCGTCATCAATGCCGCCGGGCGTCCGCGACGCCTGCCGGAAGCGCTGGCCGCGAAATTCCTGGGCTGAGGCAACCCGTTCGCGCGGTCGCGGCTGCTAACCGAAGCTTCATTCCCGGATGCTACTGAATAAGGCGATAGGGGATGTCCATGAAGATAGCCGTCAACGCCCGGGTCACGAAATTCGCCATGGGTGGCCAGCAGCGGGTTGCCGCCGAGATCGCCACGCGGCTGGGGCCGATGACGGAAATCGTGCCGGATCGCCCGCTCGGCGGCATGAAAGCGCATGCCTGGGAGCAATGCGTGCTGCCGGTCCGCGCGCGCGGTCATCTTCTCTGGTCGCCCTCGGCCACCGGGCCCGTCGCCATGGGAAACCAGGTCGTCACCCTCCACGACGTCGCCTTTCTGGATGTACCCGAATTTTTCGCCCGGTCGTTCACGGCTTTCTACAAGGCGCTGCTGCCGGTGCTGGTCAAGCGCGTGGCGCGGGTCGTCACGGTGTCGGAATTCTCGCGCCAGCGCATCGCGGCGACGCTTCCGATCGATGAAAGCCGGATCGACGTCATCCCGAACGGCGTTAGCCGCCATTTCCGCCCCTACCTGCCGCACGAAATCGCGGCCACCCGAGCAGCCCTCGACCTGCCCGAACGATACCTCCTGCTGCAGGCGACCGCCGACCGGCGCAAGAACCTGGCAGCGACTTTGCGGGCCTGGGCGATGGCGCAGCGTGCGCTTGACGCGGATATCGCGCTCGTCGTCTCCGGCAATCTCGGGCGCGCGCATGTCTTCGGCGATGTCCAATCCCTTCCCGACGTGCCGCGCACGAAGCTGATCGGCTATGTCGACGAGGCGCATATGGGGCCGCTGATGGCGGGTGCGCAGGCCTTTCTGTTTCCCTCGCTCTACGAGGGTTTCGGCCTGCCGATCGTCGAGGCCATGGCCTGCAACACGCCGGTGCTGACGGCGTCGGCCACCGCCACGGGCGAGATCGCCGGCAACGCGGCCATTCTGGTCGATCCCACCTCCGACACCGCGATCGCGGACGGCATCGTGGCGCTCATGCGTGACGATGCTTTGCGGACGCGGCTTGCAGCAGACGGCCTCCTGCGCGCCCGCGATTTCTCCTGGGAAAGCGCCACTGACCAATACCGCACGCTCTTCCGCTCGTTGGGTGCGGATATCTGACGGTCTTGCCGGACCCGTGACCGCGCTTTCACGCGGGTTGCAAGCGGCAGACGCTCGCGTGGTAACACTCCCTTAACCATAATGATGTCTTATCAAGCCACGGGATTTTGTGCAGTGCACGTCATCCTTTGACCAAGATTACGCGGGAAAGGTTTGCCCGAAGCTTGGATTGCACGTGTGCGATCGGCGGCGGGCTGCCGGGGCGAACTTGATAACAATGACGTTTGAGCGACCTGGCGTCGAGCATGTGATGGCTCTTGCCGGGCGTCCGGATTCGGGGATTTGATAGCATGGAACAGGCTGGATTGGCCGCTGTGACCACGGACGTGACGTTGTGGTCTCTTTTCATGGAGGCCGGTTTCGTCGTGAAGCTGGTCATGCTCGGGCTCATGGCCGCGTCGGTCTGGACCTGGGCCATCGTGGTCGACAAGACCATTCGCTATGCCCGCATCCGTCGCCAGCTCGATAGTTTCGAGCAGGTGTTCTGGTCGGGCCAGTCGCTGGAAGAGCTCTACCGCACCCTGTCCGACCGCCAGACCTCCGGCATGGGCGCGATCTTCGTATCGGCCATGCGCGAGTGGAAGAAGAGCTTCGAGCGCGGCGCACGGTCGCCGATCGGCCTGCAGATGCGCATCGACCGCGCTATGGACGTGACGCTGTCGCGCGAATCCGAAGCGCTGGAAGCCCGGCTCGGCTCGCTCGCCACCATCGGTTCGGCCGGTCCGTTCGTCGGTCTCTTCGGTACCGTCATCGGCATCATGACCTCGTTCCAGGCCATCGCCGGTTCGAAGTCCACCAACCTCGCGGTCGTGGCGCCGGGTATCGCGGAAGCGCTGCTCGCCACCGCCATCGGCCTGCTTGCCGCTATTCCCGCGGTTATCGCCTACAACAAGTTCACGGCGGATGCGGGCAAGATCAATTCCCGCATGGAAGGCTTTGCCGACGAGTTCTCCGCGATTCTGTCGCGCCAGATCGACGAAAAGCTGCAGCCGCGCCAGGCGGCGCAATAAAGAACACTGACGGAGACCTCGACGATGGGTATGGCAGTGGGCGGATCCAAGGGCTCGGGCGGCAGACGCGGCGGGCGTGGTCGCGGACGCGGCGGCAAGGCCGTGATGAGCGAAATCAACGTAACGCCCTTCGTGGACGTCATGCTGGTGCTGCTGATCATCTTCATGGTGGCCGCACCGATGATGACCGTCGGCGTGCCGATCGACCTGCCGGAAACGCAGGCCAAGGCGCTGAATTCCGATACGCAGCCGATCACGATCTCGGTCAATCCGGCCGGCGAGATCTTCCTGCAGGAAAGCCCGATCACCATCGAGGAGGTCGTGCCGAAGCTCGAGGCCATCGCCAAGACCGGCTACGAGGAGCGCATCTACGTGCGCGGCGACACCAATGCGGACTACGGAACGGTCATGAAGGTCATGGCGCGCATTTCGTCTGCCGGCTTCAAGAACTTGGGTCTCGTGACCCTTCAGGAAACGGACAAGTGAGCCTTTGACATGAAGGGCAGCATCGCAACCTCCGCTGTGCTTCACGGACTGGTGCTCACCTGGGCGCTGGTTTCGCTCGGCAGTCCGAAGCCTCTCGAGGTTGCGGCCGTCGAATCCGTTCCCGTTGAAATCATCAGCGAGATGAGCCAGATCCAGCAGGGCGACCTCAAGGCGCCCATGGCGGAGAAATCCGCGCCCAAGCCTTCCGAAAAGCCGCAGACGCTGCCGGAAGCCGAGAATGTCGGCGATAACGACGTCGATATGAAGACGCCACCGAAGCCGGTTTCCAAGCCGATCGAGAATCAGGCCTCCGCCGCACCGCCGAAATCGGAGGATGCACCGCCGTCGCCCGATCCGGTGAAGGAAGAGGTCAAGCCGTCCGAAAAGCCGCCTGCCGAACCCGCAACCGAGGTCGCCGCCCTGCCGGCGCCCAAGGAAGAGGTGAAGCCGGACCCCAAGCCCGATCCGAAGCCGGAGCCGGAAGCGAAGGCCGAGCCGACGCCGGAACCGACCCCGACCCCCGCAGAGCCGACGCCGGCAGAGGCCCCGGACGCCGCGGCCCTGCCGCAGAACGTGCCAGCCCCGACCGCACGCCCGAAGGTCGAGGAAACCGCTGCCGCGCAGACCGCCAAGACGCCCGATCGCAAGACGGATGCGGCGCCCAAGGAGCAGAAGAAGACGTCATCCCAGAAGGAAAGCGACTTCAATGCCGACGAGGTGGCAGCCCTCCTCAACAAGACCGAATCCTCCGGCGGTGGCGCCAAGCGCTCGCAGGACAAGGCGGCGCTGGGCGGCAAGAAGACGACGACCGGCAATACGCTGTCCCTGAGCGAGATGGACGCACTGAAGGGCATGATCCAGAAGAACTGGTCGATCATTCCCGGTATGGCGGATCTTCAGGGCATGGTGATCACGGTCACGATCCAGCTCGATCCGCAGGGCGAGATCGTCGGCCAGCCCGAGGTCGAAGCGACGGGGGGCACGCCGACCTCGCAGCGCGCGATGATCGGCAGCGCCACGCGCGCCGTGCGCCGCTCCGCGCCCTTCAAGCTGCCTGCCGAGAAGTACGATTCCTGGCAGGAAGTCGTCATCCACTTCGATCCGTCGGACATGCTGCTGTGACCGCCGGCTCTATCATCGAAATCACTCCGGCCATCGCTTCGTGGGATGGCCGTCACCATACCGAATGGACTGCTGAGAGGCTCCGTAACCATGCTTAGACGCACCTTTTTCCGGCTCTTCGTCGCGCTGACGGGTCTGGTCGCTGCTGCGACCGTGCCTGCGCATGCGCGCGTCGAGATCAACATCAACCGGGGCAATGTCGAGCCGCTGCCGATCGCCATCACTGACTTCCTGCAAGGGGAGATGGGGCAGAAGATCTCTGACGTCGTGGCCGCCGACCTCAAGCGGTCGGGCCTGTTCGCGCCGGTCGATCGCAAGGCCTTCATCGAGAAGATCACCAATCCGGACGCAGCGCCGCGCTTTGAAGACTGGCGCGTCTTGAACGTGCAGGCGCTCGTCACCGGCCGCGTTACGCAGGAGGCCGATGGCCGCCTGAAGGCGCAGTTCCGCTTGTGGGATGCCACGGCGCAGAACCAGATCACCGGCCAGCAGTATTTCACGCAGCCGGAAAACTGGCGCCGTCTCGCCCACATCATCGCCGACGCGATCTACAAGGAAATCACCGGCGAAGAGGGCTATTTCGATACCCGCGTCGTCTATGTCGCCGAAAGCGGCCCGAAGACGGCCCGCAAGCGCCAGCTCGCCATCATGGATCAGGACGGTGCCAATGCGCGCGCCATCACCAATTCCAACGATATCGTGCTGACGCCGCGCTTCTCGCCGAGCCGCCAGGAAATCACCTATATGTCGTTCGAGGGTCAGGAGCCGCGGGTCTACCTGCTGCAGCTGGAAACCGGGCAGCGAGAGGTGGTCGGCAACTTCCCCGGCATGACCTTCGCGCCGCGCTTCTCGCCGGATGGCCAGCGCGTCATCATGAGCCTTCAGCAGGAAGGCAACGCCAATATCTACACGATGGACCTGCGCTCGCGCACCACGACGCGCCTGACCTCGACGCCGGCCATCGACACCTCGCCGTCCTATGCGCCGGACGGCGCGCGCATCGTGTTCGAAAGCGACCGCGGCGGCCGCCAGCAGCTCTACGTCATGGGCGCCGACGGTTCCGGCCAGACGCGTATCTCGTTTGGCGACGGCTCCTATTCCACGCCGGTCTGGTCACCGCGCGGCGACCTCATCGCCTTCACCAAGCAGTCGGGCGGCAAGTTCTCGATCGGCGTGATGAAGCCGGACGGTTCGGGCGAGCGTATCCTCACCTCGGGCTTCCACAATGAAGGCCCGACCTGGGCGCCCAACGGCCGCGTGCTGATGTTCTTCCGCCAGGAGAGCGGGGCCGGCGGTCCGCAGCTCTATTCCATCGACCTCACGGGCTATAACGAACAGCGTGTCGCCACGCAGGGCTTCGCGTCCGACCCGGCCTGGTCGCCGCTCCTGGAGTAGCCAGACCTCGCGATTGCGGCGGGAATCGTGGTAAAATGCCGCTTTCTCGCCGCAAAGTGCTGATTACGACCGCTCGATGGTCGCGCGTTGAGAGAGTTTTAACCATCTCCGGTGCATGAAGATTAACCGCTTCCGGTTACAGTTCGGCAACCCTGATATTTGTTACCCCCCGACCTTTGCTTACCCAAGGAGACCGGCTCATGAGCCGCATTCACGTCCCGGCCACAGGCCGCCTTCAGTCCCTCGCGCGCAATCCCGTCGCGATCGCCCTGTTCATGTCGCTGGCCCTCGCAGGCTGCGCCTCCAAGAAGAACAACATGCCGAACGATGCCGCCGGCCTCGGCCTCGGCGCCGGCTCGGCAACGCCGGGCTCGCAGCAGGACTTCACGGTCAATGTCGGCGACCGGATCTTCTTCGACACGGATAGCTCGTCCATCCGCGCCGACGCGCAGGCAACGCTGTCGCGCCAGGCACAGTGGCTTGCCAAGTACCCGAACTACCAGATCACGGTCGAAGGCCATGCCGACGAACGCGGCACGCGCGAATATAACCTGGCGCTTGGCGCCCGCCGCGCCGCGGCTGCCAAGGAGTTCCTCTCCGGCCAGGGCGTTCCGGCCGGCCGCATGCGCACCATCTCCTACGGCAAGGAAAAGCCGGTCGCCGTCTGCGACGACATTTCCTGCTGGTCGCAGAACCGCCGCTCGGTTACCGTTCTCGGCGGCGGCAACATGTAAGTCTCGATCCTGACGACAGGTTTCGAAAGGGGGAAGGCGGTCTGCAAGGGCCGCCTTTCTTTTTCGTCACACTTTGACCGAACTCCGTTGCTTTTTGCAGGCAATTGGAAAACTGTGCGGCGGTTGCAGTGCGGTAGAGGCGGGACTCCTTCGCTTCGGCCTGCGACATGATCGGTATCGAACGGGACACATGACATGAAGAACATTGTCGTGGCAGCCATGATCGGTCTTGGCGCCTTCGGGTCGCTGAGCCAGCCCGTGACTGCCATGCCGCTTTCCGGCTGGCTGGACAATACGTTCCACCGCAACGGAACGAAGCCTGTCGAACAGGCGCCGCTGCTCAAGGTGCAGGCCAGCGAGGCCGGACGCATCGGGCAGCTCGAGGAAACGATCCGCTCTCTCAACGGGCGTATCGAAGAGATGAGCTTCCAGCTCCTGCAGATGCAGGAACAGATCCGGAAGTTCCAGGAAGACAACGAGCTGCGCTTCCAGGATCTCGAAGGCGCCAAGCCTGCGGCGCCGCGCAAGAGCGGGGCGCTCGAAACGCCGCGCACCTCCAGCGAGGCCATGGCGACCACCGGTCGCACGGCACCGCCTGCAACCGTTACCGATCCCGGCGCAAGCACGGGATCGGAGACGGCCTCCGGCGTGCCCGGTGCTGCTCCCGGCGGTTTGCCGACGACGCTCGGCCAGATCATCCTCGACGATGCCGGCAACCCGATCGGTGCCAATGCCGACAACCTACCCGATCCCAGCACCGATCTGGGCGCCGTCGCCTCGACCGATCCCGGCACGCGCGCCGCACCGGGCCTGAACGCCACGCCCGAGACCGAGCAGCAGACGGCCAGCCTCGACAATCCCGGCGATCTCTACCAGTCGGCCTATGGCCATGTGCTCTCCGGCGACTACAGCCAGGCGGAAAACGAGTTCCGCGGCTATCTCGAAGCCTTCCCCAAGGGCGAGAAGGCGGCCGATGCCAGCTTCTGGATGGGCGAGGCCCAGTATTCTCAAGGGAAATTCAACGACAGCGCCAAGACGTTCCTGAACGCGCATCAGGCCTATTCCAAGTCGCCCAAGGCGCCGGAAATGCTCTTGAAGCTCGGTATGTCGCTGGCCGCTCTCGACAACAAGGAAACCGCCTGCGCGACGCTCCGCGAAGTCGGAAAACGCTATCCCAAGGCCTCCCCCGCGGTGAAGGCCAAGGTCACGTCCGAGCAGGGCCGCCTTTCCTGCTGATGCAGCCGCTATTGCCGGCCCGGCCAAGCCCCGACCGTGCGGCCACCGCGCCGCGTGCCGCCGCCCACGCCTTCCTCTCCCGCCTGCGCCACCCGTCCACCGTGCTCGTCGCTATCTCCGGCGGCAGCGATTCGGTCGGCCTCCTGCTCGGCCTCCATCACGCCGTGAAGACCTCCGGCGCGCCCCACCGCCTCGTCGCCTGCACCGTCGATCACGCCCTGCGATCCGGTTCGGCTGCAGAGGCCGAGGCGGTCTCCCGGCGCTGCGCCGCGCTCGGCATTCCCCACACGGTCGCCCGCTGGTCGCATTCCGGCATCGCCTCCGGCCTCCAGGCAGAGGCCCGTCTTGCACGCTACCGGCTCCTCAGCGCGGCGGCGCGCGATTTTCAGGCCGACCTCGTTGTCACCGGACATTCCCGCGACGATCAGGCCGAGACCATCGCCATGCGCGCCGCCCGCAGCCCCCAGACGTTAGACGCAGGCGAACCGCCCGCCATCGGTCTCGCCGGCATGGCGGATGCCGTCCTTTTCGATCGAACCCTCTGGATCTGCCGCCCCTTCCTCAACGTTCGCCGACAGGCCATCCGCGATGACCTCACATCTCTTGGGGAGAGGTGGATCGACGATCCGAGCAATGACGATCCCCGTTTCGAGCGCGTCCGCTTCCGGCAGGCCGGTCCTGTTGTCGTGGGGCAGGGGACCGAAAATATCCTCCAGGACGCGATTTCCCACCGCCTGAAGGCAGACACGGCGATATCGAAGCTTCTCGCCGATCACGTTCGCGTTCACGCCGCCATCGCGGCCGAGATCGCTCTTGCCGACCTCGATGTGACCGACACTCACTGGCAGCGGCTGCTTGCCGTGCTCGCCGCCACCCTTGCCGGAAAGCCGCACCCGATCGGGCAGGACACCGCCGCCCGCCTCTTCAAAGCTCTTGGTACGGGCGCGCCGGGTGCAACCACCGCTGGCGGCTGCGTTTTCGAGCGACGCGGCGGGCGGCTGTTCGTCTATCGCGAGCGCCGCAATCTCCCGCCACCGGTCACCGTCCAGCCGGGGCAGACGCTGATCTGGGATGGCCGCTTTACAATCGACAACCACGGCGCGGCCGCGATCACGCTCGTGGCGGGTGCGGATCGTGCACTTGTCCACAGGCTCACGGAAGGCGGTCTTCCCACGGGCGTTGCCGGGCGCATCGCGCAGGCGTCTCCCGGCGTGCACTTGCCCGACGGCGCAACCGCCGATCCTACCGCCTTTTCCTTCACGCCCGTCATCGCGCCCTACGACACCTTTTTGCCGCGTTTCGACCTGATGATCGCGGAAAGCATTGCTGCGCTTTTCAACCGCGCACCGTTTCCGACATGTCCGGTTGACGATATCTCGACGAAATGATCGGGCAAAGGGCGGTTTGCCTTGGCAAGGCCTGTCGCGAACCCTATGTTAGCGAAGAAATATGGGCCCCGGTCGCGGGGCGCCAGCACCGGTTCCGGGGAATTCGATGAACCCTAATTTTCGTAATCTTGCCCTCTGGGCCATTATCGCTCTCTTGCTGATTGCGCTTTTCAGCATGTTTCAGCAGCCGTCGGAGCGTAGCGCCTCGCGGGAAGTTCCGTTTTCGCAGTTCCTGAAGGATGTCGATGGCAGCCGCGTCAAGGACGTTGTCATCACCGGCAACAAGGTGCTCGGCACCTTCAACGAGAGCGGCGCGACGTTCCAGACCTATGCTCCCTCCGTGGATACGGCGCTCACCGAACGGCTCGAAGCCAAGAACGTGACGGTCACCGTTCGTCCGGAAACGGATGGCTCCAACGGTTTCCTGAGCTTCATCGGCACGCTGCTCCCCATGCTGCTGATCCTCGGCGTCTGGCTGTTCTTCATGCGTCAGATGCAGGGTGGCTCGCGCGGCGCCATGGGCTTCGGCAAGTCGAAGGCGAAGCTTCTCACCGAAGCGCATGGCCGCATCACGTTCGATGACGTTGCCGGCGTGGATGAAGCCAAGCAGGATCTGGAAGAAATCGTCGAGTTTCTGCGCGATCCCCAAAAATTCCAGCGCCTCGGCGGTCGTATCCCGCGTGGCGTGCTGCTGGTCGGCCCTCCCGGTACGGGTAAGACGCTGCTCGCCCGCTCGGTTGCCGGCGAAGCCAACGTGCCCTTCTTCACGATTTCCGGTTCGGACTTCGTCGAAATGTTCGTCGGCGTCGGCGCCAGCCGCGTTCGCGACATGTTCGAGCAGGCCAAGAAGAACGCGCCCTGCATCATCTTCATCGACGAAATCGATGCGGTCGGCCGTCATCGCGGCGCCGGTCTCGGCGGCGGCAATGACGAACGCGAACAGACGCTGAACCAGCTTCTGGTCGAGATGGACGGTTTCGAGGCGAACGAGGGTGTCATCCTCATCGCCGCGACCAACCGTCCCGACGTTCTCGATCCCGCGCTGCTGCGTCCGGGCCGTTTCGACCGTCAGGTCGTCGTGCCCAATCCCGACATCAACGGTCGCGAGCGCATTCTCAAGGTTCACGTCCGCAACGTGCCGCTGGCACCGAATGTCGATCTGAAGATTCTCGCCCGCGGTACGCCCGGTTTCTCCGGTGCCGATCTGATGAACCTCGTCAACGAATCCGCCCTCATGGCCGCACGCCGCAACAAGCGCGTCGTCACTATGGCCGAGTTCGAAGACGCCAAGGACAAGATCATGATGGGTGCGGAACGCCGCAACTCTGCCATGACCGAGTCCGAAAAGAAGCTGACGGCCTATCACGAAGCCGGCCATGCCATCGTCGCGTTGAAGGTCCCCGCAGCCGATCCGCTGCACAAGGCGACCATCATTCCGCGCGGTCGTGCGCTCGGCATGGTCATGCAGCTTCCCGAAGGCGACCGCTATTCGATGAGCTACAAGTGGATGGTCTCGCGCCTCGCCATCATGATGGGTGGCCGCGTTGCCGAGGAAATCACCTTCGGCAAGGAGAACATCACCTCGGGCGCGTCGTCCGATATCGAGCAGGCCACCAAGCTTGCCCGTGCCATGGTCACGCAGTGGGGCTTTTCCGACCAGCTCGGCCAGGTTTCCTACGGCGAAAACCAGCAGGAAGTCTTCCTCGGTCACTCCGTCTCGCAGTCGAAGAACGTGTCGGAAGCCACCGCACAGAAGATCGACAACGAGGTTCGCCGCCTGATCGACGAAGCCTATGACGAAGCCCGCCGGATCATCACGGACATGAATTCGGAGTTCGTGGCCGTGGCTGAAGGCCTGCTGGAATATGAAACGCTGACCGGCGAAGAGATCAAGGCGCTGATGCGCGGCGACAAGCCCGCCCGCGACCTCGGCGACGATTCGCCCCCCCATCGCGGTCCCGCCGTTCCCTCGGCCGGTGCCAAGAAGGACGGTACGACGCCCAAGGGCGAAGCGGAAGGCGGCCTTGAGCCGCAGCCGCAATAAGCCGGTTACTAAGCCTTGCAGACCATCGAAACCCTTCGGCTCACGCCGGAGGGTTTTTTGTTTTGCTAAATTTTTTCATTTTCGCTTTTCCCCGCCCACATTTCCTCCACCATACTTGCCTCGTCCCGTTATCGGATGCACCGGAAGGCGTTCCGGCGAGGCGGGGCCGGTGCCGGGGTTAAGGATTTTACGCAGGTCCTTATCTCCGGGCTCGTGAAAGGGCTGTCCGTCGTGGACCTCGAAAGGGTCTCGGCGTGGCGATGTCATAGAAGAGGCGGCGACCGTTGAAACCGCGGTCGTCCTGTGAAACCTGGCAAGGCGGCGGCAAGCCGCGCCGTGACTGCCGGACGCGCCGTCGGGGAGAGCCGATGGAATCTTCTTCAAGACAGCCGGGCTGCGGGAAAAACCACCGAACGAGGCGCTGGAAGATGTCATCTTCCACTTCACTACCCAACGCGGCAGCTTCCAGCGCCTCGTCCGAACTGCCCTCATCTCCACGGCGCTTTCGCGCGCGTGGTTATCGGCGCGTTCGGTCTCCATCCGGGTAAGCTTTACGAAGGTAACGGCGTGTAATCATTTCTGATGGCCGCGAGGATGCCGTTTTCAGCCTGTCTGTGGCAGAACGTCCCGAAAGCGCCATGGAGACCGGAGCGTTCCGGTCCCGGCAGAGCGTCGCCTTCCGACGATGCGGCAATACAAATGAGAGACAGCCGTCCGGTGAACCCGACTTCCCGGAAACGGCTCTGGACGATGGAGCGATCATGAAGCGCAGATATTTCGGCACCGACGGCATTCGCGGGCAGGCCAACATTTTCCCGATGACGCCGGATCTCGCCATGCGGGTCGGCATTGCCGTCGGCACCATCTTTCGCCGCGGCGCGCACCGTCACCGGGTCGTCATCGGCAAGGATACCCGCCTGTCGGGCTACATGCTGGAAAACGCCCTGGTCGCCGGCTTCACCGCGGCCGGTGTGGATGCCTTCGTCCTCGGCCCCATTCCCACGCCCGCCGTCGCCATGCTCACGCGTTCGCTGCGCGCGGATATCGGCGTGATGATCTCCGCCTCGCACAATCCGTTCGAAGACAACGGCATCAAGCTTTTCGGCCCCGACGGCTACAAGCTCTCCGACGATATCGAGAGCCAGATCGAGGAACTGCTCGATCAGGACCTGTCGATGCAGCTGGCGCGCAGCAACGAGATCGGCCGCGCCAAGCGCATCGACGGCGTGCATGACCGCTATATCGAGCACGCCAAGCGCACGCTGCCGCGCGATGTGACGCTGAAGGGCCTGCGCATCGCCATCGATTGCGCCAATGGCGCCGCCTACAAGGTTGCGCCGGCCGCCCTCTGGGAGCTCGGCGCCGACGTGGTGTCGATTGGCACGGAGCCGAACGGCACGAACATCAATCTGGATTGCGGCTCCACCAGCCCGGCGGCCCTGTCGAAGAAGGTGCACGAAGTCCGCGCCGATATCGGCATCGCGCTCGATGGCGATGCGGACCGCGTGCTGATCGTGGACGAGAAGGGTACGATCATCGACGGCGACCAGCTGATGGCCGTGATTGCCGACAGCTGGGCGGCGGAAGGCACGCTTCGCGGCGGCGGCATCGTCGCCACCGTCATGTCCAATCTCGGGCTTGAGCGCTACCTGCAGAGCCGCAAGCTGTCGCTCCAGCGCACCAAGGTCGGCGACCGCTATGTCGTCGAGCACATGCGCGAAAACGGCTTCAATATCGGCGGCGAGCAGTCGGGCCATATCGTGCTCTCGGATTTCGGCACGACGGGCGACGGCCTCGTCGCCGCGCTTCAGGTGCTCTCCAGCGTCAAGCGGCTGGGCAAGCCCGTCAGCGAGGTCTGCCACAAGTTCACGCCCGTGCCGCAGGTCCTGAAGAACGTGCGCATTTCCGCCGGCAAGCCGCTGGAGGACAATGTCGTCCGTCAGGCGATCGCCGATGCCGAGGCCGCCCTGTCGAAGAACGGCCGCCTCCTCATCCGCCCCTCCGGCACCGAGCCGCTGATCCGCGTGATGGCGGAAGGCGACGATCGCGGCCAGGTCGAGCGCATCGTCGACGAACTCGTCTCCGTCATCGGCTCCGTCCGCCACGCGGCGTAGGTTTCTCTAGGATTGACGGTTGAACGAAGAACCCCGGCCTTGCGCCGGGTTTTTTTCTTTCGAAATACGGTGAATTTTCTTGGTTAAACGAGCCTTAACCAATCTCCTCCATGATGCTTTCCAATAGGACGGTCGGGCTGCACGACGAAGGTGGGCTGACACAACATTCTAATGGAGTGAGCCATGAAGACTTTCGTGATCGGCGTTGTGGCAGCTATGCTGACCGGCACCGCCGCCTTCGCCGCCGACATCTATCAGCCCCCGCTCGAACCCGTTGTCGAAGCTGCCCCCGTCGAGGTCGGCGCTGCGAGCGGCTGGTATCTGCGCGGCGATGTCGGCTATGCCTTCACCAAGCTGCGTGGCGCGAAATTCTATCAGGGCTCCAATTCCTACGAGCGCGATTTCGACAGCTACGATATCGACGATACCTGGACCGGCGGCGTCGGCGTGGGTTACCAGGTCACCAATTACCTGCGCACGGACCTCACGCTCGACTATCTCGGCAAGACCGATTTCGAGGGCTCGACCACGGGCGGCTGCGGCGTCGCCGATTTCTGCACCTCGCGCGACATTTCCTCGATGACCGCCTGGAGCCTGATGGCCAACGCCTATGTTGATATCGGCACCTACGGCATCTTCACCCCTTATGTCGGTGCCGGCATCGGCGGCACGCAGGTGCGCTGGGACAAGCTGAAGAACACCAGCTGCGAAACCGGCAACCCCGACAATTGCGACGGCGAGTTCGAGCATAGCGGCAAGCGCAAGTGGCGCTTCACCTACGGCCTCATGGCCGGTACGGCCATCGACCTCACCTGCAACCTGCAGGCCGACGTCGGCTATCGCTTCCGCCAGATCGTCGGCGGCGACATGTTCGGCTACAAGGAAAGCGGCGGCCCCGGTCGCGACAAGGGCATCAACATCCACGAAGCCCGCGCCGGCCTGCGCTACAATTTCGGCGGCTGCGAGCAGGCCTATGTCCCGGAATACCCGGTCGAACAGCCGGTCTACAAATAAGCCATTCCGTCTTGCCACTTTGAGAAAGCCGCCCCGCAAGGGCGGCTTTCGTGCGTTTTCGGCACGGTTCGATGGTGCCTTGGTGAGGCGGCATTAACCAGCATGGCGGGCGTAGCCGGGGGTTGCTTGTTCCCACCGCGTCGCGGGTTAGGGTCGAACCGGATGATTCGATGAAAAATTGACGGGACGCGACGATGGACAGACACTTCTGGCGGATCACCGGCCATGCCGGCATGGACCAGATCTTCGAGCGCATCGTGCCCGTGGACAGCCTGTCGGACGCCGCCGTTTGCCTGCTTCTCCAGTGCCTGCTCGCCCGCGAGGTGGATATCAACCAGTTGATCGACGGTTTCGGCCTGGCCGACACGCAAGGCGCCGGCCCGCTCGATGTGCGCATGGAGCCCGGTCCGCCGCTGCAGTACCGGCTTGCCGGCGCCGATGTCGTCTTCGAGGCGAGCGTCATGACGGAACGCCCGCCGCAGTTCCGCTCGTCCTACGGCTCCGGCCTTGCCGCCTGAGCGGGTTGCTCCGTTAACGCGCCATTAACCATACCGGCCCAAAGGTTAACGCCTGTATATCGGTCGCCTGCGTGATTCGCCGGCCGGCTGCGACACCGGGCAATCGAGGGCTCCATGACGCGTCTTTCAAACTTGGCCACAGCATCACTGGCCAAAGCACGGGCGACCAAGGCATCATCGGCAGCAACGTACCTGGCCGGCCTGGCCTGTGCCGTCCTGAGCGCGGGCGTCGGCCTGCCGGCCGCACAGGCCGAAGACGCGCCGCTCTCGGCACCGGAAGTCACCATCGCCACGGACACCGTCTCGACCGGCCTGTATCTGCGCGGCGATCTCGGCACTGCGGCGTTTCGCGATGACGGCGCGCCCGACCTGTCGGTGGGCGGTGCCCGCCGCGGCTTCGATGACGATCGTTTCGACCGTCCCGTTTCCGGCACGCTCGGGCTCGGCTACCAGCTAACTGATATCCTGCGCGCCGACGTCACCGCCGACCTCTTCGACGGCCGCTTCGAAGGCACGCAGGAAACGGCAGGCGTTTCGACGCGCTACCGGGCCGACCTGCGCGGCGTCGGTATCATGGCCAATGGCTATGTCGATCTCGCAACCATCGCCGGCTTCACACCCTATCTCGGCGCCGGCGTCGGTGCGACCTATGTGGATTGGCAGGACGTCACCGCCCGCACCGAAGCGGGCCCGGTTGCCGGTGGCGCTTACGAGGGCGATGACAGCTGGCGCTTCACCTATGCCCTCATGGCCGGCGCATCCTACGATCTCACGGAGCGGCTGAAGCTCGATATCAGCTACCGCTATTCCGACATCGCCAATGGCGACATGTTCGCCCGCTCGCGCGAGAAAGCCCGCGACGACGGCCTCTCCCGCCACGAAATCCGCGCCGGCCTGCGTTTCTCACTCTACTAGCCTTCCGTAGGCGGGCGAGAGGAACCTTGTCGCGGTCCGCAGGTTCAGGCTCCAGCAAAAGGAGCCCGCCATGACCGACATCGGAAACCCCATCCCCCGCGGCACGATCGACACCGACGCACCTCTCGTCGATGAAGCACTCGCCGCAAAAGAAGATCAGTCCTCCAGCGACGCCGCCGATACGGTGGCCGCCCTCAAGGCGGAAATCGAGACGCTCCGAACGCGCATCGCCGAGCATCGCTCGGATGCCGCGGCAAAGGTTCGTTCTACCGTCCGCGAACGCCCGCTCGTCAGCCTGACCGCAGCCCTGCTCGCCGGTTACGGCATCGCTCTTGCCCTTCAGGGCGGCCGCTCGGCCAGCACCGGACACGGCTGGCGATAGGGCCCGCGCCGGGCGCTTTGCCCGGCCTTTTACCAGACCTGAAAACGTCCTGCACTTTGCTCATAACGACGGGCCGCGTCCGGAACATGGAATTTTTCCTTGCGTTCCATGAGCAGTTTCTGTAACCACGGCGGCAGGACACGCCTCCCTAACGAGGTGCTTTCTATCTGGAAGGATAGCCACCATGAATACGACTGCGACACCGGATCTGCGTCCGGCAAACACCCATTTTTCGTCTGGACCTTGCTCCAAGCGCCCCGGTTGGTCGCTGGACGCTCTCTCCGATGCACCGCTCGGCCGGTCGCATCGCGCCAAGGTCGGCAAAGCCAAGCTCAAGCAAGCCATCGATCTGACCCGTGAGGTCCTCAACGTGCCGGCGGACTACCGCATCGGCATCGTGCCCGCGTCCGACACCGGCGCTGTGGAAATGGCGATGTGGTCGCTGCTCGGCGAGCGCGGCGTGGATATGGTCGCCTGGGAAAGCTTCGGTTCCGGCTGGGTGTCCGACGTCGTGAAGGAGCTGAAGCTCTCCGACGCCCGCAAGATCACCGCCGACTACGGCAAGCTGCCGGATCTCTCTACGATCGATTTCAACCGTGATGTCGTCTTCACCTGGAACGGCACCACATCGGGCGTTCGCGTCCCCAACGCCGATTTCATTCCCGCCGACCGTCAGGGCCTGACGATCTGCGACGCGACCTCCGGCGCTTTCGCGCAGGACCTCGATTTCTCCAAGCTCGATGTCGTCACTTTCTCCTGGCAGAAGGTGCTGGGCGGCGAGGGCGGCCATGGCGTGCTCATCCTGTCCCCACGCGCCGTTGCGCGGCTGGAAAGCTACACCCCAGCCTGGCCGCTGCCGAAGATCTTCCGCATGACCAAGGGCGGCAAGATCGTCGAGGGCATCTTCCAGGGCGAAACGATCAACACGCCCTCCATGCTCTGCGTCGAGGACTATATCGATGCGCTGCAGTGGGCAAAGTCGCTCGGTGGCCTCAATGCGTTGATGGCGCGGGCGGATGCCAATGCGCAGGTCATCTTCGATTACGTCGAGAAGACCGACTGGATCGCCAACCTCGCAGAGGTTGCGGACACCCGCTCGAACACGTCGGTCTGCCTCAAGATCGTCGATCCCGAGGTCACGGCGCTTGCGCCCGACCAGCAGGACGCCTTTGCCAAGGGCATGGTCGCGCTGCTCGAAAAGCAGGGCGTCGCCCATGATATCGGCGCCTACCGCGATGCCCCGTCGGGCTTCCGCATCTGGGCCGGCGCGACCATCGACACCGCCGACCTCCAGGCGCTGATGCCCTGGTTCGACTGGGCGTTCGCGACCCAGAAGGCCACGCAGATCAAGGCAGCCGCCTAAACCGGACAAGGGTCGGGACCGCGCCTCGTCGCGCCGTCTCCGCCACGTTCCTACGCGCATTACATCCCGTTTCCTTTCAAGACGTTCTCACCAGTGGAGGCCTCTCATGGCACCTCGCGTTCTCGTATCCGACGAACTGTCGGAAACCGCCGTCCAGATCTTTCGCGATCGCGGCGTCGATGTCGATTTCCAGCCGCAGCTCGGCAAGGACAAGGACAAGCTTGCCGAAATCATCGGCAATTACGACGGTCTCGCCATCCGCTCCGCCACCAAGGCGACGGAAAAGCTGATCGCGGCTGCGACCAACCTGAAGGTCATCGGCCGCGCCGGCATCGGCGTCGACAATGTCGATATCCCCGCCGCCTCGCGCCGCGGTATCATCGTCATGAACACGCCGTTCGGCAACTCCATCACCACGGCCGAACACGCCATCGCGCTGATGTTCGCCGTCGCCCGCCAGCTGCCTGCCGCCGATACCTCGACGCAGGCCGGCAAGTGGGAAAAGTCCAAGTTCATGGGCGTCGAAATCACCGGCAAGACGCTCGGCGTCATCGGCGCCGGCAATATCGGCTCCATCGTCATCTCGCGTGCCATTGGCCTGAAGATGCACGTCATCGCCTACGACCCCTTCCTGTCGAAGGAACGCGCCGAGGAGATGGGCGTCACCAAGGTCGAGCTCGACGAGCTGCTGGCAAAGGCCGACTTCATCACCCTGCATGTGCCGATGACCGACAAGACGCGCGGCATCCTGAATGCCGAAGCGATCGCCAAGACCAAGCCCGGCGTGCGGATCATCAACTGCGCCCGTGGCGGTCTCGTGGACGAGGCAGCGCTTGCCGAAGCCATCAAGTCCGGCCATGTTGCCGGCGCCGGCTTCGACGTGTTCGAGACAGAGCCCGCCAAGGAAAGCCCGCTGTTCGGCCTGCCGAACGTCGTCTGCACCCCGCATCTCGGTGCCGCCACCACGGAAGCGCAGGAAAACGTCGCGCTTCAGGTCGCCGAGCAGATGTCGGATTATCTGGTCAAGGGTGCCGTTTCCAACGCGATCAACATGCCGTCGATCACGGCCGAGGAAGCCCCGATCCTCAAGCCGGTCATTCGTCTGGCCGAAGTGCTCGGCGCCTTCGTTGGTCAGGTCACGGAAAGCGCGATCAAGGAAATCGAGATCCTCTATGACGGCTCGACGGCCGCCATGAACACCAAGGCCCTGACGAGTGCGGCCCTTGCCGGCCTCATCCGCAGCCAGGTTTCGGATGTCAACATGGTCTCCGCACCGATCATGATCAAGGAAAAGGGCGTCATCCTTTCCGAGGTCAAGCGCGACAAGACCGGCGTGTTCGACGGCTACATCAAGCTGACGGTGACGACGGAAACCCAGACGCGTTCGGTCGCCGGCACGGTGTTCTCGGATGGCAAGCCGCGCTTCATCCAGATCAAGGACATCAACCTCGATGCCGACGTCGGCAGCCACATGGTCTACATCACCAACACCGACGTTCCCGGCATGATCGGCTTCATCGGCAAGACCTTCGGCGACGCCGGCGTCAACATTGCCAACTTCCAGCTCGGCCGCAAGGATGCGGGCTCGGATGCCATCGCGCTGCTCTATGTCGACGGCCCCGTGCCGGATAGCCTGCTGGAAACGCTGACTGCCAACCCGGCCATCCGCCAGGCGAAGCCCTTGGTCTTCAACGTCGAGTAAGCCGGCAGCAGCCAGGTCAAGATCATAAAAAACGCGCCGGATCCCCAGGGTCCGGCGCGTTTTTCATTGTCCGATTTGGTATTAACCGGCCACCTTGGGCCGCCCCTTTTCCGCCACCGCGATCCCCACGATCGCCAGCAGAAGTGCGACGATGTGGAAGGTTTGGAGCGTCTCGCCGATGAGGGCGATCGACAGGAGCGTGCCGAAGATGGGGATGAGGTTGATGAACAGTCCGGCGCGGTTGGGGCCGATCAGCTCCACGCCGCGCACATAGAGGATTTGCGAGATCAGCGATGGGAAGATGCCGGCATAGGCGACGATGATCCAGCCGGTCGTGTCGGGCCAGATCATGGCGCCGGAGGTGCTTTCCCAGATCATCAGGGGCACGCTGCTCAAGAGGGCTGCGAAGGCGGAGACGGCGATCAGGCTTTTCCAGTGGATGCCCGGCTTGTAGCGCAGCGACACGGTGTAGCCTGCATAGACGAGCACCGCGAACATCATCAGCGCGTCGCCGCGGTTCAGATCGAGCGAGAGCAGCGTCGAGAGATTGCCATGCGATGTGGTGAGCGCGACAGCGAACAGCGTCAGCGCGAAGCCGAACCACTGCGCCAGCGAGACGCCGGTGCGGAACAGTACGAAGTTCATGGCGAAGATCACCATGGGGATTGCGGCCTGTTCGATCACCGCGTTGATGGCGCTGGTATATTGCAGGGCGGAATAGAGCGAGGCATTGAAGGCGGTAAACCCGATGGCGCCGTAGCTGAACAGCAGAAGCCAATGCCGGCGGATGAGCGGCCAGTCCTTGTGGAGCTGGGGGATGGCGATGGCCAGAAGCAGGGTGCAGGCGATCACCCAGCGCATGCCCGTCAGCAGCATCGGACTGACATGGCCGACGGCGATCTTGCCGGCCACGGAGTTGCCGCCCCAGATGAAAGTGGTCAGCGCAAGGATCAGATAGGCCTGGATGTTCAAGCTGAAATTCCGTCTCGGTCAAGAGGAGCGAGGGTTCGTGGCGCGTCCTTTGCGCTGCATATCGCGTAAAGCGGCATGCTGCCATGCAAAAAGCCCTGATTTCCGGGCGAACGGAATAGCTTTTGAAAAAACAAGACAGTATAGATGCGCGGGTTTGCAGCCCCGGATCGTGGGTCGGGATGCAGCACCATGGGTCGGTGCGGGATGCCATTGCCGGATTGAGGCAGGGCAATCGCGTGCAAGGCGAAGATGAGCGCGGATGAAAACGTGCGCTTGCAGACAGGAAAAACGAAATGACGAATGTCGTGGTTGTCGGATCGCAATGGGGTGACGAGGGCAAGGGCAAGATCGTCGACTGGCTCTCCGAACGCGCCGATGTCGTCGTCCGCTTCCAGGGTGGGCATAATGCCGGCCATACGCTCGTCATCGACGGCACCAGCTACAAGCTGTCGCTGCTGCCCTCCGGCGTCGTGCGCCCGGGCAAGCTCGCCGTCATCGGCAACGGCGTCGTCATCGATCCGCATGCGCTGATCGCCGAAATCGAGAAGCTGGACGGGCAGGGCGTGACGATCACGCCGGAAAACCTGCGCATCGCCGACAATGCGACGCTGATCCTGTCGCTGCACCGCGAGCTGGACGGCATCCGCGAGGACGCGGCCTCCAACAGCGGCACGAAGATCGGCACCACCCGTCGCGGCATCGGCCCGGCTTATGAAGACAAGGTCGGCCGCCGCGCCATCCGCGTCATGGATCTCGCCGATCTCTCGACGCTGCCGGCCAAGGTCGATCGTCTGCTCACCCATCACAATGCTCTGCGCCGCGGCCTGAACGAGGCCGAAGTCAGCCACACCGCGATCATGGACGAGCTGTCCTCGATCGCCGCCCGTGTGCTGCCCTTCATGGATACGGTCTGGCTGCTGCTCGACCGTCTGCGCCGCAAGGGTGCGCGCATCCTGTTCGAAGGCGCGCAGGGTACGCTGCTCGACATCGACCACGGCACCTATCCCTTCGTCACCTCGTCCAACACGGTTGCCGGCCAGGCCGCTGCCGGTTCGGGCATGGGTCCGGGCGCGCTCGGCTATATCCTCGGCATCACCAAGGCCTACACGACCCGCGTCGGCGAAGGCCCGTTCCCGACCGAGCTGCATGACGAGATCGGCCAGTTCCTCGGTGAGAAGGGCCATGAATTCGGCACCATCACCGGGCGCAAGCGCCGCTGCGGCTGGTTCGATGCGGCGCTCGTGCGCCAGTCCGTCGCCACCAACGGCATCACCGGCATCGCGCTGACGAAGCTCGACGTGCTGGACGGCCTGAAGGAGCTGAAGATCTGCGTCGGCTACACGCTCGACGGCGTCGAGATCGACCATCTCCCGGCAAGCCAGGCCAGCCAGGCCCGGGTCGAGCCGGTCTACATCACGCTGGAAGGCTGGCAGGAATCGACCGTCGGCGCACGCAGCTGGGCCGAACTGCCGGCACAGGCGATCAAATATGTCCGCCAGGTCGAAGAACTCATCGGTGCGCCGGTCGCTCTCCTGTCCACAAGTCCGGAGCGTGACGACACCATACTTGTTACCGATCCGTTTGAGGACTAGGTTAACGGACCTGTGACGGGGTGATGACAAGGGCGTAAAGCGCGGGTTTTGTGAGAGATCCCGCGCTTGCGCCATATCAAGTATCGGCTTAATCACCCCGAAGGGTTGAAAGAAAGTTTTCGATGGCGGATTTTGTAGCAGTTATTCGCAGGACCGTGGACGGCTTGTCCGACAACAGTCCGGACATGCGGTCCAGGGTTTACGAAAAGGCCCGGGGCGCCGTCCGTCGCCAGCTTGAAAGCATGAAGCCTCGTCCCTCCGACGAGATGATCGACCGCCAGATGGGCAAGCTCGAAGCGGCCATCACGGAGGTGGAGGGAACCCACGCGCCGGCCCCTGTCGAGGATGTGCCGCCCGAGGTCGTGCCCGCGGCAGCTGTTGCCGCTGCCGTTATCCCCGTGGCCGTACTTCCGGCCGAAGACGTTCCCGCCGAGCCGGCACCGGCCGCTGTCACCTTCGAGCAGCCGCCCGTTCCCTATGACGTGACGCATGTCGATCGGCAGGAGGCCGTCGAGGCCGCGCCCATCGTCCCGGAACCTGCGCCCCAGCCGGAGCCGGAGCCCGAACCTGTCGCGGACGTGTCTCCCGAGCCCGAACCGGTTTACGAAGAGCCCGCTCCGGAGCCGGTCTACGCGGATGAGCCGGCGCCTTCGGAAGATGTGCCGCCGGAATATGCACCAGAGTCTGAGACGCAACCCGAGCCGTATCTTGAGCCCGAGCCGGTCGCCGATCGCGATACGCTGGACGCAGCAGACGTGCTGGCCGAAGAATATGCCCAGATTCAGCAGCCGGCATCGCCCGCATGGGAGAGTGTCGATGAGAACGACACGGTCGCGCTCGAAGAGCCCGCAGCCGTAGAGCCCGCTTCCGCAGAGGACCCGGCGCAGGCCTGGGCCGAGCCCCGGCACATGGAGCCCGTCGAACCGTACGAACCGGAACCGGCCGAACCCGCTTCGATCGAGCCGGACTATATCGAGCCGGAACAGAGCTATGTGGAGCCTGCACCCTACGAGCCGGCGCCCGTCATTGAGCCGATCGAGCCCGAGCGCGACGCCAGCGCGATGCCGGCGGCCAACTGGGATCTGCCGGAATGGAACGAAGCGCCGGCCGAGCAGGCTGGCACGCCGGTTGCCGCGCATATCGAGCCTGTCTGGACGGAAAGCGTCGGGACGCATTCGGCCGAAGACGTCGCGGCTCACGATGCCGGCTGGGCCGACGAGCCGGTCGCTCATGACGATCACAATTATGCCGCCGATGCCGCACCCGTCGTCCTTCCCGCCGTTTCCGGCGGGCTGACGCCCGAGGGCGAGCCGTCGCATTCCTGGGCGCTCGACGAGACGGACCCGTTCCAGCACGATGTTCGCCCCGAGGGCACCGAGCCCGCCGTGTCGGACTGGTCCTGGCCGGTCGATCGCACGAACGAGACCGAACAGGCGGGCCCGAGCGATGAGCCGCCGCCGCCGCAGAACTGGGACGAGATCGACAGCCTGCTGGCTGCCGGCGGTGCTGCGGCTGCAGCCCAGAGCCGTCCTCCGCTCGATCCTGCAGAAGCGCCTCCCGCACCGCGTCGCCCGGCGTCCTATCGCGCCGAGCCGCGCAAGTCGGCCTTCAGTCTCAAGCGGATCGCCACCGTCCTCGTCCTGCTGCTCGTCTTCGGCGGCGGCGGCTATGCCTACTGGACGAACCGCGATTCGGTGAACGGCTGGGTTTCCGAGACGATCGCCTCCCTGAACACGGCGCCGCCGACGGCCAGCAATGGCGGAACCTCGGCGACCGGAACCGGCGGCGCAGCCTCCGGCACCGCAGCCAACGGCAATGCGACGACCGACGTGGCGTCGGCCGAGCCGAGCAACAAGTTTACCCAGCGCCTTCAGACCGACGGCACCGAGATCGACGAAGGTGCGGCCCAGCCGCCGGCCGGCGCCGCTACCGCGCAGGAAGGCAAATCCGTCGCCGCCCAGACGGAGGCGAGCCGCCCTGTCGATACGGCCGATGCCGGGGCGACGGCGACACCGCCTACGGCGGGCACGCCCGCCACGCCGGCGGCTCAGGCCGATCCTTCGGCCACGCCCGGTGCCGACGCTGCACCCGCAACGACACCGCCGGTGAGCCCGACCTCCGCACCGAATGAAGCGACGACCCAGATGCCGGCCGGCGCCCAGAAGATGTTCCTCTACGAGGAACGCCTCGGCCAGACGGCGCCGACCGCCATCGAAGGCGGCGTCGCTTGGTCGCTGAAGGAAGAAGCACCGGAAGCCGGGCAGCGTCCCGAGCCCGTCATCCAGGCGCAGATCACCGTGCCGGATCGTGGCCTGACCGCGCTGATGACCATCAAGCGCAACACCGATACCTCGCTGCCGGCCAGCCACACGATCGAGTTCGTGTTCTCGCTGCCCGAGAATTTCGAGGGCGGCAGCATCGACAGCGTCCAACGCGTGGCGATGAAGCGTAACGAACAGGATCGTGGCGATCCGCTGATCGCGGTCCCCGCCAAGATCACCGACGACTTCCACATGATTGCGCTCAACGACTTTCCGGAGGCCGTGACGACCAATCTCGACCTCCTGCGCACCCGCTCGTGGATCGATATTCCCCTGACCTATCGCAACGGCCGCCGTGCGCTGCTGACGCTGGAAAAGGGTGCGGCCGGCAATGAAGCGTTCACGCAGGCTCTGGCCGCCTGGAGCCAGGCACGTCCGGCCGGCAACTGATAGGATGATGTGTTCCGGGGTCGCGTTGCGGTCCCGGATGCTATGATCAGGCCCGCTTAGGCTCGACCTTGAAGACATCGTCGCCCACGAACACGATGATATAGCCACCGCTGGCCTCGGCCTGCGCGGCCCAGCGCTCCAGAAGCCCTTTATAGGGCGCCTGCTGCCATATCGTCGGATGATCGGGATCGACCAGCACAGTCGTCTGCGGTCCCTGCTCGTACACCATCATATGCGCGACCAGCGGGTCCCATTCCGGTTCGAGATCGGGCTTCGTCATCCACGCGCAGAGGAAGTCGCGACAGAGTGCCGGGCGCTCGGCATAGATCGTGCAGCCGCGCTCCGCCACGCAATGGCGGCACCAGGCATTGGCCGGCTTGTCCAGCGCATTGATATCCGGCAGGCGACAGCAGAGCGTGCACGTGCGGCAGCCACGCGCTGTTGCGTCTGCGGGCGGAAGGCCGGTCGTATGTGGCGTGCTATCGAGGCGTGTCACGAATCCTACCCTCCTGCCCGTGATGTCCCGCCGATTTCCATGTCTTCCACATACGAAAAAGCCGGCTGGTGAACCAGCCGGCTTTTTGCGTTCGAGGACCGAAAGGCTCTTAGAAGCTCTTGCGGAAGCCGACGATGACGGCGTGGCTGCGGAAATCGGTTTCCGAACGCGAGCCATCACGTGCCGTGAACGAGAAATCGTCGGCAGCGGTGAAGCGGTAGCCGATGTCGAAGGTGGTGTTGGTCAGCAGGGCGAAATTGGTGAACAGGCCCAGTTCCTGGATGTTGATGCCGACGCCGGCGTCCAGGTGGTAGGCAAAGCGCGTGTCGTCATCGTCCATCAGCGTGGCAACGCCGGCAACGCCCTGGCGACGCAATTCGAGGTTCATGACGCCGACGCCGCCGCCGACGTAAGGCGTAATGGCCGAAAGCTGGCCGCCGAGCGGAATGTCGAGGTAGCCGTTGACGTAGCCCAGAATGGTGCTTGCGTCGCCGAAGCTGTCGATGGAGCTGATGGCGCCGACGCCGCTGACGCGGTGGTTATCGACCGAAGCGTTGCCGTAGCCGACTTCCAGTTCGACGCGGGGAGAGACATAACCCATGTCGCCGAAGCTGTAACCGGCGCGAACGCCGCTGTAGTAGCCGACGTCGTAGTCCGTGCCGACGCGTGCGCCGCCAGCGGCAAACGACGTGTCGTCGAGGAAGGTCAGGCTGCTGACGGAGCCGAGGTAGAAGCCGCCATTGGTCTCAACGACCACCGGGCCGACCGGCTCGGTCAGATCTGCAGCGCGGACGATGGAGCCGGAAGCCGCCAGAGCGACACCAGCGAGCAAGATCTTGGTAAAGCGGGTCATGAAGCTATCCTTCAAAAAGAGAGCGGCGCAATCAGCAAGTGTGCGTCGGATGGTGGGTAAGTAGTCGGTTTTCACGCGAGCAGTAGAGGGGACAGCGCCAAAATGCGGTCTGGCTCACCTCGAAAAATGGGGCTGTTGCATGAAAGTCACGAATGCGTCTCATGCGTGTGTTAGAAAGTGCCGAAAGCCCGTTGCGTGAAAAAAGCGACGTACGACGGGCTTTCGCCCGTTGTCTTGACGCATGTCGTTCTTCCGAAACCGCGAGATGGTCAGTTGGCCGGCGCGGCCCTATGTTGTCCAGCATGGTGCCCGCAGCGTATGCCGGGTATCGAGACTGTCCGCGCAGCGGTGCGCACGAACCCGTGAGGAAGCCTGATGATCGCGATCCGCGCCGCCGCCGCCTTGCCGCGTGTCCGCCCCGCCTTCCTCATCTTCCTGTTTTCCCTGCTGACGACCCTCGGCGGCTGTGCCAGCCGGCCGGCGGCCTCGGTGCTCGATCCCGTGTCCCTTGCTCGGGGCACGCCCGGAGATGCGGCCGCGTCCGGCGGCAAGGCGCTTACGCTTTTTGCCGTCACCAATCGCGAGCGGGACGGGGACGGCTTCGACAGCGGTCGCGCCCGTGCTCTGACCTATGAGCGCTACCGGCTGTCCATACCCGCGGCGCACAAGCCCGCGGCCATCGAGTACCCCACGAAAAAGGCCGATCCGACACGGGCGATGACGGTGCGCGAGCGTCGCGCGCTCGACCAGCGCAGCATGGTGGCTGCCATCGTCTCGCAGCCCGGCTTCGACGGCACGATCGGGCTGTTCGTGCATGGGTTCAACTATCGCTATCAGGAGGGCGTGTTCCGGCTGGCGCAGATGGCGGTGGATTCGCGCAGCAAGGCGACGCCGGTGCTGTTTTCCTGGCCGTCCGAAGGCGCGCTTTCGGGCTATCTCGCCGATCGGGATGCCGTGCTCTTCTCCCGCGACGACCTCGTGTCGCTGATGGCCGCGCTCGCCGAAACCCGCAAGGTGCGACAGATCCTCGTGTTCGGCCACAGCATGGGCGGTTTTCTCATCATGGAATCGCTGCGCCAGCTGCGCCTGACGGATCGCGGCGATGTGCTCGACAAGCTGACGGTGATCCTCGCGGCACCCGATATCGACGCGGACCTTTTCCGCCGCCAGATGGACGTGGTCGGCCGGTTGCGCTCGCCGCTGGTGCTGCTCGTCTCGCCAAAGGACGAAGCACTGGCGGCATCGAGCCTGCTCAGCGGTTCCCGGCCGCGGGTCGGTCGGCTGGATGTCGAGGATCCGAAGGTGCGGGAAACGGCGAAGGCCTATGGCGTCCTCGTGGTCGATATCACCTCGCTGAATGCGCCGGATGGGCTCGGCCATGATCGCTATGCGAGCCTTGCGGCCCTTGCGCCGCAGGTCAGCGCCCTCGGCCGTCCCGGTGCGGCGACGCCTGGGGATGTCGGTGCCTTCATTCTCGATGCAGCGGGGCAGGTGGTGGCAAGCCCGTTCACCGTCGCCGGCCGCATTCTCGCCCCGAAATAGCATCGGCGGCCGCGCACCAAATACCACCGCCATCAATATCCCTGAAGAGGTTCAAAGCATGCGACTGTTCACGACCCTTGCCACCGGCCTCGTCAGCGCGCTCTTCCTGCTCGCGGCACTGCTGGCCACCGTGTGGACGGCGCTGGCGCTGTGGTATCGCATTCCCGGCGATGGGCTGCTGCGCGGCGTGGCGGTGTTCCTCTGGGTCGTCTTCATCCTCGGCCTCATCCTGTTCGGTCGCCGCTATCCCCTTGCCGCCGCAGGTATCTTCCTCGTGGGGCTCCTCGCCGTGGGCATCTGGTGGCAGACGATCCGCCCGCGGCTCGATCGCGACTGGGCGCCCGATGTCGCCCGCACGGTGACGGGCACGATCGGCAACGGCAATGCGGGGAGCGGCGGCGATGTCGTCACGCTCCGCAATGTGCGCAATTTCCGCTGGACAAGCGACCGGGATGCCGAGCCGCTGTGGGAAACCCGAAGCTATGATCTCGATACGATCACCGGCACGGATCTCGTCCTGTCCTATTGGGGTATGGACGCCATCGCCCATACGCTCGTCAGCTTCAGCTTTGCCGATGGCCAGCGCGTGACCTTCTCAGTCGAAATCCGGCGCGAGAAAACGGAAGAATTTTCCTCCATCGCCGGCTTTTTCAAGAGTTACGAGCTCGCCTTCATCGCCGCCGACGAGAGCGACATTCTCTATCTCCGGACCAATATGCGCCGGGAGGATACCTATCTCTACCCGCTGGCGCTGCCCCGGCAGGCGGCCGCCGCCCTTTTCCTCACCTATATCAACGCCGCCAACGAGCGCGCCGAGACGCCGCAATTCTACGATACGCTGACCAGCAACTGCACCACCGTCATTTTCGATCTCGCCCGCCTGGTCTCGCCCGGCATTCCCATGGACTGGCGCATCCTGCTGTCCGGCTATCTCCCGAGCTACCTCCTCGATCAGGATGCGACGCTCTGGAGGCTGCCGGAAAAAGAGCTGCGCGCCAAAGCCGCCATCAGCGCCAAGGCCTTGGCGCAACCCAGCAACGGCCCGGATTACTCCACGATCATCCGCGCGGATACAGCACCGTAAAGGATCGAGGCCCGGTCATCTGGCGAGGCTTCGGGAGACGCGGCGTCAGCGCCACCGCCTGTGCAAGACGACGGCCACCGCGAGGATCACCAGCGCCGTCGGCCAGAAGTCCGTCATCTGATCGAACGACCATTTCCACATCTCATACCCTTCGAGATGCGGCGGCTTCATATTCACACTGACCTCGAAATCCCGCTTTTCCCGCCCATGGAAATGCCCGAGGGCAAAGGCCAATCCCATGAGAACCGCCACCCGCCGCTCGAAGAGAACGCAGAGCAACAGGGCCACGATCGCGGCCATGACGATGGCTTCGACGATGTGGCCGAGCCAGTCGAGGTTTGCTTGGATATAAGTCCAGTCCATGAATGGTCTATTTGCGGGAGGGCGGTGGCGTCGGAGCCATTTTGAGACTCAAGGCTGCAGCTCCGCGAGAGCGCGGCGTAGCGGAGCGTCCGAAATCTGAATGGTGCCTTCGAACGGAACATCCATGTCCAGGACGAGGTAAAATGCCGTTGCGATCAAGCTGGCGCCAACGAGGAAGGAAATCGTCACGACGGCATTCAACGGCGCGCGATAGCCGAAACTGGCAAAGATGAGCGTGAGCCAGGCGACGAGCAAGGCGATCAGCGGCATGGGGATCGCACCTTCGGCGTTTCCAACGATGCTCCACCTCTGCTCCACCAGGCGATGATACTGCTGCCGTATATCGATCAGCAGGTTCTGGTGAAAGTCATCGGCGGGCTGGATGGCCGTGATCGCGTCCCCCACGGCATCGAGCGCACGCCCACCGTCATCCGGCCGACGAACATCCGCTGCGGCGGGATTGGCAAGAGCATGAACGACATAGTCGTGCAGCTTGTCGCGCGCTTCCTTACCCATGAGACCGTATGTCCTCAGAGTGCGATCGAGCAAGATGATGTTCGTCGAGAAAGCGTGCACGCTGGTATCGATGCTCTCATACGTGTTCTTCGCCGAATTGATCATCAGGCCGAAAACAAGAGAGGACATGACCACGAAGATGTTGGCAAAAAGTCTCACGACCGTGTTCGTGTCATCGTCGCGGTGCCGGACCGACATCCTCGGGGACAACAGCATGGCACCGACAGACGCCACAGACAGAGATCCGAATATCGCAGGCGCAATCCAGGTTTCGTTCATCGACATTCCATCGGGCAGAAAGTGGTGTTCTTCACGCAACCCTAGCATATGCTGACGCGCGGACCAGCAGCGTGGCTGCGGCAATCCATGGGAGCAACCGTCCGTCCTGCGGAGTTTGCGCCTCTCTGTCTCACGGCGCGCTGCACGAGTTCTTGACAGCGAGGCAGTGGCAGAATCCGCGCGACTTGGCCATTTTCGCCAAATCTGCCGGCGTCTGTGAAGAGGGCTTCAAGACCCCTCGAAACGCCCTTTAGGATTCTTCAAATCATTGATTTGTAACGATGGGGCGCGACCCACTCCGTTGTCAGATTTTGGCCTGCAATGGCGAATTGGCCGATCTCAACCAATTTTAATAGTGTCACCGCGTCATCTCTAGTCTTTGTCTCGCAAAAACAAGATTTTAGCCAATGGTCACGCTAGATAAGAATGACGGTGACAATATCCTTGCAGGGGCTGTATTTCCGCTATGCGCCACAAGCGGACGTTAGCTTCAGGCGGCGCGTTGTCCGATCTACGCCGTTTAGAGATTGGCAACTTTCAGGCGGCGAAGCTGGACAGCGGACCTTGGGTCAACGAGCAGCTTGGTCTAGAAGCATTTCAAAAGCTGATGCTTACTTCCGTTAGTCCATTCCGCAAGTTCCACTTGTTCACCTGGCAGACGCTACTGCTCTGCGACTGAACATTTGCAGTCGATGCGGCGGCAAACGTCTAGAAACTTTGACCAACCCTGTTAGGTTGCATTGTCCGAATCCATAATAGCCGATGAAGAACGGTGTGCGACGTTGAATGTAAACGAACTGAAGGGGCAAACAGCCCATCTCATCAATCTCAACAATATCAATTTAATCATGGGCCGCAATGGCGCGGGAAAGAGCCGTTTCCTTCGTGACATCGAAGCAATGATCAGTCAGAGCAACCATCTCTTTTCTGTCCGGTACGTCAGCCCAGAGCGCGCTGGGACGTTCAAACGCGATGGCAACGTCCTCACAGCTATGAGTAATGATCCCAGTTGGCTTCGGCAAACTCGGGCGGTGAATCAGGCCAATAACTTCAAAGCCGCATCGGCGATGCTTTTCCGCGAAGCCGAAACACTTTACCTGCGTCGCCTGGCTAGTACGCCTGAAATCCGGATGGACCGAACTCGCAACTTCGAGACGGACCGGCTAAGCAAGGTCAATCAGTTGCTCACTAATATCTCACTAGAGATGGGCAACGCCGATTTCGAGTTTCGTTCACTCGCTGACGGCCAAACAATAAGCCCGGACGCAATCAGCAGCGGCGAATCAGAAGCCGTGGCTCTGGCCTCCGAGATTCTCTATTTCTTCGATACAATTGACCCAACGAAGTTCAACGTACTTCTCCTTGACGAGCCAGACGTGCACCTTCACCCTGACCTTCAGGCGCGGCTCGGCAAACTGATCATCGCCATGCTCGATGAGTTCAACAACCACGCGGACAGCATCGCTATATGCCTCTCTACACATAGCAGCCCGCTAGTCTGTTCTCTCGCGGATTCGCAATATGTATCGATTGGCACCAAGAACTTCGCGGTGGATACCGTTGAACTCAAACCGACCAGCGCGGAACTTCGGAAGATTGCCCCGTTCTTCGGCCACCCCCTTTCACTTTCGCTGAGCGAAGACGCGGCGCTGATCCTTGAAGGCGAGGACGACGAACGCGTTTGGCAGCAGGCGGCGCGAACATCGCAGGGACGGATCAAGGTCTTTCCTGTGCTGGCAGGCAGCGTAGACCAGCAGGGTGAACTAGAGAGCTTCTGCGTCGATCTGCTCGGTACGCTTTACGACAACCCCATCGCGTTTTCCCTTCGCGACGGCGACGGCGTGATCGATCAGCCGCTCCAACATCGTCCGCCTATTAGGCGATACCGCCTGCAATGCTATGCGATCGAAAATGTCCTTCTAAGTGATCCCTGCCTCGCTGTGATGGGGACGACTTGGGAGGGTTTTATAGCTGCGGCGACGAAATGGGTTGAGGAAAACCCGGAGCACCCGGACAAAATCTCGATTCACGAACTAGCTGGATCGGACGATCGGCTACGTCACAAGAAGATCAAAAAGATTCGTCAGCTCGTCTGTGCCGTGCTCGGGTGTAAGAAGCCTTGGGAGGTAGTGGTCGGTCAGGCGATCGGGGCGCTAATGAATGAGGATATCGCAAATTCCAACATGTTGGTCTTCTTCCTTGGCGCGGAGATGGTCAGCGACATCATTTTCAGAAATGCAGAGTAAGCATAGCGATATAGCAAGAGGCCGCGACCCTACCCACTCTCCAGTATCAAACCGAGAGGACCGGCTGGTTTCGACGATAGTTTCCGGTCATAGGTATGAATGAGACGACGCGCAAAGCTGGATTAAGAGTTTCAGATCGGAATTTCCGCAATGGGCCGAAACCGGACGCTCCATAAGCGGGGATTACGCGATCTCTTGTTGGTCGCCGTTCGCAAAACCATTTGGTAGCGGGAGAGGGACTCGAACCCCCGACACGCGGATTATGATTCCGCTGCTCTAACCACCTGAGCTACCCCGCCGCCGGATGCGACCTTTGGTCGGTCGCTTGCGGTGGGCGGCTTATAAGATGTGGGTCAGGGGGGTGTCAAGCGATGGTGGAAAAAAAGCGGGAGGATGTGCGGGGCGGGGGCCGAGCGCTTGTGGGGCAGGGGTTGGCCATCGCCCGGTTCAGGCGGCGGCGGGGGTTTCGAGGAGGTGGCGCAGGGCCTGTTCGGCGGCGGGTTCGCGTTCCGAGCGCAGGATGAAGCCACCGCCGTAGACGCGGGCGTCTTCGCCGGGGCCGGAATAGAGCGCGCAGGCCTGTCCGGGCGCGATGCCGGCTTCGCCTTCCATGAGTTCCACGGTGATACCCGACGCATCGACCTTCAGCAGGGCCGGGGCGGGAACGCGGGTGGAGCGGACCTTGGCGTAGCAGGCAAGGCCTTCCGCCGGCAGGTCTTCCAGCGCCACATCGCCCAGCCAGTTCATGTCGCGCAGCGCGACGCGGCGGGTCTCCAGCGCCTCGCGCGGGCCGACGATGACGCGGCAGGAGCGGGCGTCGAGGTGAACGACATAAAGCGGCTCGCCGGTGGCGACGCCGATGCCGCGGCGCTGGCCGATGGTGTAGTGCAGGATGCCCTCGTGCCGGCCGAGAACGCGGCCGTCGAGATGGACGATATCGCCGGCCAGCGCCGCATTCGGCCGCAGCTTGGAGACGATGTCGCTATACTTGCCCTGCGGCACGAAACAGATGTCCTGGCTGTCGGCCTTCTTGGCGACGACGAGGCCCATATCCTCGGCCAGCGCCCGGGTTTCCGCCTTGGTCAGGTGGCCGAGCGGGAAGCGCAGGTAATCGATCTGCTCCTGCGTGGTCGCAAACAGGAAGTAGCTCTGGTCGCGGTCGGCGTCCGTCGGGCGATAGAGCGCGCGGCGACCAGGGAAGCCCGGCTGCGGATTGGCGCGCGAGCGGATATAGTGGCCCGTCGCCAGCGCATCGGCGCCGAGGTCGCGGGCGGTCGCCAGCAGATCGGCGAACTTGACGGTCTGGTTGCAGGCGACGCAGGGGATCGGCGTTTCCCCGGCGATATAGCTCTCGGCAAACGGATTGATGACGGTTTCGCGAAAGCGCTGCTCGTAGTCGAGCACGTAATGGGGAATGCCGAGCACGTCGCAGACGCGGCGTGCGTCGTCGATATCCTGGCCCGCGCAGCAGGAGCCGGCGCGGTGGACGGCAGCGCCGTGGTCGTAGAGCTGCAGCGTGATGCCGAAGACGTCGTAGCCCTCCCGCTTCAGAATGCCTGCGACGACGGAACTGTCGACGCCGCCGGACATGGCGACGACGACGCGGGTATCTTCAGGCTTGCGGTCGAAATCGAGGCTGTTCACGAGAGATGGTCCGATTCTGTCGGATGACCGGCGCGGCGTTCGCGCCTGCACCTTGCTTGACGCCAATATAAAAGGTCGAGGCCGGGTCTACAAGCACTGCCACGCGTGGCCGGCGATGCGCACCGCGCAAGCCGCGGCGACGGGGCACAAAACCGTCAGATGATCTTCAGCCGCATGGCGCGGGCGATCGCCTGCATGCGGTTGACGGCGTCGAGCTTGCGGGCGGCGGTCTTGAAGTAGCTGCTGACGGTATAGGCGGAGATGCCGAGGATGATGGCGATCTCGTCGCTGCTCTTGCCGGCCGCGGCCCAGCGGAGGCATTCGATCTCGCGGGCGGAAAGTTTTTCCCGCGTGGTGACGCCGGCGTCCATGGAGCGCTCCAGCCGCTCGAACAGCTGCAGAAGGACGTAATAGAGCTCTGCCGCCTCGATGCCTTCCGGCGCGTCGCGGCTGCCGGACAGCGTGACGATGAAGGGATCGGCATAGGTCGTGTGCAGCAGCACGGCGAGGGTGAAGGCCATGGAGGGTGTAATCTCGACGGCGGTCACGGGCTTGCCGCGGAGGCCGAGAAGGGTGGCCGTCTCGTTGAACACGGGCAACTTGGTGTGGCGCAGCTCCTCCACCAGCCGGCTCAGCCGGAAAATGTCGAGCGCGTCGTAGCCCCGCACAAGATCGGAAGGCCAGCTGCTGACGACCAGGCGTTCGGCAAAATTCTGCTGGTCGCCAGCGGGAGCGCGCACGATCATGAAATTGTCGAAGCCGAATTCGGCGGCGCATTGCCGCATGAGGCGCAGGACTTCGTATTCCGTGTGGACGGAGGACGGATCCGGGGTCGGAAAGAGCAGGCTCGATCTCCCGCTGCTCACCGTTTCATCGACGTCGGGCATTGCGTCTTCACCACTGCCGGCTCGGCCGGCTCCTTGTTTCGTGCGCGTCCTTCCGCCTGCAAATGCAACGGTTCCGTTGCGCGGCCGGCGTCTCGACCTCATTGGGCGGGCGCGTCGGGCGGCATCGGCCATTGCAGTCTAACGGAAAAATACCGTGATGGCATCCAAGGATGCGCATGCGTGAAATCTCGCAGCCTATGATGGCGCGAGGCTGATATCCTGCAGTTTCCCGACGTCGTCGTGCCTCGCGGCACTATCGTGGAGACCGTTCGAGGCCCCGTGACGACGAAAAATGCGGTCGATGCCTGCTGCGGACGCGCCGCATGCTGCTGCTTCGCGGCGATCTGTACGAAAATCTTACGACGTTTCCTACCCGCTGCTTTCGCATGGCAGCTATGCGGCGGAGTCTTCGCACAATGCAGGTTTTCCACGGCTTTGCGGTGTGCGGGGACCCGATACAATCGGGGCGTGGTGTCCCGCCGTGAGACCGGAAATGGCCCTTCTTTCCGCATCGGAGGAGCCCTTTGCGGCAAGTCATTCGAATGATGGATAAATTGTGCCGTCGAGCTTAGGCAAATCTTAAATGTGGCAGGCTAGGCTCTCCGAATATGGTCTTGAGTATGTGTAGAGAGTCCAATGACCGAAATGGTACGACCCCGCGTGAAGTATGTCATCGGCCCGGATGGCAGCCCACTGACGATCGCCGATCTTCCCCCGGCGAACACGCGGCGCTGGGTGATTAGACGGAAGGCAGAAGTGGTGGCAGCTGTTCGCGGCGGCCTGCTGAGCCTTGAAGAGGCCTGTGAGCGGTATACGCTGACGGTCGAGGAGTTCCTGTCCTGGCAGGCTTCGATCAACGATCACGGTCTCGCAGGATTGCGCACGACGCGCATCCAGCAATATCGCCACTGAGATCATCAGGGCGTCATCGATCGGCTCGAGCGGCCGCGACCTTCGTCGCGGCCGCTCGATTGCGTTTTGGATTCCGGTGATGGACGCGTTTCGATCGAGGTGAAGAGGGCACGACTGCGCGCGCGCGCCGGCGAGCCTCGAGACATGGCTGCGGCTACGCTTGGCTGCGGCCAGGTGTGGCCGCGGGAAGGCTTCGCGCAAGCTCCTGAGCTTACCGTTCGTCACATGTGCCGTTCGGTCGCGCGAGGGAGCGCGGTCGTCGGCGAAAGACGGGGAATGGAAAGCACAAACGACGACGGCCGCGCTTCGGAGCGAGGCGCGGCGTCGTTCGTCAGGCTGGACTGCCGGTCAGGTTCGACTGCCGGCAGATAAGGATCAGGCGCGCAGGCGCACGAGACCGTCGCGTTCTTCGAGCGCGGAGGCCTTGGCGAATTCGGCCTGGACGTCTTCCAGAGCGAGTTCTGCCGCGTCCTGCTGGACTTTCAGTTCCCGAACCGACACTTGCAGATTGTCGGCCCGCTGGCGGGCCGCCTTTGCAAAGGTCGGATAGGCAAAATGGGACGGATCCGAAATGCCAGACTTTTTCTCCTCGAATGCGATCTGATGCTCCAAATCCTTGGTCATCCTTTCGAATTCAGCCATCATCATCTGAAGCTGCTTCAGTTGACGCTGTTTGTCTTTCACCTGAAATTCCTTCAGGCGGACAAGGCTCTCACGTGACTTCATACGCAATACTCCCGCGGTGCGAGACCCGGCATCTCACTTGCAACCCTTACCGAAGGCTCATGCCTGCGGCTCCGCGAAAAAACCCCAGCGATCTTAACAAATGCCTACCGCTGGTAACGTTTCGTTTACGGGCATAGTTAATCCTAGGGACGATCATTTAAGGCCCGGTAAATGGCCAACGCGAAATGTGACGCTTTGGTGTTTTGGCGAGTCTCTGGAATCCGATAAGGCGGTTCGCTCACTTTCAGGGTGAGAAAGCCGTTTTATCAAAAACGAACAAAATCAAGGGGCTGAGAAATATATTTAACAAATGCTGTGCACCTTGCCAGAGGGAATCAGAATTTGTTAACCATTTGGTGGCAAGCTCCAAATCAGGCAACGACTGGATCCGTTTAGCGTCAGGCAGCCTTGCACTACCTTTCAGCGGCGGAAAAGGGGACAAAAACATGCGGGTTCTGCTTATCGAGGACGACAGCGCGACAGCGCAGAGCATCGAGTTGATGCTCAAGTCCGAGAGTTTTAATGTGTACACCACCGATCTCGGTGAAGAGGGCGTCGATCTCGGCAAACTCTACGACTACGACATCATCCTGCTCGACCTCAACCTTCCCGACATGTCGGGCTATGAGGTGCTCCGGACCCTTCGCCTGTCCAAGGTGAAGACGCCGATCCTCATCCTCTCCGGCATGGCCGGTATCGAGGATAAGGTTCGGGGCCTGGGCTTCGGGGCTGACGACTACATGACCAAGCCGTTCCACAAGGACGAGCTTGTGGCGCGCATCCATGCGATCGTTCGCCGCTCCAAGGGTCATGCCCAGTCCGTCATCTCGACCGGCGAGTTGATCGTCAATCTGGATGCGAAGACCGTCGAAGTCGGCGGGCAGCGCGTTCACTTGACGGGCAAGGAATACCAGATGCTGGAGCTGCTTTCGCTCCGCAAGGGTACGACGCTGACCAAGGAAATGTTCCTCAACCACCTCTACGGCGGTATGGACGAGCCGGAACTGAAGATCATCGACGTCTTCATCTGCAAGCTGCGCAAGAAGCTGGCAAACGCTGCCGGCGGCGCGAACTACATCGAGACCGTCTGGGGCCGCGGCTACGTGCTGCGCGAACCGGAAGGCGATCTCGCCGAGAGCGCCTGATCTTCCGGATGTTTTGAGAGCCATCGGCGATCATGCATCCCGCAGTGCAGGATCGCCGTTATCGGCGCCGACCGACCCGCCCTTCGTGGCGGGTTTTTCGTTTTCAGCGGTCTGGAAAACGCGGGGATTTTGCTGACACGAAAAAGGCCGCCTTGCGGGCGGCCGGTCTCAGGTCAGGGGAGGGGAAGCCCCAAGGGGCTCGCTCAGGCAGCGGCGGCGTAGGCGCCGAAGACGCTGGTCAGGATCTTGCGGTCGAAGGGCTTCAGCAGGAAATCGTCGGCACCGGCGCGCTTGCCCGCCATCATCTTGCGCAGGTCAGCCTCGATGACGCAGTAGTAGATGCGCACGGACTTGCCTTCGGACATCACCCGAATGTTGGCGATCAGCTCCAGCGCGCCATCCAGGCCCGCATCGACGACGATGATGTTGGGAAGCTCGGCTTCACACCGCGCCAGCGCCTCGAGGCCATTGGCGGCTTCCGAGACGAGAAAGCCCATGCCGGAGAGAATGCGCTTTCCGACCTTGCGCACCACGTCGGAGTCGTCGGCGATCATCAAGCGCTGCATGGGAGCTCCTTGCCCTTTCATTCCCGTGAACGTAAGACCTCGACACAAAGCCGAAGGCGGATATCCGCCCCGGCGCTGCATCAACGTCCAGTTGCGCACTCTCACGATCTCGCATGCGAGACCGGAGGTGTACGCTCTTCTCGGGATTATAAGGCGCCGTTGGCAAACAAACCGTTACCGGAGCAGCGAAGAGTGACGACGACGTTCGATGCTAGATGGAGGAGGCCATGAAGACGATCTCTTCCGGGGTCGGGAGGATCTCGATTTTCATGCTGGCTTCGTCTGCAAGGAGCACGGTGTAATAGGGCTGGATCGTGTGGGCATCGACGGCTTCTTCCAGCGTGCCGGAGAGAAGTTCGACAAGCCTGGGTGGTACGCGCATCATCTTGCCGCGCACGACGAGCTTGAAGACGGCGTCGTATTCCGGGTTTTCCAGCGTCACATCCAGCGAGCCGCCGCGGGGAATGGCGCCGTAGGCGATGAGGAAGAGGTTGAGCAGCAGCTTCACGCGGTTTTTCGGAATGATGACGCGCGGGCCCGTCCAGGTGATCTCGGTCTTCTTTTCCACCACAGCGAAGTCACGCGCTGCCTTTTCCGCTTCGCCGGTGTCGATGGACGCGCCGACCGAGCCGGAGGCGCCGAAGGCAAGGCGGGCGAACTTCAGGCGGACGGCGGCGTTCAGCGCGCTGGTGCGGATGAGGTCCATGGCGTCGGCATCGGCGCCGCCTTCGTCGAGAAGCTCCAGGCCGTTGTTGATGGCGCCGACCGGCGAGATGATATCGTGGCAGACGCGGCTGCAGAGCAGGGCGGCGAGGTCGGGGCCGGTCAGGGTCAGGTTCGGATTCTTTTCCATCGTCTTGTCCTTTAAGGTCGCCCTTGCCGATGTTGATCTGGCATCCCGGTGCGCAATGCCATCGCGCGGGGCTGTTTTCGGCTATGGTCTAGAGGGTGAAGATTGCGCGGACGTGGCGTGTCCGGTCTCGTGTTCCGTCCGGCCATAATGACACCATGTTTGGTAAACCAATTGTTAAGATGATGGGTTCAGAGTGTCGGAATCCCGGGCCGGGGCCTCAGACAGGCACGGCCTGCTCCTGCCGATACCCTATCGGCCTTGGGATAACGGAGGATGCGATGCTGCCGAGATCGAAATTTGCGCCATCGAAAGACGTTGCCGCCCGCGTCAAGCGGCGCAGCCTGCTGTCTGCCGTGAAAGCCATTATGTTCGGCGCGCTGGCGCTGTGCGTCGCCGTCTCCACTGCCGCCGCGCAATCCGCCAACAACACGTCGCAATATTCCATCCAGGAAATCGTCGATGCGGGACACGGCTTCTTCGGGTCCACATCCGGCGGTCTTGCCAAGGTGGTCGAGCGGGCGTTCCAGAGCTATGGCCTGCCGAACGGCTACATTCTCGGCCAGGAGGGCTCCGGTGCCTTCGTCGCCGGCCTCACCTATGGCGAGGGCAGCCTGAACACCAAGAATGCCGGGCAGCACGGCGTCTACTGGCAGGGCCCTTCGCTCGGCCTCGATGCCGGCGGGCAGGGCAGCCGCATCATGATGCTCGTCTACAATCTTCCGAGCGTGCCCGGCCTTTACAAGCGGTTCGGCGGCGTCTCCGGGTCGGCCTATGTCGTGGCCGGGGTCGGCATGACGGTGCTAACCGACGAGCATATCGTGCTCGTGCCGATCCGCACCGGTGTCGGCGCCCGCCTCGGCATCAATGTCGGCTACCTCAAGCTGACCCAGCAGCCGACCTGGAACCCTTTCTGAGCGTGCCTGGCTTGCGCTGCTAACCGGTCCACCGCTTGCCAATCCGGGGCCGAGCGCGAATAATGATGCGCAAGAAGGATGCCCTTGCCCAACCGCCTGTGAAGTGACCTCCGCGTGATCCAATTTGCACTGCTGTTCGCCCTGGGCTTCCTCACCGCGATCCTTCTCGGCGCGCTGGTCGCGCCCGTCATCCATCGGCGGATCGTGCGGTTTGCGGAGGACCGGCTGAAAGCGACGACGCCGCTGACGCAACAGGAGGTTCGCGCCCAGAAGGACGCGGCGCGCGCGATCTATGCTGCGGAAAACGTGCGCACCAGCCAGACGCTGAAGCGCGAGCGCGACAAGGCGATCTCCCTCATGCTGGCCCGCGAGAAGGCCGAGCAGGACGTGCGGACGATACGCGCCGAGAATGAGGAGCTTCATGCGCAGCTGGACGAGATGAACGGGGAGGCGGGAGACCTGCGCTCCGGCATCCGGCTTCTGGAGCAGCATATCGAGCGGCTGAAGGATGCGCTGGGCACGCTGGAGATGGATTACGCCTCCAAGACCGAGCAGGCGGCCTTGCTTGCGCGTCAGCTCGATCGCGTTTCGGCCGAACTCGACGAGGTCCGCGCCGTATCGGTCGCCGAAGCGTCGCAGGTCGATGAACTCCATGCCCGGGCCGGTGGCTTGCGCGATGAGCGCGAAACCCTGCGCGACGAGCGGCGCCGCGAGAGCGAGAAGGCGAAGGCCCTGGAACTGAAGCTGGCGCAGCAGGAGATCCGGGCAAAGCAGCTCGAATCCCGTCTGACGACGGCCAATGGGCTTCTGGCCGACCGGGAGACCCATCTGGAACGCGGCAGCGCGGAAATCGACCGCCTCACCACGCGCGTTCGCGAGATGACGGCGGAGCTGGCGGCCGCCATGCAGGCGTTGCGTGCTGCGGGGATTGAGCCGCGATCCCTTGCGAAAGAGGCGGCCGATGATGGTGGCCTGCCAACCACTGGGCGAGAGGACGCGATCGCACTTCCTGCACCGGACGAGACCACGCTGCTCTCGCCGCCCGGCATCCCCACGCCGGAACGCCTGGCGGCGGATGCCGGCGCCTTCATCGACCGCCTTATGGCGTCCGATCCGGCCGACGACTTGGCACTGCGCGAAGACCTCCTGCAGATTGCGGCGGCGATGACGGCTCTGACGGCAAAGAACGAAGGAGAGGCATCGCCCATCCCCGCCTTGCTGGCGCGGGAGGCGGACGGCGGCGCGACGACGCTGGCCGCGCGGACCCGGTCGCTTCTGTCCTCTATCTCCTGAAACGTTAGACGAGGCCGTTGAGGCTGGCGATCCGGTGAAGCGCGATGCCGGTGGCGGTGGCGACGTTGAGGCTGTCGAGGCCCGGCTTCTGCCGGATGCGGGCCGTGCGGATCGCGGCCATGATGGCGGGCGGCAGGCCTTCGCCCTCGGCACCTACCACCAGCGCCGTGCGCGGCGCGGGCGAAATATCGTCCAGATCGGTTTCACCACGCGGCGATAGGCCCCACAGCGCAAACCCGCGGCCCTCGATGGCCGCAAGCAGGTTACCCGCCGTGCCCTGCCGCACGAAGGGGACCGTGAGCACCGCGCCGACCGAGACGCGGATCGCCTTGCGATACAGCGGATCGCAGCAGGTTTCGTCCAAGAGGACGGCGCTCGCGCCGAAGGCGGCGGCGTTGCGGAAGATCGAACCGACATTGTCGTGATTGGAAAGGCCGCAGGCGGTGAGGATCAAAGCCTCGTCCGGGAGGGTCGAGAGCAGGCCGTCCAGCGTTTGCGGCCTCTGCCGCGTGCCGATGGCGAGCACGCCGCGATGCATGTCGAAGCCGGCGATGGCGTTGAAGACCGTGGCATCCGCGACGAAGACCGGCACCGTGTCCTCGAACTGCGCGAGAATGTCGGCAACGCCCGCAAGCCGGTTTTCGAGAAGCAGGATCGCCTCGGCCGTAAACGGACCGCCGCCGGCAGCCGATGCCGCCAGCATGCGCAGCACCACGGTGCCTTCCGCGATGAAGCGGTTGTGGCGGCCGGTCAGGTCGCGCTCGCGGATCGAGACGAAGGCGGCGATGCGCGGATCGGCCGGGTCCGTGATGCGCTCGGCGACGCGCTCGGTGTCCGGCACGGTCAGTTCGCGGGTACGGAGATATCGGCGACGATGCGGTTGGCGGCGATGTCGTAGACGAGCGCCTTGCGGACACCGGCAAGCGTGCCGAAGAACAGGATCTGACCGCCCGAAAGCGAGGTGTCGGTGATCTCGAAGCCTTGCGGAAGCACGGCGGTGGCTGCCAGCGGCGCATCGCTCGGCACACCGGCTGTGCTGTTTGCCAGCGACGGCGCGGCGCTCGGGCGCGTGACCTTGTAGACAATCGCGCCCAGCACGGCCATAAGCATGACCAACATCACCCCCGCCGAGACCAGCTGCAGGCGGATCATCTTGCGGCGAACGTTTTCCATCACCGGATCGAGCGGCTTTTCGTCCTGTTCGTCAGGTTCCTGGAGCGACATGGGCGGTTTGACCTCACGGATCGAGTAAGTATGAACGACCCCTTTAAACAAACGGCAGCCCCAGGGAAAGTCCTGACGGCGCAAGACGATGCATCCGGGCGCATGGATGCGTGGCTGACCGAGCAGATGGACGGACTTTTTTCCCGCAATCGTATCAAGGCACTGATCGAACAGGGCGCCGTGCGCGTCAACGGCAAGCCGGTGCTGGAGCCCAAGCGCAAGGTGCAGCCGGGCGACGTGTTCGAGATCGGCATGCCGGAGCCGGAAGATCCCGAACCCAAGGGCGAGGACATCCCGCTCGACGTCCTTTATGAAGATAACGACGTGATCGTGCTTATCAAGCCGCCGGGGCTCGTCGTGCATCCCGGCGCCGGCAACTGGACGGGGACGCTGGTCAACGCGCTCATCCATCATTGCGGCGACAGTCTTTCGGGCATCGGCGGCGTCAAGCGGCCGGGCATCGTCCACCGTCTGGACAAGGACACCAGCGGCGTCATGGTCGTTGCAAAGAACGATCTTGCCCACCGGCACCTCTCCGACCAGTTCGCCGACCACGGACGCACCGGACCGCTGGAACGCGCCTATGCCGCCATCGTCTGGGGCCGACCGCGGGGACTGCGCGGCACGATCGACGCGCCGCTCGGGCGCGCCGGAGACCGGATCAAGCGGGCGGTGAAGAAGCACGATGCGGACGATGCGCGCGAGGCCATCACCCATTACGAGGTGACCGAGCGCTACCACGAAAAGCCGGATGCGACGGCGCTGGCCGCCATGGTCGAATGCCGGCTGGAGACGGGGCGCACCCACCAGATCCGCGTCCACATGGCCTATATCGGGCATCCCCTGGTGGGCGATGCCGACTATGGCGCGGCATTCCGGACGAAATCGAACCTTTTGCCCGATGCCGCCAAGGCCGTCGTCGACCGGTTCCCGCGCCAGGCGCTGCATGCGTTCATGCTGGCGTTCGAACATCCGGCGACCGGGGAAACGATGCGCTTCGCCTCGGCGCTGCCGGACGATATGCTGGAGCTGGCTGCAGCCCTGAAAGCGTAAGTCCGCAGGCGTTCTGGCGGGCACTCGTGAAATCTCAAGCCTTGCATGCATCCTTTTGTCGATGCCGGCGTTTTCCGGTATCGATAGCCAAGGAGAGACATCATGATCGATGCCAGCCAGATCAAGGAACATGCCGAAGTCATCAGCGCCGATGGCGTTCATGTCGGAACCGTCGACGGTGTCGAGGGCGACCGCATCAAGCTGACGAAGAAGGACAATCCGGTCGGTCATCAGGACCATCATCATTTCATCGCCCTGTCGCTCGTCGAGAGCGTAGACGACAACCGCGTTCGCCTCAGCGCCAAGAGTGACGAGGCGTTCCTGTCAGAGCAGGAAGATGACGGTGCAGCCATCCGCTGACGCTGTCCGGAACTTCCGGAAAATCCGGCGTGAGGGGTTGATTTCAGCCCCTCGATGCCGATCTTACCGAGATATTCCGAAGCCCAAGGATGGGGTCGCAATCGCGCGGCTGCATACTTGAATCGTGCGCTGCGCGTTCTTATCTTGGTGACCTGTGGGGTCGAAGGACCCACATGCCCGGCTTGCCAGATGGAGGCCGGAACGAGAAAGGGGTGCAAACATGGCCCGTAGTACGATGCCGACACTGACCGCCGGCGAAGGTGGTCTCAATCGATATCTCGATGAAATCCGCAAGTTTCCCATGCTGGAGCCGCAGGTCGAGTATATGCTCGCCAAGCGCTACCAGGAACATGACGACCGCAAGGCCGCCCATCAGCTCGTGACCAGCCATCTGCGCCTCGTGGCGAAGATCGCCATGGGCTATCGCGGCTATGGCCTGCCGATCGGCGAAGTCGTTTCCGAAGGCAATGTCGGCCTGATGCAGGCCGTGAAAAAGTTCGATCCGGAACGCGGTTTCCGTCTGGCGACCTATGCCATGTGGTGGATCAAGGCGTCCATTCAGGAATATATCCTGCGCTCGTGGTCGCTCGTGAAGATGGGCACCACCGCCAACCAGAAGCGTCTGTTCTTCAACCTGCGTCGCCTCAAGGGCAAGATCCAGGCGCTGGATGACGGCGACCTGAAGCCGGATCAGGTGAAGCAGATCGCGACCACTCTGAACGTATCGGAGGCCGAGGTCATTTCGATGAACCAGCGGCTTTCCGGCGACGCCTCACTGAACGCGCCGATCAAGGCGGGCGAGGGCGAATCCGGACAGTGGCAGGATTGGCTGGTCGATGCCAGCGACAGCCAGGAAGACATCCTGATCGAGCAGGACGAACTGGAAAACCGCCGTTCGCTTCTGTCGGGTGCGATGGAGGTGCTCAACGATCGCGAACGCCGCATCTTCCAGGCGCGCCGCCTGACGGAAGATCCGGTGACGCTGGAAGAACTCTCGACCGAATTCGAGATCAGCCGAGAACGCGTCCGCCAGATCGAGGTTCGTGCCTTCGAAAAGGTGCAGGACGCGGTGCAGAAGGCCGCTCTTGCGCGGGCGCAGGCCTTGCGGGTCGTCGAAGACGCTTAGGCTGACGCCATTTCAAGATTTCCGAGCCCGGCTGTTCCACAGTCGGGCTTTTTGTTTTGTTTTGGCCATATCTCGAAGAACTGCTGAAAATGCGACCGATTGCTTTAGGATTTTGATTCCGAAAGAGGCCTACAAGACGAGGTGTGACGTGCATCACCAGGCGTGCCTGCGGTGCGGTTTCATGTGATGTCGTTGGAAAGAGGCAGGTCATGCAAGAGACAATGGAGGGCCATGCCATGCCGATGCTGCGGCCCCGGCCCGCTCGCGGCCAGAAAAGCCGAACAGTGCGGCCGACACTGAGGATTCTGGCGATTGCCGGTGCCCTCGCTCTGTCCGCCGGACTGTGGGTCGGCGGTTACGCCCTGGTTCGCCTCGTCTGGTAGATATGCGCTTTAATTTGTGCCGTCGCCGGCTGCCAGCAGAATGCGCAGTTCCCGATCCAGCGCGTCGGCAATCTGCCGCGGGTCGGACTCATCCGCCGAGGCGGCATCGATTTCGAAGAGTTCGATAACGGCAAGATCGATCTGCTTCTCTTCGGCGGAGACAAGGTCGGGCTCGGGCTCGTAGTAGATCCGGCAGTGGTCCACGAAGTCGCGGCCGACGTCGCCATCCAGAAGGAGCGCCAGCGTCTTGCCGTTCTCGTCACGAAAGTGAAAGACCGTATTCAGGCCTTTCGGCGTTGTCGAAAGGTGACGTGCTGCGAATGCGAGTTCCGACATTGACGACCTCGAATTTTCTCAACAGTTCGCAATCTATCAGAAATTACGGTGCGTCGTCGCTAACTTTTTGCAGTGCAGCAAAATCAGCCGGCGAACCGTTCCATGACGAAGCTATCGGGTGAGCCCTGCAGGACGCGGTTGGTCTTTTCCAGCGACATGGAGCTCATCGAGACAACAGGGGCATCCGGCTGCGACAGCACGGTTGCCGTCATGAAGGTTGCGGTCAGCGCGATATAGGCTGTCAGGGCTGCAAATCGTATCGACATGGCATCTCTCCTGGTTTTCGGCACAACTCACGCTTTCTTCGAAAGTTCCGTAAGCCACGGATGACTGTGGGGAAAGCGCCGTTTTGCCGGCTTTGCGCGCTTGCCGGGGCGATGCGACCGTTTAAGATGCCGGTGGGCCTTTTTACTGACGGAGCCGTCTATGACGTTCGACACCATCATTCGCCATGCCAACCTTGCCGATGACCGGATGGGCGTCGATATCGCGATCTCCAAAGGCCGGATCGTCGCGGTGGAACCCGGTATCACGGCGGAAGCGGGCGAGGTCATTGATGCGGGTGGCCGGCTCGTCAGTGCGCCGTTCATCGACATTCACTTTCACATGGATGCGACGCTGTCGCTCGGCACGCCCCGGCTCAACCGGTCGGGCACGCTGCTCGAAGGCATCCAGCTCTGGGGGGAGCTGAAGCCGCTCCTGACCAAGGAGGCGGTGATCGAGCGCGCGTTGCGCTATTGCGATCTCGCGGTTTCGCAAGGGCTGCTTGCCGTGCGCAGCCATGTCGATGTCTGCGACGAGCGGTTGACCGGGGTCGAGGCGCTGCTGGAGGTGAAGGATCTCGTGCGGGATTATCTCGACCTGCAGCTCGTGGCCTTTCCGCAGGACGGCTATTTCCGTTCGCCCACGGCGGCCCGCAATCTCGAACGCTCGCTCGACATGGGCGTCGATGTCGTCGGCGGCATTCCGCATTTCGAGCGGACGATGGAGGACGGGCGGCGCTCGGTGACCGCGCTCTGCGAGATCGCGGCGGAACGGGGGCTGCTGGTCGATCTGCACTGCGACGAGACTGACGACCCGATGTCGCGCCATATCGAAACTTTGGCTTACGAAACGCAGCGCCTCGGGCTTCAGGGGCGCGTGGCCGGTTCGCATCTGACATCCATGCATTCGATGGACAACTACTACGTTTCCAAGCTTCTGCCGCTGATCGCGGAGGCGCAGATCCATTGCGTGCCCAATCCGCTGGCCAACATCGTGCTGCAGGGGCGGCACGATAGCTATCCGAAGCGGCGCGGCATGATGCGCGTTCCCGAGCTGATGGCGCTCGGCGTCAACGTCGCCTATGGGCAGGACAGCTGCATGGACCCCTGGTATTCGTTCGGCAATGCCGACATGCTCGATGTCGCGCACATGGCCGTCCACACGGGACACATGACGAGCCCGGCGGCGGTCAAAGCCTCGTTCCGGGCGGTGACCGAAAACGCGGCTCGCACCTTCGGGCTGGAAGGCTACGGCATCGCCCCGGGTTGCCATGCCGACCTCGTGCTTCTCGAAGCGCGCGACGCGGCGGAGGCCGTGCGCATGCGGGCGAACCGGCTGATGGTGCTGCGCCGCGGCAAGGTCATCGCGCAGACGCCACCGCGCACGGCAAAGCTGTCGTTGGCCGGGCGACCGGACACGCTGGAGCCCTGGCGCTATGCGCCGGTCGAGGCGTCGGCATCATGAGCCTCGATATAACGCCACCCCGCCTCGGGCAGAGCGAACGCAACGCCGCCGATAGTGCCGGCGGGCTTCCGGCGGGCGGGTTCAACGCGCTCGTGCCGGAACTCGATGTGACGGACCTTGGCCGCAGCCTGACCTTCTGGTGCGACCTCCTCGGTTTTGCCATTGCCTACGACCGCAAGGCCGCGAACTTTGCCTATCTGGAGCGCGAGGGTGCGCAGATCATGCTGTCGCAGATCAACGGCACCTGGGTCACGGCGCCGCTGGAGCCGCCGCTCGGGCGCGGTATGAATTTCCAGATCGCGGTTTCCGATATCGCCGCCATCGCCGAACGGCTGGCGCAGGCGGACTGGCCGCTCTTCCGGGGCGTTCAGGATGCCGTTTACAATGTCGGGGGTGAGGACCGGGCGTCGCGCGAGCTGCTGGTACAGGATCCGGACGGTTATCTCGTGCGCCTCGCGCAGCGTCTGCCGATCGGCGATGCGTAAGGTGGTGTGAACCTGAAAGGCAGCGGATGACGGTCATCGCCCTCAGGGCTCTGCAAGCCTTCGAGGCGGTGGGGCGGCTTGGCAGCGTGACGGCGGCTGCCGTCGAGCTCGGCGTTTCCCCGGGCGCCGTCAGCCAGCACCTGCGCAAGCTGGAGGCGCATCTCAGCGTAAGCCTGATCGAGCGGCGCGGCCGGCGCATCGCGATGACGGCGCTCGGTCATCTCTATCATGCCGAAATCGCCAAGGGCTTCCTGCAGTTCGAGGCGGCGGGCCGCGTGCTGGCACGGGCGCGCAATACGGGCGGGTTGACCCTGTCGGCGCTATCCTCCGTCGTCAACAAATGGATCGGCCGCCGGATCTTCGACTGGCAGGCCGTGCATCCCGACGCGCAGATCCGCATTCTCGGGCAGGATGCGGAGCCGCGGCTCGGCATCGACGAGGTTGATTTCCGGATCACCTATGGCCTGCGCGGCAGTCCGCATCCCCACAGCACCGCGCTTTTTCGCGACTGGGTGGTGCCGGCCTGCGCGCCGGCCCTGATCGCGGAACATGCCGGCCCTGTTGGCCCTGCGGAGATCCTGCGCCATCCGCTGCTGCATATCGCCTGGGAGCAGCATTTCTCGACATTTCCGCACTGGCGGGATTTCGCGCATGCGGCTGGCGTCGCCTTTGCGGAGGGTGGGCCGGGCCTGTCGTTCACGCTGTCATCCAGCGCCATCGATGCCGCGGTCAACAAGCGCGGCTTCGTGCTGGCGCAGATGTCGATGATCACGGACGAGCTTGCCGCAGGCACGCTGGTCCTGCCCTTCGACCTGCGGCTGCCGCTGCCGGAGAGCTATTTTCTCGCCTGGGACCGCTCCGCCCTCGACAAGCCGCATGGGCAGGCGTTCCATGGCTGGCTGACGGCGCTTGGGCGGCGGCAGGGACTTGCGTCGGCGCCGCAATGACTTTCCGCGACTGTTTAGAAAAACTCACATAGAACGTCGTTTCCCGGGCTTGTCCGCCGGCCGGTTCCCGCCATACTCCGGGCAGTCGATCACAGGAAGGGACCTCGCATGGCACGGCAGGACAAGCTCAAGCTCGGGACGTTCGTCTACACCTTCGGGTTCCATCCCGCGAGCTGGCTGCACCCTTCCAGCGATGTGACCGGGGCGAACGATATCGCGCATCTGAAAAAGGTCGCGCAGATGTCCGAAGCGGCCAAGTTCGATTTCCTGTTCATGGCGGATTCGCCGGCGGCCGGCATCGGCGATCCCGATGCGCTGGCCCGCAGCCCCACGAAGATGAACCGTTTCGAGCCGCTGACGCTGCTCTCCGCGCTGTCCATGGTGACGGAGCGGCTGGGCCTCGTGGCGACCGCATCGACCAGCTATTACGAGCCCTTCAACCTCGCCCGCATCTTCGCCTCCATCGATCAGTTGTCGAACGGCCGCGCCTGCTGGAATGTCGTGACGTCGGATCATGACGAGACCGGCTACAATTTCAACCGCACGGGGCTCGATCCGCACGAGTTGCGCTACGAACGCTGCCGGGAATTCGTGGATGTCGTCTTCGGACTCTGGGACAGTTTCGAGAAGGATGCGCTGCTGCTCGACCGCGATAGCGGCCTCTACTACGACAAGGCCCGGCATCACATGCTGAACCATGTCGGCAAGCACTATCAGGTGCGCGGGCCGCTCAACATCGCGCCCTCGGCGCAAGGGCGGCCCGTGATTGCGCAGGCGGGCGGGTCGGAGGCCGGCATGGACCTCGCCGCGCGCACGGCCGAGATCGTCTTCAGCCTCGCCTCCAACATCGACCGGAACCGGGCATTCTACGCGAACGTCAAAGGGCGCATGCCGGCGCTGGGGCGCGATCCTGACGACCTCAAGATCATGCCGGGCGTGGTGCTGAATGTGGGGGAGACGGAGGCCGAGGCGCGGGCCAAGGTCGCGTTCCTGATCGATAGGCTGCATCCCGATGTCGGACGGCTGATGCTGTCGGAATTCCTGGAGGCGGACCTGCGCGGCGTGCCGCTGGACGAGCCTTTCCCGATGGACCGGCTTCCCGAACAGCCGAAGGGCTCCAAGGCGCTGTTCGAGGAGCTGACCGATTTCGTGAAGAAGGGCCATACGGTGGGCGAGCTGATCCGGCTCTATGCCGAGAAGCACACCGGCAACGGTATCACCGGCACGCCGGTGCAGATCGCGGATTTCATGGAGGAATGGTTCGAGACGCGCGCGGCCGACGGCTTCATCCTGATGTTTCCGACCCTGCCGGCGAGCCTTGAGGATTTCTCTCGGTTGGTCCTGCCGGAGCTTCGCCGCCGCGGCCTGTTCCGGGAGGAATACGAAGGCGAGACGCTGCGCGAGAACCTCGGCATCTCCGTACCGATCAATCGTCACACCGCCGCCCGGCAACGTTCCGGCACCTCGGGCGTTCAGGCTCCGTAAAGCATACGCGAAGATCGAGCTCCGTCCTTCGCAGTCCTGTTTTTGGTGGAAGGAAGATGTTCAGTGCATTCGGATAGACAGGGAGCCCCGACCGAGGATATGCCGTCGACCGGAATGCTCCAGATGCGAGGTGTCGTGACATGACTGCTGCCGTTTCTCCGTCGCCTGTGGACGCGGCCGGCCCCGATGCCGCGGCCTTCAAGCTTTCCATGCGCCATCTCGCAGGCGCTGTCTGCGTCATCACGGTGGGCGATGGCGAGGCGCGGACCGGGTTTACCGCGACGTCGGTCACCTCGCTCTCGGCCGAAGTGCCCTCGGTCATCGTCAGCCTTAACCGCACATCCTCCTCCTGGCCCGTGCTGGAGCGGAGCGGCCATTTCTGCGTCAACGTGCTGGCGGAAGGTCAGGACGGCGTTGCCAAGGCCTTTGCCGGCGCGGACGGACGCCGGGGGGCTGAGCGCTATGCCGGCGCCGAATGGACCCGGCTCGACAGCGGCGGATGGGCGCTTGCCGATGCGCTGACCGTTATCGATTGCGGCCTCGACGAGGCGCTGCATCGCCACACGCATGCCATCCTCATCGGCCGCGTGCGCAGCGTACGGGTGCGGCAGAACGTGGCACCGCTTCTCTACTTCAATGGCGGCTTCCGCACGCTGCTTCCCGAATAGGACGACCCACATGCCCGAGATCGACGCCGTCCTCGCCGCCATCACTGCGGCCGTTCCCGGCGTGGACATGCGCATCGGGGCGGATATATCGGCGCTTCATCCCGGCGAACATCCCGACAATCTCGGCGGCTCCGCCGTCATTGCGCCGCGCGATGTTGCCTCCTTCTCCACCATCGTCGGCATTTGCGCGCAGGCCGGCATTCCTGTCGTCACCCATGGCGGACGGACGGGGTTGGTCGGCGGCGGTATCTCTGCGGCGGGCGACGTCGTGATCTCGCTGAAAAATCTCGACCGCATCATCGAGATCGACCCGGTCGGCAGCGTGGCCGTGGTCGAAGCCGGGGTGACGCTGGAGGCGTTGCAACAGGCCGCCGCCGTTCACGGGCTGGAGCCGGGCATCGACCTTGCGGCACGGGGATCGGCGACGCTGGGCGGTATGGCCTCCACCAATGCCGGCGGCGTCATGGCGTTCCGCAACGGTGTCATGCGCCATCGCATTCTGGGGCTGGAAGCGGTGCTGCCGGATGGCGGCATCTATCGCGACATGGTGCGCGTGGTGAAGAATTCCGCCGGCTACGACCTGAAACATCTGCTGATCGGGGCCGAGGGTACGCTCGGCGTGATCACCGGGCTGGTGGTCAAGCTCGATCCGGTGCCGGCGGCGAGCGCCACGGCGCTGTTCGGCCTGCCCTCGACGGACGCCGCATTGGCGCTGATGGGGCTTGCCCGGGCCACGGGCAACTTGCGGGCCTGCGAGGCGATGTGGTCGCGCTATTTTGGCTTTACGGCGCAGCATTTCGGCTGGCGCGAAACGAGAGATGCGACGCCGGTGCATCTGGCCATCGGGCTCGGCGGCGAGACGGACGAGGCGCTTCTCACCGTCCTTGCCGGGCTTTACGAGGCGATCTGCGAGACCTATCCGGAAACGACGGCGGTGGTTGCGGGCTCCGTGCAGCAGGCGCACGAGATCTGGCGGCTTCGGGAGGAGACGGCGCTGATGTATCGCGCCTTTCCGGCAGCGCCCTCCTATGACATTTCCGTGCCGATCGACCGGCTCGGCGCCTATCTCGCGCGGGTCGCGCCGCTGCTTGAGGCCATCGACGGCCTTTCGCCCTTCATCTTCGGCCATGTCGCCGACGGCAACCTGCATGTCGTGCTCGACCGGCCGGGGAGCTGGATGACGGAGGCGCGCCGCGATGCCGTGGAGCAGGTGCTCTATGACGGGATCGGCGCGATGGGCGGGTCGTTCTCCGCCGAACACGGCGTCGGCTCCAAGCGCATTCATGCGCTGCTGGCGACGGGCGATCCGGTGAAGCTGGCGACGATGCGGGCGATCAAGCAGGCGCTGGATCCGAGGGGGTTGTTCAATCCGGGCAAGGTTCTGCCGGTGGCGTAAGGCCGCCTATCACACCAGCCCCTATCACACGAGCATCGAGGCGCCGCGGTCGAGGTAGGTGTCGAGGAATTGCTCGAGGCGGGGGTGGCGGGGCTTGCCGAAGACCTCGGATGGCGGGCCGGAGAAGAGCAGGCGGCCCTGATCGAGAAAGCTGATCCGGCTGCCGACGGTCGCCGCAAAGCCGATCTCATGGCTGACGACGACCATGGTCATGCCCTCGGCCGCCAGATCCCGCATGACGTTCAGCACTTCGCCGGTCAGTTCCGGATCGAGCGAGGAGGTGGGTTCGTCGAACAGCATGATCTTCGGCTTTAGCGCCAAAGCTCTGGCAATCGCCACGCGCTGCTGCTGCCCGCCGGACAGCTGCGACGGATAGTGCCCGGCGCGGGCCTCAAGCCCGACCTTGACCAGTTGCTCCATGGCGCGGGCCTCGGCGTCCTTCCGGCTCATCTTGTGGACGGTACGCAGGGCTTCGCTGACATTGCCGAGCGCCGTCATGTGCGGCCAGAGATTGAACTGCTGGAAGACCATGCCGATCTTCGAGCGGATGGCGCGGTTCGTGGCGGCGGGAATGCGCTCGCGCATGCCGTTCGAATTCTCCGAGAACCCGAGCACCTCGCCATCCACCGTGATGGTGCCGCTTGTCGCCTCCTCCAGAAAGGCCATGCAGCGCAGGAGCGTGCTCTTGCCCGAGCCCGACGGGCCGATGAGGCAGGAGACCTGCCCGGGCGGGATCTCCAGATCGATACCATGCAGCACGGCGGTGTCGCCGTAGCGCTTGACGAGGTTTCGGACGGCGATGGCGGGAAGGGTCATGTCGGGGAAAACCTGTATCGGGACAAGCGATGCTCGGCATAACGGCCGAGCTTGTCGGTGACTTCCACCAGCACCCAGTAGAACACGGCGAGCAGGAAGAGCGATTCGACGAAGGCATATTGCTGGGAGCCGATGGCGCTGACGGTGAGCGTCAGCTCCGGCACGGTGATGATGGAGAGGATCGCGGTTTCCTTCATCAGGATCACGGCCATGTTGATGGCGGGGGGCAGCACCAGCATGGTCATTTCCGGCAGAAGGATGCGCCGCACGATCTGGCCCTGGCTGAGGCCGACGCATTCCGCCGCCTCGATATGGCCCTTGGGGATGGCGGCAAAACCGGCGCGAAAAATCTCGCTGAAATAGGCGGCGCCGTAGATCGTCAGGCCCAAGAGCCCGGCGGGGATCGGATCGAGCGCGAGGCCGATGAAGGGGCCGCCGTAATAGAGAAGGAAGATCTGGATGAGGAACGGCGTGCCGCGCAGCACTTCGACGGCAAGCCCGAGTGGCCAGTCGATGATGCGGCCGCCATAGCGCCGGCCGACGGCGACGAGAAAGCCCACGGCCGCGCCGCCGATGGTGCCGGCGATCCAGAGAAGCAGCGTGACGCCGGCGCCGGAGAGGATGGCTGGGAGTTGCGCGAGAATGACGTTGATATCGAAGGTCATCGCGGCACTCCGGGCAGGGACCGCTCTATGAGGCTGCCGGTACGCGCCACCACCCAGTTGATGACGAGATAGATAAGGCCGGCGCAGGCGAAGAGTTGCAGCGGCAGGAAGGTGCTGCCCGCCAGATCCTGCGCCATGCGCGTCAGCTCGACGATGCCGACGACGGAGACGAGCGAGGAGGCCTTGAGGATCAGGATCGCCTCGTTGACGAGCGCGGGAAATGTCAGCCGCAGCGCGATCGGCACCTTGATGCGGCGGAAGGCCTGGGAGGGCGTGAGGCCGACCATCTCGGCCGACTCGATCAGGCCGCGGGGGACGCTCGCAAAGCCGCCGCGCAGGTTTTCCGCCTGATAGGCCGCGGTGCAGAGCGAAAGGCCGATAATGGCAGCGACGATGCTGGGCACGTTGAGGCCGATGACGGGCAGGAGATTGTAGATTAGCAGCAACTGCACGAGGAGAGGCACGCCGCGGAAGAAGCTGATGAAAATTCGGGCAGGAACCGCCATGACGCGGCGGCCGGACAGGAGCATGCCGGAGAGGAGAATGGCAATCGCAAAGCCGATCAGAATCGACACGAGGCTGATGCCGATCGTGTAGAGCGAGGCTTTGAGAAGGAGTTCGAACAGCTTGAAGGACATTGCCGGCCAATTCGTCGGGTGGGCTGTCGGACGCGGTACAGTGCGGTGCGTCAGATAGGACGCCCTCAGTTCGCTGTAACGCTTTACACCTGCTGCATCATCCGATCCAAAAATCGATTCCGACTTCAGGAATGATGCAGTGGGGCGAGCGGAAGGGCGGGGCCGACTGTGCGCACGTGCGTCGTGCCGGTTCAGCCCCGCTTTGGATCAGGGAACGGTCCTGATTAGAATGCCGGGTCCTTGACTGCATCCGGTGTGTCGAAGCTGGCGCCGAACCACTTTTCCTGCAGCTTGGCGAGGCGTCCGTCACCCTTCATCTTCAGGAGCGCTGCGTCGATCGCGTCCATCAGCGGCGCGTGGTCCGCATCCTTTGTGCCGATGAAGCCGAAATAGGCCTTCTGGCCGAAGGGCGGCATCACGACCTCGAACGTATCCTTGCGCTGGCTGGCGACGAAGGCGATGTTCGGCAGGGAGTTTGCCACACCGGCGATGCGGCCGGCTGCGAGATCGGCGTAGGATTCGGTGAAGGCGGGATATTCGCGGATATCGACCTTCGCGGGGAGCTTTTCGGAATAACCCTGCAGCTGGGCGAGCTGCGCCGTCGCCTTGCCGACGCCGATCGCTTTGCCGGCGATGTCTTCCGGCTTGGTAATGCTGGTGTCGCCGGCCTTCTTCAGGATCGCGACCGTCGCTTCGGCCACCGGCGGCGTGAAGCGGTAGCGCTCCATGCGGGCCTTGGTGATCGTGGCGGGGCCGGCGACCATGTCGAACTTGCCGGCTTCGAGGCCCGGCAGGACGCCTTCCCAGGGGAGGGCGATCCATTCGATCTCGACGCCCAACTCCTTGCCGAGTTCGGCGAAGACATCCACGTTGAGGCCCGCATGCTCGCCGGCATCGATGAAGTCGAAGGGTGCGAAGGCGGTTTCGGTGCCGACCTTCATGGTGCCGGCGGCCTTGATGCGGGCGAGTGCGTCTTCGGCGTGGGCCGAGAAGGTCGCGCCGAGCAGGAAGGCCGCGGCAACGAGGCCCTTCAGCAGGAAATGGGATTTCATGGTCGTCTCTCCAGTATCGTGCCGCATCTCACGCGGCGTTCCCGTCTTCAGAATTGGATCTGCAGGCTTCTGCGTCCTGCATTTTGACTATACAAATAGACAGGTCCTTGCATAAGGTGTCAACGACAAACTGCCCGCGGTGTGCGGCATCCGCTGCCCTTGTCATGCGAGTGACATGCAAGCGTCGTGCCGTGTCCGCACCGCCTGTCCGCCGACCGGAGAGCCGTGCCTTGACCTCGCTTCACCAGCGCATTTTCGAAGACATCGAGCAGAAGATCATGAGCGGCACCTGGCCGCCCGGGCAGCGCATTCCGGCCGAGCATGAGCTGGAAGTGACCTATGGCTGCTCCCGGATGACGGTGAGCAAGGCGCTCTCGGCGCTGGCCGCGCGCGGCATGATCGTGCGCCGCCGCAGGGCTGGGTCTTTCGTCGCCTCGCCGCAGATCGACCGGACGGTGATGGATATTTCCGACATCGGCACGGAAGCGAAAGTGGCGGGCCACGCCTATAGCCACCGCATCCTGTCGCGGCGGATCGAGCGGCTGTCGGCGGTGGATGCGGCTGTCATCGAAGAGACGGCGGGAGCGGAGGTGCTGCGGGTGGAATGTCTGCACATCGTGGATGGAAGGCCCAATGCGCTGGAGAAGCGAATGATCCTGCTCGATGCGGTGCCGCAGGCGCGGGACGAGACCTTCGAGACGAGCCCGCCGGGGAGCTGGCTTCTGGATCAGGTGCCGTGGTCGGAGGCGAAACACATCATTCGCGCAGTTGCGGCGGATGCGGCAACCGCGAAGCTGCTGACGATCGAGCGACACGCCGCCTGCCTGCTCCTGACCCGCCAGACCTGGCAGAACGGCCGGACGGTGACCTTCGTCGAAATAACGCACCCCGGCGACCGTTACCAGTTCGCCGGGGTGTTTCATCCATCCAAGTAGTTTTGGCCAAGTCGTTTCGGCAACTATTCCCGAGCGAGCAGGCGCTTGTTGAGGAACAGGGCCAGCATGGTGCAGATCGCGCCCGACAGCAGGTAGTAACCGACGAAGGGCAGGCCGAACTTGCTCGACAGGCCGAGCGTGATCAGCGGCGCGAAACCGGCGCCGAGGAACCAGGCGAGGTCGGAGGTGAAGGCCGCGCCCGAGTAGCGATAGCCCTGCGTGAACCGCGAGGACACCGAACCCGCCGCCTGGCCGAAGGAGAGGCCGAGCACGCCGAAGCCGGCGATGACGAAGGACGAGATGCCGGTCTGGCCGGAGCCCAGCAGGATCGGGCCGATGAAGCTGAAGATGGCGATGATGATGGCGCCGACGACGAGCTGGCTGCGGCGGCCGATGCGGTCGGCAAGCAGGCCCGAAGCGATGACCGTGAGAATGCCGAGGCCCGCACCCGCAACCTGCACCAGCATGAACGAGCCGATCGACTGGTCGCTGTTGAGGTTCGTCCAGGCCAGCGGGAAGATCGTGACGACGTGGAACATGGCAAAGCTGGCCAGCGGCGCGAAGGCGCCGATCAGGATGTCGCGGCCATGGGTGCGGATCAGGTCCGTGAAGGGTACGGCTTCAAGCTCGTGACGCTCCAAGAGGTCGCCGAAATCCTTGGTCATGACGAGACGCAGGCGCGCGAACAGGGCGACGACGTTGATCGCGAAGGCGACGAAGAACGGGTAGCGCCAGCCCCAGGAGAGGAAGTCGGCTTCGGAGGTATTGGCGACGAAGAAACCGAACAGGATGCTGGCGAGCGCAAAGCCGATCGGCGCGCCGAGCTGCGGGATCATCGCGTACCAGCCGCGGTGCTTCTCCGGCGCGTTCAGCGCGAGCAGGGAGGCAAGGCCGTCCCAGGCGCCACCGAGCGCAAGGCCCTGGCCGATGCGGAAGATGGCGAGCAGGTAGATCGACCAGACGCCGGCATCCTGATAGCTGGGCAGGAAGCCCATGCAGACCGTGGAGATACCGAGCAGGAACAAAGCGATGGTGAGCTTGGTGCCGCGTCCGTAGGCACGGTCGATCGCCATGAAGACGACGGAGCCGATGGGGCGCGCGACGAAGGCGAGCGAGAAGATCCCGAAAGAATAGAGCGTCGCCGTCAACGGGTCCGGCTCGAACGAGAAGACGAGCTTCGGGAATACGAGGACGGAGGCGAGGCCGAACACGAAGAAGTCGAAGAACTCCGACATGCGGCCGATGATCACGCCGAGCGCAATCGAGCCCGGGGATACGGGTGCGTCGCCGTGGATCTGCCGCGCGTCGCGCTCCAGGGCCGAGGATGAGGGTCCGCCGGACGTCTCTGCTATCGTTGTCATCGGGATGCCTCCATGCCTTTCGCTAGCCGCGCGGTTCAACGCGTGCCGTCTTTTGAACGATGTTGATCAAACGGGCCGGGTTATCAAGTGGCAGGGGTGAGAAATTCTACCCTGCGACGGTATGACCCGTGTAAGGACGCGGTCATTTCAAGGGGAAGGCTCGACTTTCTCATCAAGACCTATATCTCGCATGTCAGCGGGCTGACGATATGAAGTCTGTGGACGACGTTCTGTCGCGAATGGTGGACCGAACCCGAGAGGTCTATCGACGCGGCGGTGAATTTTGCCGCAGGGCATCATTTTTGCTGCGGTGCGACCAAACACCTCATATCGTTCGTGGTCGCAGGGTATTACTCGCAGGGCAAAGATAACGAAAAGAGCATTGGACCATGGCGAACCTCTATCGACACGCTTGTCGCATCCTCATGCTGCCGCTCCTGGCGGGGCTTGCCGGCTGCAACATGGTGGTGATGTCCCCCTCGGGCGACATCGCAACGCAGCAGCGCGACCTTATCCTGGTCTCCACCTTCCTCATGCTCCTGATCATCATTCCGGTGATCGTCCTGATCTTCTATTTCGCCTGGCACTATCGCCGTGCGAATACGGACGCCGTCTACGATCCCGAATGGCATCACTCCACGCGCCTGGAAGTCGTGATCTGGTCGGCACCGCTCGCCATTATCGTCGCGCTCGGCGCCGTCACCTGGATCAGCACGCACAAGCTCGATCCGTACCGGCCGCTCGACCGGCTGGATGCGGAACGGCCGGTGACCGCCGACATGAAGCCGCTGACCGTCGAGGTCGTGGCGCTCGACTGGAAGTGGCTGTTCTTCTACCCGGAATACGGCATCGCCACGGTGAACGAACTGGCGGCACCCGTCGATGTGCCGATCAACTTCAAGATCACGGCCTCCTCGGTCATGAACTCCTTCTACATCCCGGCGCTGGCCGGCCAGATCTACGCCATGCCGGGCATGCAGACGCGGCTTCACGCCGTCATCAATGCGCCAGGCGAGTTCGAGGGCTTCTCCGCAAACTATAGCGGCGCCGGCTTCTCGCACATGCGTTTCAAGTTCCATGGCCTCGACCAGGCCGGCTTCGACGGCTGGGTCGCCAAGGTCAAGCAGCAGGGCACGATGCTCAATCGTGACACCTATCTGAAGCTCGAAAAGCCGAGCGAGCGGGAGCCGGTTCGCTACTATGGCGGCGTCGAGAACGGTCTCTACGAGGCGGTCCTCAACATGTGCGCCCAGCCCGGCAAGATGTGCATGAACGAGATGATGCATGTCGACATGATGGGCGGCGGCGGCGAGGATAGCGAAGGCAACCGCGAGCGCCTGCAATACGACAACCGCCATGCCGGCACCGGCGAAGGCACGAGCGCTGCAACCTTCCCCGCCACCGGCCAGCCGGCCCGCTCGGAGGGTGCGCCGGAAGGCGGCAACGATCACGGCCAGCACGGTGCCGCGCCGGCCGAAGGCCAGCCCGCTGACGGCGCACAGCCGATGCAGCACGATATGCAGAACATGAACGGGCACGACATGAACGGGCACCAGATGGGTGGCCAGGAAAATGGGGGCGCTCCAGCCCCCGACAGTGGCTCGGCGACGCCCGACAAGGGCTCGATTGCGCCCGAACAGCTGAACAACTCGAAATGATCGCGGCGCTTTTCCGCACCGCTTGCGACTGCAAGAACTGGGGTCACCATGTTTAATCAGGACATTTCCAGCCTCGTCTTCGGACGATTGACCTTGGAAGCCTTTCCGTACCACGAGCCGATCCTCGTGCTCACCTTCATCGGCGTCGTCCTCGGCGGCATCGCCGTCGTCGGCGCTCTCACCTACTTCAAGCTCTGGGGTTATCTCTGGAACGAGTGGCTGACGAGCGTCGACCACAAGAAGATCGGGATCATGTATGTGATCCTCGCGCTGATCATGCTTCTGCGCGGCTTCGCCGACGCTCTGATGATGCGCACGCAGCAGGCCATCGCCTTCAACGGCAATGAGGGCTTCCTGCCGCCGCACCATTACGACCAGGTGTTCACCGCGCACGGCGTCATCATGATCTTCTTCATGGCCATGCCGTTCGTCACGGGCCTGATGAACTTCGTCGTGCCGCTGCAGATCGGCGCCCGCGACGTGTCGTTCCCGTTCCTGAACAATTTCTCGTTCTGGATGACGGCGGCCGGTGCTGCGATCATCATGATCTCGCTCTTCGTCGGCGAATTCGCCCGTACCGGCTGGCTGGCCTATCCGCCGCTGTCGGGCGCGGACTACAGCCCGGGCGTGGGGGTCGATTATTATATCTGGGGCCTGCAGGTGGCGGGTGTCGGCACGACGCTGTCGGGTATCAACCTGATCGCGACCATCGTGAAGATGCGTGCGCCCGGCATGACCATGATGAAGATGCCGATCTTCACCTGGACCTCGCTCTGTACAAACGTTCTGATCGTCGCCTCCTTCCCGATCCTGACCGCAACGCTCGCGCTGCTGTCGCTCGACCGCTACGTTGGTACGCACTTCTTCACGAACGATCTCGGCGGCAACCCGATGATGTATGTGAACCTCATCTGGATCTGGGGTCACCCGGAAGTCTACATTCTGATCCTGCCGGCGTTCGGCATCTTCTCGGAAATCGTCGCCACCTTCAGCGGCAAGCGCCTGTTCGGCTATGCCTCGATGGTCTACGCCACGGTCGTCATCACGATCCTGTCCTACCTCGTCTGGCTGCACCACTTCTTCACGATGGGTTCGGGCGCCAGCGTCAACGCCTTCTTCGGCATCACCACGATGATTATCTCGATCCCGACGGGCGCCAAGATCTTCAACTGGCTGTTCACGATGTATCGTGGCCGCATCCGGTTCGAAGTCCCCATGCTCTGGACGATCGGCTTCATGGTGACCTTCGTCATCGGCGGCATGACGGGCGTTCTGCTCGCCGTACCCCCGGCCGACTTCGTGCTGCACAACTCGCTGTTCCTCATCGCCCACTTCCATAACGTCATCATCGGCGGCGTGGTCTTCGGCGTCATGGCCGGCGTCACCTACTGGTTCCCGAAAGCCTTCGGCTATCGCCTGAACGACTTCTGGGGCAAGATGAGCTTCTGGTTCTGGCTGGTCGGCTTCTACTTCGCCTTCATGCCACTCTACGTGCTCGGCCTGATGGGCGTCACGCGCCGCCTCAGCCAGTTCGAGGACCCGTCGCTGCAGATCTGGTTCATCATCGCGGCCTTCGGCGCCGTCCTGATCGCGCTCGGCATCGCCTCGTTCATCATCCAGCTGGTCGTCAGCTTCCTGCAGCGCGAGCAGTTGCGCGACCTCACGGGCGATCCCTGGAACGGCCGGACGCTGGAATGGTCGACGTCGTCGCCGCCGCCGGATTACAACTTCGCCTTCACGCCGGTCATTCACGATCACGACTCGTGGTACGACATGAAGAACCGCGGTTACGAGCGTCCGCTGGGTGGCTTCAAGCCGATCCACATGCCGAAGAACACCGGCACGGGGGTTATCCTCAGCGGCTTAAGCGTCGCCTTCGCCTTCGCCGTCATCTGGTACATCTGGTGGCTCGCCATCGTGTCCTTCATCGGCATCATCGCGGTCTCCATCGGACATACCTTCAACTACAACCGCGATTTCTACATTCCGGCGGATGACGTCATCGCAACGGAAGGGGAGCGCACACGGCGGCTCTCCGGGCAGGCCTGATCATGAGCGCACCGACACACGCCCCTCTCGCCGACGGCGAAAAGCCGGTCTTCTACCTGACGGAAGACCATCATCCGGAAAACAGCACGGGCCTCGGCTTCTGGCTGTACCTGATGAGCGACTGCCTGATCTTCGCGATCCTGTTCGCCACCTATGCCGTGCTTGGCCGCTCCTATGCGGCCGGCCCGTCGCCGGCCGATCTGTTCGACCTGCCGCTGGTGGCGATCAACACCTCCATGCTGCTCCTGTCGTCGATCACCTACGGCTTCGCGATGCTGCAGATGGAGCGCAAGGCGAAGACCGAGACGCTCTTCTGGCTCGGGATCACCGGCATCTTCGGCGCGATCTTCATCGGGCTCGAAATCTACGAGTTCGTGCACCTGATCCATGAAGGCGCCGGCCCCGGCCGCAGCGCGTTCCTGTCGGCCTTCTTCGTGCTGGTCGGTACCCACGGTCTGCACGTCACCTTCGGCATCATCTGGCTGATCACGCTGATGGTGCAGGTGTCGATGAAAGGGTTGATCCCGGAAAATCGTCGCCGCCTGATGTGCCTGTCGATGTTCTGGCACTTCCTCGACGTCGTCTGGATCGGCGTCTTCTCGATTGTCTACCTGATCGGAGTTCTCGGATGAGCACCCACGCCCCTGTCAACACTGGCGGACACGAGGACGCGCACGAAGCCCATCATGGCCATAGCCACGGTCATGAGGCGTCGCATGGTTCCTTCAAGAGCTACATGACCGGCTTCGTGCTGTCGGTCATCCTCACGGCCATCCCGTTCTGGCTGGTCATGGGCGAGGTGTTCGAGAACAAGGCCGTCACCGCCGGTCTCGTCATGCTGTTCGCGGTCGTGCAGATCGTCGTGCACATGATCTACTTCCTGCACATGAACACCAAGTCCGAAGGCGGCTGGACCATGATGGCGCTGATCTTCACGCTCGTGCTGATCGTCATCGCGCTGTCCGGTTCGCTCTGGGTCATGCATCATCTGAACACCAACATGATGACCATGACGCCGGATATGATGCGCAATGTCCCCTGATACACCCCGGCGGCTGGACACGGCCGCCGGATCACCGACGAAGGCGGCGTCCGATGATCGTGAGCCGGGCAAGCGCGGCTCCCGGAAGGGGCTCGTCGTGCTCGGGGCGGTCGCGACATTCGTCACGGTCGTTCTTCTGGCGCTCGGCATCTGGCAGGTGCAGCGCCTGTTCTGGAAGCTCGATCTGATCGAGCGCGTGGATGCGCGGGTCCATGCCGCACCGGTCGAGGCACCGCGTGCCGACCAGTGGTCTTCCATCACGCCCGGTAACGACGAATACCGCCATATCAGCGTCAACGGCAAGTTTCGGCATGAGGCGGAAACGCTGGTGCAGGCGACGACCGAGCGGGGCCCGGGCTTCTGGGTCATGACGCCGCTGGTGCGGGACGACGGCACCAGCGTCCTCGTCAATCGCGGCTTTGTGCCGCCCGACCGGCGGGACCCTGCGACGCGAAGCGCTGGGAATGTTTCTGATTCGACCCGTATCGTCGGCCTTCTTAGGCTCTCGGAGCCGGGCGGTGGCTTCCTGCGCGAAAACGATCCGTCAGGGGATCGCTGGTACTCCCGCGATGTCGCCGCTATCACCACGGCCCGCGGCCTGCAACAAGCGGCGCCCTATTTCATCGACGCTGACGGCACGGAAAACCTCGGCGGCCTTCCGGTGGGCGGCCTGACGCGCATCGTCTTTCCAAACAACCACCTCGTCTATGCCCTGACATGGTTCGCGCTCGCGGCCATGCTGATCGGTGCGATGCTGGTCATCGGGCGCCGGGAATGGGCGCGTGCCTCGGTCGATCCCGAGGCTTGAGCGTCGTCAAGTCCCGTGCGAACCTGCCTCAGGCGAGAAGCGCCAGGAGGTCGTTATGCAGGGGCCTTGGAATCTCGATGCTGCCGGCCGCCTCGCTGCGTTGCCTTGCTGCATAGCGGCGCTGCGAGGGCAGGCGCGCCCCCTGGCCGATGATGGCATCGAACAGGGCTTCCGCCCGCTCTGCATTCTCCGTCGCGCGTCCGCCAGAGAGGAGATTGGGATCGAAGGCGAGCAGCAGTTCGCCGTGGCAGGGTGCGGCCCCGAGGCCGGCGTCGAAGATCTGGGATTCGCGGCTTGTAAGGTCGCCGATCAGTGGTCCGGCCATCAGCTCGACCATGGCGGCAAGGGCCGAGCCCTTGTGGCCGCCAAAGGTGAGCATGGCGCCGGCCATCGCGGCTTCGGCATCCGTCGTCGGCACACCGTCACTGTCGATCGCCCAGCCTTCCGGGATTGCCTTGCCGGCGCGCCGGTGCAGTTCGATCTCGCCGCGCGCGGCAGCGCTGGTCGCAAAGTCGAACACGAAGGGGAACGGGCCGGGGCGTGGCCAGGAGAAGGCGATGGGGTTGGTGCCGAAGACCGGCTTCGTACCGCCGGCGGGGGCGACCCAGCTGTGGCTCGGCGTCATGGCAAGGGCCGCAAGGCCGGCAGCCGCGATGCGCTCGACTTCGGGCCAGAGGGCGGAGAAGTGGAAGCAATTGTTGATGGCAAGCGCGGCGACACCCTGTGTCCGCGCCTTCTCCTGCAGAAGCGGCAGGCCGAGCCGGAAGGCGAGCGGCGAGAAGCCATGTTTCGCATCGACCCTGACGATGCCCGGCGCCTGGTCGATGACCTCCGGCACGGCCGTCGCGTTCACCTTGCCCTCGCGGATCGAGCGGACGCAGCCGAGCACGCGGTAGAGCCCGTGCGAGTGGCACTCGTCGATCTGGCCAGCCATGACGGTATCGGCCAGCGCCGCGCAATGCTCGGGCGAGAGGCCGGCACGGGAGAGGGCCTTCACGGTCAGGGCGCGGGCCTCGTCGAGGGGCAGTCGGACGGTTTCGGTCATGGGAACTCCGGTTCGGGGCAGGGTGTATTGGCAAGGTTTCCGGCAGGGGCTGGAATACAGGATTCGCCGGCTATCGATGGACGGCTCAACCCTCGCTCAGCATTTCCGGCTCGCCGGCCAGGCGGCCGAGAAGCGAGCGTCGGGTGCGGCCGGCATCGCGCAAGGGCGGCGCGCCGAACTGGCGGGCATATTCGCGGCTGAACTGCGAGGGGCTCTCATAGCCCACCTGATGCCCGGCGCTGCCGGCATCCAGCATGTCTTCCACCATCAACCGGCGGGCCTCCTGCAGGCGAAGCTGCTTCTGGTACTGCATCGGGCTCATGGCGGTGATGGCCTTGAAGTGGTGGTGCAGCGACGAGACGCTCATGCTGACGCGCCGGGCGAGATCCTCGATGCGCAGCGGCAGGGCGTAGTGCTCCTTCAGCCAGGCACAGGCGCGGCCGATCTGGTGCGACTGGCTTTCGACCATCGTCATCTGGCGCAGGCGCGCCGCATGCGGGCCGGTCAAGAGACGGAAGATCAGCTCCTGCTCGATCAGCGGCAGCAAAGCGGGGATGTCGCCGGGGCGGTCGAGCAGGCGCAGGAGCCGGAGGGCCGCGTCCTCGAGTTCGGGCGTCAGCGCCGCGACCGACATGCCGCGCTGCTCGGGTGGCTCGGAGGATGCGCCCGCCGGTTCCCGCACTTGCGCCGTGACGGCGGGACGGTCGAGCAAAGCGAGAAGCGGCGGGATCTTTGCGACGTCGATCTCGAAGACCATGCCGAGATAGGGGCTTTCGGGCGAGGCCTGGACGATCTGGCTCGTCACCGGCAGGTCGAACGAGGTCAGCAGATAGTCCGAGCCGCCATAGATGTAGGTCTCGTGGCCGAGCGTCACCTTCTTCACGCCCTGTGCGATCAGCGCGAAGCTCGGCCGATAGGCGGCGCAGGAGGGAACGGCCTGCTCGGAGCGCCGGTGCACCGTCAGGCCCGGCACGGATGTCGCGTGGTCGCCATCCTCTCTGGCGAAACGGGCAATGATCTCGACGAAAGGCTGGCGGCGGGCGGCGGAGGGATCGAACATGAGGCAGGCCTTTCCTGAAACGGGGACGCCGGACGACACGGTTCTAACGCGAAAACCTCGAGCGCGACAACGGCTGAATGCCGGGCGGTCAGGCGTCCAGACGCACGCTCTCCCACGTTGCGTCGTGATGATGGTTTCGAGATAGGCCGGATGCGCGACGGCCACAAAGCCTTTGAAGACCATTTGCAGGATCGTGCAAGAAATTTGCAGGAATGGCGCATGCCTATGTTGGTCGCAACTTGCATAGTGCAGGCACCGGCGATGTCTCGACCGGTCCAGATTTGCAGACAGAAGGAAACCACCCATGGCTTTCGCAAAAGGATATGCGGCGACGGACGCGTCGAAGCCGCTCGAACCCTTCACCTTCGAGCGTCGTGCGCCCAACGAAGACGATATCGTCATCGACATCAAGTATTCCGGGATCTGCCACTCGGACATCCACCAGGCCCGCAACGAGTGGGGCAACTCCAAATTTCCCATGGTTCCCGGCCATGAGATCGTCGGCATCGTCTCCGCCGTCGGCTCCGGCGTGACCAAATTCAAGGTGGGCGACAAGGCCGGCGTCGGCTGCTTCGTCAATTCCTGCACGACCTGCGCCACGCGCGATCTCGACCTCGAACACTACATGCCCGGTCTCGTCCAGACGTACAATGACGTCGAGGCCGATGGCACGACGCCGACCTATGGCGGCTATTCCGACAGCATCGTCGTCAAGGAAGGCTATGCGCTTTCCATTCCCGACACGCTCGACTTCGCCGCCACCGCGCCGCTGCTCTGCGCCGGCATCACGCTCTATTCGCCGCTGATGCACTGGAAGGCCGGCCCCGGCAAGAAGGTCGCCATCGTCGGTATGGGCGGTCTCGGCCATATGGGCGTGAAGATCGGTGCCGCACTTGGCGCCGAAATCACCGTGCTCAGCCAGTCGCTTTCCAAGAAGGAAGACGGCCTGAAGCTCGGGGCGACGCATTACTATGCGACCAACGATCCGACGACGTTCGAAACGCTGGCGGGCACGTTCGACCTGATCATCAGCACCGTCGGCGTGACGATGGATCTGAACCCCTACCTGAGCCTTCTCAAGCTCGACGGCTCCATGGTTGTGGTCGGCGTACCGGAAAAGCCATCGCCGATCCACGCCTTCTCGCTGATCGGCGGGCGTCGCTCGCTGTCCGGCTCCATGATCGGCTCGATCAAGGAAACGCAAGAAATGCTCGACTTCTGCGGCAAGCACGGCATCGTTTCCGAAATCGAGTTGATCCGCATGGATCAGGTCAACGAGGCCTATGAGCGCGTGCTGAAGAGCGACGTGCGCTACCGCTTCGTCATCGACGCCGCGACGATCTAATCGACGCCGCGACGATCTGAGGATCGACGCACAATGCAAAACGAAAGGGGCGGCCGGCAGCGGCGGCCCCTTTGTCATGAGGGGTGTTCTCTCAGAGCGACAGGCGCTGGCGGATGTCGGCTTCGCGCTCGGGTCGCTGGATGACGACGCCGCACCAGCCGAGGCCGTCATAATCCTCGTAGCCGAGTGTCGGGGCGAAGGCGACCAGCGTTCCGTCGCTCATATAGTAGCTGCCACGCTTCATGCCTTCCGGCGGCGTCAGGACGAAGCTGGTATAAACGAGGGCCGGGCGCGAGGCGGCGATCACCATGCCCTGTCCGTCGAGCAGCAGCACGGTGGTGCGGTCCACGTCAGCCGGCGCGATGTTGGCTTCCTTGTGGACGATGGACTGGCCTTGGTTCGCCCAGTCGAAATAGACGCCGAGCGCGCCGACCAGCGGTGCCGTGGAGACGCCGCCCTGGCGGATGCCGGTGGCGTAGACGAGCGCATCGGCATTGCCATGCAGGGGGCTCGGCTTGACCACATCGACGATATAGTCGTCGCCTGACCCCGTCTTCATCGCCGCCTTGACCCAGGGTTCGCCGGAGAGGTCGCGGCCCATGATCGTCTTCTGGAAATTCGGATTGGCCGAGGCGACCGCGCGCCCGGTTTTGTCCACCATCACGAGATCGAGATAGACCGTGTAGAACCGGTTGATGACCCCTAAGCGCTTGGCGGCGAAGGCCTGCCGGTCGCGATCGGGGTTTTCGAGGGCTTCCCAGAGTGCCGTGTCCGTCGCCCACCAGCGCACGTCTGCCGTCCGCTCGAACAGGTTTCGCACGATCAGCTGGATGAGCGTCTGGGCGAGATCGACGAGGCGCACGCCCTCCATCTCGTGCACCAGCGCGTCCGACAGGGAGCGCCCGAGGTTGACGCGCTCCAGCACTTCCTGCTGGAATTTCGCGGCGATGGCGGCCGAGGCTCCGGCCAGCCGCTGCACTTCGTTCGCGACGACGGCAAAGCCCTTGCCGATATCTCCGGCGCGGGCGGCCTCGATGCTGGCATTGATGCCGAGCAGGCGGATGTGCCGGACGATATCGTCGTTCTCTCGCCGGAAGCTTTCCAGGTCGTTGCCGATACGCTCGGTGACGGCACGCATGGCGCGTGGCGTTGCGCGCACGGCAGGTGCATCCGTCCTCTCAGCTTCGATCATCGCTCTGGCCCTCTGCCTGGAACCGATCATGGCTCCGCACTATTAGTCGCTCCTCATATGTATGACTGTGAAACTTGTGCGGGTATTGCGCGAGGGCGCCGGGCGGGCGGCAAAGGCCGCTAAAGAAGCGGTAGAGGGCCGTCGTTCTTGATTTCTTCCATGACGGCGTAGGTTCGGGTCTCCTTGACGCCCTGCAACGTCCAGAGGAACTGGCCGAGGAAGTTGCGGTAGGCGCTCATGTCCTCGAAGCGGGTCTTGACGAGATAGTCGAAGCCGCCGGCGACCATGTGGCACTCGATGACGGACGGGGCTTTGCGGATGGCATCGGCGAAGGTGTCGAAGACTTCCGGTGTCGTCTTGTCCAGCATGACCTCGATGAAGACGAGAAGGCCGAAGCCGAGGCGCTGGGGATCGAGGCGTGCGCCGAAGCCCGAGACATAGCCCTCCTTCAGCAGCCGGCGCATGCGTTCGCTGGTCGCGGTCGGCGACAGGCCGACGCGCTCGGACAGTTCCAGATTGGTGATCCGCCCGTCGGCCTGGAGAATGCTGAGGATCTTGCGGTCGATCCTGTCGATGCCGCTCATCAGGCGCCCAGGCGGCTTTCGGCAAGGCGCACCCAGTAGGAGATGCCGTGGGGGATGGCCTCGTCGTTGAAGTCGTAGCCGGGATTGTGCAGCCCGGCGCTGTCGCCATTGCCCATGAAGACGAAGGCGCCGGGGCGGGCGAGGAGCATGTAGGAAAAATCCTCGCCGCCCATCATCGGATCGACATTGCCCACCACCTGCGCGGCGCCTGCGACGTCCGTTGCGGCTTCGAGCACATGGCCGGTCTCCGTGGCGTGGTTGACGGTGACGGGATAGTTGCGGGCGTAGCGGACGCGGGCGGTGGCGCCATAGGCGGCCGCCAGATGCGTGCAGATCTCGTTGATGCGGCGCTCGGCCATATCGCGGTTTTCGGCCATCAGCGTACGCACGGTGCCGGCCAGCAGCGCCTGTTCGGGGATGACGTTGTGGGCGAAGCCCGCATTGAACTTGGTGACGGAGACGACGACGGCCGACAGCGGATCGGCGGTGCGCGAGGCGATGGTCTGCAGGGCGGTGACGATCTGGGCGCCGAGCACGATCGGGTCTATGGTCTTGTGCGGCTGGGCCGCATGACCGCCGCGGCCTTCGATGGTGATCGAGAACTCGTCGGTGGACGCCATGATGGGGCCGACACGGGAGGCGAAATGGCCGAGCGGCATGCCGGGCATATTGTGCAGGCCGTAGACCTCGGAGATGCCGAAGCGCTCCATCATGCCGTCCTTGACCATCTCGTTGCCGCCGCCGCCGCCCTCTTCGGCCGGCTGGAAGATGACGGCGACCGCACCCTTGAAGTTACGGGTTTCCGCGAGATACTTGGCGGCACCGAGCAGCATGGCCGTGTGGCCATCATGGCCGCAGGCGTGCATCTTGCCGGGGGTGGTGGAGGCATAGGGCTTGCCGGTCGATTCCGTCATGGGCAGGGCGTCCATGTCGGCGCGCAGGCCGATGGTGGTGCCATCGCCAAGCCGTCCACGGATGAGGCCGACGACGCCGGTGCGGCCGATGCCGGTCACGATCTCGTCAACGCCGAATTCCCGGAGTTTGTTTTCCACGAAGGATGCCGTATTTTCCACGGCGAACAGAAGTTCGGGCCGACTGTGGATATGGCGGCGCCACGCGGTGACTTCGTCCTGGAGTTCGGCTGCACGGTTGAGAATCGGCATGATCTATCCTGTCGGTCGTGGTGGCGGCACGCAATCGCATGGCAAAGGTCTTTGCCTTGCCCCTGCCATATAGGTTAAATAGCGCCTCGACACGAGGCAATGCCCGAAAATTTCGAGGTTGAACTGTGGTGACTATGAAGATTCGCATGTCCGGTTCCCAGCTATTCGTTGGGGCCATCGCCGGCGTCCTGGCGCTCACGTCCGCCGCACCGGCGCTTGCCAACCCCAAGCTGGTGGTGGATGTGGCGACGCTGAAGGTCTACGAGCAGGAGGACATCTTCCAGCGCTGGTATCCCGCATCGCTGACCAAGCTGATGACGGCCTATACGACCTTCCGCGCGCTCAAAGCCGGGCGGATGACGCTGGAAACGCCGATCGTCATGTCCAAGCATGCGGCCTCCGAGCAACCGAGCAAGATGTACCTGAAGCCCGGCGCGTCGATGACGCTCGACAGCGCGCTGAAGATGATGCTCATCAAGTCGGCAAACGACATCGCGGTTGCCATCGGCGAAGCGGTCGGCGGCTCGGAACCCGGCTTCGTCGCCATGATGAATGCCGAGGCGAAGCGGATCGGCATGACGTCGTCGAACTTCGTCAACCCCAACGGCCTTCCCGAGCCCGGACAGTATACGACCGCGCGGGACCTCGCCGTGCTCGCCCTCACCATCAAACGCGAGTTTCCGGAATACTCGGCCTATTTCGCTTATGAGGGCTTCACGACAGGCAAGAAGAGCTATCCGAACTACAACATGCTGATCGGCCGCTTCGACGGCGCCGACGGCATGAAGACCGGCTTCATCTGCGCCTCGGGCTTCAATCAGGTGTCCTCGGCCACCCGCAACGGCCGCAGCGTCGTTTCCGTCGTGCTCGGCGCCGACAGCCTCGGCGGACGGGCGGACGAATCCGCCCGGCTGATGCAGATGGCGCTGACGGCAAGCCCTGCGGGCAAGCCGGGCTTGGGGCAGATCGCCGCCTATGGCGAGACGCGCGACGTGACGGCCGATATCTCCAAGCAGATCTGCTCGGCGCAGGCCGCCAAGGTGCGCAGCGAAGGTCGCGACGAGGCGGGACGCCAGAAGCTGCTGTCGCCCTTTATCCATGAGATTAACCGGCCGCTCAATTTCGTCTCGGCGCAGCTGATCCCCGGTCAGGGTGCCAAGGCTGCGGATGTTGACGGGCAGACGAGCGAGGCCCAGGGCGATGTCGCCAATGTGCCGGTGCCCGTGCCGCGGCCTGTGTTCTAAAGATTCTTCTCCCTGACGCACCCCGTATCGCGGGCGTGCCCTCGAAAGCGAACGACATGATCACCCGTTTCGATCCGGTGCCGGTCTCGATCCTCACCGGCTTTCTCGGTGCCGGCAAGACGACGCTTCTCAACCGTCTGCTGAAGGATCCCGACCTCACGGACACCGCCGTCATCATCAACGAGTTCGGCGACGTGTCGCTCGACCATCTGCTGGTCGAGTCCTCCGGCGACGGCGTGATCGAGCTTGCGGACGGGTGTCTCTGCTGCACGGTGCGTGGCGAGCTGGTGGATACGCTGGCCGACCTGATGGACCGGATGCAGACGGGCAAGATACGGCCGCTAAAGCGCGTCGTTATCGAAACGACCGGCCTTGCCGATCCGGCACCCGTCATGCAGTCGGTCATGGGACATCCGACGCTGCAACAGAGCTACAGGCTCGATGGCATGGTGACTGTGGTGGACGCCGTCAACGGCCTCTCCACGCTCGACCATCATGTCGAGGCGGTGAAGCAGGTGGCGGTGGCCGACCGGCTGGTGCTGACCAAGGCGACGCTCGCCTCTCCCGAGACCGTGGCGGCGCTCAAGGCGCGCCTTGCAGACCTCAACCCACGGGCGCCCGTCATCGACGGCGACCTTGAGGAAACGGGCCGTGCAGCGCTGTTCGCCTGCGGGCTTTACGACCCTGCGACCAAGATCGCCGATGTCGGCCGTTGGCTTCAGGACGAGGCGCAGAACGATCACGATCATGATCATGGGCACCATGCGCATGAGGAGAGCCATGGGCACCACGACCATGACCATCACGACCATCATCACGACCACCATGGGCATCATCATCACCACGATGCCAACCGCCACGGCGACGATATCCGCTCGTTCAGCATCGTGCACGACCGGCCGATCTCCGCGATGGCGCTCGATATGTTCGTGGACCTCATCCGCTCGGCGCATGGCGAGAAGCTTTTGCGCATGAAGGCGATCGTCTGCACGGCGGAGCGGCCGGACCGGCCACTGGTGCTGCATGGCGTCCAGCAGATTTTTCACCCTCCGGAGCGGCTGGCGGCCTGGCCGGACCCGGATGACCGGCGCACACGCATGGTGCTGATCACCAAGGGGCTGGAGGAAAGCTTCGTGCGCGACCTGTTCGACGCCTTCACCGGCAAGCTCGCCATCGACCGGCCGGACCGGCAGGCGCTGTCCGACAATCCGCTGGCGGTGCCGGGTTTGCGGATGTGAAGTGAACCCCGGTCTCAGACCGGGACATTTCCATCAGATGGTTTTGCCCTTGCGGATCAGGAAGCTGTGGCCGCGGTCCGTCGCGTGCCAGCTTTCGAGGCGGTGGCCGTCCTCGGCGCAGAAATGCGGGATATCGATGACGGCGAGGGGGTCGGTGGTTTCCACCAGGATCCGTGTGCCGGGGGCGAGCGATGCCAGCCGCTTGCGGGTACGAATGACGGGAAGGGGGCACTTCAGGCCTTTGAGGTCGAGATGGAGCGCCGGTTCCGCAGGATCGTGAGCGGGTGATATCGGGCTCGTATCCGATGTCATCGGCCCTCTCCGGCCTCTACCAGAGCTTCCAGAACGGCTTTTTCCTGCCGTCAGGCTGCTGCTCGGCCAGCGCCTGCGGTACCGGCATCTCGCCGGAGGCCTGCGCACCTGTCGCGTCGGCGGCAGAGGTTTGCGCGCCGGTCGTCTGATCTATGGGGGCCGCCTGCGTGCCCTTGTGGCCCGGCTTGACGCTGACCTTGCGTGTTTCCACGTTCACCGGAACACCGGCCGTGATGTCGCGGCTCGTCTTGACGGATGCGATCCGGCTTGCCGTCTGGCTCTGGCCTGTCGTGTCGGCGCTGGCGGTCTGCGGTTCGCCGAGGAGCGGGCCGGCGGCGGGATCGGTGGCTGTGATGGGCGCGGGCTTCTTGAACAGGTTGCCCCAGAAACCGCCCTGGCCGGGGGCCGGCGAGGCGGAGGCGATCTGGGCGACCGGGCGCGGCAGCGGGTTTTCCTGCGGGATCGGCACGCTCTTGCCGTTGCGGGTGCTCTGTTCGAGGGCCGCCGTCTGGATTTCGATGGCTTTCTTGGCCTCTTCGAGCTCGGCGCGGTGGGCTTCCTGCTTTTCGAGGTCGGCGACCTTCATCAGCTTGCCGGCATCGAGCGAGGTGCCCGTCGGGGCATAGGCCAGCTCGCGGCCGGCGCGCTGCTTGGCGACCACGGCCTTGCGCTCGGCTTCGCTCGGCTCGTACCAGACGAGGCCGTCGAGCTTCTTGAGGGCCGTGCCGTAGTCGGCATCGTATTTCTTGTTGTAGTTCGCCAGCGCCATTTCCATGGAGGGCGGCGTGGAGAGCGCCGGGCACTGGCCCGTCGGGTTCATCTTGCCGGCAACGCTCTTGTTGAAGACGTATTTCCGGTCGCAGATCGCAAATTCCGGCGGGCGCTTGGTGATCTCGAACTGGTCGTACCCTTCCTTCAGGTTCTTCCAGAAGTCGTAATGCGGGCTGTTGCGGTGCCGCGCCATGTTTTCCGCGGTCATGCGGAAGGGCAGCGCCTGCAGCTGGATGGTCGACTGGCCGCCCTTGAAGGCGTCGCGGGCGAGCGCGAAGATTTCCTGCATCTGCTCGTCGGTCATCGAGTAGCAACCCGAGGACGAGCAGGCGCCGTGGATCATCAGATTGGTGCCGAAGCGGCCGTTGGCGCGGTCGAACTGGTTGGGGAAGCCGGTGTTGATGGCGAGGTAATAGCTGGAATTCGGGTTCAGCTGGCCGGGGGCGAGGGGATAATACCCCTCGGGCGCCTGCCGGTCGCCTTCCTTCACCTTGGGGCCGAGCTTGCCGGACCAGGCGCAGATTTTGTATTCGCGCAGCTTTTCGAAGCGATTGCCGGTGTTGGCCTTCCAGACCTCGAGCGCGCCTTCCTCCTTGAAGATGCGCAGCATGATCGGCGAGGTCTTCGCCATGCTCATCGCCTGCATCTTCTGCACGATCTTGCCGGACAGTTCGTAACCGGTTTTGCTGGTGACTTTCTTCAGGTCGACATCGACGCTATCGACGACTTCTTCCGTAGTGCAGCCTGCAAGAAACAGGCCCATGACGGCGGCGGCGAGGATATGTGTCAGACGCATCGGCAAGAGCCCATCGATAGTAAAGTCGGACGCGACTCTTCCCTAACGGCGGAGTCTGACAGAATCAATACGGTTTTATGCTTCACAAATTGTTAACCGCACCGCTCTCCGGAGATCGCGCGCCGGTGGCACCACCAAGGCCCGACAATCATGGCCGAGATGGGGCAGGGCGCAATCGTCTCGCATCCTGCCCTCAGACCTTGGGAAAGCCCGGTCGTATTTAGAGCGAGCGGCCGATGCTCAGATACTTCTCGCGGCGCTCCTTGCGCAGCTCCTCGCCCTTGCGGCTGGAGAGATCCTTCAAGGCGTCGGCGATGATGCCGCCGGTGCGGTCGATGGCGAGATCGGCATCGCGGTGTGCGCCGCCGACCGGCTCCTCGATGATGCCGTCGATGATGCCGAAGCCCTTCAGGTCCTCGGCCGTGATCTTCATGTTGGTCGCGGCTTCCTTGGCACGCGTCGAATCGCGCCAGAGGATCGAGGCGGCGCCTTCCGGCGAGATGACCGAATAGATCGCATGCTCCAGCATGTAGACGCGGTTGCCGGTGGCGATCGCGATCGCGCCGCCGGATCCGCCTTCGCCGAGCACGACGGAAATGATCGGAACCTTGAGGTTGAGACACATTTCTGTGGAGCGGGCGATGGCTTCCGCCTGGCCGCGCTCTTCCGCGCCGATGCCCGGATAGGCGCCGGCCGTGTCGATCAGCGTGATCAGCGGCAGGCCGAAGCGGTCGGCCATTTCCATGACGCGGATGGCCTTGCGGTAGCCTTCCGGCCGGGCGCTGCCGAAATTGTGCTTGATACGCGACTTGGTGTCGTTGCCCTTTTCCTGGCCGATGACGGCCACCGGAATGCCGCGGAAGCGGGCGAGGCCGGCCTGAATGGCGGCGTCCTCGGCGAACTTCCGGTCACCGGCCAGCGGCGTGAAATCTGTGAAGAGGCCGGCGGCATATTCCTGGAAGTGCGGGCGCTGCGGATGGCGCGCGACCTGCGTCTTCTGCCAGGGCGTCAGCTTGGAATAGATCTCGACGGTTGCCTCGCGGGCGCGGACTTCGAGACGTTCGACCTCGTCGCTCGTGTCGATGCTCTCGTCCTCGCCGGCGATCTTCTTCAGCTCGTGAATCTTGCCTTCGAGGTCCGAGATCGGCTTTTCGAAATCGAGATAGTGATGCATGAGATGCGGTTCCGATCGTTTCGACGCGGGTCTCCCGTGGCATTCCAGAACGGGAGGCGAGCGTCCTAATCCTGTTTTTTGGCCTGTTTGGCAAGAGGGTGATGGTTTTGCACAAGATCGTGCAGCCTTTCCTCGAGCACATGCGTGTAGATTTGTGTGGTCGAAATGTCCGAATGGCCCAGCAGTTCCTGCACGGCGCGAAGATCCGCACCATTGGCCAAGAGATGGCTGGCAAAGGCATGGCGCAGCACATGCGGCGAAATCGAGGCGACGCGGACGCCGGCCCGTCCGGCCAGGCCCTTGAGGTCGCGCGCAAAGACCTGCCGGGGGAGATAGCCGGATTCCGAACTGGAGGGAAAAAGCCAGGGGCTGTCCTCGCCACCCTTCGCCGCTGTTTCCGCCTGCATCCGCGCGCCATAGCGCTGCATGGCCGCAATCGCGCTGCGCGACAGGGGCACCATGCGCTCCTTATTGCCCTTGCCGCGTACGATGAGGAAACGGCCGTCGCGGGCGAGAACCGAGGCGGGCAGGGAAACGAGCTCGCTGACGCGCATACCGGTCGCATAGAGAAGCTCGATCAGGGCGGCCATGCGCAGGCGCTCCAGCCGCGGCTCGGCCACGGCCTCCGCCTCGGCCTGGGTGATGAGGCGCGTCACATCGTCGACGCTCATGGTCTTGGGCAGCGGGCGGCCCTTCTTCGGCGCATCCAGGACGCCGGTCGGGTCGTCGGTGCGGATGCCCTCGGCATAGAGGAATTTGTAGAACTGGCGGAGCGCCGACAGGCGGCGGGCCTGCGAGGAGGCCTTGAAGCTCTGCGCCGCGAAGTCTGCGAAATAGGCGCGAAAATCGTCCGGCTCCGCTTCGGTCGCCTTCACGCCACGCGCTTTCAGAAAGGACAGGATGTCTTCGAGATCGCGCTGATAGGAGGAGAGCGTGTTGACGGCCGCACCGCGCTCGACGCTCATCATTTCCAGAAAGGATTCGAGGTGTGCGGACGACAGATCCATTATTTCGGAGCCAATCTTTCGGGATCAAGCCGTTCGGGCGGTATGCGGATCGTCACGTCGCGCTCGGCCGGATCGACGAAGGTGACGAGGGCCAGCATGGTTCCATAGACGGCGCCGGTGATGATGAGGCAGATGATGATAAACCGTACAAGGGTGGGCATGACCGTCTCCGAGGCAACGAACTATATGGCGCCGCCTCCGCCGGATCGCAAGCGGGAGCGGGGCTGCCCCGGGGATATGAAAGACGCGAGGCACCCTTGCGCGACTTGACGCTCCCCCCTGTTTTGTCGATAGAACAGGGAAATGGGGAAAGTCTTGCGGTGATGAGCGACGTGGTCGAGCCGGTTTCGGAAACGCTGGTCAAGCGGGCGAGAGCCGTGCTCGGCCGGCGCAACCTCGTCTTCGTCGGGCTGATGGGGGCCGGCAAGTCGGCCATCGGTCGGCTGACGGCGCAGGCGCTGTCGCTGCCCTTCGTCGATTCCGATCATGAAATCGAGCGCGTCTCGCGCATGACCGTTGCCGAACTCTTTGCCGCCTATGGCGAAACGGAATTCCGGGCGCTGGAAACGCGGGTGATCAAGCGGCTGCTGCAATCGGGCGCCCGCATCGTCTCCACCGGCGGCGGCGCCTATATCAACCCGCAGACGCGCCGGAACATTCAAAAGAGCGGCGTTTCCGTGTGGCTGAACGCCGAACTCGACGTCCTGTGGGAACGTGTCAACAAGCGCGAGGGACGACCTCTCCTGAAAAACGACGACCCCAAGGGTACGCTCGAAAAGCTGATGATCGAGCGATATCCGATCTATGCCGAGGCGGATGTCAGCGTGCTCTCGCGCGACGTCAAGAAGGAGCGCATCGTGGAGGAGGTGCTGGAAGCCATCGCCGCCATGCCTCCGAAAAAATAGGGCAGCCGAAGAAATAGCGCCGCCGAAGAACAGTCGTCAGACACCAGCAACTGAAGTGAGCCGAGCGATGAGCGAAACCCCGACCGTGCGCAAGATCCATGTTCCGCTCGGCGACCGTGCCTATGACATCCTGATCGGCCCCGGCCTGATCGGCTCGGCCGCACAGGAGATCGCAGCCAGGCTGACGGGCCGGCGAATGGCTGTAGTGACGGACGAGAATGTCGCGCCGCTCTATCTCCAGCCGCTGATGGAGAGCCTAGCGCAGGCGGGGATCGAGGCCGTGTCCGCGATCCTGCCGGCCGGGGAGAAGACCAAGAGCTTCGAGCATCTCGTTCCCGTCTGCGAGACGATCCTCGGGGCGCGCATCGAGCGCAACGATGCGGTCATCGCGCTTGGCGGCGGCGTCATCGGCGACCTCACGGGCTTTGCCGCGGGCATCGCGCGGCGCGGCTCGCGCTTCATCCAGATCCCGACCTCGCTTCTCGCGCAGGTGGACAGCTCCGTCGGCGGCAAGACCGGCATCAACTCGCCGCATGGCAAGAATCTCATCGGCGTCTTCCACCAGCCGGATCTGGTGCTGGCCGATACCGACGTGCTCGACACGCTGTCGCCGCGCGAGTTCCGCGCTGGCTATGCCGAGGTGGCGAAATACGGGCTGATCGACAAGCCGGACTTCTTCGCCTGGCTGGAGGCCAACTGGCAGGCGGTCTTTGCCGGCGGTGCGGCGCGCATCGAGGCGATCGCGCTCAGCTGCCAGGCGAAGGCCGATGTGGTCGTGGCCGACGAGCGCGAGAACGGCCGCCGAGCGCTGCTCAATCTCGGGCACACCTTCGGCCACGCGCTGGAAGCGGCCACCGCCTATGACGGCGCCCGGCTGGTGCATGGCGAAGGTGTGGCGATCGGCATGGTGCTTGCGCATGCCTTCTCCGCCCGGATGAACCTTGCGAGCCCCGACGTCACCGCGCGGGTGGAGGCGCATCTGCGCACCGTCGGCTTGCCGACGCGGATGAGCGAGATCCCCGGGCAGCTGCCGCCGGCGGAGGTGCTGATGGATGCCATCGCGCAGGACAAGAAGGTGAAGGGCGGCAAGCTGACCTTCATCCTCACACGCGGCCTCGGCGAAGCCTTCGTCGCCGACGATGTGCCGACCTCGGCCGTGCTGTCGTTCCTTGCCGAAAACCATCCCGATCGCGCGGCATGACCATGGAGGCGCTGATCGCCCTCCTGATCGCCCACGGGCCGGCCGTGCTGGCGATCCTGTTGATGATCGTGCTTGCGGCGTTCCTGTCCGGCTCCGAAACGGCGCTCACGGCCGTGTCGCGCACGCGCCTTCACACGCTGGACGTCCAGGGCGAGGCGCGCGCCGGCGTGGTCGATCGGCTCATCGAGCGACGCGACCGGGTGATCGGCGCTCTACTGCTCGGCAGCAATCTTGTGCGCGTTCTCGCGACCTCGGTCGCCACAGGCCTGTTTCTCTCGGCCTTCGGCGCGCCGGGCGTCGCCTATGCGACGATCGCGATGACGATCCTGCTCGTGGTGTTTGCCGATGTGCTGCCGCGCAGTTGGGCGAATGCGGCGCCGGAGCACTTTGCGGTCGGCGTCGCGCGGCCGGTGCGCGTGGTCGTCGCGGTCGTCGGGCCGCTGTCGAGCCTCATCAATGCGATGGTCCGGGCGATCATGCAGGCCTTCGGCTTCAAGCTGTCGCGCGAGGCGCCGATGCTGACGGCGCATGAGGAGCTGCGTGGGGCCGTGGATTTCCTTCACCGGGAAGGCGCCGTGGTCAAGGCGGACCGCGACCGGGTCAGCGGCGTGCTCGATCTCGACGAGCTCGAAGTGTCCGACATCATGGTGCACCGGATGGCGATGCGAGCGCTGAATGCCGACGACCCCCCGGCCGTCAACGTCAAGGCCGTGCTCGATAGCCCCTATACCCGCATGCCGGTGTGGCGCGGCGCGGCCGACAACATCATCGGCGTGCTCCACGCCAAGGATCTCCTGCGGGCGCTGGCCGAGCCCGACGCTCAAGCAGACACGGTGGATATCGTCAAAATCGCGCAGAAGCCGTGGTACGTGCCGGATGCAACGAACCTTGCAAATCAGCTCAGCGCCTTCCTGCGTCGCAAGAGCCATTTCGCCATCGTCGTCGATGAATATGGCGAGGTGCGCGGGCTGGTGACGCTGGAGGATATTCTGGAGGAGATCGTCGGGGATATCGCCGACGAGCACGATCCCGATGTTCGCGGCGTTTACCCGCAGGCCGACGGATCGCTTGTGGTGGATGGCGGGGTGCCGATCCGCGACCTGAACCGGGCGCTCGACTGGTCGCTGCCCGATGGCGAGGCGACGACCATTGCCGGCCTGGTGATCCACGAGTCCCGCACGATCCCGGACGAGCGGCAGGCCTTCACCTTTTACGGCAAGCGCTTCATCGTGATGAAACGGGTCAAGAACCGCATCACCAAGCTGCGCATCCGCCCGGCCGAGGATACGCCCGCAAGTTGATCTTCTGGCCGACCTACCAGCGCGTCTCTTCGCCGGGGGCTGCGGGCTCCACGGCAAGGGCGTGCAGGCCGGCGTCGAGTTCCGGCTTCAGGAGGTCGTTGATCGCGCGGTGGCGGGCGATGCGGGACATGCCGGTGAAGGCGCCTGCCACGATGCGCACGCGCATGTGGGTCTCGCCGGTGCCGTTGAAATCGGCGTGATGGCCGGCATGCAGGTGGCTTTCGTTGATCACGGCAAGCCGGGAAGGCGCGAAAGCCTCGGTGAGCCTTGTTGTGATACGCTGCTCTAACGACATGGTTCTGCCCTGTTTTTCCGGCTTGTGACACGAGGTGGACGCGGCGGTCGGACCTCTGTCGCACTGCCGGCAAATCACCCTCAAAAAGCCTGCAACATTCGCATTTGTCAATTCTTGTTGTGACTCCTGCATCGCACCATAATGTGTCCCATGAAACTCGACTCAAAATACTTCGATACCATCCGGACGAAGAGGCGCGGGACCACCCGGAAACCGGAGCCCGTGGCTCCGATGTGCCAGTGGGACGGCTGCGAGGAAAATGGCGGGCATCGCGCCCCGGTCGGGCGCAATGCCGAGAACCAGTATTTCATGTTCTGCTTCGAGCACGTGAAGGAATACAACAAGGGCTACAACTACTTTTCCGGCCTCTCGGACAACGAGATCGCGCGCTACCAGAAGGAGGCGCTGACGGGGCATCGACCGACCTGGACGCTGGGGGTGAACCGCAGCGCGAAGAACGCGCCGGAGCAGGGCCAGACGCGGTCCGGCTCGGCGGGCGCCAAGGCGCGGATGAGCGACCCGTTCGGCTTCCTGCACGAGGCGCGGGCGCGCCGGGCGCAGCCCGAGCCGCGCCAGCGCAAGCTGAAGACGCTGGAGACGAAGGCGTTCGACACGCTCGGCCTGCCGGCCACGGCGACCAGCACGGACATCAAGGCCGCCTACAAGGACCTCGTGAAAAAGCACCATCCCGATGCCAATGGCGGAGATCGCGGATCGGAAGACCGTTTTCGCGAGGTCATTCAGGCCTACCAATTGTTAAAACAGGCAGGCTTCTGCTAGGAAGATTCCCGTCACACTGCAATGCGATATGAGGCCTGGCGCGAAGCGCGGCCGCCGGAGACATGATGAGCAAGGTAGACCTCGATATTTCCAATCTTCCCGATACGACCGTATCCGTCCGTGAGGTCTTCGGCATCGACAGCGACCTGCGCGTGCCGGCCTATTCCAAGGGCGATGCCTATGTGCCGGACAACGATCCCGACTATCTCTTCGACCGGGAAACGACGCTTGCGATCCTCGCAGGCTTTGCGCACAACCGTCGCGTCATGGTTTCGGGCTATCACGGCACCGGCAAATCCACGCATATCGAGCAGGTCGCCGCGCGGCTGAACTGGCCCTGCGTGCGCGTCAACCTCGACAGCCATGTCAGCCGTATCGACCTCGTCGGCAAGGATGCGATCGTCGTCAAGGACGGTATGCAGATCACCGAGTTCAAGGACGGCATCCTGCCCTGGGCCTACCAGCACAATGTCGCTCTGGTGTTCGACGAATACGATGCCGGTCGTCCGGACGTGATGTTCGTCATTCAGCGCGTGCTCGAATCCTCCGGCCGCCTGACCCTGCTCGACCAGAGCCGCGTCATCAGGCCGCACCCCGCCTTCCGCCTGTTTGCGACCGCCAACACGGTCGGCCTCGGCGACACGACCGGCCTCTATCACGGCACGCAGCAGATCAACCAGGCGCAGATGGACCGCTGGTCGATCGTCACCACGCTCAACTACCTGCCGCACGACAACGAAGTCGATATCGTCGCTGCCAAGGTGAAGGGCTTTGCCGAGAAGCGCGGCCGCGACACCGTGTCGAAGATGGTGCGCGTCGCCGATCTCACCCGCGCCGCCTTCATCAATGGCGACCTGTCGACCGTCATGAGCCCGCGCACCGTCATCACCTGGGCCGAGAATGCGCATATCTTCGGTGATATCGCGTTCGCCTTCCGGGTGACGTTCCTCAACAAGTGCGACGAACTGGAGCGGGCGCTGGTGGCCGAGCATTACCAGCGGGCCTTCGGCGTCGAGCTGAAGGAAAGTGCCGCCAACATCGTCCTCGAAGCGACGGCCTGATCGCATGGCAGGGCGCGGCGACAATACGAGACCGAAACCCGGCGTCCAGGTGGATGTCGAACCGTTCCGCCGCGCGCTGACCGGCTGCATCCGCTCGATCGCCGGTGATTCGGAGATCGAGGTCGTGTTCGCCAACGAGCGGCCCGGCCTCACCGGCGACCGCATGCGCCTGCCGGACATTTCCCGCCGCCCGACGCGGCAGGAACTGTCGGTGACGCGCGGCATCGGCGACAGCATGGCGCTGCGCAAGGCGTGCCATAACGACCGCATCCACGCGACCATGTCGCCGCAGGGCGCGGACGCTCGTGTCATCTTCGATGCCGTCGAGCAGGCACGCTGCGAGGCGATCGGCTCGATGCGCATGGACGGCGTGGCGGAGAACATCTCCTCCATGCTGGACGAGAAATATGCCCGCGCCAATTTCGGTGCGATCGACAAGCAGTCGGATGCGCCGATCGAGGAGGCCGTGGCGCTGATCGTGCGCGAGCGGCTGACCGGGCGCAAGCCGCCGGAATCGGCCGGCAAGGTGCTCGATCTCTGGCGTTCCTTCATCGAGGAGAAGGCGGGTCGGGAGATGGAAAACCTCTCAGGCGCCGTCAACGACCAGCAGGCCTTCGCCCGCGTCGTGCGCAACATGCTCGCTTCCATGGATGTGGCGGAGAAATATACGGACGAGGAAGCCGAGCCGGACGACCAGGAAACGCAGACGGACGAGGACCAGCCGCGCAGCCAGGAGCAGGACGAGTCCACGTCCGAGGAGGATGCGGGATCGGATGCCGCGCCGTCGGAGGAAAACGAATCTGCCGAAGAGCAGATGGATGACGGCGACATGGACGGCGCCGAGATTTCCGACGAGGAAATGTCGGATGACGGCGACGAGGACAGCGAGACGCCGGGCGAGGTTAAGCGGCCAAACAGCCCGTTCGACGACTTCAACGAGAAGGTCGATTATTCCGTCTTCACAGAGGAATTCGACGAGACCATCACCTCGGAAGAGCTTTGCGACGAGGCCGAGCTCGACCGGTTGCGCGCCTTTCTCGACAAGCAGCTCTCACATCTTCAGGGGGCCGTCGGCCGCCTTGCCAACAGGCTGCAGCGCCGCCTGATGGCGCAGCAGAACCGCTCCTGGGAGTTCGATCTCGAAGAGGGCTATCTCGATCCGGCACGGCTGACGCGCCTCATCATCGACCCGATGCAGCCGCTATCCTTCAAGCGGGAGAAGGACACGAACTTCCGCGATACGGTGGTGACGCTGCTGATCGACAATTCCGGCTCCATGCGCGGCCGGCCGATCACGGTCGCCGCGACCTGCGCCGACATCCTGGCGCGGACGCTGGAACGCTGCGGCGTGAAGGTCGAGATCCTCGGCTTCACCACGAAGGCGTGGAAGGGCGGTCTGGCGCGCGAGAAGTGGCTGGCGAGCGGCAAGCCGCAGGCGCCGGGCCGGCTCAACGATCTGCGCCATATCATCTACAAATCGGCCGACGCGCCTTGGCGCCGGGCACGGCGCAATCTCGGCCTGATGATGCGGGAAGGCCTGTTGAAGGAAAACATCGACGGCGAGGCACTTATCTGGGCGCATAACCGTTTGCTGGCGCGACCCGAGCAACGGCGCATCCTGATGATGATCTCGGACGGCGCGCCGGTCGATGATTCAACGCTGTCGGTCAATCCGGGCAATTATCTGGAGCGGCATCTTCGCGCCGTGATCGAGCAGATCGAGACCCGCTCGCCGGTCGAACTTCTGGCGATCGGCATCGGCCATGACGTGACGCGCTATTACCGCCGTGCGGTCACCATCGTGGATGCCGACGAACTGGCCGGCGCGATGACCGAGCAGCTCGCCTCGTTGTTCGATGACGAGAACGGACGCGGACGACGCGCAGCCCGACGTGCGGGCTGAGCCGGTCTTGAAGGCTGCCTGCCTTCGGCTCGTGCTCCTGGCTGGGCTCTGCGCCTTACCCGCGCAGGCGGCAAAGCCGGAGCCGGATCGGCCGGTGACCGAGACGATGACGATCTTCTCGAAGAAGATCGAGACGTTCCGGTTCGGCTCCGACCAGCGGGTGTTCGGCAAGCTGGAGTTCATGGGCGGTCTCGACCTCACCTCCGATAACGCGCTGTTCGGGGCCTTTTCGTCGATCCGTTTTCGCCCCGACGGCGCGCATTTCGTCGGCGTACTCGATACGGCCCACTGGCTGGAAGGCCGCATCGAGCGGGATCCCGGCGGACGGCTGTCCGGTCTTGGCGATGTCACCGTTACATCGATGAAGGACCGGCAGGGCCGCACCGAGAGCGCCAAGGCGCGCATGGACTCCGAAGGGGTCGCATTGCGGGACGGGCAGGTGCTCGTCAGCTTCGAAGGCGACGCGCGGGTGGACATCTATCCCGACCCCGGCTTCACGCAGTCCCGACCGCTTAAGACCTTGCCGATCCTGCTTCCACGAGACAGGCTGAAACGCAATCGCAGCCTCGAGATGGTGGCGGTATCACCACAAGACAGTCCGCTCGCCGGTGCGCCCGTCATCGTCGCGGAGTTGTCGTTCGACAAGGACGACCACCTCCTCGCCGCCGTGCTCGAAGGTCCGCGCAAGGGCGTGTTCGGCGTCGTGCAGAAGGATCCTTTCGCTGTGACCGACGGCGCGTTCCTGCCGAACGGCGATCTTCTGCTACTCGAACGCCGCTTCAGCTTCGCCGCCGGCCTCGGCATGGAAATCCGCCGCATCAAGGCCGACGACATCCGCCCCGGCGCCGTCGTTGATGGCGAGGTGCTGATCTCCGCCGACCTCGGCTACCAGATCGACAATATGGAGGGGCTCGATGTGGTCGTCCAACCCAATGGCGACACCCACCTCATCCTCGTCTCCGACGACAACCATTCGATTCTCGAGCGGTCGCTGATGCTGGAGTTCAAGCTTCTGCCGTGATGGGTGGGTGTTGCGCTGCGATGCGCTGCGCGCTGCCCCTCATCTGCCTGCCGGCATCTTCTCCCCGCCTGCGGGGAGAAGAGACTCGTCGTTCCCAACCACAACCGTCACGAAGAAGCGAGCGTTCGCCGCATGTCCCTTCGCCCCGCGCGCGGGGAGAAGGTGGTGGCAGCCGGATGAGGGGCTGCGACGTCCGCTAACCTCAGACGCGCGCGCCGGGTGCCCCCGGCATCGGCTTCAGCACGGTCATCAAGGCGCCGTAGGGCAGCAGGAGGACGAGGCCGACGAGGATCTTGACGACGAGGTCGCCCAGCGTCCAGGAGATCCAGCGGGGGGCCTCCGTGGTGAGGATGCCGAGGATCGGGGAGGATGCCAGCGCGAAGGGATCGTTCGGGCCGATGAAGGCGAAGATAGGCGCGAAGGCGAGGGAGAAGAAGATGGCCGTGTCGAGCGCCGAGCCGAACAGCGAGCCGGCGAGCGGCGCGCGCCACCAGCGTTGACGGCGCAGGCGGTTGAAGACGGAGATATCCAGAAGCTGTCCGAACAGGAAGGCCGAACCGGAGGCGATCGCGATGCGCGGCGTGGCGACCATGATGGAGATCACGACGGCGACCGCAAAGCCGCAGACGACGACGCGGCGCGCGATCTTCGGGCCGAACTGGCGGTTGGTAAGGTCGGTCACCAGAAAGGCGGCGGGATAGGTGAAGGCGCCCCAGGTGAGAAGATCGCCCAGCTGCATGCCGGCGATGGAGCCGGGCAGGGGGAACTGCACCAGAAAATTGGAGGCGACGACCACGAGGGTCATGAAGGCAACGTAGGTTGCGAACAGGCGTGTGTTCAGCATTTTTTTATCCTGGGTGATGCCACCAGTTGGAGGAGAGGACGTGCTGCCCGAACGGCGGCCTATCCCTATGACATATCGATCAGACGCTCATGGAAAAGGCCCGCCCGTGAAGGCAGGCCGTGATCCGCAATGCGTACACCTTCGTGCCGATCAGGCAGCGATGGCTTCTGCAGTCTTCTTGACGATCTGGCGACGCAGCAGGCGTGCGCGCTGCGACAGGTCCAGTTCGCTAGCCTTCAGCAGGAACGCGTCGAGACCGCCGCGATGCTCGACCGTGCGGAGAGCCGCAGCCGAAACGCGAAGACGGAAGCGCTGGTTGAGCGAGTCCGAGATCAGCGTGACCTGGCAGAGGTTCGGCAGGAACTTGCGCTTGGTCTTGTTGTTCGCGTGGCTCACATTGTTGCCCGACTGGACGCCCTTGCCGGTCAATTCGCAACTACGGGACATGGAATCACCTATTTCTTTTCGCCTGCGTTCAATGCGTTTGCGGGCCACAAGCCCAAGCAGCATTCCCACCGGTCATGATTGGAAAGTTGCGGTTCTATAGTCAGCGGCGCGCCGCGCGTCAAGACAAAACACCGGATTTTCCCGGAAAGTCCGGGCCGGGCGGTGGAAAAGCGGCGGGATGGCGGCCGATACCAGCTCGGGACCAGGCTCGGGCGCGGGCTCGATACCACGGGCGTAGAAATGCCGCAAACGCTTCCTATCTCTCTGTTTTTCTCCCGATCTCTTTCGGAAAGGTTCTCGGCATGGCCCTGCGTGTCGGTCTTGCGGCTCTCGCCGCAATGTCCCTGGTGACAGTTCCCACGAATGCGGCGCGACCGGCGGATGTCGTGCACGACACGGATTATACCATCTCGCTCGCCGGCCTGCCGATCGCGAAAGCCTCGTTTCACACCAAGCTCGAGGATCGGCGCTACACGATCTCGGGAACGCTGAGTTCGGCGGGGCTCGCCGATATCCTGTCGAGCACGAGCGGGCGCACGGAGGTCTCCGGTACGATCGAGAGCGACAAGCTCGTCGCCACCGACTATTCCGTCCGCTACCAGACCGGCAAGAAGAAGCGCGCGATCGACATCGCCTTCGACAAGGGCAATGTAACCTCCGCGACGCTGACGCCGCAGCGCAAGAGGCCACCGAAGAACTGGGTGCCGGTGACCAAGGACGACATGCGCGGCGTGGTCGATCCGCTGTCGGGGCTGATCTTTCCGGCCAGCGCCAAGGTGTGCCCGAAGACGCTGCCGGTGTTCGACGGCGAATCGCGCATGGATCTGAAGCTGAGCGCCAAGGGCACAAAGCCGTTCAAGACCGAGGGTTTCAGCGGCGACGTCATCGTCTGCGGCATCCAGTTCGTGCCGAAATCGGGCTACCGCAAGGGCCGCGAGGACGTCGATTACCTGCGCAAGCTCGACAGCATGGAGATCTGGTTTGCAAAGTCGGATAGCGTACAGGTATATGCTCCGGTCTATGTCCGGATCCCGACGAAGTACGGTCCGGTGACCGTGTGGGCCACGCGCTTCAAGGGGTGATCCGTTCAGGGTCTCGCCGCATCGCCGCCCGCTGCAATCGGAGAGTGGGCGGATGCAGACCAGAGCGACGTTGATCGGATTTTCCGCTATTCTTATGTGGGCGCTGCTGGCGCTCTTCACGGCCGCGTCCGGCACCATGCCGCCCTTCCAGCTTTCGGCAATCTGCTTTGCCATCGGCAGCCTTCCAGGCCTCGTGGTGCTGGCGCTCAGGCCGGAGCGGCTGGCGCTGTTGCGGCAACCGCCACGGGTCTGGGTGGTCGGCATCGTCGGGCTGTTCGGCTATCACGCGCTCTATTTCACGGCGCTGCGCAACGCGCCGGCCGTCGAAGCTGGGCTGATCGCCTATCTCTGGCCGCTGCTGATCGTGGTGGGCTCGGCGCTGCTGCCGGGCGAGCGGCTGCGGTGGTATCATGTGGCGGGCGCTCTCTGCGGTCTCGCGGGCACGGCCATGATCGTCGCGCGCAATGGCGTTGCATTCGATAGCGCCTATACGCTCGGCTATGGGGCGGCACTTTGCTGCGCCTTCACCTGGGCCATCTATTCCCTGATGACGCGACGGTTCGAGGCGGTATCGACCGATGTCGTGACCGGCTTCTGCCTTGCGACCTCGGTGCTCTCGCTCCTCTGCCATCTCGCACTGGAGACGACCGTGTGGCCGGACACCGGCACGCAGTGGCTGGCGGTCGCGGGCCTTGGCCTCCTGCCGGTGGGTGCAGCCTTCTATGCCTGGGATTACGGCGTGAAGAACGGCAATATACAGCTGCTCGGCGTTGCAAGCTACTCGGCGCCGGTGCTCTCCACGCTGACGCTCATGCTGTTCGGCTTTGCCGAGCCGTCGCTTAGCATCGCGCTGGCCTGCCTGCTGGTGACGGGCGGTGCGCTGCTGGCCGCGCGCGACGTGATCTTCTCATCGCGCAAGGTGCAGGCCCCGGCCGAAGACCGGGTTCAGCCGGTGGCTTGAGGCGGTTCCCAGCCGGGCGACGCCATTTCGAAGACGCTGAAGTCGAAGCCGGGCGCGACGGTGCAGCCGACGAGGGTCCACGCGCCGCGTGATTCGGCTGACTGCCAGCTGCCTGCGGGCACCACGCCTTGCGGGCGTTCGCCGTTTTCCAGATCCGTGCCGAGGACGATGATCGAGGCGGGCTCGCCCGGTGCCGCAATCCGGAGGGTCAGGGCCGCGCCGGCATAATGGTGCCAGACCTCGGCGGCGTCGCGGACGCGGTGCCAGTGCGACCGCTCGCCCGCTTCCAGCAGATAATAGATCGCCGTGGAATGCCCGCGTGTGCCACCTGCGTCGTCGCGAAAGGTCTCGGCATACCAGCCACCTTCCGGATGCCGGATCATGCCGAGTGCGGAGACGATCGACTGCGCGTCCTGTGTCTCACCGTGCGCAGCCATCAGAAATTGTCCTTGCGCTTGCGGATCTCGGCGAAGACCTCGCCGTCGCTGGCGGAGGGCATGCCGAGATGGGCGCGGATGCCGGGGTCGGCCGGACGCAGGAAGGGGTTGGTGCGTTTCTCCAGGCCCAGCGTCGTCGGTGCCGTGAACCCGCCGCGTTCGCGCAGGGCTTCGATCTCGGCGGCACGGGCCTTCAGTTCGGCATTGTCGGGATCGACCGTCACGGCGAAGCGGGCGTTCGACAGAGTGTATTCGTGGCCGAAATAGACCTGTGTGTCATCCGGCAGCGCCATCAGCTTCTGCAGCGAGGCCCACATGTCGGCCGGCGAGCCTTCGAACAGGCGGCCGCAGCCGAGGGCAAAGAGCGTGTCGGCGGCAAAGAGCAGGCGGTCGTCGGGCAGGTGGTAGCAGATATGGCCGGCGGTGTGGCCGGGCGTGCCGATGACGCGGACCTTGTGGCCGGCGAAGGTGAAATCGCCGCCGTCGCCGATGGTCATGTCGATACCGGGAATGCGCGACGCCTCACGATCCGGGCCGATGATGGTCGCGTCGTAACGGGTCTTCAAGGCAAGGTTCGCCTCCACATGGTCGCTGTGGTGGTGGGTGGTGAAGATGTGCGTCAGCGTCCAGCTGCGGCGTTCCAGCGCGTCGAGGATCGGCTGTTCCTCGGGCGCGTCGATCGAGGCTGTCTCACCGCTTTCGGGGTCGTGGAGGAGAGCACCGAAATTGTCGGTCCGGCAGAGGAACAGGTCGAGATCGAGTGCTGGCATGATGAGGTCCTCGGGGAGATCTGGGACGTGGGAATCGCAAAGGGAATGTAAAGGCGGCGGAGGGGAAGTCCAGCGACAGCATGCGGGCGCGAAAATCGGCGCCGCACCGGTTCCCTTTCTCCGGGCCACGCACTACCCTTTGGTTATGCACGCCGATATCGTCGATCTTCGTCAGTTCTACCATTCGCGGCTCGGGCGCTTTACCGAGCAGGCGATCTCCATGGCGCTCGCCTCTATCTGGGCGCGGTTGCCGGAAGAGCGGCTGGTCGGGCTCGGCTATGTCCTGCCCTATCTGGAGCGCTTTCGCACTGACACGGAGCGGACCTTCGCTTTCATGCCGGCGGGGCAGGGGGCGGTGAACTGGCCGGTTGCCGAGCTGTCCTCGACGGCGCTGGTGTTCGACGAGGAACTGCCGCTGCCCGACAGCTCGATCGACCGCATTCTCATGGTCCATTCGCTGGAGTTCGCCGAGAACCCGCGCGAAACCATGAAGGAGATCTGGCGGGTGCTCGCGCCCGGCGGGCGTCTCGTCATCGTGGTTCCCAACCGGCAGGGCGTCTGGGCGCGCATGGACCATACGCCGTTCGGCTCCGGCCGGCCCTATTCGCGCGGGCAGCTGACGGCGCTGCTGCGGGAGACGAATTTCACGCCCGGCGCCTCCTGCGAGGCGTTGTTCTTCCCGCCATCGACCACGAAGACCGTGCTGAAGCTCGGGCGCGCCTTCGAAAAGATCGGGCGGGCGCTCTGGCCGGTGTTTTCAGGCGTCATCATCGTGGAGGCGCAGAAGCGGCTTTATCAAGGGCTGCCGGTGGCGGCACGGGCGTCGCGCCGGGTGTTCGTACCCGTGCTCGCGCCGCAAGGGGTGCCGACCACGCGCGACGGCCAGCCACCGGCACGGTGAGGGGGCTTTCTCTTCTGGCCTAAGCCCTCGACAAGGGGGCGGCGGGGCGGTAATGGCAAAGCCATCCGAGACACCAGCGAAAGCCAGACCATGAGCTCCCTCCCGAACGCTCCGACCCCGCGCCCCGGCATTCTCGACATCGCCGCCTATGTGCCGGGCAAGGAACACGCTCCGGGCGTGGCCAAGGTCTACAAGCTGTCCTCCAACGAGACGCCGCTAGGCGCGAGCCCCAAGGCTCTGGAGGCCTTTCGCCAGGCGGCCGGCCAGCTGGAGCGTTATCCGGACGGCCAGGCGATCGAGCTTCGCAACGCGATCGCCGAAGTCTACGCGCTGAACCCGGCCAACCTGATGTGCGGCAACGGCTCGGACGAGCTTCTGGGGCTGCTGGCGCACACCTATCTCGCTCCCGGCGACGAGGCCGTTATCACCGAGCATGGCTTTCTCGTCTACAGGATCCAGATCATGGCGGCCGGCGGCGTGCCCGTGACGGTGAAGGAGCGGGATTGCCGCGTCGATGTCGATGCGATCCTCGCCGCCGTGACCGAGAAGACGAAGCTCGTGTTCATCGCCAATCCTGGCAATCCCACGGGCACCTTCGTGCCCGTCGAAGACGTGCGCCGCCTGCAGGCCGGCCTGCCGAAGCATGTGCTGCTCGTGCTGGACGCGGCTTATGCGGAATATGTGCGGCGCAACGACTACGAGGCGGGGATCGAGCTGGTCTCGTCCAACCAGAACGTCGTGATGACGCGCACCTTCTCCAAGGTCTATGGTCTGGCCGCCCTTCGCGTCGGCTGGATCTATGCGCCGGCCGCCGTCATCGATGCGCTGAACCGCAGCCGTGGGCCGTTCAACCTGAATGCGCCGGCGATTGCGGCCGGTGCCGCTGCCGTTCGCGACCAGGCGTTCACGGCCGCAGCCGTCGATTTCAACGCGGAATGGGTGGCGAAGGTGAGCGAGAGGCTGACGGCGCTCGGTCTTAAGGTCACGCCGTCGGTTGCGAATTTCGTGCTGTTCCACTTCCCCGATGTTGCCGGCAAGCGGGCGGAGGATGCGGATGCGTTTCTGACCAGCCGCGGCTTCATTCTGCGGGCGGTGCGCGGCTACGGGTTCCCCAATGCACTGCGCCTGTCGATCGGCACGGAGGAGGCGAACGAAGGCGTTCTTGCCGCCCTTGCCGAATTCCTCGGGAAGAACTGAGACCTGATATGGCCAAGCTCTTCGAAAAGGTCGCGCTGATCGGTATCGGCCTCATCGGCTCCTCCATCGCGCGGGAGATCCGTGACAAGGGGCTTGCAGCCGCGGTGACGATCTCGACCCGCAGCCGCGAGACGCTCGACCGGGCGGAACTGCTCGGCCTCGGTGATCGCTATGTGCTCTCGCCCGGCGAGGCGGTGGAGGATGCGGATCTCGTCATCGTCTCCGTGCCGGTCGGCGCGTCCGGCACTGTCGCGCAGGCGATCGCGCCGCATCTGAAGGCCGGGGCCATCGTCACGGATGTCGGCTCCACCAAGGGCTCCGTCATCGCGCAGATGGCGCCGCACCTGCCGGCGAGCGTCCACTTCATTCCCGGCCACCCCATCGCGGGAACGGAATATTCCGGCCCGGATGCGGGCTTCGTCGGACTGTTCAAAAGCCGCTGGTGCATCCTGACGCCGCCGGCCGGCACAGACGAGACCGCCAAGGGGCAGCTTCGGGCCTTCTGGGAGGCGCTTGGCTCGGATGTCGAGGAGATGGACCCGGAACACCACGACAAGGTGCTGGCCATTGTTTCCCACCTGCCGCACATCATCGCCTACAATATCGTCGGCACGGCGGACGATCTGGAGACGGTGACGGAATCCGAGGTCATTAAATATTCGGCCTCGGGCTTCCGCGATTTCACGCGTCTGGCGGCGTCAGATCCGACCATGTGGCGCGACGTCTGCCTGCACAACAAGGACGCGATTCTCGAAATGCTGTCGCGGTTTTCCGAGGATCTCGCCTATCTGCAGCGGGCGATCCGCTGGGGCGATGGCGACAAGCTGTTCGACCTCTTCACCCGCACCCGCGCGATCCGCCGCTCGATCATCCAGGCCGGTCAGGACACCGACATGGTGGACTTCGGCCGCCATGCGCTGGACGCGAAGTCCTGACGTTCGCCATATCTTGAAGGCTTGGATTAGAGCTGCGGCAGCACGCCGATCGGGATGAAGGCGAGGAAGGCGGTGCCGTCGCGCACATTGAGCGTGACGGTGGTGTCGTTGCCGCCTGCGGCGAGTGCCGTCAGCATGTTGGCGGCGTTGTCCAGCATGTTCTCGCTCTCCGGGAACGCTGTCGCCAGAGCCGTGCGCCACGCCTGGACGTCCTGCATCGTCACCTTGAAGGCGCCGGAGATCAGCCCCTGATCATCGATGGTGAACGGGCCGTTTGCCGTCGTTACCATGCCGTTCCCAAGGTCGAGCGTGAGGTTGCGCACCTCGCCCGCACTGTTGCGCAGCGCATGGCGCGAGAGGCCGCCACGATCGAGCACCGTCGCGCGGTCCTTGACCGTGAGGTCGATCGCGGCATTCATCAGCGGCAGCAGGCTTGCGCCGTTGCCGGGCTTCAGGTCGAGGCCTGTGATGGAGACGGCGGCATCGAGATCCGCCGCGTTCTGGCGCAGATGCAGTTCCGTATGGCTGGTGGCAAAGCCGAGCACGTCTTCGCCCAGCGTGGGCACCAGCGTGCCGGTCAGGCGTTCGGAGACGATGGATGTGCGGCTGAGGCCCGACAATGTTGCCTGAATGCTCGCCCTGAGGGCTTGCCAGTCCATGGATGTCGCGATGCCGGGGGAAAAGCGCAGCTCGGCCGGGCCATCCACCTCGATGACGGCGTGGCCGGGCCAGTAGACCTGTGCTGCGGACCGGAGAGCACCCGCGGAGCCGGAAGCGCCGAGCTGAGTATCATCGACCTTCACGGCATCGCAGAACAGCCCGATGCGGAAGGGGAAGCCGCGTACGGTCAGGCCGTCGCAGCGGGCGGTGGCGCTGCCGGAGCGGCTGGTGAGGAAGCTTGCGAGCCGCGTTTCGATCTGGTGGGCAGCGAGAAACCAGATGCCGCTATAGACCGCGAGGAAGATCACGATGCCGATGCCGAGACGCTTGATACGGATACCTGCGGCCGGCGGTGCTGTCTGTGTCATGCGGGTCTCCGGTCGGCGGGTCTGGATGCGGTGAGGGATCGGCGCGGTGGACGGCGCTCTCTGGCACCGCCGGCACCCCTCCAAGGGCTGCGTCTTGCGGGTCTTCTAGCGCATAACATCACTGATCGGAATGCGTTCGGAAAAATAGCCGGATCCTTGTAGGCTCGTTCCGCTGGCCGCTATTTTGCAGTAGGAGGGCAGGACCGGCAGACATTGTCCGGCATGTGACGATGGGATGGACCTTCTGTGACGGACCTTGTGCTAACGGATTCGGACGACGTGTGGGTGTTCGGCTATGGCTCGTTGATGTGGAATCCGGGCTTTGCCTTCGTCGAGCAGGCCCGAGCGCGCGTGTTCGGTTATCGCCGGGCGCTGTGCGTGCGCTCCCATGTGCATCGCGGCACGGCCGAAAGCCCCGGCCTCGTGCTCGGCCTCGATCTTGGCGGCTCCTGCCTCGGCATGGCGTTCCGCATCGCACCGGAGGACCACGAGGCTGTCATCGCCTATCTGCGCGAGCGCGAACTGGTGACGCATGTCTATAAGGAGCGCATGCTGCCGCTGCGGCTCGCCGACGGGCGAACGGTCATGGCGGTCGCCTATGTCATCGACCGGGCCCACCTGCAATATGCGGGCGCCCTCCAGGCCGACGAGGCGGCGCTGGTCGTCGCCCATGCGCGCGGTCGCTCGGGCGAGAATGTCGATTACGTCATGAACACGCTCGAACATCTGCGCGCGATGGGCATCCGCGATCACTGGCTGGAAGAGGTCGGCCGCGGCGTGCAGGTCCTGCTTGCCAAACGCTAGCGTTTCTCCGGCACGGTTACGCCGAGTTCGGCAAGCCGTGTGCGCGCGGTGTCCGGCAGGGGGAGATGCGGGTTGTTGCGCACGGTCTCGACCAGCAGTTCGTCGCTTGCCGTTTCCGTCACCGCAATGAGCGTTTTCAGGAAAGTATCGGCGTCCAATCCGGGGCCGATCGGGGGCAGGATGCGGACTTTGAAATGGCCGGGGAAGCGCAGCGTCGTGCTGCGGGGCCAGAAGAGACCGGGATGCATCGCCACGGGCACGACGGGCACCTGCAAATCCCGATAGAGACGGGCGATGCCGTATTTGTAGTCGGGCGGGGCACCTGGCGACCGCCGCGTGCCTTCGGGATAGATGATCAATTGCCGGCCGGTGGCGATTTCCGCCTTGGCGCGCTTCATGACAGCCGCCATCGCCCGACCGCGGGCGCTGCGGTCCACCGGCACCATGCGCTGCTTGGCGACATACCAGCCGAACAGCGGAATGCGCATCAGCTCGCGCTTGAGGATGAAGAACGGGTCGGAGAGCCACGGCAGCAGGGCATAGACGTCCCAGAAGGACTGGTGCTTCGGCGCGAGGATATAGACGCCATCCTTCGGAATATTGTCGAGACCCTCGATCTCGAAGGTCGTGCCGACGATCACCCGCATCAGCCAATGATTGCTGCGCGCCCAGTTTTTTGGCACGAACCAGGACGTCTTGCGCGACACGATAAAATAGATCGGCGTCAGCAAGACCATGCGCATGATGAGGTTGGCGTAGAAGACGACGTTGAAGAGGACCGAGCGAAGACGAATCATGGGCGGCTTTCGAAGAGCGAGCGGCAGCACGGATCGAGCGTGCCCTGCCGGGTGCCTACACCAATAAAGCCGCGACGAAAACCGGGATCTCGCGCGCGACGGCGCTCATGCCTGGAGCATTTTCGGTGAACGCAGGTACACCAGAAATGCTCCAGGCTGCTGTTTTTGCCGTATTGTCCGACGCCGGAGCGATTCCGCTCCGGCTGGAAATGCTCTATTGGGCGCTCTGGGCGCGTTCCGTCCGCAAGCCGCTATCCGTTGGCGTGCCCAGGAGATCGCGCAGCGACGCCACGGTCAGCTTCGCATATTCGGTGAGGATCGACTTCAGCACCATGGGGTTGGCCATCCAGTTCGTGCTTTTCAGGTCGGAATTGACGACCGGATAGGGCACGAAGGCGATGCCGGGATTGGCGCGGCGAAGCTCCAGCAGGCTGCGGGGCATGTGGTAATTGTTGGTGACGACCAGAATGCTCTTGTAGCCGTTGTTGCGGATCCAGTTCGCGGTCTCGTGGGCATTGCCGATCGTGTCGATGGCGTCGTGACCGATATCGACGCAGCAGCGAAAGAGATCGGCCGAGCTCTGGGTGTTGCGGCGGATCTGACTGCTGGTGGTGGTGGGGTGCACGCCGGAAATCAGCAGGCGCTGGCCGGCCCCAGCCTTCAGCAGATCGACCGCCTGGTCGATGCGCTGGAACCCGCCGGTCAGCACGACGATCGCATCGGCCTTGGGATCGACCGGCGGCTGAAGCGAGGCGACCTGATCGGCAAAATAGAGAAGGCTGGCGGTGCCGCAGCCGGCAACCACCAGCATGACATAGAAGGTCAGGCGGACGAGCTGCCGCCGGAAGCTGACATGCCGGCGCGTTCGCCGCGCAAGGCGCTTGCGCTCGGTTTCGCCGGAAGTCTCCGCCTCGGAGGTTTCGTCCGCCATCATGATGTTCTTCCACCGTCACGCCGGATGTCTGCGGCTCGACGGGACGGGTGTTGCGATGTTGTGCGAGCGGTGAACCAGCTTTGCGCCTTAACGATGGCTTGAGCGGCCGGAGCGAGGAAAACGGAAGAGGGAGAGGGCGCGCGCATGGGCTTGTCAGGAATTCGGGATGAGATCGGCCCGTGCCGGGTCGGAGCGGATGCGGTCGATTTCGTAGATGGTGCGCATGACGGTGAAGCGCGCCGTCAGCGTGGTGAGAAGCGCGATGACGAGCATGATGGCGGCGATGCCGAGATAGCCCGTGTAACCGATGGTGAAGGTGCCGAACAGCGCCGTCGCCTGATCGCTCTGGGGCGTGGCGAGCGAGCGGGACTGCCACCAGCCGGCCACGGCAAACGACAAAGCCGCCAGCAGACCGCCGGCGCCGGCGCCCTTGAAGCTGATCTTGAGGAAATGCTTCTGGAATTCGGATGCGACGAAGCCCGCCTCCGCGCCGACGAAGTGCAGCACCTCGACGATATGGCGGTTGCCCGACAGCGTACCGCGCGTGGCGAAGATGACGGTGAGGACCATGGCGGAGAAGACGAGGGTGAGCACACCCGTGCCGATCAGCGCCGTCGTGTGCGCCATCGCCACCAGCCGGTCAACCCATGTGCGGTGATCGTCGAGCGTCGCCTGCGGGATTTCGCCTGTCAGGCGCGCCCGCATTCCGGTGAAATCCGGCGGGTTGCGCTCGTCGATGGTGATGATGACGAGGCGGGGTACGGGCAGTTCGTCGATATCGAGGCCTTCGCCGAGCCAGGGTTCAAGAAGACGGGCGGTCGCCATGCGGTCGACGATATTGCCGTTGACGGTGCCGTCGAAGGTGAGGGCGATGTCGCGGGCATCGCGCAGGGCCTTTTCCATGTCGAGCCCCTCCTCGGGCCGGATCTGGATCGTCACCTCGCGGGAGATCTCGCTCTGCCAGCTCTCGGCCGTCGAGCGCACCATGGAGACCGCACCGAGCGTCAGGCAGGCGAGGAAGGACATGATGGCGATGACCAGCATCAGCGCATTGCCCGAGACGTTGACCGGGGGAACGATGGGCGCCATCGGGCGGACGCGCATGGGCGCCTTGCGCCCTTCCGTTTCCGGCGGCGTGCTGCGGGCGGGGGTCTTTATTGCCGCGGGCGGCTTTTTGCGGGCGTCAGTCATAGATGTCGAGCCGCCCTTGCGACAGGATCATGCGGCGCGCTTCCACCTGATCCATCAGCGAGAGATCGTGCGTCGCGATGACGACGGCGGTGCCGAGGCGGTTGAGCTCCATGAACAGGTTGAGCAGGCGGCGTGCCATCGGCGGGTCGACATTGCCGGTCGGCTCGTCGGCCAGCAGGATCTCCGGCCGGTCGATCAGCGCGCGGGCGATGGCGGCACGCTGTTTTTCACCGCCCGAGAGAACCGGCGGCAGGACATTGATTCGCTCGCCGAGGCCGACCCAACCGAGAAGCTCCAGCACGTCGGAGCGGTAGGACGATTCGTCCTTGCCCCTGACGCGCAGCGGCAAAGCGACGTTTTCGTAGGTCGTGAGGTGATCGAGCAGGCGAAAGTCCTGGAAGACGATGCCGACGCGGCGGCGCAGCATGGGCAGTTCGTCGCGCGGGATGGCGGTGATGTTGCGGTCGAACATGCGGATCAGGCCGCGCGTCGGCTGCAGGGATAGGAACAGAAGGCGCAGCAGCGTCGTCTTGCCGGCGCCCGAGGGGCCGGTGAGGAACTGGAAGGACTTGCGCGGGATGTCGAAGGTCAGGTCGCGGAGAATTTCCGGTCCCATGCCGTAGCGCAATCCGACGTTTTCGAAGTGAATCAACTTCCAGCCTCTGAGATGGACGCTCTACCGCCAAGCGCGGGCGCGATCCGATCAGCATGGTTAAACACTGGTTAATATTCCCTTTAACGTCACATGCAAAAACGTCGCTTTAAGGGCCGTAACGGCTTCGGAACCTCTCGCGAGGGCGTTGTGCGGGAACGTTTCCGTTCTGTTAACCCTTCCTCTTTACCTTTCGGAAAGGATTTTCTTCGTCTTCGGGCGAACACATGGCGGAGGACGACGCATGGCCGGCTTTTCGAGCGCTTCGCGAAGGATCGATCTCCTGCCGCCGGAACGGACCCGTGCGGCGCGTCCTGCACCGCGCGTGCTGCGGCAGACCGATGCGGTCGATGCCGTTTTCGAAGTGATGCCGCTTTCCCGTGCCGCACCGCGTTCGCCAATTCCAGCCCGGCCCGTCGGGCATCGGCCTGGTTTCCTGAGGTCGGTCGAGCGGACATTGCAAGCCATCTCGCCGCGCATTTTCGCAGGCCTGACGATCGGGCTGTGCGCGGCTGCCTTCGGCCTTGCCATCACGCTTGCGCCGACCGCGCCGCAAGCCGCACCGGCGCTCGGCTTTGGCGATGTGCGCACGGAGCTTCAGGATGCGAGCGGCCTGAAGGTCGTCGCCGTCTACGGCACGGTGGTCAACGCGACATCCGCACCCCGCGAGATCCCGGATATCAAGGTCGATGTCGCAACCTCCGGCCGACGCATGACGGCCGAGGGGCAGCTTGCCGGCAGCCGCATGCTGGCTCCGGGCGAAAGCCGCGCCTTTTCCGCACGCCTGCCGCATGCCGGTGGATCGGCGCCGATCGTGCAAATTTCCTTTGGCATAGCGGGTGCTTCGCCGCGCTGACTGTGCTAACGCCAAGCTTTGGGGGATGCCGCACGGCGTCCCGTCGCCTGGAGCCATTGCCATGCCCGTCGTTCGCGGAAAGATGATCGAGACGCTGTTTTCGCCGGACGTGATTGCGACGCGCAACACGGAGATGGCGGCCGAAATCGTCAAGGGCCGCAACGACGACCTGCTGGTCATCTCGGTGCTCAAGGGCTCCTTCATCTTCGCGGCCGACCTCATCCGCGCCATGCATCATGCGGGGCTTGCGCCGGAAGTCGAGTTCATCACTTTGTCGAGCTACGGCACGGGCACGGTGTCGCGCGGCGTGAAGATCATCAAGGATATCGACAGCGACCCGCGTGACCGCGATGTGCTCCTGATCGACGATATTTTGGAATCCGGGCGGACCCTGCGCTTTGCACGCGACCTGATGCTGGAGCGTGGCGCGAAATCGGTGTCGATCGCCGTTCTCCTCGACAAGAAGGTGAAGCGCGAGGTCGATTTCGAGGCGGATTTCGTCGGTTTCGAATGCCCCGATTATTTCGTCGTCGGCTACGGCATGGACGTCGCCTATGCCTTCCGTGAGCTGCCCTTCGTCGGCGTGGTCACCGGGGACGCCGACAAGGTTTGACGCACGGGATGTCCGCTCTTTACGGTTTTCAAAGGAAACTCTGCGCTTTGTAGGCTTCCGAACCGTAGGAGGCCATGATGGCAAAGATCCTGATCACCGAGGACGAGGATTCTCTTCGCCGCTTCGTTGCGCGCGCGTTGCAGATGGATGGGCATGACGTGGTGCAGGCCGGCGATGGCGCCGAGGGACTCGAGCACCTGCATGGCGCCCCGTTCGACCTCCTGCTCTCCGACATCCGCATGCCCGTCATGGACGGCATCGCCCTTGCGCACGAAGCCGCAGCCGCTTTTCCCAAGCTAAAGATCCTGCTGATGACCGGCTATGCCGAACAGCGCGAACGCGCCGACGACCTCGCGGACAAGATCATCGATGTCGTCGCCAAGCCGTTCAGCCTGCCGGATATTCGCAAGGCGGTTGCGGGGGCTTTGGCGGCTTAAGATTGTTTGACGCTGAGGTTGTGGCGGCCCCTCATCCGGCTGCCGCCACCTTCTCCCGCCAAGCGGGGAGAAGGGACTCGTGGTGATCGTTTGACCACCTCTAAGTTCCGTTTTTAGAGCGATCGGGTGCTACATCTCCCTTCGCCCCGCGTGCGGGGAGAAGGTGGCGGCAGCCGGATGAGGGGCAGCCGCAACCCCAAACACCTCATCGGATATCCAGCAACCGCTCTAGATACTGCCGTTCCACCTCCGGCGAAACGTTGTTGCCCAGGCGACGGCGGATTTCGTCGAGGATTTCGCGGGCGCGCTGGGTGTCGATCTCGTCGGGCACCTTCACCTGGTCGCCGAAGTCGGGGCCGGGGTTCTGCTGGCGGCGGCCAAGGGGGTCGCGGCCGTTCTGGCCGTATTGGGGGATGCCCTGGCCGGGACCTTGCCCTTGTCCCTGACCCTGGCTCATCTGGTTCATCATGTCCTGCGCGCCTTCACGAAGCGCCTGCAGCGCGCGGCCCTGGCTGCCGACGGCCTGTTCGCCCTGACCTTCGCCGAGCTGGCCCGAGGCGCCCTTCATCTCGCGACCGGCCTGGCCAAAGCCCTTGCCGGGCTTGATGCCCATGCCCTCAAGGCCCTTCTGCAACTCGCCGAGCTGCTTTTCCAGGGCCTGTTGCTGGCCCTGAAGATCCTTCAGCGCCTGACGCAGCTGCTCCTCGGTCATCTGCCCGGTCGGATCGTTGCCCTGTTGCTCCTGCTGCCCCTGCTGCTGGTTCTGCTCTCCGGGCTGCTGCTCGAACAGGTTCTCGTCCGTCAACGGATCACCCATCTGCATACGGTTGCGCAGGGCCTGATCGTGCTTGAAGGTCTGTTCCATCAGCCGCTGCTGCTCCTGCATCAGTTGGCCGAGCTTGTCCATCTGCTGGCGCATTTCGCTATTGTCCTGGCCCTGCTGCATATCCTGCGGCGTCCGGCCGGCCTGGAGATTGTTCATCATGCGCTGCATTTCCGACAGCATCTGGCGCGCCTGATCCTTCGAGCCGGATTTCGCAAGGTTCTCGATCTGGTCCATCATCTTGTCCAGATCCTTGCTGCTCAGCATGTTCTCCATGTTGGGCCGCGCGGCCATTTGCGGGTTCTTCATCGCCTGTTCGGCAAGAGCCTGCATGAATTCCTTCATCGCCTCGCGCAGCTCCTGCATCGCCTTGGCGATCTCCTCGTCAGAGGCGTTGCGTTCCAGAGCGTCCGACAGTTTCTGCTGGGCCTCGCGCAGATTGCGTTCGGCCAGCGACAGGTTGCCGTCCTCGATGCCGAGCGCGACCTCCCAGAGATAATCGGCGGTGCCGCGCATCATCTCGTCGTCGCGCGCGAGCTCCATCCGGCCCTTGGCGGATTGCAGCAGAAGGAAATGGGTGAGGTTGGGGATGTTGTCTTCCGGGCGGATGTTCAGCGCGTCGTTGAGCTCGATCGCGCGCGGCAGGTCCTTGCTGTTCAGCGCCATGACCTGGCGCTCCTCGGCGACGGCGCCGGCGAGCGGCTGGGTGAAGCGGCGGGCGGGCAGGATCATCTCCTGCGGCACACTGCGGCCTTCCTGCCCGGCGGCGTCGCGGGCAACCAGTGTGATGCGCACGCGCTTGCCGGCCAGCGGATGTTCCGACAGGTTCCGGCTGGCGGTCGCCTTGGCGTCCTTGGCGTTGCGACGGGGCAGGTCCAGGCGATATTCGGGCGCGGGATAAAGCGGCGTCGCTTCGGCCGGCGCTGCTTCGGTCGGCAAGATCTCGGCGAAGGCTTCGCTGAGGCCGTAATCGTCTTTCGCAAGGAAGGGGATCTCCAGCGCGGCGTTGACCGTGGCGCGCGGGGTGCCGTCGAAGGCGATGTCCGGGACGGCATCGGGAATGACGGCGAACTGCCATGTCTCCTTGCCGACCGTCAGCGTGCCGTCGCGGGTGATCTTGTAGAGATGGGTGCTGTTGTCGACCGGCGCGTTTGCCGCGGCTTCAGGAGCTGGCGCCGCATTGCCGGCCGCAGCCTCCTGCCCGGGTGCCTTTTCCGGCTTTTGCGGCGGGATCGGCGTTGCCGCGGTCGCGCCCTTGTCGAGGAAGGTCACAGTGGTGTCGGTGGCCGTACCCGCGCTCGTGACGCGCACGGTGACGTCGCTGAACTGCGGTATGCGGAACAGGCTCGCCTCGGTGGCCTGAGGCTCCGTGCCTGCTCGCGGCTGGTCCTGCCGGCCGGTGAGAAAGACCGGTGCGCGGCCGGTATAGGCGGGCGGGGTGACCCACGCGTCGATGCGCACGTCCAGCGGCGCCACGATGTTCTCGGGAATACGGAAGGCATCGGATATCAGCCCGGCGCGGTTGGAATAGGAGTAGGCGAAGGCGATGGCGACGAGGAGGACCGGCAGGGCGCGCAGGCCGAAGCCGTCATGACGGGCGATATCCGGCCTTGGGAGGCCGGTTTCGAGCGCACCGATCATCCGGGCCATGCGGCTCTGGTGTTCGAGCCAGAGCGCCTGCCCGAAGGCGCCGCCGGTCGCCGGCTTGTCGTCCTGTACGCCGATGGCCTGATGCGGCAGGGCGTTGCGCTCTTCGAGCAGCCGGTCGGCCTCATGCGTATCGGGCAGGCGGACGCGGAACACCGGCACGAGGGCCGCGATGAAGGCGAGGACGAAGGCGAGAAGCAGGCCGGCATGCACCAGCGGCGGCACGGCGCAGAAGAGGCCGAACCAGGCTGCCGACAGGAAGACGGAGGCCACTGCGAGGGGGGGAAGTGCGCGGGGCGCTAAGCGCTCGGCAATGATGACGAGCCGTGCAAAGCCGCGCTTGCGCGCCAATGCGCGCGCCATGCCGGACACGCCGTCTTTATTGTCCGCACTCGTCTGCCGCCGGAATTCTGCCATCCGTACCGTCCTGCTCATGGGTCAGGGCCTGTCGTCACGCGATTCCCGCGCGCGTCTGACGCCTGTTTGCCGGCAAGGATACCATTGTTTGTGGCGAAGACGAGGGCGAGAACGCAATCGTGAACGTTCCCACCCGCGTGCCGGAGGCGCTCAGTCTTCCGAAAGCCAGTCCGGCAGGCTGTCGAGGCCAATCAGGTCTTCGATGGTGGTGCGGGGCCGCACGACGTGGAAGCGGTTGCCCTTGACAAGAACTTCGGGAACCAGAAGCCGTGAATTGTAGGTGCCTGCCTGAACGGCGCCGTAAGCGCCGGCCGTGCTGACGGCGAACAGATCGCCGGCGCGGGGCATGGCCATTTCGCGGTCGAGCCCCAGATAATCGCCGGTCTCGCAGACCGGGCCGACCACGTCCGCCCGGATACGTGGTGCATTGGCGGCGGAGATCCGCACCGGGCGGATCTCGTGATAGGCCTCATAGAGGGTCGGGCGGATGAGGTCGTTCATCGCGGCATCGACGACGACGAATGTCTTTGACCCGCCATCCTTCACATAGATCGTTTCTGTCACCAGAATGCCGGCATTGCCGACGATCAGGCGGCCGGGCTCCATGACGATGCGGCAGTTCAGGCCGGCGAGCTGCTCCTTGACGATCGCCGCATAGGCGTCCGGCAAAGGCGGGGGATTGTTGTCTTCCTTGTAGGGCACGCCGAGGCCGCCGCCGACATCGACATGGTCGATGACATGGCCATCGGCGCGCAGCGTCTCCACCAGGTCGCGCAGCACCTTGAAGGCATCCTCGAACGGCTGCAGATCGGTAATCTGGCTGCCGATATGCATGTCGATGCCGGTGACCTTGATGCCGGGAAGCGTGGCGGCATGGGCGTAGACGGCGCGGGCGCGCTCGAAGCCGATGCCGAACTTGTTTTCCTTCTTGCCGGTCGAGATCTTGGCATGGGTCTTGGCGTCCACATCCGGATTGATGCGGAAGGAGACGTGTGCCTGACGGTTGAGCCGCACGGCACGGGCGTTGAGCACTTCGAGCTCCGGCTCGGACTCGACGTTGAAGCAGTAGATGCCGGCTTCCAGCGCCAGATCCATCTCGCCGGCCGTCTTGCCGACGCCGGAGAACATGATGCGCTCGGCCGGAATGCCGGCCGCCAGCGCGCGCGCGAGTTCGCCGCCGGAGACGACGTCGATTCCGGCGCCGAGGCGGCCGAGCGTCTTCAGCACGGCCTGGTTGGAGTTCGCTTTCATCGCATAGCAGACGAGGGCGTCGATGCCCTCGAAGGCCTTCGAAAAGACGGTGTAATGCCGCTCCAGCGTCGCTGTGGAATAGCAGTAGAAGGGTGTGCCGACGGCGCGGGCGATGTCGGTGACCGGCACGTCTTCCGCATGCAGAACGCCGTCGCGATATTCGAAATGATTCACGGGATGGGCCTTGAGATGGCTGTCAGAGCAGCGGATCGAGAAGGAAGGGGCGCTCGGGAACGTCGGTCTGGTCGCCGATGCGGCCGCTGCGGGCGGCCGCGTTGTCCGACCCGGGAACGACGTTCATCTGCGTGACGGCCGTCGTCTGGCTGGATGCGTTGCCGGTCACGGCGGAACTGGCCGGTGCGGCGCCGCTTGCCGGCCGTACGAGGCTGGACGGGGTGGCCGAAGGCGTACGGGTTGTGTTCCCGGCCTCTTTCGCAGCCTGCGCGCGGGCGACGCTCGGACGCTCGAGATCCCCCTTGCGGCCGCAGCCCGAGGCCGTCAGCACCGTTGCCGTCAGAAGCAGCGCCGTCAGGGCGGCAGTCCGGAATGTCATCGTCGCGGGTCCTTTGCGAAGGCAGGCGGTTCCTCTTAGCTGTTTTTCAAGGACCGCGCACGTTCGAAATTCTGATGGATCGCCCGGGAAAAATGATGGGTTTCCCCGGGTCTGGGGGCTGGGGGCTGTGGGCAGGATCGCCTCAGTTGCGCGCGCGCCACCAGGCGATCTGGCGGCGGACTTCGGCCGGTGCCGTGCCGCCGAAGGAGGTGCGGCTGGCAACGGAGGCCTCGACGGTGAGGACATCGAAGACCTTGTCGGTGATCGCCTCGTGGATGGCCTGGAGGTCTTCGAGGCTGAGTTCGCCGAGGTCGCAGCCCTTGCTCTCGGCCAGCGCCACGGCGCGGCCCGTCACATGGTGTGCATCGCGGAAGGGGAGGCCGGCTTCGCGGACCAGCCAGTCGGCAAGGTCGGTTGCGGTGGAGAAGCCGGAACCGGCCGCCTTTTTCATGCGGTCGGTGTTGATGGTCATGTCGCGGACCATGCCGGTCATGGCGGCGAGGCCCAGCTCCAGGCTTTCCGCGCTGTCGAAGACCTGTTCCTTGTCTTCCTGCATGTCCTTGGAATAGGCGAGCGGCAGGCCCTTCATGATGGTGAGGAGTGCGATCAGCGAGCCGTTGATGCGGCCGGTCTTGGCGCGCACCAGTTCGGCGGCATCCGGGTTCTTCTTCTGCGGCATGATGGACGAGCCCGTGGAAAAGGCATCCGACAGGCGGACGAAGCCGAATTGCGGCGTCGACCAGATGACGATCTCTTCGGCAAGGCGCGACAGATGGGTGGCGGAGATCGCCGCGATCGACAGAAATTCCAGTGCGAAATCGCGGTCGGAGACGGTGTCGATGGAATTGCGTGTCGGGCCGGAGAAGCCGAGCGCCTTCGCCGTCATGTGGCGGTCGATCGGAAAGCCCGTGCCGGCCAGTGCTGCCGCGCCGATCGGGCTTTCGTCCATGTGCTCGATGGCGTGCCGCACGCGGGCGCGGTCGCGGCCGAACATTTCGACATAGGCCATGCAATGATGGCCGAAGGTCACCGGCTGGGCCGTCTGAAGGTGGGTGAAGCCGGGCATGACCGTATCGGCATGTTCCTCGGCGCGATCGAGGAAGGCGGCGATCAGGCGCGTCAGGGCGGTCTCGACCCGCTGCAGCTCTTCCTTGACCCAGAGGCGGAAGTCCAGCGCGACCTGGTCGTTGCGCGAGCGTGCGGTGTGCAGCCGGCCGGCCGCAGGGCCGATCAGCGTCGCCAGCCGCGATTCAACGTTCATGTGGATATCTTCGAGACGGCGGGAGAATTCGAAGGTACCGGCTTCGATCTCCGACCGGATCGTGTCGAGGCCACCGAGAATGGCATCCTTGTCGGCGACGGAAATGATGCCCTGATGCGCCAGCATTTCGGCATGGACCTTGGAGCCGCGGATATCCTGGGCATAGAGCTTCTTGTCGAAGCCGATGGAGGCGTTTATCTCCTCCATGATGGCATCGGGTCCGGACGCGAAACGACCGCCCCACATCTGGTTGGAGGTTTTCGTCTCGGAAGCGCCGTCGGCCATCGCAGATATCCGTTCCTGAAAAAAGGTACCAGTCTTGAAAACCGACATGACAGACCCGGGAAAACCCCGCTCCGCCCTGCGGCTCGTGGCGCTTGCAGCCCTTCTGGGCCTGATCGCCGGTGCGGCTGCGGTATACGTCAGGCACAGCGGGTCTGGCAATGCTCCGGAGGTCGCTTCCCAACATGACGCCGGGCAATGCGCGGCGGCAGCGCCGAAGATCGCCGGTCTGACGCCGCTGATGAAGGGTCAGGTCGCTGCCATGGCGCCCGCCGACCGGCCGCGGCTTCTGGAGGGGCTGACGTTCAAAGACAGTGGCGGCAAGGACCTGACGCTTGCCGATTTCAAAGGTCGAGCGGTGCTGCTCAATCTCTGGGCCACGTGGTGCGTGCCCTGCCGCGAGGAGATGCCGGCGCTCGACAGGCTGGAGAGGGCCGAGGGGAACGACCGCTTCGAGGTGGTCGCCGTCAACATCGATACCGGCAGCGACGAGAAGCCGAAAGCGTTCCTGTCGGAGACCGGTGTCACGGCGCTGAAACCCTATCGCGATGCCTCCATGGGCGTCTTCAACGCTCTGAAGAAGGAGGGGCTCGCCTTCGGTCTGCCGGTCACCGTGCTGCTCGACGACAAGGGCTGCCTGCTCTCGGCGATGAACGGCCCGGCGGCCTGGGATGGTGAGGAGGGGCGGGCGCTGGTGCGCGCTGCCGCGTCAGCGGGCGCCGGCTCCTGAGGCAGGCGGGGTCGTTGCCGCGGCCACTCCCTGCGAACTGCTTCGTAGCAGGTACCAGTCCACAAGACCGGGCTTGAAATGTCGGCGCGCGGCGCGCTCCCAGAGCGGCGTCTGATGATCGCCGACGATGAGGATGTCGGTCGGCGGCAGATCCGGATCGCGCGCGATGACGGCCACCGAGCGGAAGAGGTCGCTCCACAGGTTTGTCAGGTCGCACACCGTGCGGTTGTCGATGGCCGGCGCCATGGTGGCACAGCCGAGCCTGTCGCTGGCGGAGGGCTGGTAGGGAATATGCGTGTTCAGCGTCAGGAAATAGACGAATTTCTGCGTGTCCGGATCGGCCTTGAGCGCGGCATCCACGACGCCGGCGATTTCCGTGTCGCAGAGCCCCTTGAAGACATTGCCGCAGCGCGATGGCGTGGGGCTCGGCACGTCTGCCGCCATGTCCTCCAGGAAGGTGCTGCGTTGGAAGCCGATCTGCGGATACCAGTGATGGCGCAGGAACATGTCGCGGGAATAGCCGTGGAAGGACTGCGTGCTCAGACCCTTTTCGCTCAGGCGACGCGGCAGGCAGTCGAAGGGCTGGTCGCCAAGAAAATCGAGCCAGCTGCCCCAATGTCCGCAAAGCTCCCGTGCGGCGGCGCCCGTGGTGGAGCCTGAATAGCGTGTCGTGCCGCTGGTAAGCTGATAGCGCCCGCCGAGGGTTTCCTTCTGCAGGATCTGGCTTAGAAGCGCCCGATCCTGCGGATCGGCGAAGGCACCGAGGCCCTCGACGACGATGAACAGCATGTTGTGCCCCGATGCAGCGATCCTTGCTGCCGTCAGGTCGTTCTGGAGGATGGCGCTGTCGAAAGGTGGTTTTGCCGTCGCGAAGGGCTGGTTGACGGCGCTATCGAGCCCGACAACAGAGAGCGCGGCAAAGGCCACAGCCGTGGGGGAGGCAAGCGGCACATCGGAGCGAAATCTGTTGACCAGCCAGGCTGTAAGAAGCGCCATGCCGACCATCGTCAGGATGAGCGCGACATAGAAGGCGGATGCTGCGACATCGATGGTGGCGAGAAAACCGAGCGTGTCGATGGCATCGCCCATCGGCAGATTGAAGGCGACCATGGCGACGAGGGCCATATCGAGAAGCGCGGCGAGCACGAAGACCGGGTAGGCCGCCCAGCCGGGAAGAAAGTAGGCAGCCGTTCCGGCGAGCACATAGAAAAGCGGGGAGATCGTCCGGACGGCCACGTAGAAGGGCATCGCGAGCAGGAAGACGATATTGGGGACGACGACGAGGGTGCCGATCAACCGTACGCTCGCTCGACGAGAGGACGGGATTCTCAGGCTTACGTTCCGCGCGCTGGTTTTTGCAGTCATGAGAACTCCGTGCCGTAAAGCAGGCGAACTCAGGATTGCATTCAATATTCCTAATCGTCAATACAATTTGAAGTGGTTTTAACGTGTCGGAACCGGGATTTCTCCGCGATAGTCATAGAATCCGCGACCGGACTTCCGGCCGAGCCAACCGGCCTCGACATATTTCACGAGAAGCGGGCAGGGGCGGTATTTGCTGTCGGCAAGGCCGTCATGCAAGACCTGCATGATCGACAGGCAGGTGTCGAGGCCGATGAAGTCGGCGAGTTGCAGCGGGCCCATGGGGTGGTTCGCGCCGAGCTTCATGGCGGTGTCGATGGCATCGACGGTGCCGACACCTTCATAGAGCGTGTAGATCGCCTCGTTGATCATCGGCAGGAGGATGCGGTTGACGATGAAGGCCGGGAAATCCTCTGCAACCGTGATGGTCTTGTCGAGGGCCGTGACGAACTGGCGGGCCGAGGCGAACGTGCCCTCCTCGGTTGCAATGCCGCGCACCAGTTCCACGAGCTTCATGACCGGAACCGGGTTCATGAAGTGGATGCCCATGAAGCGCTCGGGGCGGTCCGTGGCGGAGGCGAGGCGGGTGATCGAAAGGGAGGAGGTGTTGGTGGCAAGGATCGCGTCCGGCTTGAGCACCGGACAGACGGCGACGTAGATCTTGCGCTTGATGCTCTCGTCTTCTGTAGCGGCCTCGATCACGAGGTCGGCCGGCGAAAGATCTGTCAGGTCCGAGGAGCCCTTGATCAGCGTCAGCGCCTTCTTGCGCTCATCCTCGGTCAGTTTTCCGGAAGAGACCTGGCGGGCCATGTTGCCGTTGATCGTGGCAAGGCCGGCCTCGATGCGGTCGGGCGCAATGTCGTAGAGGTGTACCTTGTACCCTGCCATCGCGGCGACCTGCGCGATGCCGCAGCCCATTTGTCCCGCACCGACGATTCCGACATTCTTGATCATCAAGCCGATGTTCCCCAATCGCAGCCGACGTTCAGGACCGCTGAAGGCCTGTATGAAAGTGATACCGGCTGGCCGTCGTTTTTGCCAGTGCTTTCCGTCGCTCTTTGCGCGTCTTCGAATGCAAAACGGCCGCATCGGGGGGATGCGGCCGTTCAATTATCGGTGTGGCTGACTCACAGAGCCTTTTCGAGTTCCGGCAGGATCGTGAAGATGTCGCCGACGAGGCCGTAATCGGCGACCTGGAAGATCGGGGCGTCCTCGTCCTTGTTGATGGCGACGATGACCTTCGAGTCCTTCATGCCGGCGAGGTGCTGGATGGCGCCGGAGATGCCGCAGGCGATGTAGAGCTGCGGGGCGACGACCTTGCCGGTCTGGCCGACCTGCCAGTCGTTCGGAGCGTATCCGGCATCGACCGCGGCACGGCTTGCGCCAACGGCGGCACCGAGCTTGTCGGCGAGCGGTAGGATGACTTCCTGAAACTTCTCCGCCGAACCGAGAGCGCGACCACCGGAGACGATGATCTTCGCCGAGGTCAGTTCCGGACGGTCGGACGAGGACAGGGCATCGCCGACGAAGGTGGACAGGCCGGGATCGGCTGCCGCGGACACGGGCTCGACCGGTGCCGAACCGCCGGCGGCGGCGGGCGCAAACGTCGAGGTGCGCACGGTGATGACCTTCTTGGCATCGCCAGACTGTACGGTCTGGATGGCGTTGCCGGCATAGATCGGACGCTTGAACGTGTCGGCCGAAACGACTTCGGTGATTTCCGAGATCTGCGCAACATCGAGCAGGGCTGCGACGCGCGGCATGACGTTCTTGCCGACGGAGGTGGCCGGCGCGATCAGCACGTCATAGCTGCCGGCAAGCGACACGAGCAGGGCTGCCAGCGGCTCGGCGAGGTTGTTGGCAAGGCCCGCATCATCGGCGAGCAGAACCTTGGATACGCCGGAGAGCGCCGCAGCGCTCGCCGCTGCGGCATCCGCGCCAGTGCCGGCGACCAGAACGTGAATGTCGCCGCCGATCGCGGTTGCGGCACTGATGGTACGGGCGGTGGCGTCCGAAACGGTCTGACCGTCATGATCTGCCAGAAGAAGAATGGCCATGTCGTATGTTCTCCTCAAAGTCTCAATCTGTCTTCGCTGCGGCACCATCCTGTCGATCTCGACGGGGCATCCGGCAGCACATCACGTGCAAGGGCGTCTGGATCGAAGGCCGCCGCCCGGCCTCTGCGGACCGGCGGCGGAGCTTCGCCCGAGGCTTAGAGCACGCCGGCTTCGTTCTTCAGCTTGTCGACGAGTTCGGCGACCGAACCGACCTTGATCCCAGCCTTGCGGCCGGCGGGCTCTTCGGTCTTCAGCACGGTCAGGCGCGGCGTGGTGTCGACGCCGAAATCGGCAGGCGTCTTCTTGTCGAGCGGCTTCTTCTTCGCCTTCATGATGTTGGGCAGCGAGGCGTAGCGCGGCTCGTTGAGGCGCAGGTCCGTCGTGACGACGGCGGGAAGCTTGATGTCGATCGTCTGAAGGCCGCCATCCACTTCGCGGGTCACGGTTGCCTTGTCGGCACCCAGTTCGACCTTGGAGGCGAAGGTGCCCTGGCTCCAGCCGAGCAGCGCCGACAGCATCTGGCCCGTCTGGTTCGAGTCGTCGTCGATCGCCTGCTTGCCGACGATGACGAGGGACGGCTGTTCGGCGTCCACGACGCCCTTGATGATCTTGGCGACTGCCAGCGGCTCGACGGCGGCATCGGTCTCGACAAGAATTGCGCGGTCCGCACCCATGGCGAGGCCGGTGCGTAGGGTTTCCTCGGCCTTGGCCGGGCCGATCGAGACGACGACCACTTCCGTCGCCTTGCCCGCTTCCTTCAGCCGCAGCGCTTCTTCCACGGAGATCTCGTCGAAGGGGTTCATCGACATCTTCACATTGGCAAGCTCGACGCCGGAACCGTCCGGCTTGACGCGGATCTTGACGTTGTAGTCAACGACGCGCTTCACGGTGACAAGAATTTTCATGGAGCCTTCCTTCATCGAATCTCGGCAGTGGATGTCAGCGGGGCGCTTTCGACGCCGGTCTTAAAGCCGCAAGCTTTTCAGACGTCCTGCATCATGGGATCGCATATTCCCTTGCCGCCCCGTCAGTCGATTGGCGACATCGATACGCGTTTTTTCCACAAATACAATCTTGCCTGAATGCGCTCCCGGTCCCGACGCGTAAATTACTGACCTTTACGTGCACGTCAATAGTTCCTGCGAAAATTCTCGTGGAGATGTGTCCGGTTTCCGTTCACGGTCGCGTGCCCCAGGGCCCCGTTCCGCCCTGCGGCGTTGACGGTAGGGTCTCGCGCGGTGCGGTCTCCACGAGGCGCACGGCCTTGGGTACGACGACGACCCGGTCGAAGAGGGGAACGCCCTTGCGGCGCATGATGAGGACCAGCAGCAGGCCGGCAAGTATGCCGCCGACATGGGCACCCCAGGAGACATCGGCCGAGGGATCGACGGCGAGCATGTAGAATTGTTGCGCGATCCAGAGGGCGAGCGGGATGAAGGCCGGAAGCGGCAAAGGAATGCGGAAGAGGACGAGCACCCAGACGCGGACTTTGGGGTGCAGGAGGAAATAGGCCGCGACGACACCCGAGACGGCACCGGATGCGCCGATCAGCGGCGCCTGCGAAAACGGGACGACGAAACCGTGGACGACGGCGCCGGCCGCCGCGCAAGCAAGGTAGAAGATCAGGAAGCGGACGTGCCCCAGCGCATCTTCCACATTGTCGCCGAACACCCAGAGGAACAGCATGTTGGTGCCGAGGTGGTAGAGGTCGGCATGCAGGAAGGCATAGGTAATGTGGGTCGCGGCCTCCGGCACGACGGCGATGCCGGGTGCCAGCGTCGCATCGCCGAAGATCAGTGCCGGGATGTAGCCGAAGCCGAGAAGATCGGCATTGACGGTGGAGGCTTCGACGAAAAGCGGGCCGGTGAGGAAAAAGATCACGACGTTCGCAAGGATCAGCCCGATCGTCACGACCTGCAGGCGGATGTGCTTCAGGTTGTTGCGGTCGTGAAGCGGTATGAACATCGTGTCTCCTCCGGCGCAGGCGGCGTTACCGCGTAAGGCCGGGCCTTACCTTGTAAGACCGGGCACCCAGAGGACGTCGCCGCTGCCGCGATCGTTCAGCCAGCGGGCTGCGACGAAGAGGAAGTCGGAGAGGCGGTTCACATATTCGAGCGCTGCCGGGCTGACTGTCTCGCCGTCGGTGTGCGAGAGGGCGACCATGGAGCGCTCGGCGCGGCGCGCGATGGTGCGGGCGAGGTGCAGGTGGGCTGCAGCCGGGGTGCCGCCGTTCAGCACGAAGGAGCGCAGCGGCTCAAGATCGGCGTTCAAACGGTCGATCTCGCTTTCCAGCCGCGCGACCTGACCGGCGACGATGCGCAGCGGCTCGTAGGGCAGGGTTTCGCCGGTATCCGGCGTCGAGAGGTCTGCGCCAAGATCGAAAAGATCGTTCTGGATGCGTTTCAGCATCGCATCGACCTCCGGTTCGCTCGACGTCGTCAGGCGCGCCATGCCGATCGCAGCATTCGCCTCGTCGATCGTGCCGTAGCATTCGATCCGCAGGTCGTTTTTCAGGCGGCGGGGGCCGGCGGCAAGGCCTGTCGTACCGTCGTCACCGGTGCGGGTGTAGATCTTGTTGAGCTTGACCATGTCAGCGTCCTCCGCCGGTAATCCAGAGCGTCAGCATGATCAGGCCGATGGCGACCGCCTGCAGCAGGACGCGGGCCTGCATCAGCTTGTTGGAGGCGTTGCCGCTGCCGCCCTTGGCCATGGTGATCAGGCCACGGATCAGCACGATGACGACGAGGCCCATCACGAGCAGAGTGAGGCCGGTAAGGAAGGAACTCATGCGCAGTCTTTCTGACGGCCGCTTGCCGTCCCACCAGAGAGAATCCGGCCGCTCAGCCGAGACGCCCGATAATGCGATAGAACAGGCCCGCCGGAAGCAGTTTTTTCAGCCGAGCGCCCTGTTTGGCGGGTTGAGTCACAATATAGTGCGGTCTCGGGCGTTTTGCCGTCAAAGCTTTCACAAGAACGGCATAAACCGCCTCCGGCCCGAGCTTGCCGCGGGACGGGCCGCTTTCGCCGGTCAGCCGGCGCATCTGGCGGGCATATTCCTCCCGGTGGACCGAGCCCTCGAGATCGATATGGCGGCGGATATGCGTGACGGCAGTGGCGGTGAAGCGCGATTCGATCGGGCCGGGCTCGATCAGGCTGACCTCGATGCCGGTGCCAGCAAGCTCCATGCGCAGGGTGAGCGACAGGCCCTCGATGGCGAACTTCGATGCATTATAGGCGCCGCGCCATTTGTAAGGCACGATGCCGAGAATGGAGGAGCATTGCACGATGCGGCCACGGCCCTGCGTACGCATGACCGGGATGATGCGGCGGGTCAGGTCGTGCCAGCCGATGACGTTGGTTTCGAGCTGCAGGCGAAGCGCCTCGGTCGGCAGATCTTCGACCGCGCCAGCCTGCCCGTAGGCGCCGTTGTTGAACAGCGCATCCAGCCGCCCGCCGGTCAGCGCCAGAACCGCCTCGACCATGGCCGCGATCGTTTCCGTGCGGGTGTAGTCCATCAGGAAGGTTTCGATGCCGTCGGCCTCCAGTCCGACGCGGTCTTCCTCCCGGCGGACGGTGGCGAAGACGCGCCAGCCGTCGCGGGTCAGCGCCTTTGCCGCATAGGCGCCGATGCCGGAGGAGCATCCTGTGACGATGATGGAAGGGCGATCTGTCATGAGGCTCCGTCGGTTCCGGACTTTGCGTGCGGGCAGGTGGACTTGGAGCGCTGGTTTCCCATATTCGCAGGCAGGTGACAATCTTGCAGCGCCTGCCTGAATGAACGTGCATGAAACCAAATCGCGACGCGTTACGTATCCCGGTAGAGGGGACGTCGTGCCCTTGAGAGCGGAGACCGGATGCCGTTGTTCCTGCGTATGGCCTGGAAGGTCACATTCGATGCGCTGTGGCATTTCAGCGACGATGACGGCTGGGCGATGGCCAGCCACGTCGCACTGTCGTCGCTGCTCGCGATCTTCCCGTTTCTGATCTTCGGTACCGCACTCGGCAGCTTTCTGGGGGCCGACCAGTTCGCAACGACGGCTGTCCACCTGATCTTCGACACCTGGCCCCCGTCGATCGCAAAGCCGATCGCCGACGAGATCGTGCAGGTGCTGACGACGCCGCGCGGTGGGTTGCTGACCGTCTCGGTGCTGGCTGCGGCTTATTTCGCCTCCAACGGCGTCGAGGCGCTGCGCATTTCGCTCAATCGTGCCTACCGCGTTGCGGAGAGCCGGCCCTGGTACGTGACGCGCATCGCCAGCCTTGGCTTCGTGCTGGCAGGCGTCGTCATCCTCGCCTTCGTCAGCCTGCTGCTCGTGGCGGTACCGCTCGCGCTGCGCTATGCCGACCGCTGGCTGCCCTGGCTGGACGAGGTTCTGTCCATGGTCGACAATTGGGGCCTGGCGCTCGCGCTTCTGATCCTGACCGGCGGGCTGATCGTGTCGCATCTCTGGCTACCCGACGGCCGGCGCAAGATCATGGACGTGCTGCCCGGCATCCTCATCACGCTCATCGCATGGACGATCGGCGCCTTCGGCTTCGCCTCCTACCTCTCGACCTTTGCCAACTACGTTTCGACCTATGCCGGGCTCGCCTCGATCATGATCGTACTCGTGTTTCTCTATATGGTCGGCGCCATCTTCATCATCGGCGCAGAAATCAATGCCGCGATCATGAAGTACAAGGTCAAGCGCATGGTCATCCGCCATTTCCGCGGCATGCCGGCAGTCGAGGCCGCTGCGACGCGCGACATCGCGCTTCCCGACGATGAGGCGTCCTCAGAGCAGAAGCGCGCGGACATGCGCGGCTGAGAGGCCGCTTTCCCTGAGCGCACCCAGACCCGTATCGCGATGGCTTTTCGACAGCTTGCGCCCGTCCGGCCCGAGGATGAGGCGGTGGTGGTGGTAGACGGGTTCCGGCAGGTCGAGCAGGGTCTGGAGCAGGCGGTGCACCGCTGTAGCGTGAAACAGGTCCTGCCCGCGCACGACATGCGTCACGCTCTGCAACGCATCGTCGATTGTCACCGACAGGTGGTAGCTGGAGGGCGCATCCGGTCGCGACAGAATGACATCGCCCCACGCTTCCGGCCGTGCCGTGATCGCGCCTGCCGCGCTTTCCGGATTGTCCGTTCCGCCTTGAGGGCGGGTTCCGGTCTCGCGCCATGTGAGCGGCCTGTCGATGGCGCTGCAGGCTTTCCGCATGTCCAGACGCCAGGCATAGGGGCGTCCGGTCGTCTCTGCCGCGGCAACCGCTTCCTCTTTCTGCCGGGCGTTCCACGTTCGCTCGGAACCCGGATAAAGCGGCGCACCGTCGGGATCGCGTGGCCATGTGCCGCCGCCGGCCTCGGTGGCTGTGACATGCGCGCGGATCTCGCCGCGCGTGAGGAAAGCGGGGTAGACGAGGCCACGGGCCTTGAGGCGGTCGAGCGCGGCCTCGTAGTCGGAAAAATGTTCGGACTGGCGCCGCACGGGTTCTTCGAAGGTGAGGCCGAGCCAGGCGAGATCCGTGAAGATTGCCTGTTCGAATTCCGGTCGGCAGCGGGTGCGGTCGATATCCTCCAGCCGCAGCAGAAGCCGGCCGCCTGCAGCGCTCGCAAAGTCTGCGTTGAGGAGGGCAGAAAGCGCATGGCCGAGGTGAAGGGCGCCGTTGGGGCTCGGCGCGAAGCGATAGACCGGGGGCTTTAACGGGCTGTTCGGCATGGTCTTCTTCTGCCATCAATGCGCAGCCGGGCCAAGACGGCAGGGGAACCCTCACGATGCGGATTTCGAGCGATCACGATGTCTCCCTCGGCCTTGCGGCCCTGGGCACGCTCGATCCCCGCCTTGCGCCCATCATCGCAGCTGCCGGACCGGTGCCGCTGCGGCGGTCCGAACCCGGCTTTTCCGGGTTGGCCGCAATCATCGTGTCGCAGATGATCTCCAAGGCGAGTGCGGCGGCGATCTGGAACCGGATGACATTGCGGCTCGGCATGGTCGAGGCGGGCGCATTCCTCGCGCTTGCCGAGGAGGATGGCCGTGCCATCGGCCTGTCGGGTTCAAAGATCAAGGCCTTGCGCGCCGCAGCTGTTGCCGTGGAGGCCGGGGTGCTCGATCTGGAAGGGATCTGCGATATGGACCCGGACGCTGCCATCGCGGCGCTGGGTGCGCTACCCGGCATCGGCCGCTGGACGGCGGAGGTCTATCTCGTCTTCTGTGCGGGTCACCCGGATGTGTTTCCGGTCGGGGACGTCGCGCTGCAGAGCGCTGTGGCGCATGCCTTTCGTCTGGAGGCGCGACCCTCTGCGCGGGCGCTGGAGACCATCAGCCTCGCGTGGAGCCCCTGGCGCAGTGTCGCGGCGCGGCTGTTCTGGGCGTATTATGCGCGCTGTATGCGCCGCGATGTCGCACCTGTTCTGGCCTGATGCGGGGTCGCATCGTGTGGCGCGTAACCATCTGAAATGAATCTTTTGTTCCCGATTTCCTTTCGGCTTCACAATCCTGACGTAACGGGCCTAATATAGAAGTGCAGATGCCGAATCGATCAGGAGTCACTGGACTTGACGATTGCAGTCTCACCTCAGGCCTTGCCTGCGCTCGTGTTGAACGCGGACTACCGGCCTCTTAGTTATTACCCTTTGTCGCTCTGGTCCTGGCAGGACGCGATCAAGGCGGTCTTCCTTGACCGTGTCGTTATTCTCGCGGAATACGACCACCAGGTTTCTTCGCCCAGCTTTTCGATGAAGCTTCCGAGCGTCGTGTGCCTGAAGAGCTACGTTCAGCCCTCGCGCCACCCGGCCTTCACCCGCTTCAACGTCTTCCTGCGGGACCGGTTCGAGTGCCAGTATTGCGGCTCGCCGGACGACCTGACCTTCGATCACGTCATTCCGCGCTGCCATGGCGGCCAGACGACCTGGGAGAACGTGGTGGCCGCATGCTCGCCCTGCAACCTGCGCAAGGGCGGCAAGATGCCGCGCAATGCCGGCATGTTCCCGCACCAGAAGCCGTATCACCCGACGGTTCAGGACCTTCACAATAACGGCCGTCTGTTCCCGCCGAATTTTCTGCATGAAAGCTGGATGGACTATCTCTACTGGGATGTCGAACTACAGCCATAAGGCTTGGCTGTGGTGAATAGCCGACTGGTTTCGAGGGCGCCTGAAGGGGCGCCCTTTTCGCGTTATCGCGCCTTGACGGCGCCGCGGACGGCAAGCGCCGCGAGCACGAGGCTCGCCAGCACGTTCCAGCCGGCGAACGACAGGCCGAGCACGCGGAGCGCCGCATCCGTGCAGGACGGGCCGTGCTTGCTGTCGAGATCGCCCAGGAGATCGCCGACATTGGCCGAGACGCCCTGCGCCGAGGTTGCGCAGCTTGAGGGTCCCTCCCAGAAATGCCACTCGACGCCTGCATGGTAGATGCCGATGCCGGCACCGACCAGCATCATGATTGCCACGACCGCCAGCAGGAGCCGGGGCAGCCAGGCCGGCATGGGGAAGGCGGCGCTAATGATCGCGAGCACGCCGACGGGAATACCGTAATAATAGGGCTCGCGCTGCATCAGGCAGAGCGCGCAGGGGATATAGCCGCCGAGATGCTCGAAGCCGAGCGCGGTTCCCACCGTAACGATCATGCCGAGCGTGACGAGGACGGCGGAGGACAGGGCAGGGGAGCGTTGGATGGCTGTCACGGTCTACGGGCTCCGGAAGGCAGGTTCGCTGTGCGGGTCACGAAGCCCTTATAGCATATCGGTGGGGATCGAAATCTGTTTTGCGGCGGCGGCTTCGCGTGAAGTGTCAGGGCGTGACGATCTCGGGATTGTGCAGGAAGAAGCGATAGGCGACGAAAAGGACGATCAGCGCGGCGGCGGCGACCGCCGAGATCAGGCCGAGGCGCTTCTCGATGAAATGCCGGATCTCCTCGCCATAGCGGCGCAGCAGCCAGGCCAGGAGAAAGAAGCGCGCGCCGCGCGCGATGATGGCGCAGACGATGAACAGTCCGAGGTGGATACCCGCGACGCCGGACAGGATCGTCACGACCTTGATGGGCGGCAGATGTGCGAGGCCTGAGGTGATCAGCAGCAGCACCAGCATCTCGTTGCTGAAGGACGCCCGCATCGTCTCGAACGCTTCGAGCTTGCCGTAGAATTCGAGCACCGGCCGCGCCAGCGCCTCGAAGGCGTAATGCCCGAGATACCAGCCGGCGATGCCGCCGAGCACGGAAGCGACCGTCGCGACCGCCGCATAACGCCAGGCGCGCTCCGGCCGTGCGAGTGCCATCGGTAGGAACAGAACGTCTGCGGGCACGAGGAAGATGGAGCTTTCCACGAAGGCGATGACGGCAAGCCAGACCTCGGCCGACTTGCGCGCGGCAAGCGACATGGTCCAGTCGTAAAGGCTGCGGAGCATCGGCAATTCCTCGTTCACGTAACAAGACGGGGCAACGCCCCGGACGAGGCATCCATCAGCTTCTATGCAGGAATACAGCCCCTGTAAATCACCACGGCGCGCCTGATGCTGCTCCGCACCATCGTTTCCCGATCCCGCCGTCTGCCGATGGACCGTCTTGCCCATTCTCTCGCGCAATTGCCACGCCGACCGCGAAATCCCGGTTGACCAAGCCCGCCCCACCCGTATAAATCCCGATCCTGCCTCTCCGTGCCCCATTGGCGGAATTGGTAGACGCGCTCGACTCAAAATCGAGTTCCGAAAGGAGTGCTGGTTCGACTCCGGCATGGGGCACCATCACACCACCTGAAAATTCAGATCGCCGCATGCCCGTGTCCTCGCCTCGGACCGACGTCCGCACGCTCTTTCCGCCCCTTGAACTTCCGACGCACAGCTTCATTTTTATCCGGTAAGGCGGGAGAAGCCGGGATGGTCGAGGCGCGGTATGGGGTGCGGCAGGAGCGGAGCGGGGGTTGGACGGTCATCGATGAGGTGACCGGGCTGCCGGCGGCGTCGGATGGGCGGGACCTGACGGGGCTTGAGCGGGAGGACGCGCGCGATATTGCGGATGTTCTGAACCGGGACGACCGATCGCAGCGGCGGAGTTCCTTGGTTTAGCGCTGGGGTATAGCGCTGAGTACAGGCGCTGCAGTTTTGCCTGTGGAGGTAGATCACGTTTTTGAGATGGTGGTTCGTTCTGCATCTGTCGGATATCGCGGTGCGACAGGATGCGTTAGGTTGAACAGACGATGCCGAGCACGCGGGCCTTGGGAGTGAAAATGCAGACGCCGGATTTCATACCTCGCCAATTGCTACCGGATCCTGTCGAGGAGAGCGCCAACCGGCTTGCGGAACACGTGGCCGGCGTTCACATGGAAACCGGTGAGTTCAGCATCATGACCATCACGGTCGAGGACGTCGTGATCGACGGGGTCGATATGGGTGACTACGAGGTCGTCGTTCGCCAGGTCAAGGCGCCGGAATTTCTCGACCTTGATGCCGAGGAATGATCGGCCAGTACGCGTCTTCGGTATCGTGAGCCTGATATTTCCCGGATGATACGCGGTGCTGTCGAAGGCGTCGGCCATGAGCCGATGCCGGTCATCTCGCGAGTGCGCGCGAGCGGACGAATGTCCGTCTCGTGCTTCGCCTGAGGCGAGGAAAACAGGGGAAAGGGGTGCGCGGACGCTCTACAAACCGCGCGTGGCCAGACAATCGCACGGCAATCCTGAAGGCTTTGTAAAGATTGCAGGGCCTTCTGCGCTTCCGGCGCGCGCTTCTCTCAAGTCATTCATTTCCAAAGTCTTTTTTTACTGAAGTGCTGATGTGGCCATGTCGTTTCCTTAGGCCGCAGGCCTGATCGTCTCATGTCGAGACACAAGTAGAAGCTTCTTAACCGGCCTGATGCAAGGCGTTTGCCGGAAAGGGACAGGGCGTGTCATTCTGAACCCGAACCTTACATATCGGGAGACGCTTCCTTGGCGCAGGCATCGATGACAGTTTCCACGCAGAGGGCCTCCGAAAAAGGTCCGGAACGCGAAGTCGATATCGTCATGAGCGCGGTCTTTGCATGGTGTGCCGAGAGGCGGATCGGTTTGCGGACACAGGCCGGCGTCAGTGCCGCGAGCGCTGCCATCGAGCTTTTCGAGCGCGGCTACCGGACGCCGGATGGGCTCTTTCATGCGCTGCACGGCCTGAGCGGTACGGAGATGGCGCATTACGGCTGAGGCGTGACCAGATGATGTGGGCTGCTGTCTCCGCTTGTTGTCGAGGGGCGGGCGGTTGATTGATCTGCCGGCCGGGGCGGTGATAGGGTCGGAGGCTGCCGCCTTGTCGGCATCTTCTTCCCAAGGCAGTTCATGCTCCCGACGTCTTCCACCTATGAGGCCCTGATCCGGGACTTTACCTGGGACATTCCGCACCGGTTCAACATCGGTGTGGCCGTCAGCGATGCCTGGGCTGCAAGGGCGCCGGAGCGGGTCTGCCTGCAGCATTTCAGCCCGGATGGCCACCACGAGGCACTGACCTACGGCGCCTTTGCCGCACGATCGTCTTCGCTTGCCGCCGGGCTTCTTACGCACGGGGTTTGCCCAGGTGAGCGTATCGCCATTCTGCTGCCGCAGGGTTTCGAGGCGGCGATCGCGCATGCGGCGATCTACAAGCTCGGCGGTATCGCCCTGCCGCTGGCGCTGCTCTTCGGCGTGGAGGCTTTGGAATACCGGCTGAGGGATGCCGGCGCTTGCGTCGTGGTCACGGATCGTTCCGGGGCTTTGCGGCTTCAAGACATCAGGGCGCGGTTGCCGGATCTGCGGCTGGTCGTCTGCACGGACGGGGGCGAGGGGGCAGACGATACGATCGGGTTCGATGTGCTGGCGGCAACCGACGCAAGCGGCTTCGTTGCGGCGGAGACCGGGCCGGACGATCCGGCCCTGATGATCTACACCTCCGGCACGACCGGGCCGCCGAAGGGTGCGCTGCATGGACACCGCGTCTTGCTCGGTCATCTCCCCGGCTTCCAGTTTCACCATGCCGGCCTGCCGCAGGCGGGCGATCGCATGTGGACGCCGGCCGACTGGGCCTGGGCGGGTGGGCTCCTCAATGCGCTTCTGCCGTCGTTGATGCTCGGCGTTCCCGTCGTGTCCTCGCCTGCGCAGAAGTTCGATCCGCATATGGCGTTCCGCATCCTGTCGGAGATGAAGGTGCGCAACGCCTTCATTCCGCCGACGGCCCTGCGGTTGATGAAGGCGGTGGAGAACCCCAAGGCGCAGTACGCCTTCGACATGCGAACGGTGGGAGCGGCGGGAGAGGCGCTGGGGCGCGAGACGTTCGAGCAGGCGTCCAAGGCGCTTGGCGTCGAGATCGCCGAGTTCTACGGGCAGACGGAATGCAACATCGTCATTTCCTCCAGTGCCGCCTATGGCGTTCTGAAGTCGGGATCGATGGGCAAGGCGGCGCCGGGCCATGTGGTGGAGATCATCGACGATGACGGGCAGGTTCTGCCGCGGGGCGAGGTGGGGCAGGTTGCCGTGCGGCGGCCCGATCCGGTGATGTTCCTCGGCTACTGGGGAAACGCGGCGGCGACGCAGGCAAAGTTCATCGGCGACTGGATGACGACCGGGGACCAGGCCGTGATGGACGAGGAGGGCTATATCAGCTTCTTCGGGCGGGACGACGATGTCATCACCTCGTCCGGATTTCGGATCGGGCCGAGCGAGGTCGAGGATTGCCTGGTCGGCCATCCCGCCGTCAGCATGGCCGCCGTCATCGGCAAGCCGGATCCGGTTCGCACGGAAATCGTGAAAGCCTATGTGGTGCTAGCCGAGGGTTATACCGCCTCGGACGTGCTGGCGGCGGCCCTTTCCGACTGGGTGAAGACGCGGCTGTCGATGCATGAATATCCGCGCGAGGTGGCGTTTGTGGATGCGCTGCCGCTGACGACGTCGGGCAAGATCATTCGGCGGCTGCTCAGGGACGCTGATGTCCGGGAGCTGTCGGCTCGGGAGCCATCGTACCGGGGGGAGGGCCCCGCGTAGCAAGCGCTACGCTCGTCTTACCGGAAGCTCTTCGGCGTCAGCGCGCGCATCTTTTCGCGCAGCAGGCGGGCCATGTTGCGGGTGTTGCGGTAGAGGTGGAGCTGGGTCGCGACCTGGCGGACGTCGCGGTCGCGATTGGCGCGCAAGCCGATGACCAGGGTTCCCATCTCCTCACGCTCTTTCCAGAACCGGCTCATGATCGGGTGATCGGGCACCGCACAGCTGTCGGACTTGAGGATGTTCGCATCGTCCAGATGCCACTCCGTCAGTTCGCGCAGCAGCAGCTTGCCGGGAGAGTAGCGGGCGTAGGTCTCGTCGTAGCCGGTTTTCCAGGTATAGGCTTCGCCGCCCATCATGAAGACCACCATTGATGCGATGGCCACGCCGTCGAGGTCGATCGTGTGGATGCGCACGGCATCGGCTTCGGCAAGATTGGTGATCGCTTCCCGGGCGAAAGCCGCGCGGTAGCGGTCCATGACGATCGCCGTGCGCTGGCGGCCCTTCCAGCCGGAGGCTTCCAGTGCGAGGAACTCCTCCATGCGCAGACGGACGTCTTCCGGCTGGCGCGCGACGGAATGGGTGACGGTGCCGAGGCGCGAGAGCAGGGTCCACTGGCGGCGCAGCTCGCGCAGATGGGCGGGGCTGATCGCGCGGCGCAGATAGGTTTCGCCATCGAGCAGGCTGTCGAGGACGGGCCGGCTGAACGTGTCGGTGACGGTGAGCGGCAGGTTGCGGCTGATGGCGACGGCGCGGACGAGACGGGCCAGCGGCCCCTTCAGGCGGATATCGGGCAGGACCAGGATCGGCGGCAGGCCCGCTTCGGGATTGGCCAGCGCATCGAACAGGTTGTCGAGCGTTTCCGCGGCTTCTTCCGTATCCAAGAGCGGCGTGCCGAGCGGACCGAAGGGGTTGGCCCAGGCGCGGATGATCGGCGAGCCGATGGCAAAGCCCGGCCTTTCCACGGAGAACGGCATCAGGAAACGCAGGCGGCTACGCGTCTCGCTGCGGTCGCGGATGACGGCGAGCCGGACCACACGATCCTCGAGCCGGGGCATGGCCGGGGCCAGGAAGCGGCCGGAAAAGAACACGTTCGGCTCTATGGCGCGGTTGGATAGGAAATCGAGTTCCTCCTGCAGATCGTAGCCGGCGCGGGCAGGGTAGACACAGAATTCGCGTCCCGGACGCCCGGTCCGCATCAGCGTGTCGGCCGGGATGTGGTCGTTGCCCAGTTGCCCGCGGCGGGGCAGCTGCGAGGGACGGCTGTTGGCGTCTGTCGGGAACTGGGGCGTGACGCTCATGGTCGGCTGGCCTCTGCATCCATCGGTCTTGTCGTCGTTTGGTCCACATCGAGAATGCCCCTATCAGGAATGCCTCTATCAGGAAGGCCCCTATCAGGAAGGGTGGTATCGACGGGTCCGGACTGGGGAGCGGCAAAGGCGAAGAGCCGGATGCCGAAGGTGTGGCGCACGGCAAGGTGCAGCAATGTCGCCTCGACCATCATGGCGCCCGCCGTTGCCAGGGCAGCACCCGTCAGCCCGAAGACGGGGATGAGGGTGACGTTGAGCGCGAGATTGGCGGCAAGGGCTGCGGCGTAGAGCTTGACGCAGAGCGCCTGCTGGCCGCCCATGGTGAGCAGCGCCTCCGCCGGGCCGATGAGCGCCTTGGCCATGATGCCGGCAAAGAGGATCGCCATCAGCGGGTAGCCGGACATGAAGGCGGGCCCGAACAGGGAGAGAAGGAAGCCGCCGGATGCCAGAACGCAGCCGCCGACGAAGAGCGAAGGCCAGAAGCACCATCTGGCGCTTTCGATGGCGATGGCAGACAGCTGCTGCCGATCGGGCTTGCCCATGCCCGATTTCCCCATTGCCGCGGAGAAACGCGGCGCGGCGGCAGCCTTGACGGCGAACATCACGAAATGGACGAGCGCCATCGTCTTGGCGGCGGCAAAGTAGATCGCGACGCTTTCCGGATCGAGCGCGATGCCGACGAGCACGACATCCGAGTTCGTCAGCATAAAGCCAAAGCCCTCGATGAGGAAGATCGGCAGGGCGACGCGCAGCCAGGTGCGGAATTCGAGGCGGAGCGGGCCGGCGCGATAGCGTTTGCGCAGGCGCCAGGTGAGAATAAAGAACTGCCCGACGCTCGTGACATAGGTGGCCACCATGGCGGCGATCATCGCGGTCCGTGCAGTGGACGGCTCGCCGGACCAGACGGCGCCGACCATGAAGGCAAGGATAAGGACGGGCCGGACGATGTAGGTGGGGCTGAGGGCCGAGACCGCCCAACTATGTGCCCGCGAAGTGCCGTCCATCACGTCGCCGAGCGCGATCATCGGCAGGGCGAAGATGCCGAGATACAGCGGCACGAGATAATAGCCGTTGACGAGATCTCCGAAGACGATCAGCCCGCCGATGCCGACGACCGCGAGCACGGTGGCCGACAGGAGGGCGAAAATCCGCACCGTCGCCGTCATGCCGCGGATTTCGTCCAGTGCGTTGACGGCGTGATATTGCGGCACGAAGCGGATGATGGCGGTGTGGAAGCCGAGGCAGGAGAGGTTGCCGAACAACACGACCAGCACCCAGACGAAAACGAAGATGCCGTATTCGAACTCGCCCATCATGCGGGCCATGATGATCTGCGAAACGAAGGCGATGCCGGCGCTGACCACGCGGATGGCGAAGGCGACGAGCGCCATGCGCTGGGCAAGGTGTTTTGGGTCATCGCTGGTGAGCAGCGGCTCCAGCCGGCGCATGTGCGGCAGGAGCCGGTCTTTCAGACCCGGCGGCAGAATTCGTTCTGCCGTTTGACACGCTGCCATGAACACGAAACGCTACCCGACCTGTACGCAGTACGACAAGGCGGGATGATGCGGTATCGGCGTTAATATTCCGTTGGGATGGACGCTCGAATGGCAGGGATTACGCCCGGCTCAACGCCACGTTGAGGCCGAGCCCGACGAGGATCGTGCCACCGATCTTCTGCATCAGGCGCTCGGCCCGACCCGATGTGCGCAGCCGCGCGAGAACCGCTTCCGCAAGCAGGACGCAGACGATATCCGCTAGCGAAAACATCATGTTGACGATGGTGCCAAGCACGGCGAACTGGACCCAGACCGGGATGGCGGCCGCGGGTTCGACGAACTGCGGCAGGAAGGCGAGGAAGAAGATGGCCGTCTTCGGGTTCAACACCTCGACCATCATGCTCTCCACGAAGGCGCGGCGGGCCGATTTCGGCGCAAGGCCCTGCACGGCGCTCCCGTCGCCTTCGCTGCGGGCCGGCGTGCGGAACAGGACGATGCCGAGATAGACGAGATAGGCGGCGCCGGCGAGCTTGACGGCCAGATAGGCCGTGGGCACGGCTTGGAAGAGCATGGACAGGCCAGCCGCTGCGGCGATCACGTGGACATAGCAGCCGAGATGGATCCCGAGCGTCGCCATGAGACCCGCTCGCCGGCTGGCCGCGACGGTGCGGGCGGCGACATAGAGCATGGCTGGGCCCGGCAGAAAGGCAAACAGGCCTGCGGTGATGAGGAACGGAAGAAAGAGATCCAGAGATGTCATGATACGCCCCCTTGAAGAACACGATCATGACGCAGGCGGAGACGTGCAGCAAGGTGGTTGCGTCGTTTGGCCGAACGGAACCACGTGTGCCCGGTCTAGAGGCCGATCATCCGAAAGCCAGTCTGCGCGCGTTCGATCCGGCCGAAGCCGTGGAGATGGCCGCCGCCGACGATCCATCCGTGTTGTGCGGCCTGTTCCAGCGTTGCAAGGCGGGTGGCTGCGCTCTGCACCGGGTCGAGATCGAAGACCAGGCCGAGCTTCGGATCGGCGAGCTGCAACTCGGCGATGTGAAGCGCATCCGCGAGGATCAGAAGGTCGTCTTCGCTGCCCTGCAGGCTGAAGCCCATCTGGCCCGGCGTGTGGCCGGGGAGGGGGACGGCCTCGATGCCCTCGAAGATCGGACCGGCGGACAGGCTGCGGATTCGTGAACCATAGGCCCGTTGCATTTTGTCAGCGACGGTAAAGCCGCCCCGGCGCGCCTCCGATACGGTTTCGCGCAGGGCCGGATCGCCGAAAAAGGCGAGATCGGCGTGCGGCACGAGAATATCGGCGTTCGGAAAGTAGGCGGTGCCGTCATCGTTCAAGAGACCGTAGGCATGGTCACCATGGATGTGTGTCAGCAGGACGCAGGTGATGCTCTCGGGCGTAAACCCCTTGGCCTCCATCGCAGGGCGGGCATGGCCGAAGCCCGGTCCCCAAGCCGTACCGGCTCCCGTGTCGATCAGCATGTCGCCGTCCGGGCCGCGGAGCGCAAAGCAGTTGACGTCCAGCATCGTGGATGTCTTGCCCCATCGCTCGACGGTCGAAGCAGAGGCCTCGGGGCCGTCGAGGTGATGGAGGTACTCGGCCTTCGCCTCAAAGAGACCGTCGTTGAAGACGAAGATCTCGTAACGGCCGATCTGCAGGGCTTCATCCTTCATGCTGCGAACCCCTGCATCTGTTCCTTTTTCTCAGGCCTCTGTGGCCTCGAAGGCGCCGTGGCAGTGCTTGTACTTCTTGCCGGAGCCGCAGGGGCAGGCCTCGTTGCGGGAGACGCGGCCCCAGGTGGCGGGGTTGGTCGGGTCGCGATTTTCCGGCGCGACCACGGCGACGTTGCGGTCATCGGCGAATTCGTCCTCGCCCGTCTGCGCATCGATGTGATGGCCGAACATTTCCGGCGGCTCGGGTTGCGGTGCCTGCGCCGCGTCGCGCACGAGCTCCACGCGCATCAGTTGTGCGGTGACGCCCTGACGCAGGTTGGTCAGCAGCGCCTGGAACAGCTCGAAAGCCTCGCCCTTGTATTCCTGCAGCGGATCGCGCTGGGCATAGCCGCGGAAGCCGATGACGGAGCGCAGGTGGTCGAGATTGACGATATGCTCGCGCCAGAGATGGTCGAGCGTCTGCAGCACGACCGAACGCTCGACATAGCGCATGATCTCGGGGCCGAAGCGTTCTGCCCGCTCGGTATTGGCTTGGTCGGCCGCGGCCAGGACGCGCTCGCGGATGTCGTTCTCGTCGATGCCTTCCTCGGCCGCCCATGCGGCGATGGGCAGGTCGAGGTTGAGCGTTTCGCGGACGTCGTTGTTCAGTCCCTCGACATCCCACTGTTCGGCATAGGCTTTTTCCGGAATGCGCTTGGCGACGATGTCCTCGATGACTTCGTGGCGCATGTCGGCCACGGTCTCGGAGACGTCCTCGCTGTCCATCATCTCGATGCGCTGCTCGAAGATGACCTTGCGCTGGTCGTTCAGCACGTCGTCATATTTCAGGAGGTTCTTGCGGGTGTCGAAGTTGCGGGCTTCGACCTTCTTCTGGGCGCGTTCCAGAGCCTTGTTGATCCAGGGATGGACGATGGCCTCGCCTTCCTTCAGGCCGAGCTTCTGCAGCATGGAATCCATGCGCTCGGAGCCGAAGATGCGCATCAGGTCGTCCTGCAGCGACAGGTAGAATTTCGAGCGGCCGGGGTCGCCCTGACGGCCGGAGCGGCCGCGCAGCTGGTTGTCGATGCGGCGGCTTTCGTGGCGCTCGGTCGCGAGAACGTAGAGACCGCCGGCGGCGAGCGCCTTCTGCTTCAGCACCTGCACCTCGGCCTTGATCGCGGCTTCGCGCTGGTCGCGCTCCGGGCCCGGCTCGACGTCGTGCAGTTCGGCTTCGATGCGCATGTCGAGGTTGCCGCCGAGCTGAATGTCGGTACCGCGGCCCGCCATGTTGGTGGCGATCGTCACCGCGCCGGGAACGCCGGCCTGGGAAACGATATAGGCTTCCTGCTCGTGATAGCGAGCGTTCAGGACCTGAAACCCGGTAAAGCCTTCGCGCTTGAGAAGAGCTGCCAGAAGCTCGGACTTTTCGATCGAGGTCGTGCCGACGAGCACGGGCTGGTTGCGTTCCTTCGCCTGGCGGATTTCCTCGACGATCGCCTTGAACTTCTCTTCCGTCGTCCGGTAGACCTCGTCATGGTCGTCGATACGCTGGATCGGCAGGTTGGTGGGCACCTCCACGACTTCGAGGCCATAGATGTTGCCGAATTCTTCCGCTTCCGTCGAGGCCGTGCCGGTCATGCCGCCGAGCTTCTCGTACATGCGGAAGTAGTTCTGGAAGGTGATCGAGGCGAGCGTCTGGTTCTCGGGCTGGATCGTTACCTTTTCCTTGGCTTCCAGTGCCTGGTGCTGGCCTTCGGAATAGCGGCGGCCCGGCATCATGCGGCCCGTGAACTCGTCGATGATGACGATTTCGTCGCCGCGGACGATGTAGTCCTTGTCGCGCTGGAACAGCTTATGGGCCTTCAGTGCGTTGTTGACGTGGTGGACGATCGCGACGTTCTCGACGTCGTAGAGCGTCTCGCCCTTGAGCAGCCCGGCATCGCGCAGCAGGTTTTCGAGCTTCTCGGTGCCATCCTCGGAGAAGCTGGCCGAACGCTGCTTCTCGTCGATCTCGTAGTCGGCTTCGTCCAGCATCGGAATGAAGGCGTCGATGGTGGTGTAGAGTTCCGAGCGGTCGTCGAGCGGGCCGGAAATGATCAGCGGCGTGCGGGCTTCGTCGACGAGGATCGAGTCCACTTCGTCGACGATGGCGAAGAAATGGCCGCGCTGGACCATCTGGACCCGCTCGTACTTCATGTTATCGCGCAGATAGTCGAAGCCGAGTTCGTTGTTGGTCGCGTAGGTGATGTCGCAGGCATAGGCCGCCTTGCGCTGGTCGTCTGTCAGGCCGTGGACGATGACGCCCGTGGAGAGGCCGAGGAAGCCGTAGATGCGGGCCATGGTCGCCGAGTCGCGGCTGGCCAGGTAGTCGTTGACGGTGACGACGTGCACACCCTTGCCGGCAAGCGCGTTCAGATAGACGGGCAGCGTTGCGACGAGCGTCTTGCCTTCGCCGGTCTTCATTTCAGCGATGGATTTTTCATGCAGGATCATGCCGCCGATCAGCTGCACGTCGAAGGGGCGCAGGCCGAGCACGCGGCGGGCCGCCTCCCGGGCGACGGCAAAGGCCGGCACCAGAAGGTCGTCCAGCGTCTTGCCGGCGGCAATCTGCTCCCGGAACTCGACGGTCTTGGCCGCCAGGGCTTCGTCGCTCAGCGCCGTCATTTCGGGTTCGAGCGCGGTGATCGCGGCTACACGGGTGTTGTAGCCCTTGACGCGGCGATCGTTGGAGGACCCGAAGAGTTTGCGGGCGAGGCCGCCGAGACTGACCATTGAAGATGGTCCTTTCATGTGACGTCGGCGTTCCGCGCGTGGGTCTGAATTCCCGTCAACTGCGCCAAAACGCCCGGATCTTGTTCTGGACGCGAGGTTGCGTGACAGATAAGAGGGGGGTCGAATGATGTCAACGGGAGTTGCTGACCGACGTTTCGCTGAAAATGCCGGTTTTGCAAGGCTACACAACGGCCACATTCTGGTGTTTGTGAGGTCGGCAAGCCGGCCGCGAAGGGCGGATCCGGTACCCCATCGGGAAAGGTTTACGGAATGTTCAAATCCAGATTGCTCGCTGCCGTGGCGCTTGGCGCCGTGATCGCGATCCATGGGCCGGTGTTCGCCCAGGATGCCGCCGATCCGGTCGTCGCCAAGGTCGGGACCGCCGAGATCCACCAGTCCGAACTCGATCTGGCGCTCGCGTCCCTCGATCCGCAGCTGGCCCAGCTTCCCGACGAACAGAAGCGTGCTGCCGCGCTTTCGGGCCTCGTGGACGTAAAGCTGCTGGCGAAGGACGCCGAAGCCGAAGGCGTGCAGAACAGCGAAGACTTCAAGAAGCGTCTCGCATACCTGACCGATCGCGAGCTGCACAATGCCTACTTCAAGAAGCACGTCGTCGATGCCGTCACGGCCGACGAGGTCAAGGCGCGCTACGAGAAGGAAATCGGCGCGATCAAGCCGCAGGAAGAGGTGAAGGCCCGCCACATCCTCGTGAAGACCGAGGAAGAAGCCAAGGCCGTCATCAAGGAACTCGACGCCGGCAAGGACTTTGCGACGCTCGCCAAGGAAAAGTCCACCGATCCGAACAAGGACGATGGCGGCGACCTCGGCTACTTCACCAAGGAACGCATGGTGCCGGAATTCTCCGAAGCCGCCTTCGCGCTTGAGAAGGGCGCCTACACGAAGACCCCGGTGAAGTCGCAGTTCGGCTTTCACGTGATCCTGCTCGAGGACAAGCGCCTGCAGCCGCCGCCGCCGCTCGATCAGGTCGAGCCGCAGGTCAAGCAGCTCGTCATGCGCGACAAGTATCTGGCACTTCTGGCCGATGCCAAGAAGGATGCCGGCGTCGAGATTAGCGATCCCGCGCTCAAGAAGGCCTACGACGAAGCCAACAAGGCCGAGGACGCCGGCGCGACCGAAGGCGACGCCGTCGAAGGCGCCAACTAAGCCGGAGCCGAGGCTTGGGGAGGTCCGGTCCTCCCGGTGAGGATCGGGGCCGCTTTGCCCCCTCACGCTTCCTGTGCACCGGTCTGTCACGCTGCTGTGACAACCGTCTATCATGAGTGAAAATCCCGAAGGCGATCCTTCGGGATTTTCGTTTGCCGAGCCTGCCCTGTACCGTCTCCTCATCCCGTCAGCCCTCTCAGCGAAGGTCCTTTCATGTCCGGTTCCGTTTCCCCGCTTGCCCCGAAAACCTTCGCCGAAATGCCGCCGGTGCGCGGCGTGCGCATGGCGACGGCCGAAGCCGGCATCAAGTATAAGAACCGGACGGACGTGCTGATGATGGTGTTCGACGCGCCGGCCTCGGTCGCTGGTGTGTTCACCCGCTCGCTCTGCCCGTCGGCCGCCGTCGATTTCTGCCGGCAGAACCTGTCCGGTGGCGTTGCCCGCGCCGTCGTCGTCAATTCCGGCAACGCCAACGCGTTTACCGGCGCCAAGGGCCGTGCCGCAACGGAGCTGACCGGTCAATCGGCGGCCGAGGCGGTGGGCTGCTCGACGGGCGAGGTGTTTCTCGCCTCCACGGGCGTGATCGGTGAGCCGCTGGACGCCACCAAGTTTGCCGGCGTCCTCGGCGATATGAAGGACCGGGGTACGGAAGACTTCTGGTTCGAGGCCGCGAAGGCGATCATGACCACGGACACCTATCCGAAGGTCGCGACCCGCTCGGCGACGATCGGCGGCGTCACGGTGACGATCAACGGCATTGCCAAGGGTGCCGGCATGATCGCGCCCGACATGGCGACGATGCTGTCCTTCGTCGTCACCGATGCCGACATCGGGCCACAGGCCCTGCAGGCGCTTCTCTCGGAAGGTGTCGGTCCTTCCTTCAATTCGGTGACCGTGGATAGCGACACCTCGACGTCGGACACGCTGATGCTGTTTGCGACGGGGGCTGCCGCTGCCGACGGGCAGGCGCGCATCGAGGATGCTTCGGATGCGGCACTCGGTGACTTCCGCGACGCGCTGAATGCCGTGCTGTTCGACCTTGCTTTGCAGGTCGTGCGGGACGGCGAGGGTGCGCGCAAAATGGTGGCCATTACGGTGGAAGGCGCGGAAAGCGACGCCGCTGCCAAGCGCATCGGCCTGTCGATCGCCAACTCGCCGCTCGTCAAGACGGCGGTGGCCGGTGAGGACGCCAATTGGGGCCGCGTGGTCATGGCCGTCGGCAAGGCCGGCGAGAAGGCCGACCGCGACCTGCTTGCCATCTGGTTCGGCGACATCCGCGTCGCCGTCAATGGCGAGCGCGACCCTGCCTATTCCGAAGCGGCCGCGTCCGCCGTCATGAAGGAGCAGGACATCGCCATCAAGGTCGAGATCGGGCTCGGCTCGGGCACGGCGACGGTCTATACCTGCGACCTGACCAAGGAATATATCGAGATCAATGGCGATTACCGGAGCTGATCGCGAGATCGGGCTTCAAGGATTGCCAACCGGATATGCCGATGCTGGATGAGACGACACGATTGAGGCTGCCATTGGTGCGGCGGCTTGAGGCGATCGGCTTTCGGGCCTGGCCGGCTGCAACCGCGCAGTATGACGGCAGCTGGCTGGTGCGGATGACGCCCGGACACGGTTCGCGCCGGCTGAATTCGATCAATCCGCTGGACCCGCATGACGGCAGCGACATGGCGGGCCGGCTCGAGCGGGCCGCGCGTCAGTTTCGCGACGCCGGCCTCATACCGACCGTGCGGCAGACGCCCCTGACACCGCCGGGCCTCGTCGCCCATCTCGATGCGACGGGCTGGACGCACTTTTCCGAAACGATCGTCATGACCGCCGATATCCCGCCGAATCCGGCGAGCGATGAGCTTGGTCATGTGCCGTTGCGCGATGTCGCCCGATTCGTCGAGGCGCGGATGGCGATCGCCGGCGACCCGCCGGAAACCAGAGCCGCGCTGACCTCCGTTATCGAGGCGATCCGGGCGGAATGCGGGCTGTTTCTGTTTGAGGATGTCGGCCAAGGGCCGACGGCGGTCGCGCTGGCGGTGCAGGATTACGACCTTGCGGGGCTATTGCTGGTCGCCGTTCGGCCCGAGCGTCGCGGCGAAGGCATCGGCCGCGACATCGTCGGCGCCAGCCTGCGCTGGGCGCGGCTGAAGGGTGCGCGCAAGGCGTGGCTCGCCGTCGAGGCGGAGAATGCGCCGGCATTAGCGCTCTATCGCGGGCTCGGCTTCACCGAGGCCTACCGTTATCTCTATCGAACGCCTGCGGGAGAATGACCATGGAGAACGCTCAGCCTCGCCGGCTGCTGCTCGTTGCCGCCTGCGCCCTCATTGATGGTGACGGCCGCATTCTGCTTGCGCAGCGGCCGGAGGGCAAATCCATGGCGGGTCTCTGGGAGTTTCCCGGCGGCAAGGTCGAGACGGGCGAGACGCCCGAGGAGACGCTGATCCGGGAACTGGAGGAGGAGCTGGGCATTCGCACCAAGGTGGCCTGCCTCGCGCCGCTGACCTTCGCCAGCCATGCCTATGAAGACTTCCATCTGCTGATGCCGCTCTATGTCTGCCGCCGCTATGAGGGCGTGCCGCAGGGGCGGGAGGGGCAGGCGCTGAAATGGGTGCGGGCGAAGGCGCTGCGCGACTATCCGATGCCGCCGGCCGACGAACCGCTCATTCCCTATCTCATGGATCTTCTGTAGCTGCCTGCCGTTTGCGCGTAAGGTCGCCCTATCCAAAAAACCTTTCCAACTTCTTCCTAAATGCGGAGAAGGAAAGGCATTTTCGGGGCAGTCCTGTCTGTGCGTTAATGGAACGTTTATCTCCAACCGGCACAATGGCCAGCACGTGATGCCGAGTCGCGCCGCCCTTCGGGAGGATGGGACCGGTGCGCGGCGATCGAGGACGGAACCGAGCATTCCGCCGCGTCGGAAAGGCAAGAGGCAGGCCATGGTGGACGATGATTTCTGGAGAACGGTTCAGGACAAAGACCTGACGAAGGGTGAGTACCGGCGCACCGGCGTGCTCAATCTCGCACTGCTGTTCGGGACCGCCGTCATCGCGCTGACGTTGATCCTCACCCCGATGATGGCCAGCAAGAATACCACCAAGGTTCTCGCAAACGCGCCGATCGACTACGACACCATATCGACAGGCTCCATTCCCGACGACAAGGCGACCAAGCGCTATACCGTACGCCGCAGCGTCCTGCAGGAGATGCCGGGCGCCGTCTGCATCGTCAATGGCGATGGCGGCAAGAGCGGATGCTGATGAAAACCGGTCTGGAGAGAGCGTCCGCGATGCACCTGTTTCAGCGATTCCTCTCCGACCGCAGTGGTGCGACCGCCATCGAATATGGTCTGATCGGCGGCATTCTCGCCGTCGCCATCATCGCCGGTTTCGGGGCGATGACGCAGCAACTGACGAATGTCTTCAACACCGCCACGGATGCCCTCGCGAAACCATGAGGCGTCAAGGACTTCCGTCGTTGCCTTTTGCGCCGCTGCCGGATGTCCCCTCCACCTTCAACGCATCCGCCAGACGCATCTTCGCCGAGCCCGGCGCCAGCGGCTTCTGCTGGCTTTCATGCGGCGCCCAGCCCGAGAGATAGATGACCGAGAACGTCGCACGGATGCGGCCGTCCGGATCTGCAAATCGCTCGGCATAAAGCTCCGCCGCGCGCAGAAATACGGCGCGGGAGAGCGGCTTGCGGCTGCGGGCAATCAGCGTGTTGGTCATGCCCATGGCACGCAGATCCTTCATCAGCGCAAACAGCGAGGCATAGCGCACCGTATAGGTTTCCGTATCCGTGACGGGCAGGGCGAAGCCTGCGCGCTGCAGCAGGGCGCCGATGTCGCGGACGTCGGCGAAGGGAATGACGCGCGGGCTGGCACCGCCGGTGATCTCGCTTTCGGCGGCCAGCAGCACCTCCCGCAGTTCCTGCAATGTGCCGTTGCCGGGAATGGCCGCGAGGAACAGGCCGTCCGGGGCCAGCGCCCGCCGGACCTGGATGAACACGCCGGGCGTGTCGTTCGTCAGATGCAGGGACAGCGGTGACACGACGAGATTGGCGCTGGCCGGAGCAACCGGCACGGTTTCCAGCGGCGCTACGGTCACGCCTTCCGTTCCGCCGAAGGCGTTGTCCGTCTCGATACGTGTCAGCGTGCCGATCTTGCCGGTCGCCATCAGGGCGCGGGCGGTGACGCCTGTATAGCCATGAAGCTCCACCGCCGTCTCGAACCGGCGCTCCACCACCGTGAGCCTTTCGGCGAGATCCTCCGCCACGATGTCGAGCAGGAACTGCGCCTTCTCATCGCCGGCCTTCAGCGCACGCAGGCGCCGGGCTTCCACAAGAGGCTGGTCAAATACGATATCCACGATACTCTCCTAACTCTCGGCCTATATCATCGCCGGCGCGCGGCTGCGCAAGAGCGCGCGCCATCTTCTAACGGTCGAGAGAGCGGAAGGACGCATCGGGGCGATGGATGGCGAGTGGCAACCCTTGGATGTGACGAACCGGACGGTCGCAAGCCGGGAGACGCCCGGTGGTATCGATCTCGATCCGGCCGATCCGCTGCCGGGCCGGGGCACGTCCTTTCGGGAACGGCTCGCCGCGCGCCTTCTTGCCGCCGGCCGGGTTGTTGCCGATCTTCTCTATCCGCCGGTCTGTCGCGGCTGCGGCCGCTTCGTGCAGCGGCATGCTGCCGTGTGCCCGGCCTGCTGGGCGAGCCTTCGCCTGATCGAGCGGCCGTTCTGCGAGGTGCTCGGCGTGCCCTTCTCTCACGATCTCGGGCGCGGCATCCTCTCGGCCGACGCCATCGCCAACCCGCCGCCGTTCACGCGCCTGCGCTCGGTGGCGATCCACACGGGCATTGCCCGCGATCTCGTGCATGCGCTGAAATACACCGACCGGACGGATCTTGCGCCGATGATGGCGGCGTGGATGCTGCGGGCAGGCGAAGGGGCGGTGGAGGCGGCGGATGCGATCGTTCCGGTGCCGCTGCATAAGTACCGGCTCTGGTCGCGGCGGTTCAACCAGTCGGCGGAGCTGGCCCGGGCGCTCGCCCGTCTCTCCGGCCGGCCGATGCTGGCGACCGCGCTGATGCGGCAGCGGCGCACGATGCGGCAGGTAGGGCTGGGCGCGACGCAGCGGCAGGACAATGTGCGCGGCGCCTTCATGGTGACGGAGGCGGGCCGGTCGCTCGTCTTCGGCCGGCACATCGTGCTCGTCGACGACGTCTATACCACGGGCGCGACGGTTGCTGCGGCGACGCGGGCGCTGAAGAGGGCCGGGGCGCGCGAGGTGACGGTTTTGACCTTTGCAAGAGCCGTGACCGTGCTTATATGACCGAAGGACGACAGGCGGCAGGGCCATGACGGTTTCCTGCTGGACGTGTCGGATATCGCAGCGCACCGGCGCTCTGCCGGTCCGAAAACAGGTGTCGTAGATGGCTTCCGTCGTACTCTATACCCGTCAGGCCTGCGGCTATTGCGCCGCCGCCAAGACGCTTCTTTCCAACAAGGGCGTCTCCTTCGAGGAGCACGATGCGACCTATTCGCCGGATCTCCGCAAGGAGATGATCGCAAAAGCGAATGGTGGCTCGACGTTCCCGCAGATCTTCATCAACGGCACCCATGTAGGTGGCTGCGACGATCTGCATGCGCTCGACAAGGCCGGCAAGCTCGACCCCATGCTGGCAGTCTGAGGACATCAGCGCCATGACCCTCCGCGTCGCCGCCATCCAGATGTGCTCCGGCACCGCGCCCGAACGAAATGCTGCAACCATGGCCGAACTTGTTCGCGATGCGGCGAGCAAGGGCGCCACCTATGTGCAGACGCCGGAAATGACCGGTGCGCTGCAGCGCGACCGCGCGGCCCTGCGTGCCGCGCTGCGCGGCGAGGACGACGATGTGATCGTGCGCACGGCGCGCGGACTTGCGGCCGAACTCGGCATTCACCTGCATATCGGCTCGACCGCCATCGGCCTTGCCGACGGGAAGATCGCCAATCGCGGTTTTCTGTTCGGTCCGGATGGTGCGAAGATCTGCCATTACGACAAGATCCACATGTTCGACGTCGATCTCGACAATGGCGAGAGCTGGCGTGAAAGTGCCGCCTACACGCCGGGAGAGACGGCGCAGGTTGTCGATCTTCCATTTGGTCAGCTCGGTTTTTCGATCTGCTACGATGTGCGCTTTCCCGAGCTTTTCCGCCGGCAGGCCGTAGTGGGTGCGCAGATCATGACCGTTCCCGCCGCCTTCACGCGTCAGACCGGAGAAGCGCACTGGGAGATCCTGCTGCGGGCGCGCGCCATCGAGAACGGCTTCTTCCTCGTCGCGGCGGCGCAGGGCGGTGTGCATGAGGACGGGCGCGAAACTTTCGGGCATTCGATGATCGTCGATCCCTGGGGTCGTATCCTCGCCGAAGCCGGCCCGAGCAGCGCAGCCGTCATCACGGCCGATATCGATATCGCCGCCGTTGCCGCTGCGCGTGGCAAGATCCCGAACCTGAAAAACGCTCGCGAGTTTTCGGTGGTGTCCGCGGGTGACAGTGCTCCCACGACCGGGGGCGTCGCCGCGTGATCCTTTATGCGCTGACCTGCGACAAAGGCCACGGCTTTGAGGGCTGGTTCGGGTCGAGTGCCGATTTCGAGGCGCAATCGGAAAGCGGGTTGGTGACCTGTCCGATCTGCGGCACGGCATCGGTCGGCCGGGCGCTGATGGCGCCGGCGCTTTCGACCGGGCGGCGCAAGGACAAGCAGCGCGGCCTGATGATGGACCACGCGCAGCAGGTGGCGATCTCCAAGATCCGCGAGATGGTGTCCACCATTCGCGCCAATGCCGATGATGTCGGCGAGAAGTTTCCCGAGGAAGCCCGTAAGATCCATTATGGCGAGGCCGAGGCCCGCGGGCTGATCGGCCGCGCGACGGTGGAAGAGGCGCGGGCGCTGATCGAGGAAGGCATCGCCGTCGCGCCGCTGCCCATCCTGCCCGACGAGGTCAACTGACGGCCCCGTCGTCTGGCCGTTTGATCAGTCGCGTGGGCGCTTGGCGATCATCATGTAGTTGACGTCCATATCCTGCGACAGGTTCCACTGGTTCGTGAACGGGCTGAAGAAGACGCCGGTGCGCTCCGTGATCGTGAGCCCCGATGCCGAGAGCGGCTTCTCGATCTCTTCCGGCCGGACCAGTTTTTCATATTGATGCGTGCCGCGCGGCAGCCAGCGCAGGACGTTTTCGGCGGCGAAGATGGCGAGCGCTGCGGCCTTCATCGTGCGGTTGATCGTGGCGACGACCATCATGCCACCGGGGCGGACCATCGAGGCGCAGGTGGACAGGAAAAACTCGACATCGGAAACGTGCTCCACGACTTCCATGTTGAGCACGATATCGAACGTCTCGCCGGCCTCTGCCAGCGCTTCGGCGGTGACCGCGCGGTAATCGACGGAGACGCCGCTGCCGGCTGCATGCGTCTGCGCAATGCGGATGTTCTTCTCGGAGGCATCCGCGCCGACCACATCCGCGCCCATGCGGGCCATCGGCTCGGAGAGCAGACCGCCGCCGCAACCGATATCAAGGAGGCGCAGGCCTTCCAGCGGACGCGGCGCTTTCGGGTCGCGCCCGAAGGTTTCAGCAGCGCGATCGCGGATATAGCCGAGGCGGACGGGATTGAACTTGTGCAGCGGCTTGAACTTGCCATGCGGGTTCCACCACTCCGCGGCCAGCGCCGAGAAGCGATCGACTTCGGACTGGTCGATGGTCGTGCGGGCCGCGTCTGTCATGATGTCGTCTCCGGAAAACTCAGGCGTCATCCGTGAAGTCGTCCGGCGCCCGGCTCTTGTCAAGGGCTGCGACACTTGCGCGCTCTTGGTCGCCCCCGGTCGCTAGGGCATCGCCCAGCCTCATGCCGCGCTGGCCATTGCACGTTTCCGGCAACTTCGCTATGGAACCGCCAACTTCGGCAGGCGCGCGGCGCGCGCAATCTCTGGTACCGGTAGAGGCAGATGGCACGCATCGTGATGAAATTCGGCGGAACCTCCGTCGCGGACATGGATCGCATCCGGGTCGTCGCCCGCCATGTGAAACGCGAGGTGGATGCCGGGCACGAGGTGGCCGTCGTCGTTTCCGCCATGTCGGGCAAGACGAACGAGCTCGTCGGCTGGACGCGTGATGCCTCGCCCATGCACGATGCCCGCGAATATGATGCCGTCGTCGCCTCGGGCGAGCAGGTGACGTCGGGGCTGCTCGCGATCGCGTTGCAGCACATCGGCATCAACGCCCGCTCCTGGCAGGGCTGGCAGATCCCGATTCGCACCGATAACGCTCATGGTGCAGCGCGAATCATGGATATCGATGGCTCCGACCTCATCCGCCGCTTCGGCGAGGGCCAGGTCGCCGTTATCGCCGGTTTCCAGGGTATCGGCCCAGACAACCGGATCGCGACGCTCGGCCGCGGCGGCTCGGATACGAGCGCGGTCGCCATCGCGGCTGCCGTCAAGGCAGATCGCTGCGACATCTATACCGATGTGGACGGCGTCTACACGACGGACCCGCGCATCGTGCCGAAGGCGCGCCGCCTGAAGAAGATCGCGTTCGAGGAAATGCTCGAAATGGCATCGCTCGGCGCCAAGGTGCTGCAGGTGCGCTCGGTCGAGCTTGCCATGGTGCACAAGGTCCGCACCTTCGTGCGCTCCAGTTTCGAAGACCCGGACGCGCCCGGCATGGGCGATCTTTTGAACCCGCCGGGAACGCTGATTTGTGATGAGGAAGAGATCGTGGAACAGGAAGTCGTAACCGGCATCGCCTATGCCAAGGATGAGGCGCAAATTTCGCTGCGGCGTCTGGCCGATCGCCCGGGTGTCTCCGCCGCGATCTTCGGCCCTCTCGCCGAAGCGCACATCAATGTCGACATGATCGTCCAGAACATTTCCGAGGACGGATCGAAGACCGACATGACCTTCACCGTGCCGGCCGGCGATGTGGACAAGGCGTTGCGCGTGCTCGACGCGGAGAAGAGCAAGATCGGGTTCGACGTCATCCAGAACGAATCGGGTCTCGCCAAGGTGTCGGTCATCGGCATCGGCATGCGCAGCCATGCGGGCGTTGCGGCGTCGGCTTTTCGGGCGCTCGCCGAAAAGGGCATCAACATCAAGGCGATCACGACCTCGGAAATCAAGATTTCCATCCTGATCGACGGTGCATATGCCGAATTGGCCGTTCGGACTTTGCATTCCGTCTACGGGCTGGATAAGACTTAAGCGAAGCGGCCGAAGTGCTGCCGGCCCGGGGTGCCTGCACCCCCACTCTTTGATCGGGGAGACGTTGCGCGATGAGAGACCTGTCCGGTCCACGCGTTCTTCTCAAGCGGCTGCGCGAACTGATGGCGGAGCCGCTGGAGCCGCAGGAGCGGCTTGACCGGATCGTGCGCCAGATCGCGCAGAACATGGTCGCGGAAGTCTGCTCGGTCTATGTGCTGCGCTCCGATGGCGTGCTCGAACTCTACGCCACCGAAGGCCTGAACAAGGACGCTGTGCACCTGGCCCAGTTGCAGATGGGGCAGGGCCTCGTCGGCACGATTGCCGCCAGCGCGCGTCCGCTCAATCTCTCCGACGCCCAGTCGCATCCCGCCTTCACCTACCTGCCGGAAACGGGCGAGGAGGTCTATCACTCCTTCCTCGGCGTGCCGATCCTGCGCACCGGGCGGTCGCTCGGCGTTCTCGTCGTGCAGAACAAGGCAAGCCGCACCTATCGCGACGACGAGGTGGAAGCGCTCGAGACCACCGCCATGGTGCTGGCCGAAATGGTCGCGACCGGCGAACTCAAGAAGATCACGCGTCCGGGCCTCGAACTCGACCTGTCGCGTCCGGTGACCATCGAGGGCTCCGGCTTCAACGAGGGCGTCGGCCTTGGCTATGTCGTTCTTCACGAACCGCGCATCGTCGTCACCAATCTGCTGAACGACGATACCGACAAGGAGCTTTCGCGGCTCGGTGAAAGCCTGGGCTCGCTGCGCATCTCCATCGACGACATGCTGTCGCGGCGCGATGTGTCCATGGAGGGCGAGCACCGCGCGGTGCTCGAGGCCTACCGGATGTTTGCGCATGACCGTGGCTGGGTGCGCAAGCTGGAGGAGGCCATTCGCAACGGTCTGACGGCGGAAGCCGCCGTCGAGCGCGTACAGAGCGAGACCAAGGCGCGGATGATGCGCCTAACGGACCCGTATCTGCGCGAGCGCATGCACGATTTCGACGATCTGGCGAACCGGCTGCTGCGGCAGTTGACGGGCTATGGTGCGCGGGTCTCGGACAAGGATTTCCCGGTCGATGCCGTGGTCGTCGCGCGGGCGATGGGGGCGGCCGAACTGCTCGACTACCCCCGCGAGAATATTCGCGGGCTGGTGCTGGAAGACGGCGCGGTGACGAGCCACGTCGTCATCGTCGCGCGTGCCATGGGTATTCCGGTCGTCGGCCAGGCGGCGGGTGCCGTGGCGCTGGCGGAAAACGGCGATGCGATGATCATCGACGGCGACGATGCCAAGGTGCATCTGCGTCCGATGGCCGATCTGCAGCGGGCTTATGAAGAGAAAGTGCGTCTGCGCGCGCGGCGGCAGGAGCAGTTCCGGGCGCTGCGCGGCGTCGAGCCGATCACCAGGGATGGCAGCCGCATCAAGTTGCAGATGAATGCCGGCCTGATGGTGGATCTGCCGCAGCTGGACGAATCGGGTGCCGAGGGCATCGGCCTGTTCCGCACGGAGCTGCAGTTCATGATCGCTTCGACCATGCCGCGCATGGAGGAGCAGGAGGCCTTCTACCGCAACGTCCTGAAGCAGGCGGCCGGCAAGCCGGTGACCTTCCGCACGCTTGATATCGGCGGCGACAAGGTGGTGCCTTATTTCCGCGCTGCGGAAGAGGAAAACCCGGCGCTCGGCTGGCGGGCGATCCGCCTGTCGCTCGACCGGCCAGGCCTCTTGCGCACGCAATTGCGCGCCATGCTGCGGGCGTCCGCGGGCCAGGAACTGCGCATCATGTTGCCGATGGTAACGGAGGTTTTCGAGCTGAAGGCGGTGCGCGAACTGCTGCAGAAGGAAATCCAGCGGCAATCGAAGGTCGGCGAACAGCTGCCGCGCAAGCTGCAGTTCGGCGCCATGCTCGAAGTTCCCGCACTGCTCTATCAGCTGGACGAGCTGATGAGCGAGGTCGACTTCGTCTCGGTCGGCTCCAACGACTTGTTCCAGTTCACTATGGCAGTGGATCGCGGCAATTCGCGCGTGTCGGACCGCTTCGATGTGCTCAGCCGGCCGTTCCTGCGGATGCTGCGCGATATCGTGCGCGCCGGCGAGCGCAACACCACGTCCGTCACGCTTTGCGGCGAGATGGCGTCGAAGCCGCTCTCGGCCTTGGCACTGCTCGCCATCGGCTTCCGCTCCCTGTCGATGTCGCCGACGGCAGTCGGGCCGGTCAAGGCGATGCTGCTGGCGACGGATCTGGCAAGGCTTTCGCCGGAGCTGAACGCGCTGCTGGACGATACGAAGGGAACGCGCACGCCGCGGGAACTGTTGAAGGCGTTTGCGGCGGAGAATGAGATTCCGTTGTAGGGCTGGGGCTTTAGGGTGGCGAAGGAAGGCCCTCTCTGCCCTGCCGGGCATCTCCCCCACAAGGGGGGAGAAGACTCGTGGCACCCGCCTGTTCACTGGAAGCGGACCTCAAGTATGAACGGCTGAAGCTGGGCGAGGGTAGCCCCAAGTCTTCTCCCCCTTGTGGGGGAGATGCCCGGCAGGGCAGAGAGGGTCTTTCTTGTTTTGCTAGGTCGCCGCCAACGAGGCTGCCGGTGTACTGACATTCGATCATTTGCCGCGCAGCGGCCTGGAGTAAGCATTGGCCACACTACCCATAGAAAAGATGCGGGAGCTGGAGCGGCGGTTCGGGGAAATCGAGGCGCGGATGTCGGCGGGGCCAGCGGCCGATGTCTATGTGAAGCTCGCATCGGAATATTCCGAGCTGCAGCCCGTCGTCGCCAAGATCCGCCAGTACGAGAAGGCCGGCGCGGAGCTTGCCGATATCGAGGCGCTGCTGTCCGACAAGGCGACCGATCGCGAGATGCGCGACCTTGCCGAGATGGAAAAGCCGGAGATCGAGGAACGGCTGGAAACGCTCGGAAGCGAGATGCAGATCCTGCTTTTGCCGAAGGATGCCGCCGACGAGAAGAGCGCCATCCTCGAAATCCGCGCGGGAACCGGCGGTTCGGAAGCCGCACTTTTTGCCGGCGATCTCTTCCGCATGTATGAGCGTTACGCCGCCGACAAGGGCTGGAAGGTCGAGGTGCTCAGCGCCAGCGATGGCGATGCCGGCGGGTTCAAGGAAATCATCGCGACGGTGACCGGGCGCGGCGTTTTCTCCAAGCTGAAGTTCGAATCCGGCGTCCATCGCGTCCAGCGCGTGCCCGATACGGAAACGCAGGGGCGCATCCACACCTCCGCCGCCACCGTCGCGGTGCTGCCGGAGGCCGAGGATATCGACATCGAGATCCGCGCCGAGGACATCCGCATCGACACGATGCGCTCGTCCGGTGCCGGGGGGCAGCACGTCAACACCACGGACAGCGCGGTGCGCATCACGCATATGCCGTCCGGCATCGTGGTCACGAGTTCGGAAAAATCGCAGCACCAGAACAAGGCGAAAGCCATGCAGGTTCTGCGCTCGCGCCTCTACGACATGGAGCGGCAGAAGGCGGATAGCGAGCGGTCGGCCTCCCGCAAGAGCCAGGTCGGTTCCGGCGACCGGTCCGAGCGCATCCGCACCTATAATTTTCCGCAAGGCCGGGTGACCGATCACCGCATCAACCTGACGCTCTACAAGATCGACCGGATGATGATGGGCGAGATCGACGAGGTGGTGGATGCGCTGCTGGCCGATTATCAGGCCGACCAGCTCGCCCGTCTCGGCGAACAGCAGGGCTGACGGTGAGCGACACGATCGACAACCTGCTCGCGGAGGTGCGCGCGGCCCTCCGGCAGGCCGATTTCGACGATCCGGCGCAGGAAGCGCGCATTCTCGTCGGCGGTCTGCTCGGCTTGACGCCGACTGGGCTGATGAGCCGGGGCGGGGACGTCGTGTCGGCGAACAAGGCGGCCTTGATTCGAGCCGGGATCGCGCGGCGGCTGGCCCGCGAGCCGCTGCACCGCATTCTCGGCGCGCGGGATTTCTACGGGCTGAGCTTGTCGCTTTCGCCGGAAACGCTGGAGCCGCGGCCGGACACGGAAACGCTTGTCGAAGCCATGCTGCCGCACGTGCGGGCGACGGTCGCGCGGGTTGGGCAGTGCCGAATCCTCGATCTTGGCACGGGCACGGGGGCGATCTGCCTGGCGCTTCTGAGCGAGGTTGCCGAGGCCACGGGCGTTGGCGTCGATCTTTCCGAGGATGCCCTTGCGACCGCCGCCGCCAATGCGCAGGCTCACGGTCTGTCGGAGCGTTTCCGGATCGTGCGGAGCGACTGGTTCGAGACGATCGACGGGCGTTACCATGTCATCGTCTCGAACCCGCCTTACATCCGCTCGGATATCATCGACGGGCTGGACCCCGAGGTCCGGCTTTTCGATCCCATGCTCGCGCTCGATGGCGGGACGGACGGGCTGGACGCCTACCGGATCATCGCCGCCGGCGCGGCGGCCTTCCTCGAAGATGAGGGCATGGTCGGGCTGGAAATCGGCTTTGACCAGAAGGACAGCGTGACGCGTATCTTTGAGGAGGAAGGTTTCGACAGGGTCACGTTCCTGCGCGATCTCGGTGGAAACGACCGCGTGCTTGTCTTTCGCCGTGCCGATGCTGCTAAGCCATACGCTGTGGGCCTCCCAGCCTGTTGAAAACAGGTCGTTTACTGCCTTGGCAACGCGATGTTGTTTTCGCAAACGCAAAGAAAAGGCTTGGAATTGGCGGGGAAGACGGATAGGTTGCCGCCACGCACTGAGCAGACGGTCAAGGATGTCAGGATTCGTTCCGGTCAGACCTCTCCGCAGGGAATGCTCTTCTGACACAAGAGCTTGGGTCGACAGTGCCTGGTGCGGGTACCTGTTAATTTGACGCCAACCAGCGAGATGCCTTTTCAGGCTGCTGGGTCGCGGCGTGCCTTCTCGTTCCGACTCCCCTTATGTCGGGAGCTGCGAGGAGGTGTTTACCACGATGGCCGGAGCCATGAGGCCGGACGCCATATGAACCATCATGATCAAGAGATTTCGGGTGACGATAGGATGAGGCCAGGACAGCAGAACAAGCGCGGCCGTGGGCGTAACAACAATAATAATAACAACAATAACAATGGCGGCGGCGGCGGCGGTAACAACAATCATAACCGGAAGGGGCAGAACCCGCTCACCCGGACCTATGACAGCTCCGGCCCCGATGTGAAGATCCGCGGCACCGCGCAGCATATCGCCGAGAAGTACACGACGCTCGCGCGGGATGCGCAGAGCTCCGGCGACCGGGTCATCGCCGAAAACTATCTTCAGCATGCCGAGCACTACAACCGCATCATCGCAGCCGCACAGGCGCAGATGCAGGAACGTTTCCAGCGTGACGATCGCCCGTCTTATGAGGGCAACGACATGGACGGTAACGACCGTGACGGCATGATGGACGACGATCAGGACCAGGGCTACGACGACCAGCCCGCCATGATGCAGCAGCCGACACCCCGCCGCGAACAGCCCCGCCAGCAGCAGCCACAGCCGCAGCAGCGGACGGAGCGCAACGAACGGCCGGACCGTCAGGAACGCGCCGAGCGCAACGAGCGTCCGGTTCAGGCGGATCGCCCCGAGCGAACGGAACGTGCGGATCGCAGCGAGCAGACGGAACGGCCCGAGCGGACGGAGCAGCGCGCCGAGCGGCCTGAGCGAGCCGAACGGCCTGAGCGTGCTGAACGTGCCGAACGCGCACCCCGCGCCGAGCGTCAGCCCCGCGCAGAGCGCCCTGTCGCTGTCGAGCATCCCGTTGCCGCAACGCCGGAAACCGTCATCGACGGCACCGGTCCGCAGCCGGACATCGAAGGCACGCCAGCTGAAGTCGCCATCGAAGAGGAGGCCGCAGGCCGCGCGCCGCGCCGTCGGGCCGCCCCGCGCCCCCGTCGCCCGCGCCGCACCGAAGGTGCCGCGGAAGAGGGTGCCGCCGGCGAACAGCCGGAAGCGCCGGCTTTGGCCGACTCCGAATAATCGGTCGCAAGACCAATATGACTGGAAAGGGCGGCGGCAACGTCGCCCTTTTTCGTGGGCGTTACTATTTCCGCAAATAGCTTTTCTCGCCGCTGTCGGAAAGGCAGAACCGGCCGCCGCGGGGGCCGGTGCAGAACGTGCCGCTGCGGCAGTCGCAGGTCGTCGTGCCTGTTGCCGGTGCTGATTGGGATGACGTCCCGAGGAGCCCGAGCGGTTGATGGGTTGCCGAGCAGGATTTCTTGCTGGCGCTGATCGAGCCGTCACGGCAGATGAAGCGCTCTCCCTGACAGTGATCGACGCCGCCTTTCCTGCCGCTGCACGGCGTGTTTCCGGCCGCGAATGCGTGGCCTGCGACGAGGCTGAAGAGCACAAGGGCCGAGGCAATAATGGCCGAGAGCATGGTCCGAAACGAGGCTGGCAGGTACGCGGGTGGCATGGGCAGTTGTTCCGGGATCGTCGGGTTGCCTTGGGGCAAGGCTCTCTTCGACGTTGGGTATTCCGAAACGTTTGTCAATTCTTACAAATAGGATGCAAGCTGTGTGAAACGTCGTCACAGCGACGCGAATGGGGATATGGTCGCGCTTTATCGTGAGGGGAGGGGACCGGCCATGGCTGGTAATGACGAGACCTGGAAGATCCTGCATTCGCGGTCTCTGATCCGCGATCGGCATATCGATGTCCGTGCGGATGCCTGCGAGACCCCGTCCGGGCTGCGCGTCGATCCTTATTATGTGCTGACCTATCCCGAATGGGTCGTCGTCGTCGCGGTCACACCCGATAGGCAGATGGTGCTGGTCCGCCAGTATCGGCATGCTGCGGGCAAGGTTTTGCTGGAAGCGCCGGCCGGCAGCATGGAACCGAGCGATGTCGATCCGGAGGCCGCGGCGCGGCGAGAGCTTCTGGAGGAGACCGGCTATCGCTGCGAGCAGATGGAATGGCTGAGTTCGCTCTATCCCAATCCCTCGATGCAGACGAACCGCGTGCATGCGTTTCTCGCTCGTGACGTCGTCCGCTTGGGGGAGCAACAGCTCGATCCGGAAGAGAATGGGCTGACGGTCGAGCTTCTGCCGATCGAAACGGTGCTTGCTGGTTTGGGCACCGGACTGATTGGTCAGTCGATGCATGTTGCCGCGATCCTTCAGGCGATGACCGTGCTGCCTGTGTTGAAGCCGGTGGCGGAACGTGATGCGGCTTCTCGCTCCGATGGATCGCCCATGCCGCCGCTTTCCCAACCTGCAAGGCTTGGAGACCGGGAGACCCAGAGGGGCGGCGATGGGATGAGGGTTTTTGGTGTGGATTTCACCTCCGCTCCCTCACGGCAAAAGCCGATCACCTGCGTCGAATGCCGGCTGGATGGGGGGACGTTGCGGTTCGTAGAGATGCATCGCTGGACGAATTTCGATGGTTTCACCGGGTTTCTCGCATCGTCGGGCCCATGGATTGCCGGGCTCGACTTTCCCTTCGGGCAGTCGCGCAGATTTATCGAGACGATCGGCTGGCCTCTGTCGTGGGAAGGTTATGTCGGCCACGTCGCCGAACTGACGCGTGCGCAGTTCTACGAGGCAATGACGCAGTACCGGTTGCCGCGCGCGCCCGGCGACAAGGAGCACCAGCGGTTCATCGATAAAAGCACAGGCGGGATCAGTCCGCAGAAGCTGCATGGGGTGCCGGTCGGTCTGATGTTTTACGAGGGCGCGCACCGGCTGCTCGAATCCGATGTGCATCTGCCGCTTCTGCGGGCGGGCGACCCGAGCCGTGTCGTGGTGGAGGCCTATCCCGGCGTGATGGCGCGGCGGCTTATCGGGCGGCGATCCTACAAGAACGATACGCGCCGTCTGCAGACGGCCGAGCATCTGTCGGCCCGCCTCGATCTGTTCGACCGCCTTTGCGATCCCGCGTCTGATCATTCCCTGTCCGGTCTGCGGATCGAGGCACCGCGATCGCTGGCCGAAGATCCGAGCGGGGACGCGCTGGATGCGCTCCTTTGTGCGGTTCAGGCGGGCTGGGCGTATGGGCAGAGAGAGGCCGGTTTCGGCATTCCGCCGCATGCCGATCCGCTGGAAGGCTGGATCGTCGATCCGGTCCTTTTGCAAGCGTCCGATCGGGATGGAACAATCTCGCAGCAAAGCGAAATCACGTGATTTCTGCTCTTTAATTCGGCAAAAACGCCTCCCATATCTCATGTCGAAGCGGGAAGATGCTGCGATCCGCAGGGTCCTCTTCGCGATGCCGGGCTTGCCGATTTCGGGAGCCTGATCCCAACCGCCGGAGCGTGCCGCATGGGCGTTCCGGTTCCAAGGAGGTAGACGATGGATATCGAGAAATATTCCGAACGCGTGCGTGGTTTCCTGCAATCGGCGCAGACCTATGCGCTGTCAGTGGGTCATCCCCAGTTCACGCCCGAGCATGTGCTGAAAGTGCTGCTCGACGACGATCAAGGCATGGCAGCCTCGCTGATCGAGCGCGCCGGCGGCCGGGCGAAGGACGCCAAGCTTGCCAATGACGCAGCCCTTGCCAAGCTGCCGAAGGTGTCCGGCGGGAATGGCGGCATCGCCCTGTCGCAGCCGCTGGCCAAGGTTTTCACGACGGCCGAAGAGGCCGCCAAAAAGGCGGGCGACAGTTTCGTCACCGTCGAGCGCCTGTTGCTGGCGCTGTCTGTGGAAACATCGGCTTCGACCGCACAGACTCTCTCCAAGGCCGGGGTGACGGCCGCACGGCTGAACCAGGCGATCAACGAGATTCGCAAGGGCCGCACCGCCGACGGCGCCAATGCCGAGGCCGGTTTCGACGCGCTGAAGAAATATGCGCGCGACCTGACCGCGGATGCGCGTGACGGCAAGCTCGATCCGGTGATCGGTCGCGACGACGAAATCCGCCGCACGATCCAGGTGCTTTCGCGCCGCACGAAGAACAATCCGGTGCTGATCGGCGAACCCGGCGTGGGCAAGACGGCCATCGCCGAAGGCCTCGCCTTGCGCATCGTCAATGGCGACGTGCCGGAAAGCCTGAAGGACAAGCGGCTGATGGCGCTCGACATGGGCGCGCTGATTGCCGGGGCAAAATTTCGGGGCGAGTTCGAGGAGCGGCTGAAGGCCATTCTCTCGGAAGTTCAGGCGGATGCGGGCGAGATCATCCTGTTCATCGACGAGATGCACACGCTGGTGGGTGCCGGCAAGGCCGATGGCGCGATGGACGCATCGAACCTCCTGAAGCCGGCTTTGGCGCGCGGCGAGCTGCACTGCGTCGGCGCGACCACGCTCGAGGAGTACCGCAAGCATGTGGAAAAGGATGCGGCCCTTGCCCGCCGGTTCCAGCCAGTCATGGTCAACGAGCCGGATGTCGAGGACACGATCTCGATCCTGCGCGGCCTGAAGGAAAAGTACGAGCAGCACCACAAGGTACGGATTTCGGACGCGGCGCTGGTCGCGGCTGCGACTCTGTCGAACCGCTACATCACCGACCGTTTCCTGCCCGACAAAGCCATCGACCTGATGGACGAGGCTGCATCGCGGCTGCGGATGCAGGTGGATAGCAAGCCGGAAGAACTGGACGAACTCGACCGCCGCATCATGCAGCTGAAGATCGAGCGCGAGGCCCTGAAGAAGGAGACCGACCGCGCCTCGAAGGACCGGCTGGAAAAGCTGGAACTCGACCTGACCGGGCTCGAAGAGCAGGCCGATGCGCTGACCGCGCGCTGGCAGTCGGAAAAGTCCAAGCTCGGTCTTGCCGCCGATCTGAAGCGACAGCTGGACGAAGCCCGCAACGAACTGGCAACTGCCCAGCGCAAGGGTGAGTTCCAGCGGGCGGGCGAGCTTGCCTATGGCGAAATCCCGAAGCTCGAAAAGGAGTTGCAGGAATCCGAAGCGCAGGACAGTTCGGCCGCATCCATGGTGCAGGAAGTGGTGACGCCGGACAATATCGCGCACATCGTTTCCCGCTGGACCGGTATTCCGGTCGATAAGATGCTGGAGGGCGAGCGCGACAAGCTGCTGCGGATGGAGGACGAGCTGGCCAAGTGGGTCGTGGGGCAGGGGGATGCGGTGCAGGCCGTGTCCCGCGCCGTCCGTCGCTCGCGCGCCGGGCTGCAGGACCCGAACCGGCCGATCGGCTCGTTCATCTTCCTCGGGCCGACCGGCGTCGGAAAGACGGAGCTGACCAAGGCGCTTGCGCGCTTCCTCTTCGATGACGACACGGCACTCGTGCGCATGGATATGTCGGAATATATGGAGAAACACTCCGTTTCCCGGCTGATCGGTGCACCTCCGGGCTATGTCGGCTATGAGGAAGGCGGTTCGCTGACGGAAGCCGTGCGGCGCAAGCCCTATCAGGTCGTGCTGTTCGACGAGATCGAGAAGGCCCATCCCGACGTCTTCAACGTGCTGCTGCAGGTGCTGGACGATGGCCGGCTGACGGACGGGCAGGGCCGGACGGTGGATTTTCGCAATACGATGATCATCATGACATCGAATCTCGGCGCGGAATATCTGACCGGACTTGCCGAAGGCGAGGATACCGACAGCGTGCGCGAGCAGGTGATGGGTGTGGTGCGCTCGGCTTTCCGGCCGGAGTTCCTCAACCGGGTCGATGAGATCATCCTGTTCCACCGTCTGAAGCGCGGCGAGATGGGGGCGATCGTCGATATTCAGCTCGAGCGGCTGAAGACACTGCTGGCGGATCGCAAGATCACGCTGGAACTGGACGGCGACGCCCGGCACTGGCTGGCGGAACGCGGCTACGATCCCGTCTATGGCGCACGCCCGCTGAAGCGGACGATCCAGCGCTATGTGCAGGATCCGCTCGCCGAAAAAATCCTGTCCGGCGACATCCCGGATGGCTCCGTGATCAAGGTGCTGGAAGGGTCCGATCGGCTGAACTTCAAGCTGCTCGGCACGGGCGAAGACCGCGTTGCGGCCTGATCGACTAGTCCTGATCCGAGATATCTGGCCTTCCCGGGAAACCGGGGAGGCCTTTTGCGTGCAATGCCTTTAATCACCCGGTAAGCCGGATCGGTGACAAATGCGCTGAGGCGAACAGAGGCGTAGATATGGTGGAGATGAAGCGAGCGGGTCTTGTGGTCGTGGTCACGGCCGGCGGGCGCAATCCGAAGATCCTGATCAATGCACTTGCCCATCGCTTTTCCGAGGTTGTCGTTCTCTTGGAGCCGGCGGAATCGAAGTCCGTCTTCGTCAGGCGACGCGCCCGCAAGCTCGGATGGCCGGTGGCTCTCGGGCAACTCGCGACTATGGTCGCCTCCAAATTCGGCAAGCGTTTTACCGAAGGCCGTGCGCGGGAGATTCTGGAGACCTATGACGTTTCGGATGCGCCGAATGCGGATGTCAGAACGGTGCCGATACCGTCGATCAACACGCCGGACGCGCTGCATGGGCTGACCAAGCTTTCACCCAATGTCGTCTTCCTCGTCTCGTGCCGCATGCTGTCGGCCACAACGCTGTCGGCGATATCCTGTCCCGTCATCAATTTCCATGCGGGCATCAATCCCCGATATCGGGGCCTGATGGGTGGATACTGGGCGCGGGTAAACCGGGATGAGGGAAATTTCGGTGCGACGGTGCATCTGGTCGATGCGGGCGTCGATACGGGCGATATTCTTTACCAGACGCGCATGACGCCCGGCAAAGGCGATACGATGCACACCTATCCGCTGTTGCAGACGGCCGCTTCGACCGGAATTGCCATCCAGGCCGTCGAGGATGCTCTGGCCGGGACGCTTCGGCCGATAACCGTCGCGGGTCCATCCCGGCAATGGTATCACCCGACCGTCTGGACATGGATCTGGAACGGGCTGTCGCGTGGCATCTGGTAAGGCTTATCGGCGCACGTCGCTTTCACTGTCGCGGCGTGTCGTGCAAGGATGCGCGGCGGGTCGAAAAGACGCGCAAGCTTTTGCCGGATGACGGCCACGACAATGGGCACGACGGGACCGACACAAGGCGGATACATATGACGAAACCTTCGCCCTCCGATCTCGCTCCTGCGCCCAGGCCCGACAAGGGCAATGCGCAGGCCGGCCGTAAGGCCGCGACCGGCGCCTATACGCCCGCCAGCGTCTCGCCCAACCGGCGCGGGCAGCGCAGTTTTGCGATCCGCCTCTGGTCGGTGCGCCATTCCCGGCTGCTGGAATGGGTCTATCACCGCTTCGCGTCGGTGTTTCTGGCCCTGCATCCGCTCTGGCGGGCGATCGGCTATGCGAGAGCCGAAGCGCCGGTGACCATGGTCGAGCGCGGGGTGAAGGGCCTGCTCTTCGACTGTCGCATGTGCGGCCAATGCATCCTGTCGTCCACCGGCATGTCCTGCCCGATGAACTGCCCCAAGCAATTGCGCAACGGACCCTGCGGTGGCGTGCGTGCCAACGGAAACTGCGAAGTGGAACCCGATATGCCCTGCGTCTGGGTCAAAGCCTGGGAAGGTTCACGCCAGATGGCGAACGGCGATGCGATCCTTGCCGTACAGCCGCCGGTGAACCAGTCGTTGCGCGAAACGTCGTCCTGGCTGCGGGTGACGGCAGCCGAGGCACAGGCGCGGGATAATCAGACGACAACCTCGGGACGCCCGACATGAGCGGTTTCCCAAATGCTTCTGGCGATCTCCTGCCCGGCCATTCCTCGCGCGGGCGGCTGGAGCAGGTGCTTCGGCGCGGCGAGTTCGCCGTGACGGCCGAGCTGAACCCACCCGACAGCGCCGATCCGGAAGAGGTCTATGCCCGGGCCGCGGTGTTCGAGGGCTGGGTGGACGGCATCAACGCGGTCGATGCGTCGGGCGCCAATTGCCATATGTCCTCGGTCGGTATCTGCGCGCTTCTGACCCGCATGGGTTACGCTCCGATCATGCAGATCTCCTGCCGCGACCGAAACCGGATCGCCATTCAGGGCGATGTGCTGGGTGCGGCCGCCATGGGCGTGGCGAACATTCTCTGCCTTACCGGTGACGGTGTGCAGGCCGGCGACCAGCCGGGGGCAAAGCCAGTGTTCGATCTCGACTGCATGTCGCTTTTGGAAACGGTGCGGATCATGCGGGATCACGCCAAGTTTCTCTCCGGGCGCAAGCTGACCGCGCCGCCGCGCGTCTTTCTCGGTGCCGCCATCAATCCGTTCGCGCCGCCGTATGATTTCCGTCCGTACCGGCTTGCCAAGAAAATCGAGGCCGGTGCCCAGTTCGTGCAGAGCCAATATTGCTTCGATGTGCCGATGTTCCGCGCCTACATGGAAAAAGTGCGCGATCTCGGCCTGCACGAGCACTGCCATATCCTCGTCGGCGTCGGCCCGATGGCCTCCGCCCGCACCGCGCGCTGGATCCGCTCCAACGTGCCGGGCGTTCACATCCCCGATGCCATCATCGCCCGGCTGGAGGGCGCGGCCGACCAGAAGAAGGAAGGCAAGCAGATCTGCATCGATATCATCAACGAGGTGAAGGAGATCAAAGGTGTCTCCGGCATTCACGTGATGGCCTATCGGCAGGAAGAATATGTGGCCGAGATCGTCCATGAGTCCGGCGTTCTGAAGGGCCGGCGGCCGTGGCGGCGCGAACAGGACCCGGCAGATGCCGGCGTTGCCGAACGTCTGGATGCCGCGCGCGGGGGCGAGATGCAGGATCAGGAGAGCCTTGCGGAAACGGCGGCGAAGCGACCGCACTAATCCCGTTTTCGCAGGAGCGACGGGCGCGCCATCATCGCCACGCGCTGTTACTGCGTGGCCGCGACTTCGCTGCCATTGTCCTTGGCCAGCAGCTCGTCGATGCGCTGCCGCTCTTCTTCGAACTGGGCGAGCGCCGGACCATCCAGCGACTTGCCGCCGGGAAGCCGGATGCGCAGCGGATCGACGCGGTTGCCGTTGACGATCAATTCGTAGTGCAGGTGCGGGCCCGTCGACAGGCCCGTCGTCCCGATCCAGCCGATGACCTGGCCCTGCGCGACGCGTGCGCCGGGCTTGACGTTCTTGGCGATCGCGCTCTGGTGGTTATAGGACGAGACGTAGCCGTTCGCATGACGGATGAGCGTCTGGTTGCCATACCCGCCGCTATCCCAGCCGGCCTTCTCTACAACGCCATTGCCCGCCGCAATGATCGGCGTGCCGCGCGGTGCGGCCCAGTCCACGCCGGTATGCATGCGCGAGAAGCCGAGGATCGGATGACGGCGCATGCCGAAGCCCGAGCGGAACGTGCCGTTGGGAACCGGGTTGCGCAGCAGGAACTGACGAATGCTCTTGCCCATCTCGTTGTAGTAATCGACGGAGTTGTCGTCAGGGTCCTGAAAACGATAGAACCGGGTTTGTGCGTCGCCGAACTTCGCATTGACGTAGAGCAGTTCCGACGTATCCGTCGCGCGACCGCTTTCATCCGCAACGGAGAAGAAGGCCTCGAGGCTGTCGGTCGGCTTCAACTGTGCCTGAAAATCGACATTGCTGGCGAGCAGCTTGATCAGCTGCGCGACCATGCCCTGGTTCATGCCGTAGGAAAGTGCTGCCCGATAGACCCCGTCATAGACCCGCGGCAGATCGCGCCCGGCCGAAATGGTCGGTGTGCCGTTATCGTCGAAGGCGGTGTAGACGGCGGAAAGCTGCGGCGGCTCCTCGCCACGCACGAATGTGCCATGGTCGTCCAACGCCATGGTCAGCACATGCGCGCCACCCTTGGCGTAGACGCTCGCCCGCATCACCCGCGCTTCTTCGTTCTCGCCCCTCTGGATGATACCGATGCGCACGACATCGCCTTCACGGAAGATATCCGAATTCAGCGCCGTCTTGAAGATGGCCGCGATATCGGCCGCCTGCGCCTTGGAATAGCCGGCGCCACTCAGAACGGTCGCCATATCCGTGTCACGCCGGACCGGAATGACGTCGTCGGCAAATTCCGCGCTGCTGTCGTTGATCGTCTCGAACGGCGTGACCGTCATATTCTCCTCGACCACCCGCGCCGTGATGCCCTGGATCAGGTCGAGCTCGGAGGCGTCGGAGGCAAAGCGTCGCGGATCGACATAGAAGAGCGAGGCGAGCTGCGTATTGCCTTCCGTCAGGGCCGCGCCGTTGGAGCGGACGTTCTCTTCCACCTCGTCGAGCGACATCGAGGGCCCGAATTTCAGCGTCGAGCCCTTGAGGGGAAAATCGACCGTCTTCAGCGCGACTTCGGATTCGACGTCGGAGCCGTAGATGGTGCCGGTGCGCACCGGGGGAGGGGCGGAGGCGGCGTCGTCATTGGAGAAGATCGCGAGGGGATCGAAGGACGGGTAGGATTCCGATGCCTGGTGGTTGGCCGCCAGCGTCATCTTCACATGCGCGAAGGGCTGGCGACGAACCACTTCCTTCTCGCCGTCATGGATCATCGTGGAGACTTCGAGGATCGTCCGGTCGGACGGTTTGGCGACGATCACGGGTGAGACGATGCGACCGCCGCGCTTGGCGGTCGCTGCCGGCTGGCCGCCGCGCAAGGCAGGGTCCACCGCGGCATAGGCTTCCGCGGGGATGGCAAGCTGCTGGCGACCATCAAGTGCGGCAAAGAGCGCAACGCCCATAAGGAGACTGGATGTGATGCCGGTAAGGAATGTGCCGGAGAGCCAGCGGAGCGAAATCTCGCGACGATCGGGCGCCCGGCGGCCATCGGCCAATATGGGCGGTTCGTTGCCCAGCGACCGTATCATGGATTTGTCCGTGATCATGCCAGCTGATCGGGTCCCTGTTGAACGCGCCGGTTCTTCTTATAGGCTGCGTATATTGTGCGAAGATGTGCATCTTTCGCGCTGTCGAGTCAAATCCGACACAGTGCGCGGTTCTCCCTGAGACACTGCGATTGTGTAAAACTGAGGGCGGCGGGTGCCCTGCGGCAGGTTTCCTTCATGACGCGGGAAGGGGAGGGGGCTCCAGCCCCTATGCCGCAAGGCTTTGTCAGAAAACTGTCATTTTTTTCAAAAACCCTGTTGACGAAGTGTCTGTCTCGGATCTATAAACCGCACACCAACGAGGGCGGCGGCGCTGCTGGCGACCAACGAACTCGCTCTGAAGTTTCTTGACTTTGCGGGTGGGACTGGGGGTCACGGGCGGAAAGCTTGGTGCTCTTGTTTGGATGATTTTGCGGTGATTGTGGCTTTAGGCTTTGATCATTCAGCGATGTGACGGACCGGTAAGGTTTGTCTGTTTTTTGACAATTGAAGATGAGAAAGAGAAACGTGGGCGGCGGAAGTTGCG
>NZ_SLYH01000007.1:0-206561 GCF_004343445.1 Rhizobium sp. PP-CC-3G-465
CAGGCGGCGGCCGCCGAAATCAGCGGTCTCTCCGGCGAGACGGTGCAGGTGGCGACCGAAGCCGGCGACATGCTCGGACGCCTCGTGCCCGACATCCGCAAGACGGCCGAACTGATCGCCGAGATCTCGGCTGCCTGCCGCGAGCAGGATATCGGGGCCTCGCAGATCAACGAGGCGATCCAGCAGCTCGACAAGGTGACGCAGCAGAATGCCGGTGCCTCCGAGCAGATGTCGGCGACATCAGAGGAACTGGCCGCCCAGGCCGAGGAGCTTCAGGCCTCCATCGCCTTCTTCCGGGTGGACAACGTCTCGCACAAGCCGGCCCCGGTCGCCGCCGCTCCCCAGCGGTCCACGCATCATGCGGCCCATCATACGGCAACCGCACGCCCGGCCGCCGCCCCGCGCAAGCCGGCAGCTGCCGCCCCCCGCCAGAGCGTTTCTGCCCAGCAGGCCCGCGTGAAGGGTTTTGCGCTGGATATGTCAATGGGCGGCCCGGACGCCGACGACGCCGACTTCAAGCAGAGCGCCTGAGATGGACCATATGCCGGCGGAGTCCCAGTTCGTCACCTTCAGCCTCGGGGAAGAGCTGTTTGCCGTTCCCGTCACCGTGGTCCGGGAGATCCTGGACCACGAGGACCCGTTCAAGATCCCGCATGGCCCCGACTACCTGATGGGCCTGCGCGACGTGCGCGGTCAGGGCGTACCGATCATCGACCTGCGCCTGCGGCTGGGCATGACGCCCACCGTGCGCACGCCCCACACCCGCATTCTGGTGCTCGACATTCCCTTGGGCGAGAAGGACCTCGCGCTGGGGCTGGTGGCCGACAAGGTGTTCGAGGTAACCCCCTTCCGGCGCGACAGCATCGAGCAGGCGCCGGACATCGGCGTGCGCTGGCGCTCGGACTACATCCGCGGCGTGGTGCGCCGCGAAACCGGCTTCGTCGTCATCATCGATCTTGCTAAGCTGTTCTCGGACAGTGGGCCGGCGCTTGCAGGAACCACCCTTCCAGAGCGGAGCGTCGCATGAGCACGGCAAGGCCCGCCATCCCAGGAGCATCTTTTCCGTGACACAGGCCGCTTCCTATCAAAACGCTTCCCGTCATGGCGCTTCCTCTACGGAAGGCGGACGGCTGAGTGCGCGCAACTTCAAGCGGCTTGGCGCCTATATCTACGACTATAGCGGCATTAAGATGCCGCAGAGCAAGGCCACCATGCTCGAAGGCCGGTTGCGGCGGCGGCTGCGCGCTACCGGTATCGAAACGCTCGACGCCTATTGCGACTTTCTGTTCGACGGGCATGGGATCGAGCGCGAGGCGATCCACCTGATCGACGCCGTCACCACCAACAAGACGGATTTCTTCCGCGAGCCGAACCATTTCGATATCCTGCGCCAGACGATCCTGCCGGGATTGAAGGAACAGGGCGTGCGGCGTGTCCGCACCTGGAGTGCGGCCTGTTCCACGGGTGCAGAACCCTACACGATGGCGATGGTGCTGGAAGACTACCGGCAGACCTGCAACGGCCCTGATTACTCGATCCTTGCCACCGATCTCTCGACACAGGTTCTCGAGGTCGCGACCAAGGGCATCTATACGGAGGAGATGATCCGGCCGGTTCCGGCCGATCTGCGCCGCCGCTTCGTCATGACCGCTCGGGACCCGGCGCGCGGTGAGGTGCGCATCGTGCCCCAGCTACGCTCCCGCGTCGGCTGCATGCGGCTGAATTTCATGGACGACGTCTATCGCGTCGGCGAGCCGATGCATGTGATTTTCTGCCGCAACGTGCTGATCTATTTCGATAAGAAGACCCAGATGCATGTGCTGAACCGTCTGGTCGATTGCCTGCTTCCCGGCGGGCATCTGCTGATCGGCCATTCCGAGTCGATCACCGGCATGAACCTGCCGGTCCGCCAGCTTGCCAATACCGTCTTCGTGAAGGAATAGCCTGTGCCCGGCAAACAGATCCGCGTCCTGATCGTCGATGATTCCGCCAGCGTCCGGCAGACGCTGACGGCCGTTCTGGAATCCGACCCGGGCATTACCGTCATCGGCGCGGCCTCGGATCCGTTCATGGCCGCCAAGCGCATCCAGGAGGAAATTCCCGACGTCATCACGCTGGATGTGGAGATGCCGCGCATGGACGGCATCACCTTCCTGCGCAAGCTGATGTCGCAGCGGCCCATTCCCGTCGTCATGTGTTCATCGCTGACGGAGACGGGTACGGAAACGCTGATGCAGGCGCTGGAAGCCGGTGCCGTCGATGTGATCCTGAAGCCGAAGATCGGCGCGGCCGACTATCTCGCCGAACAGGCTGCCCGGATCTGTGACGTGGTCAAGAGTGCGGCCCAGGCGCGCGTCCGGCAGAAAGCCGGACGCGTCGTGTCGGCATCTGCAGGCGGACCCAGCGAGAAGCTGACGGCCGATGCCATGCTACCGCCGCCCTCCGGCAAGGCCATGGCGCGCACCACGGAAATGGTCGTCTGCATCGGCGCCTCCACCGGCGGCACGGAAGCGCTGCGCGAACTGCTCGAACGGCTGCCGTCGAATGCGCCCGGCATCGTCATCGTCCAGCACATGCCGGAGAAATTCACCGCCGCCTTCGCCAAACGCCTGAACGGGCTTTGCGAGGTGGAGGTGAAGGAGGCCGAGGATGGCGACCCGGTGCTGCGCGGCCATGTGCTGATTGCACCGGGCGACCGCCATATGATGCTGGAGCGGCAGGGTGCGCGCTATCACGTCTCGGTCCGGCCCGGGCCACTCGTCTCGCGCCATCGCCCTTCGGTGGATGTGCTGTTCCGCTCGGCCGCGCGGGCGGCCGGCAGCAATGCCATGGCGGCGATCATGACAGGGATGGGCGACGACGGTGCGCGCGGCATGCTGGAAATGCATCAGGCCGGCGCCTTCACGATCGCCCAGGACGAAGCGACGTCCGTCGTCTTCGGCATGCCGAAGGAAGCGATCGCCCGTGGCGGCGTCGATCGGATCGTGCCGCTCGGCCAGATCGCCATGGAAATTCTCTCCGAGGACAGGCGCCGCTAGCGCGTTTCCGCTTTTCTCCGAATCGCGAAAACCCTCCATCTCATTGTTTCAACGCTATTCCGGATGCAAAACCGCTGCGCACTTTTGCGGGAAATGCTGTAGCTGTTTTAACCCGGCCTTAACCATGACGCCGCAAAACTTGTTTCGGACGCCATGTGAGCGGCGGTCGGGACGGGCGATGACAAGCTCTGTGACGGAAACGGGGTTTGCAATGGCTATCATCACTTTCGCCAATACCAAGGGCGGCGCCGGCAAGACCACGGCCGTGCTTCTTCTGGCGACGGAACTCGTGCGGCGTGGCCATCGCGTGGCGATCATCGACACCGATCCGCAACGCTGGATCTCCCGCTGGTTCGAGGCCGCAGATCCCGTCGCCAACCTGACGGTCGCCACCTTCGTTTCGCTCTCGGCCTTGCCGCGCACGGTCGAGGAATATCGCTCCGCCGATTACGTGATCATCGATCTCCCCGGCGCCCAGTCGCCCTTGCTGGCGACCGCGCTCGGCCTGTCCGATCACGTGCTGATCCCCATACAGGGCAGTTCCATGGATGCGCAGGGCGGGGCGCAGGTTCTGGAGCTGCTGTCCTATCTCGACCGCAAGGCCGGCATCCGCATTCCCCATTCCGTGGTTCTCTCGCGGGTCAATTCCATGGTCACCACGCGCGGTCTTCTCGCCGTCAAGATGCTGCTGCAGGAGCGCTCGGTGCATATGCTCTCGACCCCGATCATCGAGCGCGCCGCGTTCCGCGACATGTTCGAGTACAAGACCTTCCTGCATCTCATGAACCGCGATCGCGTCAGCAATCTCGACAAGGCGATCCTCAATGCGGAACGCTATGCCGACGAGGTGCAGGCGCTGGTGAAGGGCCGGGCGAGGGGCGCTGAGTCCAACCTTTCCCTCAAGGCCGACGCAGCCTGACGGGGGTCGAGGCTAGAACAACGCGTCTTCGAAGAGATCGTCGTCGCTCATCGCAGCAGCGGGCGTTGCCGCCGCAGGTGCCGTGTCCAGCTCGTCCGTCGGGAAGATCGACAGGTGAATGTCGCGCTCCTGCGCCATCGTGTAGGTCCGGTAGATGGTCTGCGACAGGCTTGCCGCTGCCGCTGACGGCACGGGCGCACCCAGATCATCGGCAAAGCGGCCGGCCATCTCGACGCAGGCTTCCAGAACGGTGCCGAGGCTGCTTTCGAAGTCGAGCGCGCCGATGGCCGAAGCGATCTTTCCGAAGACGGCATCGCCCTGTTCGTTGAAGGCGTCGAGATTTTCATCCATCTGCGTCGAGACGGCGGAGATCGACTGGAGGGCCATGTCGAGCGGCATTGCGATATTCGCGATCTCAGAGCCGCTGCCGGACGAAAGCGAGGCGGCGGAGGTTTCGATCCGCCGCATGCCGGCGACGACATTGTCGGCGGGCTCTTCCAGTCGGCCTGCAAAGGTGCGCAGCTCGCCACTGACGACGTTGACCGAGCGACCGGCATCGCCCAGCCGCGAGCATCGCAGGTTGGAGTTCAGCGCCATGTAGTGGATGTCGACCTTGATCGACCGGATCATCTCGATCGCGGTGATCAGCGTCTGCACGGCATCGACGACGGAAGCGACGAGCGCCGTCGCATCGCGGCTGCGACCCTCGACACGGGCGGCAAGGTCACAGGCGTGGCGAATGTCGCGCGCGATGACCTTCAGAATGTCCTCGTCCGGCGCGTCGCGAAAGCCCGCAAGCTCCGACCGGAGGTCGAGAATGCGGGAAGCATCCGCCGTGAAGCTCGAGATCGTCGTGAAGACGCTGGCACATTTCTTCCGGAAATCCAGCAGTGTCTCTTCCAGCTGGGCATGGGCCAGATGCAGGACGCAGGCGGCGATGCCGTCTCGCTCGGCACTGCCGAGATGCCGGCCATCGCCTTCGAGGAAGGCATCGAGATGGGTGAAGCTCGCCTGGACATGCTCGATCCGCTGGCGCGTGATGTCGCCGATCTGAAGGGCAGACAACGCCGCGGCGATCTTCGTCTGGACGTTGGCAGCGACAGCCCTGACTTCGCCGGCGCGCTTGGTCATGGCCGCGTGCTGCGCGATCAGCCGGGTCGCATTGCCGGTGAGGTTGGCGACGATCTCGGGGATGGCGACGCGAAAATCGCCGAGGACGGAGGAGGAAAAGCTGCGCGCGGTGGACAGTTCGCCCTGCATGGATTTGAGCTCGGCTGCGAAACGCTCGATCTCGCTCGCGCCCGAATGGATGCGGTCTCTGATCTCGTCGGCGAAATCGGCAAACTCGTCGAGGCCGGCACCAGTGATCTTGACGGTGATGGCGAAGACCTTGAGGTAGCGAAAGGTCTCGTGCATGTCATCGACGTGTCGGCGCGATGCGGCGCAGAGATCGGCGATCTCGTCGAAGGACAATTGCCGTTCTGCCATGATGTCCGGCAGGCGGGCGAGCTCTGCGATCGTCCGGTGCAGACCGGCAATCGCCGCCGTGGTTGTCTCGCCGTCCAGTGCGCCGGTGACACGATCGAGTGTGCCGACGAGCCCGGTCACGAGCTCCATGACGGCCACGAGGGACGCTCCGCCATCCAGAAACGCCGTCTCGATCCGCTGATGCGCCTGTGTCAACCTGTCTTCGAGGTTGCCGCGTGCATAGGTGCTCGATTGGGAATTACGCAAGGCTAGCGGCATGGTTCTGGGTCCATTCTTCGTTCCCCCGACGTATAGCGGAAAGGCCCGAAGGTGCCGTAAAGGAGCAGGCTTAAGGGATCGTAACCTGAGGTTTTCTTCGGCTTGCAACCTTTCGGCTCGCTCGATGGGAACTTTTGTGCCGGTCATCCGTTGCTGCCTCGGCGCGCCGAGACTTGGTCGAACTCCGCTTCCTGCCCGCGGTAACCACTGTTGCCCCGGCCACGCGCGCCAGCGATGATATCCTCTACGTCACGATCGTCGAAACCTTACGATCTCCCAAGACAAGGAACAGAACCCATGGACCAGTCCGTAAAATCGCGCCGTAAGGCCGACCTGAAGACGCCGACAGGACTTTCGCAGGAAGGCGTGAAGGACATTTCCGGAGGCGCGACCGCCCTTCTGGCCGATGTCTTCGCCCTTTACCTGAAGACGAAGAATTTTCACTGGCATATGTCCGGCGCGAATTTTCGCGACTACCATCTGCTGCTCGACGATCACGGTGCCGAACTTCTCGCCATCACAGACCCGCTGGCCGAGCGTGTTCGCAAGCTCGGCGGATCGACCCTGAAGTCGATCGGTGACATCTCCCGTCAGCAGCGGATCAAGGACAACGACGCCGACTTCGTCCACCCGCACGAAATGCTGGCGGAACTTCGCGACGATAACGGAGCCCTGGTCCAGAGCATGCGGGAACTGCATGACGTCTGCGACGAGCATGGCGACGTCGCAACGGCGAGCCTGCTTGAAAACTGGATTGACGACGGCGAGAAGCGCGTCTGGTTCCTGTTCGAGATTCTGCGCGACACCAACGCCTGACGGGTGACTGATCGGTCGTTCCGGAGGCCGTACGAATGAAGAGAGGCGCAGGCCTTGCAGCCTGCGCCTCTCTTCATGTTCGATAGATTGTCGAGATTGCGTTCAGATCTTGCCGTCCTGAAGACGCGACAGGAGGTACTTGCCGTAGGTGCTTTTGCCGAGCTTCTTGCCGAGCACTTCTAGCTGGTTGGCGTCGATGAAGCCGTTGAGGTAGGCGATTTCCTCCGGGCAGGCGATCTTGAAGCCCTGGCGACGCTCCAGCGTGGCGACGAATTCGCCGGCGTCCAGCAGGCTGTCGGGGGTTCCCGTATCGAGCCAGGCATAGCCGCGGCCCATCAGTTCGACGCTGAGATTGCCGCGCTCCAGGTAGACCCGGTTGACATCGGTGATCTCAAGCTCGCCGCGCGGCGAGGGCTTGAGGTTGGCGGCGATCTCGACGACGGCGGCGTCGTAGAAGTAGAGACCGGTTACGGCCCAGTTGGACTTCGGCTCTGGCGGCTTTTCCTCGATGGAGAGCGCCTTCATGCTCTTGTCGAACTCGACCACGCCGTAGCGTTCCGGATCGGCGACGTGATAGGCGAACACGGTGGCACCGTCCGTGCGGGCGCTTGCGCGGTCGAACAGCTCGGTGATCCCGTGGCCGTAGAAGATGTTGTCGCCGAGGATGAGGCAGGAAGGATCCGAGCCGACGAAGTCGGCGCCGATGATGTAGGCCTGTGCCAGACCATCCGGGGACGGCTGTTCGGCATAGGTGAGGTTGATGCCCCAGGCGCTGCCGTCACCCAGCAGACGCTGGAAGTTCGGCAGGTCGACCGGGGTCGAGATGATCAGGATGTCCTTAATACCGGCCAGCATGAGCGTCGACAGCGGATAGTAGATCATCGGCTTGTCGTAGACCGGCATCAGCTGCTTGGATGTAACCAGCGTCATCGGATGCAGGCGCGTGCCACTGCCGCCGGCGAGAATGATACCCTTCATCGAAATACTCCTAAATGAATTATGCCTGGAGGATGCGGGTGACGACCGTTTCGGTCGCTGCGCGCCAGTCCTGCAGGGTGACGCCGTGCGTGGCGGAAAGCTTGCTGCCGTCGAGTTGGGAATTGGCCGGGCGCTTTGCCGGCGTCGGATAGGCACTCGACGGGATCGGGTTGACCTTCGCCGACGGGCCGCCTTGCTCTGCCGAGAGGCGGAAGATCTCGGTTGCAAACTCCGCCCAGCTGGCGCGGCCGGCATTGGTTAGGTGGAATATGCCGCGCAGCGCCGCATCGTCGCTCTTCAGCAGGTTGCCGGCAACGGCAAGGACGGCATCGGCGATGTCGAGCGCCGAGGTCGGGCAGCCCACCTGATCGGCGACCACGTTCATCTCGTCGCGGTCGGCCGCCACGCGCAGCATCGTCTTGACGAAGTTCTTGCCATAGGGGCTATGGACCCAGGCGGTGCGCAGAATTGCGTGGTTCGGCGTGGCCGCTGCCACCGCTTCTTCACCGGCAAGCTTCGAGCGGCCATAGGCGCCGATCGGCGCGACCGGATCGCTCTCGACATAGGCGCCCGACTTGGTGCCGTCGAAGACGTAATCGGTGGAGATGTGGACGATCGGAATGCCAAGACCGGCCGCCGCTCTGGCCAGCGCGCCCGCCGCCTCGCCATTGACCGTAGTGGCGAGGTCTTCTTCGCTTTCCGCCTGATCCACCGCGGTGTAGGCGGCAGCGGAGATGATGATGTCAGGCCGGACAGTTGCGATAGCCGGTCCGAGCGTTTCCGGCGCACTGAAATCCACGTCCGGGCGACCGAAGGTAACGATGGCGATGTCGGGATGGTTGGCGGCCCGCTCGATGATCGAGCGGACGACCTGTCCTTCCTTGCCGGTGACGAGATATTTCAGGGCCATCAGGAAGCCTTCGGCTGCGTCTGGATGAGGCCGAGGCGGCCGCCGTCATAGCCGTCGCGCAGCGGCTTCCACCACCATTCGTTCTCCAGATACCAGCGCACCGTCTTCTCGATGCCGGTGTCGAAGTTCTCGAGTGCCTTCCAGCCGAGTTCGGTTTCCAGACGCGTCGCGTCGATCGCGTAGCGGGCGTCGTGGCCCGGGCGGTCGGTGACGTGCTCGATCAGCTTGGCATGCGGTGCGCCTTGCGGGCGCAGCGTGTCCATGAGTTCGCAGACGCGGTGGACGACGTCGATATTGCGCCGCTCGTTGCGGCCGCCGACATTGTAGGTCTCGCCGACCTGGCCGCGTTCGGCGATCAGGTCCAGCGCGCGGGCGTGATCCTCGACATAGAGCCAGTCGCGAATGTTGGCGCCGCTGCCGTAGACCGGCAGCTTCTTGCCGTGCATCGCGTTGAGAATGATCAGCGGGATGAGCTTTTCCGGGAAGTGGTAGGGGCCGTAATTGTTCGAGCAGTTCGACACGACGATCGGCAGACCGTAGGTGCGCTGCCAGGCCTTGGCCAGATGGTCCGACGAGGCCTTGGAGGCCGAGTAGGGCGAGCTTGGGTCGTAGGGCGTCGTTTCGGTGAAGAGGCCGTCGTCGCCGAGCGAGCCGTAGACCTCGTCCGTGGACACGTGCAGGAAGCGGAAGGCGTCCTTGGCATCGGCTTCCAGCGTGTTCCAGTAGGCGCGCGCGGCTTCGAGCATGGTGAACGTGCCGATGACGTTGGTCTGCACGAAGTCGGCAGCACCGGTGATCGACCGGTCGACATGGCTTTCGGCGGCCAGATGCATGACGCGGTCCGGGCGGAACGTGTCGAAGGCTTCCTGAATGGCGCTGCGATCGCAGATGTCGGCCTGTAGGAACCTGTGGTTTGCCTGGTTGCTGATGCTTTCGAGAGAGGTCAGCGTGCCGGCATAGGTCAGCTTGTCGATGGTGAGAACCTCGTAGCCCTTCTCAAGGACGAGATAACGAACCACGGCCGAACCGATGAAGCCGGCGCCTCCGGTAACAATAACGCGCATAGTCGGGATTCCTGATGGTTACGAGTTGGCGTTGGGGCCGGTATAGGTGAAGCTTTCCTTCAGGTCGGCCAGCAGCGGCTGCAGCGTGTCCTTCTTCGACAGGACGGGCGTCCTGGCGACATCTGGCCAGACGATGCCGATGGCCGGATCGTCCCAGCGAAGCCCGCGGTCGTGTTCGGCGCTGTAATAGTCCGTCACCTTGTAGCTGACCTCCGTGGCCGGCACCAGAGTGCAGAACCCATGGGCAAAGCCTGCGGGAACCCACAGCTGATGGCCGTTCTGCGCGGTCAGTTCCGCGCCGACATACTGGCCATAGGTGGGCGAGCCGACGCGGATATCGACGGCGACGTCGTAGATGGCGCCGGCGATGCAGCGCACGAGCTTGCCCTGCGCGCGTGGTTCCAGCTGGAAGTGCAATCCGCGCACCGTGCCGGCATCTGCCGAAAGCGACTGATTGTCCTGACGGAACTCGACCTTGGCAGCCTGTTCTTCGAACAGGGACTGGCGGAACGTTTCCATGAAGTAACCACGGTCGTCACCGATCTTGTTCGGCTTGATCAGTATCACGTCGGAAATCGAGAGGCGCTCAAAATTCATCCAAAAGTCCATCTATCGTTGCTGAAATATCGATTGGCTGCCAATGCTTGTACCAACTTGTCTGTGCAGCTTTCAAGACATGTGTGAGAAGCAGGCCCCGGAGAGGCAGGATTTCCGTCTAATCCTTAATGGAGCCGTCTTCGCGATCGCGCGTCAGGTTGACGTTGTAGTAGGGATCGTTGGTAATCCGCTGCTTCCAACGGGCAAGGACCGTTTCGGCTTCGCGGCGGAATCGGTCCGCTTTCTCCCCCGTCATGTCGAGGCCGCGGGTGGCGCTTTCCAAGTGGATGAGGCGCGCTGCCGGCACCATGAGATTGCGGTAGCCGGCAGCATCGAGCTTGAGGCAGAGATCGACGTCGTTGAAGGCGATCTGCAGGGCGGCTTCATCCATACCGCCGACCTCGGCATATTTGCGGCGCTCCACGATGAGGCAGGCAGCGGTGACAGTGGAAACGCGGTGCGTGGCGACGAGGCTGTCCATGTAGCCGCGGTCATCCCGTGCCTTGAACTTCTGCGGATGCGCGGTGACGTAGCCGACACCGCAGGCCATGCCGCCGTGCTGCACGTGGCCGGAGGGGTAGAGAAGCTTTGCGCCGACCGCGCCGATGTCCGGCCGCACGGCTTCCGCAACCATGTCCTTCAGCCAGGAGGGCTCGATGGCGAGGATGTCGTTGTTGACGAGGCCGAGCACGGCGCCCTTGGCCACCGTCGCCGCCTGGTTGTTCAGATGAGCGAAGTTGAAGGGGCCCGGCACCTTGACGATGCCGACCTGTCCGCCCGCCGCGATCTCATCGAAATAGGCCAGCGTTTCCGGCTGCGTACTGCCGTTGTCGATGATGAGGATATCGAAGCTTGGATAGTCGGTCTCGCGAAGAAGCGAGGCGACGCCGTTGCGCAGGATATCGACGCTGTCGCGTGTCGGGATCATCAGCGTGACGTGCGGCCAGCCGCCGACCGGCGCCTCTGGAGGCTGCGGCAGGGAGGCGATGGGCTTCGGCGTGACGTGACGATGGTTCAGCACGTCGGGGATATGCAGCACGTCCGTTTCCTCGGCGCCAGACAGCACGGTCGCCAAAACGTCCTGCCACCGGTCGGACGGTCCGGAGAGTGCCTGGCTCAGCCGGTCCTGACGAATTGTGACGAAGGTGCCGATGTAGCCGGTCGAGGCCTGAAAGTCCGGATCCCAATCGGGCTTGAAGAGCGGGTCGCGGCGCTCGCCCGAGACCCAATGATCCTCGTCCGTGTAGATGATGTCCGTGCCCTTGCCGCGTCTGGCGAAGATCTCTTCCGCAAAACGGAACAGCGCCGCGGGAGAAAGCCGGTCGCCCGCGTCGATATGCACGATGTGGTTGCCCTGCCGGCTGTCGAGGGCTTCGGACAGGTCGGCGGGGAAGGCCGTACCGGGGACGACCGTCTCGATCTGTTGCCGTTCCCCTGCCGTCAATGGGCGGGGTGAAAGGATGTCGAGCGTCCAGTGCGGATAGATTTGTTCTGCGAGCGATGCCAGCGTCTCGGTAATGGGCATCGTTTCCGAAGCGTCCCATTCAACAAGGACCGCCAGAGCCGGCTTCTTCGGCCAGCGTGCGATGTTCTTGCGGGCTTGATCTGGGGCAAGCCGCGACGGCGTCTCGTAGCGGCGGATCCAGCGCTGGTAGGCGTCGAGCGCGGGGTTCGCAAGGCGTTGCACCAATGCTTCTTCCATGGCCGACGGGCCTTCGTTCCGGCGCTTGGCCAGGGCTTCGCGCGTCGCGGCGCGGTCCCGTTTCCACGCATGACGCACGACGCGGCTCAGCCCGATCTGGCGCAGGCCGATCTGCGTGACGGTGAAGGGGCCGGCGGCGTTGGACGGGTCGAGCCGGAGGCCGAGGATGGGCGCTTCCAGCCGGCAGACGGCGTGGAACCGGCCATTGCGCGGGACGAGGCGGAAGGTCGAGAAGGCCTGCCACTGCGGTGCATGCTCGACATAGAGGATCGGCTCGATGATCGGCGTCGTCATGTCGATGCCGAAATCGATCTCGACCCAGCCTGGGGCGCATGCGGTGGCGCACCGGATCTCGAATTGCGGATTGTCGGTGGTTCCCGTGAGAACGCCGTCGCGAATGACCAGATTGGCCTTGGGCACCAGTTCGGCCTTGAGGTCGGTCGAGCAGGTGAGGGACGGGAGACGCGGGCGCGTCGTCGTGTCCGCCGCCGGTGCGGTATCGGTAAGATCGACGCCGGCACGCGTCAGCTCGCCCGAGAGGTCGTCCAGCAGGGCATGGAGGCGCGGTGAAAGCGGGGAGGCGGGCGGTGGCGCTGAGGGGCGCTGGATCACGCTGTTTTCGGGCAGGAGCGCGACGCGCAAGCCGGCCATCTCGTGCTCGACATTTGGTCCGTCCGGCAGCGCGCGGATGGTCTCGAACATCGTCAGCGCCTCCGGCAGCCGGTCGAGACGTTTCAACAGGTGGGCGAGGTGCAGTCTCGGATCCCATTCCGTGCCGTCGCACCGGATCGCCGTTCGATAGGCCTTCTCGGCTTCTTCCAGAGCGCCCGCGTCCTTCAGCAGATGCGCGAACTGGACCCAGCGCGGTGAAGACGTGATCTCGCGCCGGAGTTCGCCCGTCATGGCGGTGATGGCTGCAAGACGGCGTTGGTCGTCCAGGGAGATCTCGGCGGACACGAATGGCTTCTCCGAAAGCGTGCGATGCCGAACGCTTTAAACGATCTCTGCGCGAAGGGAAACGCCGACGTCCGCCCGCAGGCTGCACAGGCCGGCGATCGCGGTGACCCGCGCTTGAGGCGTTCTTTTCACCCCGATGGTCAGCACGCGGCAAGCTCGTCGCTTCATGGTCGTTTTCCCGTGGGAGAGATGGCGGGGTGCGCTATAGTTTAGCGTAACAGGATTGGAAGAAAGCCGCAGACATGCCGCATCGCAGGGACGCTCGCAACAAGCAGACAGGGCGCGCTACCAGCGTGGCAGCAGGGGATCTGGAGGAAGAGCAGACGCTTGGCCAGCAGCTGCGGATGATGCAGCAGGCCTTCGTCGCCTCGCCGTCGCGGCGTATCATCCTGTTGCTGGCTGCCGGGCTCCTTGCAGTCATCATCGCCATTGCCATCGGGCAGATCTTTCTCAATCGCTGGTACAAGCCGTTCTACGACACGCTGGAGCGGCGCGACCTGCCGGCCTTTCTCGGGCAATTCGTCGTCTTCGGGCAGATTGCCGGCGTCATTCTCGTCCTCAACGTCATCCAGACCTGGCTTGGGCAGTGGATCAAGATCAAGCTGCGGGAAGGGCTGACGCGGGATTTGATCACCGAGTGGATGAAGCCGACGCGGGCGTTCCGCCTTGCCAATGCCGGCTCGCTCGGCATCAATCCGGACCAGCGCATCCACGAGGATGCACGGCATCTGACCGATCTGACGGCCGGTCTCGGCATCGGGCTCGTGCAGTCCGGCATCCTGCTCGTCAGCTTCATCGGCGTGCTCTGGTCGCTGTCGGCCGGTTTCGTTTTCCGTTTCCAAGGCTATGCCGTGGCCATTCCCGGTTACATGGTCTGGGCCGCCATCCTCTATGCGGGTGTCGCCTCGTGGCTCAGCTGGCTGGTCGGGCGGCCGCTCGTGAAGCTCAACGGCGAGCACTACCAGCGCGAGGCAGCCCTCCGGTTCTCCCTCATGCGCGTCAACGAACATATCGAGGCGGTGTCGCTCTCGGGCGGCGAGGCGAACGAGAAACGCCGGATCGAGCGCGATCTTGCCTCGGTGCTGGAGATCAGCCGCGGCCTGATGTTTGCGATGACCCGGCTGACCTGGGTGACGGCCGGCTATGGCTGGGTCACGGTCATCGCGCCGATCGTCATCGCGGCGCCGGTGTTCTTCGCCGGAAATCTCTCCTTCGGCGGGCTGATGATGGCCGTCGGCGCCTTCAACCAGGTGCATGCGTCGCTGCGCTGGTTCGTCGACAATATCGAGGCGGTGGCCGACTGGCGCGCGACGCTGCTGCGGGTTTCCGCCTTCCGCTCGGCCATGCTGATGACGGACGAGCGCTACGAGAACGACAAGCGGATCGTCTATGCCGAGCCGGGTTCCGGCAGCATCGTCATGGACGACCTTGCGGTGGCGTCGCCGTCCGGCAGCGTCAAGCTCGCCGATACGCATGTCGAGATCCTGCCCGGAGACCGGGTGCTGATCACGGCTCGCACCGACGTCGACAAAAGCTCATTCTTCCGCGCGGTGACGGGCCTCTGGCCCTGGGGGCGCGGGCGGCTCGCCCTGCCGCCGTCGGACAGCATGGCGTTCATTCCGCGCACACCTTATTTTCCGCCGGGCAGCGTGGCGGAAACCTTGATCCATCCCGCCGCACCCGACCGGTTCCCGCGCGAGCAGCTCGCCTCCGTGCTGACGCGCCTCGGGCTCGATCGTTTCGTGGCAGGGCTCGATCAACCGTTGCAGTCGCAGGTGAAGCCCACGGAGGCGGAGCTGCGCCTGCTCGCCATCGCCCGGCTCGGCCTGCACAAGCCGCGCTGGATCGTGGTCGAGGAGGTGCTCGATACGCTCGATCCTGAAACCTACCAGCGCGTCGTCACCTTCTTCACCGTGGAGACGGCGAAGGCTGCCATTATCAATATCGGGCGGATGCAGCCGAACGACACGTTCTTCAAGCGCGTGTTGCACCTGGAAAACGACCCTGGCGGAAAGACGCTGAAGCGCCTGCAGCCGCGAAGCCTGAGGACGCGTCGCGACGGTTAGGCGGCTTTTTCGCGCCGCCATTAATCGGCTATTGGCGAATTTGGCCTATCCCGGATGCAACCGCCCTCAGGGGCGGACGCTACGGCATCCGCGCCTTTGGCGGATCGGGAGGTTCGACGTGGAAGGACCACTGCAACATCGCTTTTCCCTCGTTGTGGCGACCCTCGGGCGGGTCGATGAGATCGAGCGCCTTCTGATGTCGCTCGTCGCGCAGCAGCGACGGGATCTCGAGGTTCTGTTCGTCGATCAGAACGGTGACGACCGGCTCGTGCCGGTTCTCGCGCGGTTTTCCCAAGAGATCGACATCGTCCATATCCGATCAGCGGAAAAGGGCGTCTGTCGCGCGCGAAACCGCGGTGCGGCGCAGTCGCGCGGCATCTGGCTGATGTTTCCGGACGACGACTGCTGGTACCCCGACGATTTCTTCCGGACGCTGGAGTCGCTGATGGCGTTAGAGCCGGCCGACATCTATAGCGGCCGGCCGACGGCGCCCGATGGACGGACGATCATGGGGAGCTTTGCCACGGAGACGACGGTGCTGACACGGGACACGGTCTGGAATACGCTGATGGAGTGGATCGTGGTCGTGCGGAAACCGGTGTTCGAGGCCGCAGGCGGGTTCGATGCGGCTCTGGGGCCGGGGTCGGGCACGATCTGGGGCGCACACGAGGTCCAGGATATGGTGCTCAAATGCCTCGAGACCGGCGCCAGCGGACAGTATTATCCGACACTCACGGCCCATCATCCCGAAGACCATGGCGATCGGCGGACGCGCGAGAATGCGCAGAAGATGTATCGCTACGGGGCGGGGCTCGGCTATGTACTGCGGCGGCACGGTTTTTCGATGGGGCGGTTTCTGCCGGAAATCCTTCGTCCGCTGGCCGGTATCCTCGTTTACGGTCTCAAGGGTGATAGGGCGATGGCCCGACGCTCGCGACATTTGCTTCTCGGTCGCCTGCAAGGGTGGCGTACCGCGCCTGCCCGAAATACGGCGCCGCAGACCGTTCTCAAACCCGTCTCGCCCAAGGTCTGAAGGGTCGGATCTTCATGAGAATGATCGAATATTAACCGCTGCCGCCTTAGATTGACGAGCCGCGCACGCTTGTGCGTCCAACCAACGGAACCGAATGCGCGATGACTGCCGTCAGCATGGATGCCATCCAGATGCCCCGTCCTGCCGGTCGGCCGGTCACGTTCGAGAACACCGTTGGCCTCTTCACGCCGGCACAAGGAGTGATAACGCGCGCCGCCGTTCTGTTTATCAGCCCCTGGGGGCTGGAAGAGCTTTGCGTGCATAAGGCGTGGCGCGAGCTTGCCGATAGTCTTGCCGATGCCGGCATGGCCAGCCTGCGCTACGATCATCCCGGCACAGGTGATGCGCTAGACCTGTTCGAACCCTCGGGTCTCGAACCCTTCACGACGACAGCGCTGGCCGCTGCGCGATGCCTTCGCGATCTCTCCGGGCTTGAACGTCTGGTGGTGGTGGCGCAGGGGTTCGGATCGCTGTCGGTTCCGGACCTGCTGAAGGCCAATGACCCCTCGCTTCGGTTTGCGGGCGTCGCGCTTCTCGCCCCTGTCACGAGCGGACGGCGGTATCTGCGCGAGCTTTCGCTCTGGGCAAAGGTCGTGGACGAAGGACTGGGCCTGCCGCCCGGCAGTGGCGGTCCTAGCACGTCCATCGCAGGTCTGGTGATGGAGGACAGCGTTGCCGCCGCCGTGCGCAGCGCGGATCCCAAGGCATTCAAACCAGCGGGATCGACACGTTTTTTCATCGCGGAACGTCCGCAATCGGATGCTGACGGTGCGCTGGCTGTTCAGTTGCAGACGGAGGGTGCCGATGTCACCCGGGTCGTCTTCGACGGCTATTCCGATCTCGTGTCGAACCCGACCATCGCCGAGACGCCTGTTGCCGTCTTCAAGGCCTTGACCAGCTGGATCCTCGGCCTCGATGCTTCTGAGCTCGAAAAGGGTGCCGGGCAGGGGGCGCCGTCTTCCGGTGTTCTCGATGGCGGCAGCTTCATCGAATGTCCCATGCGGTTCGGCGCCGGAGATCGGCTGTTCGGTGTCCTCTGCACGCCGGCCGATGCCATTCCCGTGGGAACGGCCCTTTTGCTCGGCACCGGCTACGACCGGCAGTCCGGCTGGGCCCGCTCCACCGTCGAGACGGCGCGGATGCTGGCCACATCCGGCATTGCCTCGTTCCGGTTCGACGCCGCCGGCATCGCCGACAGCCCGCCGGTGCCGGAAGGTGACCGACAGGTGCTCTATTCGCCCGGACAGATTTCCGATGTGCGCGCCGCACTCGATCGCATCGAGGCCATCGGCCTGCCCGACCCCGTCTTCGTCGGGCGATGCAGCGGCGCCTACCTCGCGTTCAACGCGGCACTGGCCGATCCGCGGTGCCGCGGTGTCATTGCGATCAATATTTTGACCTTCGCCTGGGATCCGCGCGACGATGTGGATCAGATGATCCGCTACAATCCCCGCTCTCTCGACGACTACAAACGACGCGCCCTGCGCATGGAGACGGCCTACCGGTTGATCTCCGGCAAGATCGACGTGCCGCGCGCCGCCGGCAATATCCTGAAGATCGTCGCCCGCCGCGTCTCGCGGACGGCAGCGCCGGTGCTGGGCTCGCTGTCGGTCGAAGCAAGGTTGCGCAATGGGGTGCACCGCGCGTTCCGCCAGTTGCGCGAACGTCATGTGCCCGTTTCGCTCGTCTACAGCGAAGGCGATATCGGCCTTGCGCGGCTGAACCAGCATTTCGGCCGGGACGGCCAGCTTCTGGCACGATATCCGAACGTTTCGCGCATTCTGCTGGCCGATGCCGACCACAACGTCACACCGCCCAAGGCGCGGCGCGAACTGCGCGAGCACCTCCACGATACGATCCTTGCGATCGTGTCCGGCACGCGCAAGGCATCGTGAGCGGATCGTTACTGCATAATTCAGGGCGCTCTATACGCGGATCAAAAGTTGACAGGGAAGGCGCTGCCGATGGCGGCAACGTCGCCTGAGGGGCGCGCCGGCTTCTCCCTCGTCTCCGGCTGTGTCGCCTGCGGTGCCAGCTGGATACGGCGGGGGAGACCGGGCGCCAGGTGGAACCAGTTGTCGGACGGCAGGAAGCCGGGGCAGGCAATGTGCACCGACTGGGCCAGGCGATCAGTCGCGATGTCGAGCGCGAATCCCTCGTCAGTCTCGACCAGGGCGGCCGTCAGCGTAGCATCGTGGATTGCCGGGCGACGGCCGAGCGGGAAGTGGAAGGCTTCGGCGACGGGTTCGTTCGTTTCCGTGGAGACGAGGCGGGCAACCGTTACGTCGTGCTGTGGGCCGGCGAAGCGGTAGGCATAGGTCGTATCGAAGAAGGCGCCGAAGAGATCGGTTGCGGGCAGACGAAGCCTCGATTGCGCGGGCAGGAGGACGTCTCGGCGGCCGGAGATGACGGGCTGGCGACCCGCGCGCAGGCAGGTGAGTTCGAGCCGCACCGCTTCGTCGCGCGCCGTGTCGTTGACGAGATGGATGTCGAGGCCGTTCGTTCCCTCGTCGAGGAGAAGCACCTGGACCGGGCGGAAGGCGCGGCGCACGGCGTGCCAGACGGGCTTCGGGAGACCGGTGGCATCGACGAGACCCCAGCCTGCCCCTGCGAGCAGATCCTGAAACGTCCAGACGAGCGCGCCGCCGCAGGCGGAGCCCGCGCGGCGCCACTCCGAGAACGTCGCCTCGATCACCTCGCCGGTCACCGCGCGGGAGAGGTCGAGATAGCGTGCGGGATCTTCCCGCCGCAGCCGCGCCGGATCGAGATCGTAGAGGCGGCCGAGATAGTGGTCGCGCGTATCCTCGAAATCCCAGGAGGCATCGCGGTCGCGGGGAACGCGGGCCTTCCAGCGGGGATCGTGGACGGGGGCGACGGGCAGGTGCGCATCGAGCGTCACTTGCTCCGGCACGTTGGCAAAGGCGAGGCATTCGGCAGCAAAGCTGACATCGGCGCGGCGCGCATCCTCGAGCGGTCGGTCATAGGCGCCGACGCCATAGTAGTGGCCGACGCCGGCATTCGGCGAGAAGGGCTGCGCGCCCCCGAAGGGGGAATTGGGGACATAGGCGATATCAGGCCGCTCGTTGGCCACGATGCCCGGCAGGATCGTTTCGGTGAGAGGGCCGGCCCAGACGCGTTCCGCGAGACCCATCATCGCGGCCTGCTGGTACATCTCGCTGCCGCCGCAGAAGACGGCGAGCGACGGCGAGGCGCGTGTCGACCGCAGCAGCGTCTCGACCTCTTCGCGCAGCAGGGCGGCAAAGGCCTCGTCCTCGACCGGATAGTCGAAATTGGCCAGCATGGCGTCCTGCCAGACCATCAATCCGAGTTCGTCGCAGAGCGCGAAGAAGGCCTGCGTTTCGTAGGTCATGGTGCCGCCGATGCGGATCATGTTCATGTTGGCGTCTGCCGCAAGCCGCAGCCAGGGCGCATAGGCTTCCCGTGTTCCCTGTAAGCCTACGATATCCGCATTGGTCCAGACGGCGCCGCGGCAGAAGATGTCGATGCCGTTGACCTTCAGGGCGAAACGCGTGCCCTCGGCGCCGCGGTCGATCTCGACCCGGCGGAAGCCGGTGCGGCCGAGGACGAGACGGTCCTCACCCATGAGAATCTCGACTTCGTGAAGCACCGGTTCGCCATGGCTGCGTGGCCACCAGGGTGCGATGCCGGGCAAGGCGAGCGTCGCCTCCGCGCGGCCGTTTTCGACGGTAACGGTGGTCTCGTGGCTGGCACAGCGCAGCCGGATTGGCTCTGTTGCCGTCGTCTCGAAGCGGACGTTCAGGTGCCCGGTGCGGTCGGTATCGAGAGAGGCGGCGATATCGACGGAGTTGACGGAAGCCTGTTCGGCGCGGCTGAGCGTGACGGGACGATAGGGGCCGGCGGCATGGATCTCCGGGCACCAACCGGGCATGTAGCCGAGCGCCGTGGTGCGCACGCCGCGCAGGCCTGCGGGAACGATCATCTTGGTGCGCCAGCGCGCCCGCTTCAGCTTGCGGGACAGATGCGGCAGGAGCGCCCGGCAGCAGATGGCGAGGTGGTCGTTGCCGCTGAGGTGCACGGGGACGTCGTGGCTCGTAAACATGCTGTGCGAGGACAGGATCTTCTCGCCGTTGAGGAAGACGTCGGAAAGGGTCGCCAGGCCTTCGAAACGAAGAACGGCCTCACCCGGCGGTTCATCCGCGATGACGGTGAGGAACCAGGCATCCTGCCCGTTCAGCGGGTGGGGGGCCGTGCGGTCGAATTGGCCCGCCGCTTTCAGGGCTCCGGCGACGGTGCCGGGCACGATCGCGGGGATGCCGTCATCGTCAGGCAGGGCCGATGGGTCGGCGTGGAGCCCCGGGGGCGTCAGGACGAGGCGCCAGCCTTGCGTCAGGGGGCGTGCATCCACGAGACGAAGGGGGGCGGGCAGCGTTGTCATGATGTCCTGAGGTTTCCTGTCTGTCGGCCGCGAACGTGTCAGGCGAGCTTTGCCGCCAGCCCCTGCATCAGAGCATCCCAGGCCTCTGCGGCCGGCGTCAGCGTGCCTGCCAGCGCATCGAACTTCTTGCGGTTGACGGCGCGGGCGACCTGGAACTGCACGGTCTTGCCGACCTCGGAGATCTTCAGGGCCGCGAGGCGTTCCGCCTCATAGCGACCGTCCGGCGAAAGCCATCCGAGATGGGTGGCGAGCAGTTCGTAATTCGCACCGAACTGGCGCAGTGTGTTGAAGGCGTATTTGTGGAAGAAGTCGAAGTCGCGGCTGGCCAGCGCCTCCACCTGCGCCGGGAACACGGCGGCGAAGGCCCGAAACGGGTTTTCCTGCGGGCGGCGGGCGAAGTGAAACGCGAGCAGCGCCTGCGCCTTCTCCCGGATCCGCGCCTCGTCCGGCAGCACGGTCGGCAGCTTGGCGAACTCGGTATAGGGCAGGAGCGGCAAGGCCTCCGGGGCAGCCAGCGTCTGGAACAGGCCGTCGAAATCGTCGCCTTCCAGATGGAAGAAGCCGCCATTGTGGAAATAATCGAGGCTTCGGTCCGCCACGTCCAGCCGATTGATGCCGATCGTCGTCTTGCCGTGCTCGCGGCCATAGGCGACGCCCGCGGTGTCGGGCATGAAGAAGCTGTCCATCTCGACGAGGCAGAGACGGCCGCGGGCGATCTGGGTCTCCAGATGCCGCTCGACCCTGTCGAAGATGGCGAGTTCCGTGCAGGTGATGCCGTACAGAGCTTCGAGGTCTTCCAGCGGCACCTTGAAGAAGGTGAACTGGTCGCCCTCGAAGTCTTGGCCCAGCGTGAAGCCGAGCATGGCTTCCGGCGGCAGGCCCAGCGTGTTCAAGACCTCGATCCAGAGATCGATGTAGCAGTTGGTCTCCGGCCACATGCGCGCCGTGTCGTGGAGCGCATGTGGGCGATAGGTCTCGGGCGCGATGCCGGGGAAGACGGCTTGCATGGTTCGATCAGCCCCAGAGCGTCTTGCGGACGTGTGCCGGCCACTCGTTGACGTCGAGGCCGTGGTGCTTGAAAAGCGCCAGCGCGATGCGCTCCAGGCCGAAACCGACGCAGGCGGTGTGCGCGGTTTCGCCGTCATCCGTCGTCAGGCCCCAGGTCTTGCCAAAATGGTCCTGATGGTAGTTGAAGCTCATGCAGGCGGTCGGGCCGGCATTGGCGTTGACGGGGATCAGCAGTTCGAACTTGAGGTTCTGGTTGCGCTGGTTGTTCTTGTACATCTTGCCGGCGCGGCCGAAGAAGGGGTCGTTGGCGACGTCGATCTCGACGGGCAGGCCAACCGATTCCATCAGCTTGGTGCCGCGCTCCATCCAATCCTGGCGGAAGGCGACGACGTCCGTCGGCTTGCCCATGCGGACATATTCGCGCATGCGGAACAGCTGCATGCGGGTCGGCTCTTTCGACGGCTCATGACGGAAGCAATAGGACTGCAGGTCGAAGAGACCGCCGCCGGCCGGCAGGGCGCCACGCTTGGCGATCGTCGGGTAGAGCGGGTAGCAGGCCGCGGGCGTCAGCACGATGTCGGTCGCCTGCTGCTGGCCGGTCCAGTCCTTGCCTTCCTCCATGCAGGTCAAGAGGCTGACATGGTCGAGTTCGCAGCCGCAGAAGGAGTGGATGGTGCCGGCGAGCTGCGGGAAACTCTTCATGTAGCCGGAGCCTTCGAAATGGGCGCGGTTCATGCCGGGCGGGAAGCGGATGGTCTCCGGCTTGTCTACACCGCCGAGACCGTCGATGACGGCTTCGAAGCGGGTGATGACGTCTTCGAACGCACCGCTGCGGCCGTAGAGGCCATCGACGCCGGTGTCGATGAGGAGGCCGGCCGCAAACAGCCGGTCGAGCAAGGGAAGCTGCATATCCATGGTCGGTTACCCCAGAAGGTTGGTTTCAATCTTGTTCACGAGAAGCATGTTCGACGTATTGGCGAGAATGCGGTCGTTGGAGATCATCAGCTGCGCCGACTGGGCGTCGCGCAGGTGGCGTCCGAGCGAGAACGGGGTGCCGTTCTTGTAGCCCATGATGCCGGTAATCTGCATGGCGTGGTCGATGATCTCGGGCACGGTCCGGGAGACCGCGATCTTCACGTTGTTCATCGCGACGGAGAAGCCCATGGAGGAGAGCAGTTCCGGCTCGGCAAGGGCTGCCTCATAGCGGGCAAGGCCGGCCGTGACGTTGGCGCGGACCTGTTGCAGGAGGCTGGAGGCTTCTGCGAGGTGTAGCGCACCGGGCGGTGTCTGGCCGGGGCTCTTGCGGGCTGCAGCGCGGACGAAGGCCTGAGCGCGGGTCATCGCATTGACCGCGATACCGTACCAGACGCCGCCCCAGAGCAGGTGCGAGCTTGCCAGCATGGACTGCGCCGCGATCTCCGCGAAAGGTTTCGGCAGGATCTGTTCCTTCGGGGCCTCGCCCTTGAAGAGATAGCCTTCCGAACAGGTGCCGCGCATGCCGAGCGTGTCCCACTCGTTGGTACGCTCCAGCGTGTACTGGTCCTTCGTGAAGACGGTCATGACCTGATCGGTCGTTACGGCATCCGGATGGGCGCGGGACGTGATGAGGATCGCATCGGCGTGGCGACCGTAGGAGATGACCGTCGCGTCCTTCTGGAGCCGGCAGGTGTCGCCATTGATCTCGATGGCGCAGATCGAGTTGCGCATATTGCCGCCGATGCCGCCTTCCGTCGTCGCCGAGGCGATGAGAAGCTGTTCGTCGACGATGCGGCGCATGAAGCTCTGGTGCCAGGGGCTGTCGATGCCGTGGGTGACCAGGCTCGAAAGCTTGATGTGGTGCATGGCGAAGACCATTGCGGAGGCGGAGCAGGCCTGGCCGAGAACGGTGCAGACTTCCGCAATCTGCGCGGTCGTCGCGCCCTCTCCGCCCAGGGTGACGGGGATCTGGATCGACAGCAGTCGTTCCGAGATCAGGGCATCCGCCGCTTCACGCGGGAAGCGGGCATTGCGGTCCACGTCGTCGGCGTGCTGGCCGGCGATACCCGCCACGCGGCGGGCGCGCTCCAGCAGCGTCGATCCTTGAGCGTTGAGGGAGACGTCCATCAGGCGGCTTCTTTCGCGGCCACCAGCTGGTTGACCGTCTGCTCGATAATGGCGATCGTGGAGAAGGACTTGCGGTTGAGCAGGTTGTCGGGAAACTCGACGTCAAAAGTGTCTTCCAGCGCCAGCATCAGCTGCACCGAGCCATGCGACGACATGCCGGCCGCATAGAGGTCCGCATCGTCGTCCAGACCGGCGGCCGAGGGCAGGGAGGCATATTGGGCAAGCATCTCACGGATCTGGGTCTTCACGGCGTCACTCCTTTGCAGCGCGGCTCGAGGGCCTGTGGCTCTGATGACGCAGGGATAGCGGTTGCGGGCTAAAAACGGGCTAAGGAATATAGCTAAAGTTTCCTCAAGCCATGCCTGATATGGCCCGACGCCCGGGACGTTCGTCCTTAAGTCCCTGCAAATGCTGTGCTTCGCATCAATGTAAGTCACGACGTTCAGGGGTTGTTAACCATAAGCTGTCAATTCTTCGGATCGAGAACCTTGTGCGGGCTGCAGGTCATTGTCCGAACCCGCCGAGCCGAGATGTGAGCGCGGACAAAACAACCTGGCGTGGATATGGAAGCCCTATGGACATCGACGTCTTTCAACTTCCGTCGATCGTGATGCGCCGCATCGGCATCGTCATCGTGACGGCGCTGATCTTCGGTGGTCTGGGGTTTGCGTTCGTTCTCAGCCAGCCGGCCGTGTTCCGTGCCTCCACCCAGATCCTGCTCGACCCCGAACGGCTTGCCGCCGTCGGCCAGTCCGCCGGCGATACCGCCGCACCGGCGCAGGCGCAGCAGGCGATCGACAGCCAGATCTACGTCATGCAGTCCTTCAGCGTCCTCTCCGAGGCTGCGCGCAAGCTCGCATTGCAGGAGGATCCTTTCTTTCAGGCGAAGGTGGGCCTGATCGGCCGTCTTCTCGGCCGGTCGCCATCGCTCCCCGTTTCGGAAGAGGCGGCAGCGGCGGGCGCCGCAGCGACGCTCGCGCAGAACCTCATCATCGCGCGTGCCGATCAGTCGCTGGTCTTCACCATCACCGCCCAGCATCCGAACGCGGCGCGCGCCGCCGAGATCGCCAATACCGTCTCGGCGATCTACCTGGAGAAAGCCAACAAGATCGGGTCCGACAAGAGCCTCAAGGCCAGCATGAGCCTTCAGGTCGAGGCCGAAGAGCTGCGCAAGCGGTTGCTCGAAGCCGAAGACAAGGTCGTCAAGTTCCGCACGCAGAACGGCCTGATCAGCACCGGCGAGAAGGGCCTCGTGACCGACCAGCAACTCGAGGCTGTGACGCAGCAGCTCGGCAGTGCCCGCGCCGCCCTCGAGCAGCAGCAGATCAATTACAATCAGGTTCGCACGTTGACGACGGGCGATCTCGCCTCGGGCGCGATCCCCGAAGCGCTGCAGCAGACGTCGGTCACGACGTTGCGCACGCGCTACGCGCAGACGCTCGACCGGTTGGCGGAGCTGCAGACCAGTCTCGGTAGCCGCCATCCGCAGCTCCAGACCGCGCAGGCGCAGGCCGAAAGCATGCGGCGGGCGCTGGAGTCGGAATTGAAGCGCGTTCAGGATTCGGTACGCAATACCTACGAGCGCAGCAAGGCCAATGTCGCGGCGCTCGAAACGCGCTTCGCCGCGCTTCGCAACGCCAATGGCGACAGCGGCGATGCGCGCACGACCCTTGCGCAACTGCAGAGCGAGGCCGATGCGATCCGCGGCGTCTACACCTCATTCGTCACGCGCTCGGAAGAGTTGAGCCGCCAGTACGATATCGGTTCGGGCAATTCCCGCATCATCTCGGAGGCCCTGCCGCCGATAAAGACGACGCGCGCCTCCGCCCTGCTGGTCGCCATCGCCGGCTTCCTGTTCGGGGCTGCGGCCGGATCGGCCATCGCCGTCGGGCTGGATCTGCTCGACGGGCGCGTGACCTCCGACCGGCAGATCGTCGATACGCTCGGCGTTCCCGTCATCGCTCGGATCGCGGCTCGGCAGACGCGGGGAACATCGGATGTGCCGGACGATGGCTGGCCTTCCGGGCGTTCGCGGCGCAACGGTGGTCTCGTCGCGCGGATGAAGCGCCGCCTGCCGTTTTCCGGCAAGGCGGCTGCACGGTCGCATGCCGCAGAACGCCAACGCGAGGCGGGCGTCACGCGCTCGGCCTATGTGCTGACCGATGCCGTTGCGGCCCTGCCGGCCCGGATCGTGTTTCTTTCGCCCGGCATGGAAAAGCCGGATGAAACGCTGGTGGGCGACATCGCGCTCGCGCTGGCCGATACGGGTGCTGCCGTCGATATCGCAGCGGCATCCGTGCCTGCCTCGTCTCTGCTGGCCGGCACGCTGAAGCGCATGCAGATGGGCGGTGTCCCTGCTTTTGAAAGCGTCAGTTACCGCCGTCTCGATCGCCATGCCATGCCGCGGCAGCGCAGCCGCGCTTCCGGCTCGCTCCTGTCGGCGGCAGTCAAGCCGGCACCCGCCGACTTTTCCGTGGTCGATGCGACCGGCGAAGAGAATGCCGCGCGGTTGATGGCCTTCGTGAAGGATAGCGACGCGATCGCCATCGTCATCCGGCCCGGCCGGGTGGGTCGCGCCGACCTCAAGGATCTCGCACAGACGCTCGGCCCCTGGAGAACCAAGCTCGTCGGTGTCGTGATCGTCGAGGCGGTCGCCTGATGAGCGTTATTCAGGACGTATCCGCGCGATATGCCCTGCCGGTCGGTGGTCTCTCGGCCAAGAATGACGACGCCTGGCGGGGGCTCTACACGCGGCTTGCGGCCTTCAGCGTCATCGGCGGCCTCGTCTTCAACGCGCTTCTCTGCCTCGTCAACACACGGGTGATGCGGGTCTCCGACGGGCATGTGATGATGTCGGAAATGGTGCTGGTCGGCTGCGTCTTCATCGTGGCGCTCGGGCGGCGCACGGCACCCTACATGCTGCTGGCCGTCTATATCTCCTACATGATCTTCCTCTTCACCATGCGCGGCGCGCCGGACCTCAAGGCCGTGCGCGACATCCTCATCCCCATCGGATTCTATTTCGCCGGCCGGACGCTGCAGGACTTGAAGCTGGCGGATCGGCTGGTCTTCATCTCCTCGGCTATTGTGGTGGCCGTCGGCCTGTTCGAATATATGGCGCTCGACGTCTACATCTCCTTCTTCAACGTCATCGGCTATTATCTCGCGCGCGGCAGCGTCACCGTCGATCAGCTCTACGGGCAGACGACCGGCCTCTTCATCAGCGGCATGCGGCCCAGCGCACGCACCATCCTGCCGTTTCTCGGCATGCACCGCGTGTCCTCGGTCTTTCTGGAGCCGGTTTCCGTCGGCAATTTCGGAGCGATCGTCTATGGCTGGTGCCTCTTCCGGCCGACCATGCGCCTGCGCTTCGTGACGCTCTTTCTCGCCCTTACGGTCATCGCGCTCGGCGATGCGCGGTTCGGGCTCTATACCTGCATCCTGATGACGCTGCTTCTGCCGGTCTACCGCTTCATGCCGCGCTTGGCCTGGTACGTGCTGCCGTTCATCATGCTGTCGGTGCTCGCCTATTACGGTATCCAGTCGGGAACGCAGGGCGGGCCGAACGATATCGGCGGGCGGTTTCAGGTGACGGCGCACCTTCTGACCTCGCTCGACCTGCGCGTGGTGTTCGGCGCCCAGACGACGACGCAGTTCACGGCGGATTCGGGGCTTGCCTATACGCTGACGAAGTTCGGCCTGTTCGGCTTCATGGGACTATGGGGCCTGCTCGTCTTTGCGCCGCTCAATAGTGTGAAGGCCCGGACCTTCCACGGCATGGTCATCGTCTATCTGCTGCTGCTGATGATCATCAGCGACAGCGGCTACTCCATCAAGACCGCGGGACTGCTGTGGTTCCTGTTCGGCACCATCTCGGTGCTCGACGATGCGGCGCTCGGTCGCAAGCCGCGTGACCGGAGCCCTGCAGCAGCCACTGGTCGGAACCTCAGCGCGGCCTGACCGTGTCCAAGGCGGGGCAGGCGTCTTCCTCGCGGGCGAGCTTGCGTGTCGTCAGGGCTTTCAGCTGCAGCCTGTCGCCGGTGTCCGTCGGTTGAATGTTGAGGGGTTCGTCCGGCGACCACCAGTCGCCGGCGGCCCAGTAGGTCCAGCCGATCCAGACGTCGTTTGCCTCTGCCATCACATCGACCATGCGGGCGAGCCCGATCATGCAGTCCGATGTCGCCGATCCTCCGAACTCGCCGAGGAAGCCGCGTGTCTTGTTGGCCCGGAACCAGTCGGTCATGGCGCGAAGCGCGGCGGCCGCATCGTCGCCACGCGGGCAATCGTCGTTCGTGCCGGAGAAATCGCTATCGAGATACTGGTGCACCTCGAAGGCGAGGTTGTTCGCCGTATCCTTGACGTCGATCATAGTGGAGGCATTGGAAGAGCCCTCGATATCGGCCTGCCAGCTGTGCGCGCCCGTCCAGGAGACGCCGGGCACCAGCACGAGGTTCTTCGCACCCGTCTTGCGGATCGCGGCGATCGCGGCATTGGCCGGCTGCAGCCAGGCGGTGGGGGGCATGTCGAACGGCTCGTTCATCAGCCCGAAGACCACGCCCTTCTGGTTGGCGAAAACCTTGGCGAGGCGCGCCCAGACATCGGCGAGCGCTGCGTCCGGCACGTCCTTCGTGCCGACGATCTTCTCGTTATAGCGGGCGAAATTGTGGAGGTCGAGAATGACGGTCTGGCCGTGCGCGCGCATGGCCGCGACGCTTTCTTTCAGACGGGCAAGCTCCTCCCGGTCGAGTGGGCCGTTCAGCCTGCGCTGGATTCGCTCCCAGCGAAAGGGGAGGCGGACGGTGTTGAAGCTCTTGCCGGCGAAGTAGTCGATCGTTTCCTGGGAGGGGTAGGTATATTCCTTGCCGAACACGCCGGGCATGGTGCCGAACTCTGCGCCTGCGAGATTGATGCCGTTGAAGCAGCCGGCGAGCGCCGGCTGGACGCCGGTGGAAAGGCAGGCCGCAAGCGCGACGAGACGGGCGGCGCGTCCGGCGAGAGAACGTGTCGGTTGCATGGTGTCGGTCCTCATCGGGCAGGGGCGGTCGTGTCGAACGACATAGCGGGGGGCGACACGGAGGCAAGGCCGAGAACCGAGCGATAGACGTCGCAGTAACGGTCCGCTACGGCGCTCCAGCCGTAGGCATGGGCTGCCGACATCAGATCGGCCCGGAGCGCAGGCCCCTGTGTCTCGAGGCGCGCATAGGCGGCTTCCACCGTATCGGCCGTTGTGGCGATGTCGGCAAAATCACAGAGCGACAGCGCGGGATGCCGGCCCGCGAGATCGACGAAGGCGGCATTGGCGTTGAGCACCGGAAGCAGCCCTGCGCTCATCGCCTCGACGGCCACGAGGCCGAAGCCTTCATAGTCGGACGCCGAGACGAACAGGGATGCCTCGGCGAGGCGATGGCGGATTTCGGGATTGGTCAGGCCCTTGTGGACTGTCACGGCCGTCTCGACCCCCTGCTTGCGGGCCTCGGCCTGCAGCATATCCACCGTGAGGTCGGAGGGAACGCCGATGATGTCGAGGCTCCAGTCGGGATGGCGGGCCTTCAGGGCGGCCGTCAGCGCGATCAGCAGGGGCAGCCGCTTGTTGGAGGAGAAGCGGCCGATGGTGACGAGCCGGCGTGCCGGCACTTTACTGGCGGCATCCTCGAATTTGCCGATATCGACGCCGTTCTCGATCAGGCGAACGCGGTCGCCGGCGATCGGCTGGAAGGTGCGCACATCCGCCTCGCTGCAGCCGATGATGTTGGCGTAACCCTGGGCGGACACGCGCGTGACGCTGTTGAACCACGTCGTCTTCAGGGCCGAAAAAGCCTTGGTGTGGAAGAAGCCGCCATGGGTCGTCGCGACCATCGGGCGACGGTGAAGGAGGCGTCCCCAGGACAGGGCATCGAAGAAGAAGTCGATGGCGTGGACATGGACGAGATCGGCTTGCCGCAGATGCCGGAAGACCGCAGGTGCGACGGGATAGCGCGTGGAGCCGCGCCAGGGGATGCGGACGATCTCGATACCGTCGATGACCTCCTCGACGGGCAGGCGTCCCCGTTCCGGCTCGGAGAACAGGCTGTCGCAGGTGACGACGCGCACGCGAAAGCCACGCTCTGGAAGCGAATGGCAGAGATTGGCGACCACGTCTTCCAGGCCGCCGCGATTAGGCAGGAACTGCCGCACGACCTGAACGATCAGCGGCTTTCGCGCTTGCGACGTCATGTCCTTCCGCTCCTGCTTGCCCACCTCAGGCTCCTTGATTCTCGATCGTCTTTGGTGCGGCGACCGCCGGCGGAAACGTGCGTCCGACGGTCGATGGGTTCGTGACGGAGCCCTCGCCACCGCGCGATCCCCGGCGGTTCCATGCGCCTCTTGCGACCGACAGGGTTTCATCGAAGATCGCCCGTTCCTGAAAACGCAGGAGCGCGATGGAGATGAGCATGCTGACGCAGGCGGCCGCGAGAAGAGCGACGATCGAGCCTGCAAGGAAAAACTGGAGCGCACCGGCCGCCACGACCAGCACGGCGGAGGGGAAAAGTGCGCGGAAAATGCGCCGGGGCATCTGGGAGAAGAGAATGAGCAGGCTGCAATCGAGATAGCCGCGGCAGAGGAAGGCGATGGCGGCACCGAGGATGCCGAACTGGTGCGTCAGGACCAGCAGCAGGAGGACATAGGGCACCATCTGCGCCACATGGATCTTCGCCGTCATGTCGGGGCGGCCTTGCCCCTGCAAAAGCGTGTAGGGGGCGAAGGTCAGGGCATTCGGCCAGCTGCCCATGAGGAGGACGACGGCGACGGTGCCGGCGATCGCCGTGAAGGGCGGTCCCATCCACAGGTCGAGGAACGGCCGCATGAGAAGGATGCCGGCCGCGCAAAGCCCGGCATAAAGAATGCCGCTCACCATCATCGCGCGTTCGGAAATGGCGATGGCTTCCGCGCGTGGCAGGCTCGACAGCCGGGGAAACAGCGTGCGGGCGAGCGAGCTGGTGAAGACCTGGCTGCGCATCACGAGGTTCATCGGCACGGAATAGTAGGTGACGGCGCTGACGCCGAGCGTCTTGCCGATGACGATCTGATCGAGCGTGTTGAGAACCGGCAGGACGATGGAGGAGAGCGTGATCCAGCCGCCGTAGTTCATCAGCGAGCGGACCTTGGCGAACCGGAACCGGTCGAAACGGAAGCCCTGCTCGGTATAGAGCGCGATCAGCGTCGCCACGACGACGGAGGCCGCGCGGGAGAGGGCGGCGGCGGGAATGATGACCGAGAGATCGGGCGAGATGAAGATGGCGCAGAGGACGGGCACGATCTGCCCGACGATCATGCCGCCGATCTGCAGCGCATTGGCGAGCAGGAAGCGCTCGCGCGATTCGAGGATGCCGATGGAAAAGCCGGAAATGAGCGCGAGCGGCAAAAGACAGGCGATGAACGGCAGGGCGGCCGCGATTTCGGCTTCGAGTTCCGGCGGTACGGTGAAGACGGTGAGTAGGAGGAAATTGCCCGCGAAATAGAGCAGTATGGCGCCGAGGCTCGCCAGTGCCATGTTGAGAATGAAAGAGGTCGCGACGATTTCGGAGCGTTCCTGCTTTGCGGAAAACGGCAGGCGCGACAGGGCATTCGTCGAGGCCCGCGACAGGCCGAGATCGAGGAAGCCGAGATAGCCGAGCAGGACCCAGACGATCGACATGACGCCGTAGCGGGCGTCGCCGATATGGCGCACGAGAATGGGCACCGTCACGAGCGCGATCACGATCGGCGCGATGGCTCCTGCAACGTTGATGGCGAAATTCACCGATAATTGCCGTTTGGGCTTTTCCGTGGACATAGGGTCTTCCCGGGTCATTGCCGTCACCGAACAGGACACAGCCTCGCTTCTGGACGCGGATGGTCGTTCAGCGGGCAGATGTAGCGGGCAAAGACTAATGGATGCTGCAGAGATCCGGGCATGTGCTCGGAAGGGTAACCGGGATGTTAACAGGATTCGGACGATGCATCTGCGCCGCCGGGGGGAAAGCCGGTTGGCTGGAAGCGCCATGGCGACGACGCGGTAGTGACCGGATGGCCGGTTCCTGCTAGCGGATGTCGCGAAGCGGATGGACGGAGGGTTCGCAAGCACGGTAGCTTGCAGCCTGCCGGACGATTGCGTCCGCGGCGATCTGCGAAGGCGAGAGACAAACCCCATGAAGAGCTATGTGCTGACCGTCAGCTGCAAATCCACCCGCGGCATCGTGGCTGCCATTTCCGGCTATCTGACCACGCAAGGCTGCAATATCGTTGATAGTTCGCAGTTCGACGATCTCCAGACCGGTCTCTTCTTCATGCGGGTCAGCTTCATTTCCGAGGAAGGCGTCACCGAGGCTGCGATCCAGGACGGGTTCGTGGCCATCGCCGAGACCTTCGCCATGACGTGGCAGATCCACGACTCTGCAAAGCGCATGAAGGTACTGCTGATGGTGTCGCGTTTCGGACATTGTCTCAACGATCTTCTCTACCGTTGGAAGATCGGCGCGCTGCCGGTCGAGATCGTCGGTGTGGTGTCCAACCACTTCGAGTACCAGAAGGTGGTCGTCAATCACGACATTCCCTTCCATCACATCAAAGTGACGAAGGAGAACAAGCTCGAGGCCGAGGCGCGGCTGATGGAGATCGTCGAGCAGTCGAATGCGGAGCTGATCGTGCTGGCCCGCTACATGCAGGTTCTTTCGGATGCCGTCTGCAAGAAGATGTCGGGCCGCATCATCAATATCCACCACTCCTTCCTGCCGAGCTTCAAGGGTGCAAACCCCTACAAGCAGGCCTATGAGCGCGGCGTGAAGCTCATCGGCGCGACGGCGCACTACGTCACCGCGGATCTCGACGAGGGCCCGATCATCGAGCAGGACATTGCCCGCATCACCCATGCGCAGTCGCCCGACGATTACGTCTCCATCGGCCGCGATGTGGAAAGCCAGGTTCTCGCCCGCGCCGTGCATGCCCATATCCACCACCGCGTCTTCATGAACGGCAACCGCACCATCGTGTTTCCGGCAAGCCCGGGCTCCTACGCGTCCGAGCGGATGGGCTGAGGCTTTTTCGCTCGCGGTGGCGGGTTGACAGGCGCGGTTGCTTCACGCTCCCATGCGGGCCGCGGAGGACATGACCTCCGTTCCCGCTCCGCTTGCTCATCCGGATGACACCATGGTCCAGACATCGCCGCCACGGCTGGTTATCCGGCTTGATCTGCCCGGCCCGTCGGGGCCCGAGCGGCTGGGGCGCGGCAAGATCGCGCTTCTCGAACATATCCGCGAGACGGGTTCGATCTCGGCTGCGGGCCGTGCCATGGACATGAGCTATCGCCGCGCCTGGCTGCTGGTCAGTGCCCTGAACGCGATGTTCGAGGAGGAGTCGGTCACCTCGCAGCGCGGCGGCAAGCAAGGCGGCGGCGCGGTGGTGACGCCGTTCGGCGAAGCGCTGATCGCCCGGTTCCGGGCCATGGAGGAAAAGGCGCTGGCGGCCATGGCCGAGGATGTCGCCTGGCTCGAGGCGCATCGCGCCTCGTCTTGAGGCATGTCGTTTTCCCGAAACCGCTCCACCCTTTCTTTCAGGCAACATGCTTTCAGGGATCCAGCGCCACCGTCTTGATCACGGCATGGACCGGCATTCCGGGTGCAAGGCCCAGCATATCGACGGAGACGCTGGTGATGCGCGCCGTTAGCCGAGTGCCGGCACAGTCGAGCGCGACATCGACCTGATCCCGACCGGACGGCTCCATGCCGCTGATAACCCCCTCGATGATGTTCAGCGCGCTCAGGCCTTCGGGCCTCTTCGTGGCGAGCATGATGTCGCGGGCGGCGATGCGCAGGCGCAGACGCTGTTCGGGCTGTCGCTCGGTGCCGACCAGCCAGAGTGTCAGGCCGCCGGCCGCGACCTTGACGATCCGGGGATCGGGCTGGTGGGGTGCAACCGTCGCCTCGATCACGGTTCCCGCCTCGCGGCGGCTGATCGCCTCGCTCGATCCGGGCAGGCTGAGCATCTCCGACGCGGTGCCGCTTGCGGTCAGCCGGCCGTTTTCGATCATCAGGACGCGATCGGCGAGCTGGGTCACCTCCGCGACGGAATGGCTGACATAGAGGATGGGGATGTCCGTCTCGTCGCGCAGACGCTTGAGATAGGGCAGGATTTCGGCCTTGCGCGCGTCGTCGAGGGCGGCAAGCGGTTCGTCCATCAGGAGAAGGCGTGGGCGTGCCAGAAGCGCCCGGCCGATCGCCACGCGCTGCATCTCGCCGCCGGAGAGATTGGCCGTGGGGCGGGCGAGCAGCGGGGCGATACCGAGAAGGTCGACGATGCGCTCGATGTCGCCGGTGCCGACAGGGGCTTTGGAAAACCAGCGGCCGTAGAGCAGGTTCTGTCGCACGCTGAGGTGCGGAAACAGGCGGCCCTCCTGAAAGACCGTCCCGAAGCGCCGGCGATGCGGCGGGGTGATGGTCCGGCTTGCGGTGTCGAGGATCGTTTCGCCATCGAGCCGCACATGGCCGTCGTCAGGGCGGATCAGACCGGCCAGAACACGAATGAGCGAGGTCTTGCCGGAGCCCGAGCGGCCGAACAGAGCGGTGATGCCGCCGTCCGTCGAGAAGGCGATGTCGAGCGAGAAGGCGTCGAGCCGGTGGCGCACGGAGACATCGAGCGTCATGTGCCGGACACCCTGCGGGCGGCGGCGGTCGCCAGCCATTCCGACAGCAGCAGCGCCGCCATGGAGAGGACCACCGAGACGAGCGTCAGGCGGAGCGCGCCGCTATCGCCGCCCGGCACCTGCGTGAAAGTGTAGATAGCGGCCGACAGCGTCTGCGTTTCGCCTGGAATGTTGGAGACAAAAGTGATGGTAGCGCCGAACTCGCCCATCGCCTTGGCGAAGGAGAGGATCATGCCGGCGATGATGCCGGGCAGGATCAGCGGCAGGGTGATGGTGGCAAAGACCCAGGCCGGCGAGGCGCCGAGCGTGGCGGCCGCCTGCTCCAGTCGCCCGTCCACGGCCTCGATCGACAGGCGGATGCTGCGCACCATCAGGGGGAAGCCCATGACCGCGCAGGCAAGGGCCGCGCCCGTCCAGCGAAAGGAAAAGACGAGGCCCGTATAGGTTTCGAGAAACGCACCGACCGGACCGCGTCGCCCGAATAGGATGAGCAGCAGGAAACCGGTAACGACCGGCGGCAGGATCAGCGGCAGGTGGACGATCCCGTTCAAGAGGGAGCGCCCCCAGAACCGGCCGCGGGCAAGCGCCATTGCCGCTAGAAGCGCTAAGGGCAGGCTCGCCAGCATAGCGACGGCCGAGACCTTCAGGCTCAGCCGGATCGCCGTCCATTCCGCATCGCTGAGCGCAAGCCAGTCCAAAGTCGCAATGTCCTCCACGCCGCCGGGCCCGGTTTAAAGGCCGGATGGAAGCCTTTTCCTATTTGGCGAGGACGGTAAAGCCCTGTGCCTCGAAAAGCGGCTTTGCGGCCGGTGAGCGGACGAAATCGAGATAAGCGGCCGCGTCTGGATGGGTGCTCTCCGAGAGGATCGCGATCGGATAGACGATCGGCGGGTGAGAGCTCTCGGGGAAGGTGCCGACGATCTTGACCGAGGGGTCGGCGGCAGCGTCCGTTTCGTAGACGATGCCGAGGGGTGCCTCGCCCTTGGAGACAAGGAGGAGGGCGGCGCGAACGTTCTCGGCACCTGCGACATCCTTCTCGACCGATGGCCAGACACCAAGCTTCTCAAGCGCCGCCTTGCCGTACTTGCCGGCCGGCACCGTCTCCACGGCGCCCATGGCGAGCTTGCCGCCGGCAAGCCGCGCCTTCAGGTCGAACCCCTGGCCGATCTCCACCGGCTTGGCGTCTGCTGCCGGCGCGACGAGGACGAGACGATTGCCGAGAAGCGTCGAGCGGCTGTCCTCGCGGATCAGCTTCTTGCCTGCGACGTAGTCCATCCAGGCGAGATCGGCGGAAATGAAGATATCGGCCGGTGCACCCGCTTCGATCTGCTTGGCCAGCGCCGAGCTTGCGGCATAGGAGGCCGTCACCGCATGTCCGCTCTGCTGCTGCCAGGCGTCGTTCACAGCATCGAGCGCGTTCTTGAGGCTCGCGGCGGCAAAGACCGTCACTTTCTCCGCGGCCATGGCCGGCGTCGCCAGCGACGCTGCGGCGACAATGAGAACCGTCAACACGGCCCGTACGTTCGTCTTCAGTCCTTGCATTGTCAGCATTATAGCATCTCCAGAGATCGAAATATCTTGAGGAATATAACGTGCGCGAGGCGGTTGGCCAGCGATATGTTTGTGGAAATACATTGCAGTGGTGCTCTTGCGATGCCGGCGCGATGATCTATCGTTTCCCGCTCGTGGGACGACCGGCAACAAGCAGGAGACGGCAGGATGGACGGGACGGTGAGGCTGGAGGAAAGCTGGAAACAAGCGCTTTCGAAAGAATTCGACAGCGCCTACATGGGCACGCTCAAAGGCTTCCTTCAGGCGGAGAAGCAGGCGGGGAAACAGATCTTCCCCAAGGGGTCGGAGTATTTCCGGGCCTTGGACCTGACGCCGCTCGAAAAAGTCAGTGTCGTCATCCTCGGGCAGGACCCCTATCACGGCGAGGGGCAGGCACATGGGCTGTCCTTCAGCGTACGGCCCGGCGTGCGCATTCCGCCGTCGCTCGTCAATATCTACAAGGAACTTCAGAACGATCTCGGCATACCGCCGGCGCGCCATGGTTTTCTCGAGCATTGGGCGGAGCAGGGGGTGTTGCTTCTCAACAGCGTGCTGACGGTGGAGCGGGCTCTGGCTGCATCTCACCAGAAGCGGGGATGGGAGACGTTCACCGACGCCATCATCCGGGCGGTCAACGATCAGCCTCGGCCGGTGGTGTTCATCCTCTGGGGCTCCTATGCACAGAAGAAGGCCGCGTTCGTTGACCAGAGCCGGCATCTGGTGCTGCGCTCGGCGCATCCGTCACCGCTGTCGGCGCATAACGGCTTCTTCGGCACGGCGCCGTTCTCCAAGGCGAACGCGTTTCTCGAGGCCAATGGCCGCCCGCCGATCGACTGGGCGCTGCCGCCGCTCTGAATGCCGGTATTATGCCCGCGGGTGTGTGCCCGCGGCGCCGGCCCGGCGGGCGACGACGCTTTCGCGCCAGACGGTGAAGATGCCGGCGGCGACGACGATGACGGCACCGACGATCATGTTGACGCTGAGCACCTCGCCGAAGACGGAAACGCCGATGATGCTGGCAAAGACCAGCTGCAGGTAGGTCAGCGGCTGCACTTCCGACGCGTCGAGATATTCATAGGCCTTGATCAGGAAGAAGTGGCTCGATGTGCCTGTGATGCAGAGGAGCCCCATCCACAGCCAATCGACCGGGGCGAACCATGTCCAGTAGAACGGCCCGATCAGCGTGATCGCCACGGCGCCGGCAGCGCCGGTGTAGAAGAAGCTCGTCATGGCCGTATCCTCGCGGCTGACGAGGCGGGTGGTGACGACGTAGAAGGCGAAGATCAGCGCGGAGGAGACGGGAACGACGAGCAGGGAGGCGGATTCGTCGCCGGTCGGGTCCAGGATGACGATGACGCCGATGAGGCCGACGAAGATCGCCGTCCAGCGCCGCCAGCCGACGCGCTCGCCGAGAATGACGATCGAGAGAAGGGCGACGAAGATCGGCCCGACGGAGAAGATCGCCTGCGAATGGGCGAGCCCGACGCTGGCGAAAGAGGCGATGACCAGCACGATCTGGCTCACCAGCAGCAGCCCGCGCACGATCTGCAGGACGGGGTGCTTCGTGGTCACCGCCGCCTTCAGCCCGCCGCTCGACCGTGCCGCCAGGATGAGAACGAAGGCCGCAAACGCCCAGTAGCGGATCATCGTGATGAAAACCGGGGGATAGAGCCCGCCCATGTGCTTGGATGTCGCATCCTGCAACGTGAAGATCAGGATCGCGACGAAGACGAAGAGATAGCCTTTGCGCTTGGATGTCATCAGTCGTCTTGCCGTGCTCGCCTCGACGACCGTGTTGGACGCGCTCAGGTCTTTTGGGACATGCCCTGGTCGGGCACGCTTGTCTCTACTGCATAATTCCCGGGACCGGTATCGGTTTCAGGAGGAATTATCCAACCGGTATAGAGTGGTAGAGCGACGTTAAGGTGCTGCAGGAAACGGCGCCCCCGAGCCGGGAGCGCCTGTTCGTCCCGTCAGTCTTCCCGGAAGGTGCGCTGCATCTGTTCGGTCAGCGGTTTTGCGAGATAGGAAATGACGGTGCGGTCGGCGATCTTGATATAGGTTTCCGCCGGCATGCCCGGATAGAGCGTGAGGCCCTTGAGGGCGCTAAGGCTCTCCGGCTTCGGGCGGATGCGCAAGGGGTAGTAGCTTGCGCCCGTGCGCTGGTCGGTTACCTGGTCCGGGGCGATATTGGCGACCTCGCCTTCGACCACGGGTGTCGTGCGCTGGTTGAAGGCGCTGAAGCGGATCTCGACCGGCTGGCCGAGCGTGATCTGGTCGATATCGCTGGTGGCGATCCGGGCTTCGACCGTCAGCGTGTCCGCGGCGGGAACGACGAGCATCAGGACCTCGCCGGCATTGACGACGCCATCGACCGTGTGGATGGCAAGCTGGGAGACGCGACCCGATAACGGTGAGCGGATGTCCAGCCGCTTCAGCTGGTCCAGCGCGGCCACGCCACGATCCTCATATTCCGCGATCCGCGCTTCGACATCGGTCAGGTCCTTGGCGTTCTCCGTCCGGCGATCTTCGTCCAGCTGCAGGATCTGCAGGTCGATCTCGCTCGATTTGCCGGCGGCCTGCGCGCGGGCGGCGATGCGGGCGCCGCGGTCGCCTTCGAGCTGGGCGCGGTCGCGCTTGAGGGCGGTGACGCGCTGCATGGAGACGAGGCCCTGGGCATAGAGCTTGTCGACGCCTTCGAGCTCTTGGCTGATCAGCGTCAGGCTGTCGGCGATGGCGTTGAGCTGAACCGTCTGCCCCTCGATCTCGTCCTTCAACTGAGCCTTGCGCGAGGCGAGCTGGTTCTTCATGCCGACCAGCGCGCTCCGGCGGCTGTCGAAGAGGCGTCGTTCGCTGTCCTCGAAGCCGGTGGACACCATGTCCGTCGGCACGACCTGCGTGATCTTCGGCACGGTGAAGGTCTTTTCTCCCGCCTGCTCGGCGAGGATCCGGGCGCGGCGGGCATAGAGCTGGGCCAGCGTGTTCTGGACGATCGACAGGTTGGCGCGCACGGTGGTGCCATCCAGCCGCACGAGCACCTGCCCGGCCTCGACGGTTTCACCCTCGCGCACGTTCAGTTCGCCGACGATGCCGCCGGTCAGGTGCTGGATCTTCTTGACGTTGTTCTCGACGACGACAGTGCCGGAGGCGACGATGGCGCTCGAAAGCTCCGTCGTTCCGGCCCATCCGCCGATGCCGCCGACGAGCACCACCGCCATGACGCCGACGGCCGTGATGTGGCGGGAGAGGGAGCGGCGCGACTGTGCCGGGGGAAGCGCGGCGGACGATTCGCTTGTGCTCATGATGCAGTTTCCTGTCCATTGCCCACGGCTTTCAGCGCGGGCGGCTGCGCCTGCAGCTGTGTCTGGAAATTCGGCTGGAACGGTTGTCCGGCTGCGGGGCGCGGTGGCTCCCGGCGCAGGATCTGCGCCAGAACCTCGTCCTTCGGCCCGAACGCCTGCATGCGGCCCTCGTTCATCATCAGCACCAGATCGACGCTGGCAAGCGCGCTCGGGCGGTGGGCGACGACGATGACGATGCCGCCGCGGGCACGCACGCCGAGGATCGCCTCGCTCAGCGCCTGCTCGCCTTCGGCGTCGAGGTTGGAATTCGGCTCGTCGAGAACGACGAGGAAGGGCTCGCCATACAGCGCGCGGGCAAGGGCGACGCGCTGGCGCTGGCCGGCCGACAGGGACGAGCCGCCATCGCCGATCTCGGTTTCATAGCCGTTTGGCAGTTTGAGGATGAGGTCGTTGACGCGCGCGGCCTTGGCGGCCTCGACGATCGCGCCGGGTGCGGCGTCTTCCTCGAAACGCGCGATGTTCTGCGCCACCGTGCCGGAGAACAGTTCGACGTCCTGGGGCAAATAGCCGATATGCTTGCCCAGGCGATCGCTGTCCCACTGGTCGAGCGCTGCGCCATCCAGGCGCACCGCGCCGCGCAGGGTCGGCCAGATGCCGATCAGCGCGCGGGCGAGCGAGGACTTGCCGGAGGCGCTCGGCCCGATGATGCCGAGTGCGCTGCCGCTTTTCAGGGTGAAGGTGACATCCGCAAAGGTCAGGCGCTGAACGCCGGGCGGTCCGCCGGCAATGCCCTCTGCGGTCAGCTTTTCGCGCGGCACCGGCAGTTCCAGCGGTGCATCGCGTTCGGGAAGGGCGGTGAGGAGTTCGCCGAGACGCTTCCAGCTCTGTCGTGCCGCCACGAAGGAGCGCCAGTTGCCGATCGCCAGTTCCACCGGCGCCAGCGCCCGGGCGGTAAGGATGGAGCCCGCAATGATGATGCCGGGCGAGGCGAGGCCCTCGATGACGAGCACCGCGCCGGTGGCCAGAACCGCCGACTGGAGGATCATGCGGGACACCTTCGACAGGGCGCCGTAGCCGTTCGAGACGTCGGAATTGACGAGGTTGTGGTGCCGGTAGGCATCGTTGCGCTCGCCCCAGAGAGTGGACATGCGGCCAAGCATGCCCATGGACTGCATGACCTCGGCATTGCGCTGGGATGCCTGAGCGAAGGCATTGCGCAGGTTTCCGGTTTCCGACGCCTTCTTGGACGGGCCCTGCGTTCCCCGGTTGGTCAGGAAGGTGAGGGCGATGAGGATCAAGGAGCCGACGACCGAGACCATGCCGATGACCGGATGGAACAGGAAGCAGATACCGATGTAGAAGGGCAGCCAGGGCAGGTCGAAGAAGGCGGCGGGTCCTGCGCCCGAGAGGAAGGCGCGCACCTGATCGAAATCGCGCAGCGGCTGCAGGCCATCGCCGGCCGTGCGCATCTTCAACGGCTGGCGGACGACGGTGCGGTAGATCCGCCCGGTCATCGCCTCGTCCAGCGCACCGGCGATACGCACGAGCATGCGGCCGCGGATCCACTCGAATGCGCCCTGGAAGGCGTAGAGCATGAGCGCGAGAATGCAGAGCGCGACGAGCGTCGGGATGCTGCGGCTCGGCAGGACGCGGTCGTAGACCTCGAGCATGAAGAACGAGCCGGTGAGGTACAGCACGTTGACGAGCGCGCTGGCGACGCCGACGCCGATGAAGGCGCCTTTGCAATCCCGCAAAGCCTGCGCCGGCTCGGCGCCTGAATGTCTGGTCTGTGTCATCGTTACCCCGAGTGCCCGGCAGCGGCCTGCCATCCCGAACGTGAAGCCACCCTCTGCGGTCGCTCTTGCCCTTGTAGATGCGGGCACATTAGAGAACATGATGTCAATTTTTTATCACCGAACGCGTATTTTCGATTTTATTTTAGCATTACCCGTTTCTCGGTTCCACGGGCTATAGGCACGGGCAGAATGCCGCAGGCCCTGCGGCGCGGCGAATGCTCTGCGTGATCGTGCCTTGAAGGAGAAGCCATGCGACGGATTCTGGTGATCGGAATCGGTACGGGACATCCCGACCACCTGACGCTCGAGGCCATCCGGGCGATCGGCGCCGCGGACGTGATCTTCGTGCCGACGAAAGGCGAGGACAAAGCCGAGCTTGCCGATGTCCGCCGCAGCATGATCGCCCGGCATGGAGCGGCGGGCGCAAGGCTGGTCGATTTTGCCGTGCCGCGGCGGCACACGGATGGCGTCGGCTATCGGCAGGGCGTCGATCTCTGGCATGCCGAGATCGCCGATATCCACGAGCGGTTGTTTCTCGACCATCTGGCAGAAGGGGAAGCGGGGGCCTTCCTCGTCTGGGGTGATCCCATGCTCTACGACAGCACGATCCGCATTCTGGAGCGTGTGCGCGAGGGTGGGCGCGTTGCGTTCGAGGTTTCCGTGCTGCCGGGCATCACCAGCATGCAGCTGCTGGCGGCCCGCCATCGCATTCCCATCAATGGCATCGGGCAGCCGGTGACCATTACCCCCGGTCGTCGGCTCTCCGAGATTTTCCCGCAGACGGCGCAGGCGGTCGTGGTGATGCTCGACGGCGAGGAGGCGTTTCTGGCGGTCGAGGATCTCGAGACCGAAATCTTCTGGGGCGCCTATCTTGGCCTGCCGCAGGAGATCACGATTGCCGGACGGCTCGGCGCGGTGCGCGAGGCGATCGTTGCGGCGCGCGCCGCGGCACGGGCGCGTCATGGCTGGATCATGGACATTTATCTCCTGCGCACGCCGGCGTCGTCGTCGGCTGCATAGACGACGTGCCTGTGACCCGGGGGATGTGAGCCGGGATTTGCGTGGCCCTTGCCGCATGCTGTATGACGGCTGATCGAAGGGCACCGACATGATGATGGCCGGGACGGCAATGCGCAGGGATAGGACGACGACGGGATCACCATCGGCGCTGCGTCGCGGTGCCTGCCCGACGCTGGCAGCCCCGATGCAGACCGGCGACGGACTGCTTGCGCGGCTGCGGCCGGCCTCCGGTTTCTTCACGGCAGAGGCGTTTCTGGCTCTTCTGGATGCGGCGGACGCGTTCGGCTCGGGCAGGCTGGATATTACCGCGCGAGGCAACCTGCAGATCCGGGGTCTGCGGGCGGAGAGCGTCGCGCCCTTGTCGGCCGCTATTGCCGGTGCAGGCATCATGCCGTGCGAGGGCATTGCCGTGGAAATGCCGCCTCTTGCAGGGCTCGACCCGTCCGAAGGGACCGACCCGCGCCCGCTCGCCCGAAAGCTTGCGGACCGGATCGGCGACAGCGGCCTTCATCTTGCGCCGAAGCTGGCCATCATTGTGGATGGCGGGGGGAGGCTGCATCTCGATGGTGTCGCGGCCGATATCAAGCTTGTGGCGGAAGCCGCCGGCGCCTCGTCGCGCTGGCGTCTGCTCGTTGCAGGGCGGCAGACGGGTCTTGTGGGCACGGCAGACGAGATGATCGAAGCGGCGATGTCCGTCGTTGAGCACATCGCGGCCTGCGGGCCTGCCGCGCGGGCGCGCGATCTTCCGGCGGATCGGCTGCCGTCCAGTTCTTCGTCGCTCGTAAAACGGGACATCGCCATGTCGCCGGTTGGCAGATTTGATCTCGGCGCGCATGTCGTGCTGGGGGTGGCGCCGGCGTTCGGACAAATGGAAGCGCAGGCCGTTCGACAGCTGGTCCTTGCCGCCATGGCCGGGGGCCTGTCCGAGGTGCGGCTCGCGCCCGGCAGAGCGCTTCTCCTCGTCGGTCCTGCCGGCTGTGAAATGTCGGCACTCGCTCTCCTCGCCAAGGCGCTCGGCTTCGTCGTGGACGCCGGCGATCCTGCCCTGCGAATCGATGCCTGCGCCGGTCAACGTGGCTGTGCCTCGGCGCGTATCGACACGCACGCGGTTGCAGGGCACCTGATTGCGCGCGCTCCGGCGCTGATGGACGGCTCGCTCGACCTGCATGTGTCCGGATGTGCCAAGGGTTGCGCCCGGCCGCGTGCTGCGGATCTCACGCTGGTTGCGGCGTTCTGTGACGGCCAGCCGGGGCTCGGCATCGTCGTGGGTGGGCGCGCCGGTGACAGTCCGGTTGCGACAAAGCGGCTGGAAGACGGCGCTTGCGCCATCACGGCGCTTGGCCAATGGGTTGCCGAGACGATAGAGAAGGGCGAATCGGCTGCCGCCTGCCTGAAACGGCTGGGGCCGGCGCGGATCGCCGCCGCCTTCTCAGGGGCTCGCTTCAACGGGATTGACCATGCCGGCTTATGACTACATCCGCGATGGCGACGCCATCTACGAACGCTCCTTCGCCATCATCCGGGCGGAAACCGACCTGTCGCGGTTCTCGCCGGAGGAGGCCGACGTTGCCGTGCGCATGGTGCACGCCTGCGGGCTGGTGGAAGCGGCCCGCGACTTCGTCTTCTCGCCGGGCTTCGTCACGGCGGCGCGCACGGCGCTGGCCGCCGGCGCCCCGATCCTCTGCGATGCCTTCATGGTGGTGAACGGGGTGACGCGCGCGCGGCTGACGGCCGGAAACGACGTGATCTGTACCCTGCGCGAACCGGAAACGCCGGGGCTTGCCCGCGAGATCGGCAATACGCGGTCGGCCGCTGCGCTGCGGCTCTGGGGTGAGCGGATGGGCGGCGCGGTGGTTGCCATCGGCAATGCGCCGACCGCGCTCTTCCATCTCCTGGAAATGCTGCGCGACGGCGCGCCGAAGCCGGCGGCGATCCTCGGCATGCCGGTCGGCTTCGTCGGCGCGGCGGAATCCAAGGATGCCCTTGCCGAACAGTCCTATGGCGTGCCCTTCGCCATCGTCCGCGGCCGGCTCGGCGGCAGCGCCATCACGGCCGCTGCCATCAACGCGCTGGCGAGGCCGGGCCTGTGAGAGTGTCGATGACCGGAGAGATGGAGACGAGTGTCGGCGGCGCAGCCCTTGCGGGCGTGGCGGCCGGACGCCTGATCGGCGTCGGCACCGGGCCGGGCGATCCGGAGTTGCTGACGCTGAAGGCGGTGCGGGCGCTGGCCGAGGCCGATGTGCTCGCCTATTTCGCAAAGGCCGGTCGGCGCGGCAACGGGCGCACCATTCTCGATGGCCTGGGGAAGGCGGACGGCGTTGCCGCCTTGTTTGCGCCGGGGCAGATGGCGGGCATCCTGAAGCCCGGGCGCATCGAGCTGCCGCTCTATTATCCCGTTACCGTCGAGATCGACAAGGAGCACGACGACTACAAGGGCCAGATCACCGGCTTCTACGATGCGTCTGCCGCGAGCGTCGCCGCGCATCTGGATGCCGGGCGGACGGTGGCGATCCTCAGCGAAGGCGATCCGATGTTTTACGGGTCCTACATGCACCTGCATGTGCGGCTGGCAGGGCGCTACGCCGCCGAGGTCGTGCCGGGGGTGACGGCAATGTCCGGCTGCTGGTCGCTCGCCGGCCTGCCGATCGTGCAGGGCGACGACGTGCTGTCGGTCCTGCCGGGCACCATGGACGAGGCCGAACTCTGCCGCCGGCTCGGCGATACGCAGGCGGCGGTGATCATGAAGGTGGGGCGCAACCTGCCAAAAATCCGCCGCGCGCTTGCTGCTTCCGGCAAGCTTGAAAACGCCGTCTATGTCGAGCGCGGCACGATGGCGAATGCGGCGATGACGCCGCTTGCCGACAAGCTGACCGACGAAGCGCCCTATTTCTCGCTGGTGCTCGTGCCCGGCTGGAGCGGCCGCATCATGGACGGCTCCGCATGAGCGGCTGTCTGACCATCGTCGGTACGGGGCCGGGCGATCCGCGTCAGACGACGCCGGAGGCGCTGGAGGCGATCGCAGCGGCCAGCCATTTCTTCGGCTACGGACCCTATCTCGACCGTCTCTCACTGCGCCCAGATCAGGTCCGCGTCGCCTCGGACAATCGCGAAGAACTGGATCGCGCCAAAGCGGCGCTCATGCAGGCTACAGGGGGTGCCGACGTCTGCGTCGTCTCCGGCGGAGATCCGGGCGTATTCGCGATGGCCGCTGCCGTCTGCGAGGCGATCGACCATGGGCCAGCCATCTGGCGCGAGATCGACTTTCGCGTGACGCCCGGCGTGACGGCCATGCTGGCGGTTGCGGCCCGGATCGGCGCCCCGCTCGGGCACGACTTCTGCGCCATTTCGCTCTCGGACAATCTGAAGCCGTGGGAGATCATCACCCGGCGGCTGGCGCTGGTAGCAGAGGCCGGGCTCGTCATCGCGCTCTACAATCCCATCAGCAAGGCGCGGCCGTGGCAACTCGGCGCTGCCTTCGACGTGTTGCGGCCGATCCTGCCGGCCCAAACGCCCGTGATCTTCGGCCGCGCCGCCGGCCGGCCGGACGAGCGGATGCGCGTCATGCCGCTCGCCGAGGCGGATGCGACGGTTGCCGACATGGCAACCTGCGTCATCATCGGCTCGCCGGAAACACGCGTTATCGCCCGGCCCGGCCGTGGCGATCTTGTCTATACGCCGCGTTTCCTGCCCGGAGCGAGCACGTGATCGATGCGGGCGAGCGCCTCCTCCACCGTGCCGACCGTGGGCAGCACAGCCTCGCTCGAGCGTTCGACGAGGATAATGGGTACCTTCAGCGCTCTGGCCGCTGCGATCTTGCCATAGGTGGCACTGCCGCCGCTGTTTTTGGCGACGATGCAGTCGATGCCGTGCTCCACGAGCAAGGCATGTTCTTCGGTTTCACCGAACGGCCCTGTCGCGAGGATGTAACGGACATCCGGCAGGGTGAGGGTCGGATCGACGGGATCGACGCTGCGCACGAGATAGGCATGCTGCGGCGCGGCTTCAAACAGTGCTGCCTCCTGTCGGCCGATCGCAAGGAGCACGCGCCGCGGCGTTTTGCCCAGCGCTGTGACGGCGGCATTTATACTCTCGACACAGGTCCAGAGGTCGCCCGGCTGGCGCTCCCAGGGCGGACGGCGAAGGGCGAAGGCGGGGATGCCGGTTTCGAGGGCAGCCCTCGCGGCATTGTTCGAAATACGGGTCGCAAAGGGATGCGTCGCGTCGATGAGAAGATCGAAGCCTTCGGTTGTCAGCGTCCGCGCGAGGCCCTCGGCGCCGCCGAAGCCGCCGATGCGGGTAGGGACAGGCTGCGCCATCGGCGCGCTCGTTCGGCCGGCAAGGGAGAGCACCACGTCGTGCGCAGTCGTGGCCAAGGCACCGGCCAGCGCGCGGGCTTCCGTGGTGCCGCCGAGAATAAGGATATGATGGCTCATGCGTGACGGCGAAAACGCTTCCCTGACGACGGAACCCTGGCTGACGATCGTCGGCCTTGGAGAAGACGGTCTAGCGGGTCTCGGCGAGGAGGCCAAGCAGGCGATCTCCGCGGCGCGTCTCGTCTTCGGCGGCACGCGGCATCTGGCTCTGGCCGCGCCGCTCATCAGCGGGGAAAGCTGCCCTTGGTCGAGCCCGTTCGAGACCGCCATCGATGTCGTGGTGGCGATGGCCGGCATGCCGGTCGTCGTGCTCGCCTCGGGCGATCCCTTCTTCTTCGGCGTGGGCGTCACCCTGTCGCGCCGCATCTATCCGGCGCAGATGCGCGTCCTGCCTGCGCCCTCGGCCTTCAGTCTTGCGGCAGCGCGGCTCGGTTGGGCGCTGCAGGATGTCGTCTGCCTGTCGCTGCACGGCCGGCCGCTCGATTTGATCCGCCCGCATCTGCACAGGGGAACGCGAATTCTTGCGCTGACATCCGACGGGGACGGGCCGGCGGCCGTTGCCGAACTCATGTGCGACACCGGCTTTGGCGCCTCCACTTTCACCGTGCTCGAAGCGATGGGTGGGCCGCAGGAGCGGGTGAGCCTTCATACGGCGGGCGGGTTCGATCTTGTGGATTGCCATTCCCTCAATGTCTGCGCCATCGAGGTGGTCGCTGGGGCGAATGCGCGGGTTCTTGGCCTGTCGCCGGGGCTTGCCGATGATCTGTTCGAGCATGACGGGCAGATCACCAAGCGGGAGGTTCGGGCGCTGACGCTCTCGGCGTTGTCTCCACGGCGTAGCGAATGGCTTTGGGATATCGGCGCGGGTGCCGGGTCCATCGCGATCGAGTGGATGCTGGCCGATCCATCGCTGCGCGCCGTCGCCATCGAGGCGCATCCGGAGCGGGCGGCACGAATCGGCCGCAATGCGCGTGCCTTCGGCGTGCCGGACCTGCGCGTTGTCGAGGGCTCAGCGCCGCAGTCGCTGGCGGGCCTCGCCGAGTTGTACCGACCCGATGCAATCTTCGTCGGCGGTGGTGGCAGCGAACCGGGTGTCATGGATGCGGCGCTCGCCGCCCTGCGGCCCGGCGGACGGCTGGTCGCGAATGCGGTGACGACGGAGATGGAAGCGGTGCTGCTCGCCGCTCACGCGACCCATGGCGGTAGCCTGACCCGGATCGACATTGCGCGTGCGTCACCTGTGGGCACGATGACGGGCTGGCGCCCGGCTATGCCGGTAACGCAGTGGGCTTGGGCCAAGTCGCTGCAAGACGACACCGGCGAAGACGCACATGGCAGCACGCAGGGAGAGCCGGCATGACCGTTCATTTTATCGGTGCCGGTCCGGGTGCTGCCGATCTCATCACCGTGCGCGGGCGCGATCTGATCGCGGCCTCGCCTGTCTGCCTGTTTGCCGGCTCCATCGTATCGCGCGACCTGCTCGGTTATTGCCCGCCGGGCGCCCGGATCGTGGATACGGCGCCTTTATCGCTGGACGAGATCGAGGCGGAATATGTGCGGGCGGAGGCTGGTGGCGAGGATGTGGCGCGGCTGCATTCCGGCGATCTCTCCGTCTGGAGTGCGGTGGCCGAGCAGGTGCGGCGGCTGGAGGCACATGGTATCGCCTATACGATGACGCCCGGGGTGCCGGCTTTTGCGGCGGCGGCGGCGGCACTTGGGCGTGAACTGACCTTGCCGGCGCTGGCGCAGAGCCTCGTGCTCACGCGGGTTTCCGGTCGTGCCTCGCCCATGCCGAATGCGGAGACGCTGGCCAATTTCGGCGCGACGGGTGCGACGCTCGCCATTCACCTTGCCATTCACGCGCTGCCGCAGATCGTCGCCGAGCTCACCCCGCTCTATGGCGCCGACTGCCCGGTGGCCATCGTCGTCAAGGCGTCGTGGCCGGACGAGCGGGTGGTGCGCGGTACGCTGGAGGATATCGAGGCGCGTGTAGCGGAAAACCCGATCGAGCGGACGGCGCTGATCTTCGTCGGGCGGACGCTCACGGCCGACGGGTTCCGCGAGAGTGCGCTTTACGATGCGGGTTACCAGCGGCGGTTCCGCGGGCGCGACGGGCTTTAGATGTCGATGCCCGGATCGGCCTTGGCCGTTTCCGTCTTGCGCGGGACTTCCGCGCTCTTTTCCGCACGGTCGCGATAGAGCGCGGACTGGCCGAGCAGCATGAGCGTGACCGGCGTCGTGACGATCATGAAGATCACGATGAGGACTTCATGCACGATCCAGCGGTTCTGGAGCACGGCGAAGGCGAGCATCGAGGACATGGCGATCAGCAGGACACCGCCGCTGGTGCAGAGCGTCGGCGCGTGCAGGCGCTCGTAGAAGCTCGGGAAGCGGACGAGCCCGATGGCGCCGGCCAGCGTGATGGCGGCGCCCGACAGCAGGAGCAGGCAGACGGGGATGGCGGCCCAGACCGGCAGATCGACCAGAAATGTCATTCGATCACCTCGCCGCGCATCAGGAACTTGGCAAAGGCGATCGTCGAAACGAAGCCTAGCATGGCGATCGTCAGAGCGGCTTCGAAATAGAGCACGTTGGCCGTGCGGATGCCGAACGTCAGAAGCAGCAGCATGCCGGTGATGTAGACCGTATCGAGCCCGAGAATGCGATCCTGCGCTCGTGGCCCCTTGGCGACGCGGTAGAGCGCGCAGATCATGGCAAGGCCGATCATGATCTGCGAGATCAGTACCGACCAGATGATGAGAAGTTCGGTCATTCGAAGATCTCCTTGAGAAGCCGCTCGTAACGGTTGGTGACGATGGACTGCCAGTCCTTGCCGTCGGCCGTGTCGAGCACGTGAATGAGGAGCATGCGGGTCTGGCGGTCATATTCGAGCCAGGCGGTGCCGGGCGTGGTCGTGAGGATGCATGCGAGCAGCGCGAGGGCGTTGTCGTCCTTCAGCGTCAGTTCCAGCATCACGAAGGCCGACTGGACGGGCGGCTTGCGACGCGACAGGACGGCGCCGAGAACGGCGACGTTGGATTGCGCGATATCCTTGATCACGGTGCCTGCCAGACGGAGCGCGGCGCCCGGCCGGCGCAGGCGCGATTTGCTCGGCTCCAGATTGACCATGGCCCAGGAAAGGGACACGGACAGGATGGTGCCCAGCACGATCTGTCCCGGGGACACCGACTGGTTGACGAGCAGCCAGAAGCCGAGAAGCAGGAGCGACAGAAGCGGATAGGGGAACCAGTAGCGCATCACGACCCCCCGTGGGAAACGACCGGCACGGCATCGCGCACGCTGCCGATGTAGATCTGCGGCTGCGACAGGACCGTTGCCGTATCCTGAAGATAGCGCAGCGCGTGGCCGGACTGAAGCGTGAGGAAACCGCAGGCGGCGAGCAGCACGAGCACGGGCGTGATCTCGATCAGCCGGACGCGGGGCACGGTGCCCTCGATCGAATTCCAGAAGGTGCGGATGCCGACCCGGTTGAGCGCGATCAGCGCTGCAAGGCCCGAGAGGATGAGCAGTGCCACGAAGGTCCACTGCGCCGCCGTGATGGGGGCGTTTTCGCCGAGGCTCGCAAACAGTCCGTGAAGGATCGCGAACTTGGCGACGAAGCCCGACAGGGGCGGCAGGCCCGCCATCAGCATGGTGCAGGCGACGAAGCAGATGCCGAGCACCGCCATGGTGCCGGGCACCGCTGCGCCGACTTCCTTCTCGGCCTCGTCGTCATCGCCGTCGCCATAGGCCTCCATCGTGACCGCGAGAACGTCGGCCCCCGCGTCTCTGGCGCGCTCCACGAGGTCGATGAGCAGGAAGAAGGCGCAGATGCCGAGCGTGGACGAGATCAGGTAGAACAGTGTGCCGGGAATGACGCCGGTGATGCCGAGGCCGATAGCGGCCATCAGCGATCCGGACGAGATCAGCACGTAGTAGCTCGCAAGCCGGCCCATCGCCTGCGACGCCATGACGCCGATCGTGCCGAAGGTGACGGTGAGCAGGCCGCCATAGAGGAGGACGCCCTGTCCGAAGCCCGCGGACGTGCCGGCCTCATTGCCGAAGAGAAGGAGCGACAGGCGAAGCAGGATATAAACGCCGACCTTGGTGAGGATGGCGAACATCGCCGCGACGGGTGGCGTTGCCGCCGAATAGGCCTGCGGCAGCCAGAAGCCGAGCGGCCACATACCCGCTTTCACGAGAAATGCGACGCCGAGAACGGCAGCGCCGGCCTCCAGCAGCATGCGGTTCTCGGCACTCAGATCCGGAATCCGCAGAGCGAGATCGGCCATGTTGAGTGTGCCGGATGCCCCGTAGATCAGGCTGACGCCGATGAGGAACAGCGACGACGCGGCGAGATTGATGGCGATGTAATGCAGGCCCGCTTTGACGCGCACGGGGCCGGATCCGTGCAGCATGAGTCCATAGGACGCGGCCAGCATGATCTCGAAAAAGACGAACAGGTTGAACAGGTCGCCCGTGAGAAACGCGCCGTTGACCCCGACCAGCATGAACTGGAACAGCGTGTGGAAGTGGGGGCCGGCCTTGTGCCAGCGGGCCATGGAGAACATCTGGGCGCAGAGCGCCATCAGCGTCGTCAGCGTGATCATCATCGCCGAAAGGCGATCGACGACGAGGACGATGCCGTAGGGAGCAGCCCAGTTGCCGAGCTGATAGACGAGCGAGCCGTTGTCCTGCGCCGTGGCGGAGGCGATCATCAGGGCCGTGCCGGTGAGCAGCAACACGAGCGTCGCACCGAAGCTCAAGCTACCTTTCAATATTCGCCGGCGCTCGTCGATCGGGATCAGAGCCGCAGCGGTGACGAAGGGCAGGAGGATCGGCAGGATGATCAGGTGTCCGAGCCAGTTCATCGCTCTTCCCTCCCGTCCACATGGTCGTTGCCGGTAAAGCCGCGCGAGGCGAGCAGGACCACGAGGAAGAGCGCCGTCATGGCAAAGCCGATGACGATGGCGGTGAGCACCAGCGCCTGCGGCAGCGGATCGGTATGGGTGAGGAAACCGCCGGCGACGCCTTTTTCGAGCACCGGCGGCGCGTTGAGCCGCAGGCGCCCCATGCCGAAGATGAAGAGGTTGACCGCATAGGACAGCAGCGCCAGCCCGACGACGACCTGATAGGTTCGCGGACGGAAGAGGAGCCAGATGCCCGAGCCCGCGAAGACGCCGATGCCGGCGGACAAAACGAGTTCCATCAGCTCCTCTCCTTTCCGGACAGTTTGACGCTGCGCATATGCGCGCGCGGCGAGCGGACGGACTGGTGGGCGAGCGCGATGAGGATCAGCACGGTGGCGCCGGTCACGAGCGAGAAGACGCCGAGATCGAACAGGATGGCGCTTGCGAGTGGCATCTCGCCGATCAGCGGCAGGTCCGCATAGCGCGAATGCGTGGTGAGGAAGGGATAGCCGAACATCCAGGATCCGAGCCCCGTGGCGGTGGAAACCAGAAGGCCGACGCTGATCCAGCGTAGCGGATGGATGCGCAGCCGCTCCTCCACCCAGCGCGTGCCGCTGCTCATATACTGCAGGATGAAGCCAATGGAGAGTGCGATGCCCGCCGCAAAGCCGCCGCCCGGCAGGTCGTGACCGCGGAAGAACAGGAAGGCCGCGAACATGCCGATGACGGGGAAGAGCCAGCGCATGATGACCGAGGGGATGTGCAGATATTCGGCCACGCTCTCGCCTGTTTCGCGCTCGGGATGACGCGCATCGAACGCATTCTGGACACGCTGCTGTTCCGGACGCTCGAGGCTTTCGGCGGCCGGTCGGAAGCGCAGCAGCAGCGAGAACACGGTGAGCGCGACGATGGCGAGAACCGCGATTTCACCGAACGTATCGAACCCGCGGAAGTCGACGAGGATCACGTTGACCACATTGGTACCGCCGCCTTCGGAATAGGCACGTTCCAGGAAGTAGCTGGAGATCGTCTCCGGCATCGGCCGCGTCATAACCGTGTAGGAGATCAGCATCAGTCCGACCCCGGCGGTGACCGCGACCACGAGATCGCGAAGGCGGCGCATGCGCACGCCGACGGACATGGCGGCGGCGTCGCCCTTCTCGAAGCGCTTGGGAAGCCAGCGCAGGCCGAGGAGAATGAGAACCGTCGTGACGATTTCGACCAGAAGCTGGGTGACGGCCAAATCTGGTGCCGACAGCCAGACGAAGGTGATGCAGGTGACGAGGCCCGCGCCGCCGAGAAGAACGAGGGCCGCGAGACGGTGGAACTTCGCCTGGTAGGCCGCGCCGACGGCGCAGCCCATGCCGATCAGCCAAAGAATCGCGAAGACCGGATCTATGCCGCGGAAAGCGAAGTCGGTGGGCTGGAAGCGACCCCACAGAAGGGGTGCGGCCGTTGCGACGATGGCTGCGAAGATAAGGATGCGCATCTGCGGCTGGAGACGCCGCGTGCCGGCCTTCATTTCCACCATGCGTGCCCATTTCCAGGAGATGGTGACGAGGATGCGCTCGAAGATGCGCTGGCCCTGCAGCCTGCGGAAATAGGGCGGGCCCTCGACGCTGGTGGCAAGGTAGGGCCGCATGACGACATAGAGCAGGATGCCGGCCACGAGCGCGAAGAGGCTCATGAAAAAGGGCAGGTTCCACCCGTGCCAGACGGCAAGGCTGTAGACCGGCGTTGCGTCGCGCAGCACGGAAACCACGGCCGTGTGCAGCAGCGGTCCGATGGTGAGGCTCGGCACGATGCCGATCACGAGGCAGGCGAGCACGAGGAAGCCGATCGGCGCGATCATCCAGGGCGGTGGCTCGTGCGGCTCGCTCGGCAGGTCGTGCGGCTTCGGGCCGAAGAAGACGGTGTAGATGAAGCGGAGCGAATAGGTGACGGCAAAGAGGCTTGCCAGCGTCGCCACATAGGGCGTCAGCGTGTCGAGAAGGTTGACCCGGTGCGTCTCGATGGCTTCTGCAAAGAACATTTCCTTGGAGAGGAAGCCGTTGAGGAGCGGCACGCCCGCCATGGAGGCGCTCGCGACCATGGCGAGCGTGGCGGTTATCGGCATGTATCGAAACAGCCCGCTGAGGCGCCGCATGTCGCGCGTTCCGGTCTCGTGATCAATGATGCCCGCGGCCATGAACAGCGATGCCTTGAAGGTCGCGTGGTTCATGGTGTGGAAGATCGCGGCAACGGCCGCCAGCGGACTGCCGAGGCTGAGGAGAACGGTGATGAGACCGAGATGGCTGATGGTGGAGTAGGCGAGCAGGCCCTTGAGGTCCTGCTGGAAGATGGCGAAGTAGGCACTGAGCAGCAGCGTCGAGAGGCCGGCAAGGCCGACCAGCCAGAACCAGGCATCGGTGCCCGCCATGACCGGCCAGAACCGGGTGAGAAGGAAGACGCCGGCCTTGACCAGCGTGGCTGAATGGAGAAAAGCGGAGACAGGCGTGGGGGCCGCCATGGCCTGCGGCAGCCAGAAGTGGAACGGAAACTGCGCGCTCTTGGTCAAAGCACCGACGAGCACCAGAACGAGGATCGGCACATAGAGCGGATGGTCGCGGATCGTATCGCCGGAGGCCAGCACCACGTCGAGATCATAGCTGCCGACGACATGGCCGACGAGCAGCAGGCCGACGAAAAGGCAGAGCCCGCCGGTGCCCGTGACGGTCAGCGCCATGCGTGCGCCGTCTCGCGCATTGGCATTGTGATACCAGTAGCCGATCAGCAGGAAGGAGATGATGCTGGTCAGCTCCCAGAAGATCGACAGGAGGATGAGATTGCCCGAGAGCACGAGGCCGAGCATGGCGCCCATGAAGGCGAGGAACATCGAGAAGAAGCGCGGAACCGGATCTTCCGCCGACATGTAGTAGCGCGCATAGACCACGACCAGCAGCGCGATGGCGCTGATCAGGGCCGAAAATAGCCAGGAGAAGCCATCCATGCGCAGCGTAAAATTCAGGCCGAACTGCGGAATCCAGGCGATATCGGTGCGCAGCACGCTGCCTTCGATCACGAAGACATAGAGCGAGGTGGTGATCGCCAGACACAGGAAGGCGATCGTGCCCGAAAGCCAGGCGGCCAGCGTGCTTCGGTCGCTCGGCAGGCTGATGGCGATGAGGCTTCCCACGAACGGCGTGAGCACGAGCAACAGCAACAGGGTTTGCGCGATCTCTATGGTCATTTCCCCAGTTTGATCGTTACGATGTCAGCTTCCTCGTGCCGGCCTCTGCGCGATGCAGCGGCGGACGAAGCCTTCGGGGCCGGGTGGCATGAAGGGTCGGCGCGAGCGAACGCCGCGCGACACGCCGGAAATTTATGCCGGTATTCCGCCGCGATGCCAACCCGCGAAAGTGGCAAATAGACGCCCCTCGTCGTTTTTCCAGTTTGTCTTATAAACATCATGCGGTGTTTTCGGCGGGCGGGAGCCCTGCCTAACGTTTCGTGGCCGGGAGAGCCAAGGAAACATTGCGTTACCCATTCGTGATGGGCGACAGGAGGCCGGCCTGAAGATGGCGAGCGCTGCCCGGAATGCAAAACGCACCGGAGAAAGCATCTCCGGTGCGTTTTCACGTTGGTCTTGTTGCCGTCGCTTACTTCGTCGCGACTTCGATGCCCGAGCCACCGCCGAGGGCGACGTTGAGGGCGACATAGTTGGCGGCCAGGCTGCGGATGGCGGCTGCGAGCTGGATACGGCTGTTGGACAGCGTGCGTTCCGCATCGAGCACGTCGAGCAGCGAGGTTGCACCGCCGCGATAGCTTTCGCGGGCAAGGCCGAGAGCCTGTTCCGAGGAGGCAACGACCCGGCGCAGGGCGGACACCGTCTCATAGTTCTTGCGCAGCGCGATCATCGCGTTCTCGACTTCCTCGATGCCGTTGAGGACGGTCTGCTTCCAGACGAGATACTGCTCCTGTGCGACGGAGCGTTGCGCTTCGACATTGGCACGCAGGCGGCCGCCGTTGAAGATCGGTACGTCGAGCGTCGGGCCGAAGGACCAGCTCGTCAGGTTGCCCGTGACGGCATTGCCGAAGGTGCGGCCGGCGTTGATCGAGCCGCTGAGCGATAGGCTCGGATAGAGCTGCGCTTCGGCCACGCCGATGCTGGCGGTTGCGGCGGCCAGCTGCCGCTCGGCAACGCGGATGTCGGGACGGTTGCGCACGAGATCGGCGGGAACGCCGACCTTGGTGTTGAACTTCGGCCAGGGCTGCGCCTTGCCGCGTGTCAGCTCGGCAGTGATGGAGGTGGCGGGAAGGCCGAGCAGCGTTGCGATGTGGTTCGCCGCCTGGTGGAAGCCGGTCTCATAGGCCGGAAGTTCGGCGAGCGTCGAGTTCACGAGACCTTCGGCCTGCACGACATCAAGGCTCGATGCGGCGCCGGCGCTGCGGATGTCGTTGGTCAGCTTCAGAGTCTCGCGCCGCGACGACAGGCTCAGCCTGGCAAGGGCCAGAGCTTCCTGATTGTAGCGGGCGTCGATGTAGGACGTCACGAGATCCGAGAGATAGGCGAGACGGGCGACGTTGATGTTGTTGTACGCGGCATCGAGCGACGCGTTGGCGCTTTCGCGAGCACGGCGGTACTGGCCGAAGAGATCGAGCAGCCAGGAGGCGCCGAGGCCGCTATCGAGCGACTTGGTCTCGGTGTGGCTGGCGCCGGAGGTCTTCTGAAGGTACGAGCCATCGGAGCCCTGCAAGTTGCCGGAACCGCTGCCATTCAGCGCGGGAAGGCCATCGGCACCTGCGATCACGACGTTGGCCCGCGCCTGGACGATGCGTTCGATCGACTGCTGGACATCAAGGTTCTGGTTCATGCCCTGGGCCACGAGAGCGTCAAGCTTCTTGTCGTGGAAACTCTGCCACCAGGGGTTCAGGGTCACGTTGGCTGCGGGGGCATCGGCCTTGGAAAATTTGGCTGGCAGGTTGTCGGACGGCGTCTGGTAATCCGGACCCACCACGCAGCCGGACAGCAGGAGCATGCTCATGGGAAGGAGCGCTTGAGCAATCTTCATAAGGGTCCCCATCCGGCAAACGATGCGCCGGTAACGAATGATTCACAATTGGTCTTTAGCATGTTCACCATCCGAAGCGAGGAAACAATCCAAAAGCTGAGGGCCTTCCGCATTATTGTCTGAAAGTGTTCCCCGCATGCCACGCTTCGCGAGCGTCATGTGGCGCGCAACGCATGGGCGAAGATGACGAAGTCTGTTCTAAATATCTGTAATCGCTATCGATTTTTGGTATGTCCCAATCCATGCCACCCACGCGGATTGTGTTTTCCTTATTCCTTTTTCGGCCGTCTACCGGACGATCGAAGCGCGGCATTTCGTGTTTTCGGGCCTCAGAGCTGGCTTACCGAGCAATTCCGGCGTCCTTTCCATCGGACAGGGCGGACGCTGAATCGCACGGCCGCCGCGATATTGACGACGAACGGTCGAGACGGAGGCCTGAGGAAGAATCACTGTCTGTCGATCGGCTGGAAACAGCCATGCCGCGAAAAAGTGCAATTGCCGGGAACAAAGAGGCCTGATGTTTCGGGCATTCGAACCGGTTGCAAAATCCTCTTGAAACCGGATTACACGTCGTCCGTCACCGGAGCGCCCGCGTCGATCATCGACACCAGCGTCTCCAGCCGGTCGGCGTCGCGCGGCAGCTTGTCCGTTCTCAAGCGCGAGATGCGGGGGAAGCGCATGGCGACGCCCGACTTGTGGCGGGAGGAGAAGGCGATGCCTTCGAACGCGACCTCCACCACGAAGCCCTGGTCGGGTTCCGCCCTCACCGAGCGAACCGGGCCGAAGCGTTCGACCGTGTTGTTGCGGACATAGCGGTCGAGCACTTCAAGCTCGGCATCGGTAAAGCCGAAATAGGCCTTGCCGACAGGCACGAGAACGTCGCCCTCGCCCTTGTCGCTCTGCGTCCAGACGCCAAAGGTGAAGTCGGAATAATAGCTCGACCGTTTGCCATGACCGCGTTGGGCATACATCAGCACGGCGTCGATATTGTAGGGCTCGCGCTTCCACTTGAACCACGGCCCCTTCATCCGCCCGGGTGTATAGGGCGAATCGCGGCGTTTCAGCATGATCCCCTCGATGACGGGATCGGGCGGCGCGGTCCGCAGCCGGTCGAGTTCCTCCCAGGATGAGAAGGGTACGAGCGGCGAGAGGTCGAAATGCAGAGGCGGCGTGGTGGCGATCAGTTTTTCCAGCGCTTCGCGCCTGACGTCGAACGGCTCCGGGCGCATGTCGCGCGGGCCATCGAACAGGAGGTCGTAGCCGCGCAGGAAGGCCGGATATTCCTCGATGGTCTTGCGGGTCACGACCTTGCGGTTCAGGCGCTGCTGCAGGTCGGAGAAGCTGCGCGTCGCCTGGTTGGAGCGGAGCGTTCCCCCGACCAGAAGCTCGCCATCGATCACGCCTTCGAAATCCACCGCTTCGAGGATGTCGGGGAAAGCGCCGGAGATATCGTCGCCGCTGCGGGAATAAAGCCGGCGCGTGCCCGAGAGATTGGCCAGCTGCACGCGGATGCCGTCCCATTTCCATTCGGCGACGAAATCGGCGGGGTCGAGACTATCGAGATCCTTGTCGCCGACCGGCGTTGCCAGCATGACCGAGTGGAAGACGGCCGGCATGGTAAGTTCCGGGCGGCCGGAATGGCCATCGAGCCAGGCGAACAGCTCGACATAAGGCGGCAGCAGGCCGTGCCACAGCGTTTCGATCTCACCGACATCGACCGTGCCCATCTCGCCCAGCGCCTGCTTGACGAGGCGGGACGAGACGCCGATGCGCATGGAGCCGGTGATGAGCTTGAGGAAGGCGAAGCGGCTGGAGCCGTCCAGGCGATCGAGCAAAGTGCGCACGAGGTTGCGCACGTCCGCCCGACCGACCGACTGGAGCTGCGCGACGATGACCCCGAGCGAGAGATCGCCGACATCAGCCTCGTCGGGCTCGGTGCCCTCCCAGACGAGCGAGATGGTTTCGGCGAGATCGCCGACATAATCATAGGAATATTGGAAGAGGACCGGGTCCATCCGCTCCAGCATCAGCTGGCGCAGCACGTTGGGCTTGACGGTGGAGAGGGTCAGCGTGCCGGCGAGGGCGGCCAGCGCGTAGCCGCGGTCCGGGTCTGGCGCCGTGCGGAAATAGTCGGTCAGCAGGCGGATCTTCGCATTGCGCGAGGGTGTGAGGACCAGACGGTCGAGAAGTTCGGCAAAATCCCGCATCATTCGCCCTCGTCGTCATAGCCGACCAGATGCAGCGGGCGGGCCTTAATGCCCTCCAGCTCGCACCAGCGGACGAGCGCTTCCTCGCGCCCGTGGGTCACCCACACCTGTCCCGGCCGGATCTCGCGGATGGTGTCGGTCAGCTCCGCCCAATCGCAATGGTCGGAGATAATGATCGGCAGTTCGACGCCGCGCTGCTTTGCCCTCTGGCGCACGAGCATCCAGCCGGAAGCGAAGATAGGGATCGGATCGGGGAAGCGGCGTGCCCATTTGTCGGCAAAGGCCGAGGGTGGGCCGATGACGACGGCGCCTGCAAAGGCCGGCTTCTCCTTCGCCGTGACGGTCGCCGGACGCAGTTCGCCGAGCGGAATACCCTTGGAGAGATAGTAGTCGCAGAGCTTGACCAGCGCGCCGTGAATGTAGATCGGCTCGTGATAGCCCGCCTCCCGTAGGAGCATGATCACCCGCTGCGCCTTGCCGAGCGCGTAGGCGCCGACGAGATGGGCGCGCTCGGGAAACTGGCGCAGCGAGGTCAGGAGCTTGCCCACCTCGTCCGCATCCGACGGATGATGGAAGACGGGCAGGCCGAAGGTCGCTTCCGTGATGAAGACATCGCAGGGCACGGGCTCGAAGGGGAGGCATGTCGGGTCGCGGCGGCGTTTGTAGTCGCCGGAGACGACGATTTTCGTACCCCCGCGACTGACCGCGATCTGGGCGGAGCCGAGAACATGGCCGGCTGGATGGAAGCTGACAGTCACGTCGCCGATTGTCATCGTTTCGCCGAGCACCGCCTTCTGCGACCGGCGACAGAAATCCGCTCCGTAGCGGATCGCCATGATCTCCAGCGTCTCCCGCGTCGCCAGCACCTCGCCATGGCCGGAGCGGGCGTGGTCCGCATGACCGTGCGTGATCAGGGCCTTGTCGACCGGATGCACCGGATCGATGTAAAAGCCGCCCGCTTCGCAAAACAGGCCCTTGGGCGTGGGATAAAGCAGCGTTTCCGGTCTCATGAGGATCTAGATAGCCGGACCGGGGCCGGCCGCCAGAGAGGCGGCCGGGATTCTTTGCAGCAGACGCTTACACGCGCGACAGCGTTTCGGTGATCAGCGCCATCACGGCATCCGCATCGATATCCGTGCAGACGGTCTGGCTCGGCAGCTCGTCCCAGGGGCTGGGCGGGAAGGATCGGCCATCGGCTTTCTGGATGGTCTGGCCATCGGCGATGCCGCCGCAGACGACGCGGATTGCGCCGGTTCGCGTGGTGAAAAGCTCGGGCGCCACGACATAGACGCAGGCGCAGCTGTCATGCACGACCATGCCGTCGGCGACGATGTGGGCGTAGAAGTCGATGTAGAAATCGGAGATATCGGCCAGCAGTTTTGCGCGCGGGCCGGAGGCGGCGGCGATGGCTGCGAGTGCCGGGCGGGTCATGACCGTCTTCATCGTCACGTCGAGGCCGATGACGGTGACGGGCCATGCTGCACCCATCACGATGTCCGCTGCCTCCGGGTCGCCGTGGATATTGGCTTCGGCGGCGGGCGTGATGTTGCCGGCGACATCGAAAGCGCCGCCCATGATGACCACGGCCTTCACCAGCGAGACGATCTCCGGATCGTCTGCCAGCGCCCGGGCAAGATTGGTCATGCGTCCCACAGCGACCAGCGTGACCTCGCCCGGATGAGCGCGCACCGTGTCGATGATGAAGCGATGGGCGGGACGCGCATCGGGCTCGCCCTCGACCGTGTCGGGAACCCCGATATTGCCGAGGCCGTCATGGCCATGGATCATGACGGGCCAGCCGACATGCGCGCGGGCGGGGTCGATCGTCTCGGCCACGCCCTTTGCAACCGGTGCCGGAATGTCCCAGGCGCTTTTGAGGAACAGGGCGTTGCGGGTCGTCGTCTCGATGGACGCGTTGCCGAAGATGGTCGTGATGCCGAGAAGGTCGATGTCAGGGTGTTGATGCAGGAAGAGCAGCGCCATGGCGTCGTCCACGCCGGGATCGGTATCGAAAATGACTTTGTGCATGATGTCCCCCTCAGGCCTTGGTGCCGCGCTGGAAGCGGCGAATGCTGAATGGCGCGAGCGCCGGTTGCTCGCCCTTGTCGAACAGGTCCGCGACCAGCCGGCCGGTGGTGGCCGAAAGCGTGAGACCGAGATGGCCGTGGCCAAAGGCGAGCGCGATGCGCGGGTCGTCGGGGTTGAGGCTGATGACCGGCAGGCTGTCGGGCGTCGAGGGACGCCGGCCCATCCATTCCGTGCCGCCTGTCTCGGGCAGCGCGGGCACGTAACGGCGCATCTTGGTGCGCATCGCTTTCGCGCGGGCGAAGTTCGCAGGTGCGTCCGGCCGTGCCAGCTCCACGGCGCCGCCGACCCGTAGCGCATTGTCGAACGGCGTGGCGCAGAAGCCGTGCTCGGAGAAGAAGATCGGCATGGGCAGCGTCACTTGAGGATCTGCGAAGGTCGTGTTGTAGCCGCGCTCGGTTTCCAGAGAGACGCGAAGACCGAGGCCGCGTACGAGGTCGCGCGACCAGACGCCCGCGGCAATCACGGCCTTGTCGAAGGTGTGCGTGGCGCCGGCGGATGTCGTGAGGGTGATGCCATCCGGGCTCGGGCGGACCGCGGAAATGCTGGCATCGACCAGGGTCGCCCGGGCACGGACGTGCGCCTGCAGAGCGCGCAGGAAGGTCTCGGGGTGGCGGAAGGTGTGGTAGCCGGCCGAGAGGATGCCGCCTGCAAGCGAGCCCTCGAGGGCCGGAATGCGCGCGCGAACGTCGGCGGGGCTCAGGCGCTCCACCGCAAAGCCGAGCAGCTTTGCCGTTTCGCTTTCGTGACGGAAGGCCGCATCGAGCGACGTCGGCGTGTCGAAGATCGTCATGGCACCGGTGTGCTGCACCGGATCGACAAGGGAGACCATGTCGGCGAGGTGCCTGTGGTCGTCGAGGACGGTTCGCATCAGGCCGAGGAGGGCGGTGCGGGTGCGGGCGGCCTGCGCCGGACGGGCCGAGCGCAGAAAGGCGAGCAGCCAGGGGGTGAGGGCCGGCAAGTCACTCCAGCGCAGGGTCAGCGGCCCCAGCGGATCGGCAAGCCAGCGCGGGGCGGACAGAAGCATGTCCGGCCGGGCAATGGGGTCGATCTCCGGGATCGCCATAATGCCGGCATTGCCGACCGAGGCGGGAAGGCCGGTCGCGTCCTGCTCGAACAGCGTGACGTCATGGCCGCGCGCGATCAGGTGGATTGCCGTCGCACAACCGATGATGCCGCCGCCCACTATGCCGATCCGTGCCATGCCGTCCTGTCCGATGCTCAAGAAGTCTCTTGCCCAAGGTCATGCGCCATCCGGCCATCGGCAATCAAGGGCAAACGCAAGGGAGCGCACGGTTTTTCGCGAAGCGCGGGCCACCGTGGAGGCTTGCGGATTAAAGCTTCCTCAACCCTGTTCGTTTACGGTCCAGCCGTGACGTCTGCCGCTGGCAGGCCATTTGGAGCGCGGGATTGGGCATGGAGCGGCGGAGGTGAAAGGTTTTTCCCTGAAGGTCCGGCTGTCGAAGAAGCGTCTTCTCGGCGCAGCTGTCGTTCTGGTCCTCGTCGGCGGCGCTGGCGCCTATGTGCTGCAGAGCGGTCTGCTTTCGCATGAGGAGGCCATGGTCGAGGCTTCCCAGCCCTCGGGCGTTGCCTGCAGCACGGCGGATCTCATCAAGCTTAATCGCGGCGGCCAGCGCTGGCTGCGCAAATATGTCCGTACGGACAATGTCGACGGCATCGAACGGGTGCGCACCGCGCTGCGCGTTGCCGGCGTGCTCGCACAGTCGGAGAAGGCGGATCTCTATCAGATCGTCGTGCTCGACCGGGCGGGGCCGGAGGGCCGGGCAAACCTGCGCGGTGCAGCGATCGGCGCCGAGGTGCTGTTTGCGCCCGACCCGACGAAGTTGCCGGATATGGACCAATCCTTCATCGCCCGCTACGCCGACGGCAAGGCCAACGCTGTCGGCTTGTTCTATGGTGAGCGCAAGGCGCTTTCTCCCGAAGACATTCGCACGACGCTGACAGCAATGACCGATCGCGCCGATTGCGAGACGCTGGTCGCCGATGCATCCGTTGCGGTCGAGGGCGATGCGGTGGGCGGACACGGCAAGCCCGCCGGGCACGGCGAGAGCGTGGCCGAGGGAAATGGCGCACCTGCGGAAGGTCACGGCGAGGCGCCGGCAGAGCATGGTGCGCCTGCCGAAGGGCATGATGCGCCGGCAGCCGCTGGCGAATCAAGCCACGAGGCACCCGTGAGCGAACACGCAGAAGGCGAGGCCGGTGGCGAGCCGACCGTTGCGGCAGAGGGCGGATGGTTCTCGACCGTAACCGCCTGGATCCCAGGCATGGGCGGCAAGGCCGCGCATGCGGATGGCGAAATATCGAAGGCTGCGGAACCTGCCCGGGATGGCATGTTGTCCACGGTCATGCGGCTGATCCCGGGAATGGGTGCGGACAAGGCGGAAGCGCCGGTGGCGAACGACGATCATGCGCCCGAGACGCCTGAGCCCGGCACGTCCAAGCATGGTGCGCCCGAACAGGCGGTGACGGCTCCCGAGGATGGTCACGAGACAGATTCAGCGGAAACCGGGGGGCATGCAGCGGATGCGGCCCATGCGCCGAAGACGCCTGAGCCTGAGACGCCCGAGCATGGCACCTCCGAACAGGCGGTGACGGTTCCCGAGGCCGATCACGAGAAGGATACGGCGGAAACCAAGGGACATGGCAAGGTTGCGGAAGACGCGGCTCAGGCTCCCGTCGCGGCCGAGGTGGAGCACGAGGCGGCAGTACCGCATGGCGTGACGCCGGAGGAGACCGGCGCCACGCATTGATGGCGCCGGTCCCGAAAGACTCTTTTCCTCAGTCCGCCTTGCGGCGGGCCGGGAAGAGGATGACGTCGCGGATCGACGGGGCGTTGGTCAATAGCATCACCAGGCGATCGACGCCGATGCCGAGACCGCCTGCGGGCGGCATGCCCTGGTCGATCGCATCGAGGAAGTCGTCGTCCAACTGCTTTTCCTTCTCGCCGCGGGCATGGGCCTGCTCCAGCTGCTCCACCATGCGGCGGCGCTGTTCTTCCGGATCGTTGAGTTCCGAGAAGGCGTTGCCGACTTCCCAGGCATTGCAATAGGTCTCGAAGCGCTCGACCAGGCGCGGCTCGCCGGGTACTTCCTTGGCAAAGGGCGAGATGTCCTTGGGGAAATGCGTGACGTGGCTCGGCTGGATCAGCGTGCCCTCGACCTTCTCCTCGAAGATGAAGGCGAGGCATTCGCCCCAGGTCCAATCCTTCTCCACCTCGAAGCCGGCAGCCTTGGCGGCGGCGCGCGCCTCCTCGTCGGTCTTGATGGCGAGGAAATCGATGCCGGTAACGTCCTTCACCGCATCCGGCATGGGGACGCGCTTGAACGGTCCGGCAAACGACAGCGTCTTGTCGCCGAAGGTCACCTCGGTCGAGCCGTGGATGGCCATCGCGAGCGAGGAAAACAGGCGCTCGACGAGGTCCATGATGTCCTCATAGTCGGCATAGGCCCAGTAGCACTCCATCATCGTGAACTCGGGATTGTGCCGGGTGGAGACGCCTTCGTTGCGGAAGTTGCGGTTGACCTCGAAAACCTTGTCGGCAAGGCCCGAAACCAGCGTGCGCTTCAGGAACAGTTCCGGCGCGATGCGCAGATACATGTCGAGCTTCAGCGTGTTGTGGTGCGTCTTGAAGGGCTCGGCGGTCGCGCCGCCATAGACGGAATGCAGCATGGGGGTCTCGACCTCCATGAAGCCGTCTTCCTCCATGAAGCGGCGGATGCCGGAGATGATGCGGGCGCGCTGCTGGAAGCGGAGCTTCGAGTCCTCGTTGGTGAGAATGTCGAGGTGCCGCTTGCGGTAGCGCAGCTCGATGTCCGACAGGCCGTGCCACTTCTCGGGCATCGGCAGCAGCGCCTTGGTCAGCATGGTGATCTCTTGCGCATTGATCGTCAGCTCGCCGCGCTTGGTGCGGCGCACGACGCCGGTGACGCCGATGATGTCGCCGATATCGACCATCGGCAGCAGGGCGCGGGCTTCCTCGGGCGTCGTGTCCTTGTGCGAGAAGATCTGGATTTTAGCCCCGGCATCGCGGATGTCCATGAACATGCCGGAATTACGCGACGAGAAGACGCGGCCGGCTACGGTGACCACATCTTCGGTCACGGCGTCAGGCTCCAGCCCTTCGTATTTATCGGCGAGCTCACCGTTGGTAATCGTCCGGTGAAAATGCGCGGGGTAGACATCGCCGATCTGCTCGCGCAGCAGCTTCAGCTTCTGGGCGCGGACTTCGGTGACGTCGGATGAGAGGGCGGTGTCAAGCTTTTCGGTCATGGTTGCCTGTCCTGTGGCGGCGGGGCCGCGAAATGGTTCGATCTGATGACGATCTGTGGTGGGTGTGGCTGCCCCTCACCCTAGCCCTCTCCCCGCTTGCGGGGAGAGGGGACGTGCCCGACGGCCGCTCCGAGTCCCTTCTCCCTGGCCAAGCGGGGAGAAGGTGCCGGCAGGCGGATGAGGCGCTGCCATCCCCCAGATGTTATTTTCCTGCGTTCGCCGCCATCAATGCTACCACCTGGCCCGCGACCTTCAGGCGCTGGCGCACGACGGAGCGGCCGAGGATGGCCATGCTGTCGAAAAGGGGCAGCGAGCGTGACGAGCCGGAGATGGCGATGAACAGTGGTGCGAGCACGACCTTCAGCTTCTTGCCCATGCGGTCGGAACTGGCGCGCAGTTCGGCTTCCACCGATTCCGCGTTCCATTCGATGATGGTTTCGAGATCGGGCTGCACGGTCTTGAAGATCTCGACCAGCTCTTCCGGCGCGGTCTTCACCTTGGCGAAGGACGACGCGTCGAGCCCGAGATCGGCCTTCAGCAGGAAGCCGGCGAGATCGGGCAGATCGCCGAGCTTGGAGATGCGCGACTGGGAGAGGCGCAGGCCTTCCTTGATCCGGTCGTTCTCCATGGCCCAGGCCAGCACTCGGCCGACGAACTCTTCTTCCGAAAGACCTTCGCGCAGCCAGCGGCCGTTCAGCCAGTCGAGCTTCTGGACGTCGAAGATCGCGCCCGCTTTCGACAGGTTTTCCGGATCGAAGTGCTCGGTCAGCTGCGCCATGGTCAACATCTCATCGCCTTCGGCGATCTGGATGAAGAACAGGCCGAGGAAGTTCATCACCGCTTCCGGCAGGTAGCCGAGCGCGGAATAGTAGGAGATCGACGTTGGGTTCTTGCGCTTGGAGAGCTTCGACTTGTCGGCATTGCGCATCAGCGAGAGATGCATGAACACCGGCGGCTCGAGGCCGAGATAGCGGTAGAGGAGGATGTGCTTGGGAACCGAGGACAGCCATTCCTCGCCGCGCGCCACATGGGTAATGCGCATCAGGTGGTCGTCCACGACGTTTGCCATATGATAGGTCGGCATGCCGTCGGCCTTGAGCAGAACCTGCATGTCGACGGCATCCCACGGAATTTCGACCGGGCCGTAGACGCCGTCGACGAAGGAGCAGACGCCTTCCGTCGGGATCTTCATCCGCACGACGTGCGGCTCGCCGCTTTCCACGCGGCGCGTCACGTCCTCGGCGCTCAGGTGCAGGCAGAGGCCGTCATATTTCGGTGGCTTGCCGGCGGCGCGCTGCGCTTCGCGCATTTCGGTGAGGCGCTCGGACGTGCAGAAACAGCGAAAGCCGTGGCCGGCATCGACGATCTTCTCGACGTAGGGCTTGTAGATGTCTTTGCGGTCGGACTGGCGATAGGGGCCGTAGGGGCCGCCGATATCGGGGCCTTCCGACCATTCGAGCCCGCACCACTTCAGCGCGTCGAGCACCTTGGTCTCGAACTCCGGCGTCGAGCGCGTCGCGTCCGTGTCTTCGATCCGCAGGATGAAGGTGCCGTTGTTCTTCTTGGCGAAGAGATAGTTGAACAGCGCGATATAGGCCGTGCCGACATGCGGCTCGCCGGTGGGGGAGGGAGCGATGCGCACCCGGACTGGTGTGTCTGTCATGATCTCGGCCTGTTGGCGTGCTGCTGGCGTTTCCGGGCAAGCGCCGCCGCACCGGCCCAGGCCCTCAAAGGCGGAGACACGCGGCCACGCGCCTTGCGAGGGGCGGCCGGGCGTCTTCAATCGCGGGCGTGAGACCATATTCCCCGGCGCGCGTCAAGGCGGAGGCGGTGCGCAGCAGGTCTTGGCATAAAGGATAAGGGCCCGGCATTGCGGCCGGGCCCTTTCGTTCAGGCAATCAATGCTGCGTCGGTGTCACGCCGCCGTTTGCGGCGCGCTCCCGCTCGCGCTTGCGGCGCGTGAACATGTTGAGCGCCTCGACGCCGGCCGAAAAGGCCATGGCGGCATAGATGTAGCCCTTGGGGACGTGGACGCCGAAGCCTTCGACGATCAGCGTGCCACCGATCATCAGCAGGAAGGCGAGGGCCAGCATGACGATGGTCGGATTCTTCTCGATGAAGTTGGCGAGCGGCGTCGCGGCGAGCAGCATGACCGTGACGGCGGTGATGACGGCGATGAACATGATCGGCACGTGCGGCGTCATGCCGACGGCGGTAATGATGCTGTCGATCGAGAAGACGAGGTCGAGGATCAGGATCTGGCCGATTGCCGCGCCGAAGGTCATCTTCACGACGTTCTTGCCGGCGCCGACGAGGTCTTCCTTGTGGTCCTGGACGTCGACCGAATGGTGGATTTCCTTCGTGGCCTTCCAGACCAGGAAGATACCACCGGCGATCAGGATCAGGTCCTTGCCGGAGAAGCCCATGCCGGCGATCGTGAACAGGTCGGAATCGAGCTTGACGATCCACGCGATGGCGAAGAGCAAGCCGAGGCGCATGATGAGAGCCAGGCCGATACCGATCTTGCGGGCCCTGTCGCGGTGCTCCGGAGGCAGCTTGTTCGTCAGGATGGAGATGAAGATCAGGTTGTCGATGCCGAGCACGACTTCCATGACGACGAGCGTGATAAGCGCAATCCAGGCGGCTGGGTCTTGCATGAGCAGCAGGAATTCCTGCATCGGGGCGGGTCCTTCTTCGATAGGAGTGGCCTCTTTGAGAGGCTGATACGGGATGCCTGCGGATTGCAGGCGTCAACGTTCCCCATGTAAAGGCAAATCATCACACGACAAGTCGCCCGGCGTGCGCCAAACCCGTCCCGAAGTCACATTACTTCACGTTTTCGCGATATAGAACTTTAGAAACATCGCGATGGCCGAACGAACCGTCCGGTCGATCTCGTCCGCGTCTGGCGGAACGGGCAGCCAGCCGAACAGACGGCGCTTGAAAAGGCCGGGCATGCAGAGCTCGATGAACTGCCGCGCGGCGAGATCCGTATCCTCGATCTCCAACAGCCCATCGGCGATCTTGCTTTCGAGATAGGTCTTCAGGATCGAATAGCCGTTTTCCGGCGAGGCCGAGAAGAAGCGCTGGCAGAGGGCCGGCATGCGCTCGCTGACGCTCAGCGCCATCTTCATGCCGCGCACGGTCTTGTCCGAGCATATATGGGTGACGAACGTTACGCCGAAATCATGCAGGACGGCATCGACAGGCCCGTGATTGCTCTGCAGCACATGCTTCATGCTAGCAACAACCTTCGCACGCTCGCGTTCGATCATCGCCGCGAACAGGTCCTCCTTGCCGCCGAAGTAAACGTAGATCGTGCCCTTGGAGACCCCGGCCTCGCGGGTGATGTCGTTCATGCTGGCGGCATCGAAGCCGACGGCCATGAAGACGCGCTTGGCGCCGTCGATGATCTGGTCACGTTTGACCGGATCCTCGCCCGCCACCCGTCGGCCACCCGTCCCGGCATCCGCCATGGACGCGCCGGGCTGCAACGCTTCGGCGACGGGAGCATCGGCCTTGACGGTTATCGTTGGGGCATCGGCTGGCTGCAGCGCAGGCATCGCATTCTCCCATCATGAACTTTTCGAACCGAGCGGTTCGATTTCGCTTGATATGCGGGATGGACTTGCCTATGTCAAATCGAACTGAGCGGTTCAGTTTGCTTTTCTTACTATTTTCTCGGGCCAATTTTCGGGGACGTCGACCATGGCAGGTTCCAGCAAGACATCGGCAGCGCATGTGCGGCCGGTGGGTGAGGATTTCGACACGGCGGATGCTGCGCCCACGGCCCGTGCCGAGGATGCGCCTGCCACCGTTGCACCCATCGCCGCACCCGCTCCCGATGCACAGGCAAAACAGCCGAAGCGCCGTCGTCTGGTCGTGCCCATCATAGGGCTTGCCGTTCTCGGGGCTGCGGGCTGGTTCGGCTATGAGTGGTGGACCAATGGCCGCTTCATGATCTCGACCGACGATGCCTATATCGAAGGTGACCTGACGTCGATCGCCCCGAAGGTCTCCGGCTATGTCGAGACGGTGAACGTCGTCGCCAACCAGCGGGTGAAGGCGGGCGATCCGCTCGTTACGCTCGACAATGGCGACTACCGGATCGCCGCCGATCAGGCGCAGGCCCAGATCGAAACCGAAAAACTGTCTCTTGCGCGGTTCGATGCGCAGATCGCCGGTGCGCAGGCGAGCCTGCTGCAGGCCCGGGCGCAGAAGACCGCCTTGGAAGCGACCGTGCGCGGGGCCGAAATCACGCAGAAGCGTGCCAGTGACCTCCAGTCGAAGGCCGTGGGTTCGGTCGCTTCCCTCGATAGCGCCAATGTGTCGCTGGACCAGGCGCGGGCCAACGTGCTCGCAGCCGATGCGACGATCGCGGCTGCCGCCGCCAACGTCTCGGTGCTGCAAGCCCAGCGCGCCGAGGCCGAGAGCACGATCCGCTCGCTGGAACTGTCGCGCGACAAGGCTGAGCGGGATCTCGCATTTACGGTCCTCAAAGCCCCTTACGACGGCGTCGTCGGCAATCTCGCGGTTCAGGATGGGGATCTTGTCTCCGCCGGCCAGCGTCTTGCGGCCCTCGTGCCCGTGAACAAGCTTTACATCGATGCGAACTTCAAGGAGACGCAGATCGCCGGTCTCGTGCCGGGCTCCAAGGTGAAGGTGCATGTGGACGCCTATGACGACAAGCCGATCGAGGCGACCGTCGAGTCCATCGCGCCGGCCTCCGGTTCCGTCTTCTCGCTGCTGCCGCCGGAAAATGCGACGGGCAACTTTACCAAGGTCATCCAGCGCGTGCCGGTGCGCATCGCCCTGCCGCAGGACGTGCTCGACAGCGGGCGCCTGCAGGCCGGCCTGAGCGTCGTCGTGGATGTGGACACGCGCACCGCGCCGCAGACGACCGACACAGCCGCCGCGCGGTAACACCTCGTTTCTCCTTCTGCCCGGGCGACAGCGGCTCCGCCCCGCCGCCCGGGACGACATTTTCTGACGATATCGAGCGTTTTGCGGGCCTTTCGACAGGCGGCAGCGTTCGCACGGGAGCAAGCCTATGGCTGCGAGTGCAACTGCAACCGCCGGCGGGCGGCCCGGCGCGATGACGGCGGGTTCCGGCTCGGGCGCCAAGGCCGGCGCGGAAGAGAAGATGGACCCGCGCCGGCTGATCGCGTTCTTCGCGATGGTGGTGGGCATGTTCATGTCGATCCTCGACATCCAGATCGTCTCCGCATCGCTTGCCGAAATCCAGGCCGGTATTTCCGCCGGTTCCGACGAGATCGGCTGGGTGCAGACGGCCTATCTCATCGCCGAGGTCATCATGATCCCGCTTTCGGGCACGCTCGCGCGCATCGTCTCCACCCGCGTGCTGTTTGCCTGCTCGGCGGCCGGCTTCACCGTTGCCAGTGCGCTGGCTGCGACCGCCACGAACATCGACCAGATGATCATCTATCGCGCGCTGCAGGGCTTCATCGGCGGCGGCATGATCCCCTCTGTCTTCGCCGCAGCCTTTACCATCTTCCCGCCCTCCAAGCGCAATATCGTCTCGCCGATCATCGGCCTCATCGCGACGCTCGCGCCTACCATCGGGCCGACCGTCGGCGGCTATCTCAGCCATGCCTTTTCCTGGCACTGGCTGTTCCTCGTCAACATTCCCCCGGGGATCGTGGTGGCGATCGTCACCTGGAACTACATCGACTTCGACAAGCCGGAGCTTAGCCTCATCAAGAAGTTCGACTGGTGGGGGCTTCTCTCCATGGGCGTCTTTCTTGGCTGCCTCGAATATGTGCTGGAGGAGGGCAATACGAACGACTGGTTCAGCGACGGTCATATCCTCTTGGGCGCCGTTGCCTGCGTCGTCGCGGCCGTGATCTTCTTCTACCGGGTGTTCACGGTCGATTTCCCGGTGGTGGATCTGCGCGCTTTCTCCAACCGGAACTTCGCCTTCGGCTCCCTCTTCTCCTTCATCATGGGTATCGGGCTCTACGGGCTCACCTATCTCTACCCGCTCTATCTTGGACAGATCCGGCATTATGATTCGCTGATGATCGGCGAGACCATGTTCGTCTCGGGCGTCGCCATGTTCTGCACGGCGCCGATCGCCGGCATTCTCTCGGGCAAATTCGACCCGCGCGTGCTGATGGTCATCGGCTTCGCCTCGTTCTCCAGCGGCACCTACATCATGACCAACATCACCACCGACTGGGATTTCTACGAACTCCTCGTGCCGCAGATCCTGCGCGGCTTCGGCATGATGATGTGCATGGTGCCGATCAACAACGTGGCGCTGGGAACGCTGGCGCCCGACAGGATCCGCGGCGCATCCGGAGTGTTCAACCTCACCCGAAATCTCGGCGGCGCCGTGGGCCTCGCGGCAATCAACACGATTCTCACGCGACGGCAGGACGTGCATTACGCCCAGCTTTCCGAGCATGTGACCTGGAGCAATCCGGAGGCGATGGACCAGTTGAAACAGATCGCCGGGAACTACAACGCCCACGGCATGGACGGCGCGACGATCGCCATGAAGCAGCTTGCCGGCATCGTCCAGCGGCAGGCGTCCATCCTGTCGTTCGCCGATATCTTCGTGCTGCTGACAGGCCTGTTCGGTGCCCTGATCTTCTGCGTCCTCGTGATCCAGAAGCCGAAGCCCGTGGCGCCCAGTGCCGGCGGCGGGCACTAACAGAAAGCTAGTCCTGGTGATCGACGCCGGTATTCATGCCGGCGTTTTTCGTTTCGATGATACTCCCTGAAAATTTCTGATTTACGTACATCAAGAATTCATCTAGACCTCGTTTCCGGAGGAGCCATGCGACCGACCGTTCACGATATCGCTGCAGAAGCGGGCGTTAGCCTGGCCACGGTCGACCGGGTCCTGAACCGGCGGCCGGGCGTGAAGGCGGCGACGCGCATGCGGGTGGAGGCGGCCATTGCCGCCATCGGGTTCGTCCGCGACATGGCGGCCGCAAATCTTGCCAAGAGCCGGGTCTACCCCTTCACCTTCATTCTTCCCGCCGGTGACAACTCGTTCATGCGCGGGCTGGAACGGCATGTGCGCGACGCCATGGCGCGGCCTTCCGCCGACCGTGTGGCGATCTCGCTCGTCATCGTTCCCCCATTCGACGGTGCAGCCGTTGCCCGTGCGCTCGATGCGGCGATCTCCAACGAGCCGGCGGGCATCGCCGTCGTGGCGGTGGATGCGCCCGACGTGGTGGACGCCGCGCTTCGCGTGCAGGCGTCCGGTATTCCCCTGGTAACGCTGGTGTCCGACCTCGGTCCCTCCTGCCGCGATCATTTCGCCGGCATCGACAACCACGCGGCGGGACGCACGGCCGGCAGCCTGATGCGCCGCTTCGTCGGGCAGGAGAGCGCCACCATCGCTGTGCTCGCCGGCTCGATGCTGGTGCGCGACCATCGCGACAGGCTCGACGGGTTCCGCGCCGCGCTGTCCGACACCTGCCGCGTGCTGCCGGTGCTCGAGGGGCAGGACGATCCGGCAGCAACGGAGCGGCTGATCGCTGATCTTCTGGCGCGGCATCCGGATGTCGCGGGCATCTACAGTCTCGGCGCGGGCAATCGCGGCCTGATCGCGGCCCTGCAACGTCATGACCGGCCGCGCCCCCGCGCCGTCATCGCGCATGAGCTGACGCCCCATACGCGCGCTGCGCTCGAAGGCGACCTGATCGATGCCGTGCTCAACCAGGATGCAGGTCATGAGGTGCGCAGCGCCATCCGCGTTCTCAAGGCCAAGGCCGACGGCATTCCCGCGGTGGAGGCGCAGGAGCGCATCCGTATCGATATCTTTCTCAAGGACAACCTGCCGTTCGCAGACGATGCGGACGGCATGTCCCTTCGCCCATCCGGCGCCGCAAGTGGCGCAAACTAGGAGCATTCCATGTATCTCGGCATCGATCTCGGCACGTCCGGCGTCAAGGCGCTGCTTATCGACGGCGATCAGCGCATTATCGGTTCGGCGACCGGCGCTTGCGACGTGCTGCGCCCGCATCCCGGCTGGTCCGAGCAGGACCCGGCCGACTGGGTCCGCGCCACCCAGGAGGCGATCGCCGGCCTGAAGGCATCCCATCCCGCCGAGCTTGCCGCCGTGCGCGGCATCGGTCTGTCCGGACACATGCACGGCGCGACGCTGCTCGACGAGAGCGACAGCGTGCTGCGCCCCTGCATTCTCTGGAACGACACGCGGTCCCATGCCGAGGCCGCAGCGCTCGATGCCGATCCGCAGTTTCGCGCCATCACCGGCAACATCGTGTTCCCCGGCTTTACCGCGCCGAAGCTCGCCTGGGTGGCGAAGAACGAGCCGGATGTGTTTGCCAAGGTGCGCTGGGTGCTGCTGCCGAAAGATTATCTGCGTCTCTGGCTGACAGGCGAGCATATGTCGGAGATGTCGGATTCCGCCGGCACGTCCTGGCTCGATACGGGCAAGCGCGCCTGGTCGGAAAGCCTGCTGGCAGCAACGGGCCTCAGCGAACGGCAGATGCCGTCTCTGGTCGAGGGAACGGCACCTGCGGGCACGTTGAAGTCGGATCTTGCAGCCGGCTGGGGCATGGGCGCGGGGGTCGTGGTGGCTGGTGGCGCCGGCGACAATGCGGCGTCTGCCTGCGGCATGGGCACGATCGGCGAGGGGCAGGCTTTCGTTTCGCTCGGCACGTCGGGCGTGCTCTTCGCGGCGAATGCGCGCTATTTGCCCAATCCGGAAAGTGCCGTTCACGCCTTCTGCCATGCGCTTCCCGACACATGGCACCAGATGGGCGTCATCCTGTCTGCCACCGATGCGCTGAACTGGCATGCCGGCGTGACAGGCCGCAGCGCCTCCGAACTGACACAGGAGCTGGGCGATACGCTGCAGGCCCCGACCGGCGTCACATTTCTTCCCTACCTCTCGGGCGAGCGGACGCCGCACAACGACGCGACCATCCGCGGCGCCTTTATCGGCCTTGGCCATGAGAGCGGCCGGGCGGTGCTGACGCAGGCGGTGCTGGAAGGCGTGTCCTTTGCCATCCGCGACAGCCTTGAGGCCTTGAAGAGCGCGGGAACACAGCTTCACCGAATGACCGCCATTGGCGGCGGATCGCGCTCCGCCTATTGGCTGTCGTCGATCGCGACCGCGCTCGACCTGCCGGTCGATGTGCCGGCCGATGGCGACTTCGGTGCAGCCTTCGGGGCCGCCCGTCTCGGCCTTGTCGCGGCCACCGGTGCCGATCCGCTTTCCGTCTTCACGCCGCCGAAGACCGCCCGGACGGTCGAGCCGGCCGCTTCGCTGCGCGAGGCCTATGAGGACGCCTATCAGCGCTATGGCCGGCTCTACCCCGCCATCCGCGCCGCCTACTGATCCCGAACACAGACACCATTGGAGGAGACATCATGAGCACCGGTTATTTCAAGGACATCCAGAAGATCCGCTTCGAAGGGCCTGACAGCACCAACCCACTGGCCTTCCGCCATTACGACCCGAACGAGGTGGTCATGGGCAAGCGGATGGAAGAGCATCTGCGCTTTGCGGTTGCCTATTGGCACACCTTCGTCTGGCCGGGCGGCGATCCCTTCGGCGGACAGACCTTCGAGCGCCCCTGGTTCGAGGACAGCATGAAGGCCGCGAAGCTGAAGGCCGACGTCGCGTTCGAATTCTTCGACCTGCTCGGCGTGCCCTATTACTGCTTCCACGATGCCGATGTGCGGCCGGAAGGCAAGACCTTTGCCGAGAACACGAAGAACCTAAACGAGATCGTCGATTACTTCGCCGGCAAACAACAGGAGACCGGTGTCAAGCTGCTTTGGGGCACGGCGAACCTCTTCTCGCACCGCCGCTACATGTCGGGTGCGGCGACCAATCCGGATCCGGACGTGTTCGCTTTCGCGGCCGCGACGGTGAAGACCTGCATGGACGCGACCGTGAAGCTCGGCGGCGAGAACTACGTGCTCTGGGGCGGGCGCGAGGGCTACGAGACGCTGCTCAACACCAACCTGAAGCAGGAACTCGACCAGCTCGGCCGCTTCGTCAACATGGTGGTGGAGTACAAGCACAAGATCGGCTTCAAGGGCGCGATCCTCATCGAGCCGAAGCCGCAGGAGCCGACCAAGCACCAGTACGACTACGACGTCGCGACGGTCTACGGCTTCCTGAAGTCCTACGGGCTCGAGAACGAGGTGAAGCTCAACATCGAGCAGGGCCATGCCATCTTGGCCGGTCATTCCTTCGAACACGAGCTGGCGCTCGCCAATGCGCTCGGCCTGTTTGGCTCGATCGACATGAACCGCAACGACTACCAGTCCGGCTGGGATACCGACCAGTTCCCCAACAACGTCCCGGAAATGGCGCTCGCCTACTATCAGGTTCTGGCCGGCGGCGGCTTTACCACCGGCGGCACCAATTTCGACGCCAAGCTGCGCCGGCAGTCGCTGGATGCCGAAGATCTTCTCATCGGTCACATCGGCGGCATGGATTGCTGCGCTCGCGGCCTGAAGGCTGCGGCGAAGATGGTCGAGGACAAGGCGCTGTCCGGTCCGCTGGACGCGCGTTATGCAGGCTGGAGCACGGAAGACGGCCGCAAGCGCCTGACATCCATGTCGCTCGAGGACCTTGCAGCCCATGTGGAAGCGACCGACCTCAACCCGCAGCCTCGCTCCGGCCGTCAGGAATATCTGGAGAACGTGGTCAACCGCTACGTCTAGGCGATCGAGACATGATCCATATCCGGCGCGTTCGTCGAAGCGAACACGCCGGATATGTTTCCGCGCGCTGCAAACCCCATTTTTCAGGTAAGTCGTACTTTAACAATGTCTTAGGGAGGGTCGAACACCTCTCCGTGATCAGGCAGACAAAGCTGCTTTACGTACCTCATCAATTGCGCTAGCTTCGATTTCGGAGGAGATTTAGCGTGATTTCGACAGCACCTTTTGGCGCTTGCGGCGGACACCCGTCAGCGCGCCGATCTGTATTTCTGCGCTTGCATTGCGTACCTCGCGTTTCGTCTCGGGCGTTCGCGATGCGGAGTGCGGCATGAGCACTGCCCCTGTTTCCGCTGCCCCCTTGTTGCAAACGAGCGGACTGTCCAAGACGTTCGGCATCGTCGAGGTGTTGAAAGGCATCGATCTCACCATCGAGGCCGGCAAGGTGCATGCGATCATCGGCGAGAACGGCGCCGGCAAGTCGACGCTGATGAAGCTGATCGCCGGCAATCTTCCGCCGACGCGGGGCGAGATCCTGATCGACGGCCAGCCGGTTACGCTGTCGGGGCCTGTCGATGCGGAGGCGCGCGGCATCGTGCTGGTGCATCAGGAAATCCTGCTCGCGCCCGATCTCACCGTCGCCCAGAACATCTATCTCGGCCGCGAAATGGTCCGTGGCCTGACGCTTAACGACAATGCGATGAACGAGGGTGCGCGCGAGGCTGTCCACGCACTCGGAGCCCACATCGATCCGCGCATGGTCGTTGCCCGGCTGTCGATCGCGCAGCGCCAGCTCGTGCAGATCGCCCGCGTGCTGCTGGTGCCCCACCGGGTCGTCATCTTCGATGAACCCACCGCATCCCTCACGCCACACGAGACGGCGGCGCTTCTTCAGCTGATCCGGCACATCCGCGATCGCGGCGTCGCCGTGCTCTACATTTCGCACCGCCTGCCGGAGGTGAAAGACATCGCCGATACGGTGACCGTGCTGCGCGATGGCCGCACCGTCGCCACTCACGCGGCCTCCACCTTGCAGCCCGGCGATATGGCGCGGCTGATGGTCGGGCGCGACGTCGCTAAACTTTATCCGGATCGCGTATCCGTCGCGTCGCGCGAGGCGGTGCTTGAGGTTTCCGGCCTGTCCGTGCCCGGCTATGCGACGAATGCCAGCTTCAGGCTCGGCAAAGGCGAGATCCTCGGCTTTGCAGGTCTCGTCGGGGCTGGGCGGACGGAACTGATGGAGGGCTTGGTCGGTCTTCGCCCGGCGCATGGCACAATCATGCTGCATGGACGCCCGGTCCAGTTTCGCGACGTGCATGCCAGCCTCAAGGCCGGCATCGTCTATCTCTCGGAAGACCGCAAGGGCAAGGGGCTGCTGCTTGCCAAGGATCTGCGCGTCAACCTCACGCTCGCATCGCTCGGTCGTTTCGTGCGCGGGTTTCAGGTGGATCGCAAGAAGGAACATGCGGCGCTCGATATGGCGATCAAGGATTTCGATATCCGCACCGGCCGCAAGGACCTTTTGGCCGGGCAGTTATCGGGCGGTAATCAGCAGAAGCTGCTGATCGCCAAGATGATGTTGCTCGACCCGCAGATCGTCATCATCGACGAGCCGACCCGCGGCATCGATATCGGCACGAAAGAACAGATCTATGCCTTTATCGCCCGCCTGGCCGAGGAGGGCCGGTCCATCATCGTCGTCTCCTCGGAGATGCCGGAGCTGATCGGCATCTGCGACCGGATCGTCGTCATGCGGTCGGGGGGCATCGTCGGCGAGGTCGCGGGCGAGCGGATGACGGAAGACGATATCGTCGTGCTGGCCACGGGGGTGTCCGGGGGCGTTTCTGGGGAGGCCGCGTGACGCGGGGGACAATGACCAATATCACGGCAGACGGCGCAAAGCCGGCACGATCCATTCGCAATATCGATCTTGGGGCCGTCGCGCCCTTCATCGCGCTGGCGCTGCTGCTGGTGCTCGGCGCCTTCGCGCATCCGAATTTCCTCAGCATCGACAACCTGACCAACGTGCTGGCGCGCAGCGCCTTCATCGCGGTCATCGCCGTCGGCGCCACCTTCGTCATTTCGTCCGGCGGGCTCGATCTCTCCGTCGGGGCCATGGTTGCCTTTGTCGCGAGCGTGATGATCCTGTTTTTGAACAGCGGTGCGGCGGGCAGTCCCGGCATGACGCTTCTGGCGGGGGTCGGCATCGCCCTTCTGGTGGGGGCTGCCTGCGGGCTCGCCAACGGTCTGGTAACCACCGTCGGGCGGATCGAGCCGTTCATCGCGACGCTCGGCGCCATGGGCATCTATCGCGGGCTGACGACGTGGCTCTCGCAGGGCGGCGCCATCACGTTGCGCGATCCGGCCGTCCAGTCACTTTACCGGCCGGCCTATTTCGGCACTATCCTCGGTGTTCCCGTGCCGATCGTCGTGATCTTCGTCACGGCGGCCATCGGTGCTTTCGTGCTTTATCGCACGCGCTACGGACGGCATGTCGTCGCGGTCGGCTCCAACGAGGATGTCGCGCGCTATTCCGGCATCAAGGTCAACCGCGTCCGCACCATCGCCTACATCATCCAGGGTGTGTGCGTCGCCATTGCGGTTCTCATCTATGTGCCCCGGCTCGGATCGACATCGGCGACCACGGGCATTCTCTGGGAGCTGCAGGCGATCACCGCCGTGGTGGTCGGTGGCACGGCGCTGCGTGGCGGTGTCGGGCGTATCTGGGGGACGATCTGCGGCGCCTTCATTCTGGAGATCGTCGGCAACATCATGCTCCTGTCGAACGTGGTCAGCGAGTATCTGCTGAGCGCGATCCAGGGCGCCATCATCATCATCGCCATGCTGGTCCAGAGGTTTCTGATCCGGCGGCCGTGAACGACATAAGGGTTCGCGGGCGCCCGGGCCAATGCCCAGAAGCCCGCATCATCGGGAGGAGAGAAACATGACAAAACGTATTCTAGGACTGGCATTCGTTATGGCGCTGGCAGGCACGGCCCTGTCATCTGGTGCCTTCGCGCAGGAGACGAAGACGATCGGCGTGTCGATCCCGGCCGCCGACCACGGCTGGACGTCCGGCGTGGTGTTCCATGCCGAGCGCGTGGCGAAGCTTCTGATGGCCGAACATCCCGGCCTCAACGTCATCGTCAAGACATCGCCGGACGCGGCCAATCAGGCAAACGCCGTGCAGGACCTCAACACGCAGGGCATCGACGCTCTCGTCATCCTGCCGTCCGATCCGGATCCGCTGGTCAACGCCATCCGGGAAGTCAAGGACAAGGGCAAGTTCGTGACCATCGTCGACCGCGCGCCGAGCGTCAATGACGACACGATCCGCGATCTCTACGTGGCCGGCAACAACCCCGCGCTCGGCGAAGTCGCCGGCAAGTACATCGCGGGCAAGACGCCGGATGCCGAAGTCGTCATCATCCGCGGCCTGCCGATCCCGATCGACCAGCAGCGGCAGGACGGCTTCGACAAGGGCATTGCCGGCTCCAACGTCAAGGTGCTCGACCGTCAGTTCGGCAACTGGAACCGCGACGATGCCTTCAAGGTCATGCAGGACTTCCTGACCAAGTACCAGAAGATCGATGTGGTCTGGTGCCAGGACGACGATATGGCTGTGGGTGTGCTGCAGGCCATCGAACAGTCCGGCCGCAAGGACATCCAGTATGTGGTGGCGGGTGCCGGCTCCAAGGACATGATCAAGAAGGTCATGGACGGCGACAAGATGATCCCGGTCGACGTTCTCTATCCCCCGGCCATGGTCGGCACGGCGATGGAACTGACGGCGTCCGCGCTCTACGATCAGGTCCCTGTCAGCGGCACCTATACGCTGGATGCGACGCTGGTGACCAAGGAGAATGCCGAGAAGTTCTACTTCCCGGATTCGCCGTTCTGATCAGCGATCGAGGGCCGCCTGCGGACATCCCGCAGGCGGCTTTTTCATGCCCTGAGCGGACGAAACGTCGCGTCGCCGATGGCCGGAACGGGTTGCGCCCATATGTCAGAGTGATACCGTACCGCTCGGCTGCAACGTTGCAGGCTGGCGTGATCGTAAAGAGGATGGCAGGCCGAAAGGTCTGCTCGACAGGATCGCTGCGCTGCGGCCGATCGATAGGATGGAGGAGTTGTAAGATGAAGACGATCAAGGGGCCGGGCCTGTTTCTGGCGCAGTTTGCGGGCGACGAGGCCCCGTTCAATTCCTTCGATGCCATCACGAAATGGGCAGCCGATATCGGCTATAAGGGCGTGCAGGTGCCCACATGGGATGCGCGGCTCATCGACCTGAGACAAGCCGCGGAGTCCAAGGGCTATTGCGACGATCTGGCAGGCCAGGCGCGCGACAACGGCGTTGTCATCACCGAGTTGTCGACCCATCTACAGGGCCAGCTGGTTGCCGTTCACCCGGCTTATGACGAGGGCTTCGACGGGTTTGCTGCACCGGAGGTGCGGGGCAATCCGAAGGCACGTCAGGAATGGGCCGTCGATCAGGTGAAGCTCGCGCTGACCGCGTCGAAGCACCTCGGCCTGAACGCGATGGCGAGCTTCTCCGGCGCGCTTGCCTGGCCCTATCTCTACCCTTGGCCGCAGCGTCCGGCAGGGTTGGTGGAAACCGCCTTCGACGAACTGGCAAAGCGCTGGAAACCAATCCTCGACCATGCCGAGGATTGCGGCGTCGACATATGCTATGAGATTCATCCAGGCGAAGACCTGCATGACGGCATCACCTACGAGATGTTTCTGGAGCGCACCGGCAACCATGCCCGCGCCTGCATGCTCTACGATCCCTCGCACTACATCCTGCAGTGCCTCGACTATCTCGACAATATCGACATCTACAAGGATCGCATCCGGATGTTCCACGTCAAGGACGCGGAGTTCAATCCGACCGGCCGGCAAGGCGTCTATGGCGGGTTCCAGAGCTGGGTGAACCGGGCCGGCCGCTTTCGGTCGCTCGGCGACGGGCAGGTGGATTTTGGCGCGGTGTTTTCGAAGATGACGGCGAACGATTTCGACGGCTGGGCCGTGGTGGAGTGGGAATGCGCGCTGAAGCATCCGGAGGACGGTGCCCGGGAAGGGGCGGAGTTCGTCAAACACCACATCATCCGCGTGACGGAAAAGGCCTTCGACGACTTTGCCACCGGCGGAACGGATGAAGCCGCCAATCGGCGCATGCTCGGCATCTGACGACACCGCGTTTACGCGACATGAAAACGGAGAACAGGAATGGCCATCGAAGGTAAGGCAGCGGAGGCGCGGCAGCCGCGCATCCGGCTCGGAATGGTGGGCGGCGGGCAGGGTGCTTTCATCGGCGCGGTGCACCGCATGGCAGCGCGTCTCGACGACCAGTTCACGCTGGTCGCAGGCGCTTTGTCCTCGACGCCCGAAAAGGCGCAGGCCTCGGGCCTCGAACTCGGCCTCGATCCGGCCCGCACCTATGCCGACTATCGGCAGATGGCGATCCGCGAGGCAAAGCTGAAGGACGGCATCGAGGCTGTGGCGATCGTCACGCCGAACCATGTGCATTACGAGGCGGCGCGGGAGTTTCTGAAGCGCGGCATCCACGTCATCTGCGACAAGCCGCTGACCTCGACACTTGGCGACGCCCGCAAGCTGAAGGCGCTGGCGGACGAGAGCGAGGCCCTGTTCATCCTCACCCACAACTACACCGGCTATCCGATGGTTCGTCAGGCGCGGGCCATGGTCGCGAACGGCGATATCGGCACGGTGCGCCTCGTCCAGGTGGAATACCCGCAGGACTGGCTGACGGATGCGGTGGAGAAGTCCGGCTCCAAGCAGGCGGAATGGCGGACGGACCCGGCGCGTTCCGGCGCGGGTGGCTCGACCGGCGATATCGGCACGCATGCCTATAATCTCGGCGCCTTCGTCTCTGGGCTGGAGCTCGACGAACTCGCGGCCGATCTCGACAGCTTCGTGGAGGGTCGTGCACTCGATGACAACGCCCATGTCATGATGCGTTTCAAGGAGAAGGACGGCGTGCGCGCCAAGGGTCTGCTCTGGTGCAGTCAGGTGGCGCCGGGCCACGAGAACGGGCTTCAGGTGCGCGTCTACGGCACCAAGGGCGGGCTTGAATGGACGCAGAAGGACCCGAACTATCTCTGGTACACGCCGTTCGGTCAGCCGAAGCAGCTGCTGACCCGCATGGGTGCCGGCGCGCTTGAGGAAGCCAATCGCGTTTCCCGCATACCCTCCGGACACCCAGAAGGGTATCTCGAAGGGTTCGCGACGATCTATGCCGAGGCTGCCCGCGCCATCCAGGCAAAGCGCGCGGGCGGTAAGGTCGATCCGGCCGTCACCTATCCCACGATCGACGATGGCATGAAGGGCATGCTGTTTGTGGATGCTTGCGTGCGGTCATCGAAGCGGAACGGGGCCTGGGTTTCGGTCTGACGTCCCACACGCTTGCAGATTATCGCCACCGGATGTTCCACGTCCGGTGGCTTTTTCGTGTGTTCTTCACGTCTCCGGTCATGCGCCGTTCATGTTCGCGTGGATAGTCTTCCCAGCTTGCCGACATTTGCGGCTCTGGCTTTCCCTGCGCCGCGGCGGTATGGGCGTCGGCCGAGACGACGATTGAAGAGGACACGAGTGATGACTGATCCCAAGACGCTGGCTGCGCGCTTTCCCGGAGATTTCCTGTTCGGGGTGGCCACGGCCTCCTTTCAGATCGAAGGCGCGTCGAAGGCGGACGGGCGCAAGCCGTCGATCTGGGATGCGTTTTCCAACATGCCGGGCCGCGTCTTCGGCCGGCACAATGGCGATGTCGCCTGCGACCATTACAATCGCCTTGAGGACGATCTCGACCTGATCGCGAGCCTCGGCGTGCAGGCCTATCGCTTCTCCATCGCCTGGCCGCGCATCATTCCCGATGGCACCGGGCCGGTGAACGAGGCCGGTCTCGATTTCTACGACCGGCTGGTGGATGGGCTGAAGGCGCGCAATATCAAGGCGTTCGCGACGCTCTATCACTGGGATCTGCCGCTGACACTGGCGGGCGACGGCGGCTGGACCGCGCGCTCCACGGCGTTTGCCTTCCAGCGTTATGCCCGCACCGTCATCGCCCGTCTCGGCGACCGGCTGGATGCGGTTGCGACCTTCAACGAGCCCTGGTGCTCGGTCTGGCTCAGCCATCTCTACGGTATCCACGCGCCGGGCGAAAAGAACATAGAGGCGGCGCTGCATGCGATGCACGTCACCAATCTCGCCCACGGCCTCGGCGTTGCCGCCGTGCGCGAAGAGCGGGCGAACCTGCCGGTCGGCATCGTCATCAATCCCATGCATGTCTATGCCGGTAGCGACAGCGAGGCCGACAAGGCGGCGGCCGAACGGGCATTCGATTTCCACAATGGCGTGTTCTTCGGCCCGATCTTCAAGGGCGCCTACCCCGACAGCGTGCTCGAGGCGCTCGGCTCGCGCATGCCGGAGGTCGAGGCCGGCGATATGGCCGTGATCAGCCAGAAGCTCGATTGGTGGGGCGTGAACTACTACACGCCGATGCGCGTCAGCGATGACCCGACCGAGGGTGCAGAGTTTCCGGCCACCAAGCCGGCACCCTTCGTCAACGAGGCAAAGACCGATATCGGCTGGGAAATCTTCCCGCAGGCGCTCGGCGATCTCATCCGCACGGTCAACGAACGCTACGATCTGCCGGATTGCTACATCACAGAGAACGGCGCCTGCTACAATATGGGCGTCGAAAACGGCGAGGTGAACGACCAGCCGCGGCTCGATTATATCGCCGAGCATCTCGCTGTCACGGCCGACCTGATCGCCGAGGGCTATCCGATGAAGGGCTATTTCGCCTGGAGCCTGATGGACAATTTCGAATGGGCGGAGGGCTACCGCATGCGCTTCGGCATCGTCCATGTCGATTACGAGACCCAGGTCCGCATCATCAAGAAGAGCGGTCTCTGGTATCGGGATCTCGCAGGTGCGTTTCCGAAAGGAAATCACGCGGAAACGACATCGGCTTAAGGATTAGGCGACCGTGCTGCGGCGGAATATATTGACGCCGTCGACATCGGTTTCGAGCCGGTTCCAGCCCCGGCGCTCGTAGAAGGGCGTGTTTTCCGGCGTGCAGTAGAGATGGATCTCCGCCGCCAGCCGGGAGACTTTTTCGAGAGCGGCGTCGATCAGGCGCTCTCCGACACCCTGGCGGCGGGCCTGCTCCTCGACCCAGAGGGCGGCGAGCCAAGGGCGATATTGCGGACGAGCGGGCATGTCGTCCTCGATGACGGAGACGGTGCCACAGAAGACATCGCCGCGATGGGCAATCAAGCTGAAGGGGATGCCGGTCGATGTGAAATTCTCGCCGATCTTTTGGACAAGCTGATCCTTCGTGATCAGGCCCTCGTCGCGCCACCAAGCGGTCCAGAGGCGATCTGCCATAATGTCGCGAAATTGCGGCGCGTCCCGCAGATCCGAAACGGTGATGTCGTCCGGCATCGGTTCAGCTTCCCAAATGCTTCGATCCGCGCTTCTTCGCAAGCTCGATCTGGCGCTGTCGCTGCCGGTAGCGCTCGCGGTCCTCGTCGGTTCGCGTGTCATGACAGTGAACGCAGGCCACACCTTCCTCATGCACCGGTGAGGCGCGCTCTTCCAGCGTCAGCGGCTGGCGGCAGGCATGGCAGAGCGTGTGCTCGCCTTCGCCCAGCCCATGCGTCACAGACACGCGATCGTCGAACACGAAGCAGGCGCCTTCCCACAGGCTTTCCTGCGGCGGCGTTTCCTCCAGATATTTCAGGATGCCGCCCTTGAGGTGGTAGACCTCGTCGAAGCCTTGGCTCTTCATGAAGGCCGTCGCCTTCTCGCAGCGGATGCCGCCGGTGCAATACATGGCGATCTTCGGCTTGTTGTGCAGGCCGGTATTGTTCTTCACCCAGTCCGGAAATTCGCGGAACGTCTTCGTCTGCGGATCGAGCGCGCCGCGGAAGGTGCCGATTGCGGTCTCGTAATCGTTGCGGGTGTCGATCACGAGCGTTTCCGGGTCCGAGATCAGCGCGTTCCAGTCCTTTGGCTCCACATAGGTGCCGACGATCGTCAGGGGGTCGATATCCTCGACGCCCATGGTGACGATCTCCTTCTTGATCCGCACCTTCATGCGCAGGAAGGGCATGGCCACTGCCCGGCTTTCCTTGTGTTCCAGAGCCTTGAACTCCGGCTGGGCGCGCAGGAAGGCGAGCACGGCGGCGATGCCGGCCTCCGTGCCCGCGATCGTTCCGTTGACGCCCTCCTGCGCCAGGAGCAGGGTGCCCTTCACCCCGTTCTCGTCGCAGACGGCTTGCAACGGATCGCGCAGATCCGCGAACCGGGGCAGCCGGGCGAAGTGGTAAAGGGCCGCGACCAGAAACGCGCCTTTGGCTTCCGGGAGCAGTGTCGTTGCGCTGTTCGTCATGGGCGGTGAAATACCGCGTTCGGCGCGCGCGCGCAATCACCTGGCTGCGCCGGACGAATGCCTTACCCCTGATGCGACGGGTGGAATGCGCGCAGGCGATGACCATCGGGGTCGGCGGCGGTAAAGGTGTAGCCGAAATCGGCCTCGACCGGGGCCTGCAGGATCGGCAAGCCTTGTGCCTTCCACCTGTCATGGCATTCGTTCACGGCCTCGGCGTTCTCCAGCACGAAGCAGAGTTCGGTGCTGCCGGGGGCGACGGCGACGGGTGGCTCGATCGTATGTTTCGACCAGAGGCCGAGCATGGTCGACGGGTTCATGCGAAAGAGGGCGAAGGTCTTTTGTGCTTCCAAAGCGGCGGTTCCGAGAATGCTCTCATAGAAGGCGGCGCTTGCCAGCGGATCGTTGACGACGAGAAGGATGTAGGTCGGTTGCATGGCTGTCTCCTGATGGGCCGGACTGTCCGGCAGATCGGGTTTAGGCCGTGCTCCTGTCAGTTTCTGTCAGCATGGGACACGCCTGTCAGAGATCGTGGACGATGCCGTTCGCGCGGCGCCATTCCCCCAGAAGCACCTCGCCGCGACGGGGGACGATCTCCTGCGTCGCCGTGACGTCGATCATGCGGTCGATGCGGAAATGGCGAAAGCCTTCCCGCAATTCACACCATGCGACGAGGATGCGCAGCCCTTCGAAATAGCCGAGAGCAACGGGCCAGATACGGCGCTGCGTTTCCTGTGCACGCTCGTCGCGATAGGCGATGTCGAGTTTCACGCCCGCCTTGATGGCATCGCGCAAGGCTGCGACATCCCGCTCGGGGCTTTCCTTACGGCGGGTGTTGGGGACGAGGAGGGCGGATGTCTCCAGCTCCCGCCGCAGGTCGCCGGGAAGAACGGCCGCGATCTTGGCGAGCGCGTGCGCCGCGGATTGCTTCAGGCGGTCGTCGGTATTGGCGCGGACCCAGCGGGCGCCGAGTACCAGCGCCTCGATCTCCTCGCTCGACAGCATGATCGGCGGCAGCAGGAAGCCGGGATTGAGCATGTAGCCGAGGCCCGGCGCGCCGGTGATGTCGGCACCTTGCGCCTGCAGCGTCGCGATATCGCGATAGAGCGTGCGCAGGCTGACGCCGGTTGCCTCCGCCAGCGCCACGCCGCTGACCGGCCGGCGGTGGGTGCGCAGGATCTGCAGAAGATCGAGAAGGCGGGCAGAGCGGGACATGGTGGAAAGGGATAGCCGGTGGCCACGCGCTTCTCAACAGGGATGGACCGTTTGTCCGCCGCCTCAGGCGGCAGCAAGCCAGAGGATGGCGATGCGCTCGGCCTCCTTGCCGGCGACGTCACCGAACAGGGCATCGCCGTCGGCGAGCGCGTGACGCTCTTCGGCGCGCATTTCGAGGCCGATGGCATGGCGCAGGATGGCGATGTCCTGCGGCGGCAAAAGCTCGGGTTCGCGGGCGAGCGTGTCACCCAGGACAGCGAGATCGTGGATGAAACCGAGGCGGTCGATCAGCGCCTTGACCTGCCGCTCGCGCGCCAGAATGACGCCGGGCCAGGCCGCCTGAAGCAGGAGATGATAGAAACGATAGTCCTGCGTGCGCTTGCGCAGCGTATGGAAATGCTCCGGCGTCGGCTGCTGGTGGCTGGCGGCAAGGGCAAGCTGGGCACGCTCCACCGCCTTGCGCCATGCCGCGGCCAGCATGTAGGCCGTCGGGCGGACGCCGTTGGCGAAGCTGCGCTTTCCCACAGCAGCCTTGGCATCGCGCAGTTCGGCGATCATCGCATCGATTGTCGCGTCGAGATCGCTCTCCGCGGTCACCACCCAGCCCTTGCGAACACGCAGCGCCTCGACCGCCCGCTCGGCTGCGGCCCGCTCTTCATCAGAGATGCGCTCTGACAGGATCGTCGCGGTGTCGATCAGTGCGGTTGCATCCCGGAGATCGGCCACGGTGCGCGAAGCGTCCCGCAGGCGGGCATTTTCGCTTTTATAGAACTTGCGCGCCTCGGGTGCGGCAAGCCGGTAGAGTGCGCGCGTGCGTTTCAGGCAGCGGCGCGCGACATGGATGGCCTCGGAGGTTCCCTCCGGGCGCAGTTCCAGTGCCGAGATGGCCTTGTCGAGTTCTCGCCCTGCGATGCGCTGGAATTCGTCGGTGAAGCGTTTCGCGGGTTTCAGTCTGTAGGCCATGATCGTTCCTGTCTGTCTGCCCCGATGCCGCCGGCGGCGGCTTCGTCTCTCAGCGTCCGTCCGGCGAGATGTCCGGGCGCTGCTTGTCATCTCGCGTCGCCAGCGCAAAGTTCGAATAGCGCCGGTCGTCCGTGACCTCCTGGCCGATCCAGTCCGGCAAAACAGGGTCGTCGTTTTCGGTGCGCATTTCGACCTCGGCAACGATCAGCCCGGCATAGGGTTCCTCGAACACGTCCACTTCCCAGACATGCGTCTCGCCCTGCACGCGGTAGCGCGTCTTGGCGATCACGGTGCCGATGGCAGATGCGATCAGTTCCTCGCCGTCACCGAGCGGCACCTCGTACTCGAATTCGTCCCGTGTCAGCATGCCCGTGCCGATCTTGATGGTCAGGCGGGCACTTTCGCCATCGATCAGGCGGATGCGGACGGTGCGGTCGTCCATGGCGGCGAGATAGCCCTGGCGCATGGCGGCGCCCGGTCCAGCCTCCGCCCGCCAGCTTTCATGCTTCACAAGGAACTTCCGTTCGATTTCCTTGGCCATCCCGTTCCTCGCACAATGTCTTGGCAACCGTGTCCTCGCACCAAAGGCAACGTAATTCAGAAAATGCGAAAGTCCACCATGTCACCCCTGCGATACCACCGCATAAGGGCACGGAGGCATCTCGACATTGACGGATGCGGGCGGTATTGCGAAGGAAGATTCAATCGATTGAGGAGTGAAGCCGCATGATCGAGAAAACCGAACGCCTTCTGTCCGTCCTCAAGCTGCAGCCGGTCGTGCCGGTGCTCATCATCGAAGACCTCGCGACGGCCGTGCCGCTCGCCCGGGCATTGGTGGCCGGCGGCCTGAAGGCAATCGAGATCACCCTGCGCACGCCGGTAGCCCTCGCTGCCATCGAAGCGGTCGCCAAGGAGGTCGAAGGTGCCGTGACCGGTGCCGGCACCGTTCTCAACCCCGAGCACTATGCCGCTGCCGTCGAGGCCGGTGCGCAGTTCGTCGTCAGCCCGGGCACGACGCCCGACCTGCTGGATGCTGCCGACGATCACGAAGCGTCGTTCCTGCCGGGCGCTTCGACCGCCAGCGAGGCGATGATCCTGCGGGCCGAAGGCTACGAGATCATGAAGTTCTTCCCGGCCGAACAGGCCGGCGGCGCGGCTTTCCTCAAAGCCCTGTCCTCGCCGCTCGCCGGCACGCTGTTCTGCCCGACCGGCGGCATTTCGCTGAAGAACGCCATGGACTACCTCTCGCTGTCCAACGTCATCTGCGTCGGCGGCTCCTGGGTCGCGCCTAGGGAACTGGTGGCGGCCGGCGACTGGGCCGGCATCACAAAGCTGGCATCGGAAGCCTGCGCACTGACCGCCTGAGGCTACTGCTTGAAGATGGAGCCTGCCAGAAACGCTTGCTCGATCAGCATCTTAGCTGGCTGATCGATGCAATGTCTTCCGGCAGGATATCGCTCGACCTTCCGGGCCGTGCATTTGTTTTCCGCGTGCGACTTCCTATGTCACCTCCTCAGATGAACCAATCAGGAGGTTGACGACAGGATGTTCGACGCGAAAAAACTGCTGGACCAGTTTCTCGGCTCTCAGGGGCTTGGGGGGCAGGGGCTTGGCGGCCAGGGGAACCAAGGCACGCAGGGCCGTTCTGGATCTCAGCCCGGATCACAGGGTTCGTCGCAGGGCGGCTTTCTTGGCGGTGCCGGCGTAAGTTCCGTCGGCGGTGCGCTCGGCGGCCTGCTTGGTGGCGGCTCGATGAAGGACAAAGCCGGGCAGATCGTCCAGATGGCCCGCAACAATCCTTTGAAGACCGGCGGTCTTGCCGCCGTGTTGCTTGGCACGGGCGCTGGGCGCGACATCGCGGGCACGGCGCTGAAGCTCGGCGGCCTCGCGGCCATCGCCGGTCTCGGCTATACCGCCTACAAGAATTATCAGGCCGGACAGGCGCCGCAGCGGGTCGATCCGCAGACCGCGCCTGAGATCCTGCCGCCGCCGGACAATTCTGGTTTCTCCATCTCGCCCTCCGTCGTCCGCAACGATTTCGTGCTCGTTCTCGTGCGCGCCATGATCGCGGCCGCGCGTGCCGATGGACATATCGACGAGAGCGAGCGTGCTCGTATCATGGAGCGTGTCGGAGCCAGCGGCCTCGACAGAGAGGCAGAAGCCTTCCTGCGAGACGAGCTGGCGAGCCCCGTCGATATCGATGGTCTGGTGGCTGCCGCCCGCACCGAGGAGGAGAAGGTCGAGCTTTATACGGCCTCGCGCCTGACCATCGAGCCCGACAGCCGCACCGAGCGTGGCTATCTCGACATGCTCGCCGGCCGACTTGGCCTGCCGGACGCGCTGGTGGATCACATCGAGGCGACGGTCGCTTCCGCCAAGGTGCCGGCCGGCAGTAGCCCGTCTGTGGTCGATCCCTCGATCATCTGACGTTCCCATCTCTGTTGTCCATGCGCGGCGGTGATGACCGCATCACCGGATTGCATTTGCACCGCCGCGCACCTTCGCCTATGCCGGAAAGCAAGGTCTGCCGGCTTGATGCCGGGGCAGGCCATGTCTCGATCTTGGCGAGGATGACATGACGAACCGCGATCTTACCAGCTGGGCAGGATGCCCGGCGCCGAAGCCCGTGACGCTGGAGGGCGCCTATGTCGTGCTCGAACCGTACGACCGGGCGCAACACCTTCAGGCGCTCTGGGATGCCTTCGGCGGTCTCGCTATCAACGAGCGCCTGCGCTATTTCCCGCAAGCTGCCTTTGCCGATACGGACGCCTTCGGAGCATGGCTCGATGCCGCTCAAGTCAACTGGGTGACGCTGATCTTCCGGGACAAGGCCAGCCGCGACGTCGTGGGCATGGCGAGCTACATGCGGCCGGACCCCGCCTACGGCGTCGTCGAGGTCGGCTCCGTCGCGCACAGCGATGCCATGGCGCGTTCGCCTCTTGCCACCGAGGCGCATTATCTCATGGCCCGGCATGTCTTCGAGGATCTTGGATATCGCCGCTACGAATGGAAGTGCCACAACGACAACACGCCCAGCAAAGTCGCGGCGGCTCGGCTCGGCTTCACCTTCGAAGGCATCTTCCGCCAGCACATGGTGGCCAAGGGTGCCAACCGCGATACGGCGTGGTTCTCGATGATCGATGGCGAATGGCCGGTGCTGGATGCCGCGTTCAAGGCTTGGCTCGCGCCGGAGAATTTTGACGCCCAAGGGCGGCAGCTTCGGCGCCTCGAAGACCTGCGAGCGGACATTGCTGCCACCACCGGTGCTGCATGAAGACGCTCGATCCGCGGGACCGCTCAGCGGCCATTGCCGCCGCGGTCTTTCTGGTGATCTTCGGCGCCGGCTTCCTGTTCCTGCCCAGAGTCATGCTCTATCTGGGCACGATATCGCCCTATCTCGCGGCTGCCGTCGGCACGCTGTTCGTGCTGGCTTTCTTCTTCGTGTTCTGGCTGCGCGCCCGCTATCAGCGCCGCCGCTGACCTAGAGTCTGTCAGGTTCATTCTGAACCATCCAGACTCTGGATTCCCTTGCTGTCGTTTGTCTCTTCGGGATAACCGGATTCCACTTATCCCTGACAAACTCTAGCTTCAGCCCTGCAGCGATGCACCGAGCAGGGCAAGACCGAGGCCGAGGACCAGGACGGCGCCGAAGATTTCGATGCCGTTCGTCACTCGCATGGCCGTGCCGGCACTCGATGCGTAGCGCACGGCGAGATCCTTGGCGGTGACGGCAAGGGTGGCCAGGACCGAGACCGTGATCGCCGTGCCCATGGACATCGCCAGCACGGACAGCACGCCGCCGAGATAGAGCCCGTTCAGCAGCGCGAAGGACAGCACGATCAGCGCGCCCGAGCAGGGACGCAGGCCGACGGCCAGCACGGCCGACCAGGCCTCGCGCAGCTGGAAGCGGTCGCCCTTCAGCATGGACGGATCGGGCGCATGGGCGTGGCCGCAGCTGGAGCAAACCTCTCCCGGCCCATGAGCATGTCCCGCGTGATCATGATGGTCATGGCGGTGCGCGTGCCGGTGATGATGATGATCAAGGGCCTCCGGCATCGCAGGAGCGAAATCGAGACCGCCGGCGAGCGCCAATGCAGGCCCTCGGGAAGGGCGGGCAAGCGCCCGCATCTTGCGGAACAGGAGCCAGGCGCCGAAGGCGGCGACGAGGGCGTAGCTGACGCGCTCAAGGAAGGTCGTCGCTTGCGTCATCGAGATCGAGCTACCGCGCAGCACCAGATAGGCCGCACCGACGAGCAGGATGGCGACGCCGCCCTGCAGGAAGGACGACATGAAGGACAGGGTGACGCCGCGCTTCAGTTCGGTCTCGTTGGCGATCATGTAGGACGAGATGACGGCCTTGCCGTGGCCGGGACCTGCCGCATGAAAGACGCCATAGGCGAAGGACAGGCCGACCAGCGACCAGAGGTGCCAGGGATTGTCGCGCATGCCTTTCAGCGCATCGGTCAAGGTCCGGTAGAAACCCTGCTGCTCCATGTTCACCCAGGAGAGGAACCCGCCGAGAAAGCCGGATGTGTTGAACGCCGGCTCGGCGGTGCCGATGCCGAGCGGGGACTGCGCGTGCGCAGCCGCGGCGGCCAGCACCAGCAGGGCGCCGGTCATGAGGGGGAGGCGAAGGGCGCGGGTCAGCATGTGAATTCTATCCTCGTCGCAAAGAGCTTCGACATGTCGGTACCGGTCGGGTCCGTGAAGAAGGCGTCGGTCAGCGTCGACTGGTTCTGCGAGATCACCTCGTCCGGGTCCGGCCGCACCACCTTGTGCTGGCAGGCGGCAAGCTTGTCGCCGACGACGGCGAGATCGCCATCGCTCGGGAAGTCGATCGCGGTGTAGAGCGTCGGGTCGTAGATGCCGAAGGACATGGTGCCCTTCAGCGGGATGGACTCGGCCGGCTTGACCGCGAAGATCAGCAGCAATTGGTTGTCCTTGAAGTCGGCATGGATCGCATCCGGCTTGGAAACCTTCACCAGCTTCCCGTTGTCGTAGATCGTTGTGTAGTAATTGTATTCGCTGAGCGAATCCAGAACGGTCTGCCCGACCTCCGCCAGTTCGTCCGGATCGAGCGTGGCGTTGGAGTTCTTGTCGAAATCGAGGAGAACGCTTGCCGAGAACAGCTCGTCGAAGCGCCAGACATTGCGCAACTGGCTGATATGGCCGGTCTCGTCCGAGACGACCTCCAGACGCGCCTCCGCGAAGATGTGCGGATGGGCGAAAGCCTGCGCCGGGAGAATGAGCGCTGCGGCAAGCCCGGCGAGCAGGCCTCGCGACGAAAGGGTACGTCTCATGGAAAACAGGGTCCTTGCCTATAGCGCTTCCGGCGCGAAAGATCTCGTGTCCGACGCAGACGCGGAGCAGGTCGCCCTGTCATCCGGCCGAAAGTAGACGGAATTGGGACAGCCACGCCGTGACCCGTCTCGGCTTGCTTAAGCATCCGCCCTTTTGCGAAACCATCCATGCAGGAAATCGACCAGCGTGCGCACCTTCGTCGGCAGATACCGGCGATGGGGATAGATGGCATAGATGCCGCGATCATGCGGCAGGAAATCGTCGAGCACGGCCACGAGGCTGCCGTCCTCCAGCTTCTGCCGGGCAATGAAATCGGGAACGCCGGCGACGCCGAGGCCCGATTCGGCCGCGCGTAGGCTGGCGAGCGGACTGTTGACCTCCATCGGGCCGCTGACCGGCACGGAGAAGTTCGTGCCGTCGCGGTCCACGAACCGCCAGTTGCTGTAGGAGCGGCCATTGGTGTCGATCACACAGGGCAGATGGGCGAGATCCGAGGGATGGGTGATCGGTCCGTGCTTTTCGAGGAAGGCCGGGGAGACGCACATCTTGACGTGGAAATCGTCGAGCTTGCGGGCGATCAGGGTACTGTCCTCCAGCCGGGTGATGCGGATGGCGACGTCGAAGCCTTCCTCGACCAGATCGACGAAGCGATCGTCGGAAATGATTTCCAGCGAGAGTTCGGGATGGGCAAGGCCGAAGTCGATCAGGGACTGCCCGATATCGGCATCGATGAAGGTGCGCGGCGCGGAGATGCGCAGGCGTCCCTTGAGGTCGCTGTTTCCGGCGCGCACGAGATCGGCGAGATTGTCGATCTCCTTCAGGATCTCGGCGGCGGTGCGATAATAGATGTGTCCGGCTTCCGTCAGGGAGAATTGCCGGGTGGTGCGGTTGAGGAGGAGGGCGCCGAGTTCGTCCTCCAGTTCGCGCACATATTTGGAGAGCAGCGCCTTGGAGCGGCCGACGCGGCGGCCGGCCGCGGAGAAGCCCTCGGCATCGACGACGTCGATGAAGGCTCGGATGCGTGTCAGTGTGTCCATCTCGGCTCCCTTGCGCGGCTCCCGTGCCTCCTGGCCGGACATTATCCGGGAACCATTATCGCGCGCCGCCATTCAAAACATAGGGTTGGCGATGTCCGCAACCCTGTTGATGATCCGGCGCGGGCCGGACGACCATCCGTTCGTTGTTTGAAGCTGGTGCGAGGCTTGCGGCGGAGCGAAAAAAGATCGGGCGCGGACCAGAAACCGCTTGATTACGACAGGGATATTTCTTATCTCCGCTCTGCCCAAAGTCGCACGTGCCTGTGGGTGTCCGCCGATCCCTCGTTTGGTGAGGAAATCGGTAAGGTACCTGGATCTAACCGCTCCAGTCGTTTTTCCGGCCAACCGGAATTGCGAGGACATCTTGAAGCAACGACGGTGCGGGCCTTTTTGTTCTCTGCCGGCTTTCCATCAGCCGGGGTTACTGAAGAGGCACACCTTCATTGCCGGACGTGCGGTAGGTTCCAACCTCCAATCCATGGCAGACAAAGCCGGATGAACGCCTCGGCGGGCTTCATCCACAATTCGCGCTGTACGAGCGCCGTCTAGGATTCCGGGGTCTCCACCGGCTGGTATCCGAGCGCGCACCCGTACGCCCTTTGTCCTTCACACCTCGGCGAGGCCTCCTCGCTGATCGTGAAGCCTAACGTATTGGGATTGAAACCATGACGACTGCTCGCATCATCGACTTCCTGAACACCCGTCGCCCCGAAGGCCCTTGCCTCGTCGTGGATCTCGATGTCGTCCGGGACAATTTCAAGGCTTTCCGCCACGCGATGCCGGACAGCTCGATCTATTACGCCGTCAAGGCCAATCCCTCGCCGGAAATCCTGCGCCTGCTCGCCGGTCTCGGCTCCAACTTCGATTGCGCCGGCGTGGCTGAAATCGAAATGGCGCTGGACGCCGGTGCGACTCCCTCGCGCGTCTCCTACGGCAACACGATCAAGAAGGAACGCGACATCGCCCGTGCGCATGCGCTCGGCGTTTCGCTCTTCGCGGTCGACAGCCATGAAGAAGTCGAGAAGGTTTCGCGCGCCGCTCCCGGTGCCCGTGTATTCTGCCGCGTCCTGACGGATGGCGAAGGTGCCGAATGGCCGCTGTCGCGCAAGTTCGGCTGCGTTCCCCAGATGGCCGTCGACGTTCTCGTCTACGCGCACCAGCTCGGTCTCGTCTCGCACGGCGTCTCGTTCCATGTCGGCTCGCAGATGACCAAGGTCGATGCCTGGGACGTGGCTCTTGCCGATGCCAAGCGCGTTTTCGTGCAGCTGGCCAAGCAGGGCATCGAGCTGAAGATGGTCAACATGGGCGGTGGTTTCCCGACCAAGTACCTGCGCGACGTTCCCTCGGCCGAAGCCTATGGCAAAGCCATCTATGCGGCGCTGCGCAAGCACTTCGGCAACCAGCTTCCGGAAACGATCATCGAGCCGGGTCGCGGCATGGTGGGCAATGCCGGCGTGATCAAGGCGGAAGTCATTCTGATTTCGAAGAAGTCGGACAATGACAATCACCGCTGGGTCTTCCTCGACATCGGCAAGTTCGGCGGTCTCGCCGAGACGATGGACGAGGCGATCCGCTACCCCATCCGCACCGCGCATGATGCGGACGAGATGGAGCCCTGCGTGCTCGCCGGCCCGACCTGCGACTCGGCCGACGTGATGTACGAGAAGAACATGTACCCGCTGCCCGTGTCTCTCACGATCGGCGATGAGGTTCTGATTGAAGGCACCGGCGCCTACACGACGACCTACTCGGCCGTCGCCTTCAACGGCTTCGACCCGTTGAAGTCCTACGTCATCTGACGTTTCCGGCTCCCGCCAATGGGAGCTCGCGGTTCCCGGACACGGGAACCGCACCTTCACAATGAACCTTCGATACCGTTTGAATCGGTTTTGAGTACGGGAGGCCTTGCTATGGCCGCTGTTCTTGATTCTGTCCGCGCCTTCTTCGCGCAGAATGCCTTCACCATCGACGCCGAGAACCCCGGTGATATCGTTGCGCGCGAGCGGCTGCTCGATCGCGCCATGGGCCCGAACCGTCGTCGCAAGTCGTCCGAGCAGCTTCGCCGCGGCCGTGTTCCGGCCGAAGGTCTGGCGCTCGTCGCACGCGATTGCGATGGCCATGTGATCGGTACCGTGCGCCTGTGGAACGTCGATGCCGGCGTCGATGCGGAAGGCCGTGCCATTCCGGCGCTTCTCCTCGGTCCACTCGCGGTCGATGCCGCGCAGGAGGGCAAGGGTGTCGGCGGCGCGCTGATGCGTGCGGCGATCGGCGAAGCAATGTTGCGCGGACACGGCGCCATCCTGCTTGTCGGCGATGCGCCCTATTACGAGCGCTTCGGCTTCCAGGCGCACCATGCCCAGCACCTTGTGATGCCCGGCCCGTTCGAGCGCCACCGCTTCCTCGGCCTTGAGCTGAAGGACGGCTGGCTGAAGGGTGCCGCCGGCATGCTCACTGCCAGCGGGCGCAAGCTCTCGCAGGCGATGCCGATGCGGAAGGTTGCCTGAACGGACCTCTTCGTCAAACGGCCGCTGGTGCGGTCGTTTGACTTGGCGGCAAGCCTGATCTAGCATGCGGAGGTACGGGTCAGAGCCCCGGCCGTCCGCAAGCCGTTCCGGCTTTGGTGAAGTCTCTTTTCACAGTCTCTTCGGTCATCCCTCCCGGCATGTTCCCGATGGTAATGCGGACCCCACGGATATCACGGCATGCCATTGCTGGAGAGATCCCGTTGCGATCATCATTATCACCACCCCCATTGCCCTGCCTCGACGCGCTCAAGGAGCAGGCGAAGCGGCTGCGGTCGTCCGTTGCCGCGCGCGGTATCGATATGTCCCATTCCCGCGCTCTGGAAACGATCGCGGAGCAGTATGGCTTCCGGGACTGGAATACCCTTCATGCGGCCGTCGGCAACCGGCCGCCGCTCGATCCCTATCGACTGGGTTCGCGCGTGCGCGGTTTCTATCTCGGCCAGCCGTTCGAGGCGCAGGTTCTCGGTGTGCAGGCGCTGACGGCGCAGGCTGGGCGGTACCGGTTGACGCTCGATTTCGACGAGCCTGTCGATGTCGTGACCTTCGAGAGCTTCTCGGCATTCCGCAAGCGGGTCCACTGCACGATCGACGCGTCCGGGCGAACGGCTGCGAAGACGTCGGACGGCAGGCCGCACGTCGAATTGCTGTGGTGAGGCGTCACGTTGACGTGAGGGCGGCGCGCGAGACGCGCCGCCACCTTGCGGCCCGGCCGAGAATGCCTACCTCGGTTTCATGACATCGATCTCTTCCACATCCGTCCTCGCGCTCGCTTTGTCGGGCATTCTTGTCTGCTCACCGGCCTTGGCCCAATCGACAGTTGCTCCGACTGCGGTCACGACTTCCTTGGATACGACGCGGCTTTCTAGCGTCCTCAATGACGCCGCGCGCCTCTCACCGTTGGAGACGGTCGTCGTCGCCCGCAACGGAGAGATCGTCGCCGAGCGGGGCTACCGGTCGAACAAGACGACGGACAGCACCAATATTAAATCCGCCTCCAAGACCATCATCTCCGCCATGGTCGGGATCGCGATCGAGAAGGGGCTGCTGACCGGCGTGGACCAGCCGATTGCGCCGATCCTTTCGCGGGACCTGCCGGCCAATCCGGATCCGCGGCTGGCGAAGATCACCATCGGCAACCTCCTCTCCATGCAGGCGGGGCTCGACCGGATGTCGGGGCCGAATTATGGGCGCTGGGTTTCCAGCGGCAACTGGGTCCGGTTCGCACTGGCGGCGGATTTCGTGGACGAGCCCGGCGGGCAGATGCTCTATTCCACGGGATCGACGCATCTCCTGTCGGCCATTCTCACGAAGGTCGGGGGGAAATCGACGCTGGCGCTGGCCCGCGAATGGTTTGCGCCGGTCGAGGGCTTTCGCATCGGCGCCTGGGAGCGCGACCCTCAGGGCATCTATCTCGGTGGCAACCAGATGGCGATGAGCGCTCGCTCGCTTCTGGCCTTTGGCGAGCTCTATCGCAACGGCGGGCGAACGGCTGAAGGCCGACAGGTGGTGCCGGAAAACTGGGTCACGCAATCCTGGACCGAGCGCACGCAGTCCCGCTTTTCGGGCGATGGTTACGGCTATGGCTGGTTCACCCGTGAGATCGGCGGCCACAGGGTGCATTTCGCCTGGGGCTTTGGCGGGCAGATGCTCTATATCGTGCCCAACCTCAAGATGACCGTCGCCATGACCTCCAATGAGGGCGCGCCGTCCGCCCGAACCGGCTATCGCGACGACCTGCACGATCTTCTCGCCCGGATCATCTCGACTGCGGGGGCGTGATGCGGACAGACCCTTGCGGTACTGCATCGCAAGGGTTTAGCGACCGGTTGGTGGCCTCACGCGCGGCGGATGGAGAGAAGCGTGTAGTGGAAGGGACCCTTGATCCCATCCTTCGGATAGGTGGAGATGCTGACGCGATCGCCCTGATTGCCGCCGAGGCAGGTCACGGTGGTTTCCGTCATGGAGTGGAAGAAGGCGACGTGTCCTCCGTTGGTCTTCTCACCCTTCCGGCTGAAGACGACGATATCGCCGACCTGAGGCGCCGCGGTTACGTCATTTCCCCATTTTTCATCATGCCACGACCGCGCCCATTTGCTGTCCGTGCCTTTGATTCCGGCCTGTTCGACACAATAGTTGACGAAAGAAGAGCACCATGCGGTTTCGTCGGGCGCTTTCCCGCCTTCGGTGGTGGCATGGTACATGACGATCCGCGGGTTATTGCCGGGCCCGGGAACCTCCGCGACACCCAAGGCAAGTTCCGCATTGGCGATATCGATCGGTTTCCGGGACCCACTGCCGGTGAAGGCTAGCGGCAGGCCGCCGATCTCGGCCTTGAGATAGGAGTTGTGCATATAGCCGTCTGACGCGCCGTCGCCCTGGATATCAACCTGCGTCCAGTCGCCGATCTGTTTCACGCCGCGCACGAGCGTGTCGAGCGGATACTTCTGGATGACGCCGAAGGTCTCGCCGGGGCCGGCCCGCAGGTTGAGGCCACCACGCGCGGTGATGGCGAAGGTGGCGGATGCGCCGACGGTGCGTGGGGTCTCGACGGGACCGTCCGCCGTGAACTGGCCGAAGCCGGCCTCTGCGGAATTGAAGACATTGCCGTCATAGGCGATACCGCCAAAGGGCAGATGCTGCTGCATGTCCTTCTGGAACAAGGTCCAGAGACCGTCCTTCAAAGCGCTTCGCGTGCCGGTCCATCCGAGCGATCCGGAAAGCCAGATGAGATCCACGAGACCCTTGTCATGGAGTTTGCGGGCGACGAGACCCGACCCGTAGACGCCGAGGACGTAACGCCCGGCGAGTTCAGCTTTGACCTTGGCGAAGTAGCTTGCGATCTGGGCGAGATCGGCCGCCGCGACATAGTCGTGATCGACAGCGAAGTAGATGCCGGAGCCGGTCGGCTGACCGAGTTCCGCTGCAAGCTTCAACGCGCGTTTTGCGTCGCGGGTGCCATTGGCGTCGGAAAGATCGCCCAGCTTACCGTTCGCGCCACCCCCGGCCTGAAACACGACGGCCACGGTGAGGCCGGCTGCGTGAAGCGCCGTGAGTTCTGCCTTGGTCAGGCACTTCGACGGCAGGTTGCTGCTGTTGCCGATGTTGTAATACCGGATCACGGAGACGACTCCGAGATCGGCAAGCTTCTGCGCATAAGGCCCGACATTGTGGGCGACGTCGATGATCTGCTGCATGTCCCTTCTCCGGTTCAGCGGAAAATTAGGCATGCAAAATTTTTAATTCAACCAAAAATATAAGTGATTTATAAATACGTCTTATGCGTGCTTCTGGTTGTACGCCTACGAGGTGAGGTCGATGACGCCGGCTTCGCCAGCTTCCGTTCCGAACGCCAGTTGCTGACTGGATCTCGACCACGCGAAAGCGCTGACCGCACCCTTGCCGGGACGGCGCAGCAGAACCTCCTTGCTGTCGGCAAAGCGAACCGCGAGCACCATGCCGTCGGAATAGCCGATGGCTGCGACCTCTTCGGACGGGTGGCAGGCGACCTGCGAGACCATGACGTCGGCGCGCGTGCCGAGTTCCAGCGGCGCCTTGCCCATGGGGCCATCTTTGGACTGGAAGGGCCAGACGATGGCGGCCGGGGCGCCGGAGGATGCGAGCCATTTGCCGCGCGTCGACCACGACCAGGACTTCACCTTAGCCGGGTAACCACTCATGCGCATGTGCCGTGCTTCCGCACCGGGCTTGGTGTCCAGCTTCCAGCCATGCAGAGCGTTTTCTTGCATCATGGTGACGACGAAGCGCCCGTCCGGTGAGAACGTCACACCTGTATGCGCGCCCTTCCAGTCGAGATCGATAGCCGGGCTCGATGTCGCCACCCAGTGCAGGGACACGCCGTTGTAGCGCGCGAGCGCGATGCGAAGCCCCTTCGGCGCGAAGGCGATGCCCTCAACCGTACGCTCTTCGGTAAAGTCGCGCGTTGTGCCGTCTGCCAGACGCACGGTCGCTGTCTTGCCGGTCGCGAAAGCGACAGCGCCCTGCGGGCCGGCGGCGATCTTGGAGATCCACTTGCGCGGCGCATGGGCGAGTTCCGTCACGCCGCCATCGCGCGTGATGCGGACCACCCGGCCATCTTCGCCGCCGGTCAGCAGCGTGTCGGTCGCGTCGTCGCGCAGCGCGACGAGCAGGCCTTCATGGGCCGGCGTGACCGCATGGCCACCATCCAGACGATGCACGAGACCTGCGGCATCGGCAAAGACGGGAACGTCGCCCAGATAGGCGACGCCGACGATATGGGCTTCGAGATCGAGCGGGGCGACGGTCGGCATCAGTTCGGCTTTGCCGCACAGGCCTGGAAGGTTCGTTCCAGCTTTTCGCGATCGAGATCGCGGCCGATGAAGACGAGGCGGCTTTCGCGCGGCTCACCATCCTTCCAAGGGCGCTGATGGTCGCCCTCGATGATCATGTGCACGCCCTGTACCACGTAACGATCGGCGTCTCCGGCAAAGGCGATGATGCCCTTGAGGCGCAGGATGTTCGGGCCGTCGGTCTGGGTGATCTTCTGGATCCAGGGGAAGAACCGATCCGGATTCATCTCGCCGCCGCGCAGCGAAACCGACTGCACGGTCACGTCGTGGATGTCGGACGGGGCATGCGCGTGCCCGTGATCATGGTCATGATGATGGTCGTGTCCATGATGGTGGTGATCGTGCCCGCAATCGGGACCGCAGGCGTGATCATGATCATGGTCGTGATGATGATCGTCCTGCTTCAGGAAATCCGGCTCGTTCTCCAGCGCGCGCTCCAGGTTGAAGGCGCCCTGGTCGAGGACCATGGCGAGATCGATTTCCGAGCGCTGTGTGCGATGGATACGGGCGGACGGGTTGATGACGCGGATCGTCGCCTCGACCTTGGCCAGTTCTTCCGGCGTCACGAGGTCGGTTTTGTTGAGGAGCACGACATCGGCAAAGGCGATCTGGTCTTCGGCCTCGCGGCTGTCCTTCAGGCGCAGCGGCAGATGCTTGGCGTCAACGAGCGTGATGACGGCGTCAAGTTCGGTCTTGGCGCGAACGTCGTCGTCCATGAAGAAGGTCTGAGCGACGGGCACGGGATCGGCAAGTCCGGTCGTTTCCACGATGATCGCATCGAAGCGGCCGGGACGCTTCATCAGGCCTTCGACCACACGGATCAGGTCGCCGCGCACCGTGCAGCAGACGCAGCCATTGTTCATCTCGTAGATTTCTTCGTCGGATTCGACGATCAGGTCGTTGTCGATGCCGATCTCGCCGAATTCATTGACGATAACAGCATATTTGCGGCCGTGATTTTCCGAGAGGATGCGGTTCAGCAGCGTCGTCTTGCCGGCGCCGAGATAGCCGGTGAGGACGGTGACGGGGATGGGCTTCTGGACGGGTGCTTCGGACACAGGTGCTTCGGACATGGGAAACCTCGGGGACTGAGGAAAAGGGCCCACCGGCGCGCCGGAGGGCGGCCAATGCGCAGGATCGTTGCGCTGATATAGGAGATGGCGCACGGCAGTGCAAATGCTCTGCTGCAGATATTCCACCCTTTATAACATTACATGGTTTTGGTCCGCTCAGGCGTCGAACTGCGCGAGATCGAACGCGGCCACATCCGACAGGAGGGCGAGCAGGCCGGAGACTGCATGGTCGAGCAGGTGTTCGCCCCGCTCGGCCGTGGCCGCAGCGGCATTTCCGGCTGCGCCTTTCGGGTTCAGGTCGCGCATACGCCAGCCGAAGGCATGGGGTCCATAGGCGCGCAGATGTGCAAATTGCGCCTGCCAGTCGCTCTGGCGCGAGGAGAAGGACTCCGCCCGTGCCCGATCCACCTTGTCGGGATGGAGGGCGAGCATGACCGAGGTTTCGATGTCGCCGCCGTGAATGTCGATGGATTTGGCGATCGGATCGATCCAGCCTTTGGGCTGGCCGAACCGGGTCCAGCTGGTGGCGACCGTCAGCATGTCGTAGCGCACCCGCGCTTCCGTCGCGACGATGGTCATCAGGGGGGCATTGCCGCCATGCGCGTTGAGCATGACGAATTTGCGGATGCCCTGCGCCTGCAGTCGGCCTGCAATGCCGAGCCAGCGCTCGATGGCCTCGTGATAGGTCAGCGTCTTCGTTCCCGCGACATCCATATGCTCGATCGAGTAGCCAACGGGCTCGGTCGGCAGGACGGTGACCGGCAGATCGCCGCGCGCGGCGATGAGGCGCTCCACCACGCCGTCTGCGATCAGCGTGTCGGTCTCGAACGGCAGATGGGGCCCATGCTGCTCATGCGCGCCCAGCGGCAGAACGGCGATCCAGCCGGCGCGTGCGGATGGGGCTAAGCCCGGATCGTTGTCCGCCCAACGGGCTGCGGGTCTCGTCATCGCATGTCTTTCCTGGCAGTGTCCCCGCAATAGGCGTTTCGCAAGGTCTTGCGGCCCTATTGTCATATGAGTCATACAAGCTCGACAAGGCGGTGCAAGCCTTCGGCAGGCAGGGGAGCGAGCATGGGCAAGAAAGACAAGTCCGAGAAGAAAGCCAAGCAGAAAAAGATCAAGATCGCCGATCACATCGGCATCGACGGGGAGGATGCTCTGGATGCAGCGTCCGCGCCGGTTCTGGCACCTCTGCTGGCGCAGGCGGCCCGCTCCATGCGGACCGTGCTGTCGCGCAATCTTCTGGAAAGCGGGCTCTATGCCGGGCAGGACGGTGTGATGCTGGCGCTGGCGGAGACCGATGGCATGACCGCCGGTGCGCTTGCCGGCCATCTCGGCGTCAAGGCGCCCACGATGACCCGCACCATCGGCCGCATGGAAGCTCAGGGCTTCCTCGAGCGCAAGGCCGATGCGGGAGATGCCCGGCTGACCAAGGTTTACCTGACGGCGAACGGGCGCGAGCGGCTGCAGGCCATCGAGGCCGCAGCGGACCTTTCGGAAGCCACCGCGCTCAAGGGCATGACGGACAAGCAGATCCGAACGCTCGCCAAGCTCCTGAAGGTCGTGGATGCCAATCTGCAGGGTGCCGAGTAGGCCTTGCCACGCCCTCTCGCGCAGGGATTGCAGTCTCGATTTAAACAGTTTAAAGAGGGTTTAAGAGCGCTTTCAGGCATTGCGGAAGGCGTTGGGGAGAGGGCCGTGCGAACCGGGAGGACACGTGGCGCAGAAGATCAAGCTGTCGACGATCGCGGAAACGCTGGGTGTTTCCACCGCGACCGTTTCCCTCGCTTTGCGTGACAGTCCCCTTGTCGCATCGGTGACGCGGGACAAGATCAAGGATCAGGCACGGGCGCTGGGCTACATCTACAACCGCCGTGCCGCCAGCCTGCGCACCTCGCGCTCCGGCATTATCGGCGTCGTGGTGCACGACATCATGAACCCGTTCTACGGCGAGATCCTCAAGGCCATCGAGGCGGAGCTCGACCGCGACCGCCAGACCTTCATTCTCTCCAATCACTACGACTCGGTCGAAAAGCAGCGCGTCTTCATCGAGACCCTGCTGCAGCTCGGCGGCGACGGGGTGATCATGTCGCCCGCCATCGGCACGCCGCCGGAGGACATCAAGCTCGCCGAAGACAACGGCATGCCGGCAATCCTCGTGGCGCGATCGATCGAGGGCGTCGATGTGCCGATCTTCCGCGGCGACGACGCTTACGGCATTTCGCTCGCCACCAACCATCTGATCAGCCTCGGCCATCGCTGCATTGCCATGGTCGGGGGGACGGACCTCACGTCCACCGGCCGTGACCGCTATCTCGGCTACGTGCAGGCGCTGCGCAAGGCCAATATCGACGTCGATCCCGATCTGCGCATTCCCGGCCCCCGCTCCATGCAGGGCGGCTTCGAGGCGGCGGTGCATCTCTTGTCCCTGCCGCAGAAACCGACGGCCGTCGTCTGCTGGAACGATCTCGTCGCCATCGGCATGATGAACGGCATCGCACGCGCGGGCCTCGTGCCGGGACGCGATGTGTCCGTCACCGGCTATGACGATCTCGAGGAAGCTGCTATCGCCACCCCGGCGCTGACGACGGTCTGGAACGGGCAGTCGGATGTCGGCCGCAGTGCCGCGCGCGCGCTGCTCGACCGGCTGAATGGTAGTCATGAGCCGGACGGCATCCACCTGATCAAGCCGGAAATGCGGATCCGCCAGTCGACCGGGCCGTTGCGGTTGCAGCAGGGCGACTGATCGATCTGTTTGCAGGTCATCCGTCTAATTCCCAATCATCTCAAAGATCGGTAACCCACAGCTTCGGTTGACGCGCGGGATCGTTGCGGTAGTTTCCGCTGCGCTGATCCTGCTGCCAAGACCTGTTGCGGCGGCTTCCCTCGGCCGATGTCTGAAAGGATTTACCATGTCGCAAGATCGCCCGGTCATTCTCATCCCCGGCAAGATGCACCCGCGCGCGCGCGAACGCATGACCGATCTCTTCGATGTCCGGCAGATCGACGGTGCGGATGCGAGCCTGATCACACCGGACCTTGCCACAGGTGTTGCCGGCATCGCGACCTTCAACAAGGTCCCGGCAGCGCTGATGGATGCGCTGGAAAATCTGGAGATCGTTTCCAATTTCGGCGTCGGCTATGACGGCGTCGATGCCGGGCATGCCGCTGGCCGTGGCATCGTGGTGACGCATACGCCGGATGTTCTGAACGATGAGGTTGCCGATACGGCCATCGGCCTTCTGATCAACACGCTGCGCCGTCTGCCGGCCGCCGAGCAGTGGCTGCGTGACGGGCGCTGGGTCAAGGACGGGCCGTTCCCGCTCAGCCCGCTGTCCCTCAGCGGTCGCAAGGTCGGTTTCTATGGGCTCGGGCGCATCGGGCAGGCCATCGCAAGGCGGCTCGAAGGCTTCGGCCTCGAGATTGCCTATAACACCCGCTCGCGCCGTGACGGCGTGGCCTATGCCTATCACGATACCCTGCTCGGGCTCGCACAGGCCGTGGATACGCTGATCGTCATCGTGCCCGGCACTGCCGAGACTCGGCACACCGTCAATGCGGAGATCCTGCAGGCGCTGGGGGCGGACGGCGTCGTCATCAATGTCGGGCGTGGCATCACGGTGGACGAGACCGCGTTGATCGCGGCGCTGGAGCAGGGCGTGATCGCCGGCGCCGGGCTCGATGTTTTCGAGCGCGAGCCGCATGTGCCGGAAGCGCTGATGTCCCTGCCGCAGGTGTCGCTGTTGCCGCACGTCGCCTCGGCGTCGGTTGCCACCCGTAACAAGATGGCCGACCTCGTGGTCGACAATCTCGTTTCCTGGTTCAAGACCGGCAAGGCGCTGACGCCGGTGTCCGAAACACCGTTTACGCGGCCGGCTCGCTAACCGGCTGCTTCGTCTTGCTATAGGCGCGGACAGCCTCGCCGAAGGCTGCGAACAGGTCGTTGGAGGTCTTGTCGCGGCCGACCCAGTATTCCGGGTGCCACTGCACACCGACGGCGAACGCCTTGGCGCCGATGACGGACACGGCTTCCACGGTGCCGTCGTCCGCCACCGCTTCCACGGCGAGGTTCGGCGCAAGGTCTGAAATTGCCTGTCGGTGCAGGGAGTTGACCTGCACCGCGCCGGCGCCGACCACGCCCGCAAGGCAGCTTCCCGGTTCCACCATCACGGTCTGGCGGATGCCATAGGCGATGTCGAGATCCTTGACGTCGGGCTTGCGATGGTCCTGCCGGCCGGGAAGATCCTGGATCTCGGAGGCGAGCGTGCCACCGAGTGCGACGTTCAGCTCCTGGATACCGCGGCAGATGGCCAGTACCGGAATTCCGCGGGCGAGCGCCCGGCGGATCAGCGGCAGGCTGGTGGCGTCGCGGCCGGGATCGAACGGCCCATCGGTCTCCAAAGCCTCCCGTCCATAGAGCGTGGGATGGACGTTCGAGCGCGAGCCGCTGACCAGAAGCCCGTCCACACGATCGAGAATGGCATCCGGCTCGTTGCCTGCCTCGAGCGCCGGCACGAGAAGCGACATGACGCCCGAGCCGTTCAGCGCGGCGCGGACATATTGATGCGGTGCGGCATGCCAGACATTGCCCTCGATCTCACGGAAATCGGCGGGTATGGCGATGATCGGCTTCGGCATGGGATTCTCCGGTGCGTGGGGTCTGCTTCCGACTTGCCGGGAACCCGTCGCGTCGTCAATGCCTCGCTTGCGCTACAGGCCTTGACGTCGCGGGGCAGGGCGGGCATGTCTTATGCCAAGAGGTGCCGCGTCTTGCGGCGTGGAAACTTGCGGGGAGAGAGAGACGATGGCCGAACATCACACGGGACCTTCCGAAACCGGTGCGCCGATGGATTATCCCGAACACGAGAAGACCTATCTTCACTTCCTCAGTGCCGCGAAATTCCTGACCATTTTCTGTGTCGCGCTGTTGATCGCCATGGCGGCAGCCTTCTTCACCACCGCTGGCTGGTTTACGGGCTTCGTGCTGTTCGTGCTTCTGAACATCGCCGGTGTCGTGCTTCTGCGCTGAGGCCCTTGCTGACCGTCGTTGCCGGTCTGCTCACGAAAATTCGTTGTATCTCTGCGTGATTTGCTCTTAGCTGCCGGCGTTGCCCAAGCAGCGAGAGGGATCAGGATGACGGAAACCACACGGCCGCTCGGCGCCACGGTCAACGGGCGGTGGACGCGGTTTGCCGTGCGCTCGCAGACGGCCGAGCGCATCGACCTCTGCCTGTTTCATGCCGATGGCGAGACCGAGCTGCGCCGCCTGCCGATGGGCCGCGAGGAAGGCGATGTCTTCGCGATGACCCTGCCGGACGCGCCGGTCGGAACCCGCTACGGCCTGCGCGCCCATGGTGCCTATGATCCCGATCGCGGCCTGTGGTTCGATCAGGCAAAGCTTCTTGTCGACCCTTACGCGCTGGAACTCGACCGCCCGTTCCGCCACGATGCCCGCCTGACGCAGTTCGGCGCGGAGACGGCGGATCTCGTGCCGAAAGCGCTGGTGACAAAGGTACCGAAAACCCGCGTCGCCCCGCCACGCTTCTCAAAGGATGGGCTGATCTACGAGGTGGCCGTGCGGCCGTTCACCATGCTGCATCCGGATGTGCCGGACGAGCAGCGCGGGACCGTGGCGGCGCTGGCGCATCCGTCCGTCATCGCTCATCTCAAGCGCATCGGCGTGTCCGCCGTCGAGCTGATGCCCATCACCGCCTGGATCGATGAGCGCCACCTGCCGCCGCTCGGGCTGACCAATGGCTGGGGCTACAACCCCGTGGCCTTCATGGCGCTCGACCCGCGCCTGGTGCCCGGCGGCCTGACCGAACTCAGGGACACCGTCGCCACGCTGCATCGCGAAGGCATCGGCGTCATTCTCGATCTCGTCTTCAACCATTCGGGCGAGAGCGACCGGCAGGGTACCACGGTCTCCATGCGCGGCCTCGACAACGCCGTCTACTATCGCCATGCCAGCGGTCAACCCGGGCAACTGGTGAACGACACCGGTTGCGGCAACACGATTGCCTGCGACCACCCGACGGTTCGCTCGCTGATCCTCGATACGCTGCGCCATTTCGTCAGCGCAGCCGGCATCGACGGTTTCCGCTTCGATCTCGGCTCTATTCTCGGGCGCGATGCCGGTGGCTTCCGGCGGGATGCGACCCTTTTTTCGGAGATGCTGGCCGATCCGTTGCTGAAGGATCGCGTGCTGATCGCCGAGCCCTGGGATATCGGCCCCGGCGGCTATCAGCTCGGCCATTTCCCGCCGCCCTTCCTCGAATGGAACGACCGCGCGCGTGACGACATCCGACGCCTGTGGCGCGGCGACGGCTGGATGATCGGGTCGCTTGCCGGGGCGCTGGCAGGCTCCTCGGATATCTTCGCGCAGCATGGCGGCACGCAGAGCCGCAGCGTCACCTTCATCGCCGCCCATGATGGCTTCACGCTCAGGGATCTCGTCTCCCACAGCCACAAGCACAACGCGGCGAATGGCGAAGACAATCGCGATGGCCACAACGAGAACCATTCCTGGAACAACGGCGCCGAAGGGGCGAGTGACGATTCCGGCATCGTCTCTGCCCGCACGCGCGACGTGAAGGCGCTGCTCGCGACGCTGTTTGCCACACGCGGCGCGATCATGATCACGGCGGGCGACGAGTTCGGGCGGACGCAGCAGGGCAACAACAACGCCTATTGCCAGGACAATCCGATCACCTGGCTCGACTGGGCCTCGGCGGATGAGGCGCTGATCGCGCAATGCGCAGCCCTCGGCGAACTCCGCCATCGTTTCGATGTGTTTGAGGGCGACAGCTTCTTCACGGGCCGGGGCGATGTCGCCTGGGTTCGTCTGGACGGCAAGCCGATGGAGGTTGCGGACTGGGAGGGCGAGCGCACGGACGGCCTCGTCATGCTCCTCTCGACCCGCGATGCGACGACGCGCAAGGCCTGCCGTCTGGCGGTGGTCTTCAATCGCGCCCATGCGGCGGCGGCACTGACGCTTCCCGGCAAGGGGTGGCAGTCGCTGTTGCCGGACGCGGGAACACTTGAAGAGGTCTCCGCCCGTTCGGTCGGCTGGTATGTGGCGCCCGGACGTTCTTAAACGGTTGCAAGCGATGCGACAGGAATGATCGATATGGATGCGAACGGTACGAAGACGACCAGCGTCAGGGAGATCTCGCTCGGGGAGGTCAAGGACCTCGTCGGTCAGGAGGTCGGGATCTCCGACTGGATCACGGTCTCTCAGGATATGATCGACCGCTTCGCCGATGCGACGCAGGATCATCAGTTCATCCACACCGATCCGGTGCGGGCCGCAGCCGAGACGCCCTATGGCGGCACGATCGCGCATGGGTTCCTGTCGCTCTCGCTTCTCTCGGCCATGAACTACAATTGCCTGCCGGCCGTGCGCGAGCAGACCATGGCGATCAATTACGGCTTCGACAAGGTCCGCTTCCTTGCGCCCGTCCACTCGGGCGCGCGGGTCCGCGGTCACTTCACCCTGACAGAAGCCCGCTTCCGCGGCGCCGGCATGCTCGTCGTCACCTATGAGGTCTCGGTCGAGGTAGAGCATGAAGGCAAGCCGGCGCTGACCGCGACCTGGCTGACGATCATCCAGTTCGACCCGAAGGACCGGCCGGAGGATGCCTGATGTCGCGACCAGCGATGCGGCCGTCCGCGCGGCGTTCCGGTCTCAGTCCGTCAGTTGTCGTGCGCTGGGCTCGCCCTTCGTCGCAACGCTCTGCGACCTCGCCGCCGAACGCCTGACGGCCACGCATCCTGTCGGGCGGCATATCCTTGGCTGGATGGGTGATCCGTCATCGTCTGCCGACTCCGTACCGCTGCGGTTCGCCGGATCCTTGCATGCTCTTGTTCTCGACGGCGCCGATCCCGCCCTTGCGGAGGCTTATCCGCCGCATGCGACGGATCCAGATGGTCTCTGGGATGCGGTCGAGCGTGCCTGTCGCGAGCATGCCGAGGCCATTCTCGCGCGCCTTGCTTCTCCGCCGCAGACGAACGAGGTGCGGCGGTCGGCAGCACTGCTGCCGGGCTTCCTCACGATTGCCAAGCGGTTCGACAAGCCGATCTGTATCTCCGAAGTCGGCGCGAGTGCCGGACTGAACCTTCTTTGGGATCGTTACGCCTACCGCCTCGGAGACTTTGCCTGGGGTGATCCACAATCGCCGGTGATGCTCGCGCCCACATGGACAGGCGGGCCGCCACCCGATGGGCCCCTTACCGTTCGGGACCGGGCTGGCTGCGATCTCCGGCCTCTCGATCCGGCACATCCCGATGATGCGGAGCGGCTTCTGTCCTATCTCTGGGCGGATCAGGCCGACCGGGTGGAGCGGACCCGCGCAGCGCTTCACCTTGCGGCTCTGTCCGGACTGAAGGTCGAGGCGGCCGATGCCGTGGACTGGCTGGAGCGTCGGCTCGCCGTCACCCGCCACGGCTGCGTGCATGTGATCACCCACACGATCGCCTGGCAGTACCTGCCGGCCGAGGCGCGCGAGCGGGGCGAGGCGCTGATCGAGAAAGCCGGTCGTGCAGCCACTGAAGGAGCCCCGCTTGCGCATCTGTCACTCGAAGGCGACGGCCGGGAGCCGGGCGCTGCCCTGACGCTCCAGATGTGGCCGACCGGCGAGCGCCATGAGATCGGGCGCGCAGACTTTCACGTCCGCTGGGTCGATTGGCGCGGCTGGCCGGACGTTTCCTGACGCCGGTTGGCGCCGATCAATGCTGATCTCAGTGCCCGGCGTCCTGCGCGCCGGCCGCCAGCAGTCCCGAGACGTAAGGGGCGAACGAGCGCCAGCACTCGACGCGAAACGCGGTTTCGCCCGTGCGGTAGAGCACGATCTCCGCCTTGCCGAAGACGGTGCGCGAGCAGGCGCCGATGGGGAAGGTGTTCAGCGACAGGTCCTGCGGGCAGCCGGCATTGATGGTGGCGGAGGCGCCCGGTCCATCCACGAGAACGGCCGTGTTGCGGTGGGAGATATCGGTTGCCGAATGCAGCACGCCGGCGGAGGCCGCAAGGCCCAGCAGATCGGTGTCCGTTTCGTCGATCACGAGCCACTCGTCCGGGCCGAGCCAGAGAGCGTGACGGGTGCCGCTCGTGGTCGAAGCCTTCGGGCGGGTCGGCAGGGACAGGCCGAGTGCTGCCGAGAGCGCTGCCACGGCATCCGGCTTGGCGCGGAGCGACAGTCGGCTTGCAGGTAGCGCCGGCGTCAGGCGGACGGTGGCGGAGCCTCCATGGAAGCCGCCAAGCGGCAGGGTGCGTGTTGCGAGATCAGCCATGGATGCGGCCACCTTCCTTGTCAAAGAACACCATGTCGCTCACCTCGACGGCGATCGTCCGGTCGGCCATCGGCACGTAGAGTGTCTGACCGAGCCGCGCCTTGCCGCCCGCCACCACCGCCATCGCGATGGAGCGTCCGCAGTTTTCCGACCAGTAGGACGAGGTGACATGGCCGAGCATGGTCATGGGCTTGGGCTGGTTGGGGTCGGCGACGATCTGCGCGCCTTCCTCCAGCACGACGCTCGGATCCTTCGTCAGCAGGCCGACGAGCTGCTTGCGGCCTTCGCGCACGAGGTCGGGACGCTTCATGCCGCGGATGCCGACGAAGTCGGTCTTCTTCTTGCCGACCGCCCAGGACAGGCTGGCATCGTCCGGCGTCAGCGTGCCGTCGGTATCCTGGCCGACGATGATGTAGCCCTTTTCGGCGCGCAGGATGTGCATGGTCTCCGTGCCGTAGGCACAGCCATCGACGGCCTCGACCCGTTCGCGGATCGCATTCCAGACATCCGGGCCGAAATCGGCGGGGACGTTGACCTCGAAGCCAAGCTCGCCGGTAAACGACATGCGGAAGAGCCGCGTCGGCACGCCGCAGATCCGGCCCTCAGTCACGCTCATATGCGGGAAGGCCTCGTTGGAGATGTCGATGCCTTCGACCAGCGGCGCGATGATCTCGCGCGCCCTGGGGCCCTGCAAAGCGATGACAGCCCACTGCTCTGTGGCCGAGGTCAGCCAGACGTTCAGATGCGGGAACTCCGTCTGGAGATAGTCTTCCATGTGGTGCATCACGCGGGCGGCACCGCCGGTCGTGGTGGTCACATGGAAGCGATCGTCCGACATGCGGCCGACGACACCGTCATCATAGATAAAGCCGTCTTCCCGCAGCATGATGCCGTAGCGGCAGCGGCCCGGCTTCAGCGTATCCCAGCTGTTGGTGTAGATGAGGTTGAGGAAGGCGGCCGCATCCGGGCCGACGACCTCGATCTTACCGAGCGTCGAGGCATCGAACATGCCGACCGTCTCGCGCACCGTGCGGCACTCGCGGTTGACCGCGGCGTGCATGTCCTCGCCAGGGCGGGGATAGTACCAGGCGCGCTTCCACTGGCCCACATCCTCGAAGGCCGCGCCCATGGCTTCTTCGGCCTCGTGCATCGCGGTCTTACGGGTGGGGTCGAACAGGTCGCCGCGGGAATGGCCGATCAGCGTGCCGAAGGTCACGGGCGTGTAGGGCGCGCGAAAGGTGGTGAGGCCAACTTCAGGGATGCCGCGGCCGAGGGTTTCCGCGGCGATCGCGAGACCGTGGATGTTGGAGAGCTTGCCCTGGTCGGTCGCCATGCCGTTGGTGGTGAAGCGCTTGATGTGCTCGATCGAGTGCATGCCTTCGCGCACCGCGAGCCGAATATCCTTGGCGCAGACGTCGTTCTGAAAGTCGATGAAGGCCTTCACGTCGTCCTCAGCCCCGGCGCCATAGGCGGCGCCCGCCATGCCACCGGTCCAGGCGAAGGCCTGCGTGCCGGAGAGCGCGAGCCGTGTGCTCGCCGGGAAGCCGGCTGCCTGCGCGGCAAGCTCGCCACCGGCGACAGCCTCGGCAAGGGTCGCGGCGATGTCGGTGGTGCCGTTGCAGGCGCCGACAGAGACACAGTCTTGCGCGTAGATGCCCGGAAGGAACCGCTGCGTTTCCGCGTCGAAGGCCACCTTGCCGCGCGATTGCGAGAACATGTGCACCGACGGCGTCCAGCCGGAGGAGGTGATCAGCGCATCCACCGCGATCGAGCGGGCGCTGCTGCCGCCGCTGACGCGACGAACTGTTATGGAGGAGACACGCAGCTTGCCCTTGGTGTCGGTCACGGCATGGCCGGTGAGGACCTCGATGCCGAGCGCCTGCGCCTGCGCCAGGACGTCAGCACCCGGCTGCTCGCGGCTGTCGACGATGGCCGGGATGGCGATGCCGGCACGGTGCATGTCAAAGGCGGCTTCATAGGCGCTGTCGTGGGCAGTGTAGACGCCGACCTTGCGGCCGACGGCGACGCCGAAATGGTTGAGATAGGTCCGCGCGGCCGAGGCCAGCATGATGCCGGGGCGGTCGTTGTTGGCAAACACCATGTGCCGCTCGATGGCGCCGGTGGCGATGACGACGCGCTTGGTACGCACCTGCCAGAGCCGCTCGCGCGGGGCAGTGCGGGCCGGGCGGGAGACGTGGTCGGTGACGCGCTCAGTCAGCGCCACGAAGTTCTGGGCGTAATAGCCGAAGGCGGTGGTGCGGGTGAGCACGGTGACATTGTCCATGGCGGCGAGCCGGCGGGCGGCATCCTGCGCCCAGGCATAGCCATCCCGACCGTCGATCGTCACGCCGGCATCGTAGTGCAGTGCACCGCCAACCTCCGGCTGCTCGTCGCACAGGATGACGCGCGCGCCGGTGGCGGCAGCAGCGAGCGCGGCGGTCAGGCCCGCGACGCCGGCGCCCATGACCAGCACGTCGCAATGGGCGTAGCGGCTGGCATATTCGTCGGTGTCCTCTTCCGTCGGCGACACGCCGAGGCCGGCTGCAGCGCGGATGCGGGGCTCGTAGATGCTCTTCCAGGCCTGCTTCGGCCACATGAAGGTCTTGTAGTAGAAGCCGGCGGCGAAGAAGGGTGCGAGAATGTTGTTGATACCGCCGACGTCGAAGGTGAGCGAGGGATAGCGGTTCTGCGACGTCACCGTCATGCCGTCGAAGACTTCCTGCACGGTCGCGCGCACGTTCGGCTGGCGGCGGGCATTGTCGCGCATCACGTCGATCAGCGCGTTCGGCTCTTCCGGGCCGGCCGAGACGATGCCGCGCGGGCGGTGGTACTTGAACGAGCGGCCGACGAGGTGGACGCCGTTGGCGATGAGCGCCGAGGCGACGGTGTCGCCCTGCAGGCCCTGGTAGGTGCGGCCGTCGAAGGTGAAGCGCGCGGTTCTTGCCGGCGTCAGGCGTCCCTTGCCGGGAATGCGGTTCGCTCCACCCATGCTATCGGCTTTGTCTGTCCGCTTGGCGCCGCTCATTCCGCGCGTCCTTCCGTGGCTTCGTAGGTTTCGACGACGGTCTCGTCGGTCATGGCGGCGATCGGCAGCGACGGTTTCGGCTCGCCGGCCTTGTAGGTCTTGAGGAACCGGTCGCTGACGGTGTCACGCGCCGCGTTGAAGAACCGGCCGCAGCCAGCGATATGGCGCCAGCGCTCGAAGATCAGGCCCTTCGGGTTGTCCCGCAGGAAGAAATATTCCTCGAATTCTTCGTCTGAGATGGCCGCGATGTTCTCGGGCCGGGCGATATGGGCGTCGCCGGCGGCGCGGAACTCGAGTTCGGAGCGCTCTTCCTCGCAATAGGGGCAGTGGATCAAAAGCATGGGCGTGTTCCTGATGCGGGGGAGGACAGGCGAAAGCGGCGAGCCGGGGCGATCATCGTCAGTGCGCCACGGCCGCGGCTGCCGCCTCGTCGATCAGGCGTCCGGTGCGGAAGCGGTCGAGTGTCAGGCCCGCCGCCAGCCGGTGCGGCTCGCCTTTCGCGATGAGGTGCGCGAACAGGTTCGCCGAGCCCGGCGTCGCCTTGAAGCCGCCCGTGCCCCAGCCGCAATTGACGAACAGGTTCGGCACGGGCGTGACGCCCTGGATCGCCGAGCGGTCCGGCGTGTTGTCTGTGATCCCGCCCCACTGGCGCATCATCTTGACGCGGCGGAAGATCGGGAACAGTTCGCAGATCGCATCCAGCGTGTGGGTGATGATCTGCAGGCCGCCGGTCTGGGAGTAGGAATTGTACTGGTCGGTGCCGGCGCCGATGACGAGCTCGCCCTTGTCGGACTGCGAGATATAGGCGTGCACCGTGTTCGACATGACGACGCAGGGGAAGATCGGCTTCAGCGGCTCGGACACCAGCGCCTGCAGCGGCACGGAATGCAACGGCACGCGAACGCCGGCCATGGCCATGATCACGGAGTTGTGGCCCGAGGCGGAGACGCCGATTTTCTTCGCGCCGATGAAGCCGCGATTGGTATCGACGCCGGTCACGGCACCGTCCGGCCCACGGCGGATGCCGGTGACTTCGCAGTTCTGGATGATGTGGACGCCGCGGTCGGAGGCGGCGCGGGCATAGCCCCAGGCCACCGCATCGTGGCGCGCGGTGCCGCCGCGGCGCTGCAAGGCGGCGCCGTTGATGGGAAAGCGGGCGGAGGCGGAGATGTCGAGTGGCGGACAGAAATCCTTCGCCTGCTCGGGCGACAGCCACTCATTGTCGATGCCGTAGAGACGGTTGGCATGGATATGCCGCTTGAACACCTGCTGGTCGTGGATGCCGTGCGACAGCATCATCACGCCGCGCGGGGAATACATGACGTTGTAGTTCAGGTCCTGCGACAGGTTTTCCCAGAGCTTCAGCGAATGCTCGTAGATGTCCATGCTCTCGTCATAGAGATAGTTGGACCGGATGATGGTGGTGTTGCGACCGGTATTGCCGCCGCCGAGCCAGCCTTTTTCGAGCACCGCGACATTGGTAATGCCGTGCTCCTTGGCGAGGTAATAAGCAGCACCCAGCCCGTGGCCGCCGCCGCCGATGATGATCGCGTCATAGGCCGCGCGCGGCTCGGGAGAGACCCACTGCGCTTCCCAGCCCTTGTGCGCCCGCATGGCTTCGCGTGCCACGGCAAAAACCGAATATTTGCGCATTCGCCTCATCTCCTGTCCGGGGTGCCCCGATCCGTCTGTCCAACACATCGCAAATCGAGGCGCGTCGCAACGTCCATTTTGCGACGTGGCAGGCCTTCACTTTCGACACTGCGAAAATGGCAGGACTGCAGGCTTTGATAAGCAGGACTATGACAGCGATGAACCCACGCCTATTGACGGGCGAATAAGGGACCGGCGTGGCACGACTGAGGCAGGGCCCACCCTTGAGATGTCGTTTTTGTGTGCCAGATACCCTGAAACAACGTCGCACTCCGGCGCGGGTGGACTTTGCAGCATTGATCTGCTACTTGCCGCCCATCATCGCAGCGCTCGAGCCCTTGCGATCAACGAACCATGCCGTCCGGCGGTGCCTCAAGCGCAGCCTCGGGTTCGGCCAATACACAGCAGCCTGAGCTTGTCTCGGCTCGATATCAAGGAATGTAAACACGTGCAGGTACTCGTTCGCGACAACAATGTTGACCAGGCGCTTCGCGCGCTGAAGAAGAAGCTGCAGCGCGAAGGCGTCTTCCGTGAAATGCGCGCCCGCGAGGCGTATGAAAAGCCGTCGCAGCGCCGCGCGCGCGAAAAGGCCGAAGGCATCAGCCGCGTTCGCAAGCTGGCCCGCAAGCAGGCCCAGCGCGAAGGCCTGTTGCCTATGCCGAAGTCTGCCGCCAAGTTTGCGGCCAAGGCACGCTGATCGGCGCTTGCTCCGAGAATGGTGACGGCGGAGGCGATGCATGCGCCGCCGCCTTTTTGCGTTAGACGTATCCGGTGGCAGTCGCGTATTTGCTGTGGATGCGGCACTTGCGTGAACGAACCGCTTGTTGCGGCGTTACCGTTGCAGCCGGGGCGAGACCGCGGATTTGCCACGTGCCTGAGGCATTCTTGATTTGAGGGATCGATCTTGACATCGACTGTGACGACAGAGGGTTTCGCCGGCCGGGACGCATCCCGCAAAGGCACGCAGCGCTCCAGCCGCCTGGGCATCCTTTCCGCGCTTGGAGCAGCCCTGCTTCTGACAGCCTGCCAGACGGATCCCTCGAACGATAGCACGCTGCAGGTCGAGCGGGCGCAGGGCTCCGAGCAGAACATCGCCTCGCTGTCGGGCGTCATCAACAGCAATCCGAGCGACCCCGAAGGCTACAATGTGCGCGGCTCGGCCTATGGTCGCGCCGGCGAATTCCGCCGCGCGGTGGCTGATTTCAACAAGGCGATCGAGCTCAACCCGCGTTTCTACCAGGCCTATGCCAACCGGGCGCTGGTAGAGCGTAACATGGGTGATCTCGCAGAAGCCCTAGCCGACTATAATTCGGCACTGCAGCTCAACCCGCGCTACGACGTCGCCTATATCGGTCGCGGCAATCTCTATCGCCAGAGTGGCCGGCTGGATCAGGCCTTTGCCGACTTCAACAAGGCGATTGAGAACGATACGACCGATCCGCGCGCCTATCACAATCGCGGCCTGATCTATCAGGCGCGCAACCAGCATGGACAGGCGATCGAGGATTTTTCGACGGCCATCTCGCTGTCGCCGAGCTCGCCGGAGCCGTATAATGGTCGCGGCATCTCCTATGTCGCCCAGAACGACGACGACAATGCTTTTGCCGATTTCAACACGGCCATCAACCTCAACGGCAAGATCGCGGAATCCTGGGCCAATCAGGCGCTGGTCTACGAGCGCCGCGGCGAAAAGGCGAAGGCGCAGCGTTCCTACGGACACGCCCTGCAGCTCGACCCGAAATACGAGCCCGCCCGGACAGGCCTTGCCCGCGTCAAAGCGGCATCCTGAGACCTCCAATCGCATTTCATAAAAAACGCCGCTTCGAAGCGGCGTTTTTCGTTTGTGGTTTTACTGACGGGCCGATGATCAGGTGATGACCGTCGGTTCCGTGCGGCCGGTGCGTTCCTTGATGCCGGCCAGTGCGTCCGCGGCTTCGATCAGGTCGGCTAGGGCAACCTGGGTATCGACATCGTGCTTCGTCGCATCCGGCTCGAAGCGCTCGATGTAGACGCGCAGCGTCGCGCCTGATGTGCCGGTGCCCGACAGGCGGAAGACCACGCGGGAGCCGCCTTCGAACAGGATACGGATGCCCTGATTGTTGCTGACGGAGTGGTCAACCGGATCGTGATAGGAGAAATCGTCTGCCGTCTCGATCGTGAGATTGCCGAGCTTGCGGCCGGGCAGGGTGGCGAGTTGGCTGCGAAGCGCATCCATCAGGCCGTTGGCTGCAGCAGAGTCCACCTCTTCATAGTCATGCCGCGAATAGTAGTTGCGGCCATAGGTCGTCCAGTGCTCGCGGGCGATATCGACGACGCTTTCCTTACGGACGGCGAGGATGTTCAGCCAGAGCAGCACGGCCCAGAGACCATCCTTCTCGCGGACATGGCTGGAGCCGGTGCCGGCACTTTCCTCGCCGCAGATCGTCGCAAGACCCGCATCGAGCAGATTGCCGAAGAACTTCCAGCCGGTCGGCGTCTCGTATATGCCGATGCCGAGCTTTTCGGCCACGCGGTCGGCCGCGCCGGATGTCGGCATGGAGCGGGCGATGCCGGCAAGGCCCTTGGCATAGCCAGGCGCCAGCGTCGCGTTTGCGGCAAGCATGGCCAGGCTGTCGGAGGGCGTTACGAAGATGCCCTTGCCGATGATCAGGTTCCGGTCGCCGTCTCCATCAGAGGCCGCTCCGAAGTCGGGCGCGTTCTCGCCCATCATTTCCTCGTAGAGCGCGCGGGCGTGGACGAGGTTCGGATCCGGGTGGTGGCCGCCGAAGTCGGGCAGGGGTACGAAGTTGAGCACGGAACCCTTGGCGGCACCGAGACGATTTTCGAGGATCTCCTTGGCATAGGGGCCCGTAACCGCGCTCATGGCATCGAAGACGATGCGGAAGCCACCGGCGAGGTGGGCGCGGATGGCCGGGAAGTCGAACAGGGTTTCCATCAGTTCGGCATAGTCGGAAACCGGGTTGATGACCTGCACGGTCATGCCCGCGACCTCCTGCTCGCCTTCGGCATCGAGATTGACGTCGGCGACATCGGCGATCGTGTAGCGCTCGATGGTCTTCGTGTGAGCGTAGATTGCGTCCGTTACCTTTTCCGGTGCCGGGCCGCCATTGCCGATATTGTACTTGATGCCGAAGTCTTCGGTCGGGCCGCCCGGATTGTGGCTCGCCGAGAGAACGATGCCGCCGAAGGCTTCGTATTTGCGGATGACGTGGGAGGCGGCGGGCGTCGAGAGGATGCCGCCCCGGCCGACGAGGACCCGGCCGAAGCCGTTCGCCGCCGCCATCTTGATCGCGATCTGGATGACCTCACGGTTGTAGAAGCGGCCGTCACCACCGATGACCAGCGTCTTTCCCGCGAAGCCTTCGAGGCTGTCGAAGATCGACTGAATGAAGTTCTCGGCATAGTTCGGCTGCTGGAACACCGGCACCTTCTTGCGAAGCCCCGACGTTCCGGGTTTCTGGTCGGTATAGGGGGTCGTGTTTACGGTTTTCGTCATGATTCAACCTTTCGCAAGAAGACCGGCATAAAGCGCGGCGTAGCGCGTGGCACTCATATCCCAGGAGACATCGGATTTCATACCGCGCGCTTGCAGGCGCGCCCAGATTTTCGGCTGGCGCCACAGGGAAAAGACGCGGCGGAGTGCAAGCCGCAGGCTTTCCTCGGAGACGGGGGAGAACAGGAAGCCGGTGGCAACATTCGCCGCCACCGCCGCCTCGTTGGCATCGATGATCGTATCGGCGAGGCCACCCGTGCGGGCGACCACCGGCACGCAGCCATAGCGCAGGCCGTAAAGCTGCGTCAGGCCGCAGGGCTCGAAACGCGACGGCACGAGGATGGCGTCGGCGCCGGCCTGCATGAGGTGCGACAACGGTTCGTCGTAGCCGACAACGATGCCGACACGACCGGGATGCACGGCGGCGGCCGTCCGGAACGCCGCTTCGAGCGCTGGATCGCCTGAGCCGAGGACGGCCAGCGTGCCGCCGTTGTCGACGATCATGTCGATGACACCGGCCAGCACGTCCATGCCCTTCTGATCCGTCAGGCGACTGACGACGCAGAAGAGCGGGCCATCCGTCGCGACCAGGCCGAAGCGCTCGCGCAGGGCATCGCGGTTTGCCGGCCGCTTCTTCAGGGTGGCGGCTGCATAGGGTGAGACGATGTGCGGATCGGCTGCCGGGTTCCACACATCCGTGTCGATGCCGTTGACGATGCCGTGGAGGTCGGCGATGCGGCTGGCCAGAACGCCCTGCAGGCCCATGCCGAATTCGGGGGTCAGAATTTCCTGTGCATAGGAGGGGCTGACGGTGGTGATGGCCGTTGCCGCCATTAGGCCGCCCTTGAGAAAGGAGAGATCGCCGTAATATTCGACGCCCTGCACTGAGAAGGCGCCCCAAGGGAGGGCGAGTTCCGGAAAGGTGCTGGCGGGAAACTGGCCGCGGAAGGCGATATTGTGGATGGTCAGTACGGTCGGTACGTGCGCGGCACCGCCATGCTGCATATAGACCGGGGCAAGGGCTGCCTGCCAGTCGTGGCAATGGACGAGGTCCGGCGTCCACTCCGGCAGGACGCCGCGCGCGATCTCGGCCGCCGCCAGCGACAGAGCGGCAAAGCGGCGGAAATTGTCGGGGTGGTCGAGGCCTTGTGGGTCGAGATAGGGTCCGCCCGGCCGGTCGAACAGCGCGGGGGCGTCGAGCACCAAGAGGTCGAGACCGTCATGCTCGGCAGCCAGAATCGCGGCGGGATGGCCGAACAGTGTGTCGATGCCGCCGAGCCGCGTCGTCGCCCCGATCTTCGCCATCACGGCGGGGTAGCCGGGCAGCAGCGTGCGCATGCGGATGCCATGGGGTTTGAACGCCGCGGGCAGGGCGCCCGCGACGTCGGCCAGGCCGCCGGTCTTGATCAGCGGAAAGACTTCGGAGGCGACCGAAAGGACGTTCATCGTCCTCACAGTCCCAGCTTGTCGATCATCGGTTGTGTGATCAGGCAGATACCGTTTTCCGAGCGACGGAACCGCTTGGCGTCGAGTTCGGGATCCTCGCCGACGACGAGACCTTCCGGGATCACGACGCGGCTGTCGATGACGACGTTCTTCAGCTGTGCGTGACGGCCGATCTTCACGCTCGGCAGGATGACGGCACCGTCAAGGCGGGAGAACGAGTTCACGCGGACGCCGGTGAAGAGCATGCTGCGGTTCAGCGATGCGCCGGAAATGATGCAATCGCCCGAGACCAGCGAGGAGGTGGCCGAACCGCGGCGGTTCTCGTCGTCATGGACGAACTTCGCCGGCGGCTTGATCTCGGCAAATGTCCAGATCGGCCAGGTGCTGTCGTAGATGTCGAGTTCCGGTGTGACATGCGTCAGGTCGATATTGGCCTGCCAGTAGGCATCGATCGTGCCGACGTCGCGCCAATAGGCCTCGCGCTCGAAATCCGAGCGCACGCAGGACTCGTTGAAGCGGTGGGCGATCGCCTTGCCGTGCTGGACGATGTAGGGAATGATGTCCTTGCCGAAGTCGCGGCTGGAGGTCGGATCGGCTGCATCGCGCCGCAGGATGTCCATCAGGAACTTCGTGTGGAACACGTAGATGCCCATGGACGCCAGCGCCATCTCCGGATTGCCGGGGATGCCCGGCGGGTCGGACGGCTTCTCGACGAAGGCGATGATGCGGTCCTTCTCGTCCACATGCATGACGCCGAAGCCGGTCGCTTCCATGCGCGGCACCTCTAGGCAGCCGATGGTTACGTCGGCGCCGCTGTCCACGTGCTGCTGAAGCATCAGCTCGTAGTCCATCTTGTAGATATGATCGCCCGCCAGGATGACCATATATTCGACGCCGTGGTCCTCGATGATGTCGATGTTCTGGTAGACGGCATCCGCCGTGCCTTCGTACCATTGTGTTTCCGACACGCGCTGGGAGGCTGGTAGGATGTCGAAGCTCTCGTTTCGCTCGGGTCTGAAGAAGTTCCAGCCGTTCTGCAGGTGGCGGATGAGAGAGTGCGCCTTGTACTGCGTGGCGACGCCGATGCGGCGGATACCCGAATTCATCGCGTTCGACAGTGCGAAATCGATGATGCGGGCCTTGCCACCGAAGTAGACGGCGGGCTTGGCGCGACGGTCCGTCAGTTCCTTCAGACGGCTTCCGCGGCCACCGGCCAGAACGTAGGCCATTGCGTCGCGAGCCAGCGGCTGTATGCGTTTTTCCATGATATCCTCCCGATTTTGCGGTCTCTTGGCCGGTCTGCCCGCCCTCTCAAACGGGCCGACCGGCATATGCTTTCGTCTCGGCCGGATGCCCGGCCTCGTCGGTTTTCAGTCCTTCTCCAGCATCAGCGTGGCGAGCGGGGGCAATGTCAGGTCCGCCCGAATTTCACCCGATGCGGTGCGCACGGCATGAACCACGCCGCCATTGCCCTTGCCGCTGCCGCCGTAGATCTCGGCATCGGTGTTGACGATCTCGCGCCAGCGACCCTCGCTCGGTAACGGGATCGAGTAGACCTCGCGGTAGACGGGGGTGAAGTTCGAGATGACGGCGATGGCCTTCTCGCCCGGTGCCTTGCGCAGCCAGGCAAAGACCGAATTGTCGCTGTCGTCGGCGATCAGCCACTCGAAACCTTCGCCCTCGCAATCGCGTGCATGCAGCGCCTGCTTGTTGCGGTAGGTGCCGTTCAGGTCGCGGATCAGGCGGCGCATGCCCTGATGCAGAGGGTATTCGAGCAGGTTCCAGTCGAGCCCGCGCTCCTCCGACCATTCCGCCCACTGGGCGAACTCCTGACCCATGAACAGCAGTTTCTTGCCGGGATATCCCCACATGAAGCCATAATAGGCCCGGAGATTGGCGAATTTCTGCCAGTCGTCGCCCGGCATCTTCGCCACGAGCGACCCCTTGCCGTGCACCACCTCGTCATGGGAGAGCGGCAACACGAAATTCTCGCTGAAGGCGTAGACGAGGCCGAAGGTCAGGTCGTTGTGGTGATGCTTCCGGTGGATCGCGTCACGTGCAAGATATTGCAGCGTGTCGTGCATGAAGCCCATATTCCACTTGAACCCGAAGCCCAGACCCCCGGTGTGGACCGGTGCCGAGACGCCCGGCCAGGAGGTGCTCTCCTCCGCAATGGTCAGGATGCCCGGATGGCTGCCATAGACCTCCTTGTTCATCGTCTGAAGGAAACGCACGGCATCGAGGTTCTCGTTGCCGCCATATTCGTTCGGAACCCATTCGCCGTGCTTGCGGGAATAGTCGAGGTAGAGCATGGACGCGACCGCATCGACGCGCAGCCCGTCGAGGTGGAATTTCTCGGCCCAATAAAGCGCGTTGTTGACGAGATAGGCAAACACCTCGGCGCGGCCGAAATTGTAGATCGCCGTGTTCCAGTCGGGATGGAATCCCTGGCGGGGGTCCTCGTGTTCGTAGAGGGCGGTGCCGTCGAAGTTGCGCAATCCGTGTGCGTCGACGGGGAAATGGGCGGGCACCCAGTCGAGAATGACACCGAGGCCGACTTTGTGGGCACCGTTGACGAAGCGGGCAAAGCCCTCCGGCTCGCCGAAGCGGGCGGTCGGCGCATAAAGGCCGGTCGTCTGGTAGCCCCAGGAGGGATCGTAGGGGAACTCGCTGATCGGCAGGAATTCAATATGGGTGAAGCCCATGTCCACGCAATAGGGGATCAGTCGGGCGGCCATCTCGTCCCAGCTCAGGAACGCGCCGTTGTCGCCGCGCTGCCACGAGCCGGCGTGCACTTCGTAGATGGAGATCGGCTGGCGACGCGGGTCGGCCGAGGCCCAGTGCGCGCGATGCGCCTCGTCTTCCCAAACCTGCGCGATCTCGGACGTGGTGACCGACGCCGTCTGCGGTCGCAGTTCCGAGCGCCGGGCGAACGGATCGGCCTTCAGCGGCTGCAGCTGGCCGTCCTGTCCGATGATTTCGTACTTGTACGGCGTTCCCGCGGGGACGTCGGGAATAAAGATTTCCCAGATGCCGGTGTCGAGACGCAGCCGCATGACGTGGCGGCGCCCGTCCCAGGCATTGAAGGCGCCGACGACCGAAACGCGCCGCGCATTCGGTGCCCAGACGGCGAAGTGGAAGCCATCGACACCTTCATGGCGGACCGGGTGGGCGCCGAGCTTGTCGAACAGGCGAAGGTGCGAGCCCTCGCGAATGTAGTAGTCGTCCATGGGGCCGAGAACAGGGCCGAAGCTGTACGGGTCGGTGACCGTCCAGCGTGCGTCCGCGTTTTCGGCCTTATAGCGTACTGGCTGCACCTTGCGCAGGCTCACCGTGCCTTCGAAGAAGCCGGCTTCGTGGCGAAGCGCCAAGGTGCCGAGGTCTTTGCCGGACAGGGTCTCGACCGAGACGATGGTGGCGCCAGGCAGAAAACACCGGACGACGACGTCCTTGCCGACCGCATGAGGCCCGAGGCTTGCAAACGGATTGGTATGCGTACCCTCGATGAATGCTGCTACCTCGTCATCCGGCAGACGCGCCGGCGACGAGGCCTCTTTCAGCTCGGAGGTCATCCGGCTCTCCAAATCTCATCGGCATACTGCCGAATCGTCCGATCGGATGAGAACCAGCCCATCCGTGCGGTGTTGCGGATGGTCTTGCCGTACCATTGGCTGGGATTGGTCCAGATCGCATCCACTTCGCGCTGCGCCTTGGCATAGGCATCGAAGTCGGCCGCGACCATGAACCAGTCGTGAGAATAGATGCCGTCGATCAGGCCGGAGAAGCGGTTGCGGTCATCGGGCGAGAAGACGCCGGACGCGATCGCCTGGAGGGCCTGCGAAAGCTCGCGCGACGCCTCGATGACGGCCCGTGGTTCGTGGCCTTCCTGGCGCAGGTTGGAAACTTCTTCCGCGGTCATCCCGAAAATCTTGATGTTCTCCTCACCGACGCAATCGCGCATTTCGACATTGGCGCCGTCCAGCGTGCCGATGGTCAGCGCACCGTTTAACGCGAACTTCATGTTCCCGGTTCCCGACGCTTCCATGCCGGCGGTCGAAATCTGTTCCGACAGGTCGGCGGCCGGCACCATGATTTCTGCCAGCGAGACGTTGTAGTTCGGAATGAACACCACCTTCAGCAGGCCGCGCACCGCCGGGTCGTTGTTGATCACGCGCGCGACGTCGTTTGCCAGCTTGATGATGAGCTTGGCGTTGTGATAGCTCGGCGCCGCCTTGCCGGCGAAAAGCTTGACACGCGGGACCCAGTCGAGCTCGGGATGCGAGCGGATCTGGTCGTAGAGCGAGATCGCCTCGATGATGTTCAACAGCTGACGCTTGTATTCGTGGATGCGCTTGATCTGGATGTCGAACATGGCCGACGGATCGATGCGGATGCCCATCCGGCTCTGGACGAGCTGGGCGAGCCGCACCTTGTTGTTGCGCTTAATGGCTGCGAAACGATCCTGGAAAACGGCGTTGTCTGCATGCGGGTCCAGCGCCTTCAAGGCCTCGGCGTCATCCATGAAGTCGTCGCCGATCGTCTCGCGGATCAGCGAGAACAGCTCGGGATTGCACTGCATCAGCCAGCGGCGCGGGGTGATGCCGTTGGTCTTGTTGTTGATGCGCTTGGGGTAAAGCTTGTGCAGGTCGGCAAACACGGTGATCTTCATGAGGTCCGTGTGCAGCGCCGAGACGCCGTTGATGGAATGCGAGCCGACGAAGGCGAGGTTGCCCATGCGCACGCGGCGGTCGCCGCTTTCGTCGATCAGCGAAATGTTGCGCACCTGCTGGTCGCTGTAATTCGCCAATTTACGGGCCTCGAGCAGGATCTTCGCGTTGATCGCGTAGATGATCTGCATGTGCCGCGGCAGCAGGCGCTCGAACAGCGGCACGGGCCAGGTTTCCAGCGCTTCCGGCAGCAGCGTGTGGTTGGTGTAGGAGAAGGTGCGGCGGGAGAGATCCCAGGCCGTGTCGAAATCGACGCCGTGGACGTCCGTCAGCAGGCGGACCAGTTCGGCGACGGACACGGCAGGGTGGGTGTCGTTCAGCTGGATGGCGACCTTGTCCGGCAGGGACGTGAAGTCCGGATACTGCTGGAGGTGGCGGCGCAGAATGTCCTGCAGCGAGGCGGAGGAGAAGAAGAACTCCTGGCGCAGGCGCAGTTCCTGGCCGGCCGGCGTCGCGTCGGCCGGGTAGAGGACGCGGGCGAGCGCTTCGGCCTTGTTGCTTTCGCGCAGCGCGCCGATGTGGTCGCCGGCATTAAAGGCGTCGAGCAGGATGGGGTCGATCGGATGCGCGCTCCAGAGGCGCAGCGTATTGGTGCGCTTGCCGCGCCAGCCGACGACCGGCGTGTCGCAGGCGGTAGCGATGACGCGCTCGGCGGGCTTCCAGACGTAGCGGGTCAGTTCCTCGTCGATATTGACGGTCTCGACCGAGCCGCCGAAGCCGATTTCGTAGGAGCTTTCGCGGCGCTCGAACTCCCACGGGTTGCCATGCGCCAGCCAGGTTTCCGGCAGTTCCACCTGCCAGCCATCCGCCATCTGCTGGCGGAAGAGGCCGTGCACGTAGCGGATGCCGTAGCCATAGGCCGGGATGTCGACGCTTGCCATGCTCTCCATGAAACAGGCGGCAAGCCGGCCGAGACCGCCATTGCCGAGCGCGGCATCGGGCTCCAGTTCGGCGACCACATCGATATCGACGCCGAAGGAGGCGAGCGCTTCCTTCAACTCGTCCATCAGGCCGATATTGGTGACGGCATCGCGCATCAGGCGGCCGATCAGGAACTCGAGCGACAGGTAGTAAACGCGCTTGGAACTGTCGGTATAGGCCTTGCGGGTGGACTCCATCCAGTTGTCGGTGATGCGGTCGCGCACGACCAGGATCGCGGCCGTCAGCCAGTCATGCGGCTTGGCGACCTTGGGGTCCTTGCCGATGCGGTAGGTCAGGCGCTCGATGATCTCCTGCGCCAGAATTTCGGCGCTCGACTCGCGGCGCGCGGCGTTCGGAATTTTCTCATTTGAGATACGGCTGACCATGGATCCGGGCTACCCTTTTGGACGTTGTTCCGACACCACCGAAGGCGCATGCCGACGGAGAATTCCAGCAATGTATGCACCGATACGAAGCGCTTGCAATAAGTGTTTTCAAGAGGATGTAAAATGAAGCCGGCGGGCGGCGGGCGCGTGCTCGGTGGCGCAAGGCTTCATCGCCGCCGCTTCCGATCCGTCGGCCGCAGCGTGCTGCAACCGGATGATCTGCAAGTACGAAAAACCCGCGCGAACGGGTCGCGCGGGTTTGAAAGAGGTGACGTCGATGTCGGTTTACTGCGTCAGCCGGACCATGAGGTTGCTGGCCTTGTCGCCGATCGTCTTGAAGGCTGCGACGAGATCCTCGCTCTTTTCGGCCTGGAAGTAATAGGTCGGGTCCGTGGCGCAGCCCTGCAGGAGATCCTGGCCGCGCTTGGGTGCCTTGAAGGCGACGGTGAAGACCTTGATGCCGTCGTCGCGGGCCTTGTCGCAATAGAACTTCGTGGCGGCGTCGGATCGCGTCGCCTGACTGTCGCCGGTTCTGTTCTGGTAGAAATTGTTCTCGCCATCGGTCATGAAGACGATGTACTTGGTCGGTGTCGCCCCGGTCTTCTGCGCATGGGCCTTCGTCTCCGTGTTTCCCGACAGGTCCCTGTAAGCAGAGGTGAATGCGTCGCTCGAATCTGTTCCTCCCTCTGCCACGAGGGTATTGACGTAGGTTCCCGTGCCGGCCGTTCCCCAGGCGAGCACGCCGGCTGCATCCTGCGCGTCGTTGTAGGAGACGGCGGAGGTTCTCACATAGATCGAGGTCGGATCGGCGGTCTTCAGCTGGGTCAGCAGGCTGTTCACGGCCTTCTTGAGCGTCGCGATCTTCGAGACGTAGCAGGGCGTGCTCCACTTCGCGTAGGGCCAATAGGCCTCCTCGTAGATGTAGCAGCCATTGGTCGAGGTGTCCTTGGTGTCGGTCTTCCAGGCCATCGAGCCGGATCGATCGAGCACGAGCACCATCGACAGGGCGTTCTTCGTGTCCGAGACGCCTTCCGACTTTCCCGTGGCCGACAGGCTGATGCCGTTGCCGCTCACGAGGCGCGTCATGGCATTGAGGTCGATGGACAGGTTGGATTTGACGCTGATGTCGTAGCCCTTCGCGCCCGTCTGGAGGGTCTTTGGCTCGATCGTGACCGATGTGTTGTCGACCAGCAGCTTATCCGCCGCAGCCTGCTTCACGAGGGCTTCCGCCGCCGCGGGCGTGCCGACCTCTATCGCGCTGGAATTGGTCTTCCGCATGGCCATGACCACGTAGTCGTGCGCCGTTTCGCGGGCCTCGTCCACGCTCATGTGTTTGTTCGCAAGGCCGGAGGCGGCAGCAAGTGCGCCGCTGTCCACCGCCGCCTGGAGTCGGTTTTTCTGGAGCACGATATTGGTGGTGTCGATCGCCACGCCGGCGCCGAAGAGAACCACGGGAAGCGCTACGGCCGCCATCAGCGCGATGTTGCCGCCCCGATCCTCCAGGCAACGCTCGATCATGCCAAAAAATCGCCTCATGTTCCGCTCCTGCGCCCACGGTCCGCTTCGCGATATCGCGGAAGCCCATCTTGCTGCTTCGATATCACGGGTTCGTTGGCGACTGCTTACAAGAGCGCTTAAACTTTTACGGACAAGGCAGGCTTTCGGGCATGAACCTGTCTCGCATTGCGGACAGGTGGTGCAGAACAGGACAGATGAACGAGAAAAGGACCGTCAGGACACGGGGACGACATCGACGGCCTGGTCCGTCTTGTGGCTGCCGTAGCTCTTGAGGACGCCGATAACCGGCGCGACGTCCGAATAATCGCGGCCGTGGCCGACGACGATGTGATCCGTGCCGGCGGGCACATTGTTGGTGGGGTCGAGCTCCACCCAGCCCAGCATCTTGCCGCACCAGACGCGCACCCAGGCATGCATGGCGTCGGCACCTTCCAGCCGCTCCTTGCCCGGTGGCGGCAGCGTGCGCAGGAAGCCGCTGACATAGCCGGCGGGAATGCCGAGTGCGCGCAGCGCAACGATCATGATATGCGCGAAGTCCTGGCAGACGCCCTTCTTCAGCCGAAAGGCCTCGATCGGCGTGCTGTCGACCGACGTCGCCTTCGGGTCGTAGGTAAAGTCCTTGTAGATCCGCTCGCACATCAGGCCGGCGATCTCGCGGACGGTCATTCCGGGCTTGACCATCCCCCGGGCATAGGCCGCGATCGTCGGGTCCTCGGCAAGGCGCGGGCTCGTTGCCAGAAAATGGTGCGGGGAGCCGGGATCGAGCGACCAGACGGCGCCGATCTCTGCGGGAAAGGCGGCGAGGTCCGGCGAGAAATCCGCCGTGGGCATCGCAGCTTCCAGCTGGACCCGCGCCTTCATGTGGATAATCAGCTCGTCGTGAAGCTTGCGGAAGAGGATCGACGTCGAGGGGTTTTGAAAGAAATCCAGCATGTCGGTGCGTTCTTCGGGCACCGGCGTGCAGGTGACGGTGCCTGCCACCAGACGCTGGCGCGACGGCAGGGACAGCGGCAGCACGCGCACGATGTGGCGTCCGCCGGAAACCGGGATCTCGTAGCTATAGGTGATCTTGAGGCTGATATCGTAGAGCATGGATCCCCCGCGGTCTGGTCCGTCCCGACTCTATGCCCTGTTTGACGTTTCTGCGCATTCTAAAAGCGGCGGCGTCACAAAAGCACAAGACAGCGCGGATGGCGCGCGATCAGCTCAGATAGGTCTGGGCGAGAATGTCGGAGAAACGTTCCATCTCCTTCTCGAGGTGCTCGTAGACCTCGCTCGTCATGCCTTCGGGCGTCATCACCGCGAGACCCGAATGCAGGCGCACCGCCTCACGGTAGAAGGGCGACATCTGGCCGTTCTGGTAAGCGTTCGGCAGCTGTTCGACCTCGGCGCGGATTTCGTTCAGCTGATAGAGGATGGAGCGCGGGTTGAGCGGATCGAGCGCCAGGAGGTCGGTGACCGTCAAAGGCGCGGTGTTGACGTTGTAGCGGCGGCGATGGGTCATGACGCTGTCGCCGATCTCCAGCAGCATGTCGAGCGCGCCGTCCGGCGCATCCCTGCCCGACATATGGCCGAGCAGGCGGGTCATGTGCATGCCGCGCTCGAGATAGCGGCCGATCGACAGGAAGCGCCAGCCGGTGAAGCGGTACATGTTTTCGTGCACGAGACCGGCAAAGCCCGCGAGCTTGCGCAGCAAGATGGTCATGGCGTGCGTCGCATCGTCGCCGGCCTCCACCGTCGCGCGGAACTTGCGCACCGTCTTCGAAAGGTCGTTCAGCGCCAGCCAGCCATCGGCGGAAAAGCGGTCGCGGATGTTGCTTGCCGAATAGAGCGCGCTGTCGATATTGGCGACGAGACTGTCGGGCACCGGCTGTGCCGAATCGATGTCGAGCACCTTTAGATATTCGGAGACGTCCTTCAGCAGCGGCATTTCGCTGTTGGCGTTTTCGGCAAAGCGTCCGTGCCATGCTCGCAGGATGCGCAGGGCGCCTTCCGAGCGTTCGATGTAGCGGCCGAGCCAGAAGAGGTTGTCGGCAGCCCGGCTCGGCAGGCTGCCGGGCATGGTGCGAATGAAGGTTTCGTCGGAGGTGAGGAGCGTGGTGCGCTCGACAGGGCGATCGCTGACGATCCAGACGTCGGCCGCCGAGCCGCCGGCCTGCATGGCGATGGCGGCGGCATCCGCCCCGCTCGAGATCCGGGCAAAGCCGCCGGGCATGACCTGCCAGCCGTTCCGCGTGCGGGCGAGATAGACGCGCAGGCTCATCGGGCGCGGCGTCAGCTTGCCATCCACCCAGGCGGGCGTGGTGGAGAGCGTGACGACCTCCTGGCCGACCAGCTTCTGCCCGTCATTGGCCAGCCAGTCGCGGATCGACAGCTTGGCGTTTTCGCGCATGGACGAGCCGAGAATCGATCGGCCGTTGTCGTCGAAGAAGGGGCGCGTGGAGTAGGCGGGGCCGATGACCATCTTCTCGATGTTGCGGGCCACCTGCTCGCGCTCGGGTTTCTGTCCGCACCACCATGTGGCGATGCTCGGCAGCAGCAGGTCTTCGCCCAGCAGATGATGGCAGATCGTCGGCATGAAAGCGAGGAAGGCGCGCGTTTCCAGAATGCCGGAGCCGAGGGCGTTGACGATGGAGACGGTGCCCGCGCGCAGCGCCGCGAGCAGGCCGGGGGTGCCGATGTGAGAGCGCTGGTCGAGTTCGAGCGGATCGGCGAAGGAGGAGTCGAGGCGGCGCCAGAGAATGCCGATCGGCTTCAGGCCGGCCACGGTACGCACCATCACGCGCCCGTCCACCACAGTCAGATCTTCGCCCTCCAGCAGCATGAAGCCGAGATAGCGGGCGATGTAGGCGTGCTCGAAATAGGTCTCGTTGGCAAGACCCGGTGTCAGCACGGCGATGCGATCGTCCGGCGAGCGCTTGCGCATCTGCAGCGCATCGCGGAAGGCGACGAAGAAGCGGGCGAGACGGTGGACATGGGTCTCGGCATAGATGTCGGAAAAGGCGCGGGTGGTCGCCACCCTGTTTTCCAGCGCGAAGCCGGCGCCGGATGGAGCTTCCGTGCGGTCGGCCAGCACCCACCAGTTTCCGTCCGGACCGCGGCCGATCTCGAAGGACACGAAATGCAGGAAGTTGCCGTCGGCCGGCTGCACGCCGACCATGGGGCGCAGGAACTCGGTATTGCCCGCGACCAGCGCCGGCGGCAGGAAGCCTTCGTTGACGAGCGTGTTCGGCCCGTAGATGTCGGCGGCGATCCGCTCCAGCAGGTTCGCACGCTGGATGAGCCCGAGCGACAGCTCTTCCCATTCGCGTTCGGCAATCAGCACCGGGATGTGCGACAGCGGCCAGCTGCGCTCGGAGTTTTCCTTGGTGCCGTAGGCGCGGTAGAAGACGCCCGCGTCGCGGAGATAGCGGTCGGCCCGGGCGAACCGGTTGGCAAGCTCTGCCTCGTCCATGCGGCCGATGGCCGAGACGAGATGCTGCCAGACGGGGCGCACGTTACCCTGCGCATCCACCATTTCGTCGGCGATGCCCGGCAAGGCGCGATAGTCCGCCACCGGGTTGCTCGCCCGCTTCGGGATGCCAGCGGTCGTCCCGGCCAATCCCGCTTTGATGGCCTCCCCTTTGATGGTCCCGGCCGTCGGCTTCTGTGTCATGTCGTCCTACAGTCCCGCCGGCCGACGTAGATCGAGCGTGAAGGGGAACTCCGGTGAGGGGGTTTCCGGCGTCAGCGCATAGCCGCCGGCCGTGTGGCCCCAAGGCTCGAACCGCGCCAAGCGCCGCGCCTCCGCCTCGTTGCCGTTGACCGGGAACGTATCGTAATTGCGGCCGCCGGGATGGGCGACGTGGTAGATGCAGCCGCCGATCGAGCGGCGCGACCAGGTGTCGTAGACGTCGAAGGTCAGCGGCGTGTTGACCGGGAGCACCGGATGCAGGCCGGCTGCCGGCTGCCATGCCTTGTAGCGCACGCCGGCCACCGAGACGCCGTTGACGCCCGTCGGGGTCAGCGGCACCGGGCGGCCGTTGCAGGCGACCGTGTAGCGGCCGGGATTGGCGGTCTCAAACCGAACCTGCAGGCGCTCCACGGAGCTATCGACATAGCGCACCGTGCCGCCGATCGCGCCCTGTTCGCCCATGACGTTCCAGGGCTCCAGCGCCTGCCGCAGTTCGAGCTTCGTTCCCTCGTAGGTGACCTCGCCGCAGAAGGGGAAGCGAAACTCCAGCTGTGCCTCGAACCATTCCGGGCGGAAGTCGAAGCCGTTGGCGCGCAGGTCGGCCAGCACGTCGAGGAAGTCGGCCCAGACATGGTGCGGCAGCATGAAACGGTCGTGCAGGGTGGTGCCCCAGCGCACCAGCCTGCCATCGGCGGGGTTCTGCCAGAAGCGGGCGATGAGCGCGCGCACCAGAAGCTGCTGGGCGAGCGACATGCGCGCATTCGGCGGCATTTCGAAGCCGCGGAACTCGACGAGGCCCAAGCGACCCGTCGGGCCGTCCGGGGAGAACAGCTTGTCGATGCAGATTTCCGAGCGGTGCGTGTTGCCGGTGACATCGGTCAGCAGGTTGCGGAACAGGCGGTCGGTCAGCCACGGCAAGGGAGCCGTGCCCTGGCCGGGCAGGGGCACCTGCGCCATCGCCGTTTCCAGTTCGTAGAGGCTGTCGTGACGGGCCTCGTCGATGCGCGGCGCCTGGCTGGTCGGGCCGATGAACATGCCGGAGAAGAGATAGGAGAGCGAGGGGTGGCGCTGCCAGTGCAGCACGAGGCTCTTCAACAGGTCGGGACGGCGCAGGAAGGGGCTGTCGTTGGGGTTGCGACCGCCGACCACCACATGGTTGCCGCCGCCGGTGCCGGTGTGGCGGCCGTCGATCATGAACTTGTCGGCGCCGAGGCGCGACTGGCGCGCTTCCTCGTAGATGACCGAGGTGATGTCGACGCATTCCTGCCAGTTCGCTGCAGGGTGCACGTTGACCTCGATGACGCCGGGGTCCGGCGCGACGCGCATGACGTTGACGCGCTCGTCGTGCGGCGGCGCGTAGCCTTCGATGTGTATGGCGAGGCCGAGGTCGCTTGCGGCGGTTTCGGCCGCGGCGATCAGGTCGAGATAGTCCTCGACCCGCTCCACCGGCGGCATGAAGATGCAGAGGCGGCCGTTCTGGGGCTCGACTGTGATCGCGGTGCGTACGGCGCCGCCGATTTCGGCGAGCACCTGCTCGTTGCGGTCCTGCTGGGCTTCCGCAGCCTGGAAGGATGCTTCGGCCATTGCCCGATCCGGCTTCGGCTCGGCTTTCTCACCGGGCTTCTCGGTCACACCGGCAGCACGACCCGGGCCGACGGGGAAGTCCGGCAGGGCGGTGCGGGGGATCGAGGGATCCGCCTCGTGGATATAGGGGAACTGGGACGGCGGGATGTAGGGCAGGGCGCCGAGCGGGATGCGATAGCCGACGGGGCTGTCGCCGGGCACGAGGAAGATCTTGCCGCGGCGCGTGCGCCAGCGTTCGCTCATCCATTTACGCCCGCCCATCTGTCCGCCGGAGGCCTGTGCGTTCCAGGCCTGCACGGGCAGGACGAAGCCGGTGGGAACCGTCAGGCCGCGCTCGAAGACGCGGGCGATGCGGCTGCGCTCCTCCGCGTCCTTCAGTTTGGAATTCGACGGATCGACATTCTCGGGCAGACTGCCTTCCTTGATGATCCATTCGGCTGGGTCCTCATAGGCCGGCAGAACCATGTCCGGCTCGATGCCGAGCGCGACGGCGATGCCGGTCAGAAGCTTTTCGGCCTCTTCCGGTCCCGCTTCGGTGTCCACGTCCTCGCGCGCGACGAGCTCAGGATTGCGCCAGATCGGCACGCCGTCCCGACGCCAGTAGAGCGAGAAGGTCCAGCGCGGCAGGCTTTCGCCGGGATACCATTTGCCCTGGCCGTAATGGAGGAAGCCGCCGGGCGCAAAGCGCTCGCGTAGGCGCCGGATCAGGTCGTCGGCTTTGCCGCGCTTGGTCGGGCCGACGGCATCCGTATTCCATTCGCCGGATTCGAAGTCGTCGATCGACACGAAGGTCGGCTCGCCGCCCATGGTCAGGCGGACGTCGTTGGCGGTGAGAGCGGCATCGACCTCGTGGCCGAGTGCGTTCAGCGCATCCCAACTTTCGTCGGAGAACGGCTTGGTAATGCGCGGATGTTCGGCGACGCGGTCCACCCGCATCTCGAAGGCGAATTCGGTCCGCGTGTCGGGATCGCCAGCAAAGCCACCGGAAATCGGCGCAGCATTGCGATAATGCGGCGTGGCCGAGAGGGGGATATGGCTTTCGCCGGTCAGGAGGCCGGAGGTCGGGTCGAGGCCGAGCCAGCCGGCGCCGGGAAGATAGACCTCGCACCAGGCGTGCAGGTCGGTGAAATCGACCTCGGTGCCGGAGGGGCCATCGAGCGCCTTCAGGTCCGGGGCAAGCTGTATGAGATAGCCGGATACGAAGCGGGCGGCGAGGCCGAGATGGCGCAGGATCTGCACCAGAAGCCAGCTGGAGTCGCGACAGGAGCCGAGCGCGTTCGTCAGCGTTTCCTCAGGCGTCTGCACGCCGGGTTCCATGCGGATGACGTAGTTGACGGCCTGCTGAAGGCGCATGTTGATGCCGACGACGAAATCGACCGTGTTCATCGGCGTCCGGTCGAGGCCGTCGAGATAGGCCTGCAAGGCGGGGCCGGCCGGCTCGGGCTGGCTGTAGATGGCAAGGTCTTCGCGAATGTCCTCGGGATAGTCGAACGGCCAGATCTCCGCGCTCTCTTCGACGAAGAAATCGAACGGATTGTAGACCGTCATGTCGGCGACGAGATCGACCTCGATCTTGAATTCGGTCACCGGGTCGGGAAACACGTACCGCGCGAGATAGCTGCCATAGGGGTCCTGCTGCAGCGTCACGAAATGGTTGGCGGGCGTCACCTTCAGGGAGTGGCTCAGCACCTTCGTCTTGGAATGCGCGGCCGGCTTGAGGCGGATCACCTGCGGGCCGAGGCGGACCGGCCGGTCATAGGTATAATGAGTCAGATGGTAGATGCTGGCTTTGATCGACATGCGGTCCCCTCGATGACGGATGGAATGTGTGCAATGCAACGAAATAAAGCAAGGCTGAAAAATCGGCAGGTCGGCCGCGGCTCTGCCATCGCACCCAGATGCAAAATGATCCGACCGAGCGATGCCCGGTCAGGCGTAAGTTTCGAATCTCATACATGATCCACCCGCGCAGGCAGGCGGGTATGACGCTCAAGAGGAGGAAAGCGGGCCTGCGGTCGGCGCAGGCCCGAATGTCTCGGTCTAGAGTGTTTCCGCGTTTCTCCGAATCGCGAAAACCCTCTATCTCACTGTTTCAACGCAATTCCGGACGCAAAACCGCTGCGCAATTTTGCTGGAATTTGCTCTAATCCGGCAGGATGCGCACAGCACCCTTGTCGGCCGAGGTTGCGAAGGCGGCATAGGCCTTCAGCGCCGTCGTCACCTTGCGCTTGCGCAGCTCGGTCGGCTTCCAGCCATTGGCGTCCTGCTCGGTGCGGCGCAGCGCCAGTTCGTCCTCGGACACGCGCAGCGAGATCGTGCGGTTGGGGATGTCGATGTCGATCATGTCACCCTCGCGCACGAGGCCGATCAGGCCGCCATTCGCCGCTTCCGGCGAGACATGGCCGATGGAGAGGCCGGATGTGCCGCCCGAGAAGCGGCCGTCTGTGATGAGCGCGCAGGCCTTGCCGAGGCCCTTCGACTTCAGATAGCTCGTGGGATAGAGCATTTCCTGCATGCCGGGGCCGCCCTTCGGACCTTCGTAGCGGATGACGACGACGTCGCCGGCCACGACCTGGTTGGACAGGATCGCCTTGACGGAGGCGTCCTGGCTTTCGAAGACGCGAGCCGGGCCGGAGAACTTCAGGATCGACTCGTCCACGCCGGCCGTCTTCACGATGCAGCCGTCGAGCGCGATGTTGCCCTTGAGCACGGCGAGGCCGCCATCCTTGGAGAAGGGGTGCTGCGCGTCGCGGATGACGCCCTTTTCGCGGTCGAAATCGAGTTCCTTCCAGCGGGCGCTCTGGCTGAAGGCGACCTGCGTCGGCACGCCGCCGGGCGCTGCGGAGAAGAGTTCGAGAGCGGCCGGATTGTCGGTGACGGCGATATCCCACTGCGACAGCGCGTCGCCGAGGGTCTTTGCATGCACCGTCGGCAGGTCGGCATTGATGAGGCCGGCGCGGTTGAGCTCACCGAGGATCGCCATGATGCCGCCGGCGCGATGCACGTCTTCCATGTGCACGTCGGCCTTGGCCGGTGCCACCTTGGAGAGGCAGGGCACCTTGCGCGACAGGCGGTCGATATCGTCGAGGTTGAAGTCGATCTCGCCTTCGTAGGCGGCGGCCAGAATGTGCAGGACGGTGTTGGTCGAGCCGCCCATGGCAATATCGAGCGCCATGGCGTTCTCGAAAGCGCCCTTGGAGGCGATCGTGCGCGGCAGCGCGGTTTCGTCGTCCTGCTCGTAATAGCGCTTGGTCAGGCCGACGATGGTGCGGCCAGCTTCCAGGAACAGCTTTTCACGATCCGAATGCGTCGCAAGCGTCGAGCCGTTGCCGGGCAGGGACAGGCCGAGAGCTTCCGTCAGACAGTTCATGGAATTGGCCGTGAACATGCCCGAGCACGAGCCGCAGGTCGGGCAGGCGGAGCGCTCGATGGTCTGGACGTCCTCGTCCGACATCTTGTCGTCGGCCGCAGCCACCATGGCGTCCACGAGGTCGAGCGCGTGGATCTTGCCATCGGACAGGAGAACCTTGCCGGCTTCCATCGGGCCGCCGGAGACGAAGATGGTGGGGATGTTGAGGCGCAGCGAGGCCATCAACATGCCGGGGGTGATCTTGTCGCAGTTGGAAATGCACACCATGGCGTCGGCGCAGTGCGCATTGACCATGTACTCGACGCTGTCGGCGATGATCTCGCGGGAGGGCAGCGAATAGAGCATGCCATCGTGACCCATGGCGATGCCGTCATCGACCGCGATGGTGTTGAACTCCTTGGCGACGCCGCCGGACGCCTCGATCTCGCGGGCGACCAGCTGGCCGAGGTCTTTCAGATGTACGTGGCCCGGCACGAACTGGGTGAAGGAATTGACCACGGCGATGATCGGCTTGCCGAAGTCGCTGTCCTTCATGCCTGTGGCGCGCCACAGGCCGCGGGCGCCGGCCATGTTGCGGCCGTGGGTGGTGGTTCTGGAGCGATAAGCTGGCATGGCGTTTCCTCGAAGCGTTTATGAGGCTCGGGCGGGGCCTGGTTTGGCTTGGGCGCGACGTCCGACGACAGTTTCGGGGTCTCTAGCGTAAAACAGTCGTCGCGTCACGGTCTTCATACGGCAATCCGGTACGGTGCGATCAGGTTTTTGAACGACCAAGTTCTTCGCATCTGCAAAAGAGTTTGCTCATGCAGCACATGTGGCGGGAACCAACAGGCGGGGATGCCTGTTGATGCAGCGCCCGCGTGACGGTCCGTCACGTCATCCGGGTTCCCGCGCCGTTTCGTCCGCTCCTCTCAGAAGGCAGGTCTTCCACGATGACAGTTCCGATCGCCACCTATCGGCTCCAGTTCCGCAACGGCATGACCTTTGACAAGGCCATCACGCTGATCGACCACTGGAAGGCGCTCGGCATCAGCCATCTCTATGCCTCGCCGATCTTTGCCGCGACGGAAGGGTCGACCCATGGTTATGACGTCACAGATCCTAATGCGTTCGACGTGGCGCTCGGCGGACGCGAGGGCTTCGACCGGCTTTCGGCGGCGCTGAAGGCTGCCGATATCGGCCTAATCCTCGATATCGTACCGAACCATATGGCGGCGTCGCTTGAAAACCGCTGGTGGCGGAGCGTGGTTGAATGGGAGGACCAGAGCCCCTACGCGCATTATTACGACATCGACTGGTCCCGTCCGCTGACTATTGCCGAACTGGGTAAAAGCTTCGACGAAGCGCTGGATGACGCGGAAATCGAAATCCGGCTGGACGAGGTCGCTGGCAATTTGGCACTCGGCTATTATGAAAGTAATATTCCGTTGCACCCGTCGAGCTATAGTGCCGTTCTCGACGGCGCGCCGGGCACGCTCGGCGCGAAGATTTCGGCATTGGCCGCCTCCGCTTCCGCGCAAGAAGACGAGGCGTTCCACCACACGATGCAGACGCTGATGACGGGCAGTTCGGAGAGTGACCGTAAGGTGCTGTCGTCCTTCCTCGCCGGCCTGCCGGTGGAGCGTGTGAAAGCTGCGCATGCGGCACAGGCTTTCCGTCTCGTGCACTGGAAGACGGCGGCGAGCGATCTCAGCTATCGCCGCTTCTTCGAGGTAGCAGGCCTTGCCGGTCTCCGCGTCGAGGCGCCCGACGTCTTCGATGCCGCGCACAGGCTCGTTCTGGAGCTCGTCAAGGACGGTACGGTCGATGGGCTGCGAATCGACCATGTCGATGGTCTCGCCGATCCCGAGGGGTATCTGAAGACGCTGCGCGATGCGGTCGGCCCGGACGTTTATCTCGTGGTCGAAAAGATCATCGAAGAAGACGAGCGCGTTCCCGCAAGCTGGCCCATCGCAGGAACGACCGGCTACGAGTTCATCGCGGCTCTCGCGCACCTGTTCGTGGATTCGTCGCAGGCGAAAGCGCTAGACGCAGCTTATGCCGACTTTGCCGGCAGCAAGGGCTATGCGGCGATCCTGACGGACGCCAAGCAGCTGATGCTGGACCGCAATTTCGAAGGTGAGATCAAGCGGCTCGTGGCGCTGGCCGGTTCGTCTGTGGGTGAGGCATACGACGCCAAGGCACTGGAGCAGGCGCTGAAGGCCTTGATCACGGCATTTCCGGTGTACAGGACCTACGGCACGCGCGATGCGCTGGGCGAGGACGACCGCGAGATTCTCGATGGTGCGGCGGAAGAGGCGGCGCGCACGCTGTCCGGCGACAGCCGCGAGGCGCTCGACGCCATCGTCGCGGTGCTCTCGGGTGCGACGGAGGGTGATGCCTTCGAGTTCCGCAGTCGGTTCCAGCAGGTGACCGGGCCGATCATGGCGAAGGCCATGGAGGACACCGCCTTCTATCGCTACCACCGCCTTCTCGCTCTCAACGAAGTGGGCGGCAACCCGGCGGAAGAGGAGATGTCGATCGCGCATTTCCATGCCGCCATGCAGCGCCGGGCGGCCGAGCAGCCGCATGCAATCACCACCACGTCGACCCATGACACTAAGCGCGGCGAAGATGCGCGCGCCCGGCTCTATGCCATCAGCGAGGCGCCCGATGTCTGGGCGAAGGCTGTCGCCCGGTGGCATGATATGAATGCCCACCTCATCCAGACGCTCGCCGATGGCCCGGCGCCGGAGCCTGCGGTCGAATGGGCGCTCTACCAAGCGCTGGCCGGTGCCTGGGAGGAGACGTCCGCGATGCCGGACGCCGAAGCACTTGAGGCCTTCAAGGAACGCTTTTCCGCCTATGTGGAAAAGATGCTGCGCGAGGCGAAGGAGCGCAGCGACTGGTCCGAGGTGAACGAGGACTATGAGAACGCCGTGCAGGCCTTTGCTGGCGGACTTCTTTCGCCGAATAACAAGGCATTCCTGAACGATTTCCTCAAGGCTGTGCAGCCGTTCGCTGAAGCCGGTTTCGTCAATGGCCTGACCCAGACGCTGGTGAAGATGACGGCGCCGGGCGTGCCGGATGTCTATCAGGGGTCGGAACGCGCCGATTTTAGTCTTGTCGATCCCGACAATCGCCGCATGCCGGATTATCCGGCCATGGCATCTCTGCTCGAATCGGCAGATGGCTTTCCGTTCGACACCACAGCTCTTGCTTCGGGACAGGCGAAGGTCGCTCTGACCGCCGGGCTGATTGCGGCGCGACGTGCCTCGCCAGACCTGTTTCAGGATGGCGACTATCGCGCACTTGAGGTCTCGGGGGAGGGTTCCGATAGCGTCGTTGCCTATGCCCGCCGGGTGGGCGATGCGGCCGCGATCGTCATTGCGCCCTGCAAGGTGCTGGCATTGCTGGAGAAGGGCGCTCTGGAGCGTGCCTTCGACGCGATCGAGGTATCCCTGCCGGAAGATCTGGCCGACCGTTCGTACCGCAACGTCCTGCAGGGCGGAACGGTCGATGCGGGCCGGGCCCTGCATATGCGCAATATCTCCGGAGCACCCTACATTCTCCTGATCACGGAATAGTTGCCGCCTCCGATCGCATCGCATGGAACTTTCTGACCCTCGTGGCGTTTCAAAGCGCCACGAAGTTTGGCCATGCGTAACGGTCGGGGGAAGTGCACGTGTATCATGTCGGCCAGGAGAATGACGGCGATCGTCTCGGCGAGGATTCTTCAAGTGGCGGTGAGACGGGTATCATCCGGATCGGCGAAAATGCCTGGCGCCGGGAGATGGCAAACAAGATCGCCTTCATGATCGATGGCAAAGCTTACTTTCAGACGCTGGATCAGGCGCTGCGGCTTGCTTCCCGGCGTATCTGGATCATCGGCTGGGATTTCAGCCCCGACATTCGCCTGACACCCGAAAATCCGGAAAGCCCGACGCTTGGAAACCTGCTTCTCTCGCTGGTCGAGGCGAAGCCCGAGCTTGAGATCCACATCCTCGTCTGGGCCATGGGGCCGATCTATTCCGGCAAGTCGCTGAAGCTCTTCCGCAAGAAGGGGTGGGCGAGCCATGCCCGCATCCACCTGAATTTCGACACGCATCATCCGCTGCGCGGTTCGCATCACCAGAAGATCGTCTGCATCGACGATACGACCGGCTTCATCGGCGGCATCGATCTGACCGCCCGCCGCTGGGACGACAGCGACCACAAACCAGGTAACCCCCTGCGTGTGACGCCCGATGGCGAGACCTACGAGCCGGTGCACGACATGCAGGCCGCCGTTTCCGGCCCTGCGGCGCGCATGCTCGGCGATATCTGCCGCGAGCGCTGGCTGTCCGCCATGGAGGAGACGATCGCACCCGTCGAAGGCGCGGCCACCGCATGGCCCGAAAGCCTCGTGCCCGCCTTGACCGGGTGCCCGGTCGCGATTGCCCGCACCACGCCGGCGACGATCGGCCATGACGGCATTCACGAATCCATCCACATGCTGACGGATGCGCTGAAATCGGCGCAGCGGATCGTCTATATCGAGGCGCAGTATCTCGCTGCTTTCGGCATTGCTGATATCCTCATCGAGCGCCTGTCGCGGCCCGATGGCCCCGAAGTCCTGATCGTCGTCACGCGTATCTCGCATGGCTTCATCGAGAAGGTGATGATGGGCACCAATCGCGACCGCCTGATCCGCCGGCTGAAGCGCAACGATCCGTATGACCGGCTGCGCGTGATGTATGCCGTCGTGCCCTGCGACGACGCGGACGGGGAACAGGAGGTGTTGGTGCATTCCAAGCTCGTCATCATCGACGATCGCTTTCTGCGCCTCGGCTCCTCGAACCTCAACAACCGCTCGGAAGGTATGGATACGGAAGCCGACATGGCGATCGAAGCCGTCAACGAGGATCAGAGCGCTGCCATCGCCGATGTGCGCTATCGGATGCTTGCCGAGCACCTCGACTCCACGCCAGAGGGGGTACGAGACGCCATCCTCAGGCTGAATTCTCTACATGACGGCGTGGAATCGCTGAACACCGGTCGCCGCGGCCTGCGCCACTTCGATATCGATCTGGCGGAGGGCGAGGAAGACCCGTTGCCCGGCACCGATATCGTTGATCCCGCCGGGCCGATCCATCCGATCGACACGCTACGCCGCCGCGCCGGCGCTATCGCCAGCCGCATTTTCGGCCGCGCCTCGTAAAGGGTCGTTCGGCGCCTGAAGTCCCTCAGGCCGGCGATCCCTCAGGCCGACCGTGCGGCTCATCGCCCTTGCTTGACGTTCCCTCCAAGGTCTTGTCCTTCATCACGATCTCGCTGATCAGAAGGGTCGGAAGACCGATGGCGAGCGGGATGAAGTAATAGATCACCCGGAAGGCGATGACCGCGGCGACGGACTCCGCGCCCGGCAGGATATGCGCGACCGTCGCCTCCAGCACGCCGATGCCACCGGGGACGTGGCTGATGATCGCGGCGACGTTGGCAATGATCGAGACGGAAGCGACCTTGAGATAGCCGGCCTCGGCAAAGGCCGAGAGCATCTGGTGCAGGCTGGCGGCCACGAAGGCGAAGTTCAGCGTTCCCACCACGATCTGCGCCGCGGCGATCGGCAGCTTCGGCAGGTCGAAGCTCCAGTCCCTGATCGTCAGCGGCTTTCGCACGAAGGCCGATAGAACGAGGTAGATGACGGGGGCGATCAGTGAGGCGATGCCGATTGCAAAGACGGCGCTGCGGCTGAGCCCGGTCATGTCGGCCGCATCCTGCGGGCGAAGCAGCAGGCTGGCGCCACCAAGGGTCATGAGGCCCAGCGCGACGGTGACGCCGCAGAACAGCACGATCTTCGCTACATCCTCGGCCGTCAGCCCCCAGCGTGCATAATAGCGATACCGGACGGCACCGCTGCTGAGAGCGGCGACGCCGACATTATGGCCGATGGACAGGCTGACGAAGGAGGCCAGCGCCGTCTTGTGGAAGGGCAGGCGCTTGCCCGTATAGCGCACGCCCAGCGCATCGAAGCAGGAAAGGCACGCATAGGAAGCGGCGGCAAAAGCCAAGCCGAGAAGCAGATGCGAGACCGGTATGGCCCGCAGCGCGGTCAAGATCTCGTCCAGCGTATACTGACGCAACGTCTGGAAGAGCAGATAGATGGCGAAGAGAACGGCCGCGACAGCGACCAAGCGGAAGATGATGCGAAGGCTCATTCTGTGGTCGCTCTCTTAAGAATACGGACTTAGAAACGGTGAAGGGGACGTTGTGAATGTACCGTACACCGCAACGCAGCACGCATTCGCGACTGCATTGTCGCACGGAACGAATTGGCCCCCCTCCGGGTTCCCTCGCCATGCCCGAACACGATATCCAGCCTTCGCTCGACTCTGCCGCTGCTACGCTGCCTCAAACCGCCGGCGTCCTCTCCATCCTCACCTACAATGTCCACAGCTGTATCGGTACCGACCGGCGGATGGACCCGGAACGCATCGCCGAGGTCATCTCTGCTGCCCAGCCGGATGTCATCGCGCTGCAGGAACTCGATGTCGGCCGCGCCCGCACCGGGGGCATCGACCAGGCAGCGCGGATCGCCGATCTCCTCAAGATGACGTCGCATTTCCATCCCGCGCTGCATGTGCGCGAGGAGCAGTATGGCGATGCCATCCTGACGGCACTGCCGTCGCGCCTGATCAAGGCCGGGCCCATCCCGTCTGTCGGCGAGACGCGCGGCGCGCTCTGGGTGGAGGTCATGGTCGACGGACGCCCGGTGCAGATCTTCAATACGCATTTCGGCCTGAGACGCGCAGAAAGACGGCAGCAGGCGGAGACGCTTCTCGGAGATGCCTGGATCGGCAACGACGCCTGCCGGGACCAGTCCATTATTTTGACCGGAGATTTCAACGCGATCCCCTCGTCGGTCGCCTATGGCCTTCTCAAGCGCCGGCTTCCGCCCGTCCGCGTCGGTGTTGGCGCTGGCAGTGCTACGGGGACGAGGATGGCACCGACCTTCCCCTCGCGCTTTCCGCTCCTGCGTCTCGACCATATCTTCGTCTCCGAGGGGATAGAGACGATCACAGCAGGCCCCGTGCGCACGCCGCTTTCGCGAATCGCGTCCGATCACCTGCCGCTCCAGGCAAGCCTCAGGATCGGCGGTTCGTGAAACTTCGGAACCTTCGCCAGACCGGGCCGTTAGTCTCGCGAACGCAATGGAAAGGATGAGATCATGCCAAATCGTGACCCACTTCCGACGCCCGAAACCGATACGCCACGGGGCCCAACGTCGACACCGGGTGTACCCGATCGCGGACAGGACCCGTCACCGGTGCCACCCGTGATCGCCCCAGGCGATACGAAGAACCCGAATGATCCGGCTTTTTTGCCGATCGGAGATCCCGCTGGGATCGCCTGAAACGGGACCGAGATTCCTATATATGACAAAGGGCCTTTACAGAGATGTAAAGGCCCTTTTTATGGTGAGGCACCCTTTCAAAGACTGCCTTCCCCTTTGAAATAGCCCGGATATTGTACGAATTCAGGGTCGGGTTTTCCCGGAACCGGCGAAGGTGGCGTCTCGCCTTCCTCCTCATCCGCCAGAAAACCGTGCGTGCGCATCCATTCGCGAAGGATGCGACGGACCGCTTCGTCACGCGAGATGTTCTGCTGGCGGGCGTGGGCGGCAAGGGCTGTTTCGAGATCGGTGGGGAGGGTCGTCATGTGGCAAGCCTCTCTGGTCTGGTGTCGATGCCGGACAACGTCTGCGTGTCCGGATCGTTCCCGAGACCACCAGTGAACGGGCGGCGGCATCGTCCGCCGCTTCAAAGCCCATCCATTCGGCAGGCTGGCCTGCGGCGCAGCGAACCGATATCCACTGCGCCGTTCCGTTAACGATATGAAAAGGCAACGTCGTCTTACGGTGTCACCGTCAGCTTGGCCTGCATGCCTGCCTCGTAGTGACCCTTGATGTTGCAGAATACCAGATAGGTTCCCGCCTTCAGGCGCGTCTTCAACTGGCCATCGGCACCCGGCTTCAGGTCCTCCACCTCGCCGAGGCTCTTCAGCTTGCTTTCATCGACCCGGTGCTTGGTCACCTCCAACGGGATTTTCTGGTCGGCGGATTTCAGCCGCACGACGATCATCTCGTGCTCCTCGCCGACGGCGGCATTGTGCACGCTGAAGACGGTGGCCCCGGCCTTGACGGTCGCGGGCTCCAGGCTCAACCCCATGGTGCCGCCACCTTCACCGGTTTCCACGACCGTGATCGTGTTTTCGGCAAAGGCCGCTGTGCTGAGAAGCGCGCATCCGGCAGCCGTGAAAAGGGAAAGCGCCGTACGGGACAGGGAGATCATGGGATAATCCTTCGGATAAGACCTCGCGCCGCGCAGGGTGCATCCGCATCCCGCCACGCGAGCGATGATCCTCGCTGACGGACCCTGTCGATCAGCCGTCGAAGCCGGGCGGGCTCGATCATTGATATGAAAAGTGTCCCGTTGTCGGCGGCTGCCGGAAGCTCAGAGACCCGCCGCCTTCCGCAGCACATCGTCGATTCTCGACTGCCACCCCTTGCCCGTTGCCTTGAAGGCGTCAATGACCTCCGGGGAAAGTCTGATCGAAATCTGTTGCTTCGGCTTCTCGACGGCCGGCCGTCCGCGTTTTGCTTTCTCCCCATCGATGCTGGCAGCAAGATCAGGGAATACCTCGCGGAAAGGCTTTGCCGTCTTCCATTCGTTAGGCTGGAGGGGGCGTTCGATGTCGGGATCGGGACCGATCAACTCGCCCGTCGCATCATCGATCCACCAGCCGTCCGCGTCCTGATGAACGCCGCCGGCGCGAATGATCGCCTGCATCTGATCATTGTAGATCTGCCAGCGCCGCAGCATTTCGGCATCGTCGTTCTCACCAAGGTCTTTCGTCACAAAACTGGGCCATGTCTTCGTCATGAGCTTACGTCCTTTCCGTGCGGTTTGCCCGGCGCATGGAAATAACCGACAGGGCTTCCGAGCCGAGGGGGCGGAAAACAACCGCGACGACCAAAGCGCCGTTGAAATCACCGATGGCGAGGAACCGTCCATCTTTCGCGCTCTCGATGCGGGCGGTTTCGAAGAACGCGATCGTCAGGTCCGCGAAGTCGAAGCCGTGCTTGGAGATGTTTGAAAGACGCTTGGGTTCATCGTACGTGATTTTCATGTGATTAAACGTATCACATAAATCAAGGCGCGCAATAAAGGCTAATCCAAAAGACGGAGTAAATGCTTTTCGACAACGCTGACAAGCGGCCTCCGCAGGAATGCGTGTCAGTCTCCAGAAACGGAAAAATCCGCCGAAGCGGATTTCTCAACGTATTCGAGATTAGGATGGTGGGCGTGACAGGGATTGAACCTGTGACCCCTACGATGTCAACGTAGTGCTCTCCCGCTGAGCTACACGCCCATCCGTGCCGCGCATAGACCACAAACCTTTTTGAGCGTCAACTGGCATCATGATGCTTTTTTGACAAAAGAGGTGGGCCGGTGCGGGGGCTGGTGTCGGCGCCTTGTCAGGCGGCCAGCATCTTGTTCACTTCGTCCACGAGATCGCGCAGGTGGAAAGGCTTGGAGAGAACCTTTGCGTCCTTCGGGGCCTTGCTGTCGGGGTTCAGCGCCACGGCGGCGAAGCCGGTGATGAACATGACTTTCAGGTCCGGGTCGAGTTCGGTCGCGCGGCGCGCGAGTTCGATCCCGTCCATTTCCGGCATGACGATGTCGGTGAGGAGGAGCGAGAAGGGCTCTTCGCGCAGCCGGTCGTAGGCACTGGCGCCGTTATCGAAGGAAAGGACCTTGTAGCCGGCTTTTTCCAGCGCCTTCACCAGGAAACGGCGCATGTCGTTGTCGTCTTCTGCGAGGAGAATTTTGGGACTCATGGATTTCCAGCCGTTGCTGTCTAGGTCTTATGATACTGACGGGAAGGTGCGGTCGCCTCATGAAACCGTTTCGGAGTAAATATCCCGTGAAGACCGGCCGTCAAGGGCCGGGCGCCACGCGAGCCCGCAACCCTCGTGAGGGGCGACTATGGACACAGATGCGGCCAACTGGCAACATGAACGAAGCGGCAAGATGACGACATGGTAAAAAGGATCGCGATGGAGGAGACGGTTCGGGAGCACGACCTGTTTTGCGTTCGCGAGCCGGACCATCAGCGAATTCCCTTTGTTTTCAACTCTCCGCACAGCGGCAGGCTCTATAGCGACGCGTTTCTGGCGCAGTCGCGGCTTGATGCGCGCACGATTCGCCGCTCCGAGGATCATTATGTGGATGAGCTTTTCGGCCGTGCGGTCGGGCTCGGTGCGCCGATGCTGGTTGCGCATTTCCCCAGGGCTTTTCTCGACGTCAATCGCGAACCTTACGAGCTCGATCCACGCATGTTCGACGGCGCATTGCCGCCGCATGCCAATATCAGCTCCATGCGGGTTGCCGGCGGTCTCGGCACCGTGCCGCGGCTTGTGGCCGAGAACATGGAGATCTACCGTACCCGCCTGCCGGTCGATGACGCGCTGGAGCGGATCGAGACGATCTACAAGCCTTATCATGCGACGCTTCGGCGGCTGATCGCCCGGACGCATGTGCTGTTCGGGCGCGCGATCTTGATCGATTGCCATTCCATGCCCGGCAATGTCCGCGTGGCGGGCAGCAGCATGCGGCCGGATATCATCATCGGCGATCGCTACGGCACCAGTGCGTCTGCCGATCTCTCCCGTATGGCGGTGACGCTGCTGGAGGATCTCGGCTTCACGGTGACGCGCAACAAGCCCTATGCCGGCGGGTTCATCACCGAGCACTACGGGCGTCCGAGGCGGGGCCTGCATGCGCTGCAGATCGAGATCAATCGCGGGCTCTATGTGGACGAGACGACGCTCGTGAAGAAGCCGGAATTCGACTGGCTGGCGCATATTCTCGGAACGTTCTTCGCGGAATTCGCAGCCCATGTGGAGAGCTCGACCGAGAGCTTGCCGCTCGCCGCGGAATAGGCGTCTCCCGACATGCGCGACCCGATCCTGCCATGGACGGCGACCGGCCAAAAAAAACCGCGCTTGTCGCGCGGCTAAGTCTAGGGAGGAAACACCCAAGGAGGGTATTTACAGCCACGAGTGACTGTAGGGTGAGTTTGATATTGCAGCGCACAATTGTCAAGGCCACTTTGCCGCGCGTGACGAATCGACGGCGGGCTAAGCCTCAGCTTTCGCAAAAGAATTTCTGAATTTGCCCAATTAATGATCGGAAATTTCGACATGGCGTGCGAATGTGCATATGTCTTGTGCGGATCGCCTGAAAACTGCTGAAATCTTGTTCTGCATTTTCTTTTGAAAAAATTCGTCTAAGCATCCTCTGGTCGGCTTCAGGTCGATCTTCACGCCCATCTCCAGGAGAGTGCCATGTTGCCGGACCGCCCGTTCTTTGATCGCCTTGCGGATGCAGCCAAGGCGGAGACGTTGCCGCGGTTTCGCATGGGAATCGGCGTTTCCAACAAGCTGGAGAGCGGGTTCGATCCTGTGACGGAAGGCGACCAGGCGGCGGAGCGGGCGATCCGGGCGCTGATCGAGGACGCCTTTCCGGAGCATGGCATCCTTGGCGAGGAATACGGCACGGTGGGTGCGGATCGCGATTACGTCTGGGTCATCGATCCGATTGACGGCACGCGCGCCTTTATCTCCGGCCTGCCGGTCTGGGGCACGCTGATCGGTCTCTACCACAAGGGTCGGGCCGTGATGGGGCTGATGGACCAGCCTTTCACCGGCGAGCGCTTCTTTGCAGCCGATGGCGTCACGCATTACCGGGGGCCGGAGGGCGAGCGGACGCTGGCCACGCGCGACTGTGCGTCGTTGTCGGAAGCCACCATGTTCACGACCTCGCCCACGCTCTATCACGGTGACATCAAGACGAAATTCGAGGCGGTGCAGGACAAGGTGCGGCTCGCCCGCTACGGCTGCGACTGCTACGCCTTCGCACTGCTGGCGGCCGGGCATATCGATCTCGTCATCGAAGCAGGCCTGAAGCCCTACGATGTCGGCGGGCTCATTCCGCTGATCGAGCAGGCCGGCGGCATCGTCACCGACTGGAACGGCGGGCGGGCGGAAATGGGTGGCGAGGTGATCGCGGCGGGAAGTGCGGCGCTCCACGCCGAGGCTCTGGCGATCCTCCGGGGCTGAGGCTCAGAGCACGAGCATATCGCCGCCGCTCAGGCTTTCCGTGACGTCGGGGCCCGTGCTGCCGGGGATGAAGGCGTCAAGCGCGGCGATCGCCTGCGCACGATAGCGGTCGTCCTCTTGGAAGACCTCGTGGCGGGCGCCGTCGATGGGGATGAGCGTGGCGGCGCGGAAGTTGCGGGCCAGCGCCTCGATGGCGGCATAGGGCACCAGACGGTCGCGCGTAGGGGCGAGCAGCAGCGTCGGCACCGTAATGCGCGTCAGGTGCTCGCGGCGCGTGACGCGGCGGATGGCGCGAAAGGTTTCATGCAGCCAGCGCGCGCTCGGGGGTCCTAGCGCCAGTTCGGGATGCGCCTGTGCAATCTCGGCGTTGCGGGCGTAGCGCACGGGGTCCGAGGAAACGAGGTTCTGCGGAAAGAGCATGGGCTGCTCCTTCGACAAGGCCAGGGCGCCGAGGCCGAACAGGCTGAAGGCGGCCGAGAGCAGGCCGATCTTGCCATGGCTCATGCGCTGGTTGCCGAGCGCCACAAACGGTGCATTCAGCACCATGCGGTCGATTCGCGTTGCCAGCCGCGGGGCCTGTGCCAGCGCCACCAGCGCGCCCATGGAGTGGGCCACGAGGAAGAATGGCAGGCGCGTATCCGGCAGCACGATCTTTTCGAGGAAGATCGACAGGTCCTCTTCGTAGTCCGAAAAGCGACGCACATGGCCGCGGCGCAGCTGCTTCAGCAGGCGCTCGGATCCCGCCTGTCCGCGCCAGTCGAACGTCGCCACCCAGAGGCCGCGGGCGAGCAGATCGCCGATCATCTCGAAATATTTCTCGATCGATTCATTGCGACCGTGGAGGAGAACGACGGTGCCCTTGGCTGCTGTGTCGCCGCTGCGGAAGACGGCGTATCGTAGGCGTCGCCCGCCGGCGCCGGTAAAGAAGCCGACGGTGTGCCGGCGCGGATCGGCGGCAGCAGGCGGCAGCGGGTTATCCGGCGTTGGAAACAGGCGCGGCTTCAGAAGCGTTTCATCTTCCGCGCGCGGCACGTCTCCGGATCTGGTCGCTATCGCGGCGACAGCGTTCCCAGGGTTGCCGGTGTCATGTCTTTGCGGAGCGGAGCGTGTCTGCATCTGGGGTTCCCGATCGGCGGTCTCGGCGTCGTGCGGCCGTGCCGTGAAGCGTCATCCTAGACCTGCAGCCTTTCGGGCGGGTGAACGACAGACGACGCGGCCGGACGTCAAGGAATAGGGCGAGCGAGATGGGCGGTCAAAGGATTGTCGTCTGTTCTCCGCTGCGTCCGACCATAAAAAGGGGCCGGAGCGGCGGGGAACCGCTTCCGGCCCGGAAGGGCGAAACAGGGGCGCAACGGGGAATGCAACCTTTCAGGGACGATCCGGCTGCTGTCTTGCTCCTGTTCCGATGACCCCGTTCTAGCGCAGCTCAGGTGAACCGAAACGGAACCGGCCGTTCATCCCCGGTTTATGTCAGCTTCGGCACGCTCGTATGGTTACGCCATCATGCGAAATCAAGGGCTTGGCTTGATGGCGGGGGACAGAGAAAATTCCGATGCCTGCGATTTTGTCTCTGGAACGCCTCTTGACGGTCGAAATCGTCATTCCCATCTCATGGTCACGGGCGCCGAAGAGGGCCCGGCCACCGGCCTCGCCATCGCCGCTTACGGGATGACGGGCCAGAGAACCGCAACACGTTGCTCGAATAGTGAGGACACCATGCGTCACGTTGATTTTTCTCCGCTTTACCGCTCCACCGTCGGCTTCGACCGGCTGTTCACCATGCTCGACAGCCTCGGCCAGCCCGACCAGTCGCAGAGCTATCCGCCCTATAATATCGAGCGGACCGGCGATAACACTTACCGGATCACCATGGCAGTTGCCGGTTTCGACGAAAGCGAGCTTTCGATCGAAGCGCGGGAACACACGCTGACGGTCAAGGGCGAGAAGAGCGAGGAGCAGACGGCTGAAAACCAGTTCCTGTATCGCGGCATTGCCAAGCGCGCCTTCGAGCGCCGCTTCCAGCTCGCCGAATATATGGAAATCCGCTCCGCTTCCCTGAAGAACGGCCTGCTGCACATCGATCTCCTGCGCGAGATCCCGGAAGCTGCCAAGCCGCGCCGCATCGAGATTTCGGCCGCACAGAGCGCGTCGAAGCAGATCGAGGCGAACCAGGTGGAAGCTAGCGTCAACTGATCCACAGCTGATCGCCTGATAGAAGAGACGGCGTCCCGAGAGGGGCGCCGTTTTTCGTTGTTGCTCTCAAGCGCTGCGGCAGCCGTCGAGGAAGGCATCGACGTCGGCCGGCTCGGTGGCAAAGCTGGTGACCAGGCGATACAGCCCCTCGTCGGTGCCGAGCGTGCCGGCCAGCGCATGCGGCACGGGCCAGTCGTAGAACAGCGCGCCCTTTTCCTTCAGCGCCTCGGCATTGGCGGTCTTCAGGATCACAAAGAGCTCGTTGGCATTCGAGGGCCAGGCGAGGCGGGCGCTGTTGCTGTCGGCGATGCCGTCGGCCAGGCGTTTGGCCATGGCATTGGCGTGTCGCGCAAGGTCGAGCCAGAGGTTGTTGTCGAGATAGGCTTCGAGCTGGGCCGAAACGAAGCGGGTCTTGGAGAAGAGCTGGGCCGAACGCTTGCGCAAATAGGGCATATCGCCTGTCTTTGCGGGATCGAACAGGATCAGCGCTTCGGCGCACCAGCAGCCGTTCTTGGTGCCGCCGAAGGAGAGGATATCGACGCCGCGCTTCCAGGTCATTTCCGCCGGTGTCGCATCCAGCGCGACCAGCGCATTGGCAAAGCGCGCGCCGTCCATGTGCAGTGGCAGGTTATAGCGTTGCGCAATCGCGGAAATCGTGGAAATCTCGTCGAGGGTGTAGACCGTGCCGGCCTCCGTCGCCTGCGTCAGCGTCACGGCCATCGGCTGGCCCGCATGGACGAAGCCGGGCGGAAAGCGCTTGATCTCGGCTTCCAGCCGCTCCGGCTCCATCTTGCCGAAGGCGCCATCGACCGGTGCCATGCGCGCGCCGAGCGAGAAGAATTCGGGCGCGCCGCATTCATCGGAGTTCACATGCGCCTCGCGGTGGCAGAACACGTGGCCGCCGGGGCGAGTGACGCTGGCAAAGGCCAGCGCGTTGGCCGCCGTCCCGGTGCCGACGAAGAACACGGCGACTTCCCGCTCGAAGACCTCCGCCAGCATCGCCTCGACCCTGCGGTCGAGCGGGCTCGTGCCATAGGCGGGGGCAAAGCCCGGGGCCGCCTTCACCAGGCTTTCCGCAATGAGAGGATGGGCGCCGGCCCAGTTGTCGGAGGAGAAGATCATGGGGGCTTCCGATGGTCGAGAGAAGAGGGCAGATCCTACAGCGCAGAGGCGCGCCGAACCTTCACACGACCATAATCACCCGGCGTCGGCAATCCAATCCAGACGAGAATGATCAGGACAATTGCAGACCAGTTTGAAACCAAAGGAAAGGCTAGGGCCATTCCGCGCAACATTCTTTCGTCAACCTTGGAAAAGCCGACATTTTCGGATCGATGACGCCGATTATTTAAGCGGTCTCCCTTGCAGTCACCGGAGCTTTCTGGCATAGAGCCTGTGAAATAGGACAGGCTTGCTGTCCTATTTCGGTCTGAAGACCGAATGGCCCGAAGCGCACATCCAAGCGGCGCGGGGCCTGAACAGGGAAACACCGTCTCATGCGGCGAGCGATCGGCTCACCCATGCGGTTGGCTCGATGCCGGTGTTCCCTGTCGAATGGTCGCGGATCATCTGACCCGGCACCGCCAAGCTTCGTTTGCGAGCGGCACAGGATCATGCAACGATAGACCGGGCGTCACAACGCGGTTGAAGCCGCGAGTGCGCCCCGACGACGGCAGGCCCGAGAGAGAAGGGCCGCAACTGGAGGGAAGACGATGACGCAGATCACGCCATCACATGACGCCGCATCCCATCGCGTAGAGGCCCAGGCCACCGCGACGACGACGGCCGTGTTCCCGAAAGCCTTCCCGGAAAACACTTACAAGAGCGGCCTGCCGGCAAAGCAGGGTCTCTACGATCCGCGCAACGAGCACGATGCCTGCGGCGTCGGCTTCGTCGCGCATATGAAGGGCGTCAAGTCGCACCAGATCGTGCGCGACGGCCTGTTCATCCTCGAAAACCTGACGCATCGCGGTGCTGTGGGTGCCGATCCGCTGATGGGCGACGGCGCCGGCATTCTGGTGCAGATCCCGGACCGCTTCTTCCGTGAGGAAATGGCAGCCCAGGGCGTGACCCTGCCGAAGGCGGGCGATTATGCTGTCGGCTATCTGTTCATGCCGCAGGACGAAGCGCAGGTTACGCATTTCAAGCAGGTCATCGCCGATGTCGTTGCTGAAGAGGGGCAGTCGCTGCTCGGCTTCCGCGATGTCCCGGTCGATAACGCTTCGCTGTCGAAGGCGCCGCACATCGCCGCCACAGAGCCGCGTCACGTGCAGGTGTTCATTGGCGCCGGCCGCGATGCCGCGACGAATGCCGAGTTCGAGCGTCGTCTCTTCACGCTGCGCAAGGTCATCTCGAACCGGATTTACGACGCCTACAAGGGTGCGGAAACCGGCTTCTATCCCGTATCGCTGTCGACGAAGACGATCATCTACAAGGGCATGTTCCTCGCCTATCAGGTTGCGGCCTATTTCAAGGATCTGGAAGATCCGCGGTTCGAGAGCGCGGTCGCGCTCGTGCACCAGCGTTTCTCCACAAACACCTTCCCGTCCTGGAAGCTCGCGCACCCCTACCGCATGGTCGCCCATAACGGCGAAATCAACACGCTGCGCTCCAACGTCAACTGGATGGCGGCGCGTCAGGCGTCCGTGTCCTCGCCGCTCTTCGGTGCCGACATCTCCAAGCTGTGGCCGATCTCCTATGAGGGCCAGTCGGACACCGCCTGCTTCGACAACGCGCTCGAATTCCTGGTGCAGGGCGGCTATTCGCTGTCGCATGCGGTGATGATGCTGATCCCCGAGGCCTGGGCCGGCAACCAGCTGATGGGGCCTGAGCGCAAGGCATTCTACGAGTACCATGCCGCCCTGATGGAGCCGTGGGACGGACCGGCCGCGGTCTGTTTCACCGACGGCCGGCAGATCGGCGCGACGCTCGACCGCAACGGCCTGCGTCCGGCCCGCTACCTCGTCACCGATGACGACCGCGTCATCCTCGCCTCCGAAGCCGGCACGCTGCCGGTGCCGGAAGAGAGCATCGTCAAGAAGTGGCGCCTGCAGCCGGGCAAGATGCTGCTGATCGACATGGAAGAAGGCCGCATCATCTCCGACGAGGAGGTGAAGTCCTCGCTCGCCGGCCAGCACCCCTATCGCAAGTGGCTCGACAACACGCAGCTGATTCTCGAGGAGCTGAAGCCGGTGGAGCCGCGCGCGCTGCGCCGCGACGTGTCGCTGCTCGATCGCCAGCAGGCCTTCGGCTACACGCTCGAAGACACCAAGATCCTGATGTCGCCGATGGCGACGACGGGTCAGGAGGCGATCGGCTCGATGGGCACGGACACGCCGATCTCGGCGATGTCGTCGAAGTCGAAGCTGCTCTACACCTATTTCAAGCAGAACTTCGCGCAGGTGACCAACCCGCCGATCGACCCGATCCGCGAAGAGCTGGTGATGAGCCTCGTCTCGTTCATCGGGCCGCGGCCGAACATTCTCGACCATGTCGGGGCATCCCACGCCAAGCGGCTGGAAGTGCGCCAGCCGATCCTGACCAATGGCGATCTCGAAAAGATCCGCTCCATCGGCCACACGGAAGACCGGTTCGACACCAAGACGCTCGACTTCACCTATGACGTCGCGCGCGGCGCCGAAGGTATGCCGGAAATCCTCGACCGGCTGTGCGAGCGTGCGGAAGCCGCCGTCAAGGGCGGCTACAACATCATCGTGCTCTCCGATCGTCAGGTCGGTCCGGACCGCCTCGCCATTCCTGCGCTGCTCGCGACCGCTGCCGTGCACCACCACCTGATCCGCAAGGGGCTTCGCACCTCGGTCGGCCTCGTCGTAGAATCGGGCGAGCCGCGCGAGATCCATCATTTTGCGCTTCTCGCCGGCTACGGTGCCGAGGCCATCAACCCCTATCTCGCCTTCGACACGCTGACGGACATGCACAAGCGCGGCGAGTTCCCGAAGGAAGTCGACGGCAGCGAGATCGTCTATCGCTACATCAAGGCCGTGGGGAAGGGCATCCTCAAGGTCATGTCCAAGATGGGCATCTCGACCTACCAGTCCTATTGCGGCGGGCAGATCTTCGATGCGGTCGGTCTCTCGAGCGAGCTGATCGAGCGCTACTTCTTCGGCACGGCAACGCAGATCGAAGGCATCGGCCTCAAGGAGATCGCCGAGGAGACCTTCAACCGTCACCAGGCGGCCTTCGGTCCCGATCCGGTGCTGACCAACACGCTCGATGTCGGCGGCGAATATGCTTACCGCATGCGCGGCGAAGGCCATGCCTGGTCGCCGGACTCGATCGCTTCGCTTCAGCATGCCGTGCGCGGCAATGCGCAGGACCGCTACCGCGAGTTCGCCGACATGGTGAACGGCGACGCGTTGCGCATGAACACCATTCGCGGCCTCTTCACCATCAAGGGTGCGGAGGGTCTCGGCCGCACGCCGATCTCAATCGACGAGGTCGAACCGGCGACCGAGATCGTCAAGCGCTTCTCGACCGGTGCCATGTCGTTCGGCTCCATCTCGCGTGAGGCGCACACGACGCTCGCCATCGCCATGAACCGGATCGGCGGCAAGTCGAACACCGGCGAAGGCGGCGAGGAGAGCGATCGGTATTTCCCGCTCCATGACGGCTCGGCCAACCCGGAACGGTCGGCCATCAAGCAGGTGGCCTCCGGCCGCTTCGGCGTGACGACGGAATATCTGGTCAATGCCGACATGCTGCAGATCAAGGTGGCGCAGGGTGCCAAGCCCGGCGAGGGCGGGCAGCTGCCCGGCCACAAGGTGGACGCGACCGTTGCCAAGACCCGGCATTCCACGCCCGGCGTCGGCCTCATCTCGCCGCCGCCGCACCACGACATCTACTCGATCGAAGATCTGGCGCAGCTGATCTACGACCTGAAGAACGTCAATCCCGAAGCCAACGTTTCGGTCAAGCTCGTCTCGGAAGTCGGCGTCGGCACCGTTGCCGCCGGCGTCGCCAAGGCGCGCGCCGACCATATCACGGTCTCCGGCTATGACGGCGGCACGGGTGCATCGCCGCTGACCTCGCTCAAGCATGCCGGTTCCCCATGGGAAATCGGCCTTGCCGAGACGCACCAGACGCTGGTGCTCAACGGCCTGCGCTCGCGCATCGCCCTGCAGGTGGATGGCGGCCTGAAGACCGGCCGCGACGTCATCATCGGCGCGCTTCTGGGGGCCGACGAGTTCGGCTTCTCCACCGCGCCGCTGATTGCGGCCGGCTGCATCATGATGCGCAAGTGCCACCTGAACACCTGTCCGGTGGGCGTGGCGACGCAGGACCCCGTCCTGCGCAAGCGCTTCAAGGGCGCGCCCGAGCATGTGGTCAACTACTTCTTCTTCGTTGCAGAAGAGGTGCGCGAAATTCTCGCCTCGCTCGGCGTGTCGAAGTTCGACGACATCATCGGCGCTTCGGAACTGCTGGAGAAGGACACGCTGATTTCGCACTGGAAGGCGAACGGGCTCGATTTCTCCAACATCTTCTACAAGGTCGATGCGCCGAAGGCCGCGACCTACTGGACGGAGAAGCAGAACCACCCGATCCACGACATTCTCGACCGCAGGCTGATCGCGGAAGCGATGCCGGCGCTGGAATCCAAGATCCCGGTGAAGATCGAGGCGACGATCAAGAACGTCGACCGGTCGGCCGGCGCGATGCTGTCGGGCGAACTGGCCAAGCGCTGGCGCCACAAGGGGCTGAAGGACGACACGATCTTCGTGACGCTGCGCGGCACGGCAGGCCAGTCGTTCGGCGCGTTCCTCGCACGCGGCATTACGTTCGATCTGATTGGCGACGGCAACGACTATGTCGGCAAGGGCCTGTCCGGCGGCCGCATCGTCGTGCGTCCCTCCGAGGCGTCGAAGATCAAGGCGGCGGAGTCGATCATCGTCGGCAACACCGTGCTCTACGGCGCGATCTCGGGCGAGTGCTACTTCAACGGCGTGGCCGGCGAACGCTTCGCCGTGCGCAACTCGGGCGCCATCGCGGTGGTCGAGGGTGTGGGCGACCATGGCTGCGAATACATGACGGGCGGCGTGGTGGTCGTGCTCGGCGAGACGGGCCGCAACTTCGCGGCCGGCATGTCGGGCGGCGTCGCCTATGTGCTGGACGAGAGCGCCGACTTCCCGCAGCGCTGCAACATGGCCATGGTCGAGCTGCAGCCGGTGCCGGAGGAAGACGACATGCTGGAGAAGCTGCATCATCACGGCGGCGACCTCATGCACAAGGGCATGGTGGACGTCTCCGGCGACATGACGCGCCATGACGAGGAGCGGCTGGTACAGCTCATCTCCAACCATCTCCACTACACGGGTTCGCCCCGCGCCAAGGAGATCCTCGACAACTGGGCGGACTTCCGGCCGAAGTTCCGCAAGGTCATGCCGGTCGAGTACCGTCGTGCGCTCGAGGACATGGAGCGGATGAAAATGGCGGAGGCTGCCGAGTAATCGGCGGTCTCGCCCGGGGCGGCGCTGGTCGCGGCCCCGGTTCGACCCTCCGGCGACGCGTCTTGCCCGATCCTTCAGCGGACGGACAGCGCGCCGATCCGGCCTCTCCTGCGGGTCTTGCCAGGAGCCGATATGGGCGCGCCCGATCCGGCTCGGGCGTTCTCGCGAAAACCCGAAATATGCGCATTCCGACCCGCGCAAGAATGAACATGGTGTAACGTGTCCAGTGACCTTCTCGACATCGTCGCGTCGAAGGCTGCCATCCCGGTCTCCTGGGTGACGCCGCCGGTCGGCGAGGATTATCTCAATCTCGGCGATGCCCTGTCGCCGGTGATCGTTTCGATGATGTCGGGACTGCCGGTGACGCATGCGCCGAGCAAGAGCCGCAAGACCCGTCTTGCCGCCGTCGGCACCATCGGCCACATGATGGCGGGCGGGCATGTGCATGTCTGGGGAACGGGCACGTCGCCGAACCTCAATCCCGGCCAGCATTCCGACGAGAAGATCCCCTATACCCGGCCAGTCGATACGCGCTTCACCTTCCATGCGACGCGGGGGCCGTTCAGCCGCCGCGTACTCGGCAGTGACGGGCCTGCCGTCTATGGCGATCCGCTCTGGCTGCTGCCGCATTTTCACGATGCGCCCGTCAAGAAGACGCATGAACTCGGCGTCATCCTGCATCTGGCGGAACTGTCCGAGCGCACCTTCGACGCCCGGCCGAAGGATACCGAAGGCCGCCATCATGTAGCGCCGTCGGAGGCGGGTTCCGTCAAGCTGATCAACACGGTCACGCCGACGACGATTGCTGCGCTGCGCGAACGGCTGGATGAAATCCTGTCCTGCAAGCGGATCGTTTCGACCAGCCTGCACGGCATGGTCTTTGCCGAATCCTACGGCATTCCCTGCCTCTATTTCTCGCCACGGTCGCGCAGCACCGGGCTCGGACGCATCGATCTCTCCGACGAGAGCGGCGTCATCGACCTGCGCTTCGTCGATCTCTATCGCGGTCTCGGTCTGTCGGACCTCGACATCTGGTACCAGCCGCGGCAGGTCAAGACGAACTGGCAGGCCGTGATCGACGCTATCGACCGGGTGTGGACGCTGAAGGTCTTCGACGACAAGCCGTTGATCGACAGCTTCCCGCTGCCGCTCGCCATGATGGGCAAGGGCGCGCGCGGAAGCGCCTTCGATGCGCCGCTGATCGCCGCGCTGCCGACCCAGCGAAAACGGCTTCCGGGCCAGGCCTTCATCGAGGGGCTGGCGGACCGGTTCTTCAGGTGACGGCCATGAAACATCTCTTGGTCATGAAATTCGATTGAGTGTTCGCCCTATCTGGCGACAATGCGATGAAAAGCCTGCCGGATCTCCGGCAGTCAGGAACAGAAACGGGTGGACGCGGAGCGGGTGGCATCAGCGCTTCCACGGCGACGATTGAGGGTTACGTCATGGGCAAGGTTACAGGTTTCATGGAAATCGACCGGCAGCTGGCAAAGTATCAGCCGGCCTCCGATCGTATCCGCCATTTCCGGGAATTCACGATCCCGATGTCGGAACCGGAAGTGCAGAAGCAGGCGGCGCGCTGCATGGATTGCGGCATCCCCTTCTGCCACGGCCCGACCGGCTGCCCGGTGCACAACCAGATCCCCGACTGGAACGACCTCGTCTACAGCGGCAACTGGGAAGAGGCGATCCGCAACCTGCATTCGACCAACAACTTCCCGGAGTTCACCGGCCGCATCTGCCCCGCGCCTTGCGAGGAGGCCTGCACGCTGAACCTTGAGGACGCCCCGGTCACCATCAAGACCATCGAGCAGGCGATCGCCGACAAGGCCTATGAGATGGGCTACATCGTGCCGAAGCCGGCGGTGACGAAGACCGGCAAGTCGATCGGCATCATCGGTTCGGGTCCTGCCGGCATGGCGGCGGCCCAGCAGCTGGCACGCGCCGGCCATGCGGTGCATGTCTACGAGCGCGAGACCAAGGCCGGCGGCCTGTTGCGCTACGGCATTCCCGACTTCAAGATGGAGAAGAACTTCATCGACCGCCGCGTCGAACAGATGACCGGCGAAGGCGTCACCTTCCATTACGGCGTCAATGTTGGCGTGGACCGCACGGTGGAGAGCCTGCGCGAGGAGCATGACGCGGTGCTCTATTGCGGCGGCTCCGAGACGCCGCGCGATGCCGGCCTTCCCGGCGGCGATTTCGCCGGCGTGCACGATGCCATGCCCTATCTCGTCCAGCAGAACCGCCGCGTCGGCCGCGAAAATATCGACAGCGTCGGCTGGCCGTCGGATCCGATCCTTGCCGGCGGCAAGCATATCGTCGTCGTCGGCGGCGGCGACACGGCGTCGGACTGTGTCGGCACCGCCTTCCGTCAGGGTGCCGTCAAGGTGACCCAGCTCGACATCCGCCCGCAGCCGCCGGAGAAGGAAGACAAGCTCGCCGTGTGGCCGTTCTGGGCGACGAAGATGCGGACCTCCTCCTCGCAGGCCGAAGGCGCCGTGCGCGAGTTTCAGGTGGCAACGCTGGAATTCGTCGGCGAAGATGGTGTGTTGACGGGTGTGAAGTGCTGTCAGGTCGACGATCGCCGCAAGCCGGTTCCCGGCACGGAGTTCGTCATCAAGGCCGACCTCGCCTTCATCGCCATCGGCTTCAGCGGTCCGCTGAAGGCGGGCGTTCTGGAAGAGCTTGGCGATGCGCTCGCCATCAACACCGACCGTCGCGGTTCCAGCAATGTCATCGCCGACGACAAGGACTACCGGACATCGGTCGACAAGGTCTGGGCTGCCGGTGACGTGCGCCGTGGCCAGTCGCTCGTCGTCTGGGCGATCCGCGAAGGCCGTCAGGCAGCACGCGCGATCGACGAGGCCCTGATGGGCTCCAGCGTTTTGCCGCGCTGATTTCGAGCGCGCGCTATCGACAGACGGATGTCCGGCCAATGCCGGGCGTCCTCGAAGCCCCAAATCTCTCAGGCATTTCGCTGGTCGTAGGCCAGGCGCGCCTGGTCGATCGTTTCCTGATGCTCGAACGCCCAGTTGCCGAGCGTCTGCACGGGTTCGCGCAGCGACTGCCCGAGATCGGTCAGCGCATATTCCACCTTCGGCGGAATGGTCGGGTAGATCGTTCGTGTCACCAGCCCGTCCCGCTCCAGGTTGCGCAGCGTCAGCGTCAGCATGCGCTGGGAAATGCTGCCGAGCGCGCGCTTCAGCGCGTTGAACCGCTTCGGCCCCGGCGTCAGCAACATCACCACCAGCATCGACCATTTGTCGCCGATCCGGGAGAGGAGGGCGCTGGCCAGACGGCAGTCATGGGTCTCGTGCAGCGTCTCCAGCGTCATGTCCGTATTTGCAGGTGTCAAGAATGTGCCTCCTTGCGCATGCGCATCCACGTCATTCATAGTGCCTCGGTATGGAAAAGTAACTCCCATACGTCACGTAATCGGTGACGAAGCGGGGCTTTGGCTTTCCATGCAGACCTTATTCGAATGACCTGCACATGGTGCACCAAAGGATAGATACATGAAACTCCTTCACCTCGACTCCAGCATTCTCGGCGACCACTCCGTCAGCCGCGCGCTGTCCAAGGCTGCCGTCGAACGGATCACGGCGGACAACCCCGCGATCGAGGTCACCTATCACGATCTCGTCGCCGAGCCGATCGCCCACCTCACCGGCCGCTATCTCGCCGGCCAGAGCGACGATGTGCAGCACGATCAGGCGCTTCAGGAAGATCTAGCGCTCGGCGGCAAGGTGCTGGAAGCGTTCCTTGCGGCCGATATCGTCGTCATCGGCGTGGCACTCTACAACTTCTCGATTTCGAGCCAGCTGAAAAGCTGGGTGGACCGCATCTGCGTGGTCGGCAAGACGTTTCGCTACACCGAAGCAGGCCCGGAAGGTCTGGCGGGGGATAAGCGCGTCATCCTGACGATCGCGCGTGGCGGCCTGTACGGTCCGGGCACGCCGTCGCAGCCCTTCGAACATGCCGAGACCTACCTCCGGTCGGTTCTCGCCTTCATCGGCGTCACCAATCCTGAGGTCATCGTGGCCGAAGGCCTGGCGCTCGGTGCCGAGCCGCGTGAAGCCGCAACCAAGGCGGCCCTTGAGACGGTGGCCACGCTGAAGGCCGCCTAGAGCAATTCCAGCAAAAGTGCGCAGCGGTTTTGCGTCCGGAAGTGCGTTGAAACACTCTGAAAAATCAGGGCGCCCGCTCGGAGCCTATCGGAGCGGGACGGCCTGCCATGGCGGTGCGGCCCCTAGCCGCGGGCCGGTTCCGGTCTTCGGCGGGGCTGTGGCCGCCGATGGCGACGGGTCGGCATTGCCAAGAGATGGGCCTGCCGCCGGTAAGGCTGCCTCCGGTGTCACGGCCGGCGGCGCTAGCGCCGTCTTCACCAGCCGGAAGTCGTCGATCCGGCCGAACGGGGCGGGCGGGGCTTCGCCTTTCTCGATCAGCAGGTCCCGCGCGCTGCGCCCCGTGCTCGCCGGCAGGCTGGCGTCGTCCAGCAGCGCGGACGCGCCGTCGAGGTCGGGATCGACGAGGCTGATCGGCTGGGTCTTGATGATGGTCTCGCTGGTCGGGGCCGTGACCACGAGGTCCTTCATGTCGCTCGGATCGGGAATGTCGCTACCGGGCGCAGCCGTCTCGCCCAGAAGGCGGCGGATGTCTTTCTCCACGTAGAAGGCGAGCTTGCGCTTGCCGGCCGGTGTCAGGTTGATGCCGTCGGCACCGCGGAGGCGCACCTGCTGGCCATTGATGTCGGAGCCCGTCGTCACGAACTTGCCCTGCTCGTCGACGAAACCATCCCAGATATCGATGAACTGCCCACCGACCTTCTCCGCCTCGGTGCGGAAGATGCCGTTGAAGGTCACCATGTCCGCTGTCATCGCGGGGGACTGGAACGACGGCATGCCGACCCAGAGAAGCGGCACGTTGCGGCTGCGGGCAAGGGCTGCGAATGCCGCGACGCGCCGTGTGTACTCGGTCATCCAGGCATCCGTGCGGTATTTTTCCCGCACCGCGCCGATCTTCATCTGCTGGCGGTCGTTGGCGCCGAAGCTGACGACGATCAGAGCCGGCTTCACGTCGTCCGCATAGACGGGGAGCATGTTGGGCCAGTCGAAATAGTCGTCGCGCACCATGCCGGACGAGCCCTCGCTGCGGTTTTCGACCACGATGCCCGGGCTGTCGGCAAAGGCGGTCTGCAGGCCGTCACTGAGGCTGCCGGCGATGAAGTCGCCGACGACGAGCACGGTCTTGGCATCCGCCTGTTTCGCCACGATCTCGGGCGCCGGCGTCTCGACGGGTGCGGGGCGGGCTTTGGCCCGCTGAGGCTTCGGCTGACGCCGTACCGGCGGCGGGGCCTCGCGGTATATGTTCCCGCCGTCGCCATCGTCCTCGTAAACGCGCTGCTGCTGGCGCGGCCGGCCGAAGAACATGTCGAGGATCGTGCGCCGTTCCTGCGCTTCGGCACGGCTGACCGGCGGAAGAAATGCTGCAGTCGGCAGAGCGATGATGATGGCGAGAATGAAGGCCGCAATCCGGCGCAGACGCGCATGCCGCGACGGTTGCGGCGAGACTTTGCTCTGATCAGCGCGTGGTGTCACCGCTTTGGGCATCTCGGCTCGGGGCATCGACATCTGCATTCCGGCCGGGCGTCCTGCCCGGTCCTCTTCATTTCCGCCAGACCATCTGACGATGGCTTGCCCGTCCCGGATCCTGCGCCCGGAAACGGCCTGGTTGCCCGGTGTCGCCGATCAATCCCGCAGGGCGCGGAGAAGGTTCTGCGTCGGCTGGCCGTCCGGGGTCATGCCCTTGCGGTTCTGGAATGCCTGGATCGCGGCCTTGGAACCGGAGCCGAAATTGCCGTCCACCTCGCCGTCGTAATAGCCGAGTTCCTTGAGGCGTGACTGCAGTTCGAACTTCTGCTTGACGTCCAGCGTGCCGTCCGGCCGGCTCCAGGCCTGCTGCATGCCGCCATAGCCGGCAATTTCGTCGGCAAGAAGACCAACGCCGAGGGCGTAGGAGTCGGAGGCGTTGTAGCGCTTGATGACGGAAAAATTCTTGGTCATCAGGAAGCCCGGGCTGCCACTGCCGCCCGGCATCTTCAGCGTGGCGCGGATGTTGCCATCGCGGAAGCCCTTGCCGTTCGGGCGGGTGAAGCCGAGGGCCGCCCACTGCTTGAGCGTTTTCGTCTGGCCCTGCAGATCGGAGCCGCCGGCGGGCACCGCCGTCTCGTAGCCCCAGGTCATGCCCGGCTGCCAGCCGTTCTTCTTCAAGAGGTTGGCGGCAGTCGCCAGCGCATCGGGGATCGAGTTCCAGATATCGCGATGGCCGTTGCCGTCCGCATCGATCGCATAGAGCAGGTAGCTCGTGGGAATGAACTGCGTGTGGCCCATGGCGCCGGCCCAGGAGCCGTTGAGTTCGCGTGGGCTCACATCGCCCGACTGCAGAATCTTCAGCGCGGCGATCAGCTGGGTCTTGGCGAATTTCGCCCGCTTCGGATCGGCATAGGCAAGGGTGGCCAGCGCCCGCGGCACGTAGTGCAGCCGGTCGTCCTTCTCCAGGACAGCGCCGTAATTGGACTCCATCGACCAGATGGCGAGCAGCACGTTGCGATCGACGCCGAAGTGCTTCTCGATCGCATCCAGCGTGCGGCGGTGCTTCACCGACATTTCCTGGCCGACCTTCTGCGTGTAGGGGTTCACGCGGCTGTCGATATATTCCCAGATCTTGTGCTTGAATTCCGGCTGGTAATTGGCCTTCTCGATCACGGTCGCATCGGGCGTCTTCACGCCGGCAAAGGCCTTGCGATAGGTGCTCTCGGAGATGCCGGCCTTGGCGGCCGTCGGATAGAAGCCGTTGATCCAAGTCTGGAAGCCGGCATCGGCGAAAGCGGGCGTGGTGGCGAGGAACGCGGCGGCGGCAAAAAAGGCGGCGCTGAGGCGGCGGCGAAGGGGCAGACTGTTGCTGTTCATCGGTCTGTCGTTTCCGTAATCTCGGTCACGCGCGTCGGGGCCGACGGGCGAGACATCACTGTACCATTCCAGAACCGTCCCATCTTGCGCTGCCGGTGACGGATCCGACGAGTGCCGGCTCTGCTGTGAGGGCCGGTTTGAGGAAGAGTATCGAAATGAGGTCAACAAGTTCTTTACCATGCCGAAGGACTTGCGTCTTCCTTAGGGAAAAAATAGCCTCTTACCCCTAGATACGTTCACGTTCTTGTGACGCGCATGTTGCATGTTCACCGGGCATTCACCCGGGGTCGTGCATCTAGGCGGTGCATGCACGGCGCTCCTTTCTGGCCGACTTTTGGGGGCTGGACGTCGACGCTCTGGAAACTGCGGGGAAGTCCGATAGATCCATGTCATCCGTCGCCGGGCTTGGGAGAGAGGTGCGCAGCAATTGCGGGGAAACGGAGTTGCCACGAACGAGAACATCGGGATCGACGTTCATTTTAAGCCGGTTTCCGGTAAGACGACATCACGCCACGGTGGATCAGCGATCGTTGATCCACCGTCCATTTTAAAGAATGACTGAGAACTGGAGATATTGATGAGTGAGAAGCGTAAGGTCCGAAAGGCCGTCTTTCCTGTTGCCGGCCTCGGCACGCGTTTTCTGCCCGCCACCAAGGCTGTCCCGAAGGAAATGCTGACGGTCGTCGACAAGCCTGTCATCCAGTACGTCGTCGATGAGGCGATCGAAGCCGGTATCGAGCACCTGATCTTCGTGACGGGGCGCGGCAAGGGCGTCATCGAAGACTATTTCGATATCCAGACCGAGCTCGAGCAGACGCTGCGCGAGCGCAACAAGACCGCCGAGCTGACGCTGCTCGCCGACATTCTGCCGAAGGCCGGCATGGCCAGCTTCACCCGCCAGCAGGCGCCGCTTGGTCTTGGTCATGCCGTTTGGTGCGCCCGCGATATCGTCGGTGACGAACCCTTCGCGGTTCTCCTGCCCGACATGATCATGCGCGGCGAAAAAGGCTGCCTCAAGGGCATGGTCGAGCTGTACGAGCAGAGCGGCGGCAACGTTCTTGCCGTCGAGGAATGTGCGCCGGAAGTGGCCCACAAGTACGGCATCGTCGGCGTCGGCGAGACGATCGGCGAAGGCTTCGCCATCAACGCCATGGTCGAGAAGCCGGCCGCCGGCACCGCCCCGTCCAACTACTTCATCAACGGCCGCTACATCCTTCAGCCGGAGATCTTCAATATCCTGGAAACCCAGGAGCGCGGCGCCGGCAACGAGATCCAGCTGACCGACGGCATGCTGAAGCTCCTGAAGAGCCAGGATTTCGCAGGCTACGTCTTCCGTGGCGAAACCTACGACTGCGGCGCCAAGGATGGCTTCATCCTCGCCAACGTCGCTTTCGCACTGTCGCGCGACGATATCCGCGGCTCGGTCGAAGGTCCCCTCAAGGCCCTTCTCGCCCGTTGATCGATCGATACCGAACAAAAGAGCCGCGTTGCATCAGCAGCGCGGCTCTTTTCGTTTCGGGAAATAACGCGCAACCTCTAAACCACGAGCGACAGAGCCTCTGTTCGAAAGCGTCGCCCAATTGATTGATAAATACCGGTTCGAAAGTCTGCAGACCAAGTAGTGATTCTTTAACTAGTCTAGCGGGGCTTAGAGATGTACGGGATCAGCATTTGACCCATCGATGTCACCGTACATTTTGTGCGGCCGCCGTCAGTCATGTGTGCCTCGATCATACGAGTGGTGGTCAGCTCATTGATCGAAAACCGAATGCGCTCTTGGTATCTCGGATCGCTAATGAGTTTGATTTTGACGTATGCAGATGTGAACTCAACTAACCAGTCGGATGTCACTCGACTGCCATCCGAGACCCTATTGTTTAAAGTTATTAGCGGCCAAGACACGCGGTCAGCCAAAATCGCTAGAGCTTGCGGCGTTAGCTGATCAATCTTTGCAAGTGCATACTTGTGCTCTTCGAATAAGGACTCAAAGTCTGTTTCAACGATATGCTCAAGAGCATTTGCCAGGTGGTCAACTAAAAGAGGATCGGGCGGATTTCCATCAAGGATTTGCAGAATTTTATTAAAAAGGGTGTTTCCAGGAGCACTGACTAGTAGCTTCTTCAGGTCCGAGATGGCGGAGGTGTTTTCATCAGTTCGTTCGAGGTAGCTGGACAAAAGCAAAGCTTTTTTCGCGGCCTTGATCTCTTCGTCCACATTCTCGTTCCAGTTCAAGACCTCCCTGACAACCTCTCCGATCTTAAAGAGGCCGAGGACTTGATCTCTAATAATGCGCTTAGTTCTTCCTGCTGCGATAAACTCTTCAGTCCCAGCCGGCAGCTGCACGCTTTGCAGTCGGTCATCGAGCGTTTTCCCCTGCTCTGCCAAATACTGCTCAGGCCGGAGCACAATATCTTTGCCAGTTGGCTTATCCATTCCTATGCTTCCCAAGGTTAGCTTCTAGCGGTCCTGAAGAGCCTGCTAAAGCGGCGTGCGTCATATATGACGCACGCCGCTTTAGCACTTTATATCTTCTGCATCATTTTATCCTGAAATCCATTCCGATTAGGGGATTATGCAGTAGAGCGTTTTCGCTTTTCTTCGAATCGTGAGAACTTGCTATCTGTTTGTTTTACGTAATTCCACGCACGAAACCGCTTTGAACTTTTGCCGGAAATGCTTAGCGCCGCAATGTCAGCCCGACGCCGATCCGGGCGACGGAGGTAGCCTCGCCGCGGTCCGGTGTCGTCCGCTCGTAGCTGACGTCGCCGGTCAAAGCGAGATAGCGGTTGATGTCGTAGGTGAGGCCGGCGCCGGTCAGCCAGACCTTCGTATCCGACGAGGCGCTGCCGGAGGGATAGTTGCGGAAGGTCAGGCTGTTGGAGAGCCGCGCAACGAGGGCCGAGCGGAGTTCGTGCGTAACCCGGCTCGACAGCGTATAGGCGAGCGCGCCGCTTTCGCCCGAAGTGGTGGAGGGCTCCAGCGTCGTGGATAGGCCGGTCATGACATCCGTGCCGCGCTGCGGCGACCAGTTGATGAGGCCGTCGATGGTGGCGCCGTTCAGGTTCTTCAGCCGCGTGTCGTCGAAGCGGTAGGTGTTGTAGCCGAGCGCCAGCTCGCCCTTCAGCTTCTCGCCGAGATCGGCTTCCACCCCGGCGCGGCCGGAATAGGTCTTGTAGGATCGGCTGTAACCCAAGCTGTCCGAGCGCAGCTCATACACCCCCCGGCCGATGGAGGCTTCGAGGAACGGGATGAGGGCCGGCGACAGCTCATAGCCGATGCGCGTCGTCAGCGTGCCGACATCGCGGTTGCGGTCCTTCTGCGACAGCGTGGTGCCGTTGGAGAGATCGACATCGGAATAGGTCAGGCGGTTGACATCGACCTTGGCCGAGCCGCGCAGGATGCCGAAATCGTGCTCGATGCCGGCGCCGAGCGAATACTGGTTGACGCCGGCCTGCGTTTCCGCGCCGTTGATCGCGTTCGGGTCCGTCGCATCCTCGCGGTCGAAGCTATAGCCGGCGCGAAGCGTCGCCATCGTGTCGTGGCTGATATCGAGCCGCAAGGCGCCGTCGATGTCGGCCCGCGGCTTGGTTTCGCCAGTGCCTGAGAGGTTGCGCTGCCAGTAGCCCTCGCCGGTGATGCTCAGCTGGTGGCGGGACCAGTCGGAGGTCAGCGTGCCCTTGAGGCCGGTTTCGGTATAGGTGCGCCGCTCGCGGCTGTCGCCGCTGCGTGTCGTCTCCGAGTTCACCGTCTGGCCGATCGAGGGTTTGAGGGTGAAGGTTCCGAGCGGGATGCCGGGCACGTCGTCATCGTCGGCGAGCGCCGATTTCAGGCCATCGACGCCGGTTTCCCGCAAGTTGGACCGGATCAGGTCCTGATCGCGCAGCAGCCCGCCGCCGACCACGGCGTCATCGCCGATGGCGCCGGTGATATCGGCGTCACCGGTTGCCGTCGGCGCGCCGCCCGCTATGGGCACGGCCGCTACGGCCGCGCCGGCCGCCTGCGGGCTGAGTGTTCCCGAGGTCGGATCCTGCGGTCCTGCAAGGTCGGTATCGCCTGCGTCATCCTCCACCGCCTGCGCCCGGGCGGTGCCGGGCAGGGCAAGCGATGTGAGGCAGACGGAAAGGAGCAAAATGGCCATGGCGGCACGAGCGGGCCGAACGGCACGCGCATCAGTGTCCGGGAGGTGAGAAGGCGCCATGGGCCAGGTCCGCAAGCTCGAAGCAATTGTTTCGCAATCGTAAACGCTTGTGGTTAACCAATCCTTATCCGCAGGCTTCCTCGCTTAAGCTTTCGGCTCAGGCGGCTAGGGCTTCTTCCACGAGAAGCCGCTGGCCATCTGCGGACAGGACGCGGACGCGGGCGCCGGTCGGCAGGTCGGGGCCGCTGACGGGCCATGTCGTATCGCCAAGGCGAACGCGGCCGCGCCCTTCGGCGATCGGCTCCTCGAGGATGGCCGTGCGCCCGATGAGGCTGCGTCCGCGCTGGTTCAAGAGCGGCGCGTCGGAGGCGTGATCGAAGCGCGCCAGCAGCCAGCGGCCGACGAGTACGGAGACAACGGAGAGGATGGCGAACAGCGGCAGTTGCACATGCCAGCCGAAGAGGTCCGCATTCCAGAAGATCAGCGCCAGCGCGCCGGTAACGATCGCCGCCATGCCGATCCAGACGAGGAAGACGCCGGGAACGAATATTTCGGCCGCGAGCAGGACGAGGCCGAGCACCCACCAGGCCCAGGGGCCGAGTTCCTCGATGACGCGCGCGACCATCAGACGCCGGTCCGCGGCGGGGCGAAGGGCGAGGGCGTGTTCGGTGTGCTCGGGGGCACGGATCGTGTCGAGCCGCGCGGCCGTTCCGGCGTGGTCGGGGCGTCGCCGAAGACCTCGCGGGCGATGGCGCCGATGCCGCCGAGCGAGCCGATGAGCGCGGAGGCTTCCATCGGCATCAGCACGATCTTGGAGTTGGGCGCGGTGCCGATCGCGGCGATGGCTTCGGTGTATTTCTGGGCGACGAAGTAGTTGATGGCCTGCACATCGCCGGCCGCGATCGCCTCGGAGACCATGCGGGTCGCCTTCGCTTCGGCCTCCGCCAGGCGTTCGCGCGCCTCGGCGTCCCGAAATGCCGCCTCGCGCTGGCCTTCGGCCTGAAGGATCGCCGATTGCTTGGCGCCTTCGGCCCGCAAGATCTGCGCATTGCGCGAGCCCTCTGCTTCCAGCACCTGCGCGCGCTTTTCGCGCTCCGCCTTCATCTGGCGCGCCATCGCATCCACGAGGTCCTTCGGCGGCTGGATGTCCTTGATCTCGACGCGGGTGACCTTAATGCCCCAGGGCCCGACCGCCTCGTCCACCACGCGCAGTAGCTGATCGTTGATCTTGTCGCGGTTGGACAAGAGCTCGTCCAGATCCATCGAGCCCATGACGGAGCGGATATTGGTCATGGTGAGGTTGAGGATCGCGCTCTGGAGGTTGGAGACCTGATAGGCCGCCTCCGCCGCGTTCAGCACCTGATAGAAGGCGACGGCATCGGCCGAGCAGCTGGCATTGTCCTTGGTGATGACCTCCTGGGTCGGCACATCCAGCACCTGCTCCATCACGTTCATGCGCGCGCCGACACGGTCGATGAAGGGAATGATCAGGTTCAGACCGGGCTCCAGCGTGCGGGTATAGCGGCCGAAGCGTTCGATCGTATGACGATAGCCTTGCGGGACCGTCTTGATGCCGGCGATGAGCACGAGGATGACCAGGACCGCGAAGGCCACCACAACGATATCGAATCCGCCCAAAATCATCTTCTCCGTGTATCGATTGGCCCCGGCTTAGCATGCCGGGGCGCGATGCGGAACCTTGCCGTTCCCGCGACGTGGGAACGGCGGGGATTAGATGCTCGGTGCGCCCAGCACCCTGTCCAGCGAAACGGCCTGAGGTGCTGCCACATCCACCCAGCCGCCCAGCTCGCGGCGCACGACGTGTTCGAGGACACGCATGCCGTCGTCGCTGTCGTTCAGGCAGGGGATATGCGTGAACTTTTCGCCACCCGCATGGTGGAAGGTCTCGGCAGCCTCCACCGCGATTTCCTCGAGCGTTTCCAGACAGTCGGACACGAAGCCTGGGTTCATCACCGCGATCCGCTTGATGCCCTTCTGCCCGAGCGCCTCCACGGTCTTATCCGTATAGGGCTGCAGCCACTCTTCCGGGCCGAAGCGCGACTGGAAGGTCACCTGGAGCTTCTCCTTCGACCAGCCGAGCCTCTCACGCAGCAGGCGCGCCGTCTTGTAGCACTGGCAATGATAGGGGTCGCCCTTCTTGAAGTAGGACTGGGGAATGCCGTGGAAGGAGGTGAGCACCACTTCCGGCTCCCAGTCGAGCGTCGCCAGATGCGTTTGGATCGAGTTCGCGAGGCTTTCGATATAGACCGGGTCGTCGTGATAGGGCGGCACGGTGCGCAGCGCCGGCTGCCAGCGGGACTTCAGCAATAGGCGAAAAGCCTCGTCGTTGACGGTCGCCGTCGTGGCGGCGGCATATTGCGGATAGAGCGGGAAGAGCAGGATCTTCTCGCAGCCGGCCTGCTTCAGCGCTTCCATGCGCTCCGGAATCGATGGCTGGCCATAGCGCATGGCCCAGTCGACCACCAGATTGTCGTGACCGGCAAGGCTCGCCGCCATCTTCTCCGCCTGGCTGCGTGTGTAGGTGCGCAGATAGCTTTCGTTCAGATCCTTGTTCCAGATCGTCTCATAGGCCTTGCCCACCTTGGCGGGGCGCGTGTTGAGCACGATGCCGTAGAGGATCGGGTACCAGAAGACGCGCGACCATTCGATGACGCGCTTGTCGCTCAGGAATTGCTTGAGATAGCGCCGCATGGACACCTTGTCGGTGCCATCAGGCGTGCCGAGATTGACCAGGAGGACGCCGACTTTTCCAAAGGCCACCTTTGGGTGGTCGGCGGGGAGGGGCGTGACGGTCATGTTCATGGCGGTGTCCTAGGCAAGAGATGGAGACGCTACCCGGTACGGACGCGGCCTGCATCGGTTCACATCGCCTTATGTAAAACAAAAACCGGCCCGGGGAAGCCCGAGCCGGTGCAATAGGATGAGGCCGATTGTCTCATTGGCTGGCCGGATGGCGTTTGCCACGACGTGACGTTTGCTGAAAGCGCGGGGTCTCCGGGCTGTTCTCCCGCTGTCGCAGGTCGGCCACGAAGCCTTCGTGTTCCACCGGGACCACGCGGCCATCGCGAGATGACCGCATGAAGATCTCGTCAGCGCGGCGGCAGGGTCAGTTCCGTGCCGACATGCAGCCTCTCGGGAACCGGATTGCCGTTCGCCCCGGCAATCGTCTTCCACTTTTCGCCATCGCCGTAGACGGACTTGGCGATGTCCCACAGCGTATCACCCTTGACGACGACATGGCGTGTTTCGGCCGGTGCCGTGGCTGCTGGTTCCGGCGTGGCCGGTGCGGCTGCTGCGGGCTCTGTCGGTGCCGGTGTCGTTTCAGGCGCAGGCGTTGCAGGAGCGGGCGCTACCGGGGCGGCAGGTGTTGCAGGCTCAGGCGTTGCGGGTGCGGGGGCCGGTGCTGCCGGAGCCGTTTCAGGCGGCGTTGCTGGTGCCGCTGGCGCAGCCGGAGCCGGAGCCGGAGCCGTTGCAGGTGCCTGAGCCGTCGTCGTCGGCGTTGCGGCCGGCGGGGCGGCGGGGGCCTGCTTTGCCGGGGGCACGTAGCTCGCCGGCGTTAGATCGGTGATGCGGCCATCGGTATAGGGCGTGTAGGGGTTGTGGGCGCCGAGATAGGCGGCTACCGCTTCTTCGAGATTGGGTCCGAAGTCGTAGGCATTCTTGGCGTTGGTCGCGAAGATCTTGAAGCCGTCGCCGCCGCCGCGCACGTAGTTGTTGGTGACGACGCCATAGGTCTTGGCGGGATCGATGGCCGTGAAAGCGTCGCCCTCCTTCACTTCGACGGCGCTGATGCGGCTGCCGACCGGCTTCGACCGGTCGAACGCATATTTCAGGCCGGCAACCTGCAGGAAGCGGCCGCCGCCGTCATCCACCTGGCTCACCGCATTTTCAAGCGCCGTCAGCAGATCGGCGCCGGTCAGCTGGAAAGTGGCGATGGTGTTCTGGAATGGCAGCACGGTCAGCACTTCGCCCATGGTCACCGGGCCCGCATCGATCGGTGCGCGCAGCCCGCCGCCGTTCTGCAGGGAGATGGTGATGCCCTGGTCCTTCACGCGGTCGAGCTGCGCGTCGGCCAGCAGGTTGCCCATGCTGCATTCCCTCGCGCGGCAGACCTTCCGGTCGCCCTCGATGGGGCCGGAGGTCTCGCCGACCACCTTCTGCTTCAGTTCCTCGATCGGCGCCTTCAGCTCGTTGATGCGCGCCGTCATCGCGGCATCGGGCTGGAATTTGCCGTCGATCAGAATCGGCTCGCCGGTCGCTTCCTTCACGACGCCCGCATCGTCGAAGACGATCTTCAGGTCGCCGAGATATCGGCTGTACTGGAAGGCCTGCACGACCGGTACCTTGTGGCCGTCGGGATTGTCGACCCAGGTCGGGTAAGGCCCTTCGGCGCCCTCGACCGTGTTCGACAGCAACGTGTGGGAATGCCCGCCGACGACGACGTCGACATCGGGAATCTTGGCGATGGCCGAGAGGTCACGTGGATAGCCGACATGGGTGAGCGCGATGATCTTGTTGACGCCTTGCGCCTTCAAGGCGGCGACCGCCTCGGTGATCTTGGCGACATCGTCGGCGATCGTGATGTTCGGGCCGGGATTGGCGATATCGGGCGTGTCGTTGGTGACGGCGCCGACGATGCCGATCTTCTGCCCACCCTTCTCGATGACGATGGAAGGCTTGATGCGGTCGCCGATCTTGGCGGCGGCACTCGGCACGACATTGGCGGTGACGACGGGGAACTGCACCTTGTCGAGGAAGGTCGCGAGCACGTCGTCACTGTCGTCGAACTCATGATTGCCGACGGTCATGGCGTCGAACTTCATGGCGTTCAGGACCTCGGCTTCCGTCGCGCCCTTGTAGGTCGTGTAAAACAGGGAACCCTGGAAATTGTCGCCGGCATTCAGCAACAGCGTGTTCTTGCCGGCACCATCCAGCGCGCCGCGTGTGGTGTTGATGGCGGTCAGCAGGCGGGCGCCGCCGCCGAAGCAGGCGTTCTTGGCTTCCTCTTCTGCGGAGCAGGTCGCATCGGACTTGTTGATCGCCTCGATGCGGGAATGGAAGTCGTTGATATGAAGGATGTTCAGTTCGTAATCGGCAAAAGCGGCACCTGTGGACAGGGCCAGCAGGGACGCAGCCATCAGGCCGGTCTGCAGGGTGCGGATCATCACGATCTCCTCTTTGTCGTACGCATGCCCGCTGCCGGGGATCCGGCACCGGACACCGGGATCGTTTCATCCCGCCGTCCCGACTTCAAGGAGAAAGAGCAATGCCCTGCGATTTTTGCCGCCTAGATGTCGTCAGGTTTTACACGCGGCGCGACAGCGAGAACTGAGCGCCGGTGTCGGTCGTGCAGTTGAGCTGCGAATTGGTGACCATGGCGCAGTTGACCTTCTGCTGGGTCTTGCGAACCATCGAGGTCATGTTGATCTCGACGAGCTTCGGCGTGATGCTCACATAGCTGCCGGAGGCGAGAATCTGGTTCGTGTCGGTCGTGCGGGTGGAGAAGGTGCCGCTCGCGAAGGTCGAGACGATGCCGTTCGGATCGGCCCAGGTTCCCTCGACGCCCACCGGCATGGCCTGGCTTCTCGGCATCTGGCTGACCTCGCGCGGAGCGGACTGGCACGAAGCGAGTGACGCAGCGACGGCAAGGGCGGTCATGATGGCTTTGGGGTTCATTGCAGGGTCTCCGTAGTGCTCGGAACGATCGGAACGTCGAAAAACCATGACGTGATCAACACTTGTTTGCAAGCGGTGCGGGCATGGCGGTCGCCGCGGTGATCGCTGCAAACCATCAAGCGCGGCTTTCGGGAGACAGTTAGGGGCGATCTGCGCAGAAAAAAGCCCGGAGCGATGACGCTCCGGGCTTTATCCGGTCTCGATCGGTCGCGGCTTAGCGAACCAGGATGTTCTTGAACTGCCAGGCGTCGCTCTCGTCGATCTCTTCCGGGAAGAGGCCCGGGCGGCCGTCGAGCGGGGTCCAGTCGGTGTAGTGGCCTTCGACGGGGCCGAGATACGGCGTCTGCACTTCGAGGCAGCGCTTGTAGTCGATCTCGTCGGCTTCCACGATGCCGGCCTTCGGGTTTTCCAGCGCCCAGACCATGCCGGCGAGAACAGCCGAGGTCACCTGCAGGCCGGTCGCGTTCTGGTAAGGCGCGATGCGGCGGGTTTCCTCCAGCGACAGGCGCGAACCGTACCAGTAGGCGTTCTTGTCGTGGCCGTAGAGCAGGACGCCGAGTTCGTCGACGCCGTCCACCAGTTCGTTCTCGTCGAGAACGTGAAGAACCGGCTGCGGCGTACCGCCATTGCCGAACATCTCGTGCAGCGACAGCACGGCATCGTTGGCCGGATGGTAGGCGTAGTGGCAGGTCGGGCGGAAGGTAACTTCGTCGTCCTTGTCGCGAACCGTGAAGTAGTCGGCGATCGAGATCGACTCGTTGTGCGTCACGAGGAAGCCGTACTGGGCCCCCGGCGTCGGGCACCATGTGCGCACGCGCGTGTTGGCGCCGGGCTGCTCCAGATAGATGGCGGCCTGGCAGCCCTTCTTGTGCTTCTTGGCGTTCTTCGGCATCCAGTTTTCATGGGTGCCCCAGCCGAGTTCGGCCGGCTGCAGGCCTTCGGAGATGAAGCCTTCGACAGACCATGTGTTCCAGAAGACGTTGAGCGGCTTCGGGTTCTTGGCGCGCTGCGTGTCGCGCTCGGCAATGTGGATGCCCTTGACGCCGACCTTCTTCATCAGCTTCGCCCAGCCTTCACGGTCGTGCTGGTCCGGCTCGTCGAACTTGACGTCGAGATCGTTGGCGAGGTTCACCAGTGCCTGCTTGACGAACCAGGAGACCATGCCCGGGTTTGCGCCGCAGGTGGAAACGGCCGTCGTGCCGCCCGGGTTCTTCTTCTTCTCGTGGCGCATGGTCTCGCGCAGCGCGTAGTTGGTGCGCTCGGAGTTCTTCATGCTCTTGTCGAAGTAGAAGCCGAGCCAGGGCTCGACGACCGTGTCGATATAGAGAACGTCGAGTTTGCGGCAGAGCTTCACGAGATCGACCGAACCGGTATCGACCGACAGATTGACGCAGAAGCCCTGGCCGCCGCCGGCCGTCAGAAGCGGCTTCAGCAGTTCCTTGTAGTTTTCCTTGGTGACGGCCGCCTTGATGTGCTTGACGCCGTGCTTCTTCATGATCTTCAGGTCGGCCGCGTCTTCACGCGGGTCGATGACGACCATCCGGCTCTTGTCGTAGGTGAAATGCCGCTCGATCAGCGGCAGGGTGCCGCGACCGATGGAACCGAAGCCGATCATGACGATCGGGCCGGTGATTTCGCCGTAAACCGGATGAGAGGCTTCCGCCATAGGGTCTTCTCCTGAACGTGTTCTTTTAAGGCAAGCCGATCCGGGTTCGGTCGGCTCTGGGCAATATGCGCGCCCCTAGATCATAAATCGATGTCACAATAAAGGGCCGGCATCTTTCGGCGATCCCTTAAATGACGGCTTTCGCGGTGCCGAAGGGTTCAGGACTCGACCAGCCGGGCGGGAATGAGGCCGCGCAACGCATTGCCCATGAACAGCGAGCCCGCGCGCACGGCATCGAGCGTCAGGCGCTCGACACGGGCGCGGCGGGCGCAGATCAGCTCGGTGCGCAACACGCCGGCCAGCAGGCCGCAGGCGATCGGCGGGGTTTTGAGAATGCCTGTGCCATCGTCCAGAAACAGCGAGGTGATGGTTCCCTCGCAGGGTTCGCCGCGCTCGTTGAGCAATAGTACCTCGTCGGCCTCTCCCGCCGGCCACTCGCCACGCGCCGCGTCATAAGCATCCCGCCGGCTCGTCTTGTAGCGGAGCAGCGGATTGGTCGAGGCGAGGCGGGTTTCGGCAATCCTGACGCGCCAGACGGTACCCGGCGGCTGGGCCGTGAAGGGCACGACGGCGATATCGAGGTGGCCGTCGCGCGCGAGTTCCAAACGGACGCGGGAGGGACCGGCAGCGTGGGCAACGGCGCGTTCGAGCCGGGAGGTCACGTCGTTCGGCAGGGTGAAGCCGAGGCGGCGGGCGGAGCGGGAGAGGCGAGCCATGTGCAGGCGCAGTCGCGCGAAGCCGGTGTCGGGACTCTGGGGCGGTTCGTATCGCAGCGTCTCGATCAGGGTGAAATCGCTCATGGCGCATTCCCCAGTGCGGGGGCCTCGTCGCCGAGCGCAAAGCGGGCCTTCAGCAGGCATTCGGCATATTCCGCCTCGGTGGTGGAATCATAGACGATGCCGCCGCCGACATTAAAGATCGCTTCGCCTGTGTCGAACAAGGAGATGGTGCGGATGGCCACGCTGAAACGCATGTCGCCGTTCGGCGCGATATGGCCGATGGCGCCGCAATAGGCGTCGCGCGGGCAGGTTTCCAGCGTGCTTAGGATCTCCATCGCCCGGATCTTCGGCGCACCCGTCACCGAGCCGCAGGGAAAGAGAGCCCGGAAGATGTCGGCGATGGAAAGGCCGGGGGAGAGCCTTGCCTGCACATGGCTCACCATCTGGTGGACGGTCGGGTAGGTCTCGATGTCGAACAGCCGGGGCACGTCGAGGGTGCCGACCTCGGTAATGCGCGAGATGTCGTTGCGCAGGAGATCGACGATCATACGGTTTTCCGCCTGGGTCTTGCCGTCGGCCAGCATGGCCGCGACAATCGCCTCATCTTCGGCAGGGGATGCGCCGCGCGCGGCGGTGCCCTTCATCGGATGCGTCTCGATCATCCCGTCCGCGATTCTGAAGAACAGCTCCGGCGAGCGCGACAGGAGGGTCGGGCCATCGAGATGGACGAGGGCCCCGTAGCGCACCGGCTGGCGCTCGATCAGCGACCAGAAGGCGTCGAGCGGATCGCCGTTCCAGCGGGCTGTGATCGGCATAGTGAGGTTCGCCTGATAGCAGTCGCCCTGCCGCAGATGGCGGTGCAGCCGGTCGAAACGATCGCGATAGGCGGGGAGATCCCAGGCGGCGCGGGGTGATGTGAGAAACGGCGTGTTGTCGCGCCGTCGTCGGGGCTGGCCAAGTGGATGGTCGGCGTCGGCCGGACGCTCGAAGACGCCGAAGCACAGGAGCGGCGTTTCCCGGTTTTCCGGCGTCAGCGGCGCGAGCCGGTCCTCGAAAAGATAGCCAGCCTCATAGGCCATGAATCCTGCCAGCCAGTGGCCGGCCGCCTTCGCCGCTTCCATGCGGGCGAAGGCGGTGAAGACCTCGGGGCGCGTACGCGCGGTGATGATCTCCAAGGGCTCGGTAAAGAGCGTCACCGTGCCGGTCGTGTCGTCGCTGAAGAGGATGATCGGGTCGGTGTGCATCGGGGTTTCCGGGTTGTGGCCTGCCCCTCATCCGGCTGCCGCCACCGTCTCCCGTCTTGACGGGGAGAAGGAACGTGAGGTTGGCCGCTCGCTCAGACTGTGAGCATGCCACTTTCCCTCTCCCCGCAAGCGGGGTGAGGTAAGGGGCGGAGGCGTGCGAAGAGTGTCATCTCAATCCTGTGCTCACGCGGGTCACGCCGCGTCCAGTGCCTCCAGCTCGTCGATCAGGCCTTCGATCATCGACAGGCCCTTTTCCCAGAAGGCGGGGTCGGTGGCGTCGAGGCCGAAGGGGGCGAGAAGTTCACTATGGTGCTTGCTGCCGCCGGCCTTCAGCATCTCGAAATACTTCTGCTGGAACCCGCCTTCGGCTTTCTCGTAGACGGCGTAGAGCGAGTTCACCAGGCAATCGCCGAAGGCATAGGCATAGACGTAGAAGGGCGAATGGATGAAGTGGGGGATATAGGCCCAGTAGGTCTCGTAGCCCTCCGAAATCGCGATGGCCGGGCCGAGGCTTTCCGCTTGTATGGACAGCCAGAGCTGGCCGATGGCCTCCGGCGTCAGCTCGCCGTCCTTCCGCGCCGTGTGCAGCTTGCGCTCGAATTCGTAGAAGGCGATCTGGCGCACGACCGTGTTGATCATGTCCTCGACCTTCTGGGCGAGCATCGCCTTGCGCTCGCGCTTGTCCGTCGTGCGCTCCAGCAGTGCGCGGAAGGTCAGCATCTCGCCGAAGACGGAGGCGGTTTCCGCAAGCGTCAGCGGCGTCGAGGCCATCAGCGCACCCTGTCCACCTGCCAGCACCTGATGCACGCCATGGCCGAGTTCGTGCGCGAGCGTCATCACGTCGCGCGGCTTGCCCATGTAGTTCACCAGCACATAGGGGTGGGCCGAGGGCACGGTCGGATGCGCGAAGGCACCCGGCGCCTTGCCCGGGCGCACCGGCGCGTCGATCCAGCCGCCATCGAAGAAGCGGCGGGCGATGGCGGCCATTTCGGGGTCGAAGGCGCCATAGGCCGAGAGCACTGTCTCGCGCGCCTCGCTCCAGGGGATCAGGTGATTGGGCGTTTCCGGCAGGGGCGCGTTGCGGTCCCAGAAGTTCATCCGCTCCATGCCCAGCCACTTCGCCTTCATGGCATAGTAGCGGTGCGACAGGCGCGGATAGGCCTCGCGCACGGCCTGCGCCAGCGCGTCCACCACCTCACGCTCCACCCGGTTCGCCAGATGTCGGCTGTCGGCGATGTCGGTAAAGCCGCGCCAGCGGTCGGAGATCTCTTTATCTTTGGCCAGCGTGTTGGTGATGAGCGCGAAGGTGCGGATGTTCGCCTTGAACGTCGCGGCCAGCGCCTGCGCGGCCTTGCGGCGGGTGTCCGGGTCCCGCTCCTGCAGCAGGCTCAGCGTGCGCTCCAGCGGCAGGACCGCGCCGTCCACGGTGAAGGTCAGCGCGGCCATGGTCTCGTCGAACAGGCGGTTGAAGGCGCCGGCACCGGTCATGGATTTTTCGAGGAACAGCTGCTCCAGCCGGTCGTCCAGCTGGTAGGGCTTGTCCATCCTCAGGTCGAGGATCCAGGGGCGGTAATGCGCGGCCAGTGCGTCGGCGGCGAGCGCCGCCTCGAGCACCGCATCGTCGATCCGGTTCATCTCCAGCGCGAAGAACAGGAGATGGCTCGCATCGTCCGTCAGCTTGGCCTGCACATCGCCGAAGAACTTGCCGATCTCGGGGTCGGAGGTGTCGGTATAATAAGTGAGCCCGGCATAGGAGCCGATGCGGCCCATGAGGTCTTCCAGCGCCTCGAATTCCTGCACCGCCTTCCCCAGGCCTTCGTCACCGGTCTTTGCGGCCGCGTCCGTCAGGCGGCCTTTCCACTTTGCCTCGAAGGCCAGGCATTCGGCGCAGGCCTTTTCCATATCGTCGCGGAAGGCCTGCGAATTCGGTGCGGGATAGAGATCCTCCAGCTTCCATGTCGGCAGGTCGCCCAATGCAGCGTCTATCGTTGCGGCGTCGAGGGTCGCGGCATCTGCGGGGCTCATGACATGCTCGGGAAAAGACGACGTCTGGGGAGAAAGGGTCATTGCGGTCACTCGCTTGCTTCGGCGCGCCAAGGCACTCGGCCGGCCTTGGCGCGGGGCCGGAACCTAACGTCCCCGTTGGTTAAAATGCAAGTCTTTCGCCAAACACCGTGTTCAATCCTTTGTGCCAGGAATGGACGCTGAAAGTGGCGCGCAGGACTGTGCGCCGATGACGTTGAGGCAGGAGGTCCCATGGCAGCGCAGATTCTCGTGATCGAGGACGATCCGGTCCAGCGGCGGATCCTTACAGGCATGATCGAGCGGCTCGGCCATATCGCGCATGTGGCTGAAAACGGTCGCGCGGGGCTCGATGTGCTGCTGCGCCGCGGCGCACGGATCGATGTCATTCTCCTCGACCTGATGATGCCGGAAATGGACGGCCATGCGGTGCTCGCGGCGCTGGCCGAACGCAATATCACCACGCCCGCCATCGTCCAGACCGGGCAGGGCGGCATCGAGACGGTGGTGCTCGCCATGCAGGCCGGCGCCTTCGATTTCGTGGTGAAGCCGGTCTCGCCGGAGCGGCTGGCGGTGGCCCTCGGCAATGCCTTGAAGCAATCCGGTCGTCCGGTGCGCGGCTCGACCAGCCGGCGCAGCCGTGGCGATGTCGTGCGTTTCGAGGATGTGGTTTCCGCTAGCGAAGCGATGATCCGCGTGCTCGATCTTGCCAAGCGCGCCGCCCAGTCGAGCATTCCCGTGGTGCTCGAAGGCGAATCGGGCGTCGGCAAGGAGATGGTGGCGCGTGCCATCCAGTCCGGCAGCGACCGCGCGGCCAAGCCGTTCATCACCGTCAATTGCGGCGCGATCCCCGCCAATCTTGTGGAAAGCATCCTCTTTGGTCATGAGAAGGGCGCCTTTACCGGCGCGACCGAAAAGCATGCCGGCAAGTTCGTCGAGGCGGATGGCGGCACGTTGTTCCTGGACGAGATCGGCGATCTGCCGCTCGCCGTGCAGGTGAAGCTCCTGCGCGCCGTGCAGCAGGGCGAAATCGAGACGGTGGGCGCGCGCCTGCCGCAGAAGGTCGATGTGCGGCTGATCTCGGCCACCAACAAGGACCTGATCACCGAAGTCCGCGAGGGTCGGTTCCGGGAGGACCTCTATTACCGCCTGAACGTCTTCCCCATCGCCATTCCCGCGCTGCGCCGCCGCAAGGAGGACATTCCTCTGCTGGTGCGCAACTTCGTGGAGATCTTCTCCAGCGAGCAGCGACTGGCCAAGACACGCACGGTCAGCCATGGCGCCATGGCGCTCCTGACGGCTTACGACTGGCCGGGCAATATCCGCGAACTGGAAAGTGCCATCTACCGTGCCGTGGTCATGGCGGAGCATTCCGAACTCGACGTCACGGATTTTCCGCAGTTGGCTGTCACGCTGCCGGATGGACTGGCGCATGGCGTGATCCCGCATCTCTCGTCCGAGCCGTTGCGGAGCGAGGGTTCGACCGGCGCTCTGTCGTCCTATGCCGGACTGTCGCATGCCCGTCCGGCACAGAGCGAACCGCCTCTCTCGCCCTCCGAACGGCGCGCGATGCGGTCGGTGGAGACGGTAACCGATTCGGCCATTCCGAGCATCGACGCCGGTGGCAATGTGCGAAAGCTGGCCGAGGTCGAGGAGGAGCTGATCCGGTTCGCGCTGAAATTCTATCGCGGGCAGATGAGCCAGGTGGCGCGCAAGCTCGGCATCGGGCGCTCGACGCTCTACCGCAAGCTCAAGGATTACGGGATCGATCCGGACGATCCGTTCTCCGAAGCCGCGTGATTCACGTCCTGTTGGGACAAGCTTGCCTTACGCTTTCGTCGAAAACATGCGGTGTCGTTTAGACCTTGTTAGTGGTCCGTTCACTATATTATAAGGATAAGGGACGACTGTGGCATAAATGCCATGCTGTCACCGTATTTGACAGTCAACTGGACAGCCACAGGGAGCGGCGTGTCCGTCGACGGGGAAGAAGGTTTGCAGGATTTGTCGGGAATGATAACGCCTTTCGGCGCCAAAGTGCGCGACCTTTGCCGCCGTTGGGCCGGCCGCATGCCGCGTCTTCTCGGATCGCTGGTCATTGCCGCCTCCATGGTGACGCCCGGCGTGGTTCCCGCCGTCGAGGCTGCCGGGCAGACCCGGACGCTCAAGATCTTTTTCATCCATACCCGCGAGAAGGCCGAAATCACCTTCAAGCGCAATGGCCGCTACGACCCCAAGGGTCTGCAGCAGGTCAACAACATGCTGCGCGACTGGCGCCGCAACGAGCCGACGAAGATGGATCCGCGTCTTCTCGACCTGATCTGGGAAGTCTACCAGAAGAGCGGCTCGCGCGATTACATCCACGTCGTCTCCGCCTACCGCTCCCCGGCCACGAACGGCATGCTGCGCTCGCGCACAAAGGGTGTCGCCAAGAAGAGCCAGCACATGCTCGGTAAAGCGATGGACTTCTACCTGCCCGACGTGAAGCTGAAGACGCTGCGCGAAATCGGCATGAAATTCCAGGTCGGCGGCGTCGGCTACTATCCCACATCCGGCTCGCCCTTCGTCCATATGGATGTCGGCGGCGTGCGTGCCTGGCCGCGCATGAGCCGCGGCGAACTCGTTCGCCTGTTCCCGGACGGCAAGACCATGCACCTTCCCTCCGACGGCTCGCCGCTTCCCGGCTATGAGCAGGCGGTGGCGGACTACAAGCGCCGTGTCGGCTCCAGCGCCATCGAAGTGGCCGGCGGCGGGACAAAGGGTGCCGGCGATCGCGACACCAAGCGCGGCGGCAAGAACCTCTTCGCCATGCTGTTCGGCGGTGGTGGCGACGAGGATGAGGACGCAACGGCAATTGCAAGCGGTGCCCCCAGCGGGTCCGAGAGCGATGATTCCGAAGCGCCTGCCCAGGCACCCGCCCGTACCACCAAGCCTGCGACCGCCCCGGTCCAGCAGCCGGTTCTTGCCGGTGTAGAGGGTGCGGACGAAGGCCCCGTTGTCGCCGAACAGACCGTCAAGGCGCCGGTTCCGCTCGTTCGCCCCGCTTTCCAGGAAGCCGACACGGCCGTCCAGACCGCGCTCGTGGCGCCGACCCGGAATGCCGCGCAGGATGCTCTCGCCGCAGCGCTTCCCGATCCGGCGGCGACAGGCCTAGCGACCACAGGCGAGGAATTTGCCGATCTGCGGAGCTACAAGGTTCCCGTGCCGATGGCGCGCCAGACCGATCCGCAGGGTAGCGAGGCATTGCTTGCCAGTGCCGACCCGAATGCGATGACCGAGGATTCCGAAGCTCTTGGCTTCGTGCCCGTACCGGCCCTTCGTCCGGCTGGTGAAGCTGCCCTGATGGCTGTCGCCCAGGCCGACGTCTCCGGCACAACGGCCGGCATGGCTGCACAGCCGCTGCCGGCACCGACAACGACGGCTCCGGCTGTGATCGCGACTGCACAGGCCCCGGTCGATACCGCGGCGGAAGCCGGTGCCAAGGTTGCCCTTGCGGCCCCGACCGTCGCCACCATCCCTGCTGCGCGACCGGAAGCCGTCGCCACGGCGCAGACGCCGCCGGCCGTTCCGGCCCATGATCCGACCCGCATCGCTGCGGCACCGGTTCGCCCGGCCAACCCGCCGGTCGAGCTTGCGTCCTACGCGCCGGCTCCGTCCTCCGCACCGCGTGATCCGTTCGGCAGTGCCTTCGATGCGCCCGCCGAGGTGCCGACCAAGGCTGCCCGTCCGAAGAAGGTTCAGGCCGATGCCGCGCATCGCACATCCGTGCGCACGGAGCCGAAGCTGACGCAGAAGATCATCGCGGAATGGGCGCTCTCGACCAGCCGCATGGCGACATTGTCGAAACCGGTCAAGGCACCGCGCTTCGTCTCCCGCTCGCTACGTGCCTCGCCGACGACGGTCTACTCTGCCGGTTTCACCAACCGTCCGGCCGTGGCCGATACGGCGAAGTTCAGCGGCACAGCCGTCAACTTCATGGAAGTTCAACGTTTCAACTGAGGGTGGCGGTATTTGAGGTGCGACCTCAGCTATTCCCGCTCCCTAAAACACAAAAATGCCCCGGAAACTCGGGGCATTTTTGTCTCTATACGGTAAATCCCCTAAAAATAGATCTTTTGGTTGTAAACTCGGGCGAAATTTGACACCGTCTCAGCAGACTTACAGTAAGTCAGCATTCGGAGTCCGGTCATGGCCACCAAGGCACACTCATCGCTCTCCCCATTCAGTCCGGAATGGCGCGATCTGAATTCCGTTCCTCGGCATCGCTATTTCACGTCGAATCCCGTGGTCGATCGCCTCAGGCGTGCGGTGCCGTTCGATCATATCGCGATCAGCGGGCTCGACCTGGAGGGGTATCAGTTCGGACATGGGGTGTCCGTGGATACCGACCTGCCGCCTGCCTATGTCGAGACCTATGCGCGCGAGCGGCTCTATGAGATCGATCCCTTCGTCGAGGCCGCGCTTTCGGGAAAGGTCGTGATCGAGGCCGAGGTTTTCGCGGAGACGCCGAGGCCGGCCCTTCTGGAGCGCGTAACATCGACCTTCAACGTTCACAATCGAACGCTCGTGCCGGTCATGCGCAGTTCCGTGGTCTACGGCGCCGTCACCTTCATGCGGGAGCTGCCGTTCGACAGCGAAGAGCTCGCATTCCTCACACTGATCGCGCCCTCCCTGCATGCAGACGTCACGCGGCCGCTGATGGAGCGCTTTGCCGTTTCGCATCTGCGGTTGTCGCGCGGTGAAGTTGCCTGTCTGAAGCAGGCGAGCCATGGCCTGACCAGCGAGGGCATCGCGCGGGCGACGGGCTATCAGAACGATACGGTGAACAGCTACATCAAGTCGGCCATCAAGAAGCTGGGGGCCGCGAACCGCACCCACGCCATCGCCGATGCCATCCGACGAAACCTCATCCATTAAACTTGAGCGACCGCACAGGCCTTCAAACGCAAAACGCCGCCCGTCGATCATGACGCGCGGCGCTGATGCTGCCTGCGGATTACGCGGCCGGACTATTCCATGCCCAGAGCGGCCATGTAGGTCTGGAGGATCGTTTCCTCCTCGATGCGTTCGTTCGCATCCTTCTTGCGCAGGCGAATGATCGTGCGGATCGCCTTGGTGTCGTAGCCGCGGCCCTTGGCCTCGCCCATGACGTCCTTGATGTCGTCGTTTTCAACCATTCTGAAATTAAGCCTACCAAGTATCCGCCGACTAGGCGGATTCCATATGTCTTTAGATAAGCCTGATGAGGCCATGACTACTACTACGGTGTCATCAGGCTTATCTAAACCAAAGTAGTGTCGGGCGTAGCCCGTCAGTTCGGCGCAGCCGTTGGACCCCTGCCGGAAGGCAGGGGCCTACTCGATTGGCATCAAGAAGAAGGTGAGTTGCTGGCTACGCCGACTCATGGGTGGTGGCGCAGGCGCTGACTAACGCAGTGAGGCGAGAGTAGCGGTAACAGCCGCGATTTGAAACGCATGGTTTCGTTAAGAGCGCCGAAAATGGTACCCCTCTCCGGCGCGAATCGATGTTATTTGAAGTTTAGTACGCCCGTATGGTAGTTGCGATCCTTCACGACTGGGCAACGTGCCTTGACCGAGGAGCTCTGCTTCCGTGTTATGGAGAGAAGTATGAGTGCATTGCTCCATGCTTCCTTACAGACGTCTGCTATCATTCATCACGCGCCCACGGCGGACAACTGGCAAAGCTGGTGAAGCGATCTGCGATCAAGCGGACAAGCGATTTGGGTATCACAGTCAGGGCTACGGCCCATCAGTCAATCAGTTCGCTCGTCATCATAAGACCCAGTCACAAAATTCGTGCGGATGCCCCAGCCATCTGCTGCACTTGGCGGAAGAAAACCTACGCCACGCTTAGCGTAGTAACGGACGAGTTTTTCCACACTCGCGATGCCGGCCACGCCCTTTTCGATCATATAGACAGTGCGCGGGCTGATGCCGGAATCTTCGGCGACCTCGGCCTGGGTCTGACCAAGGACTAGTCGAGCGACAGCAAGCATTCGTGACGGCGGCCTCATAGAGCTTTGGTGTCATCAAACGCTTCTTTCCGCAAACAAATGTTGACAATTGCGATGAGATCGCAAAAAAAAGCATAGCAGCAGCAAAATATTGCGACTGATTCGCCATTCGACTTAATATCGATTTCTGCGAATCAGAATGAAAGAGATTGATGATGTTTCCGTACCTGAAAGCGGACAATGCGCGTAGACTCGCCTGCGTTATGCGCTGGATTGAGGCTGGAGTTCGCCCGTCGCTGACAGTTGTTGCAGCTTCAATCCTAGGCGTCTTCCGGTTGTTTTCATGCAGGACAGCCTGCCGGTCAGGGTACGTATTTGACCCATCCAACTCTGGACGACGATTGTGAAATCATTACCAGTCAGCATATCTACATGGGCACAGAAGTGGGTATCGCTCGAACAGGTAAGCGTTCTTGTCATCTTGGACGTCCGGCCGAGAGCTGAAACGAATGAACCCAACAACTCCTTCGATCCTCAAAGCTACCTGTCCCGCGTTGCTGGTTGATGGCGCCATCCCGATGCGTGGACGTGCCACCGCACCACATGTCCAAGCATCGCTGCGGCTTCTTCGCCGCATTGTCCAATAAATGCTCTCAAGGGATCATCCTGTGATGAACGGATCGCCATCATTGAACCGCCATTTCCAACGTCGCCAGAAGGCTGCAATCGCCGGACTGCACTTGCCGACGATCGAAGAATTGCTACGAGGGATGGCGTTCTTCCGCGATGACATGGTTGAAGACATCCGCGAATATTCCGGACGACTGTCCGCGAGCGTCAAGAAGCGTAACGGGGCTGGACTCAAGCTTCTTTCTGCCAGCTTGGACATGCTCAATCTCGATCCGAGTGAAGATGGTGTGCTTGCGGTTGAGGTTGCTCTTGATCACAGCGATAAAGCCGAGCGATTGCCCATCGATCAATGCCGCATGCGGTGCCGTTTCTATCGGGCGGTATTTGGGAACGGCCAAGCGACAGCTCTGGTAGCTGGCGAAATCGCGCATCTTGCGTCTGAGGATCTTGGGTCGGGAAGGGGGAATGAACTACTTTCAAGGTCTCTAGGCTGGGCGCTGCAATCCCGTGCTCTCGATCGGCGACAGCGGCTTGGCATTTCCGTTCAAGGATATCCTGATTGGTTCTTGCCAGAGATTAGGACGTACGAAGTCCACTTCAGTAAAGCGATCACAAAAGCTGCGGGCAACGAGTCTGAAGCCCTTGAGTCAGCATTGGATGTCCTTGGGGTAGCCAACTGTGAAAAGAAGTCGTTGGAAGGTCTCGAGCGCCCTTGCGACGGTGTGGTCGTTTTCGGCGGCGTTGGAAATGAGGGGACGGCTGACGGTAAGCGAGTGGCAAGGGAGTTCGCGAAGTTGAGCCAACGTCCGTTGCCGCTGTCAGCCACACCAGAGCTGACCGGAATCCGATCGCGACTGGTTGCGGAGTTCCCGCATGCCGCAGCGGTTACTGACAAATTGCTACAAGACCTGAGCGGTCGGTCGACCGTCCACATGCGGCCGGTCATTTTTCTTGGATCACCCGGAAGTGGAAAGACTCGCTACGCCCGGCGATTGTCTGAGGAGCTGGGTACGCGCTACAACCTCGTTTCCTGCGGGGGATTGAGTGACAGTGCCATTGGCGGAACAGCTCGGCGATGGTCGTCGGGTGAACCTAGCCTGCCGATCATGGCGGTGTGCCAACATGGATGCGCCAACCCGATTGTCATTCTCGATGAGATCGAGAAGATCGGAACCAGTCGACATAATGGCAACGTTCACGATGTACTGATCGGACTTTTGGAGCTAGAGACGTCTGAGCGCTGGCACGACCCCTATCTTCAGGCCAACTGTGATTTGTCCCACGTATCCTGGTTGATGACTGCAAACTCGATCGAGCCAATCCCGAGCGCTCTGCGGGACAGGTGCCGGATCCTGCGTTTCCCAGATCCGGAAGCTGACCAGTTAGCCGTCTTCTCTGCGCGTATCCTCGAGCGGCTGTACATCGAAGCGGGTCACGATCCCCGCTGGGCAACACCGCTTGAACAATTTGAGCTGGATGCGTTAGCGGACGTTTGGACAGGTGGTTCGCTTCGAAGGCTGGAACGTCTTGTGGAGGGATTGCGGGAGGCGCGCGAACGCGCAAGGCAGCAACATTGAGACTCTTCGAAGGCTGCCTACTCTTTTTGGCAACGGTCGATGCCAGCAACGACGATGTGTCGGCGCGCATCCCCAAAACGCTGGCCGCCGCCAAGGGCGAAGGCGGGCTGAAGCCGGGCACTAAAATTCTTGACGAGCAATCGCCGAGCACTCTGCGTGAGCCGCGTCGTCGTGCGCGGAGCCCTAGGAAGAGCTTTTCGTAGGAGTTGAGATTAAAAGAAAAGGCTGGTTAGGAGCCGTGAGCAGACCGACTGGTTCTGGAGCTCAAGGAAGAATTAGCTGCCATAGAGCGTGAGAGACCTTCATGACCGATTCCGACGCCTCGGAGTCGTTTGGCGCCCTTTCAGCTTGCCGCCGTTAGCGGACGTTGCGTCTGAACGCCGAACTGAACCTGCTCGTCTCTAATTTTTAGTCCTTTGGGAATAAGCGCCGTTGCAGAACGTCTTCCGTTGGCCAATCGCGGCCGAACCGAAGGACACCGAGCCATGAAGACCCTTTTCGCAGCCATCACCATTCTTTCCGCCGCGGCTTCGACCGCGCTTGCGGGTCCCGCCGGCGACATGGCGAAGGCGCATATCGAAGCGATCGCCAAGGGCGATAGCGCCGCGGTCACCGCCGCCTATGCCCCGTCGGCAACGCTTCACTGGGTCGGGGGGCCGCTCGATGGCACCTACACGGGCCCCGAGATCGCCGCGACCTGGGCAAAGTTCGCCAAGGCGCAGACGGGCCTCAAGGCCACCATCGTCGAGATGCGCGAGAGCGTGAACTCGAAGGGCGCCACCGTCGTCGCCGATGTCGTCTTCGCCAACGACAACAAGATCCCGGTGCGCTACGTCATGATGTTCCGGGACGGCACGCTCACCGATGAGATCTGGCAGATCGACCCCGCGCTGGAGAAGTAAGGCATGTCCACCGACGAGATCGCGGCGCGGATCGAACCGCTCATTCCGGGCCTGAGGCGCTATGCCTATGCGCTGGTGCGCGACAGCGACGCCGCCGACGATCTCGTCCAGGACTGCCTGGAGCGCGCCGTCGGGCGCTGGCACCTGCGCCGGCCCGACGGCGACCTGCGCGCCTGGCTATTCGCCATCCTGCGCAACCTCCACATCTCAGGCCTGCGCCAGCACAAGCGGCGTGGGCCCCACGTGGCGCTCGACGAGATGGCCTCGCCGCCGGCGGTGGACGGCGACCAGGACGGTCGCGCCGGGCTCCGCGACGTCCTGGCTGGGCTCGATGCGCTCAGCGAAGAGCACCGCACCGTCCTCCTTCTCGTCAGCGTCGAAGACATGAGCTACGACGAGGCGGCACGGGTGATCGGGCTTCCGGTCGGCACGGTCATGTCGCGCCTGTCGCGGGCGCGTGAGAAGCTGCGCGCCATCCTGGAGACCGGGATCCGCGCGCCCTTGAGGAGAGTCAAATGAGCCGCAGGGACACGCCCGTCGGCGAGGACGACCTGCAAGCCTATGTGGACGGACGGCTCGAGGCCGAGCGGCTGTCCGCAGTCGAGGCCTATCTCACGGAGCGACCGGAGATCGCCGCGGCCCTCGATCGCGACCGCGAGATCGCCCGGACACTGCGCGAACGCCTTGCCTTCAAGGCCGGGGAGCCGATCCCGGCGCGGTTACGCATCGCCAACATCCGCGAGGCCCGGCGCGGTCGGTTTGCTGTCACGCGTCTGCGCCTCGCGGCTGTCATGGGCTGGCTGATCCTCGGCAGCTCCGGCGGGTGGCTGGCGAACGACGTCCTGCGCGTGCCGCCGCAGATGCCTCGCGTGGCGGTCATGGCCGACGAGGCAATCGCGGCGCATCGCACCTTCGTGGTCGAGGTGGTCCATCCCGTCGAAGTCCGCGCGGACGAGGAGGCGCATCTCCTGCAATGGCTGTCGAAGCGGCTTGGAACGCGGCTGTCGGCTCCGGACCTGACAGGGCTCGGATATCGGCTGATGGGTGGGCGCCTGCTGCCTGCGGGCGCAGGTCCTGCCGCGATGCTGATGTACGATGACGACCAGGGCACGCGTCTGACGCTCTTCGTGAAGACCGACGAGAAGGCCGAGACGTCGTTCCAGTTCGTCGAGGAGGACGGCATCTCCGCCTTCTTCTGGCGCGACGCCGGCCTTGGCTACGTTGTCTCGGCCGAGGCACCGCGCGAGCGGCTGATGCAGGTGGCGACCGCCGTCTACGACAGCCTGAACCGCTCGGCGCCGAGCCTTTCCGGCGATACGCTGTGACGCTCGACCAGCTTCGCGTATTCGTCGCCGTGGCCGAGCGCGAGCATGTAACGGAGGCGGCGAAGGCGCTGAACCTCACGCAGTCGGCGACGAGCGCCGCTATCGCTGCGCTGGAGGAGCGCCACGATGTCCGGCTGTTCGACCGCGTCGGACGACGGATCGAACTGACCGAAGCGGGGCGCCTGTTCTTGCCCGAGGCCCGCGCGGTGCTTGCGCGGGCCGAGGATGCCGGCCTCATGCTTTCCGAACTTGCCGGACTGAAGCGGGGTCGTCTCTGCATCGTCGCCAGCCAGACGGTGGCGAACCACTGGTTGCCGCCGGTGCTCGCGGGCTTCAAGGCCCGCCATCCCGGCATCGAACTTCGGCTGAGCATCGCCAACACGGCGCGCACGGCCGAGGCGGTGCTGGATGGCACGGCCGATCTCGGCTTCGTGGAGGACGAGCTCGGCGATGTCCGGCTCGGCACGCAACGCGTCGCCGATGATCGGCTGATGCTGGTCGCGGCATCAGGGCACAGAGGCTCTGGGTCTCCCGTCGCGGCCGGGGATCTTGCATCGGCGCGCTGGGTGCTTCGCGAACGAGGCTCGGGCACCCGCGCGATCCTCGAAGGTGCGCTCGAAGCCTTCGGTGTCGATCTCACCGCGCTGTCGGTCGAACTCGAACTGCCCTCGAACGAGGCCGTGCGCGCGGCGATCGAGGCGGGCGCCGGCGTCGGGATCCTCCCCGCCGTGGTAGCGGATGCCGCCCTTCGCACGGGGACACTGGTGGCGCTACCCTTCGACCTGCCGTCGCGCGGGTTCTATTCGGTGTTGGCGAGGGACCGTCACTCGAGCCGCGCGGTCGCCGCCTTTCTCGCCGAGCTGCCGACGATCAAGGTGCCGCCGGCGTGATCGATGGATCGACCACGTCCGGACGACATTCAGTCGACGCGATCGTCGAGCGTCTCGCGGCGCTGCCCGGCAAGGCCAACCTGTTCAACCCCTATGCCGGGTTCGACGCGGAGATTGAGGACGCTGACGCGCCGGTGACTCGCCGTCGCAATCTTCAACGCTATCTCGCCGCGTTGGCGGATCGCGGCGTCCGTGACCTTTGGCTCGGCGAAGCGCCCTCGCGCTTCGGAGCGCGTCGGACGGGCGTGCCGTTCACCGGTGACCGGCGGCTCGCCGACCTGTCGGAGCGGCTCGGCCTCGATCCGCCGCTGGCGCGGGCGACCCGCGAGACCCTGCCGACACCGGAGTCTGGAACCTCCCTGGAGATCTGGAACGCGATACCCGACCCGCTGCCGCTGTTCTGGAACGCGGTGCTCTTCCATCCCCATCGCGGCGTTCTGCCCTTGCGCAACCGGACGCCCACCTGGACCGAGATCGCCGAACATCGGAAGGTGCTGGAGATAATCGTCGCGATCTTCGCGCCGCGCCGAATCCTCTGCATCGGCCGGGTGGCGCAGCGTGCGGCGGACGGGCTCGGTATCCCCGCCACCTACGTGCGCCACCCCGCCCAGGGCGGCGCCGTCCGGTTCCGGGCTGGCGTCGCCGCGTTCCTCAACGACCGACCGCCGGCGGATGCCCCTCCTTCTCTCAGTCGGCCTTGAGGCAGGGCGAGACAAAGAGATCTCCCCTCCAGGCGCCGCGCACCGTCCTCGTGCCGACGATCAGCCAAAGCAGCGCCAGCACCGCGACGAGCAACGTGCCGAAGACGTGGATGGCAGCGATCGGCAAAAGGGTGCCGAGCTTCAGCGTAGTCACGGCATAGACACCAAGCGGGAACGTGTAGCCCCACCAGCCGATGTTGAAGGGAAGGCCATCGCGCAGGTAGCGCAGCGTCACGAGCACAGCCATCGCCAGCCACCAAAGCCCGTAACCCCAAAGGAGCAGACCGCCGAAGAAGCCGAGCCCTTCCGCAAACGCGCCGAAACGCTCCAGCCCGTTGGCGGAAAGGATCGCGGGTGCCGCGCCGCCCAGCGTCATCAGCCCGAGCGCGCCAGTGCCGATGGGTCCGAGCGCCAGCCAGCTCGACGCCGCCATGTTGGCGTGCGGCAGCTTGTGGATGGCCATGCGCAGGAGGAGCACGACAAGGATGCTGAGCGCGATCGGCACCGACAGCGCCCAGAGCGCATAGCAGAGCGTCAACACCACGAGCTGTGAATGCGGGTCGACGAGATGCGGCGCGAGCAAGCCGCCGGAGACGGCGGCGACTTCGGCCGCGACCACCGGCAGGAGCCAGACCGCCGTCATCTGGTCGATCGAGTGGCTCTGCCGGGTGAACATCATGAAGGGGATGGCAACCCCGCAGGCTGCTGCCATCGCAATGTCGATCCACCAGAGCGTCCCTGCGATCCTGACTGCGACCTCACCATAGCGCGGCAGGCCGAAGATCAGGAAGCCGTTGACGATGGTGGCGAGGCCCATCGGGATGCAGCCGAAGAACATCGACACGACGGAATGGCCAAAGATGCGCTTGGCCCCGTCGAAGAAGAAGATCCAGCGGGCGGCGTAGAGACCGGCGAAGAGTGTGAACAACGCGATGTTGAACATCCAGAGGCCCTCGGCCACCGGATGCAGCATCGGCATGTCTGCCTGGAACTGCGAGAGCGCGATTGCCAGGATCCCGGTGCCCATCGTGGCGGCGAACCAGTTCGGGGTGAACTGGCGCACGACCTCGCGCGGGCTGTCGAGGCGCGACAGCGGTTGGAGGCCGAGGGTGACGGCACGCATCTGTTCGAAGGTCATTGGCGGGGTCCTTATCCTGCTGGGGACCATACACAACGGGAATCGTTCGATCCAACGCGTTGTTTTGGTCATTTCGATCGATGGAGGCGATTAATCCTTCAGGCGCTTCGCCCCGAATAAATTTTGCCGCCACGGGAATAAAAGGCTTCCGCAAGCGTCTTTTTGTCGAACCCGTACTTTGAGGACCTTGTGATTCCATGCTGAAGACGCTTTTCCTGACCCTGGCCTTCGCCGGGGTGTCACTCTCCTCGGCAGAGGCGCAGGACGCGCACGCCCATCAGCACTCGCCGATGGTGCCGGCCACGCCCGACGGTCCACACTATGCCGAAGCGACCGCGGAGGCGATGGAGAGGATGCACGCCGGCATGATGTCGGCCCCGGTGACCGGGGATCCCGAGCACGACTTCCTGTCCCAGATGATCCCGCATCACCAAGGCGCGATCGACATGGCCAAGGCCGTCCTCGGCTCGACCTGGGACCCGGCGATCCGCAACCTCGCGCAGTCCATCATCACCGAACAGACCTACGAGATTACGCTGATGCGCTCGATGCTCGCCGCATCTGCCAACAAACCAAAGCCCGTTCCGGAGACAACCCCATGACCCGCACCGCCATTCTCGCCGCCGCGCTCCTCGTCTCGACATCGGCCTTCGCGCTGCCCGCCGCCTCAGACCGCGTCTACACCGCCGACCAGAACTCCAACACGGTCTCGGTCATCGACCCCGTCTCAAACAAGCTTCTGGGCCAGATCCGGCTCGGCAATCCGCGGCCGGACGTTCTGAGCCCCCTCTACAAGGGCGAGGTCAACGTCCACGGCCTAGGATTTTCGCCGGACCACAAGACGCTCGTCGTCGTCTCGACGGTGACGAACTCCGTCACCTTCATCGACACGGCGACCAATGCCGTGAAGGGCACGACCTATGTCGGGCGCAACCCGCACGAGGCCTTCTTCACGCCGGACGGGAGGGAAGTCTGGGCGACGGTGCGCGGCGAGGACTACCTCTCGGTGATCGATGCCACGACCTTCAAGGAGATGGGCCGTATCCCGACGACAAGCGGCCCCGGCATGACCAAGTTCTCGCGAGACGGCAAGCTCGCCTTCGTCGCCAACTCGTTCAACCCGGTGCTCGAGGTCTTCGACGTCGCGAGCCATGCGCTGGTGAAGCGGATCCCGGTCGTCTCGCCCTTCGTGCCCTTCGTACAGGTGAGCCCTGACGGCAGCGACGTCTGGCTGACGCACAAGGACGTCGGCAAGGTCACGCGCGTCGATGCCAGGACGCTCGAGGTGAAGGAGGTCATCGACAGCGGACCGATCTCTAACCATCTCGGCTTCGGCACGGTGGACGGCGAGACGCTGGTTTACGTGACGATCGGCGGCGAGAACGTCGTGAAGGTCTACAAGCCCGGCGAGACAACGCAGCTCGTCGCGACCATCCCCGTCGGCGCATTACCGCACGGCATCTGGGGATCGGAAGACGGCAGCCGCATCTTCGTCGGGCTGGAGAACGGCGACAAGGTCGACGTGATCGACACGGCCGAGCAGAAGGTTGTGGCCGAGATCCCGATCGGTCAGGCCCCGCAGGCCCTTGTCTTCGTGCCGGGCGCGGTGCCTGAGGGCGCGGGCACCGAGAACCTCATGCCGTTGAAGGCGGGTCCAGAGAACCTGACGCTATCGCTTAAGGCGCCTGAGGGCGCGGACGGTTCCGGCATGGTCGTCTCGCGCAATCTCGGGCTCGTCGATGCGATCGACGTCAGCGTCGCCAAGCTGAAGCCGATGACCGAATACGGCATGTTCTTCGAAGGTGAGGACGAGCCCGTCGTGGTGCTGAAGACCAACGACAAGGGCGCCGGCATGGCCTCCAGCATCGGCCCGGTGCGCACGATCGGCGCCCCCAGGGAGCCGACGGCGGGCAAGGAGCCGCGGCTGGTTGTGGTCGAGGGTCTGAAGGGCAAGGCTACCCCGGTCCTCGCCAGCCGCTAGAGACGGCTGGGTCCAAAATCGCCATTTTCGCCGCGAGCAACAGTCCGCGCCGAATTGGCTTGGTGGCATGTTCGCTGCGTATGGCGCTGTCTCTGGGGCCGATGATTGGACTCAAATTTGGGTGTCGCCGAACCCGTCGGGAGCAACTGAATGTCAGCTATCTACGAGTAGCAGCAGTAAGCGGACAGGCGGAAAACCACCCCATTTCGGCAGTAGCACCGACCAAAAAAGAAGATCTGCTTTCGGTATTCGGCCGAGGCCCGGTGGATGGCTGAAATGAGGGCGCGAAGCCGACGCCGCCTCCGGGCAAACCGGAACCTTGTGGTCGTCATAAACGATGGATTCAGCTTCGGTTCGATCAGGCTTGCCGTTGGAAGCGGAACAGAGTTGTAAAGGCGGCAACTGCCAGTAGCGCCAATACAATGATCCCGCCCACCGAAACACGGATGCCGAACCACTCCATCGTGAGGGCAAGTGCGAAGGGCGCAAGTGCCGAAGCCACCAGGCGGGCCGCCATCATCCTACCCTGAAGCTTGCCGTAGCCTTCACTGCCGAACAGCGCCAGCGGCAGGGTGCCGGACACGATGCTCAGCAAGCCATTGCCCATGCCGAAGATGACGGCAAAAACCATGGCACCGGGTATCGAGGGAGCACTCAGGATCAGGATCACCGCGCTGACCGGAATCAAGGCCGACGAGATCAGGGCAAGATGCAGGGCGTTGAGGCGCTTGCCGAACACCATATTGATCAGGCGGCTCGCCACCTGCGACGGACCGAAGAGAGTGCCGACGATGGCGGCGCTTGCGCCGAGCCCTAGTCCGGCCAGCAGCGGCACCATGTGCACCAGCACGGCTGCGCCCGCGAGGTATTGCAGGGCGAAGGCCGTGGTCATGAATAGGAATCCCGAGCGCCTGCGTTCCAGAGGCAGTGTGCCGAGCACCGGCTCGGTCGGGGATGATGCGGCCTGCTTGCGACTGTGAGTCACCCTCGTTGCCAGCCAGGCATGCAGCGGCAGGCAGACCAGCAGGTTGAGGCCTGCAAAGACCAGATAGACGTTCTGCCACGAGAGGTGCGTGTGCAGGCTCGAGGTGAGCGGCCAGAACAGTGTGGAGGCGAAACCCGCGATTAGAGTCAGGTAGGTGATGCTGCGTTGGGCCACGGTCGGCTGAAGCTGAACCAGGAGCGCAAAGGCGGCCCCGTACTGGACGAGGTTTGCGGCAACCTCGATGCCGATCAGGGCCGCGACATAGGTGGTTCTGCCGGGCGCATATGCGCAGGCAACCAAGGCGGCAGCGGCGACAGCCGAGCCGATGGTCATCAGCACACCCGCGCCAGCGCGGTCGATCAGGCTGCCGAGCCATGGCGCGGTGAACCCGCCGATCAGCAGGGCAACCGAAAGCGCGCCGAAGATCCACTCCTTCGACCAGCCGAAGCTGGCGCCCATGTCCGGCGCCAGGATGCTGAAGCTGTAATAGAGGGTGCCGTAACCGATGATCTGGGTGACACCGAGTGCCAAAATGGCCGCAACCGGCAGCCGTGCGGTCATATGGACGCGAGGCTCACGCGCTGCTCCAGCTTCTCGGCGGTTTCCTTGCGCTCGCTGTAACGATCGGTGAGATAGGCGGATGCGTCGCGGGTCAGCCATGTAAACTTGACCAGCTCCTCGCACACGTCGACGACCCGGTCGAAATAGGACGAGGGCTTCATGCGGCCGTCCGCGTCGAACTCTTGGAAGGCCTTGGCAACCGAGGACTGGTTGGGGATGGTGATCATCCGCATCCAGCGGCCGAGCACGCGCAGGTGGTTGACCGTGTTGAACGACTGGGATCCGCCGGACACCTGCATCACCGCGAGCGTCTTGCCCTGCGTCGGGCGGATCGAGCCGACCGCCAGCGGAATCCAGTCGATCTGCGCCTTCATGATGCCCGTCATGGCGCCATGGCGTTCCGGCGAGATCCAGACATGGCCTTCCGACCATTGCGTCAGGTCGCGCAGCTCCTGAACCTTGGGATGAGTGACCGGCGCGGCATCGGGCAGCGGCAGGTCTGTGGGATCGAAGATCCGCACTTCGCAGCCCAGCTCCTCCAGCAGCCTGCCCGCCTCGAACGCCAGCAGACGGCTGTACGATACGGTGCGCAGCGAGCCGTAGAGGATCAGGATACGAGGCTTGTGGGTCGAAAATGGCGGTCGCAGCGCGTCGAGGTCCGGCTGGCGCAGGTGGTCACGGTCGAGGGCAGGCAGATCAGCCAATGCGCTTGCCCTCCGCATCGAGGACCTGCTCGCCGTCTTCCTTGGTGAAGGGACCCTTGTGGGTGTCCGGCAGGATGTCGAGCACCACCTCGGAGGGACGCGACAGGCGTGTGCCAAGGGGTGTAACAACGAAGGGGCGGTTGATCAGGATCGGGTCCTTCAGCATGGCATCGAGCAACTGGTTGTCGGAGAGGTCCGGGTTGTCGAGGCCAAGATCCGCATAGGGCGTACCCTTCTCACGGAGGGCTTCACGCACGGTGAGGCCCGCATCCGCAATCATGGTTGCCAGCGTCGCTTTCGATGGTGGATGCTTCACATATTCGATGACCGTCGGCTCGATGCCGGCATTGCGGATCATCTCCAGCGTGTTGCGCGACGTGCCGCAGGCGGGGTTGTGGTAGATGGTGACGTCCATGGTATCAGGCCTTTCTGATGGCGTTGGTCCGGACGGCGGCGCCGCGCTCGTACCAGTTCTTGCTGCGGTTAACGATCCAGACCACCGACAGCATCACCGGCACCTCGACAAGGACGCCGACGACGGTGGCGAGCGCTGCCCCGGAGGTGAACCCGAACAGGCTGATGGCGGCAGCCACTGCCAGCTCGAAGAAGTTCGAAGCCCCGATCAGCGCCGAGGGACCGGCCACGCAATGCTCCTCACCGCTCACGCGGTTCAGCAGATAGGCAAGTCCGGAATTGGAGTAGACCTGGATCAGGATCGGCACGGCGAGAAGCGCGATGACGGTGGGCTGCGCGATAATCTGCTCGCCCTGAAAGCCGAACAGCAGCACGAGCGTGGACAGCAGGGCCACCAGCGAGACCGGCTGCAGCCGACCGGCCATGCGATCGACATCGGTGCTGCGGCGCAGGAGCTGGGCCACGATCACGGGCAGAACGATATAAAGCACCACCGAGAGGATCAGCGTATCCCACGGTACGGTGATGGCGGAAAGTCCCAGCAGCAATGCAACGATCGGGGCAAACGCGACCACCATGATCGCATCGTTGAGCGCCACCTGGCTCAGCGTGAAGTGCGGCTCGCCCTTAGTGAGGTTCGACCAAACGAACACCATGGCCGTGCAGGGCGCCGCCGCAAGGATAATCAAGCCCGCGATGTAGCTGTCGATCTGGGTTTCCGGCAGGTACGGCCGGAACAGCCAGCCGATGAACAGCCAGCCGAGCAGCGCCATCGAGAACGGCTTGACAGCCCAGTTGATGAACAGCGTGACGCCGATGCCCCGCCAATGGCGGCCGACCTGCGCCAGTGAGGCAAAGTCGATCTTGAGCAACATGGGAATGATCATCAGCCAGATCAGCACCGCTACCGGCAGGTTGACCTTGGCGACTTCGGCCGCACCGATGGCTTGGAACACGCCGGGCATGAGGTGCCCGAGGCCGATGCCAACGATGATGCAGAGGGCGACCCACAGGGTCAGGTAGCGTTCGAACGTAGACATCAGGCGACCTGCCCTTGCGGACGGGTGCTGCCTTCGAGTGCGCCGATCTCGCGCAGGCGGGTTTCCAGCGCCAGCTTGTCGATCGACGTCAGCGGCAGGCTCAGGAACGCCGAGATCCGGTTCTTGAGGAAGCGCGCGGCCTTGGAGAATGCCTGGCCCTTCTCGATCTCGGTGCCTTCCACGGCGGCCGGGTCCTCGACGCCCCAGTGAGCGGTCATCGGGTGGCCGAGCCACACCGGGCAGGCTTCGCCAGCGGCGTTGTCGCAGACGGTGAATATGAAATCCATCTGCGGTGCGCCGGGTTCGGCGAACTCGTCCCAGGTCTTTGAGCGGAAGCCGGTGGACTCGTAGCCGAGGGCGCGCAGTGTATCGAGGGCCAGCGGGTGCACCTGGCCTTTGGGCTGGCTTCCGGCCGAATAGGCCTTGAAGCGCCCTTTCCCTTCGCCGTTGAGGATGGACTCGGCAATGATCGAGCGGGCGGAATTGCCGGTGCACAGGAACAGCACGTTGTAGACGCGGTCGGTGGTCATTGCAGGTTCTCCGGAGCGGACGGGTCGCAGCAGGGGGTGAGAGCGGTGATGATAGGCGCGCATAGTTCAGCGCTGCCGCCGCAGCAGTCCTTGACCAGGTAGAGGGTCAGGTCGCGAAGGGCGTCGATCTCGGCGCGGTAGATTATCGAGCGGCTATGGCGCTCGCCTTTGATCAGCCCAGCGCGCGACAGGATCGCGAGGTGGGCCGACATGGTGTTCTGCGGCACGCCGAGCAGGCGGGCAAGTTCACCGGCGGGTACGCCCTCCGGTTCATGGCGGACCAGCAGCCGGAAGGTGTCGAGGCGGGTGGATTGGGCAAGGGCGGCAAGTGCCGCGATGGCTTTCTCTGATTCCATGTATCTGTATTACTGGATACATGGATTTTGTCAATCGTCGCGATCCGGTTAGCGATATTACCTCATCATCAGTGCGCTTGTGCTTCCAGTGAATGTCTCGCGAATCTAAGGCCGTTGGCGCCACTGCTGTGCTGTCAGCCGTAGTGGCCAGCATCCTTCCCTGATATCGGATGTCTGCTTAGGGCGACATGGCCGCTGTTGGCGGCGCAGAGGCGACGTGAGCCCCCGCCGGCGGGATGACTGCTTTCAGGTAGGCGCCATCACCGCTCTAATGTCGGAGATGATGGCGCATAGCGGAAATCATTTCCGCAAAGGGGCCGTGGGCGGACGGTCTGCTTCCGCGTGCGGCATTACCTTTAACGGCCATCCGTGTTTGGACGCCTACTACCGCTAAATTTCGGAAGGCAGTGCTATTAGGGTTGGTTAGATGGGATTTGTGCGCCATCATCGTTCGCTGCGGCTGAGTATCCCATCAATGCTGCGCGCAGTCAGGCTGACACTCTCGCGATACCTATAGACGGTCAGGCAGCACTTCAGACAACCTCAGTATTGCGGCCTGACAACTCGGATGTTAATCGTGGGTTGAATATTGGGGGGTGAGTATGCAGGACATAATCGGGCACATCATAACGTTCTTAGCGGGACTAGGGGCAGGCGTTGTCATCAAAATTCGCTTCGATTCAAGCAAACGGAAAAACTCCGTGACCTCGGTGGCCCGGAACAGCCAGGGAGCCGTCAATCAAAGCGGTAACAAGGTCGGCGGAAACCTGTCCGGCCGCGATACCCATGTGACGAGAGACTGACGGCCATCGAAGACGATCAGGATGAGCCAAGCATTCTAGCTGGGACTGCGTTGAGCGTTGTTCCGATGCCTTCGAATGGCCTGACCACATCACAGACCAAGAATAAGGTCGGCGGCCACATGGGCGGCAAAGACGTCTATGCGAACGGTGGTGACGTCAATATCTACAACGCCGCGCCTGATATGCAACCTGTCCCGAAGTCCACCAACGTCTTCCGGAAGCTATTCTCCAGGTTGGAGAGGGAAGCTGCTGAAGACAAGGTCTTGAACTCTTACATTCGGCAACTCGAAGTCTACACCCGACAGGTCGAAAACGAGGATGTGATCGGGTTAGAGGCGAAGCTCGTCTTGGCGAACAGGGAGCGACAAGTGCAGTTGGCGAAAGCTCTCAAGGAGAACGTCTATGGGGAAATCAAAGCGAACCAGTTTTCGCCGGCATACCAACTGATTGTGGCGACGCTGATGGCGAGAATCCACGAGCGTTTCGATTCACAGGTGCGCCACCTGATCGATGCAGGTGTGGATGCATCATTGGTGGATCAGACCGTCTCGAAAAATATAACTGTACCCATTGCAAACGAACTCGATGACTGCCCTCAGTTTGAGGATGTCTCGATAGATTACGTCCGCGGCATGATCTATTTCCTGACCGGCAACTGCCACATTAGGTGGGACTGATGTTAGTTTATCATCCCGCTTTCGACGTCTACCATGGTGTCTTCCGTGCTCTCCTGATTCTGGAAAACACACCAGGCAAATCCATGCCGACGGATACCCTAAGGATTGTCGATCTCTATTATGTCTTTCCATACCTGCTCGCCGATCTGGAGTTTCCGAAAGGTGCTGGAGTGAAGGGCAGGAAGCTGGCAGGCACCGCGTCCCGGTTCAACACATTGCCGTCTCCGAAGACGTTTCTGGCGCAGTCCAAAGGTCTGCATAAGCTGATCGTCGCCGCCTTGGCTGGCCGAGAGCTGATCTCAGGCGATGCCCTAAAGGTGGGCATAGTGAAGCGTACGGAGAATCTGGTGCCTGATGAATTGCTGAGGCACGCTACGCCCGAAGACCTGGATTTGGCCGGATATCTGGGAACAAAAATCGCAACCGTCCCACTGCTTGGCAAAGAGGGCCTAAAAGCGCGGTCGAAGTTGATGGAGTTTCGATATGATCCGACGTGACCCATCGCTAAGGCTGATCAGGCTGGTTGTGACCAAGTCCGGAAAAACCGCCTACGACGAGACATTCCATCCTGGCGTCAACATGATCCGAAGCGATGGAAACAGCCGTGGCAAGTCGACGATTGCGGACCTCATCTTCTTCGCGCTAGGCGGCAACCTTCTGGATTGGAAGCGCGAAGCAGGAATGTGCGATCAGACCTTCGCGGAGGTTGCACTCAACGGTTCGCTGGTCACATTGCGTCGCGAGATATCGACGACAGCTTCCCAGTTACCGATGTGGGTGTTTTTTGGCACCTTCGAGGAGGCGAACGCGAGTGCGGTCGAGGGGTGGATGAAGTTGCCCTACTCCCGATACCTCGAGCGAATGGGCTTCAGCCAGGTTCTGTTTACGGCGCTTACAATGCCCGAAGTCCCATCGGACGAAGCCAATATCACGATGCACCAGCTCCTCAGGCTGATGTATGTGGATCAGATGACCCCGGTGAATGCGATATTCCGAATGGAAGATCGAGATGCCGCGAATAGGCGTCAAGCCATCGGCGATCTGCTTTGCGGCGTTCTTGACGATCGCATTTACCCCAGTCAGATCTTGGCTCGACAGCTTGATCGTGAATATTCTGAAGTCACGAGCTCCTTTACCGCCCTACTGAAGGTCCTTCGGCGTGTTGACGAGAAGCTCGACTTCTCGGATCTCATCAATAGAACCGAAGAAGTCGAAGCCAAGCGTGTTTCCATCCTCCAGGAGATCGAAAACCTCCGCGCGTCGAGATATGAACGAGGACAAGCCGAGGACGACAGTTCGTCCGTGATCGAAGCGCTTCGCCGTGATCTGGACAAAGTCAGCCGCGACGTGGTCGCCACACAGCGTAGTCTCGATCGCCTCGCTCTTGCGATCGAAGACGCCGCTCTTTTGATCTCGGACCTTGAAAAGAACCTGAAGCAGATAGACCAATCGCAGGCGACTGGAGAGTCGCTTGCACCTTTCGTTTTTTCCTTCTGCCCCAGTTGCCTTTCTTCGGTCGAGCCGTCTCCGGACGGTCATCAATGCCATCTTTGCAAGACGGGCCTCGATGAGACCTATAATCAGTCTCGGTATGCACGTTTGCGCAACGAGGTGGAAATGCAGCTTAAGGAATCGAGGTCCCTTCAGGTAACGCGAGAAACGGACCGCGCTGCTCTTAAGGCTCAGCTCAGCGGGATGTATCGGGTACGCAATACCCTTTCCGAAGAACTCCTGACACGATCGCGACACTATCTAACCGAAGCCGACGCAAAGATCGAGGAGCTGACCCGATCGGTCGGATATCTCGACAGGGAGCTTGTCGATCTGGAGCGCGAACGCCGTCTGGCAGCCGAGGTGACCGAGCTTGCCCAGCGGAAGGAAAAGCTCAACGACACGCTGACGAACCTGAAGCGGGATATTGCAGGCTGGATAGCGGCCCGAGAGAAGCGGCAGGCGTCTATATATGGTCTGATATCGCGATTGACGGCTAAAATACTTGAGGACGACTTACCGAGTGATATAGAGCCTGTCGATGAATTCGGGGTGAGATTCAACTTCGGTGACAACGATATCGTAGTCAATGACAAGCGCGGCTACTCAGCAAGCTCCGCCACTATCATCAAAAACGCTTTTCACTTGGCACTGGTGTTCGCCTCCTGCCTGGACCAGCGCATGAAGTATCCAAGATTCGCGCTCTTGGACAACATCGAAGATAAAGGGATGACCGAGGCGCGAAGCCACAACTTCCAACGCGTTATATTGAAATGGAGCCAAGAAATGAAGGTTGAACACCAAATTATTTTCACGACGTCAATGCCTGACGGTGCTTTGGAAGACCCAAAATATACAGTCGGTCAAAAATACAGTGAGAAGCAGATGTCCTTGGACATTGGTTAACTTCAACCCGCTACCGTAACCGCGTCCGCTCTCGGGAAGACTGGCTCCTCTGTGAATGGCGGAAAGGGAGGCGCCAAGCGGCCGTAGGTCACCGCCTCAAACATCGATCTAAGCCCTAGAAACTCCCTGTCGGCAAGAGACGGCGCTAATGCGCTCCCGTAACGTCAACCTTCGAAAATGTACACGTCGGTGGTATCCTCGGCATCTCGCAGACCCTTGTAGCTCGCGTGACGAAGTTTCCCGTCGCCCGTCCAGGCACGGTATTCAATCTCGGCTGCGAGTATCGGTTCTACGAACACCAGGGACTTTCCCTTCACGGCGACGGCTGGCCGCTTCGTGCGCATCGCATTTAGTCTGTCCATCAGTTCGCGTGCATCCCTGTCCGTAAAACCCGTCCCTACGGAGCCGACATAAACCAGCGCATCACCCTTGCGAGCACCGAGCAGCAAGCTGGCGATTGCGCCGGGCGACGAGGTCGAGGGTTCATAGCCGACTACGACGAAGGTGTCCGACTGGACGCATTTGATCTTCCTCCACTCGCCACCACGTCCTGACCTGTACGGGGCGTCTAATCGCTTTGCGACAATGCCTTCAAGGCCCAGTTCGCATGCTGTCGCAAACAGGGCCGCTCCGTCGGTAACGAGCATCTCGGAAAGCCTGATAGCGCCGGCTGCCTTTTCGAGAAGCGGATCGAGAAGCATTCGGCGCTCCTCGAGTGAGAGCTTGGATAGGTCGTGGCCGTCGAGGTAGAGCAGGTCGAACGCGTACAGCACCGTGTCCGTCGCGACCTTTTTACCTCCGCGGCCGCCGAGCGACGCGACGAGAGCGTTGAAGTCGCTGCGACCCTGCTCGTCGAGGACGACGACCTCCCCATCGAGGATCATGGTCGCCGGACCAAGTTCAAGCGCGGCTTTTTCGATTGCTGGAAACCGATGTGTCCAGTCATGGCCACCACGGGTCAGTATGCGGATGTTACCTCCGAGCTCGCTGTGGACGTGGACGCGATAGCCGTCCCATTTCACCTCGTAGGCCCAGTCCGGTCCTTTAGGTGGCTTGGCTGTCAATAAGGCAAGGCACGGTTCGATCCGCTCCGGCATGAGGTCGAGCGGCAACTGAGGCTGTGCGGGATCACGAGCGTTTCGCCGTTGGCTGCGAAGCGGTGCTTCGGCCTCAGTCCTGAGGTGCTTTGGTCTTGAACGGTTGAGGGGTTTGCTCGCCATCAGGCGATGACAGCATTAAAAGGTTAAAGAACGACCGACACCATATTGATCTTGATGATCGAGAGTGAAGGAACCTCAGAAATCGCAGCAAGTTACCTATATGTTTCGATATTCGGAGATACAAGATGGCCAAGACCTCTCGCGGAAGAAACCAGGACCGAGCCCGTGTCGCAGCAGGCCAGGATCACGAAGTCGCCTACGAGGCCAAAAAAGAGGACGTTTCGAAAGACAGCGTCAAAGATGCGGTAAAGGCCGTAGGCAACAGCCGAAGCAAGGTCGAGGACAAGCTCGAGAAATGAGCGAAGATCGTTCGGGTGGTCCGATTGGGCCCAAAAGGCATGATATTGGCGCGACCTTCGGCGGCCGGGATATCCAGCGGGCCGAGGTGTCGCTAATGGTGAAGAAAGACAGCGGCTTGCGTGCGACGGCCGAAATTACGAACCGCGGACTGCTGTCGGTGGCGGTGCTGGTTTCTTCGATACTGCTATCGACGGCGGCTCTCGTTCATGTCGCCGCGACTGCAAAGGGCCGAAGGCGATAAAGCCAACGCCATCTCTACGATAACGCGTCAGCAGAGCCAAGCTCGCGGTCAACAGAAGGAGGATTGAGGAGAACCAGCCGGTCTTCCGGCAATGGACGCTGCAGCGCCTTCGCCTCTGCCCAAGGCAGCGTCAGCCACGCCTCGACCTCGTCCGATGTCGTCAGGATTACCGGCATCGCCTTCGGGTGGATCGGCCCGACGACCGCATTCGGCGGGCAGGTAAGGAAGGCATGATAGTCCGCGGTGATCAGCCCTTCCTTGACCTTGCGCACGCTCGTCCAGTCCTTGACCCAGATGCCGGCGAAGAACATCAGCGGCTCACTCGCGTTGGCGGCAAACCAGGCATTCGGCGTGCGTCCGCCTTCGACTTTACCGGCCGGGTTCGGCTCGGCAAAGCGGGTGAGCGGCACGACGCAGCGGTTCTCGATGCCCAGCCAGCGCTTCCAGTGGCGACTTGCAGTATTGCGCACGTTTGTCGTGCCACCGTCCGGCTCGTGTTTGAGCAGCGCGTCGAAGTCGACGTCCTTCCCCTTGGCGCGCAGCTTGTCGGCCCGCTTGGTCGCGGCCTCGTACAGCGCCTGGCTTGAACTCGGCATGCCCCAGCGCACGGAGGCAAGCTCGCGCACGCCGTCGGGTGCATTGCGCACGATCGGCGCCATCCGGTCGGGGTAGACATCGAGCGACGGCTCCATGTTGCCGATGATGTCACGGGCAGCATTGGCAAAGGCGCGGATCGCCTCCTGGTTCGTCGTGATGTTGTAGAGGTTGCACATCTGTCTCCTCCCATGGGAATGGCCGGTCGAGAGGCCGGGTCGGGCGATCCTAGCACGCGGACGCGATTTTGCGAGCAACAGCCTCCATGCGAATGAGCGGCGACGCTCCTCCACAGGCCGACGCATTTCCTGTTGATGATCCGGAAGGTGGTCCGCGACTTACCATTCTGAATCAAAAGCGGATTCCTCACAGAACGTCCGCCTCCGACTATTTTCCTATTCCAAGCGGACTTGACTCCTATCCCGAAAAGAACAAGTCATGAACATCAGCTTCGTAAGCGGCATGATGCCGCGCTTGTAACCCGCAAATCTCGAAAGGAGTGCGTGATCGATGACGGCTGCCCGCGCACAGGTTCTCACCGAGCTTCGCGACCGGATCGCAACGCTGGAATGCAGCGTTCCGCGTCAGGCCGGCTGGCTGCCCTTCGGCGTGCTGGCGATCGACGCCGTTCTGCCGGGCGGCGGTCTTGCCCGTGGCGCGCTGCACGAGATCGCCGGCGGCGGATCGGGCACAGTCGACGGTGCGGCGGCAGCCTTGTTCGCCGCGGGGATCGCGGCCCGCACGAAAGGCAAGGTCGTCTGGTGCCTCACGCGGCCGGACCTGTTCTTCCCGGCACTTGCCCAGGTGGGCCTCGATGCCAATCGTGTGGTCTTCGTGGAAGTCGATCGTGAGGAGGACGTGCTGGCTTCGATGGAAGAGGGCCTATCGCATGGCGGTCTCGGTGCCGTGGTCGGCGAACTCGTGCGCCTGCCAATGACCGCCTCGCGTCGGCTCCAGCTTGCCGCCGAGAAGTCCGGGACGCTCGGTCTCGTGGTGCGGCGATGGCGACGGCAGACGGAGGCCAATGACTTCGGCCAGCCGACGGCATCCAGCACGCGGTGGCGGGTCAGCGTGCTGCCGTCGGTGGCGCTGCCGGTTCCCGGTGTCGGCCGGCCGCAATGGTTCCTGGAGCTGATGCGGGTCAAATCGGGAGA